>NZ_PPTR01000004.1 GCF_003339845.1 Gordonibacter sp. 28C
CAATAGGCCCTATCCCAGGGCTGGCGGTAGCATGCCCTGCTTCTCTAGGAAAGCGTGAAAAGATGAGTTGACAAAACTATAGAAACACCCCCCCCCCCCGTGAAGCGATCTCAGCCGGTTTTGCCGGTCGAAAGCGGAGATCAGGAGACCCTCGACACGCTCGCCCGTCGACCCGATCCACTGAGCAGGCATTCCCTAACAAGCACGAAATTCTCGCTTGCGCGCGCCCGATGGGCTTCACAGGGGATTTTTGTGACTCCCCAGGTCGATTTCGCGCACGAAGCCCACCCATACCTGCGGTTGCGGCGTAGAACCCGCACGCGTTTCGCCTCCGAGGGCAAAAGGGCTGGAGCCCGCAACGGGTTCCAGCCCTCTCTCAACAGGGACTTTTGACGCAGCCCCTTCGAAAACCCGCACCCATCCCAAACGGGATTCGAGTCCGCTAACCCTCGTAGCTGACGCGGGCCCCCTGCGGGGTGTCCTCGATCACGAAGCCCAGGGCGCCGAGGCCGTCGCGCACGGCGTCGGCACGGGCCCAGTCCTTGGCGGCGCGGGCTTCGGTGCGGGCAGCCAGCAGGGCGTCCACAGCCTCGGACGCGCTCGCCCCGTCGTAGCCGGCCACCTCGGCGGCCAGCGCCACGACCTCGGGCGGGTACCCTTCGCCCTCGCCCTCCGCAGCCGCTTCGCCGGCGACCACGTCGACGCCGAACACGCCCAGCAAGTCCACCACCAAGTCGCGCGCGTCGCGCACGGGCGGCACGTCGGACAGGGAAAGCGTCTTGCCCGCCGTCTGGGCGTTCACGTCGGCGATGAAGTCGAACACCGCACCGAGCGCCTTGCACGTGTTGAAGTCGTCGTCCATGGCCAGGATGAACGCCATCTTGGCCTCGCGCGTGCGGTCCATGAACGCACGCAGATCGAGCGGCGAGGGGATGTCCTGGGCGTTCTCCAGCAGCCAGTCCAGGTTCTTCACGGCGTTCTTGATGCGTCCGAGCGCGGCGCCCGCCTCGGCCAGGCGGTCCTCGGAGAAATCGAGCGGGCTGCGGTAGTGCGTCTGCAGCATGAGGAAGCGCAGCACGGCCGGATCGGTGGTCTTCAGCACGTCGCGCAGCAGCTTGAAGTTGCCCAGCGACTTGCTCATCTTCTCGGAATTGATCTGCAGCATGCCCCCGTGCATCCAGTAGTTCGCGAACGTGCAGCCGCAGGCGGCCTCGCTCTGGGCGCGCTCGTTCTCATGGTGCGGGAACACCAGATCGCCGCCGCCGCCGTGGATGTCGAACGGCAGGCCCAGGTACTTGCGCGACATGGCCGAGCACTCGATGTGCCAGCCGGGACGTCCCTGGCCCCAGGGCGATTCCCACGCCGGCTCGCCGGGCTTGGCGGCCTTCCACAGCGCGAAGTCGAGCGGGTCGCGCTTGCGGTCCTCGATGCCCTTGCCGTCGGCGCGCAGCTCGCGATGCCCGCACTCCATCTCGTCGATGTTGCGGCCCGAGAGCTCGCCGTACGCGGGAAACGAGCGCACGCTGAAGTACACGTCGCCGTCCACCTCGTAGGCGTGCCCGCCGTCGACGAGCTCCTGGATGAGCTCGATCATGGAAGGTATTTCCTCCGTGGCCTTCGGGCGGATGTCGGGGTCGAGCACCCCGGCCGCATGCATGTCTTCGATGAACGCCTCGGTGTACTCGGCGGCCACCTCGGCCGCGCTGCGGCCCTCTTCGTTCGCCTTGCCGATGATCTTGTCGTCCACGTCGGTGACGTTCTGCACGAACGTCACGTCGAAGCCGCGCCACATGAGGTAGCGGCGGATGACGTCGAACGAGATGAACGTGCGCGCGTTGCCGATGTGGATGTAGTTGTACACGGTGGGGCCGCACACGTACATGCCCACCTTGCCGCGTTCCTTCGTCTCGAAGTCGACCTTGCTGCGCGTCTTGGTGTTGTAGAGCCTTATCATGGCGTCCTCGAATCCTGCTTAGCCCTTGCGCCGCGCTCGCGCGACGATGCGTTTCGACCGTAGATTGTAGCACATGAGCGCCGACCCTTCGGCCCTCTCGGGCCGGGTCGGTGCTACTTGCCTCGGCACAGCAGGCACACGGCCGTGGCGGAGATGCCCTCCTCGCGGCCCTCGAACCCCAGGTGCTCGGTGGTGGTGGCCTTCACGCCCACGTTGTCCGCGGAAACGCCCATGGCGGCGGCCAGGTTCGCGCGCATGGCGTCGCGGTGCGGCGAGAGCTTGGGGGCCTGTGCGGCGATGACGGAATCGACGTCGAGGATGCGGTAGCCCTCCTCGCGCACCTTGGCCGCCACGGCGGCCAGCAGCTTGAGCGAGTCGGCGCCTTCGTAGGCGGGGTCGGTGTCGGGGAAAAGCTTGCCGATGTCGCCGCCGCGGATGGCGCCGAGCAGCGCGTCGGACACGGCGTGCGCCAGCACGTCGGCGTCGGAATGGCCCAGCAGGCCGCGCGCATGGGGAATGTCCACCCCGCCCAGGATGAGCTTGCGCCCCTCGGCGAACGCGTGCACGTCATAGCCCTGCCCGATGCGCAGGCCGGCGGGATCGAACGAGCCGCTCACTGCTCGAGGTCCTTCAGGTAGATGGCACGCACGGCGGCGGCCAGCATGAGGTAGTCCTCGGGCACGGTGAGCTTGATGTTGTCGCGCTTGCCCTCGACCACGAGCACGCGACCGCCCAGCCGCTCGATGAGCGACGAGTCGTCCGTGCCCACGAAGCCGTCCGAGAGCGCCGAGGCGTGCGCGCGACGGTAGATGCCGGCACGGAACACCTGCGGCGTTTGGGCGTTCCAGAACACGCGGCGGTCGGGGGTGCCCACGATCACGCCGTTCTCCACCACCTTGAGCGTGTCCACGGCCGGATGGGCCACCACGGCGCCGTCGCAGTCGATGTTGCCCTTGAGCGTGGCGATGGCGTGGCCGATGAGCTCGGGCGAGATGAGCGGCCGGGCGCCGTCGTGCAGGATGACGTAGTCGTACTCGTCCGGCACGAACTCGAGCCCCGAGAACGCCGACTCCTGCCGGCTGGGGCCCGAAGGCGCAACCACGACGGGCGTGACGAATGGGAACGGATCGATGGCCTTCTTGAGGTACTCGTCGCAGCGTTCGTCGGGGCACACGATGACGATGAGGCCGATGTCGCCCACCGCGTCGAACGCCTCGGCCGACCACGTGAGGATGGGCTTGCCGGCTATCTCCACCAGCTGCTTGCCGCCCTCCTTGCCGAAGCGCTCCCCCGTGCCTCCCGCCAAGATGATGGCCGCCGTCCGGGGGTTCTTGTCGACCTCGCCCTTCAGTCCGTGCAAAGACTGCGCCAGCGTGTCGATGTCGAGGGCGTCCTCCGCGAGCTCCGGTGCCCGCAGCACCGCCGATGAGAACACCGGGTCTATTGTCTGTGTCATCAAGATCCCTCTTCCCGCCTTTTGTCGCTCTTCCATTGCCGCGCGCCCCTCGGAAGCCTCCGAAGGGCCCTAGTCCCGCTCGTCCGGCTGGCGGACGCTGATCTCCTGCGCCTTCAACGACACGCGGGAGTGGGGCGGCACCGACGAGGTGACGAACGCCGAACCCGCGATGACCGACCCGGCCCCGATCACCGTTTCCCCGCCCAGAACCGAGGCGTTGGAGTAGATGGTCACGTCGTCCTCGATGGTGGGATGGCGCTTCACCCCGGCAAGCCGCTGCCCGCCGCGCGTGGACAGGGCGCCCAGCGTGACGCCCTGGTACAGCTTCACGTGGTCGCCGATGACGGTGGTCTCGCCGATGACCACGCCCGTACCGTGATCGATGAAGAAGTACTCGCCGATCTGGGCGCCGGCGCCGATGTCGATGCCCGTGCCGCTGTGCGCCAGCTCGGTCATGATGCGCGGGATGATGGGCACGTTCTGCTCGTAGAGCACGTGCGCGATGCGGTACACGTAGATGGCGTACAGGCCGGGGTACGAGAAGATGACCTCCTCCTTCGACCCGGCCGCCGGATCGCCGTCGTACAGAGCCTGCACGTCGGTGAGCAGCACCCGCTGTATGCTGGGAAGCTCGTCGAAGAACACCGTGCACACTTCCGAGGCGCGCTCGCAGATGTGCTCGGGCGTGGTGCCGCCGCACAGGTGGCGCGCCGGATCGGCCTCCGCGGCTTCGCGATCGTCGGAGGTGTACGTCATGGCGAGGACGATCTGCTCGCGCAGCACCCGCTCGATCTGGATGAGCGTCTCGCCGATGAAGTACTCCGGGCTGGTGGACGGCGTCAGCATCTCCTCGCCGAAGTAACCCGGGAACAGCACCCGGCGCAAGTCTTTGATCACGCTCTTCACGGCCGAGCGGCTGGGAAACCGCCGTCCGGGCTTCGTGAAGAATATCTCGTCGGCCTCGTAGTTCTTCTCGATGCTTTTCACGATGCGATCGAGGTTGTCTCCGAACATGGAACCTCCTGGAATCGGTTGTCCGCTGCGCCTCCCGCAGCGCGCCCCGCCCTCGCGCGCCGGCACGGCTGCCCTTCGGTCGGCTTGCGACGTGCCCAGTATACGACAAATGTGAGCTCAGGGCATAAGAAACCCCTGCTCCTCGGGCTTCGGTTCCCAACCCAAGGAGCAGGGGCGATCAAAGAGGCGAAGCTAGTCGGACGCGCCGCCCGACATGGAGCCGCCGCTGCTCACGCCGGCATGGCCCAAGTCGTAGTTCGTCAGCAGCAGTTCGGCGTCCCGTGCTATGCTGTCGCGTTTCCGAGGCTCCGGGATAGCCCCCGAACCCTGGGTGAACACCAGCTCGCCGTCCACCGCGTCCACGTCGATGATGGAGCCGCTGGCCCACTTGCCCTCGAGGATCTCCTCGGACAGCGGGTCCTCCAGCAAACGCTGGATGGCGCGACGCAACGGGCGCGCGCCGAACGTGGCGTCGGTGCCCTCCTTCGCCACGAGCTTGCACGCAGCGTCGGTCAGGTTGATGGACATGTTCTGCGCGATCAGACGCTCGCGCAAATCGGCCACCATGAGCTTCACGATCTCGGCGATCTGCTCGTCGTTCAGGCTCTTGAACACGATGATCTCGTCGATGCGGTTCAGGAACTCGGGCCTGAACAGCTTCTTCATCTCGGACATGACGCGGCTCTTGATCTCCTTGTCGGAGAGGCCCGCGTGCTCCTCAGTGGAGAAGCCCAGCGTGGTGGGTTGCGCGATCTCGCGCGCTCCCACGTTCGACGTCATGATGATGACCGTGTTGCGGAAGTCGACCGTGCGGCCCTGCGCGTCCGTCAAGCGGCCCTCCTCCAGGATCTGGAGCAGGATGTTGAACACGTCGGGGTGCGCCTTCTCGATCTCGTCGAACAGCACGACCGAGTAGGGGCGCTGGCGCACGGCCTTCGTCAGCTGGCCGCCCTCGTCGAAGCCCACGTAGCCCGGGGGCGAGCCCACGAGGCGCGACACACTGTGCTTCTCCATGTACTCCGACATATCGAACGAAAGCAGCGCGTCCTCGGAGTTGAACAGGAACTCGGCCAGCGCCTTCGACAGCTCCGTCTTGCCCACGCCCGAGGGGCCCAGGAAGATGAACGAGCCGGCGGGGCGCTTCGGGTCCTTGAGCCCCGAACGCGAGCGGCGGATGGCCTTCGACAGCGCCGTGACGGCCTCTTCCTGGCCGATCACGCGCTCGTGCAGCACGCTTTCCATGCGCAGCAGCTTCTCGGTCTCGGCCTCGGTGAGGTTGCTCACGGGCACGCCCGTGGTCATGGACACCACGTCGGCGATGTCCTCCACCGTGACCTGCTGGATGGTCTTCTGGGCGTTCTCCTCCCAGTCCTTCTCGGCCTGCTGCCGCTTCTCCTTGAGCTTGGCCTCCTCGTCGCGCAGCTGGGCGGCGCGCTCGAAGTCCTGCGCCGCGATGGCGCTGTCCTTCTCGCCGCGGAGCTTGCGCAGCTCCTCGTCCAGCTCGCGCAACTCCTTCGGCAACGTCATGTTGCGGATGCGCATGCGGGCGCCGGCCTCGTCGAGCACGTCGATGGCCTTGTCGGGCAGGTAGCGGTCCTGGATGTAGCGATCGGCCAGCGTCACGGCCGCCTGCAGCGCCTCGTCGGTGAAGTGCACCTGGTGGTGCGCCTCGTAGCGGTCGCGCAGGCCCTCCATGATGCGCAGCGCCTGCTCCTCGTTCGGCTCGCCCACGGTGATGGGCTGGAAGCGACGCTCGAGCGCGGAGTCCTTCTCCAGGTGCTTGCGGTACTCGTCGATGGTGGTGGCGCCGATGACCTGGATCTCGCCGCGGGACAGCGGCGGCTTCAGGATGGCGGCGGCGTCGATGGAGCCCTCGGCCGAGCCCGCGCCGATGAGCGTGTGCATCTCGTCGATGAACAGGATGATGTCGCCCGCGTCCATGACCTCCTTGATGCACTTCTTCAAGCGCTCCTCGAACTCGCCGCGGTACTTCGAGCCCGCCACGAGCGCGGACACGTCGAGCGTGAACAGACGCTTGTCGCGCAGGATGTCCGGCACCTGGTTCGACACGATGAGCTGCGCCAGGCCTTCGGCCACGGCCGTCTTGCCCACGCCGGGCTCGCCGATGAGCAGCGGGTTGTTCTTCTGGCGGCGGGAGAGCACCTGCATGACGCGCTCGATCTCGCCCGCGCGGCCGATGACCGGGTCGAGCTTGCCGTCGCGCGCCTTCTTCGTGAGGTCGGTGCCGAACTCCTTCAGCACGCTGTCCGACGCGTTGCCCTGGGGGTCGAACGCGTTGCGGCCGGCGTACACGGGGCTCTGGCCCACCAGGTCGTTCAGCGCGCTGCGCACGTCGTCGCCGGACACGCCCAGGCGCGTGAGCACCTCGAGCGCCGTGCCGTCGCCCTCGCGCACGATGCCCAGCAGCAAATGCTCGGTGGATATGTAGGATTGGCCCATCTGCATGGCCTCGCGCAGGGAGTTCTCCAGCACGCGCTTGACGCGCGGGGTGAAGGACAGGTGCCCGGACACGTCGGTGTCCTCGTCGATGGCCACCACTTGGCGGATGGCCTGCACGACTCCGTCGTACTTCACGTTCAGGCGGTCGAGGGCCTGGGCCGCCAGGCCGTCCTTCTCTTGTATAAGGCCGAGCAGGATATGCTCGGTGCCCACGTAGGGCTGATGAAGCGAGCGGGCTTCGTCCTGTGCCAGGACGAGCACCTTGCGCGCCTTGTCGGTGAACTTCTCAAATGACATGCTAGCCTCTATTCTCGCAGAGTCTATCGTATGGTTCCGTGCCATTTTAGCACTCCTCTTATGAGAGTGCCAATACAGCATATAGCCGCGTACACGTCCGCTCCACAAGCGCAGGCGGTCATGACCAATCCATCCTATCACGACCCTCGCCGACACGCCCCCGTGCCCCCGGATGCCTCCAAAAGTGCTCACTTTTGACGAGTGTTTGAAACGTGCGCGAAAAAAACCGCCCGAGCGACGTTGCGCCCGGGCGGCGGAGAATGCGCCGTCGAGATAGTCTTTGTGCTGCCCGCCCAGAAATCGATCGCCGAGTAGAAGCCTGCGGGCTACCAAGCTGCGATTTTGCAGGTTGACAGCCCATGGCCGCTCAGCGTTGGCACCTGCCCGTTCTGCGCATCGCCGCAAAAGCCGCGAGGGCACCGAGCGCGGAAAACTCGATCAGGAAGATCGGAAGACCGGGCTGTGCCCTATCACCCGTTTTAGCGAGCGCGGACGCGTCCGAAGCGGATGCGTCGGAGTTGGCGGGCCCATCGGGGCCCTCGGGAGCAACGGGAACCGTTGGCTCTTCGGGCACCGTCGGCTCTTCGATGGTCACGGGGTCGGAGTACGCCTTGATGGAGAAGTTGTCGTATTCGACTTTGCCCTCGCTGCTGGCCTCGATCGATCGGACGACGTCGGACCAATCCTCCCATTCGTAATCGTCGTTCGCACCGCGGCGCGCGCCCGCATAGCTTTCGCCGGGATTGACGATGCCCACCGAATAGCTGGCAGCTCCCGCCACGGACGGAGAGAAGGCCGGCGAGGGATTGTTCAGGGAGTTCCCCATGCCTGCTTGCATATAGGAGCTGCCGCCCTCGCCTCCCGCTCGCTGCGTGACCACGACGGAATACGGCTGGCCCTCCTCCATGACGAAGTCGTCATCGTCCACGCCGAACTCCCTGAGCTCTATGCGGTGATACCCGCCGTATTCGAACGTCGCAGTTTCGGGAACGTCCAAAACGGGCGTGCCGTCGACGGGACTTTCAAACCCCTCGTTCAAGCGGTAGACCTGCACCTCAACCGTCGTGCCGGGAGTGCCGGTTGCAACGCCCACCGCGCGAAGCATCTGATCGGAAGATGCCGTGAACACGTTCGCCATGGCAACGTCGTCGACGCCTATCTCCGAAGCGAACATGTCGTTGTATCCGGAGGTGGTCATGAAGTCGTGCTGGTCGATGATGATGGATTCTATCTCCGCTTCGCTCGCCGTTATGTCGAAATCGAACGTTTCCACCATGCAGATGCTTTTGTCGCAGTAGGACAGATAGAAGTAACCGCTGCCGTCGATGCCCCAATCTCCCCAGTTGGGCGAGTCCTCCTCGGCCGACCCCCAACTGTTCTTCACAATCCATGCGCCGTCAACACTGGGGATGCGGTTGGAGGCGTCGGCTATTGCCCGCCCTTGTTCGTTTAGCTCCTTCGTCACGTCTCCGTCTACGAAGTACTGCGCGTCAAGCTCGCCCTCGTCGGTGGTAAGGCCGGGCTCGAACAAGTACCTGCTGTAAGCGTTGTCCCAGCCCACGATGCTGACCAAGTGGGTGATGCCGGTATTCTCGTCGCAGGTGTAGTGGGCCCAAGAGGCTGGATTGATGTAGGTGGAGGGGCCCGCCTGCCCCGGCACCGACATGTCGGCGTAGATGGCCGCCGTCGTCGCGCGCCCTGCCGTCAGCTCGCCTTTGATGGCTTCGACGCCTTCCGGGTTCGCGTTGGCGGAGTCGGGCAGAACGAAGGTGTTCTCGAGTTCGAAGGTGTACGCGTAGCGGTCTTCGTCGTCGAGCGACCAGTCGTCTTGGGGGCTGTAGCACCACTTGTCCGACCCCATGGGCTGCTTGATTTCCCCTTTGCCCTTGTAGGGCGCGTACTCTTCAAGAAGGGGGCCGGTTCCGCTGGCTAAAACCGACGTCGCCAAGGCGGCGGAGCCGCCCGCGTCCAAACGGTAGCTGCCGATGGCGTCGTCGATGCTCTCCCCCGTCGTGGTCGAAACCCAATGGCGCCCCTCGCCTCTTTGCGCGGGATAGAACTCGTCGTCGTCGGGCAGCGCGGTGACGGCGAACCAACCCACCTGAAGCTCCGACAAATCCAGATTCTCCGCAGTGTAGTAGCCGGACTCCGCTATGATGCTCGATTCCGCCGCGTTCGCCGTACCGAAGCTCCAGCAGGTGCTCCAAGGGTTTTGCAGCTTAACCGGCGTTACGAGGCTTTCGCCGAAGCCGTTGCTGTCTCCGTCCCGCAAATCGAACTTCTCCGGGAAAGCCCCTCCGTTTGCAAACGGCATGATGCCCGATGAGAACACGCTCTTATCGAACAGAGCCGACATGTTGCCGCTCGCCTGGTCCACGCGCTGCAAGGCCGCGCTGTCCTTTGCGGCGAACCGTTCGACCACGCGGTCGAACGCGGAGGCTTCGGCGGCGAGTGCGGGTGCGGGGCAGAGCCCCGCGCAAAGCGCAACCGAAACCGCAACGCCCAACAACCTGTTTCTCATGCTGATCTTCTCCTTCACAAATCGGCGAAAAAGCCGCAAAGGCCTTGTGCAACTCACCATCCATCGAAGGTTAAAACAGCATATGCAACAAATGGACAACAAAAATTATCGGTATAGGCGACCGACCGCGGGCCGCGCAGCAGCTTGCGGGGCGGCGGCCCCGTTCGAATTCGTTTGCCCCTCGACGCCCTAGTACAGTTTGGCGCCGGCGGGAATGCGGTCGTCCACCATCAGGAGGTTGAGGCGCTCCTCGGGCTCGCCGTTCTCGCCCTCCTCCTCGTGGATGGCCGAAAGCAGCATGCCGCACGAGTCGACGCCCATCATCTTGCGCGGCGGCAGGTTCGTGATGGCGATGAGCGTGTGGCCCACCAGGTCCTCCGGCTCGTAGTAGGCGTGGATGCCGGACAGGATGACGCGGTCGGCGCCCGTGCCGTCGTCGAGCGTGAACTGCAGAAGCTTCTTGCTCTTGGGAACGGCGACGCACTCCTTCACCTTCACGGCGCGGAAGTCCGACTTGCTGAAGGTGTCGAAGTCCACCTCGTCCTCGAACAGCGGCTCGACGACCACCTTCGAGAAGTCGATGGGTGCGGCCACCGAAGCGGGAGCCGCCTCGGCTGCGACCGGCGAAGCGGTGCGCGGGCGCCCGCCAGCCGGAGCCTCGTCCCTCATGTGGGGAAACAGCAGCACGTCGCGGATGGACGGGGCGTCGGTGAGCAGCATGACCAAGCGGTCGATGCCGATGCCGCAGCCGCCCGCCGGCGGCATGCCGTACTCCAGCGCGCGCACGTAATCGTCGTCGTAGCCCATGGCCTCGTCGTCGCCAAGGTCCTTCGCCTCAACCTGCGCGCGGAAGCGCTCGGCCTGGTCGACCGGGTCGTTCAGCTCGCCGAAGGCGTTGGCGTACTCGTGGCCGCAGATGAACAGCTCGAAGCGCTCGGTGAGGTTCGGGTCGCCCGCCTTCTTCTTGGCCAGCGGCGACACCTCGATCGGGTGCTCGGTGACGAACGTGGGCTGGATGAGCTTCTCCTCGGCCACGGCCTCGAAGATCTCGGCGATGAGCTTGCCCTTGCCCCATGCGTCCTCGGCATGGCCACCGTTGCGCTCGAGGATTTCGACGAGCTCGTCGCGCGTGCGCTGAAAGCTGACGTCCTCGCCGGCTCCTTCGCTGGCCAGCTCGATCATGGTGGCGCGGCGCCACGTGCCTCCCAGATCCACCTGTTCGCCCTGGTACTCCACCTGCGTCGTGCCGCAGGAGGCGAGCGCGGCCGCCTGGATGACGCCCTGCGTGAGCTCCATCATGCCCTCGAGGTCGCTGAACGCCTGGTAGAATTCCATCGTGGTGAACTCGGGGTTGTGGTACGGGTCCATGCCCTCGTTGCGGAACTGGCGCCCGATCTCGAACACCTTCTCGAAGCCGCCCACCAGCAGGCGCTTGAGGTGCAGCTCGGTGGCGATGCGCAGGTAGAAGTCCTTGTCCAGCGCGTTGTGGTGCGTGACGAAGGGACGCGCGTTCGCGCCGCCGAGGATGGGATGCAGGATGGGCGTCTCCACCTCGTAGTAGCCGTGATCCTCCATGTAGCGGCGGATGGCGGAGATCACCTTGAAGCGCTTCTCGAACGTGTCGCGCACCTCGCGGTTCATGACGAGGTCGACGTAGCGCTGACGGTAGCGCGTCTCCTTGTCGGCCAGGCCGTGGAACTTCTCGGGCAGGGGGCGCAGCGACTTGCTGAGCAGCTCGAAGGAGGCCACGGACACGGACAGCTGTCCGCGCTTCGTGCGCATCATGGTGCCCTCGACGCCGATCCAGTCGCCCACATCGAGGTCCTTGAGCTCGGCAAACGCCTCTTCGCCCAGCGCGTTGATGCGGCAGAACAGCTGGATGTCGCCCGTGGAGTCGCGCAGCTCGAGGAAGGCCAGCTTGCCCTGGTCGCGCTTGGCCATGACACGGCCCGCAACCTTCACCTCGTCCTCGGTGGACGCGCCGTCCTCGAGGTGGGCGTATTGCTCGGCCAGGTCGGCCAGATGATGCGAGTAGCGATAAGCATGCCCGTACGGGTCCTTGCCCGCCGCCAGCAGCGCCTCGCGCTTTGCCAGGCGCACCGCGATGGGGTCGTCTTCGACGACCTGCGCCTCGGGGTTCGCGTCAGGGTTGGTGTTCGTGGTGTCGCTCATGTATGTGCCCCTCAATCTCGTACAGCCCGCATATTCGGGTTCGCCCGTCAGGGCCGAACCCTTCGCGCCTTGCGCGAAAATGACCGCGCAGGTTGGCGTAGTAAATCAGCGAGGGCCTCTGTGGTGCCCCGCCTTGGCGTGATGGCGAAAGCGAAGCGTACCTTGGGTACGTGAGCCTTCGTCAGCGCGCCAAGGCGGGGTGCCACAGAGGCCCGCAGCGTCGGCAGGTTTCGCTGGCCGGCAGGCCGGCGGAACCCTAATGTTCGATTTTGACGATGGTCATGGAGATGTCGCGGCCGGTCGGCCCCGTGGTCTCCACCTTGTCGCCCTTCTTGTGGCCCAGCAGCGCCGAACCGACGGGCGACTCGTTGCTGATCTTGCCCGCCGCCGCGTCGCTCTCTGCGCCGCCGACGATGGTGAACACGCGCTCTTTGCCGCCCATGTCGACCGTCACCGTAGAGCCGATGTTCACCTTGCTCGAGCGCTTCGGGGTGTTCACGACGGTGGCTTCGGAGAGGATGCGGCTGATCTCGGCGATGCGCGCCTCCATCATGCCCTGCTCGTTCTTCGCGTCGTCGTACTCGGAGTTCTCCGAGATGTCGCCGAACTCGCGCGCGACCTTGATGCGCTCGCCGATCTCGGCGCGCTTCTCCGTCTCGAGGTAGTGCAGTTCCTCCTCGAGCTTTTCCTTGCCCTCCTGCGTGAGGATGAAGTTGTCGTTCGCCATGGTTGTCTCACCTGTCCGATTACATACAGCAGGCACGCTCGGTTTCCAAGCGTGCGGTTTTCATAGGTTGGATCGTGGGTTGCTCCCGACGAGGCGTCGGGCGATATACAAAAAAGCGGTATGCGCCCGGCCGAACCGTGGGCACATACCGCGAACCGATTCGCTTGCGCCGCGCTATTCGGCCTTCTTCTTGGCCGCCGTGGTCTTCTTCGCGGTCGTGGTCTTCTTGGGGGCCGGCTTCTCTTCCTCGACCTCTTCGATGACTTCCTCGTCCTCGTCCTCGGCTTCCTCGATGGCCTTGCCGCCGCCCATGCCCTCGCGCAGGTTCTTGACGGTCTTGCCGATGGCGCCACCGAGCTTCGGAAGGTTCTTCGGCCCGAAGATCAGCAGGATGACTGCCAGGATTATCAGCAGCTCCGGCATGCCCATACCCAGGATTTTCATACGTTCCTCCAAGCTTGTCGTCCGGGGCGTCGCACGGGACGCACACCCCGTCCACTCTAACCCCGTCAGAGTAGCACACACTATGCAAAAAAGGGATGCTCCTTGAAAGTTACATCCCTTTAGTTACCTGGTCGGGTTGACAGGATTTGAACCTGCGGCCTCTGCGTCCCGAACGCAGCGCTCTACCAAGCTGAGCCACAACCCGTAAGCTGCTTGTTGCAGCGACGGATATGATAGCACAACCGCGGCGTTTGCAACAGGAAATGTGCCTACTTATGGTGAAGATTTGTGCCGGCCCGGCACCTTCGCCGCCCGGTTGGGCGGGCTTTATGCCGATTCCGGCCGCGCGGCGACGCGCTCTCGTTCTTTTTCGGCCAAGCGCTCGAGCGACACGATCTTCGTGACGATCACGCCCTCGGACACGACGTCGCCCTCCTCGTCCACGGCCGCCACGTTCCAGAACTGCTTGCGGCCGCCCGCGCGCGACGGCTCCTCGCGGTCGAGCTCCGCCGTGGCGCGCAACACGCCGTGCTTGGCGCTTTTGCGATGCCGTACGTGAACGTCCACGCCGAAGGGACGTTCGCGGTCGAAGTCGGCGCGACGCTCGGCGCCCACGCTCGCAACCGTCTCCAGAAGCGCGATGGTGGCTCCCCCGTGCAGGAAGCCGAACGGTTGATGCAGGTCGGGGGTGACGGGCATGACCGCCTCCACGCGGTCGTCGTTCGCCGACGCCACCTCGATTCCCAGCAGGTCCGTCAAAGCCATGAAATGCTCCTTTGCATAACATCACGAGGTTCGCGTTCAGCGCAACCGGCACACGGTGCCGAACAGCTAGCGTTCATGTAGTTTATCGCGCCGGTCGGGCAGCAGCCCGCCCTGCATAGTATAGACGCGGTTGCCGCGAACGGGCGACGGTCAGAGATTCGAACCTGTCCGCAAGCGCGCCCGCACGTCCAAATGTCCCAAAAGGCGCCTGACCCCTTTTGGGACATTTTTGACGCGATCAGTGGATATCCGCCAGCGAGCGAATGAGCTTCTTCACCGATTCGGGCACGACGGGCGGCGCGGCGGCGGGCTTGCCCACCAGGTAGCCCTGGATGTAGTCGACGTCGAGCTCGATGACGGCACGCAGCTCCTCTTCCGTCTCGACGCCTTCGGCGATGACCCTGATGCCCCGGTCGTGCGCGTAACTCACAAGGTTCCGTGCGATGTCGCGATGGTCCTTCATGCGGTCGATGTCGCGCACGATGCCCATGTCGAGCTTGACGAAGTCGACATGGTAGTCGAGAAGCGACGTCTCCCCGTTGTAGCCGCTGCCGAAGTCGTCGATGGCGAGCCGCGCGCCCCAGCGCCGCGCGAGGCCCTCCTTGTACAGCGCCATCTCGCGGCTGTACTCGGTTTCCGTGATCTCGATGACCAGGCGCTTGAGCAAGGGGCCGAACCGCTCCTGCAGCTCCACCTCGTCGTCGGAGGACAGGCGCTGCGTGGCTATGCTGTTCACGAACAGCACGGCGTCGCCGGCGCAATCGTGCTGCGCGAAGGCCCCCAGGGCACCGAAGAACGTAAGGTGCTCCACCCGATAGAGTTTCGACTGCGAGCGCGCGAGCAGCAGCACGCGGTCCGGCGTCGCGATGGACGACATCTGCGGCCGCATGAGCGCCTCGTAGGCCGCGACCTCGCCCATGCGCGCGTCGACGATGGGCTGGAAGTGGTAGTCCACCAGGTTCTCGTCCAGCAGGTGGTTGAGGTCCTCCTTGTTGTTGAGGATGAACGCCCCCTGCTCGTGGCTCTTGGGATCGAAGCGCAGCAGCGCGCCTTTGCGATGGCTCTTGGCCTCGTACATGGCGAAGTCCGCGTACTCGCGCAAGTGGGCGAAATCGACGGCGTCTTCGGGATAGCATGCCACGCCCACCGACGCGCGCACCTTGAGCACCGTGGTGTCGGGCGCCTCGAGCATGCTCGAGTCGAGCGCTCGCATGAAGGCGTCGAACAGCCGGGTCGCCTCTTCGGCGCTCTCGCAACGGTCCACGAACACGAGGAACTCGTCGCCCGAGATGCGGGCGCAGAAGCCCTCGCCCGCGAACGTGCGCTCGACGACGTCCGCCGCGGCCTTGATGTAGTGGTCGCCCCAATCGTGGCCGTAGGTGTCGTTGATGTACTTCAGGTTGTCCAAGTCCAGCATGAGCATGGCGCCGAACGCAGGAGGGTCGCACGCGAGGCGCTCGGTGACGGACTGCTCGAACGCGCGGCGGTTCAGCAGGCCCGTCAGCACGTCGTGGTCGCGCTCGTGCTCGATGCGGCGGCGCGTGGCTATCTCGTCGGTCGTCTCCTCCACCAGCCCGTAAATCCGCAGACTGTCGGAGCTCGACACCGAGACGATGCGCACCCAGCGGCGACCGTCCCGGTCGGACGCGATCCAGCGGTTCTCGGCCTCCTGCTCGTAATTGGGTCGAAGCGACGAGAACAGGTCCTCGAACGCGTCGAGCGGCATGGTGCCGCCGGCCGCGCCTTCGCCGCCAACCTGGCGGGGGACGGCGTCCGAAGGGAGCACGGAGCCCATCGTGTCGAAGAAGCTGTCGGTGTACGAGGCCGTTCGCGTCTCGAGGTTGCACTCGAACGCGGCGATGGAGCGGTCGGAGAGCTTGAGCACCTGCGATAGGCGCGACGACGCCGAAGCCACCTCGGTGCCCATGAACTCGATGGCGTCCGACAGCTCGTCAACCTCGACGATGCCGGTGGGCGTGAACGCGATGGGCTGGTCGGGGCTGGCAGCGCGCACCTCCTTCATAAGGTTGCGCAGGCGCGACGACGACACCCAGGCCGTGAACACGGCGATGATCATGCCGACGACGATGGACGCGGCGAACACCTTCACCAAGCTGTCGGAAAGCAGGCGGGTCGCGGAGAACAGCTCGTCCTCGCGCTCGAGCCCGACGAGGGCCCAATGCTCCGAGGCGAACGGCGACGTGCTGTTGTAGAGCTTGATCTCCGCGGCGCTCGCACCGGCCCGGGCGCTCGACGACGAGTCGGCGGCGGCGTCAACCGTCATCCGTCCCTTGTCGTCGAGCGCGGCCGCGAACGATCCTCCGTCCACGTAAAGGCTTTGCGACGCGCCCGTGGCCGCGAGCACGTCGTAGGTGCGCGGCTGTCCGGGCAAGGGCGAGGCGCCCCCCTCGCGCGCGAAACCGCCCTCCTCGCCCGTCACGGCCAACAGGTAGGATCCCGCGCCCGACGCGCCGAGCTCGCCGTACGGGAAGAACGCGGTTATGCGATCGAGCCGCACTTCCACACCCAGCACGCCCACGACCTCGCCCGTCGCGCTCCGGATGGGCTTGCTGTACGTGACGGACTGAGTCCCCGCCCAGCCCAGGTCCACAGGATGGCCCCAATACCCCAGGTCGTTCACATCGGCGTCGGGGTACTGCTGGGCCGCGCGAAGCGGTTTGTAGTAGAACGAGCTTTGGTCCTCGCCCTCGGCGGCAAGCGGGAACGTGGCCGACCACTGGCTGTCGAGCGCGATGCCCAGGCGGCGCGCCACGCTGATGGGGCAGGCTGCGAGCAGCAGGTCCGACCCGTTCGCCACCTCCACCTTGGGGTTGGAATCGCGGATGTAGAGGGCCGAATGACCGCCTTCGTCGGCCGCGCCTCCAGCGTTGGCGAGCACGAGGTAGAGGCCGTCCACCTCGGCGCGACGCGCGAACGACAGCAGGTCGTCGGCCGACGCGTCGAGGATGTCCAGCGACAGGCTGGAGCCGGGGGCCTCGTCGAACTTCGCGGATCCGCTCGCCGCGAGCACGTCGACGATGCGGGACCCCACGCTGTCGACGACCGCGTCGAAATCCGACCAGCGGAATATCATGTCGTTCTCAAGGTAGCCGGCGCGGCTCGACACGCGCTCGGAGAACAGGTCGTAGGCGTCCACTTCCATCTGCTCGAGCGTCTGGCTGCGCGCGAGCACGCCCACGGACACCAGCCCCTGAATGGCGAGGGCGATGCAGAAGGGCACCACGACGAGGACCTTGAACGTCAGCCCCCGCCGAGCGTGCCCTCGCTTTTTTCCGACTGCCGGAGTCATTCCCTCGTCGTTCTTCCTTCCTCGCCCTCCCAGCGAAGGCGACGTACGCTAGGAGATGGCCGCTTCGAGCTGCGCGGTGAAATCGGCGAGCCATGCATCGAACACGGCGTCTTCCAGGTACGGGGCCACGGCATCGGCCGGAGCCGCGCCGTCCTCGACGGCGGCCGCCACGGCGGCGCGATCGGCCACGGCTTTGTCGGAAAGCGAGCTTTCCAGCACGGCGCGCGCGTCGACGCCGCCTTTGAACGGCGGATTGGCGTACACGCCCGCCTCGATGGTGTCGAGCGTGGCCGGCAGGTTGACGAGGTAGTTCTCCGACGTGCCCTCGACGGCCTTGGCCGCGGTCTCGAGGTTGTCGAGCGTGAGGGCGTCCTTCTTCACGGGCACGTACCCAGCGCTGATGGAGAAGGCCGTGTTCTGGTCTTTGTCGGTGAACCACTTCAGGAACTCGACGCAAGCGGCCTCTTTGCGCTCGTCGGACTTCGTCACCACGAAGCCGGCGCCCTGCTGCGGCGAGCACGGCTTTCCGCTCTTGAACGAGGGGTTCGAAAGCGCGGCCAGCTCGATGGGGTAGCTCGTGGCGTCGTCGACCGTGACGGTCTTCGGGAAGTACACCACCGACGAGGACGACCCCACGTAGCAGATGAGGTCGCCCGTCTTCACGGCGTCGGAGCGGAACTTGCCCTCGGCGGAGAACCAGCCCTGCACCATAGGCACGTAGTAGTTGTCCCAAAGGGTTTTCATGGTGACGCGGTCGAGGTTGAGCTTGCACGCGCCGTTTTCGATGTCGAACACGTCGTGCCCCAGCTGTCGCGAGCCGCAGACGAAGTAGTTCGCCATCGCGTCGCGGCCGAAGAACGGCCGACCGTCGCCCACCACGTCCGGCGTCTGCGCGTCGGTCCACTCGTAATAGCGCTGGGCCACGGTCGCGACGCCCTCGATGGTGGAAAGCTCGTCGAGCGAAGAGCCCGTGGCATCGGCGAACTTCTGCCAATCGGTCAAATTGATCTGCAGCGTCTCGGTGGACTTGCCCACCGGGAACACCTTGAGGCCGCCGTCGCCGTTGATGTCGCCTTCGGCCAGGAAGTCGTCGACGTACTGGGCCTTCTCCTCGTCGGTGAGGTACCCGGAAAGGTCGGCCACGCGTCCGAGCCCGTCGATGACCGATGCGGTGTCGGAATACGAGAGGAACGCGTCGGGCATGGACGCGGAGCCCACGAGCTCCTGGGCCGAATCCGTGACGGCGGCCGCGAGGTCGTTCACGCCGCCCTGGCTGGAGCTGGTGACCACGACGCCCACGTCCTTGCCGCGTCCCGCGTTGAACTCCTTGACGAGATCCTCGAACGCCTGCTGCTGCGTGCCATTGTAGTAGGTCCACAACTCCACCTGCACGGGATCCGACGGATCGAGCGAGGATCCCTTGCCCGCGTTCGGCGAAGCCCCCTGCCCGCCGCCGCAACCCGCGCAGGCTAGAACCCCTGCCAGCGCGAACGCCGCCACGGCGCCGATCATTCCTCTGCGTTTCATACGTCCCCCGTTCTGCAAGCGGACCCAGCGTCCGGTTGAAATGCTACCATTCCGCCATTCTATAGCAAGAGGGCCTTCTCGGCGCCGTAAACCACTGATTGACGTTGTTTTTAAGGGCCGACGTGCAGAGACCGCGGCAAAGCGCCATCAGCGACCGAGCGGTTCTTCCGGCTTGCGAGGGGTCCGGGGAGCGCTCCCCCGCCCCGCGCGGGCAGGGGGGTCTGCCGGCGGTCCGGCAGGCGGGCCGTCCTGCGCGCTCCCGGCGCGCTGCGGCGCTGCGGCGCGGGGCGCAGGGGCGGGCTCGTCGGGCCGCGCAGACCGCACGTCCGAGGGCGCGGCGGGCCGCGCATCCTGGGCCCTGGCCTCGTCCAGGCGCTTCGCCTGGCGCTCGGCGACGCTCATGCGGTCGCGCTTGCCGGAGGCGCGCACGGTCTTCTTCGCCTCGTGCTTGAACGTCTTCGTCGTCTGGATGAGGATGGCCCCTATGAGGAACGGCATCCAGAACACGATGCCGCGGTACACGAGCGCGATGGACAGGCCCGCCGCGCCGGACACGCCGAACGACGTGAACGCCACCACGACGGCCGCCTCGACCACGCCCACGCCCTGCGGCGTGATGGATATCATGGCGAACAGGGTGGCCACCACGTAGCCGCAGATGAGGGACTCGGGCACCGTGACGCCGAAGCCCAGGCCCACGAGCGAGAAGCAGGCGAGCTCGCACAGGGAGGCCACGATGGAGCACCCGAACGTCTTGGCCGTGGCCTTCGGGTTGTGCGCGATGAGGCCGGCCGCGTCGGAGAACGAGCCCACCGCGCGCTCCACCCACGGGTCGAGCGGGGCCTTCTTGAAGCGCGCGCGGACGCGGTCCACCAGCCGCTCGACGGGCCGCAGGGCGCGCAGCACGAGCGCGGGCCGCTTGCGTCCCAGCACCAGGATGAGCACCATGACGCTCACCAGCGCGATAACCAACAGCCCCAGCAAGAACCACAGCGGCGACAGCCCCACGGTGAGCGCGAGGATGGCGAAGCCGATGAGCATGATGGTGGCGAAGCCCGAGTCGACGGTGATCTGCATGAGCAGAGCCGCGCTCGTGGCGCGCCCCGGCGCGATGCCGCGGCGCCGCGCGTCGTCCACGACGAGCGTGGTGCCCGCCAGGTTCAGCGAGGGGGCGATGGTGTTCATGAAGAACGTGCCGAACACGAGCGGCAACGTGGAGCGCGGGTCCATGCGCTCGTCCACGGCCTCGAACGCGAACGAGTAGGCGAAGCTCTGCGCGAAGTACTTGCCCAGCTGCGTGCACAAAGCCGCGATGAGCGGGATGGCCGCGCCCTTCTTCATGGTTTCGACAAGCTCGACCAGCTGGTCGCCGCGCAGCAGCACCACGGCGAGCACGATGACGATGACGAGCCCGATGAGCAGGTTGCGCACGCTGAGCTTCACCGGCCCACCCCGTTTCGTCCCATCGATCGAGCCCGCGCTCCCCCGCCGTTAGCGGAGGAACTCCCAGAGGTCGGTGCCCTGCAAGAAGCGCAGCTCGTCGGCCGTTTCGGCATCCGTCTCCAAGAACAGGAAGCCGTAGTTGCCGATGCGCTTCACGTCGAAGGGGCGCAGTTCGAGCACGTGGGAGAAGCGGGCGCGCAGCGCGTCGTAGTCGAAGCGCTCGTCGCCCGTGGCATCCGCCGGCGGGTTCAGCAGCGACATGGAATAAACCTTGTCCTCCTTGCCGGAGAACGCGGCGCCGAAATCGGGCTGGGAGCCCTCGAGGAACGCCTCGTAGGTGCGGTAGCCGTAGGCGTAGTAGCTCACGTCCGTGCCGCCGAGCCCCGCGAAGCGCAGCGGGTTGAACTCGATGGGGCACACGTGCCCGTCGTCCACGCGCACCTCCACGTGCACGGGGAAGTTGCGCGCGCCCACGAGCGCGTTCACGCGGTCGAGCCACGTGACGAACGTTCGGGCGTTGTCGCGCACGATGGCGGCGCTCGTCACGTACATCCGGTCGCTCGTGTCCTCGGTCGAGGCGAAGTCGTGGCGCAGCACGTTCAGGATATGCGCCCGGCCCTGCTCGTCGAAGTAGGCGTCGAGGGCGTACTCGGTGCCGTCCACGTAGCCCTCCAAGATGAAGGAGCCCGAGCCGATGACGCTTTCCGGATACATCTCGTGCCAGCTGGAGGCGTTCTTCTGAATGTCGGCCAGAGCGCGCTCCCAGTCCTCGCGGTCCTGGATGGCGTACACGCCCACGCTGCAGAAGCCCACGGAGGGCTTGAGCACGAACGGCACGGGCAAGCGTCCGAAGTCGAGCTTGAACAGCTCGTCGATGGAGCACGTCTTGAAGAACAGGTCGGGGTCGAGCCCCGCCAGCGCGCGGCGCATGGCCGCCTTGTCCTTGAACAGGTCGATGGCTCGGGCGAGCGGCGCGTTGGCCGTGTTGTCCACGATCCACGCCAGCGCGTTCTCGGAGTTCGTGTACACGCGCTCGCCTTCGTCGATGCGCCGGGTGGCCTCGTCCTCGTCCACGAGGTTGAGGCGGCGGCCGCCCTCGGCCAGCGCGCGGCCGACGGCGTTGCCCAGCACGGGGTGCTGCGACTGCTCGAGCCAGTCGATCAGGGGTTCGGATACGTACGGCTCGTCGAGCACTATCATGACGGTTGATCCTCCTTAGCAGATGTTTCGCCCACCAGTATACCCTCCCGCTCAACCTGCCGCATGAGCAGCGCGCCCTTTTCGGCCTGCTGTTCCCAACTTGTTTTGCGCGGTTGATCCGCCGGTTTCGCGGCGACGCGGTGCGGGCGGTCGGTTCTCAGGCTGATGCCGAAGCGCCCCTTGGTCGAAACGCCCCGCACCCCCGGCTCCTCGCCGTGCGTGTCCGCGGGGGTGCTGGAATCCGCAGCGTCGCCCTCGCCCGGCCGCGCGGCGCGGGCGGCGCGGCGCGCGGAGCGCCACCGGTCGAACCGCGCCACGTTCTCGCGGAACTCGCGCGCGATGCGGGCGGCGTCGCCCTTGAGCACCACGGGGCGGTCGAACGCCGCGCGCTTCCAGAAGAGCCACACCACCAGCACCACGGCGGCCACGGCCACCTGCCACGTGTTCACGTAGAGGAACTCGGCGCCGGCCAGCAAGACGAGCGCGCACACGGTGAGCGCCCACGCCGTGCGGAAGCGCAGGATGAGCCCCACGGCCAGCACCACCAGAACCACGCTGCCCACGATGAGCGCCGGGCCTATGAGCAGGCCCCCTATGTTGATCCACTCGGTGAGCGCCGTGAACGGCTCGAACGTCTTGGGAATGAGGGCCAACCCCAAGTTCACCAGGCCCACCACGAGAACGAGCGTGCCCGCTATCCAGCCGATGTCCTTGTGGCGCTGCTCCTCGGTGGGATTCTTCTTGTCGGCGAAGAAGCCGGATTGGCTCAGCAGCACGGCGCCGATGCAGAACGGGATCCAGAACATGATGCCGCGGTACACGAGCGCGATAGCCGTGGCCGTGGCGAGCGAGCAGCCGTGCGCCGTGAGGATGGCCGCGATGGCCGCCTCCACCACGCCCACGCCCTGCGGCGTGGGGCTCAAGATGACCGAAATGGCCGCCACGGCGAACGCCGCCACGAGCGCGGTCACGTGCTCGAAGCCGAACGCGTAGCCGATGGCCACGAGGCAGGCCATGTTGAGGATGGCCGAGAACGAGGCATAGGCCACCGTGACCATCGTACCCTGCGGGTTCTTCGCCAGGATGCCGGCCGACGACACGAACGAGGTCGCCATCTTGCGCCCCCAGCCCGCCTTCAGATGCTTTTTCAACAGGCCGAGCAGCTTGTTCGCCAGCGCCTCCACGCCCAGAAACACGCGGAACAGGATGCGCGGCTTGCGGTAGCCCGCCACGAACAGGCTGGACAGCACGACCAGCACGGCCGCCAAGGCCAGGCCGCCTATGAGGAAGAGCGTGTTCATGGAGCCCGAAACGAGCATGGTGAGGAACCCGATGACCGAGATGACGAGGATGGCCGCGAAATAGCCGATCTGCGAGAGGATGGCCCCGCTGGTGGACTGGCCGGCGTCGCAGCCTCGGCGATGCGCGTCGTCGATGATGAACGCCACGCCCGTGGCGCCCGAGAACAGGCAGAACGTGTTGATGAACACGAGCGAGAATATGAGGATGACGTTGTGCCAGAACCCGGTCTTGTGTCCCACGGCCTCGAAGGCCGCGTCGTAAGAGGCCGCCTGCACCAGATGCCGTGCCAACATGAGCACGCAAGCCACGACGAGCGGCACGAGCGCGCCGGTCTGGAGCGTGGCGAGGAAGCTCGCCAGATAATCGGCGTTCGCGATGAGGAAGCACACCGCGACGATGCCGAGAACGAGCAGCAGCGCTTTCTTCAACCGAACCCTTCCCGCAAACAGTATCTAAAATAGTTAGTATAGCACGAGCCTGTGAAGACCCGGAGGGGGCAGCTCGGCCGACGGGGCGCAGGGGTGGGCTCCGTAAGGGCGGTCGCGTTGCGCGGGGCGAAGCCCTGCGGCTGCCTACCGGGCGCCGTCGGCAGCCCGCCTCGCCGCGCGGTAGGCGCGGACGCGGTCGCGCAGGTTCGTCACGTCGAACAGCACGGCCGCGAGAAACGCGATGGCCAGCACCACGGTAACGGCCCCCTGCCTCGGCGCGATGAGGAACACGAAGGGGGCTCCCACCAAGGCGATGGGCACGATGAGCCCGATGAGGCAGCTGCCCAAGCGCTTCCAAAGACCGTAGACGAGCGAAACCACCACGTAGAAGAACAGCCCCGTGGCGGTGGTTCCCAAAAGCGCGGCCGCCACGAGCACCGCCGCCTTGACGGCCACGACGACCGCCTCGTTCTTGAGGGCGCGCGTCGCCTCGGCCAGCATCTCCCGCGGCGTCTTGCGCGGCTCGGCCGCGCGGAACGGGGCGAAGGGGTCGAAGGGGTCGCCGGCCGTTTGCGCGCCGTCCCACGACGTCCACACGTAGGTGGTCCGTCCCGGCGCGGCCTGGCCCTGGCCGAACGGCCAACCTGCGAACGGATCTTGCGCGCTTGGCCCGCCCGGGGAGGGTCGCCCTGCGGGCGCGCCGTAACCAGGGTGCGCGTAGGGGTTGTTCGCATAGGGGCGCGGATCGCGACGCGGGTCGAACTCGGGCGTCCATGAGCGGTTCAGCAGCACGTCGCGAGCCTCGTTGATGCGCTTCGTGAGCTCTTCGGCCTCGGCGCGCTCCTTCGAATCCAAGGCGAACTTGTCCGGGTGATGGGCGACCACCAGCTTGCGATGGGCCCGCTTGACCTCGTCGTCGGCAGCCCCGTCGGAAAGCCCCAGTATGTTCAACGCTTCGGATTTCTTCATGCCTGCCACTATACCGAAGCCCACCAGCAGCTATGCCTTTCGCCATACCACCGTCGCACCTCCGTCAAGGAACAAACACAAGCGACCGGGCTCACGGGGCGAGCACGGCCCCGGGGTGCGAAGCGTTTGCACGCCGCACGATACGCCTGCGACCCGCGCAGGCGCATCGTCTACAACGAATGCCTTCATGCGCCGCGATTCCGAACACGGCCCGCCCGTTCGCGCCGCGCGCGACGGTCCCCAGGGCAAACGCTTTCGGGACGCGACCCCCGCGCCGCACCCGCGGAACGAAAATCTTCTGAAATCGCATGTTTCTGCTGAAAAATCACGTTTGTGAACGATCTTTTGCGAGGATAGTGAAAAGCACGTCTTCCTCACCTGGCTTTATATTTAATGATACTTTTACATATATATAAAATGAGTCGATGATTCGTTCACAAACGTCATTTTTTAGCAGAAATCCATTCTGAAACGAATTTTGCGGATTGGACGGCGATCTCGGAAGGACAAGCCTCCGACCGGCACGCGAGATGCGCGGCAGAAAAACGAATTATCCTGCGAATCGGGCGAGCACGGCATCGAGTCGTCCGAGTTGGGGCGAAAGCCCCTTCGGCGCCCGATCGCTCCTGCCGCCCGGCAGAGCAGGAGCTCGCCTTTACCGGCGCGATCGCGGAAACCCGCCTTGTCGGGCGGCAAGGGCAGAGCCCCTGCCGCCCACGACCAACGAAACGGGACTTCCGATGCGGCCCCGATCCGAGTCCTAGTGCCTGAAGTGGCGATGGCCGGTGAACACGAGGGCGATGCCCTGCTCGTCGGCGGCGGCGATGACCTCTTCGTCGCGGATGGAGCCGCCCGGCTCGATGACGGCCGTCACGCCGGCCTCGGCCAGCGCGTCGAGGCCGTCGCGGAACGGGAAGAACGCGTCGGACGCCGCCACGGCGCCGCGGGCCGCCTCGCCCGCCTGCTCCACGGCGATGCGCGCGGAGTTCACGCGGTTCGGCTGGCCGCCGCCCACGCCGATGGTGGCGTGGTCCTTCGTGATGGCGATGGCGTTGGACTTGATGGACTTGCACACCTTCCACGCGAACAGCAGCTCGGCCATCTCATCCTCGGTGGGCTGGCGCTTCGTGGGCACGGTGAACGTGGCAGGGTCCTCGGCCACGGCGTCGGAGTCCTGGCACAGCAGGCCGCCCTCGACGGCGCGGTACTCCACCTCCCCGCCGGCCGGGTTCACGCCGCCCGTGGACAGCAGGCGCGCGTTCTTCTTGGCGCTGTACATGTCAAGCGCGTCGCCCGCGAACTCGGGCGCGATGATGGCCTCCACGAACTGCTTGTTGTCGAAGATGGCCACCACGACGTCGCTCGTCACGGGGCGGTTGAACGCCATGACGCCGCCGTAGGCGCTCACCGGGTCGCACGCGTGGGCGCGCTGGTAGGCCGCCACCAGGTCGTCGTCCTGGCACACGCCGCAGGGCGTGAGGTGCTTCACGATGACGCAGGCCGGCTCGTCGAACTCGCGCACGGCCGTCCAGGCGGCGTCGAGGTCGAGGTAGTTGTTGTACGAAAGCTCCTTGCCCTGGTGCTGCTTGGCGTGGGCCAGGCTGTGCGCGGCATGCGCGAAGTCGTCGCGGCGGTAGAACGCGGCGGACTGGTGCGGGTTCTCGCCGTAGCGCAGGTCCTGCACCTTCGACAGGCGCACGGTGCGACGGGCCGGGAACTTGGCCTCGCCCTCGCCCTCCAGCTGTCCGGCCATCCACGCGGCGATGGCGCCGTCGTAGGTGGCCGTGGTCTCGAACACGTCGAGCGCGAGCTTGGCGCGCGTGGCGCGCAGCGTGGCGCCGTCGTTGGCGCGCATCTCGGCCAGGATGGTGTCGTAGCTGTCGGGACGCGTGACCACGGCCACGCTCTCGAAGTTCTTCGCGGCGGAGCGCAGCATGGACGGGCCGCCGATGTCGATGTTCTCGATGCAGGTGCCGAAGTCGGCGCCGCCCTCCACCGTCTTCTCGAAGGCGTAGAGGTTCACCACCACCATGTCGATCATCTCGATGCCGTGCTCGGCCGCCTGGGCCATGTGGTCGGCGTTGTCGCGCTTGGCCAAGAGGCCGCCGTGCACGCGCGGGTGCAGCGTCTTCACGCGGCCGTCCATCATCTCGGGGAACTGCGTCACGTCGTCGATGGGCGTGACGGGCACGCCGGCGTCCTTGAGGGCGCGGGCGGTGCCGCCCGTGGAGATGATCTCCGCCCCGAACTCGTCCACGAGCGCGCGGGCGAAGTCCGCCACGCCCGTCTTGTCCGTGACGGACACCAGAACGCGCTTCACTTTCGGATTGCTCATATGGTCTTACATCCTCTCTCGTTGCTTTCCTGCTATGGCGAACCCGTCGATCGGCGACGGGAAACAGGCTCTGCTTATCGGCTTACCTGCCGAGGCTCTTCTCGTGGCGCTCGATCGCTTCCTCACTGTAGCGCTGACGGTAGCGCACGTCCACCAACTCGGCGACGATCGCGATGGCCAGCTCGGCGGGCGTCTTCGCGCCGAACTTCAGGCCGATGGGGCGCTTGACGCGCTCCCAATCTTCCTCGGAGGCCCCGGCGGCCAGCACGAGCTCGTGCACGCGGTCGTTCTTGCCGGCGCAGCCCATCATGCCCACGTAGTGTGCGTGGTGCCCCGTGGCCCACACGCAGCCTTCGGGGTCGAACATGTGGCCGCGGGTGAGCACGCACACGTAGTCCTCCGGCGCGCATGCCACGTCGGCGAGCGCGTCGAAGTTGCCGCCCGGCAGCACGATGCGCTGGGCGCGGGGGAAGCGCGCCTCGCTCACGTACGCCTCGTCGTAGTCCACGACCGTCACGGCGAAGCCCACGTGGTCGGCGAGCGCCGCCACCTCGCTCGCGGCGTCGGACGCGCCGAGCAGCCACACGCGCACCTGGTCGAACAAGGGCGCGCTCGCCCACGTGAGGCCCTCGAACTGCTCGTTGTGCATCGAGGGGCCGCGCGTGACGTCCTTCATCTGGAACACGTCGCGCGGCGACGGCTCGCGCGAAGCCACGATCTCCTTGGCGTCGTTGCAGAAGAACACGAGCGGCTCGCCGTCGGCGGAACCCTGCTCGCCGTACTTCTTCGTCACCTCGTTGTCGGTGTTGGCAACGGCCTCGGCCGCGTCGTAAACGATCTTGAAGCCGAGCCAGGCCAGATCGCCCTCGTCCATGGCCCGCAGCGCGCGCTCGAACGTGGGGATGTCGGCCTCCGACAAAGCGGCCGCCACCGTGTCCAGATACGACGGATCGACATGCTCGTTGCCCTCGAGCGCCTCCTCCGAGAAGCAGGGGAAGTCCTCGACCGATAGCGCGGGCGTTCGCCCTTCCCGCAGGTCGGCGACTATGGTTTGCAGCGTTTCCTTGTTCATGATGCGGGCTCCTTGCTCGAAACGGGTCGAAATGTCCCAAAAGGGGACTGTCCCCTTTTGGGACACCCTTTTAGGACATGCTAGGACAGTATGTGCACCTTGCGATCTTCGCCGACCTTCACGCGGCCTTCGGCGACCAGGCGCAGCACCTGGGGGTACAGCACGTGCTCTGCCTCGTGGATGCGCGCCTCCAAGTCCTCGAGCGCGTCGCCCTCGCGCACCTCGACGGCGCGCTGGGCCACGATGGGCCCTTTGTCGTAGTCCTCGTTGGCGAAGTGCACGGTCACGCCCGTCACCTTCACGCCCGCCTCGTACGCGTCGGCGATGGCGTGCGCGCCCTTGAACGACGGCAGCAGCGCCGGGTGCAGGTTGAGCACGCGGTCGGGGAACGCGTCCAGCATGACGGGCGTGAGCTTGCGCATGTAGCCCGCCATGACCACGTACTGGGCGCCGGCGTCGCGCAGCTCGTCAACGATGCGCGCGTCGGCCGCCTCGGCGTCGGCGTACACGTCGCGGTTGAGCGCCACGGCCGGAATGCCCGCCGCGCGCGCCCGTTCGATACCATAGGCGTCCGGGCGCGACGACACCACGCACACGACGTCCACCGGCAGCCCGTCGTCGCGCACCGCGTCGATGATGGCCTGCAGGTTCGTGCCGCTGCCGCTCAGCAGCACGCCGATCTTGAGATTGTCCACGCTATCCCCTTCGTTCAGCTTGCTCGCCACAGGTTTCCAGCCGTCCGCTCGATCGGTATCGCGCGGACGGTCGCCCGCTTACCCTTCGAACCCGTACAGCTCGCCTTCGTTGGCGTAGGTCACGGTGCCCTCGCCGGCCACGATGCGGCCGACGCGGTAGGTGGCCTCGCCCGCTTCGGCCAGTGCGGCCTCGACTTCGTCCGCGCGCTCGGGATCCACGATGAGCACCATGCCAAGGCCCATGTTGAACGTTTTGAGAGCCTCGGTCTCGTCGAGGTGAGCGGCGTCGCACACGAACTTCGCAACGGGGGGCACCGGCCACGTGCCCAGGTCGACCTGCGCGTCGCAGGTCTTCGGCAGCGCGCGGTCCAGGTTCTCGGAGATGCCGCCGCCCGTGATGTGGGCGAGCGCGCGCACGGCGCCGGGGCAGGCGGCGAGCACGGAGCGGACGGGCTTCACGTAGATGCGCGTGGGTTCGAGCAGCGCGTCCTGCAGGCTGGCGCCGCCCAGCTCCTCGCGCTCGAGGCGCAGTTCGTAGTGGGTCTTGCCCTCCACGCACACCTTGCGCGCCAGCGAGTAGCCGTTGGAGTGCAGGCCGCTCGAGGCCAGGCCGACCAGCACGTCGCCTTCGCGCACGCTCTCGGGATCGAGCATCTTCGCGCGGTCGACCACGCCCACGCAGAAGCCGGACAGGTCGTAGTCGTCCGGGTCCATGACGCCGGGGTGCTCGGCCATCTCGCCGCCGATGAGCGCGCAGCCCGCCTGCTTGCAACCCTCGCCGATGCCCGCCACGATCTCGGCCACGTTCTCGGCCTTGAGCTTGCCGATGGCCACGTAGTCGAGGAAGAACAGCGGCTCGGCGCCGGTGGCCAGGATGTCGTTGGCGCACATGGCCACCAGATCGATGCCCACCGTGTCGTGCTTGCCGGCCAGCTGGGCCACCTTGAGCTTCGTGCCCACGCCGTCGGTGCCGCTCACCAGCAGCGGGTCGTCCATGTCCTTGGCGGCCGCGATGGAGAACAGGCCGCCGAAGCCGCCGATGTCGCCCACCACCTCGGGACGGTACGTGTCGTGCACGACGCCCTTGATGGCGTCCACGGCGCGCGCGCCCTCGGCCGTGTCCACGCCGGCCTGGGCGTACGTCGTGGCGTCCTCGTCCATCCAGCTGGGCATCGCGGGACCGTCGGTCTGGTCGGCGGCGCTCACGGTTATTCTCTCGGTCATCTTTGCTCCTTGTTGTATCGTCGGCCCCTACTGGCTGCCTTCGGCGTACACGTCTTCGAAATCCTTTTTGGTGAGAAGGCTCTTCTTGGCCACGGCGGCGGGAATCTCCACCGGGTAGTCGCCCGTGAAGCACGCGTCGCAGAAACCACGGCAGCGCACGTCGGGCACGGAGGCGCGCAGGCCCTCGAGCGAGATGAACGCCAGCGAGTCCGACCCTATCCACTCGTTCATCTCGGAGAGCGTCATGTTCGCCGCGATGAGCTGGTCGCGCGTGTCGGTGTCGATGCCGTAGAAGCACGGCCACCCCACCTCGGGGCTCACGATGCGCAGGTGCACCTCGGTCGCGCCCGCGTCGCGCAGCATCTGCACGAGCTTCTTGGACGTGTTGCCGCGCACGATGCTGTCGTCGATGACCACGAGGCGCTGGCCCTCGATGACCGAGCGCAGCGGGTTGAGCTTCAGGCGTATGCCCAGCTGGCGCATGGCCTGGGTGGGTTCGATGAACGTGCGCCCCACGTAGCGGTTCTTCACGATGCCGTCGGCGTACGGGATGCCGCTTTCGTGCGCGTATCCCAGCGCCGGGGGCACGCCCGAATCGGGCACGCCCAGCACGAGGTCGGCCTCGGCCGGCGCCTCCTGGGCCAGGATGCGGCCCATGTTGCGGCGGGCCTGGTAGACGCTCTGCCCGTCGATCACGCTGTCGGGGCGCGCGAAGTACACGTACTCGAAGATGCAGGCCGCCGGCTTGCCGGCCGGAACCCCCTGCTCGGCGTGCATGCCCTCCTCGTTGAAGCGCACGATCTCCCCCGGGGCCACGTCGCGCACGTACTCGGCGCCCACGATGTCCAAACCGCACGTCTCGCTCGACACCACCCAACCGCGACCGTCGGGAAGCTCGCCGATGCACAAAGGCCGGATGCCGTTCGGATCGCGGAACGCGTAGAGCGAGCTGGGGCTGGCCAGCACCATGGCGTAGGCCCCCGACAGCTCCTCCATGGCGCGGCGGATGCCGTTGCGCAGATGGTGCGTGGTCTGCGTGACCTCGCCGATGGCCTTGGCGGCCACCTCGCTGTCGGTGCTCGAGCGGAACTGCACGCCCCTGCCCTCGAGGAGCGCGCGGATCCGGTCCGTGTTCACGAGCGTGCCGTTGTGCGCGAGCGCGATGAGCACGTCGTCGATGGCCGAGATGTGCGGCTGGGCGGCCTCCCACGACGCGGCGCCGCCGCTCGTGGAGTAGCGCGCGTGGCCCACGGCCACGAATCCCTCGAGCGCGGCCAGGCTGGCTTCGTCGAACACCTGGGTCACCAGGCCCAGGTCCTTGGCCGCCATGATGGTCTCGCCGTCGCCCACGGCGATGCCCGCGCTTTCCTGGCCGCGATGCTGCAGCGCCTGCAGGCCGAAGCACGTCATGCGGGCCACGTCCTCGCCGGGCGCGTACACGCCGAACACGGCGCAGGCCTCCTCGAGGCGGTCGGGGCGCTCCCCGGGCAGAACGGACGTGCTCATGCGGCGATCTCCTTCGAAGCGTCGCCCACGGCGGCGGCAGCCTCCGGGTCGAGTGCGGCGTCGGAGCCGCCCACGGCCGCGACGTTCGCCACCGTGCTCTCCTCGATGTACGAGAACAGCACGTAGCGCCCGTCGCTCGGCAGGTTGTCGCAGGTTGCGAACGCGAACATATGCGCGATGTCGGCGGGCGACGGCACGTTGGACGCCGCCACGACCGAACGGTCCACCTTGTCCTGTATGTAAGCCGCGCGCTCCTCGTCGGAGGCGAACGCGGTTTGGGCGAGCGGATCGTCGGCCGCCACGTGCACGAGCGAGAACGTGCGCAGCTTGAAGTTGCCTTGCGGCGTGAGGACGTACGCCGTGCGATGGGCGTTGAACTGGTCCGCGTTGTCGAAGCCCGTGATGGCGGCGAACATGGAGCCGTTGTTCAGGTGGTGCCCGTACACGATGTTGTTCGCATCGGAGAAGTCGGCCGCGTTGGCCGCCGACAAGAAGATGGACCCGTACGTGGCACCCCACGTCTGCTGGCCGTTGAAATCGGTGGTGAGGTACTTCTCGTCGTCGGTGGTGTGCACGATCGGGTAGTTCACCGCCGTCCCGGGGATGTAGACCCAGCCCACGGTGTCGGGGTTGATGGCCTTGAGCTTTTCCCAGTCGACGGTGATGTCGGCGAGCGCCGCGCCTTCGATGTCCTCGGGGGGCTCGAACACCTCTTGGGCCACGGAGTCGTAGGCGTTCTGGCCCTGCCAGTAGCTGAAGGCGATGACGCCGAGCGCCGCGAGCGCGACCACGAACACCACGAGCGCGATCCAAAACACGATCCGCCAGGGGCCGCCCTTCTTCTTGCCGCCCTGGTTCTTCCCCTTGCCGCCGCGGCCGCCGTTGCCGGCCACGCCGTACACGGCCGGAGCCGCGCCTGCCTGGGCGGGACGGTATCCTTGCGGAGGCTGTTGCCGGGAGTGCCCTTGGGGAGGCGTTTGGCGCTGCGGCTGGGCCGCGCGGCGCTGCGGTTGCGGGGAGGTTGTGTGCTGCTGGACGGGCGCGCCTGCGGACGCGGCCTGCTGGTGCGGCGCGCGCCGGGGCTGCGCGTTCGCGGGCTGCGCGGAGTGCTGCGGCTGGGCCGCGCGCTGGGCCTGCGTGCGCTGCTGCGGCCGCGGTTGTTGCTGTTGATGCGCCCCCTGGCGCGGAGCCTGCTCGCTCGCGCCGGGCTGCGAGGATGCGTGCTGCGCGTGGCGGCCGCGCGGCGCCGGATCGGGATATTGTCGATACTCGGCCATAGCTCCCTTTCGGATGGACGAATGCTCGGGCAGCGCACGGGCTTGGTCCCGCCGCCCCCTAGACCGTTACCATAATAAGCAAACGCCCCCGGAATGGGGGCGCGATGCCATGAAAACGCTCATATTTCACGAAGCTGCAATGAGACGCGCTACTTCTTCCGCATCTCGTCGATGAAGCCCTTCGCGATGAATATGACGATGATGAGCACGATGATTGCCACGATGACCCAAATGGCCCACATGGGAACGATGCCGAAGAAAGATTCCATACCTGCTACCCCTTTTCAAGCACGCGAGCGCGCACGATTGCTTTCGTTTATCCGCCCATGGTAGCGCTATATCACTTTTCGCGCAAGCGCGCTTCGAGCGCGTCGTTGATTATTTTCAAAGCCTTTACGCGCGCGTAACGTTTGTCGTCGCTTTCCAGCACCGTCCAAGGCGCGAACGTCGTGGACGTGAGACGGAACATGTCCTCGATGGCAGCTTTGTACTGCGGAAACTTGTCGCGGTTGCGCCAGTCCTCGTCGGTGATCTTCCACTGCTTGGCCGGATCCTGCTCGCGGTCGCGGAACCGGCGCAGCTGCTCGTCGGGGCTCACGTCGACCCAGAACTTCAGCAGGATGGCCCCCCAGCGCACGAGCTCGCGCTCGAACTCGTTGATCTCGTCGTAGGCGCGGCTCCATTCGGACGGCGTGGCGAAGCCCTCCACGCGCTCCACGAGCACGCGGCCGTACCAGCTGCGGTCGTAGATGCCCACGTGGCCCGCCTTCGGCAGGCGCGTCCAGTAGCGCCACAGATGGGGATGCAGGAGCTCGGGCTTCGTGGGCGCGGGCGAGGGGAACACCGTGTAGGCGCGCGCGTCGAGCGCCTGGGCCACGCGCTTGATGTTGCCGCCCTTGCCCGCGGCGTCCCAGCCCTCGTACATGACCATGAGCGGGATGCGCTTCTGGTACATTTCCATCTCCAGCCGGTTCAGGCGGTCCTGCTCGGCCCTGAGCTCGCGCTTGTAGGAATCGGGGTCGAGTGCGAGCCCGTGGTCCACCGCGTCGAGGGAGGGGAAATCGTCGACGATGGCGAAGCGCGAGGAATGCGGCGCGCGGGCGCTCGCCTCGGCGGCTTCCCGCTCGGCGGCGGCGCGCACGGCCCGCTCCTGCTCGGGAGTGCGCTCGCCCTGCGGGGCCTCGTCGAGCAGCCCGGCCGAGTTCGCCTGCGCCTTCGCGGCCGCCTCGGCCACGGCGGGATCGGGCTGGGCGGCCAGCGCGCCCTTGACGGCCGCCACAAGGGTCTCGGCGATGGTCAGGTTCGCCGCGCGCTTGTCCTCCCCGTTCACCAAATGCCACGGAGCGTACGAGAAGTCGCTTCCCTCCAGCAGATTGTCGTAGAGGCGGTAGGCCTGCGCGTAGTTCCGCGCGCTGGCCAGCTTCTCCTCGCTCACGCGCCAGCGGGTGGCCGGATCGTCGTGCAGGCGCTCGAGGCGCTTGCGTTGGGCGTCCTGTCCCACGTGCACGAAGAACTTCACCACGATGTAGCCGTCGTTCACCAGCTGGCGCTCGAAGTCGGCTGCGGAGGTGAGGTAGCGGCGCAGCAGGTCGATGTGCCGCTCGTCGCGCGCCCGCTCCATGGCGGCGGCCGCCTTCTTGCCGCCCTTCTTCCCCTTGCCCTCCCCGTCGTGCGGGCTGCCCAGCGAGAGCGCGCCGAACTCGGTGTACAGCATGTGCTGCGTGGCCGCGGTGTACCAGCCGCGATCGTAGAACGTCATGGCGCCGCGCGGACCGAGCGCGTGCCAGAACTCCTGCATGACCGGGTAGAACCCCGTCACGCCTTCCCGAGCGCCCGGGAAGGCGCGGGCGGCCTCGACGTCCAGGTCCTCGGTGACGTAGACGCTCGTGGCGCGGGCGTCCAGGTTGTACATGAGGTCGGATATGCGGCTGCCCTTGCCCGCGCCGTTCCATCCTTCGAACAGCACCACCAGGCCGACGCCTTTCTTCACCGCCTCCTGCTGCAGCACCACGAGCTCTTCCATGAGCGCGTCGCGGCGCGGCTTGTACTCTTCCTTGGATAGATGCGGGCGTGAGAGGTCGATCGACTCGAGCATGGGGCGTCCTTTCCCGAAACCGTGCCGCCATCATAGCACAAGCCGCCAAGGGGCCCGGGCGACCGAACGAGAAGCGCCGCGCGCAGCGCGCCGATGCCGGGCGGCTTTGTCGGACACCGATGCCCCGCTCCGTCGAAAACGCTCACGAACTCGCCGACGCCACGGCCTGCGAGACGTGGCCGTTATGCAATCTGAAGGCCGATTTCCGAGTAGAAATCACGGTAGGGTACCGCCAAAGCTCTGGCACTTGGACTAGGCAGCGGCGTTTTCCCTGTTCACGCGGTTTGGCAATCAGGCCCATGGATGAGAGGGGCCTTCAGAAAGCGCTCTTGCTCCTCCGAGCTGGGCTTGGAGCCGCGGAATCCGTACACTACCGTCATTTCCGCTCGGAAATCGGCCTTCAGATTGCATTCGATGTCGACCTGCGCTGGACAGGGGAAGGAGCAGGCGGCAGAAGCCTGCGAGCTGCGAGCCTCGCACGGGAACGTGAGCCTCGGCGCCTCTCACTTGTGTCGCCCGACATCCTTCGGCCGCGCGGCCCGCGACCCCTCGCGCGAAACGGCGAACGCGCGGGATGCCGGCCGATCCGCAACGTCAACGGCAGGTAAAATATCGCCTCCGATTCCATCGCGCCCTTTGCCGCGCGGCGGGGTTTCCCTAGAATGGGATTATTGACCGAAAAGCGCGGTGCGCCCTGCGAAGGTCGCGCCGCCCGACAGACAAGAAGAGCCATGCCGAACTACGCCGTGATAGACCTGGGGTCGAACACCATCCGCCTCGTCGTGTACGAGGTCAAGGACGACCGTCGCAAGACGTACACGAACAAGGATTTCAAAAGCCTGATAAACGACAAGGTCATGGCGGGCCTTTCCGCCTTCGTGACCGACGACGGCGCGTTCACCGAAGACGGCGTCCGCCGCGCGGTGAGCGTGCTCAAAGGCCACGCGAAGCGCGCGCGGTACTTCGACTGCAAGCGCGTCGACGTGTTCGCCACGGCCGTGCTGCGCAACGCGTCGAACGGCGCCGAAGCCGTCGCCGCCATCGGGCGCGACACCGAGCTGCCCATCTCCCTGCTCTCGGCGCGCGACGAGGCGCACCTGGGCTTCGTGGGCGCCACGTGCGACCGCGAGATCGAGCGCGGAACGCTCGTGGACATCGGCGGCGGCTCCACGGAGCTCACCCGCATCGAGGGCGGGCGCGACTACGACAACGTGAGCCTGGGCCAGGGATCGCTTTCGTCGTACACCTCGTTCGTGCGCGCCATCCTGCCCACGCCGAACGAGATGGACGCCGTGGTGGGCGCGCTCTACGAACGCCTGGCCGCGCTGCCCGACCAGGACGCCTACCGGGCGGACGCGATCTACGGCATCGGCGGCAGCGTGCGCGCGGCCGCGAAGATGCACGCCCAGGTATCGGGCGAAATCGCCCGGCCGAAATCGATGACGGCCGCCGAGATTCGTGCCATACTGGACCTATGCCGCACCGACGCGTGCGCGTTCGCACACCTCGCGCTCAAGGCGTCGGCGGAGCGCGTCCACACGCTCGTGCCGGGGTGCCTGATACTGGACACCCTCATGAGCGATTTTCGCGCCGGGAGACTGGAGATATGCAAGTACGGCGTGCGCGAGGGCTACCTCATCGAGCGCGTGCTGGGCTAGCGGGTTTTACGACGAAGGGAGCACCATGGACGCTGTGAAGGATCTGCCGAGCCCCGAGAACGCTGCGGACGCGACGGACGCCGCCCCTCAGAAGGCAGCCCCCTACCTGCAGAACCGCGAGCTCTCGTGGCTCACGTTCAACGAGCGCGTGCTCGACCAAGGCGCGGACGAGACGGTGCCCTTGCTGGAGCGCCTGAACTTCGTCTCCATCTTCTGGAGCAACCTGCAGGAGTTCTTCATGGTGCGCGTGGGCAGCCTGACCGACCTGTCGCTGGTGAAGAAGCACATCGTCGACTCGAAATCGGGCATGACCCCGACCGAGCAGCTGGACGCCATCTACGCGCGCTGCCACGAGTTGTACCCCATCCAAGAACGCACCTTCGAAGAGGTGCGGCGCCTGTTGGGAGAGCACGGCGTGCACCACCTGCGCCCCGACGAGCTGGACGAAGAGCAGCGCGTCTACCTGTCGTCCTATGTCCACAACAACGTCGTGCCGTTCCTGTCCCCGCAGATAATCAACTCCCGCCACCCCTTCCCCCACCTGGAGAACGGCGCGCTGTACGTGGTGGTTCGCCTGAACGACGAGATCGAGCAGAAGCGGAAGGACGCGGCAAAGGCCGAGAAGGTGGAGAAGGTCGAGAAAACCGACAAGACGGCCGTCAAAGAGGCGAAGAAGGCGAAGAACCTGGGCGCCGAAGGCGTGACGCTGGGGCTGGTGCCCATGCCGCGCCAATGCGAACGCGTCATCGTGCTGCCGGGCAAGGGACTGCAGTTCATACTGCTGGAGCATGCCATAGAGATGGTGTCGGCCGAGATATTCTCCATGTACACGGTGAAGCACACGAACGTCGTCTGCGTCACGCGCAACGCCGACCTCGACGCCACCGAAGGCACCGACGAGAGCGACGAGGACTACCGCGAGCACATGAAGCGCATCCTGAAGAAACGCTCGCGCTTGGCTCCCGTGCGGCTCGAGAGCGAGCGTCCTCTCTCGAGCACCGTGGGAAAGCTGCTCATGGCCCGCCTGAGCCTCAAGCCGCACCAGATATACGCCACCCCGGTGCCGCTGGACATGAGCTACACGTACAGCCTGGCGTCGCGCCTGCCCGAGAAAGAGCGCGCGGCGCTCACGAACCCGCCGTTCTCCCCGCAGTGGCCGGCGTGCCTCGACCGCAACCGCTCCATCATCGAGCAGGTGACGGAGAAGGAGACGCTGCTGTCCTACCCCTACGAGACCATGGACGCCTTCGTGCAGCTGTTGCGCGAGGCCGCGCACGACCCAGCCGTCATCTCCATCAAGATCACGCTGTACCGGCTGGCCAGCCAGTCGCACCTGGCCGAGGCCCTCATTGCCGCCGCCGAGAACGGCAAGGAGGTCACGGCCTTGTTCGAGCTGCGCGCCCGCTTCGACGAGAGCAACAACATCGAGTGGTCGCAGCGCTTCGAGCAGGCCGGCTGCAACGTCATCTACGGCTTCCGCGACTTCAAGGTGCACTCCAAGATATGCTGCATCACGCGCCAGACCGACCACGGCCTGCAGCACATCACCCAGCTGGGCACCGGCAACTACAACGAGAAGACGGCCAAGCTCTACACCGATTTGTCGTTCGTCACGTGCGACGCCACGTTCGGGCGCGACGCCGTGGAGTTCTTCCGCAACATGGGGCTGGAGAACACGTCGGACAACTACGACATCATGTGGGTGGCGCCGCTGCAGATCAAACCGATGATCCTGGCGGGCATCGACACGCAGATCGAGCACGCGCGGGCGGGCGAGCCGTGCGGGCTGTTCTTCAAAACGAACTCCATCACCGACAAGGACGTCATCGAGAAGATCGTGGAGGCCTCGCAGGCGGGCGTGCCCGTCATGCTGTTCGTGCGCGGCATCTCGTGCATCGTGCCGGGGCTCGAGGGCTGCACGGAGAACGTGCGCGTGGTGTCCATCGTGGGGCGTTTGCTGGAGCACAGCCGCATCTACGGGTTCGGGCCGCGCGAGACGATGAAGCTGTACCTGTCGAGCGCCGACCTCATGACGCGCAACATGGACAAGCGCATCGAGATAGCCTGGCCCATCCTGAACGACGAGCTGCGCGAGCAGATACTGGGGTATTTGGACGTGAGCCTGAACGACACGTCGAAGCTGCGCGAGCTGCTGCCCGACAAGAGCTACACGCCGCTCGGCGCGTTCGCGCGCAAGGACGGCGAGGGCGACACCGTGCTGTTCGACTCGCAGGAGTACTTCATCAAGCAGGCGCAGGAGCGCCGGCTCGCCGCAGCCGAGGAGGAGGCCGCCCGCACCGCGAACCGGGTGCGCGCCGCGCGCGAGGAAACTTCGGCGACCGCAACCGAGGTCGTGCAGGAGGCGGCAGCGGCCGTGGCGGCCGTCGAGGCGACGGCCGAGGCCGCCGTCCAGGCGGTGACGACGGCCGTAGGCGCGCCGGAGCGTAAAGCGCCGACGACGAGGGCCATCGCGGTTTCCCCCGCCTCTCACGAGAGGTCGCGCAAGCCCAGCCTGCTCGTGCGCATTTTGAGCAAGTTCGTGCGATAGGTTCCCGCATAACGGAGGCCCGGCGCTGCAATCCGCAGCGCCGGGCCTTTTCCCATCCGCGGGTACGCCCGTCCTCCCGTTCGACGTGGGCTCTTCCGAGCGTCGAGCCCTTTCTCAGTCGAACCGGCGCAGGGCGCGCCCGAGACCGGCCAGGCCGGCGCGCAGCACCGGCTCGGGAGCGCAGTAGCCCAGGCGCGCGTGGCCCGGCATGTCGAAACGGCTGCCCGGCACGAGCAGCACGCCCTCGTCTTCCAGCAGCCTCAGGCAGAACGCCTCGTCGTCCTCGGGGATGTCCAGTTTGACGAACGACGTGGAAACGCCCTGCGGCGCCACCCACGACACGCGCGGCTCGGCGTCGATCCACGACTGGGTCACGGCCAAGTTGCCCAGCACGAGGGGACGGTTTCGGGCGAGCACGGCATCGCGGTTCTCCAGCACGTGCACGGCCAGCGCGTCGTTCACCACGCCGCAGCAGATCATGGTGTAGTCGCGGTACGGGCGCAGCTTGTCGGCGACGGCCGGGCTCGACGCCGTCCAGCCGATGCGCGCGCCGGGCACCGAGTACGTCTTCGACAGGCTGTTCGTGGCCACCCCCTTGTCGTACAAATCGACGATGGAGGCGAAGTCCTCCGTGCCGACGAGCGGCAGGTACACCTCGTCCGCCAGCACGTAGGCGTCCACGCTGCGCGCCACGTCGGCCACCTGCTCCATGAACGCGCGATCGAGGAACGTGCCCGTGGGGTTGTTCGCGTTGTTCAGGCAGATGAGCTTCGTGTCGGGGCGCACGAGACGCTCGAGCTCGGCGATGTCGGGGTACCACGCGCGGTCCTCGCGGATGCGCCACAGGTCCACCTCGGCGCCCAGGGCGCGCGGGATGTCGTAAAGCTGCTGGTAGCTGGGGTACTCCGCGATCACGTGGTCGCCGCGCGACACGAGCGCCAGCACCGCCAGCAGGTTCGCGCCCGTCGCGCCGTTCGTCTGCAGCACGGCGTCGGGCTCCACCCGCTCGTAGAGCGAGGCTGCGGCCCGCTTGAAGGCGGGCGACCCCTCGATCCAGCCGTAGTTCATCTTCTCGGCGCCCAGCCGCGCGAAGAAGCTCATCTGCGCCGCGCCCGCCTCGGCGTCTTGGGCGAAGGCCGCCTCGGCCGCGTCCGCCACGAGCCCATCCACGGCGCCCAGCGCCACGAGCTCGTCGAGCGTCATCGACGCGATGGTCGACTGCGCGATATCGTAGGTCGCGCTCTTCTCGTGCACGTTGAGCCAGTCCTCGACTCCGAACGGTGCGATGCGCATGTTGGTTTCCTTCCCTAGAAGCTTATGACGCCCATGCCCAGCAGCACCAGTGACAGCACGCCGAGCGCCGATATAACCCCGATGCCCGCCTTTTCGCCGACGGTGAGGGCCTTCGCGCCGGCCTCCTTGCGCGCCCGCCAGTAGAAGAAGAAACCGGGTATGTAGCCCACGCACGTGAGCAGCAGAAACGACCAGCCGTTGAACATCACGCCCACCACCTGGAACGCCACGGCCACGATGCCGATGCACATCTGCCCCCACTCGCGATGCTGCGCGGAGTACTTCACCTGATAGGCGGCCGCGAACGCCCACGTGATGACGATGGCCACCGTGCACATGGAGAACGCGAAGTTGTAAGCGTCTTCGGTGAACAGCAGCGTGATCATGAACGCCTGCGTGCACGCCCCCACCACGATGAGCGAGATCTGCGGCGAGCCCTTCCTGTTCAGCTTGCTGAACACGGGCGGCAGCAGCTTGTGCTCGGCCATGAGCGACGTCGTCTCGGACGGCAGGATGGTGAACGACAGCCACGAACCCAGCACGGCGACGATGAGCGCCACGCTGATGAACGCGCCGCCCCAACCCGGAGCCATGCTCTCGAACACGTACAGCATGGCCGGCTTGTCCAGCGCGCCGATCTCGGCGTAGGGCATGTAGCCGAACGGCAGCACCGACGCGCCCACGTACACCAGCAACAGCACCACGAGGCCGATGACCGTGGCCTTGCCCGCCTCGCTCTTCTTGCGCGCGCGGGCCGACACCACCATGGCGCCCTCGATGCCGATGAACGACCACATCATGATGATGAGGCAGTTCACGATCTGGTCGCCCACGCTGCCCAGGTCCGCGCCCTCGCCCGCCATGGCGGCCGCGTTGGCCGAAAGCTGGCCCCAGAAGTCGGCCGTGAACACGCCGGCGTTGAACAGCACGATGCTGAACAGGATGAACACCACGATGGGCAGCACCTTGGCTATCATGACGATGGCGTTGAGGAACGCCGCGCTCTCCACGCCGCGGATGACGAGGAACGTGATGCCCCACATGATGACGCTGGCAACCACGATGCTGCCGACGTTGTTGCCCAGCAGGAAGTACGGCAGGAAGAACCCGAGCGTGGACATGAGGATGGTGGCGAACGCCACGTTGCCGAGCCACGCCGACAGCCAGTAGCCCCAGCCGCTGATGAAGCCCGAGAACTTGCCGAAGCCCTCTTCGGCGTACGAGAAGATGCCGTGCAAATCGGCCCGCTTCGCGCCCAGGTTCGCGAACGACAGCGCCAGCGCGAGGAAGCCCACGCCCACGACGCCCCACGCCACGAGCGCGCTGCCGGGAGCGGCCACCTGGCCGATCTGCCCGGTGAGGGCGAACACGCCCGAACCGATGCACGAGCTGACCACGAGGCCGATGAGGCCGAACAGCCCGATGCCCTTCTTCTCTTCGTTCATAGGGGATGCCTTTCCGCTCAGAGGGGATGTTGATGCGGAAAGAACGCGGTCCGACCGCGCCGCGGTCGACCGGCCAGCGCGCCGCGGCCGCGTTCCTCACCGCGACGAAAACGATCCCATGACCAGGCGACGCGCGCAATCGAATGCGCCGATCCGTTGCCGGCCCTCTTCCTGGCGGTTACGTTCGAGATCCGCTATCGCTCGAGGAACCACTTCCAAGCGGGAACGACCTCGATCACGCCTTCGGGCACCGCGATGGAATCCTCCTCGGTCATCGTGACCAGTGTCCCCGTTTCGAGACCGGCGTTCTTCATGGCCGCGGCCAGGTTGCCCATCTCGCTGCGGTACTTCTTGGAAAACTGCGACGCACCGCCGGCATCTCCCTTGCCCGAGCGCACCGCAACCTGAACGAGCTCGTATTGTTCGCATAGCGCCACATCGCCCACCACGAAGTCGACTTCGGGACAGTTCGAAGCCTGGTACGTGGCAACGACGTTCGTCCGGTCGGAGCCGAAGCGCCGCTTCAACTCCAAGAACACCGCCGTTTCCAACCGCTGACCCAGGTCGAGATGGCTTGCGGGGGCCACCGCCAACGCCAAACCGGGATCGACCGAATACACCTTGTACGAAGACTTCGGGTTGTCTTTGATGGACAGGTTGTAATCGCTCACCTTGAACAGCAGGTGCGCGTCCTCCAAGTCGTCGAGCAGGGCGTACAGCTTCGCGTTCGACGAGGGAATGCCCGCCTGCTTGAACTCCTTGATCTGGTTGTTGACCGAGAATTTGAGGCCCGTCGACCTTAACGCGTTGCGCGCGAAGCGGTCGGCGACGCGAAACGAGGTGGTGCCGAAGCGCTCGAGCACGTCTTTGGTCACGATCTCCCCCGCATACCCCTGCAACAGTTGTATGCGATCGAGCAACGCCAAACGCTGAACCGCCGGAAAGCCGCCTACGAACAGGTAGCGGTCGAAGGCCTGCTCCAGCAAGCCCCGCTGCTCCGCCGCATAAGCCCCGGCCACGCCCGCCGCGTCCACGCCGTTGAAACGGCAGTATTCCCGAAAGCTCAAGGGCCACATTTCCTTGGCCAGCGAACGGCCCCTGAAGTTCGTCGGGATGTCGGTTGAAAGCAGCTTGGAGGACGACCCGGTCAACACGATGGTGACCCGATGCTGTTCGGACACGCGGCGCACGAAGTTCGTCCAATAAGGCGCCTCTTGGATCTCGTCGAAGAAAAGGTAGCATCCCTCCCGCGCCTCGGGCACCAGCTTGTAGTAGGCGTCCAGAAGCTCGGAGAGCGTATGATCGCCGAACGGCATGATGCGTTCGTCGTCGAAGGTGAAATGAAGCAGGCGGTTGCGAGGCACGCCCCTTTTCGCCAAGCCGTCCATAAGCTGGTACATGAGATACGTCTTGCCGCACCGCCGCACCCCGATGATCGTGTAGACGATATTGTTCCGAGCGGGCCTCGGCAGGTCGATCGCAACATCCTCGCGCGGCACGAACGGAGGAATATCGAAGTCGAGGTATTCCGCGATCAACGACTCGTAAGACATGGCTTTTTCCAATCTTCATCGATATTTGAAGAAGATTGTATCAAATCTTATTCTCAAAATAAAGAAGTTTAGTTTTTTGCGATGGCTTTCGCTCTCTGCGATCCGCATACGCGAAGGAAGCGGCAAACGGTCGGCAGAGCGTGCGGCTACGAGTCGGCTAGCTCGTCGAGGGCGCTCTCGAGATCGCGCCAGGCCTTTGTCAGAATGCTGAGAACGCCGCAATAGACGCGCGACGCGTCCACGTCCCGCCCGTCCTCGAGCATCGTCCCCGTGCCATGCAGGGCCCCGTCGACAGCGAAGGCGCATAGCGCGACCGCGTCGGCCGCATCGCTGACAAGGGCCTCCGCATCGCGCGTCGAATACGCCTTCGCACCGCACCCGTCCATAGCCCGTGCCCCCTCCCGTTCGTCCCGGTTCTCGGCCGCCCGTCCAACGATGCTTACCCTACCGCGTTTTCGCGCGACGGTCTACAAACCGGGAGTTTGCATCGCGCGCGACGCGCGTTGCGTCGTCGTTCGCGCCTCGTTCGCGCCCGCGCTGACCGGAGCCGGAGAGCTTTCAAGATTCCACGCGGCTCTCCTCGTCGAAGACCTTTCGACCCGCTCCGCTCGCTCAGAGGGCAAGGCGGCGCGCCTTCCCTTCGTCCGACCCCCGAGCCCTCCCCTGTCCGCTCAGGACGGCGGCGCGTGAACGGCAGCCGCCTCGTCGGCCGTGTCCGAGAGTCCGCGCTCGTACTCCTCCACTGCGTCGATGAGGTTTTGCTGGGAGCCTATCTCCATCTTCTGGTAGATGTGGTAGATGTGCGACTTCGCCGTCGACGGGGTTATCACCAGCCGCTCGCTGATGTACTCCGCGTTGCGACCCCGCGCCAGCAACGCGAACACCTCGCGCTCGCGCGGCGAGAGCCGGTGGCGCTCCATCAAACCCCGGTAGCGCGCTTCGAACCGCGCGCCCCTCTTCTCCTCGTCCCGCCTCCGGGCCGCCTCGCCTTCGCGCCGGGCCAGCAAGCCCGCCAACCGGCCGCGCGCCGTCGCGTCGTCGAAGCCGTACCATGCCGCCGCACCCACCGCCAATGCCGCCAGCACCGCCGAAGCCGTCTCGACGCCGCTCGCCGCCGACAAGGCGCCCAGCCCCGCGCAGGCCGCCGCGCCCGCAAGGAACCCGACCTGCCCCGGAAGCAGGCAAAGCGCCGCAGTGCCGACGGGCTGGAGTGAAAGCTCCGCGCTGGCCGCCGCCGAACGGACCAGCCCGTCGGCTATGCAGCACGACCAAGCCGCGACGGCAAGGCAGCAACACGCAAGCCGCGAAAACGTCCCGCCGCGAGGAAGGAGCAGCAGAACGACGACGAGCAGGGGAAGCGCCCAACGCTGCGCCGGGGCCGCAGCGAACCCCGCGCGCGCGTCCGAAGCGCGACCGAGGAGGCAGGGCATCGCGCCGACGGCGCCGCTCGCGCAACCTGCCAGGATCGCCCCCACGCCCTGATCGAGCAGAACCGTTGCGGCGAAACCGAACGCCGCGGCCTGCACCCCGGCGGAAACCGCGCTTCGAGCCGAGAAGAAGGAGAGGGCCGGGCCAGCCTCCGCTCCGTCCCTGCGCGCCTTCGGCGCCCGCCCCGCCAAGAACAGCGCGCCCGCCGCCGACAGCGGCACCGCGGCCGCGACGGCCGCCAAGCCCAACGCCGGCGACGACAGGTTCGACGCGCCCGCAAACAGCAGCGTGCCCGAGCACGCGGAAAACGCCACCGACAACCGCGTGTAGCGCTCCTCGGCCAAACCGAAGTAGCCAACCCAGCACGCCAGAAGCGCGCTCTGGGACCAGCCGAGCGCCACGCCGCCCACCAACCAGCACGCCGGAAACGCTTCGCCCCGAACGGCGCCTGCTGCCCATGCCGCGAACGGCACGACCGCCAAGCCGACGCCGCCGATCCCGCTCGCCCGCCGAAGGCACGCGAATCGCCCTTGCGCACCGGCGGCGGCCAGGCCCGCGGCCAAACCCACGAGGGAAGCCAAGCGGGCGATCAGCGCGCCTTCGGAGCCGAGGACGGCCGCGAACGGCGATACGGGCATGAACGCGCCGCATTGCACCCACAAAACGCAGCCGGAGAACCCGACTATCGACACCAGGCACGCCATGAGCGAGCCGTCTTCGCCCGTCCGGTCCCTGCGCGACGCAACACCCTCTGTTTCCACGCATCCCCCTTTGTAACCGTCAGGTTTCAGTATCTGAGTGCGTGTCCGTTTCCGCTTTCAGTACGGCGGTAGGTTGTTTCCCTCGTTTCCATCTTAGTACTCTGAACTCGTGCTTGCTATATATATTATGCAAAAAGTCACACGCCGGGCACGAAGCGGCGCAACAACCGGCAGGCACGGCCGAAGGGCAAGACGAAGACAGGAGGAGGCATGGGAGACAAAGGCTATCTGTTCGTCGACCACGAGAAGCCGTTCCGCTACGAGGATGAGGGGCTCACGGTCACGCGCGGCAGCGCGTGGTCGGGCCCCGGCTGCCATCTGGGCTGCGGAGTGCTGCTCTACACCGACGAGAACGACAAGCTGGTGAAGGTCGAGGGCGACCCGGAGAACCCTTACAACCAAGGCAGGCTCTGCGCGCGCTGCCTTGCGCTGCCCGAGGTGACGAACCACGAGGACCGACTGCTCTACCCTATGAAAAGAGATCCCGTCTATCGCGGGCAAACCGACAAATGGGAGCGCATCTCCTGGGACGAAGCATACGACCTCGTCGAGCGGAAGTTCAAAGAGATTAAGCAGGACTACGGGCCGGAAGCCGTGTTGTTCATGCAAGGCACCGGGCGCGACATCTCCCCCTACATCACACGCCTGTGTTGGTCGTTCGGGAGCCCCAATTTCTCGCTTTTCCTGAGCGGCGCCGCTTGCTACGTGCCGCGGGTGATCGGGCTCGCCGGCACCGTGGGGGCGTTTCTCGTGCCCGACTGCTCGCAGGTGCATCCGGATCGCTACGACAACCCGGACTACCGCATTCCGGAGACCATCTTCGTTTGGGGCAACAACTGCGTCGTGTCGAACTCGGACGGCTTCTTCGGCCATTGGGTCGTCGATTTGATGAAGCGCGGAAGCAAGATCGTCGTCATCGACCCCAAGGTGACCTGGCTCGCGTCGAAGGCGGTGGCCCACCTGCGCGTGCGCCCCGGCACCGACGCGGCTCTCGCGCTCGGCATGCTGAACGTCATCATCAACGAGGATCTCTACGACCACGACTTCGTCGACAAGTGGTGCTACGGGTTCGACGAGCTGCGCGAGCGGGTGCAGGAGTATCCGGTCGAGCGCGTGGCGGACATCACCTGGGTTCCCGAGGAGAAGATACTCCTGGCCGCCCGCCTGCTGGCCGAGAGCAAACCGGCGACCCTCGAATGGGGCGTGGCCGTCGACATGACCAAGGAGGCCATTCCCGCCGGCCAGGCCATCTCGACGCTGTTCGAGATCACCGGCAACATCGAAGTGCCGGGCGGCATGATCGTTCCGCCCGAGATCCTGAAATACGTCGGAGGCTGGGGCAAGGATCTGCTGCCGGCCGACGCCGCCGAGAAGCGCATCGGTCAGGAGAAATACCCCCTCTTCGCCTCCGAGGCGCAACCGGACTGCATCGTCGAGCAGCTTGAAACGGGCGAACCGTATCGGATCCACGGCGCATGGATCCAGACCTCGAACTTCCTCTCCTGCATGGCTGCCGACCCGCAGCGCCTCTACCGCGCCATCAAGGACATCGACTTCATCGCCTACGTCGACCTGTTCATGACGCCCACTGCGATGGCGCTGGCCGACGTGATCCTGCCTGCGGCAACCTTCCCCGAGCGCAACGGGATCAGGCTCGGAGACGGAGCGCAGCGCGGCGAGACCATCAACAAGGTCACCTCTGTCGGCGAATGCAAATCCGATATGGAGATCAACCTCGAGCTCGGACGCCGCTTCAATCCGGAAGCCTGGCCGTGGGACACCGTCGAGGAGATGTTCACGTTCCTGTTGGAAGACGACACGGGCATGACCTTCGAGGAGCTCCAGCAAAAAGCGCCCGCCTATCCTCCGTTCGAGTACCGTCGACACGAGAAAGGCATGCTGCGCAAGGACGGCGCCGTCGGGTTCAACACAACCACCGGGCGCATCGAGCTCTGGTCCACGTTCTACCACAACGCCGGGCTCGACCCGCTTCCCTACTTCGAGGAGCCCACGCCCGGCCCCGGTTCCACCCCCGAGCTTATGGAGGAATACCCGCTCGTGCTCACCACCGGCGCACGCACGTGGAGCATGTTCCATTCCGAGCACCGCCAGGTGAAGCGCATGCGCGCCCTGCATCCGGACCCCCTTATCGAGGTCAATCCCCAAACGCTCGAAAAGCTCGGCATGCGAGACGGCGACTGGGTTTGGGTGGAGAACCAATACGGGCGCGCCAAGCGCAAGGTGCTCGCCACTCCCGCGATCGATCCCCGCATGTGCAGCACCGACCACGCTTGGTGGCTGCCGGAGGGAGACCCCGGCGCCTTCTACGACGTGTTCGACCTCAACATCAACAACCTCGTCCAATGGTCGCCGGGCAAAAGCGGGTTCGGATCGAACTACAAAACGGCCCTGTGCAAGCTCTACCTCGTCGAGGAATAGGAAAGGGAGGACGGATCCATGCAGAACATCGGCATGCTCATAGATTACGAATGGTGTTCCGGGTGCCACAGCTGCGAAGTCGCCTGCCAGATGGAGCACGGCCTTCCCGTCGGCCAAACGGGCATATCCGTGACGACCATCGGCCCGTGGGAAATCGAAGAAGACTCGTGGCAGTACACGAACATCGCCATTCCGACCGACCAGTGCGACGGCTGCTTGGATCGCAGGGCGAAGGGGAAGCTCGCCTCCTGCGCCCATCACTGCCAAGCGAAGTGCCTGCACGTGGGACCTTTGGAAGACCTCGTGGCGCACTTGGACGCCAAACCCAACCAAGCGCTGTACCGCCTGATGTGACCCATTCGCGCTGTGCGCCGTTCCATATATCCGACCCGTATAGAGAAAGGAGGAAACGTATGTGCTTCAGACCGCCGACCATCGAGTCCGGCTCGGTGAAATGCCCGAGGTGCGGAAAGGAAGTCGATCCCGCGCTTGACGAGTGCCCGCATTGCGGGGCCAAGGCATCCCCCGCGCCCGGCGCCCCTGCGGTGCCGGGCGCGCCGGGCGCGCCGAACATCCCCAGCGTTCCGAAAGCCCCCGCAGCGCCCAAACCGCCCGCGAAGGCATAGGAGCGAAGCGTGCCCGCCCCGCGCGGGCACGCAAGGGCGCCGTCAAGGCATCTCGCGCCCTACCGAGAAGAGGAGGAGAAAGCTATGGGAAACAACGTGAAAGGCACGCCCATCGTGAAGGGCCTGGGCTTCAACAGCTTCGGCATCGGCACGAACGCGTGCGCCGTCGACATCGACGAGGAGCAGGACAAGATCCTGCGCATCCGCCCGTTCCACTTCGACGAGCACCAGACCCCCGAGGAGCTGAACGCCTGGAAGATCGAGGCGCGCGGCACGACGTTCGAGCCGGGTTTCAAGACGCTCATCTCGCCGCTGTCGCTGTGCTACAAGAAGCGCGTGTACTCGAAGAACCGCATCCCGTACCCCCTGAAGCGCGTGGACTGGGACCCGAACGGCGAGCGCAACCCCGGCAACCGCGGCACGAGCGGCTACGTGCGCATCAGCTGGGACGAGGCAACCGACCTGATCGCAGCCGAGATCAAGCGCGTCCAAGACGAATACGGCCCCGCGTCCATCCTCTGCGAGCTGGACGGGCACGGCGAGACGAAGTTCGTCCACGCGCCGCACGGCTGCCAGAGCCGCATGTTCGACCTCATCGGCCGCTACACGCTGCAGACGCGCCAGCCGGACAGCTGGGAGGGTTGGTACTGGGGCGCCAAGCACATCTGGGGCATGGACCCTTTGGGCCAGAACTCGCTGCAGAACAACGTCATCAAGGACATCGCGGAGAATGGCGACGCCGTTCTGTTCTGGGGATGCGATGTGGAGACCACGCCGCTTGGCTGGGGCGGATACCTGGCCAGCCGACTATGCTTCTGGTTCACCGAACTCGGCATCAAGCAGATTCACATCTCCCCCGACGTGAACTACACCAACGCCGTGCATGCCGACAAGTGGATCCCCGTCAAACCCAACACCGACGCCGCATTCCAGCTGGCCATCGCCTATACATGGATTAAAGAGGGGCTGTACGATCAAGAATACCTCGACACGCATGCCATCGGCTTCGACAACTTCAAATACTATGTGACGGGTGGGGAGGACGGCGTTCCCAAGACGCCGAAGTGGGCCGAGGCCATTTGCGGCATCCCCTCGTACACCATCAAGGCGTTCGCCCGCTACTGGGCCGACCATGCCGTGTCGATCGCCCACTGCAACGGCGGGTCCTTCATCCGCTCCTGCTACGCGCACGAGCCGGCGCGCCTCGAGGTGGCGCTTCTGGGCATGCAGGGCGTGGGCAAGCCCGGCGCCAACCAGTTCAAGTTCATCGAGTGGACGCTCTACGGCATGGAATCCGTCACGCCGCTCCCGCCCTCGTCCGAGATTCCCGACTGCAGCCCCGCTTACCGCGGGTGGTTCCGCAGCTTCCCGGAGAGCTTCATCCCCAAGACCATGATCCCCGAGGCCATCATGAACCCGCCGGTATCTTGGTACGGTCACATCGGCGCCGGGTTCCCGCGCGAGGACCAGTTCGACGGGCCCTACACGTTCCCGCTCGAGGGCAACGAGCGCCTGCATATGATCTGGTCGGACACGCCGTGCTGGGAAACCTGCTGGAACGGCGGCAACGAGATGCAGGAGGCGCTGCGCCACGATTCCATCGAGTTCGTCGTGGTGCAGCATCCATGGATGGAGAACGACTGCTTCTTCGCCGACGTCATCCTGCCCACGAACACGAAGTTCGAGACGGAGGACATCGGCACCGACTCCGACAACGGGCAGTGGAACCTCGTGTATTACGAGCGCCAGGCCATCAAGCCGCGCCTCGAGTCGAAATCGGACATGGAGGCGGTCGGCGAGGTCGCCAAGAAACTGGAGAAGTACGGCGGCATCTACGAAGACCTCTACAATCGCTACATGGGCGGCAAGACCTGCGAGGAGTACATCCAGGCCGGCTTCGAGAACACCGGCGCCGCGCAGAAGATGACCTTCGATGAGTTCAAGGAGAAGCAGTACTACGCGTTCCCGACCAAAGAGGACTGGGAAAGCCTTCCCGTCGGATTGAGCCAATTCTACGAAGACCCGGAAGGGCATCCGCTGTCCACACCCTCCGGCAAGCTGGAATACTACTCCACGCGCCTGGCCGAAGCCTTCCCCGACGACAAGGAACGGGGTCCGGTGCCGCACTGGATCGACGAAGGAGCCGGTCACCAGGAGAGGCAGTACCTCGAGCGCGGCCGCAAATACCCGTTCCTCCTGGTGTCCAACCATCCGCGCTGGCGCGTGCACGCGAACCTGGACGACGTCACCTGGTTCCGCGAGATGGAGGAGACCTGCAAGGTGACGGGCCCCGACGGCTACAAGTACGAGCCCGTGTGGGTGCATCCGACCGACGCCGGCATCATGGGACTCGAAACCGGCGATGTCGTGAAGATCTACAACGAGCGCGGCGCGGTGCTGGGCGGCGTGCGCGTGACCGAGCGCATCATGCCCGGCGTGGTGTACCAGGACCACGGATCGCGCGTTGACTCGGTCGTCTTGGGCCGCGGCGGGCTGGACCGCGGCGGAGCGAACAACCTCATCGCACCTTACGCGACGACTTCGAGCCATGCCTTCGGCGAAGTGACGAGCGGTTTTCTGGTCAACGTGGGGAAGGTGGACGTGTTCCAGCTGGCCGCAGAGTATCCCGAGGCGTTCAACCGAGACTACGATCCCGCCTGCGGCCTTGTCGCCACGGCGCGCGTTGTGGAAGGAGCATAGAACATGGGAAAGGTATTCGTATTCGATCATGCGAAGTGCAACGGGTGTCGTAACTGCCAGATAGCCTGCAAGGACGAGCACGTCGACAACGACTGGTCGCCATGGGCGAAACCCCAGCCTGATACGGGACAGTTCTGGAACCGCATCGAAGAGCGCGTGTGCGGGCAGGTGCCCAAAGTGAAGGTCTCCTACGTGCTGCATATGTGCCAGCACTGCGGCGACGCGCCCTGCATGGCCGCGGCGCCCGACGCGGTCTACCGCCGCGACGACGGCCTGGTCATCGTGGATCCGGAGAAGGCGAAGGGCCGCCGCGAGCTCGTGGAGGCGTGCCCCTACGGCGCGATCTTCTGGAACGAGGAGCTGGAGATACCCCAGAAGTGCACCGGTTGCGCCCACCTGGTGGACGCCGGTGAAATGCCCCACTGCGTGGACGTGTGCCCGCACGAAGCCATCTGGTTCGGCGAGGAGGGGGAATTCCCTGCGGAAATCGCAGCCGCCGAGCCGCTTGTCCCAGAACGGGCAGCCGTGGACAAGCCGCGCGTGTACTACCTGAACCTCCCGAAGCGCTTTCTGGCCGGCATCGTCATCGACCCCGAGGCCGACGAGGTTATTACCGGCGCGAAAGTGACGGCCGAGAACCTGGATACTGGCGATGTTCTCACGACGGAGACGGACGAGTTCGGCGATTTCTGGTTCCTGCGCGTCGCCGAGGCAAGCTGGCGCGTCTACGTCGAGGCTGACGGCTATTTGACGCGAGCCGTGGATGCGAGCACCGTCGATGAGGATCGAAACATCGGTCCTATCGGCCTATACGAGTCGTAGATTTCTAAAGGGGAAAGGAGGTCGCCGGGGTTTCCTCCTGCCGACCTCCCGATACACGGCTTCGAGCCGTATAGAAAGGGGTAAGCTATGAGCGCTGAAGCTCTGAAAAAGACGTTCTCCGTCAAAGGGGTAGTGGGAATAGTGCTGTCCGTCATCGTCATGGCTGCGGCATGCGTGATCCCAGGATCAGAACAGCTGTCCCGCGAAGGAGTCATGGGGCTTGGCATTATGGTCACCGCAGTCGTGCTGTGGATATGCGAAACGTTCCCTGCGGGCGTAACCGGCATATTGGTCCTTGTCCTAGCCGGCGTCTTTAATGTCGTTCCGCTGAAAACCGTGTTCTCCGGATTCGGCGGAACGACGGTCTTCTTCGTCATCGGCGTGTTCAGCTTAACCATTCTGATGATGAAGACGAACCTGGGGCAGCGTTTGACGAGGAATCTGATCAAATGGGCCGGTCCGAATTCGAAAAAACTCGTTCTGGCCTTCATGATCGGCTCTGCCGTGATCTCCACGGTGATGACTGACACGGGCGCCGTTGTTATCACCATGGGCCTCGCGCTCCCGTTCTTAGAAGCGATCAACCACAAGCCCGGCAGTTCGAATCTCGGCAAGTGCATCATGCTCGGCGTTGCCTTCGCCGCCATCATGGGCGGTTTCTGCACACCCGCCGGCCACTCCATGAACGTTTTGGCTTTGGGCATGCTCGGCGAAGCTACCGGCCAGTCCATCGGATTCCTTCAGTGGATGGTCGTCGGTATTCCATTCGCTATCGTCATGATCCCGATCTGCTGGTTCTTCCTCACTAAAATCTTGAAGCCCGAAGCGCTCGAGGAAAGCGATGTGGAGCTCGCTCTTTCCGAAACGCAGGATCTGGGCAAGTTCAGCACGATGGAGAAGAAGGCTCTCGTTATGCTGATCGGGGTCCCCGTGCTGTGGATCTTGGGCAACTGGATCCCTGTTCTCGATACCACAACCGTTGCCGTCATCGGCCTCGCCATCATGTTCCTTCCGGGTATGAACCTGCTTACGTGGGAAGATATGCAGAAAGGCGTGCCTTGGAACATCATCCTGATGCTGGGCGGCATCCTTTCTCTCGGCTCGATCCTCGGCGCAACCGGCGGTGCCGCCTTTATCGCCAACCTGTTCTTGTCGAGCGGCGTGTTGGAGATGAGCCCTCTGGCTGCTTTGCTGCTCATCGGAGCGTTCGCCTATCTGCTTCACACGTTTCTGCCCGTCGCTCCAGCAATCCTCACCATCTTCCTGCCGCCGCTGTTTGCCTTCGCGCAAGCTGCCGGCATTTCCCCGGCCATCCCGATGCTGATCGTCGTCGCGATCGTCTCCGGCAACTTCATTTTGCCGCTTAACCCCACGATCACCGTCGCATATGCGAAGGGTTACTTCACATTCGGCGATGTTGCCAAAGCCGGCATCATTCCCGCCGTTCTCTTTGTTGCGATCTTGGTTCCTTGGGTGTACTTCATCGCCGGGACCCTGGGTTTGGGCATGGCGTGATCTTTAGATCCGTTCGCGTGTGAAGCAAGCCGGCGAAGCTCCGCGAGGGGCTCCGCCGGCTTGCCGGAAAAGGACTTTAGTCATGCTGCGGCGGATCCGCCTCGCCGGGCCGCAAAAGCCGGTAAGCGTCGACGTTCAGGCCTTCGGCTATCTTTTGGAGGTTCTTGACCGACACGTTGATGCGCCGTTGTTCGATTCCGCCGATATAGGTTCGATGGAGCCCGCACGCATGCGCCAGCTTCTCTTGCGAATAGCCGGCGCATGTGCGAAAGTGCCTGAGATTCGCCGACAGGATATCGAGAATGTCCACTGAACGCCACTTCCTCGCCTCGTGATGATGTTCGCATTCATTCTCGATAAACTCCTATGATATTTCGACATAATATAAGTAGCATAATTGAGGTCAAAGGCTATTTCGGCAACGTTTGGCCATACGCTCCCTACTCCACGTACCCCATGCGCTCGGATAGGCGGCTGGCGGCGAGCATCACCTGGCGGGAGATGTCGTCGATGCGATCGTCGGAGATGCTGTCGGGCGTGCCGCTCACGCCCACGGCGGCTATGGCGTCGCCGCGGTAGTTGAACACCGGAGCCGCCACGCAGCGATGGCCGATCTCGTACTCCTCGTCGTCCATGGCCCAGCCTTGGGCGCGCACCTGGTGCAGGTACTTCACGAACTCGTCTTTGCGCGTGAACGTGTTGGGAGTGTGCGCCTTGAACTCGAAACCGTACAGGGCTTCCTCGAGCTCGGCGCGGGAAAGGCAGGCCAGCAGGCACTTGCCCATGGACGAGCAGTAGGCGGGAGAGCGGTACCCCACCTGCGTGTAGGCCTCCTCGCCCCAGTCGGACGCCTCCTTCTCGATGTAGGAGACGTAGGCTCCGTCCAGAATGCCCAGATGGGCCGTCAGGCCCAGCGACCGCTTCAACGCGGTCAGATAGGGTTTGGCCTCGGTTTGCAGCTCGAGCGAGTTTATGTGGTAGCCCAGCGTGTGGAACATCTTCGGTCCGATGGTGTAGCGGCCCTCGAGCGTCTTCTCCACGTAGCCGCGCTTGAGCATGGTTCCCGCGATGCGGAACACCGTGGTCTTGCTCATGCCCGTCGTCTGTGCAAGATCGCTCAACCCCATGGGGCCTTGCGCTTGGGCGAGCGCTTCCAAGATGTCGAACGCCCGATCGAGGACCTGCACGCTTCCCTCTCCCACGGATTCCCCTTCCGCCGCAGAAAGTCCTGTCATCGTCAGTATAGGCCAAACGCCGCTGCGACGCGTACCGCAGACCCCAGTCGTAACCGTTCCGTATCGTGGAACACCGGTTCCGCAGGGTGGATTCCCTGCGTTGTGGACACTCGAACGCGTTTCTATAATCCGAGGCGTAGGGGTTGCGCAAAGGCGCATAGGATTCAAGGGAAGGGGCGCATCATGAAGGAAACCAACGCACAGGGACTGTCTCGCAGGAACTTCCTCGAGGCGACGGCGCTCGGTCTGGGCGTGCTGGCGGTGGGCGGCCTGGCCGGCTGCGCGCCGAAGGCGGCGGGCGACGACGCCGGTTCGCAGGGCGCGGGCGCATCGGGCGGCAGCGCGGCGGACGTGAAGTGGGACGGCGAGTACGACGTCGTCGTGTGCGGAGGCGGCGGTGGCGGCTTGACCGCGGCGTACTCGGCGCTCGAGAACGGCGCCTCCAAGGTGATCGTGCTGGAGAAGGGCACCATGTGCGGCGGCACCACGGCGCTCGCCGAAGGCGCCGTGCAGGCGGCCGGCACGAAGTGGCAGAAGGACAAGGGCATCACCGACGACACGCCCGATCTGCTGTACAACTATTGGAAAACCGACGCCGAGGGACTCGTGGACGACGACCTCATCCGGAACATGGCCGACAACGCGGCCGACAACGTGCAGTGGATGGCCGACAGCTTCAACATCACGTTCGCCAACGTGTTCGGCGCCTACCCGACGCCCTATTTGGATCCGGCGGACCTGAAGGACCGCATCCACCTCATCGCCGACGCCTCCGACCCTGCCAAGACCGGCGGAGCCGTTTGGACGACGAACGCCCAGAAGGCCGTCGAAGGCAAGGGCGGCGAGATAGAGACGGGCGTGGAAGTGACCGGCCTGGTCATGGACAACGGCACCGCCGTGGGCGTGGAGACGAAGGACGGCAAGCACTACAAGGCGAACAAGGGCGTGGTGCTGGCCATGGCCGGCATCGAGCACAACGAGGAGCTGGCCTTCCGCTTCAACCCCCAGCATTACTGGGATCTGAAGACGCAGAGCGTGATCACGGCAGCCACCGACACCGGCGACGGCATCGTCATGGGCATGGAGGTGGGCGCGCAGACCGTCTTCCACGGTTGCGTGGACCTGCTGCTGCCCACGTGGTCGTACACGAACAACCAGAATCCCGAGATCCCCTACATCCTGGTGAACATGCGCGGCACGCGCTTCGTGCGCGAGGACACCACCTACGCGTTCCACTGCCGCGCGCTGTTCAACGAGGCCATGGAGTGGGGCGGCGCCGAGGGCGCAACGTACATGGTGATGGATTCCAAGATGACCACGTGCGACAAGATGTGCGCCTGGTCCGACAACGCGGAGGGCGGCGCGGCGGCGCGCGAGAAGGCGCTTGCGGACGGCACGCTCGTGCAGGCCGACAGCCTGGAGGCGCTCGCCGCCGCCATCGGCGTGCCGGCGGCCAACCTGGCCTTCACCGTTGACAAGTGGAACGCCGACTGCGCCGTCGGAGCCGATTCGCTCTACGGGCGCGAGAAGCAGCTGACCGCGCTGGACACGGCGCCGTTCTACGCCTGGAAGACGCAGAACTCCAACATCGGCGCCATCGGCGGCCTGAAGATCGACACCGACGCGGCCATCATCGGAGCCGACGGGAAGCCCATCCCGCACCTGTTCGGCGCCGGCGTGAACACGGCCGGCTGGATCGGCCCGTACTACCCCGGTTCCGGCACCTGCCTGCAGGGCACGCTCAACTGGGGGCGCATCGCCGGCAAGTCCGCCGCGAGCGCGTAGGAAAGCGCACCCTCCGTCGGGCGGACGCGTTCCGCGCGTTTGCCCGAACCCATCTTCCAGCCCGTCGCATCGCCCTTCCCTCCGCTGCGACGGGCGACCCGAGCAAAGCGAGGGCCCCGAGATCGGGGCCCTCGCTTTGCTCGGGGAGACGGGAGGCTGCGGGTTTCGCCTTTTCGCTCCGAAATGTCCCAATTGGGGACTGTCCCCAATTGGGACAAATTAGGACAGCGTTACACCTCGCGTTCCACGACAGCGGCGATGGCCTGGGCGTGGCGGTCGGCGTCGGCGGCGGAGGCGGCCTCAACCATGACGCGGACCACGGGCTCGGTGCCGCTCGGGCGGATGAGCACGCGGCCGTCCTCGCCCAGCTCGGCTTCCGCAGCCGCCACGGCGGCCTGCACGGCGGCGTTGCCGTCCACGGCGTGCTTGTCGTTCACCCGCACGTTGATGAGCGTCTGCGGGAAGCGCGTCATGACGGAGGCGGCGTCGGCGATGGACTTCCCGGCCCGCTTGCATGCCGCGAGGAACTGCAGCGCCGTCACCAGGCCGTCGCCCGTGGAGTTGTGCTCGAGGAAGATCATGTGGCCGCTCTGCTCGCCGCCGATGGCGAAGCCGCCCTCGCGCATGGCCTCCAGCACGTAGCGGTCGCCCACCTTCGTCTGGACAAGCTCGATGCCGGCGTCGCGCATGGCGTGGGACAGCCCTAAGTTGCACATGACCGTGGACACGGCCGTGTTGCCCGTGAGCAGCCCGCGGTCCTTCAGGTCGATGGCGCACACGGCCTCCACCACGTCGCCGTCGATCTCGTTGCCGGCGGCGTCCACCAGCATGACGCGGTCGGCGTCGCCGTCGTGGGCGATGCCCACGTCCGCGCCGACCTCGGCCACGAGGTCGCACACCGGCCCCAGATGGGTAGAGCCGCACTGCACGTTGATGTCGGTGCCGTCGAAGTCCTCGTTGATAACGGTGACGTCGGCACCCAGGCGGCGCAGCGCCTCGGGGCTCGTCATGCACGACGCGCCGTGGCCCACGTCGAGCGCCACCTTCAACCCCGCCAGATCGATGCCCTCGTTTGCCACCGTGGACACGGCGTGGGCGATGTAGAGCTCGCACGCGTCGTCCACCGGCAGGGCCACGCCCACGGCGTCGCCCGCAGGCAGCTCGTCGGCCGCCGCGCCGCCGCGCGTCACAAACGCTTCGATGTCGTCCTCCACCGCATCGGGCAGCTTGAAGCCCTGCGCGTCGAACAGCTTGATGCCGTTGTACTCGGGCGGGTTGTGCGAGGCCGAGATGACGATGCCGCCGTCGCAGTGCAGCTCGCGCACCAACAGCGCGATGGCCGGCGTGGGAATGATGCCGGCGAGCAGCGCCGTGCCGCCCATGGACATGATGCCGGCCGCCACGGCGGACTCGAGCATGTCGCCGGACAGGCGCGTGTCCTTGCCTATGAGGACGGTCTCGCCCTGGAACGCCACGGCCGCCTGGCCGAGCTTGAATGCAAGGTCGCAGGTGAGCTCCGTGTTGGCCACCCCGCGCACCCCGTCGGTACCGAATAGTCGTGCCATGTTACTTCCCTCTCTTGATATGCTCTTCGTGCAAGCGAACGCCGCCTTGCGGGCGCTCGTCGTCTTTCATGCGGTTGTTGAGTTCGGCGGCGAACTCGTCGAGGTCGATGCCATAGCGCTCCAGCACCACCAGCAGGTGGTACACCACGTCGGCAGCCTCGTAGCGCAGGTGATCGACGGCCGCGGAGTACTCGGCCGGCAGCTCCACGTCGAGCGCGCCTTCGTCCGCGTCGGCACCCGCAACCGCCAGCGTCGCCGCCAGCGACGAGCATGCCCAGGACTCCACGTCCTTCGCGGCCAACGCCACCTCGCCCGCCTCTTCCATGACCTTCTTCAGCACGTCGTCGGGCGAACCGGCCAGCAGCCGGTGCGTGTAGCTTTCCTCCCCCGCCTCGCGCCGCGCGGCGATGGTGGCCGCGAGCGCCTCGAGCGTGGCCCCGACCTGCGAAGCCGGCGGCGTTTCATCGGATGGTAGATAGGTTTTCTGGGACATGTCCCGCCTTCCCGTCAGTTCTCGCCATTCAAAACCGCGACGTCTGCTTTTCGGCCGAAATCATCCGTCCGAGGCCTTTTCTGCTAAAAAATGACGTTTATGAACGGTTTTTCGGCTTGATTCGCCACCGAAATATTCAAAACCGCAGGTCATGTTTTTCGAATCAGGGCAGCAATCGTTCACAAACGTCATTTTTTAGCAGAAACTCCCCTTTCAGAGGATTTTCGGTCGCCCGGCAAAGCCGAACGCTCGTCGCCTAGCTTTCGCATCCCGCGCTGGCGTGCAGCTGGATCGCCCTTCAAGTATGCCGAAGCAGGAACCGACTGGATACGGAACGCCGCACCGCCCCCCATGGGACCCCTCGACTCGCCGCGCTCGCTCGAGATGACGAAGGGGCGCTGTACTCGCTCGGGATGGCAAGGGGGCGTCGTGCTCGCACGGGATAGCCGAACGTAAGAAGAGGGGCGCACGCAAGCACGCCCCTCCGTTTCAACTATTCTTCGACGTCTTCGTCCTCGGCGTCGTCGTCGGAGGCTTCCTCGCCCTCCTCCTGGCTCGTCAGGCCGAAGCCCAGCGATCCGACCGAGCCGAGCAGCGCGTCCAATTCCTCCAGGTTGCGCTGGTAGGAACGGGGCGGCAGGGCCTCGCCCAGCATGTCCTCGCCCTCCGTGTTGAAGGTGGGGGGCTCGTCGCCGCCGATGAGGATGGTGTCGTCGGGGCTGAACACCATGTCCAGCAGCTGGCTCATGTCGTCGCTCGTGGCGGCGAGGTCGTCCTCGATCACGTGCGACAGCCCGCGCTCGGCCAACCCCTCCTTGAGCTCCTCGATGGCCTTCACGCCGATGCCCTCGATGCGCAGCAGGTCCTCCTCGGTGTGGCCCACGAGGTCGGCCACCGTCTCGATGCCCGCCTCGCTGAACTTGTTGGCCCAACGCTGCGACACGCCCAGGTCGTCGTAGATGTACAGGCGCGCGTCCTCGTCGGACAGCTGCGGGCCGCGATGGCCCAGCGAAAGGCCGCTGTAGTAGCTGCCGTAGTTCGTGCCCATGTTGAGGTAGCCGTCGCCGTCGAGCGACCAATCCTGCGGCTGCGGCAGCAGCTCCTCGATCTCGCGGAGAGCCTCCGGCGCGAAATCGGGCAGGTTCTCGCCCTGCACGCCGGCGACCGGACGGCCCTTGTAGGTGAGCCCCACCTCGCGATAGCGCTTGAGGCCGGTGCCCGCCGGAATGGGCTTGCCGATGATGACGTTCTCCTTGAGGCCGGCCAGATGGTCGGTCTTGCCCTCGATGGCCGCGTCGGTGAGCACCTTCGTGGTCTCCTGGAACGAGGCCGCCGACAGGAACGAGTCCGTGGCGAGCGACGCCTTGGTGATGCCCAGCAGCAGCGGCTGGCCCACGGGCGGCTCCTTGCCCTCGGCGATGAGGCGGTTGGCCTCGTCCTCGAACTCGAAGCGGTTGACCTGGCGGCCCGGCAGGTAGTCGGAATCGCCGGCATCGGTCACGGCCACCTTGCGCAGCATCTGGCGCGAGATGACCTCGATGTGCTTGTCGTTGATGTCCACGCCCTGGCTCACGTACACGCCCTGCACCTGGCTCACGATGTAGCGCAGCGTGGTGTTCGGGTCGGTGAGGCGCAGCAGGTCGTGCGGGTTCACGGAGCCCTTGGTGAGCTGCTGGCCCACCTTCACCTCGCACCCGTCGACCACGCCCGGCAGCATCTGGGCGCGGGCGCTCACCACGTACTCGCGGAAGTTGCCCTGCTGGTCGTGGATGGTGATGGTCTTCTGCGACTTGTCGCCCGCGATCTGCAACGTGCCGGAGATCTCCGCGAGGACGGCGAGGCCCTTGGGCTTGCGCGCCTCGAACAGCTCCTGGACACGGGGAAGGCCGTGGGTGATGTCCTCGCCGGCGACGCCGCCGGTGTGGAACGTACGCATGGTGAGCTGGGTGCCCGGCTCGCCGATGGACTGGGCCGCGATGATGCCCACGGCCGTGCCGATGTTGACGGGGCGGCTCGTGGCAAGGTCCCAACCGTAGCACTTCTGGCACACGCCGTGCTCGGCATGGCAGGTCATGACCGTGCGGATGACCACCGTCTCGACGCCGGCGCGATCCATCTCGTGCAGCTGGTCCATGCGCTCGATGTACGCGCCCGCGCCCAGCACCACGCCGCCGTCGACGCCCTTGACATCCTCCAGCAGGCAGCGCCCGATGAGGTTGTCGTCCACGTCGCCCTTCTCGTTGTGCAGCGGGTAGGGCACGCCGTCGTTCGTTTCGCAGTCGATCTCGCGGATGATGACGTCCTGGGCCACGTCCACCAGACGACGGGTCAGATAGCCCGAGTCGGCGGTACGCAGCGCGGTGTCGGCCAGACCCTTACGGGCGCCGTGCGTGGAGATGAAGTACTCCAGAACCGACAGGCCCTCGCGGAAGTTCGCCTTGATGGGTCGGTCGATGATCTCGCCCTTCGGGTCGGACATGAGGCCTCGCATGCCGGCCAGCTGGCGGATCTGCTTGATGTTGCCTCGGGCGCCGGAGAACGCCATCATGTAGATGGGGTTGAACTTGTCGAAGTTCTCGGCCATGGCCTCGCCGACCTCTTCGTTGGCGGCGTTCCAGATGTCGACGACCTGCTTGTGGCGCTCCTCCTGGCTCATGAGGCCCATCTCGTAGTCCTCGTCGATGGCGGCGACCTTCTCGTCGGCCGCGGCCAGGATGTCGCCCTTGTTCGGCGGCACGGTGGCGTCGTACACCGACACGGTGACGCCGGCGCGCGTGGCGTAGTGGAAGCCCGCGTCCTTCAGGCCGTCCAGGATGGGCGGCACGCTGGACAGCTCGTAGCGGTTGCACACGTCCTCCACCAGGCGGCTGATTTCCTTCTTGTTCATCTCGTAGTTGAGGTACGGGTAGTCGTCCGGCAGCACCTTGTTGAACGTGATGCGGCCGATGGTGGTTTCGATGCGCTCGCCGGCCTTGTGCTCCTCGAACGTGTTGTAACTCGTGGCTATCTGCGAGTCGCGGGACAGGCGCACCTGGATCTTCGCCTGCAGGTCCACCTCGGCGCGGGCGTCGTAGGCGTTCAGGGCGTCGGCGAAGTCGATGAAGGCACGGCCCTCTCCGGGGAACCCGTCGCGGGCAGCCGTGAGGTAGTACAGGCCGATGATCATGTCCTGGGTGGGCACGGTGAGCGGGCGGCCGTGGGCCGGCGACTTGATGTTGTTGGCGGACAGCATGAGCACGCGGGCCTCGGCCTGAGCCTCGGCGCCCAGCGGCACGTGCACGGCCATCTGGTCGCCGTCGAAGTCGGCGTTGAAGGCGGTGCACACCAGCGGGTGCAGCTTGATGGCCTTGCCCTCGACCAGCACCGGCTCGAAGGCCTGGATGCCCAGACGGTGCAGCGTGGGAGCGCGGTTCAGCAGCACGGGATGCTCGGTGATGACCTCTTCGAGCACGTCCCACACGTAGCTGGCGCCGCGGTCCACGGAGCGCTTGGCGGCCTTGATGTTGGCGGCGTACTCCAACTCCACCAGGCGCTTCATGACGAAGGGCTTGAACAGCTCCAGCGCCATCTGGCTCGGCAGGCCGCACTGGTGCAGCTTGAGCTGCGGGCCCACGACGATGACCGAACGGCCGGAGTAGTCCACGCGCTTGCCCAGCAGGTTCTGGCGGAAGCGGCCCTGCTTGCCCTTGAGCATGTCGGAGAGCGACTTCAGCGGACGGTTGCCCGGGCCCGTGACGGGACGGCCGCGGCGGCCGTTGTCGAACAGGCTGTCGACGGCCTCCTGCAGCATGCGCTTCTCGTTGTTCACGATGATCTCGGGGGCGCCCAAGTCCAGCAGGCGCTTCAAGCGGTTGTTGCGGTTGATGACGCGGCGGTACAGGTCGTTCAGGTCGGACGTGGCGAAGCGGCCGCCGTCCAGCTGCACCATGGGGCGCAGGTCGGGCGGGATGACCGGGATAACGTCCAGGATCATGTCCGTGGGCTTGTTCGTGGACTTCAGGAACGCGTCCACCACCTTCAGGCGCTTGATGGCCTTGGCGCGCTTCTGGCCCTTGCCGTTGGCGATGGTGTCGCGCAACTCGTCGGCCGTGGCGGCCAGGTCCATGGCGTCCAGCAGGTCGCGCACGGACTCGGCGCCCATGCCGCCCGTGAAGTAGTCGCGGTAGTTCAGGCGCATCTCGCGGTACAGGGCCTCGTCGGGCACGAGCTGCTTCGGCTCGATCTTCATGAACGCCTCGAAGGCGTCCTGGCGCAGGGCCTTGCGCTCGTTGAACTCTTCGTAGATGTCGGCGATCTCCTCGTCGACCTCCTCGGGCGTCAGGCGCTCGTCCTCGTCGACTTCGTCCACGAAGTCGTCGTCCTCGGGCACGTAGCTCGTGGACAGTTTGCGCGTGGCCTCGATGAGGCGGTCGCGCTCGGCGTCCAGCTCCTCGAGGTCGGCGGCCAGCTCGTCGCGCAGCTCGTCGGCGTCCTCCTCGCGGGCCTCCTTGTCAACCGAGGTGATGATGGAGGATGCGAAGTACAGCACCTTCTCCAGCTCTTTCGGCGGAATGTCCAGCAAATAGCCCAGGCGCGAGGGCGAGCCCTTGAAGTACCAGATGTGGCTGACCGGGGCGGCCAGCTCGATGTGGCCCATGCGCTCGCGGCGAACCTTGCTGCGCGTGACCTCCACGCCGCAGCGCTCGCACACGATGCCCTTGAAGCGCACGCGCTTGTACTTGCCGCAGGCGCACTCCCAGTCCTTCGTGGGGCCGAAGATCTTCTCGCAGAACAAGCCGTCCTTCTCGGGCTTGAGCGTGCGGTAGTTGATGGTTTCGGGCTTCTTGACCTCGCCGCGCGACCAGCCGCGCACGTCCTCGGCGTTGGCAAGCGAAATACGCAGGGCGTCGAAATTGGTAACGTCGAATTCCGTCGTCATCTATCGCTCCTCTCCTTCACCGATCAGGTCGTTCGTATCGTTGTCGTCAGAGACGTCGCTCATCAGCTCTCCCAGTTCGGCGGCGATGTCGTCAAGCGCGTTCGCCGCGTCTTCCTCCGTCTTGCGCGCGTCGGCCGCAATGGCCTCGAACAGCGCGCGATCGTCGTCTTCCTGTCCTTCGGACTCCACCGTGACGTCGATGGTCTGATGGTCGTGGCCCTCGAGCTCGACGTTCAGGCAGAGCGACTTCATTTCCTTCACGAGCACCTTGAAGGACTCGGGCACCTCGGCGGCCGGGATGTTCTCGCCCTTGACGATGGACTCGTAGGACTTCACGCGGCCGGCGGTGTCGTCGGACTTCACGGTGAGGATCTCCTGCAGCACGTTGGACGCGCCGTAGGCGTAGAGCGCCCACACTTCCATCTCGCCGAAGCGCTGGCCGCCGAACTGCGCCTTGCCGCCCAGCGGCTGCTGGGTGATCAGGCTGTAGGGGCCGGTGGAGCGGGCGTGGATCTTGTCGTCGACCATGTGGCCGAGCTTCAGGATGTAGCTCTGGCCGACCGTGATGGGCTCGCGGAACTTCTCGCCCGTGCGGCCGTCGTAGAGCCACGTCTTGCCGGTGCGGGACAGCTGCGGCACGAACTCGTCGCGCGCCATGTCGCCGAACTTCTCGTGGTTGATGTTGATGAGGTTGCGGTTCGCCTTCTCGATGGCGTCGGAGATCTCGCGCTCCGTGGCGCCGTCGAACACGGGCGTGGCCACGTGCATGGGGCCCTCCACCACCTCGGTGGTCTCCTCGGCGTCGGACCAGCCCCATTTGGCGGCCCAGCCCAGGTGGTTCTCGAGCAGCTGGCCCACGTTCATACGGCTGGGAACGCCCAGCGGGTTCAGGATGACGTCGATGGGGGTGCCGTCGGCCAGGTAGGGCATGTCCTCGATGGGCAGCACGCGGCTGATGACGCCCTTGTTGCCGTGGCGGCCGGACAGCTTGTCGCCCTGCTGCACCTTGCGCTTCTGCGCCACGTAGATGCGCACCAGCTCGTTCACGCCGGGAGCCAGCTCGTCGCCGGCAGCGCGCGAGAAGCGGGCCATGCCGATGACGCGGCCGCCGGAGCCGTGGGGCACCTTGAGGGACGTGTCGCGCACCTCGCGGGCCTTCTCGCCGAAGATGGCGCGCAGCAGGCGCTCCTCGGCCGTGAGCTCCGTCTCGCCCTTCGGCGTGACCTTGCCCACCAGCACGTCGCCCGGGAACACCTCGGCGCCCACGCGGATGATGCCGTCGGCGTCCAGGTCGCTGATCATGTCGTCGGAGATGTTCGGGATCTCGCGGGTGATCTCCTCGGGGCCCAGCTTCGTGTCGCGCGCGTCGATCTCGTACTCGGAGATGTGCACGGACGTGAGCAGGTCCTCGGACACCACGCGCTCGGACACGATGATGGCGTCCTCGTAGTTGTAGCCTTCCCAGGGCATGTAGGCCACCATGAGGTTCTGGCCCAGCGCCAGCTCGCCGCCGTCGCAGGACGGGCCGTCGGCCAGCACGTCGCCCTTCTGCACCTCGTCGCCCTTGCGGACGATGGGGCGGTGGTTGATGCAGCCCGACTGGTTCGAGCGCTGGAACTTCGGCACGAGGTACTCGTCGTACTCGCCGTCGTCGTTCAGCACGATGATGGTCTGGCCGTCAACGTAGTCGACGACGCCCGGGTTCTGGGCGACGAGGATCTCGCCGGAGTCGACCGCGATGCGGTGCTCGATGCCGGTGCCCACCAGCGGCGCGTTCGGGCGCAGCAGGGGCACGGCCTGGCGCTGCATGTTCGAGCCCATGAGGGCGCGGTTCGCGTCGTCGTGCTCGAGGAACGGGATGAGCGAGGTGGCCACCGACACCATCTGGCGCGGGGACACGTCCATGTAGTCGATCTGCGCGGGCGGGACCTCGTCGGGCTCGCCGAACTCGCCGTCGGGGCTCGTCGTGCGGCAGAGCACCTTCTTGTCCACCGTGAACGAACCGTCCTCGGCGTACGTGACGAACTGACGCGTCTCGAGGTCGAACGTCTCGTTGGCCTGCGCGATGGTGTACTTCTCCTCCTCGTCGGCCGTGAGGTAGTCGATGGTGTCGGTTACCAGGCCGTCCACGACGCGGCGGTACGGCGTCTCGATGAAGCCGTAGGGGTTGATGCGCGCGTAGGTGGCCAGCGAGCCGATGAGGCCGATGTTCGGGCCTTCAGGCGTCTCGATGGGGCACATGCGGCCGTAGTGGGACGTGTGCACGTCGCGCACCTCGAAGCCGGCGCGCTCGCGGGACAGGCCGCCCGGGCCCAGGGCCGACAGGCGGCGCTTGTGCGTGATGCCGGCGGCGGGGTTCGTCTGGTCCATGAACTGCGACAGCTGGGAGCTTCCGAAGAACTCCTTGATGGCCGCCACGATGGGACGGATGTTGATGAGCGACTGCGGCGTGATCTCGTCGGGCTCCTGCATGCTCATGCGCTCGCGCACGACGCGCTCCATGCGGGACAGGCCGATGCGGAACTGGTTCTGGATGAGCTCGCCCACCGTGCGGATGCGGCGGTTGCCGAAGTGGTCGATGTCGTCGGTCTGCACGCCCTCGGCGCCGGCGTGCAGCGCCACGATGTACTGCATCGTCTTCACGATGTCGTCGTCGGTGAGGGTGGACGCCTCGTAGTCGGGGTCGAAGCCCAGCTTCTTGTTGATCTTGTAGCGGCCGACCTTCGCCAGGTCGTAGCGCTGCGGGTTGAAGAACAGGCCCTCGAGCAGCGTGCGGGCGGAGTCGATGGTGGGCGGCTCGCCGGGACGGAAGCGCTTGTACAGCTCGATGAGCGACTCTTCCTTCGTGGTGGCCGGGTCGCGGTCGAGCGTGCGCAGCACCATCTCGTCGCTGCCGAGGAGCTCGATGATCTCCTCGCGCGTCTCGGCCAGGCCCAGCGCGCGCACGAGCAGCGTCGCCGGCTGCTTGCGCTTGCGGTCGATGCGCACGGACAGGATGTCGCGCTTGTCGGTCTCGAACTCGAGCCACGCGCCGCGGCTCGGGATGACCTTCGCGTTGTAGATGGTCTTGTCGGACGTCTTGTCGCGCTCGGCGGCGAAGTAGACGCCGGGGGAACGCACGAGCTGGGACACCACGACGCGCTCGGTGCCGTTGATGATGAAGGTGCCGCGCGGGGTCATGAGCGGGAAGTCGCCCATGAACACGTCCTGCTCCTTGATCTCGCCCGTCTCGCGGTTGATGAAGCGGATCTCAACGAAGAGCGGCGCCTGGTAGGAGACGTCCTTCTCCTTGCACTCGTCCACCGTGTACTTCGGCTCGCCGAACTCGTGCTTGCCGAACTCCACGCACATGTCCTTCGTCGAGTTCTCGATGGGACTGATGTCCTGGAAGGCGGCGCTCAGGCCCTCTCCCTTGAAAAATTCGAAACTGTCGGTTTGGATGGCGATGAGGTTGGGGACGTCCATGACGTCGGGGATCTTGGCGAAGCTGCGGCGATTCCTATAAAGGCTGGTGGGAGCACTGGTTTTTGCTTGAGCCACGAGGCTTTTCCTCCTTCAAGAGAATCCGGAAATCTGCGAAAAGTCGCAATTTCTAAAAATACGTCGCCAGTTGGCCCGTGTCAAGAAAAATTTTTACGAACTGTGGGGATTTGCTGTTGATTCGGGGGTTTAGCTGGGGGAATACGGAGAAAACTTTTTGGTTGCGGAGGTGGTTTTGGCGACCTGGGAGACGACCGGCCTCGTGCTTGTTGGGGAACCCCCGAATCACGGAGCGGTGGGGATGCGCTCGTTCGCGCTTCAACAGGCGCGGCTGCCTCGTAGGGGCAAACGCCCCACAGGCCGGGCAGAAATCACACGGGCGTTGCCTGGTACCGCTCCAGCAGGGCGCAGGGTTGGTAGCTCAGCTTGTTCTCGCGCAGGCCGGGCAGGCCCAGGTCCTCCTCCAGGTTGAGGAACTCGGCCCGGTCAACCACAGTGCCGGCCAGCTCGCGCAGCAGGGCGCGCCAGATGTAGCGGAAGCCCAGGTTGCCTTTGAGCACCATGACGTCGAACGCGCCGCCGGGGAGCAGGGCGCCGTAGGCGTAGCCCTGCACGTCGCCGGCGATGCGCAGCAGGATGCCCTCCAGATCCAGCTCCTCGAAATGGTCCAGATCGAGCAGGATCTTGCGGTGCTCCAGTTCCAGGGGGTGCTCCTCGGAGCCGCGACGCCGGCTGCCCTCGTACCACGCCTGCTGGAACGCGCGCAGCTCGTCGAGATGCCGGGGAGCCAGCGCCTCGAAGGACACGTCGTCTCCGTACAGCTGGTAGAACTTGTTGGTCTCGCGGCGCTTCTTCGCGAGCGCGGGGCCCGCGTAGGCAGCGATGGTCTCGGTGCGGTAGAGGTAGTCGGCGAAGGCGCGGTCGGTCGAGAAGCCAAACGCGCCGGGCAGCGCGGTTTCCAGTTCGAGCCGCTCTTCGGGCGTCACGCCCACCAGCGCGACGCGCCCCCCCGTCCGCGCGGATTCCTCCAACAACCGCCCGATCTCCGCGGCCGGGTTCGCGCTTCCCAGCGGCGGGTAGTACGCCGAAACGCCCGGCAGCCGATCGTCCTGGCGAACGTGCAGCACGCCTCCCTCGAGGCGGATCTTCGTGGCGTACTTCTCCTGCAACGAGAACAGGTTGGCGAACCCGAGCGCCGAATCGTTGCGGCGCAAGGGGGCGAGCACTCCCTCGATCAGGCTTTTGTCTGAAAGTTGCAGGGTCCTGAACTCCATCGATCCCCTCTTCGACCGTAAGGCGCACCGCGAGGAGCGCTTTTTTCCATCGACAGCACAGTGTAGTGGAACAGGGCGGCCGCGAACACCCTCCGTTCGGCAACGTTCAGGTTGTCGGCCCCGCGGCGATAACGCCACGCGAACAGGCGCCGCACCTGCTAATATTAAAGCAGGCTGCTTGTATTTAGGCTTGCACGCCGGAGAAGAGGCGTACAATTCGAGTAGCATTGTTTTCAAAGGAGGCGCATATGTACCATAGGGCGTTGCAGGTGGGGGTCTTCGGCCTCGATGCCGCCGTGGCGGAGGGCGTTCGATCCGTCGAAGCGCCCGAGCGCTTCGAGGTGAGCGTCGTCGAGGGAGCCTGGCCGGCGGGCGCGGGCCTCGACGAGTGCGACATCGCCCTCGTCCCCTCCCCCGATGCCGCCGGGCTGCCGCATCGGGCCCGACTCGTGCTGTGCGCGAGCGTCGACGCCGTTGCCGAGCTCGACGACGAGACCCTCTCGGCTTTCTTGGACGTGTGGACGGAGCCGCTTCGACCGGCGCTCGCGGCCTTCCGTTTCCGCAGGCTGCTCGAGCGCGAGAAGGAGGGCGCCGACCTGGCGCTCGCCCGCCAGTACCTGGACACCGCCATCGACTCCATACCGGAGCTCGTGTGGTTCAAGGACGCGCGCGGCGCTCATCTCAAGGTGAACGACGCCTTCTGCGAGACGGTGGGCAAAACGAAGGAGCAGGTGGAAGGGCGCGGCCACTACTATATATGGGACATCACGCCCGACGAGTACGCGCAAGGCGAGTACGTGTGCCTGGAGTCCGAAGAGGAGACCATGCGGTCGAACACGACGCTGCTGTTCGACGAGCAGGTGAAGACGAAGCGCGGCATGCGCCAGTTCAAAACGTACAAGTCTCCCCTGTTCGACGACGACGGCACCGCCATGGGCACGGTGGGAGTCGCCCATGACGTCACCGACTTGGGCAACGTTGCCACCGAACTGGACATTCTCATAAACGCCATGCCCTTCGCCATCGTGGTGGAGGACACGGACGGCGTGATCTTGAACGTCAACCACGTTACCGAGCGGTACTTCCGAGTGAAGCGCGACGACGTGATAGGCGGCAAGATCAAGCATTGGCGTCGCATCGTGTTCGGCGACGAGCTGGCAGATGCGCGCGAGGCGAAGGAAACGTGCGAGTTCACCGCCAGCATCGCCGGAACCGAAACGACGTTCGAGCTGAACAAGGCCCCCATCGTGGACGTGTTCGGCAACGTGACCGGCCAGCTGCGCATCTACCGCGACATCACGACCGAGCGCATGCTGGAGAAGCGCGCCGCAGAGGCCGCACGGACCGACTACCTGACCGGCCTGTACAACCGCCGCTACTTCTACGAGCGCCTGGAGGAGATCCCGCGCGACGAGCCCATCACCATCGTCACGCTCGACCTTGACGATTTCAAGGACATCAACGACCGGTACGGGCACGCCGCCGGCGACTTCGCGCTCGTGGAGACGGCGCGGATACTGCGCGAGACGTTCCCGGACGGCCTTGTGGTGCGCTGGGGCGGCGACGAGTTCGTGGTGGCCCTTCCGAGCGACCGGGACACGCGCGACGTGTGCGCGTCCGTGCAGGCCATGATCGAGCGCCTCCATCGCAAGTCGCTCGCCTCGAGCGAGTCGTACCCGTTCACGGCGAGCGCGGGCATCGCCACGGGGCTCCCCTCCTCCATCGACGAGCTCATCAGGCGCAGCGACGAGGCGCTGTACCGCGCAAAGCGCCAGGGTCCGTCGCTTTGCCGTGCCGACGGGGACGAGAGCTGAGAACCATGAAAGGAGGCTCGACGCGAAGCCGAGCCTCCTTTCCGGTTGCGGGTGCGCCGTTGCGGCGGCGCGAAGCGATGCGGAAACCTAGCCGCGCGACTTCCCCAAGCTGAACTGACCGCTGGCGATATGGACGCTGACCGACGTGGCGCCGTCGCCGTGCACGTAGGAGCCGCCTTGCTGCGTGGTTTCGAACGCGCTGGAGAAGCCGCCCGACGCCTTGTCCACCTTCGCCGAGAAGCCGGTGCCCTCCGGCAGGGCCACGCTCGCCTGGCCGCTGGCGAGGTCGGCGTCCACCTGCTTGGGAGCCGTGCCGAGGCAGACCACGTCGAGCTGACCCGATGCCGTCTTCGTGCTGACGCGGTTGGAGAACGAACCCTCCACGCGCGCTTGACCGCTGGCCACGTCCACGCTGAGCGACGCGGCGGCCAGGTCGTCGGCGTCGATCTCGCCCGATGCGAGCTTGAGGTTCAACGCATCGCAGCCGATGCCCGAGACGCGGTAGTAGCCCGATGCGCCGTCGACGGTCACGTTCCCCAGGCTTTTCGCGTACCGTTCGGGAATGCGCACCTCCAGGCGCTTCTGGCCCAGCATGAAGCACGACCACCAGCTGCCGTAGTCCACTTTGAGCGTGTCGCCGGACACGCTCCAACGCATCTGCTGCGCCCTGGTCATGCCGGTGGCGGCGGTTTCGACGAGCTCGATGGTGTCGCCGGACGCGTCGTCGACCACCGACACGTCCACCGATCCGGCCGCCCAGCTGACAGACAGGTTCTTCACGCTTTTCGCGTCCACGCTCGCGTTGCCCATTTCCGTTCCCCCTCCGAGATAGATTCCCTGCGACGAGCACCCGCGCATCGAGCCGAACCCCGCTACGGCGAACAGCAGCAGGCCGAGGGCGATGATGAGGGCGATTTTCACGTACGACGATCTGGTGAGTTTTGCCATGTTTTCCGCCCTCCGCTACCGACGCCCGGCCCGATAGTTCGGGTCGTTCTCGATGATGCGCGCGATCCAGTAGTACAGCGGGATGGTGAGGAACAGCACCCAGGCGGGGTGCCAGGCTCCGAACGCGAAGCCGGCGAGCATGAACAGGATGACGCACAGGATGGGGTACGGGAACGTCGACCACGGGCCGCGGCGGTGCTTGCCGTCGCGCTCGTCGTAGGCGGAAGCGGGCTGCTGCGGCTGCGGCGGGACGGGCGCACCGTAAACGGGCTGCTGCGCGGGAGCCGCGTAGCCGTGCGGGGGCGCGGGCGGAACGGGGGCCGATGCGGGCGCGGAGCCGGCGGGGGCAGACTGCTGCGGAGCGGCGTACGGCTCGGCGGCAGCCTGCGGTGCGGCGACCTGCACCGCGGGCTGCGGCTGCGCTGCGGGCGCGGGCGGCTCTTGGCGGACCGCCGCCTGGGCCGTGGCGGCTGCGGCGGCGGCCGTGGCGGCTGCGGCGCTCGCGGCCACGGCGGCCTCGCGCGCCTCCACCTCGGCCGAGGCGCTGCGGTCGCGCGCCTCGAACGTCACGTCGTCGGCGATGTCGGTGTCCACGCGCACGAGCTCGTCCAGCGTGACGCCGTACAGATCGGCGAGGGCGATGAGGTTGCCCGTGTCGGGCGACGACTCGGCGCGCTCCCATTTCGACACGGCCTGGCGCGACAGCCCCAACCGCGCGGCCAGCTCCTCCTGGCTGAAACCCTGCTCGCGCCTCATCTCTGCGAGGCGCTGGGCGATTTCGACGTTCATGAACGATCCCTTCTTCGGCGTTGGCGTCATGCGTACCCTTTCTCGCCCTCAGTGTGCAGTTGCGCGGCCGGTTGCACCAGCATCTCTGGTAATCATTTTACGCAACCGCCGGTTGCCTCCGCGCGTGAAAAGGGTTTTCGTTACCTGTCGCGCTGAATCCATGACATTTGTCATGGCGGGAAGCGACGGGGTGCCATGCCGAAACGAGCCCTCGAAGGATCATCTGACCGTTCGGCGCACAAGCGCCCACGGCATGCTGCGCACCCGTGCTCGCAGGCCCACTCGACACGCTCGCGTCCAAAAGGTCCCGCTCAGATCGCGCCGGCGCAAGACAACCGTTTGGCACAGAAATCACCGATTCCCTGCACTCGCGCAGTCCTTCGACAAGGGGTCGCTGGCTTCGGATTTTCACGACCTGCGAAAACGTGCTTTGAAGAACGACGTCTGCATGCCGAGAGGCCGCTGCGACGACCTTGAGCGCAGAGAATCGGTGATTATTGTGCCAAAACCGGGGGCGTAGCGGTCTCTTCGAATCCTGTGGCGAATAGGCCGCGCAGAACCCACCGCACCGAAACGCCTACGAGAACCGGTATTCGCCGAAGGAGCACCGCGCCAGCTCGACGCTGCCGTCGCGCATGGTGGCGTCGAGCGCTTCGGCTTCGATGCCCTCCACGCGGAAGCTCCCGTAGCCGGTGTTCAGCACGAGCTCCGCCAGGCGCGGCGCGTCCTCCGCCGACTCGGCGGACGGAGGGTTCGTCAGTGGAACGGAGATGGTCAGGTCGTGGGCGATCGCGTCCCGGTCGTCCCATGCGCGCGCGTCGCCGGCCCACACCTCGAGCGTCGACCCCTCCTTTTGGAAGCAGCCTTGCTTGGCGACGCCGATGCCGCGCTCCTCGATGCGCAGCGGATAGAGGGTCGGCATCGCCTCGATCTTGACCTCGCCCGCCGGCCAGTTCACCACGATGCGGTCGATGCCGGCGAAGTTGACCTCGTCCACATGGGTGCCCGTGATGCCGAGCGCGTCGGTGACGCGCGGATGAGGTCCCGTGAGGACGAACCAGCCAGCCGCTCCCATAGCGAGCAGGGCGACGCACAGCGCGCAGACGGCAGCTCGGTAGAAGCCCCTCCGCCAAACGCGCGGGGCGGCCGCGATGGGAGCCTCTTCGGCATCGGCGGCGGCTTCGCCCTCCGCAGAGGCGGCTTCGGCAAACTCGGCCTCGGACGACTCGTTGTCGGAACGTCCCGAAAGCTCATCGCCCCCAGGTGCGGTCGACCCGAACGCCCGAGAGGAACGCTCGCCCGTCGCCGCGCATTCCGCTTCGAGGCCCGCGAGCTCGTCGAGCGTCACCCCGTACAGGCGGGCGAGCGCTATGAGGTTCTCCGTGTCGGGAGCCGCCTCGGCCCGCTCCCACTTCGACACGGCCTGGCGCGACAGTCCCAGTTTCCGGGCCAGCTCGCCTTGGGAATACCCGTGGGAGCGGCGCAGCCGCGCCAGCCGTTCGGCGACCGAGAATTCCATACGGCGCTCCTTCCACGCTTCCGACGGGGACGTTTGCGCTGCGATGCGGAAGCGATGCCCCGATCATACCGGGCACGCGGACGGCGCGCCAGTAATTCGAGTGCGCACTTTGACAACTTCGAGTTGTCAGCGGGCGTCGTGAACGACGTCGAGGAGCTCCTCCTTGGAATGAACGCCCAGCTTTCCGTATATGTGACGCACGTGGGTCTTGACGGTGTTCGTGGACACGAACAGCTCTTCGGCGATGAACGGGGCGCTGCGACCTTGGGCGAGATACGACAGGATCTCGGCCTCGCGCCTGGAGAGCTGGGCGCGCTCGGCCAAATGGCGGCAGCGCTCCTCCTGTAAACGCGCGAGATCGGTGGGCTCCTCCGCACCGCGTCGCCGCTGGCGCAGCACGGGCACCAAACCCACGGCCACCAGGTACAGCACCATGCCCGTCTGGGCTGTGGTGCTCATGGCGTCGTCGCCCACCCATGGCCATGCTTCCACCACTGCGAGGAACCACGTTGCGAAGGCCGCCGTGGCGACGCCCCATGCCGCAGCGAGCGAAGCGCTGTCGCCCGTGGACAGGCGAACCCAGAACAGCTCGGCCATGACCGCGATGGCGCATCCGAGTGGAATGCTGAACGCGAAGCGCCCGACGGTTCCCGTGAGCGCCCCGAAGAACCAGATGAGCTGCAAGCTGGCCACGCATACGAGCGGGGCCAGCTGGTAGACCACCTTGAAGTCGCGCCACGCCATCCTGCGCACGGCGACGCACAGCAGCGCCGAACCGACCAGAAAGCCCGTGGCCGTGCCCCAAGCGCTCTCGGGACCCGGATTGTTCGCTATGGGAACGCCCGTCAGCTGGGCCCCCCACTGCGACGCCGAGATGAACGCGCACAACAGCAATCCCACGACTATCTCCCAGTTCTGAGAGAAGGCCCCCGAAACCCAGGACGGCGCCCGACCGACCGAGGCGGACGCGACGACCGAGCCGGAGGGCGCGGCGGGCGACACGGCGTACGGAGCCGGGCGCGGCATGACGGCGGACGCGACGAGACCTGCCGCAACGACGAAAGAGGGCGTGAGCGGAAACGCATCGCTCAAAGCCAGCGCGAGCAGCTTGAGCAGCGCCGCCGCGACTCCGGCGAGCGCCACGGCGAACAGCGCGACGCGCTCGTCGAGGGCGGAGAAGGCCGACCCCCAGCGAACCACGGCGACGGCAAAGCCGACTCCGAACGCGGCTCCGCACAGAACGAGCGCCGCCTCGGGCAGTCCGACGGTCCGCACTCCCCACGCGCCGACGAACGCGCAGGCCGCAAGCAGCGAACCGAAGCCCGCACGTCCCGCCGCCCTCCGCGGAGAGCGCCATGGCCGCAGGGCCAGCAACAGACCGGCGGCCATAGCCGCAACGAGCGCCGCGCGAAAAAAAGCGTGCACGGCCGCAGACGAGCCGAACAGCGGGTCGATCATATGGGGGTTGTCCATGAGCATGACGACGACGCCCACCAGACCGCCGACGGCGACATACGGTCGCGCCTGCGACAGCGCCGCTTCGGTTTCCGTCATGGGTCCTCTTTCCTCGCACGCCCTACCTTGCCGCTGCATTCTACCATGCGTCGCGAGAACAGAGCGGAGCCGGTCGCGGGAACCGGCTCCGGGGACCGCACCGCCAAGGAGGGAGGGAACTTGAACGGCGGGCGAAAAATCGATGGGGTTGTTCGTCGCATACGGCGCAGTGCGAGAGGGCCGCCCTGCGAGCAGGGGCGGACCCTTCGTCGTCGCCCAGGGCCTTACACCTGATGGGCGGCGTTCTTGCCGGCCACGTAGCCGTAGTACAGCGCCATGGCGTGGCTCACGCCTTTCAAGCTGATGGGGTACTGCACGGCGAAGCGGTCGCCCTGGATGTTGCCGGCGGCGTACAGGCCGGGGATGACGTCGCCCGCGTTGTTGTACACGTGCGCGTCCTCATCGCTTGCCAGGCCGCCCAGGCACACCAGCATGAGCGCGGGCTCCATGGCCACGGCGTAGTACGGCGGCGTCTCCAACGCGAACAGGCGCGAGGCCACCTTGCCGAAGTCCTCGTCCTTGCCGGCGTGCGCCAACTCGTTGTAGCGCGCCACCGAGGCGAGGGCCGTCTCCTTGTCGATGTCGCCAATCTGGTCGAACAGCTCCTCCAGCGTGTCGGCCTTGAAGCAGCGGCCCTCGGCCACGGCCGCGTCGAGCTTCGCTTGGGACTTGTAGTTGCGGTAGGTCTCGTTGTTCTTCGGCAGCGACTCGTCGTAGTAACACGCCACGCCGTGGCCGGCCGGCATGTACTGCAGCTCGTCTTTCCACGCGCCGTCCCAAATCTGATAGGACGTCTTGTCTTTCAGAAGCTCTATCTGGTTCTCCACCTGTTGGCCGGGCACGTCCTCGTTCATGAAGCGCTTGCCGTGCTTGTCCAGCTGCAAAAAGCCGGCGATGCCCATGACGCCCTCGCCGCTGATGTCGGCGCCGCCGCCCATGTGGTGGATCATGGGGGCATGGTGCTGTTGGATGGCCGCGTCGACCCAGGCGCCCAGCTTCAGGCCGTCGCCCGTGTTCGTGGGGTTTCCCTCCACGTCGACGTTCGGGAACATCTCTTGAATGCCGTTCTCCACGACTTCGGGGCAGTAGTAACCCAGGATGTCGGTGTTGCTGGCGTAGTCGCCGGTGGCCAGGATGACGCCGTTCTCGGCCACGGCCTTCACGTAAGAACCGTCCTTGGCGTTGCGGGCGTAGCAACCCGTGCAGCGGCCGTCCTCCATGACGAGCTTCTCCACGAAGTAACCGTAGTAGGGCTCCACGCCGTTTTCGCTCACGGCCTTCTCCATGTTGGCTTCGAGCACCGGCGCCTGGCTGGGCAGCAGCTCCACGGACGTCGGGTACACCGGATGCTCCTCCTTCGTCCAGTCGTAGGCCTCGGGCAGCGGTTGGAAGAGGGGGATGAGGAACGAGCCGGCTCCCTCGTCGGGGACCTCGCTGCGCGTGGTATCGCAGATGTAGAGGTCCTCCTTCGCGCCGATGTACCAGTCGAACACTTCGGCGCTGTTCTGGGCCCACTTGCTCATGATGGAGCGCTTCGTCTTGTACGAGCACTCGTCCATGTGATGGTCGACGATCTGGTCGACGTCGAACGTGTCGCGACCCCAACGGGCCTCCAGTTCGCCGTTGATGACGGCGAACTCGCCGCTGCGGCACTGCGGGCCCTCGGCCTTCTCGAACACGACGACCTTCGCACCCTCTTCGCCTGCGGCGCGCGCGGCCGCCACGCCGGCCAGACCGCAGCCGATGACCACGACGTCGGCCTCCACGGTCTCCTTCACATCGGCGTCGGCGATGTCGGGTTCGGCACCGAGCCACGTGAGCTCGCCCGAGGCCGCCGGATTGCCGGCAGACGAAGCGGCCGTGCTTTTGGACGAAGAATCGGCTGCTTTCGCATCGCCCGTTTTCGGACTGCAGCCCGCCAAGCCGAACGCCGCCGCGCCTGCGGCCACCGCGCCGAAACCGAGGAACTGCCGCCTATCGAGCGAGAACTTGTTTTCAGACATCGTGCTTCCTCCTTATGCACCGAGGCGGGCCGATCCCTTCGTCGGCCCCCACCCTCCTGAGAACAAGCGTACCGGGGAAACGCGATGCCGTTTATCGCCTTAAGGGATGAAACACCTGATGGAGCTATCACCTTAATGGGTGATAACCGAAGAAGCGCCTTTTGAGGACCTGCTGGGAGGGATGACGTGGAAACCGTCCTTCGGATAGGGCGGCCGGGAAGAACCCGTCAGCGGTCAACGGACGTCGTCGCGCAGGGCCTTGAGTTTGGCGAGGACGGCGGGGTCGATGCGGGCGGCCACGGTGTTCTTCTCGGCCACCTTCGGCGTGTCGTCGAGGCGGGCCTCCTCGTAGTGCATGGCGACCTCGCGGGAAAAGCCGTTCGCGCTCATGCGGTCCACGCCGAAGCCGAACACGGTGTCCTGGATGGTGGCGTCGCTGGTGACGACGAGCGTTTCCACCTGGCGCTCGCGCGCGTCGTGGGCGAGCTTCTCGATGACCTTGTCGGCCGACTGCCCTGCCGGCGAGAACATGATGCGCACGCCGCCCACGCTCTCGGCCTCGCCCGTGGAGAACTCGTTGCGCCCGCCGTCGAACACGACGATGGCGTGCCAATCGCGCCCGGCGTAGTTCACCACGTCGTTGATGAGCGCCTCGCGGGCGGTGTTGAACGTGTCGTCCGTGTAGTCGGGCCCGGCGATCTGTCGGTAGCGGCTGCCGGAGCGCAGCACGTTGTACCCGTCGACGAGCAGCAGTTGCTGACGTCCTGCGGTTCCATTTCCGGTCATCTCGTCACCATCCCGTATCAAATCATCAAACACATTCCGACATCTGCGCTGCTAGAAGCATAAATTGCCGTTCATGTGGGCGATAGGTCGAATTACCCTGTCTCCATCGAAATAACCGCCCCCGGAGCCATCTCGAGCCATCCGGGAGGCACGTTTCCACATCATGCGAAGGGAGGCGGCACGTTGCCGGAATCAAGGATAAGATCGGTCAGGGAGCTCAGATGCGGCGTGTGGGAGGTTGACATCATCGACGCGTCGCGCAAGAGGCTGCGAAGGAGGTTCCGGGCGGAAAGCGCGGACGGGGCGCGCGCGGCGGCGCTCGCATCCCTGCCGGGGCCGAAGGCGTGCACGCTCGGCGAGGCGCTGGACCGCTACTTCGAGATCATCGCGGTCAAGGGGACCACCAAGAAGACTATCGCCCACTACCGCAAGGAATGCAGTGCCCTCGGGGCGATAGCGGGCTGCGCCGTCGACTCGATAAGCCCCGCCGCGGCGGCGGCCGCGCTCGAGTCGGCCGAGTCCCGCGGCGTCTCGCGCGTGCGCTGCTACCGGCTCAAGACCATCTGCGCCGCCGCCGGCAGGCATGCGCTCGCCGAAGGGCTGTGCGCCTCCAACCCGTTCTCCGAGGTCCCGTTCGACGTTCCCCGGCCGCCCAGGAAGAAGCGCCCGATCTCCCCGGCGGGCCTCAAGGCCGCGCGGGCGCTCGGCGCATCCGGATCCGGGCATTCCGCCGCGGCCATCGGGCTCGCCCTCGGGTGCGGCCTCAAGCCCGGCGAGATCTGCGGGATACTCGCCGACGACCTCGATGCGGAGCGCATGACCGTCACCGTCCGCGGGATCTGGCGGGAGAGCATCGGCGAGCCGAACTTCTTCGTCGCATATCCCGAGCCCTCCGTGACGCGGCTGCCGGCATGGCTCGGCGGCGCGCCGCGCTCCTGGGCCGCCGCGGCCGGATCCAGGCTGCTGCTCGAGAAGAACGGCCGACGCCGCGACGTGGAACACCTCAGGAGCGACACGAACGAGCTGCTGCGCATCGTGGGCGCCGGATGCACGCTCTACGGGCTCAGGCTCGCCCACGATGAAGGGGAGGCGTGAGGGGCATGCACTACGAAAGGGTCTCCCTCGCCCGCCGCGGCGGTTCATGGAGGATGAGCTACCGCGCGGTCTACGATGCCGAGCACAAGGGCGATCGCAAGTGGGCCACGATCGGGGCGGCGGCGAGCCGCGCGGAAGCCGAGCACCTTGCGGCCGAATACCTCTACAACCTCCCCCGCGACCCGGAAGACGAGCGGCGGGCCGAAGCCATCGAGGCGACGGAGGGCCGCATGCCCACGGTCGGCGAGCTCAGGCGGGACGACATCGACCATGCGCTCGCCGTCGGCGCCATCGAGAAGTCGACGCATGCCGGCTATTGCCGCCACGTCAGGCTCCTGGGCGACCTGGGGGAGATTCCCGTGGACAGGGTCACCGCCCAGGACGTGCAGCTCTACGTCGACTCGCTCGTCGAGGACGGGTACTGCTCCGAGACCGTGAACCATATGCTCTGGACGGTCAGGGACACCCTCGAGCTCGCCAGCTTCCGAATGCTCCGGCCCCCGCTCGACCTGCGCAGGATCCGCGCGCCCAAGCACGACCGCCCGCTCCCCCGCGCGCTCTCCGCGGAGGAGAAGAACGCGCTTCTCGCCGCCCTCCCGTGCATCCGCGGCCCGCTCGACGCGATAGTGCGGCTCGCCCTGTTCGCGGGCCTCAGATGCGGGGAGATCTGCGCCCTGCGCTGGGCGAACGTCGATTTCAACCGCCGCACGGTGCGCATCACCAGCGCCATCGGCACCCTGCCCTCCTCCAACGGCTACCTCAAGGGGCCGAAGAGCCCGGCCGGCGTGAGGGCGCTGCCCATCGCGGACGGGCTCATGGAGGGGCTGGAGCGCCGACGGGCGGAGCAGGAGGCCCGCTGCCGCGAGGCCGGCATCCCGTTCGCCGACGACCTCTTCGTCGTCGGCGACATCGACGGCGCGTTCATGGTGCCGAGATACGCCAACCAGCTGTTCAGGACGTTCGTCCGGACGTTCGGCATAGGCGGCGGGAAGTGCGGCCTGCACCGCCTGCGGCACACCTTCGCCACCGAGCTCATCATGTCCGGGGTCAACCCGAAGACCGTGTCCAGCTGGCTCGGGCACACGGACCCCTCCTTCACGCTGAGGATCTACGTGAGCTCCAGCCCGGAGAACCTGCGCGCGAGCGTCGACACCGTCAACGAGGTCATGGCGCTGCCGGAAGGCTACGACGGGCAGGGCTCCGAGCTGCCGGCGCGCATCCGGGGCCAGGAAAAGAAGGAGCCGGAAGAAGAGCCCCTGCCCGATGCCGAGGCGATGCGGACGGTGAAGATCATCTCCTGGGAATCGCTCGCGTGCGGCTAGGCCGTGGCGCGGGCAGATGCGCAGGCGCGTTCCCGCGTCTGCGCATATATGCGTAAATGAGAAAATGCGCGAATGCGCGTATGCGCATGTACGCGTTCGGGTATATATGTATATATGAACCTGAACCGCGTCCGGCTTCCCGTGCGGGAAGGGCGCATTGCGCTCGGCGCGGCGCGGGCGGATAATCGGCAGGGCGCGGCATCCCGCCGCGCCGTCATCCAAGGAGCGACCACCATGAGCCTTTTCAAATCGAAGCGCGACATCCCCGACGAGGAGATCTACCGCCCCGGGGACAGGTACTTCGACCCCGAGCTCGTCAAGTCCAGCGACCTCATGAGGCGCTGGTCGGACCTCTACAACGCACACGAGGCCTCGACCCATGTGGTCGAGGAGGGCTACACCGCGGAGATCGCCGTAGTCGGCACGCTCTACGACACCTTCTACATGACGGGCGACATCGACGTGCCCGGCGCCGTCGAGATGTGCTTCACGCCCGAGCAGATCCGCGAGCACCCCGAATACGTCACGTACAACGCGTTCATCCCGCCCCACCAGCTCGGCTACACCATGGACGAGGTCGACACGTCGCGCACGCATTGCAGCGTCGTGAACTACGTCGCCGTGCCCGAGGGATATTCCGTCGCGCTCGGGCAGGACGGCCGGCTCCACCTCTACGACCCGCAGGACAACGTGTGCTGCGTCACGATGCCGAAGATGTTCCAGCCCTGGTTCGATATCGAGTCGCCCATGGGGCATATAGGCACGCAGGCGCGCCGCCGCTACCTCATCAGCACCCGCAGCCCGTTCGAGGACGTCGGCCATGCCGCCCACCGCTTCGCCGAGCACGACGACCCCGAGACCGGGGAGCACTGGATCGACACCGACGCCCATGCCATGAGGGCGCCGTCGATCGCCGAGGACGAGCCTGTGCAGGCGGAGGCGCCGTCGTGCGCCCGCGCGCTCCCGCGCAAGGGCTGATTCGCGCAGATGCGCAGATTCCTAACTGCGCAGATGCGCAGCTATAGATATATGCGCATGCGCATATATGCCGGTGTGCTGATGTGCGCACGCGCACGGCTCAGAAGTCCTCGGCCATCGCCCTCGCGACGTCGAGCAGGGTCCTCTGCTTGGCCGGGCCCATCATGTCGTAGTAGGCGCGCATCTTGCGCCAGCGCAGGGCCGACTCGTCCTTCTTCCTGCCGCCCGCCCTCGGGTCGCCGACCTCGGTGAAGGCCGTGACCATGTTCACGCCGTACTCGTTGAGCAGCGCCCGAAGGTCCCCCGGCGACACCCACAGGGTCCCGGCCTCGTACTTGTACACCGTCGTGGCCTTCTTGCCGATGACCGCTCCCGCCTCATCGCCCTTCAGCCCCGCATCGTAGCGGTAGCGCTTGAGCTGCGCCGCCAGCTCGGACTTCTCCGGAACCCTCGACCTCATCGAACGCATCACTTCCTTCCGTGTCGAAACGCGCGGGGCCTTTCTACCCCGTGCGGCCCAGTATCGCACCGCGCGCCATCTCCCCGTTCCTATACTGTTCCCGTCGGGGGTCGTAACGACCCGGATACTTTCGGTATCGGAACACGGAACGGGAAGGCTTCCGACATGAACAGACAAGACGGCATACACATGGACGCCCTCGCCGCGGCGCTCGCGGAAACCGGCGACACGGCTCTCGATATCGTCCGCGGCACGGGGATTCCGCTGCCCAAGGTCCTGAGGCTGCTCGGGCTCTCCACGGCGTCGCGCGCCGCGCCCGCGCTCGACGGGCTCGAGATCGTCCAGCTCTGCCTCTACGCGGAGCTCCCGCTGTCCGCCGTCATGGATGCCGAGGAGGGGCAATGAGCTCAGTCATCGAGGACCTGGCGGCTCTGCCGAGGTTCCTGACCGTCAAGGAGACGTGCGCCTTCCTGGGCGTCAGCGCGTCGACCGTCAAGAGGTTCGTCAAGTCGGGGGACCTCAGGCAATGGACCCCCGAGCGGGGGCACCGCAAGATAACGCGCGACTCCGTCGCCAGGCTCGTCGGGGTCGATCCCGCCTGCATCCCGAACAGGCGGAAATCGACTGAATAGAAACTCAGACAATTGGTTATAATGCCACCGTCGATGGTCCGGCCTGCCGACTGCATCGACCTCACCACCTGACCTTCCGCCGACCCCGGCCACGCCACCTGACCCCAGCAGGCCCATATCCACACCTGCTCTACAGAAGGGGTCAGAAGAAATGGCAGCAGAAGACGAGGCGGTACAGCTCGCGTTCAGGACCGGCACGGCAGCCGTGCAATCAGCCTCAGAAATCATCAAGTACCTGCTCGAGGGCCTGGCCCAGGCGCGGCGAGCCCGCGCGGCCGGCAACAGGAACGACCGCATACCGGCGAGATTCGCCCGCGCCCTCACGCACGGGGCCGCGAACATGGTCGACGGCCGCGGCGAGAAGGGCATCGTCTCCGCCGAGACCGTGCGCGCCCAGAACCCGGACCAGTACCGCGAGGCCATGGTATTCCCCGGGGCGGTCGCCGACAATCGCGAGGACATCCAGAAGCTCAAGCGCGAACTCATGAACCACGGAGTGAAGTTCTCCGTATTCGACACCGTCAACCCCATGGACGGAAGTCCCGCGGTCTCCATCGGCATCCAGGGCCGGGACATGGACATCATGACCCAGGCGCTCATCAACATCGGCGTCGAGTCCTTCGGCATGGACCGCAAGGAGCTCGAGGAGTGCGCGCGCGGCATCGAGCGCGACGACCAGGACCGCTATCCCCGCGCCTTCAAGCGCAACGGCATCAACTGGGAGTTCGAGCGCACCGGCGACGGCCGCAACAGCTGGGTCGGGTCGGCCGGCGGCCACTCCCGAGAGCAGTACCGCGTGACCCTCGACCCGGACGACGAGAACAAGGCCTCCTTCGAATGCACCCGCAACGGCCGCCCCGTCGCCAGCGCCGAAGTCGACGCCACCCAGGGACCCGAGCTCTGGAAGACCGGCTCGGACGGAGCCAAGGAGTTCTACAACGAGATGAAGGCCGAGGGGGCCGCGTTCGCGGCCGCGCCCGGCATGGTGCTCGAGGCCGCCATCGACCGCGGCTGCTTCATCTCCGAGAACAAGAAGAAGATCGACCCGAAGCAGGCCGCGGCCGCCGAGAAAAACGCCGCGCTGCTCAGCGAGGCCTTGGGAAACTCCCGGGCCGCCTCGCCTGAGTCCCCCGTCGGACAGACGAAGGCGGCCAAGAAGATCGCCGAGAGCAAGATGCAGCCCTCCATGCCCGCACGCAACGAGGGGATGCACCGATGATCGACCTTGAGACCCTGGCCGCCTCCTGCGCGACGATGGCCGACGAGATTGTCGCCCGCGGCAGCTCCGACACGTTCAGATACGACGCCGACGGCGTCCTCGAGTTCGGCGACAACCCCGAGTACTATTCGCCGCTCTCGTCGGCCGTCTCCCGCAGCGCGTTCCCCGAGACGGCCCGCGAGTACGGCTACACGAGGGAATACCTCGAGCGGGCGGAGCGCCGCCTGCTCGCCTGCGTCATCGGGTACTGCGCGCTCGACGGCGAGCTCGCATCCATCCGCGACGGCGGCGAGGACCATGACGGCTTCCGCGTCAACCCGCTCGACGTCCACGAGGTCCTGCTGTGCGCCCGCACCGCCCCGACCGACCCGCGCGGATGTGCGGCGCTCGCGGGCGCCATCAAGGGCAACAGGTTCGTAGACGGCGAGGAAAGCTACCTCGACCGCGCGATGTCCCACATGGACTACAACTACACGAAGCTCGCGGGGTCGCGCTGGTCCTACCCCATTACCGAGCTCGACGGTTTCCTCGCCATGTTCCCGCCCGCCCGCTCCGAGCAGGGGGCCATCGCGGACCGCGTGCTCGACAGCGCCTCGATGCGACTCAAGACGTTCTTCGCCCTGTCGATGCCCATGGCCGCCCCCGCGGGCGTCCAGGATGGCGACGAGACCGAGGGCGGCAAGCACTACCACCGCGCCGCGGCGCCCGACGATGGCGGCAGCGCCGCGGAAGAGGAGTAGGCCAATGCGCACCCTCAGGGGATTCCTTTATCTCATCCTCGGCGGCACGCTGTGCGGCTGGATGTTCAACCGCATCGCCGCCTGGTTCATCGACAACCCGCTCACCGTCGGCTCCAACCACACCGTCGCCGAGTGGGCCGTGATCCTGCAAGACCCGTTCTACCTCGACTCCCGCACGATGCCGTTCTTCTTCCTGGCCTTCGGCGCCATCGCGCTGGTGGCCATGACCAAATACGACTGGACCGGCGAGCGCGAGGAGCAGAAGAAGCTGCGCGGCGAGGAGTACGGCAACCAGCGCTGGGCGCGAGACGACGAGATGCAGCAGTTCGCGCACACCTCGACCGTGAAGCGCGTTCCCATCCGCATCCCGCAGCGCACCCGCGACGCGCTGCGCTTCGCCCGCAACAACCCGAAGGACTTCATCAAGGCCAAGCTCGGCATGACGAACAAGGTGTCCAACCCCAAGCCCGACTACGTCGAGAAGATCGAGGACGACAACATCATCCTGTCCGAGCGCGCCGAGCTCCAGATGTCGAAGATCCCGGACCCGGCGCTCGAGCGCAACAAGCACGTCTACGTGCTCGGAGGCTCCGGATCGGGCAAGACCTTCAACTTCGTCGGCCCCAACCTGCTCCAGCTCAACAGCTCGATCGTGACGACCGACCCCAAGGGCGACACGCTCAAGCAGTACGGCAACTTCTTCCTTCGCCACGGCTACAAGCTCAAGGTCGTCAACACCAAACCCGACCAGATCAACCAATCGATGCACTACAACCCGCTGCTCTACCTCCAGGACTCCACCTCGATCATGCAGATCGTCAACCTGCTGGTGGAGAACACGTCGGGCAACGCCGAGGCCGAGAAGGAGGACTTCTTCGTCAAGGCCGAGCGCCAGCTCTACATGGCGCTCATGGGATACCTCTTCTACTTCTACGCCGACCAGCCGCAGTACCAGACGTTCCCGCAGATGCTCGACCTGCTCCAGCTCGCCGGCAAGGACAACCCCAGCCAGACCAAGACGCCGCTGGACATCATCATGCTCGGCACGACCGCCGAGGACGGCTTCCAGGGCTTCGAGGAGTGGATCGTCGCCAACCACGGCGGCGACGAGGCCGCCGCGCAGGCCTCCGAGGAGTACTTCGTCATCAAGCAGTACAAGGGCTTCAAGTCCACCTCCGGCTCGCCGGAGACCGAGGCCTCGGTCATCGCGTCGTGCAACGTCCGCCTGGCGCCGTTCGCCGTCTCGGCGGTCCGCGAGTTCTTCAGCGAGGACGAGCTGGAGCTGGAGATGATCGGTCAGGAGCCCACGGCGTTCTTCCTGGTCATGTCCGATACCGACAAGACATTCAACTTCATCCTGGCGATGCTGCTCTACCAGCTGTTCGACGTCAACACGGCCATCGCCGACAAGAACCCCGGCTCCCACTGCAAGATCCCGATCAACTGCATCCTCGACGAGCTCGCCAACATCGGCCGCATCCCCGACCTCGACGTCAAGATCGCGACCCTGCGCTCGCGCTGGATCTACATCACGGCCATCCTGCAATCGGTCACGCAGCTCAAGAAGATGTACAAGGACAACGCCGACATCATCGAGGGCAACTGCGACACGACGCTATTCCTCGGCCGCTGCGACCTCGAGACCAACAAGAAGATCTCCGAGCGCCTGGGCAAGTTCACCGCCACGGTCCGCAACCGCAGCGAGTCGCACGGCCGCCAGGGCAACTGGTCTGAGAGCGAGAACAAGATCGGCAAGGAGCTCATGGCCGCGGCCGACCTCGGCAACAACCCCGAGAAGTTCAGCGGCGACGACTGCATCGTGTTCATCAAGAACGCCTTCCCGTTCCTCGACAAGAAGTACAGGACGATCGACCACCCGCGCTACCACGAGCTGCGCGAGGTCGGCGAGTTCAACCTGGACGACTGGAACTGGGACCGCAAGTGCGAGCGCGAGCGCGCGCACCGCGCCGAGATCGAGGAGATGCGCTGGCGCATCGAGGAGGCGCGTTCGTTCTTCGACCCCGAGTTCTTCATGTAGGAGGCCCCCGGCGGGGGAGACCCCGCCGGTCGTCATATCTCACCCGCCGCGGCGGGTCAAACAGGGCGCCAAGGCCACACGGGCGGCGCCGCGAATCAGAAGGGAAAACCCCATATGGCTTTCTTCAACCAGCTCCTGAACTATCTGTGGCAGATCCTCACCTTCGTCGGCGGAATCACCGCCGCCGTGGGCGTCTTCCGCTGGGTCTCCGGCGGCAAGGCCCACGACGCGCAGGCCCAGGAGGGCGCGGTCTGGGTCATCGCGCTGGGCGGCGCCATGGCGGCCATCGGCCTGGTCGGCGGCAGCTACCTCACCTTCCCCACGATGTAGGGACGACGGAGGGAACTCCATATGACTGCTCTAACGGGAAAAGATAGGCGCGCGGCGGGGCCCTCTGCCCCCTTGCGCGCCGCGCTCGCGGCCGTGCTGGCGCTCGCGCTCGTCGCGCCGGCCCTGGCCGCACTGGCCTGCCCATCGCCGGCCCTGGCCGTGGAGACCTCCAAGGAGAGCTTCGAGGCGAAATACAAGGACGACTACCACCAGGCGATCAAGGACCGCAAGAAAGACCCCAGCATCACCACGAACACCATGTGGACCGACGACGACCTCATGATGGGCGCCTGCGGGGAGTATCCGGGTTTCGATGTCGTAAACGCAGGGCCCTGGGTCTCCTATTTCGTCTACAGCACCGCCGAGGGCATCGCGAGCTTCTGCGTCGACTGCGGCGAGGCGATGCTGCAATGCATCTCGTCGTCGGGGCTGCTCAAGCTCGACTTCACCGGCGAGGGGTCCGATTTCGCCAAGATGTACTCGGCGGCCGCCGACGTCTCGGTCAAGGTGATCCAGCCGATCTGCGTGGGCTTTCTCGGCCTCGCGTGCGTGTGGGCCCTTCTCGAGTTCTCCAAGGAGGTCTCGACCAACCGCGGCGACCACTTCTCGATGGCCGGCAACTACGTCTGGATCATCGTCAAGTTCTCGCTCGTCATGGTCCTCATCAGCCATACCGTGCAGCTGTGCGGCGGCGTGTACGAGGTCTTCCTGTGGGTCGCCAACAAGGTCTCCGACACGCTGGCGGCCGGACAGATCGGCGGCGTCGGCTTCAACTCCTTCATGCTCTCCATGATGGAGATCAGGTACAGCCAGTTCGCGTGGTCGGTCGGCTACGCGCTCGTGTCGATGGTCATCCTCGTCTCGACCGGCCTGTGCCTGATCAAGGTCCTCACGCTCACCATCACCCGCATGTTCGAGATCTACCTGATGACGGCCTTCGCCGGCTTCCCGCTCGTGATGCTCACGACGCGCGAGACCAGGCCGTCCGGCATCGGGTACTTCAAGAAGTTCGCCGGCGTGTGCCTTCAGGCGGCGATTCTCATAACGATCATCGCCTTCGCCGGGATCTGCTTCTCGGCCGCCGGGTCGCTTCTGGCGACCAAGCCGAATGCCGGCATCGATGACTCGGTCTGGACCATCGTCTCGCTGCTCGCGTCCATGGCCGGATGCTTCGGCTTCTCGGCGCTGTGCGGGCAATCCAAGCATATAGCGGACACGATCATGGGGGCGATGGGCTGATGGTAGAGATCATCCTGCGCAAGGACATCCAGGACTACGAGGCCAGGCCGCTGTTCGGCTTCACGTACCGCCAGGTCGCGACCGGAGCGGCCATCGCGATCACCGCCGCCGGCATGGGGCTGGCGATCTCGTCGTTCACCGAGATCAACACGCTGTGGCTGATGCTGATCATGTCCGTCTGCGGCGCGATCGGGCTCGTCGGCCTCGGGCGCATCCACGACCTCAAGTTCGAGCAGTGGTTCGCCATCTGGAAGGCCGACCGCGACTGGCCGAAGGTCGCCCTGTTCGCCGCGCCGACGCTCTCGCCGCACGGCGACCGCGCCTCCGCCAAGGCGAAAGCCGGCAAGAGGCCCAAGAAGGAGACCAAAGCGGAGAAGGCGGCGGCGCTTGAGGCCGACGCCGAGGCCGAGGCATAGAGAAAACGGAGAAAACCACATGATCTGCCCCAACTGCAACTGCGAGCTCGTGGACGGCACCGCGGTGTGCCCCTACTGCGGCACGCCCTTGGCCGCGCCCGCGCCGTCTGCCACCGCCACCGCGACCATGCCCGCCATCCAGTCCGCGCCGCCCGCGGCGCCTGCGCCCTCGCCGGCATACCGAGCTGAGGACATCCCCGTGTCCGCGGCCCCGCAGCCGGCCGCCCGCGGGGCCCACGAGCAGGTCTCACAGGTCTCACAGAGCCCGGAGCCGCCGTTCGCATACGGCCGCGAGGAGGCCGCCGAATCCCCGGCATCCCCCGCCCGCGACCCCTACGAGGACTACTACCGCCAGGCCCCGGCACGCCCGAGCGCGCAGGCATACCGCGAGCCTGCGCCCCAACCGGCCCGCGACCCATATGAGGACTACTACCGCCCCACCCCGGGCCGTGGCGGGCAGGGCCCTGCCGCCCGCGACCCCTACGGGGAGCCCGCCGCATCCGGCGAGTCCGACGCCTACGCCTACGGGAAGAACGCATATGCGGACACCTCGCGCGACCCCTACGAGGACTACTGCCGCCAGAGCCAGACCCCGGCGCGCCCGAGCGCACCGTCATACCGCGAGCCTGCGCCCCAGCCGGCCCGCGACCCCTACAATGACTACCGCGACGCGGGCCGCGCAGATGACGCGGACGGCCGCGGACAGCGCGGGCAGCGCGAGGAGAGCCGCGAGGACGTCCGCGCCGAGGGCCGCGACGCCCGCCGCCAGCAGAAGCTCAACGCGAAGGCCGCGAAAGCCCGAAAGCGCCGCGAGCGCGCCGCGGAGAAGGCGGGAAAGAAGAAGGGCATGAAGCGCCTTCTGCCGACCGAGGACTACCCTGGCACCCTCGTCCTGCGCGCGGACAAGTGCACGCAGGACGCGCTCGGCTATGAGCTCCTGTGCGAGGACGGCACCGTCAAGCTCCAGCAGGGCGTCTACAGCCGCGTCGTGGAGTTCCAGGACGCCAGCTTCCAGGCGGCGCGCGAGTCCGAGCAGCGCGAGATCTACGAGAACTGGTCCGAACTTCTCAACACGTTCGACAACACCGTGCACCTCCAGGTCAAGATCCTGTGCCGCGTCATCGACCGAGACGCGTTCCGCGAGGACGCCTTCCTGCCGCCCGTCGAGGGCGACTACGCCGGCAACCGCTTCCGCCGCGACATCAACCAGATCATCGAGAGCAAGGTCGCCGAGACGCAGCAGAACGTCGAGAGGCGCCGGCTGTTCATCGTGACCGTCGAGGCGCCGACCCGCGAGCAGGCGTCCCCGCTGCTCGCCCGCGCGACCGAGCAGGTCATGCGCTCGCTCAAGAACATGGGGGTCAACTCGGAGGAGGTCCGCGGAAACGAGCTTCTGCGCATCATCGACTCGATCACCAACCCGCGCGACCCGCGCGGCTTCGTCTCGTTCGACGACCTGAAGGTCACCGACGAGCACGGCGTGAGCGCCATCCAGCTCGGCTACACCACCAAGGACCTCGTCGCGCCCGCCGACCTCACCAAGATCGACGACACCCATATCTCATGGAACGGCGTCACGGGCCAGGCGCTCTACCTCCAGAAATGGGCGGGCTCGGTGCGCTCCGACATGATCTCGAGCCTGGCGGAGCTGCCCATCAACCAGGTGATCACGCTCGACATGACGAGCTGGGAGCAGTCGCGCGCCATCGAGACCATCGAGTCGATGAACACCGATCTCAAGGTGCAGAAGTCCGACTACGTGCTCAAGCACTCCCAGACCATGTACATCACCGACGAGATGCTGCCGACCAACCTCCAGGACGCCATGGAGAACGCCCGCGACCTGCGCGACGACCTCGTGAGCCGCGACCAGAAGATGTGGTCGCTCACCTGCACCACCATGACCTGGGCGGACTCGCTCGAGGACTGCGACGAGAACTCCGGGGCCATCCAGGACGTGTTCCGCCGATTCACCTGCCGCGCAGTGCCCCTCGTGAAGCTCCAGCGACAGGGTTTCGCCGCGATGCTGCCCACGGGCCGCTGCGACATCCCCTACGTGCGAAACCTCACGACCGCCCCGCTCGCGGCGCTCGTGCCGTTCACGTCGGTCGAGCTCATGGAGCGCGGCGGCATGTGGATGGGCCAGAACCAGACGTCCAAGAACTTCATCTTCTACAACCGCCGCGACGCCGTCGCGCCCAACGGCTTCATCCTGGGCAAGCCGGGCCGCGGCAAGTCGGTGACGGCCAAGAACACGATCCTGTGGACGCTTCTCACCGACCCCACCGCCGAGGTCATCGTGCTCGACCCCGAGCGCGAGTACATCAACGTCGCGCGCGAGATGGACGGCGAGGTCGTCCAGATCTCCGGAGACTCGCATACCTATATCAACCCGTTCGATCTCGAGCTCGTGGAGGGCGAACAGCCGCTCGCGATGAAGGTCGACGCCATCATGTCGATGGTCGAGATGATGGCCAAGAACCTCTCGCCGATGCAGAAGACCCTCGTGGACCGCTGCGTCTCGCGCATCTACGACCGCTACTTCGCCACCCACGACCAGCGCGACATCCCCACGCTGATCGACTTCTACAACATGCTCAACCAGCAGCCCGAGCCCGAGGGACGCATGCTCGCCGTCACCATCGAGCGCTACGTCACCGGCCAGGCCTCGCTGTTCAACCACCCGACCAACGTGAACACGCACAAGCGCTTCGTCGTCTACGACATCCGCGACTGCGCCGACAACATGAAGGGCCTGGCGCTGCTGATCCTGCTCGACCAGACGTGGAACCGCATCGTGCGCAACCGCGAGCGCCACGTCCGCACCTGGGTGTTCATCGACGAGATGCAGCTGCTCTTCGAGAACGACTACGCGATCTCGTACTTCGACCAGCTCTGGACCCGCTCGCGCAAGTACGGCGCCATCCCGACCGGCATCACGCAGAACATCGAGCGCATCATCAACAACGAGAAGAGCCGCCTGATGCTGGCTAACTCCGACTTCCTGGTGCTGCTCGGCCAGTCCGCATCGGACGCCGCGGCGCTGGGCGAGGTCATCAAGCTCTCCGAGCGCCAGGTCGCGATGATGCGCAACGCCGGGCCCGGAGAGGGCCTGCTGGTCGCCGGCGGCAAGATCATCCCGTTCGAGAACCGCATCCCGACGGACTCGGCCATCTACCGCATGGTCACCACCAAGCTCGACGACCTGATCCAGTACTCCAACGAGGACGGGCGCGGCGACGGCGCCCGCCGCGGGTAGCGTGACCCGAGCCATGGCAGACGAGAAGCCCACCGTCACCGACAAGGCGAGCCCGCTAGAGATGGAGAAGGTCAAGCACTCCTCCCTCGAGTATGCCGTGCAGCACGACGGCCCCGCATACAGGCAGCGGGCCGTCGCGCCCTACAAGGAATCGGCCCTCCCCGAGCTCACGCGCGGGGAGGCCGCAAGGTCCGTGTTCAAGGACCGCGTCAGCGAGTCCGTCGGCAACGCCCTCGGCGCGGCGAAGGGAGCCGCCGAGGGCGCGGCGAAAGGCGCAGCCAAAGGGGCCGCGAAGGGCGTCCTGCACAGCCCCCGCGCGGCGCTGGAGATGAGCGCGGCCATCGGCCTTTCCGACGGCAACGCCCAGATCGCCGACGAGGGGGCGCGCGCCGCCGACACCGTCGCCAACGCGGCGATGACCCAGGCCGACCCGCGCAACCTGTACCGCGAGGGAAAGGCCGTCGCCGACAGGCTGCCGGCGGGACGGGCCCGCAGGCGCATGGCCCGCTGGGACGCGAAATCGAAGAAGGCCCTCGCCAAGCAGGACAAGGTGCTCGACCAGCTGGAGCACAAGAGGAAGCGCGCCGACACCATGCGACGCGCCGGGATGTCAGACAAGTCCCTGCTCGGGCGCTGGATCAACCTCAAGCAGAAGCGGCTCGAGAACAAGGCGGGACGGCTCGGCGCCAAGGCGGGCCGGCTCGCCGGGACGAACACCTCCGGCATCCGCGGCAAGCTCATGCAGCTGCGCCGCACCAAGGCGACCGTCACGAACACCGTCTTCGGCTGGCGCGGCGTGGCCGCGGCGGGCGCCGCGGTGGGCGGCACCGCGGTTATCTGCCTAGTCGGGATGTCGCTGCTCAGCGCGGTCATCGGCGGCGCCGCCACATCTTCTTCCGGCGGCAGCGCCGAGGGCTACCTGGCCCAGGCGCAGCGATACGTCGACGACGACTCCATCGGGTACTCGCAGTCCACGCGTTGCCACAACCCCAACATGGACTGCTCGTCGTTCGTCTACTACTGCCTCGTCGATTCGGGCTACTGCACGACCGAGCAGCTGGGTACGCACCCGTTCACCACCTCCACCATGGCGGAACCTCTGCTCAAGGCGGGCTTCGAGAAGGTCGAGTGGGACGGGAAGATGGACTCCCTGCAACGCGGCGACATCCTCATCAACACCGAGCAGCACACGGAGATCTATGCCGGCGACGGCAAGGACTACGGCGCGCACGAAGACCTCGACGGCGCCGACGGCGACTCGTCGGGAGACGAGGTATCGCTGGGGTCCTACTGGAACGACGCCTGGGACACGGTCCTGCGTCCCACCGGAGGGGCGGGCGTCACCATTCCCGAGCAGTACGGCAACGGCGGGTACTCCGTCACCTTCTACACCCAGCGCGGCTGCTACGTCAACGGCCGTGACACCGCATGGGCGGCCGGGACGTCGCAGGCGGCCGTCCACTCCAAGTGGGCGCTCGCCGGCGCGAAGTACGACGACGATATCGCGACATACAACGGGCGCTACCTGATCGCCTGCACGACGACGTACGGCCGCGTCGGCGACAAGGTGGACTTCACCCTGTCGGACGGCACCGTGATCAAGTGCGTCATCGCCGACGCGAAGAACCCCAACGACCAGGGATGCAACAAGTGGGGGCACTCGAACGGCCAGAACGTCATCGAGTTCGAGGTGGAGAGGTCGCGCTTCTACAGGAGCGGCAACCCCGGCAGCTCGAGCTGGAAGGCCGAATGGGGCGGCAAGCGCGTCTGCTCGTCCGTCAACAGCGGCAGCATCCTCTAGCCCATCGAATGAAAGGGAAAGCGAACATGAACATGACCGACAGGTTCAACCCGGCCAACGAGAACGACCCCAAGAGGAAGCTGGCCTACGGCCTGATCGCGCTGGCGTGCGTGATCGCGCTGGGCTTCGGCCTCGACGCCGCCTCGTGCTCCCGCACGGGCACCGCGGGCGACGAGGGCGGCAAGCAGGACGCCACCGAGGCGGTCGATGGCGGCAGCGCCGCCGGGGGCGACGAGCAGGACGGGAAGGAGGCGGGCGACGAGAAGAAAGTCGAGGCGTCGCCGGACCCGTCCGAGACCTCCGGCGTTCGGTTCGAGGGCTTCGACAAGCTCTCGAGCATGACCGCGACCAAGCGCGAGAGCTTCTGCGACGCCGTGGCCTCGACCATGCGCGCCAACGGCTACAAGCTCGACGAGATCACGGTCTCGATCAAGAAGAAGCCCCAGGCCACCGATAACGGCACCGTCGTGTTCATGCGCGTGAAGGGCACCGGCGACTGCTACTCGGCGCATTACGCCGACGGCACCTGGACCGTCTTCCCCCTGCTCGAGCGCGTGGACGGCGTGAACGACGACCTCGCGCAGGACCAGATCGACTCGCGCGCCGACACGGCGGCCGACGCCGACGCCACCGAGCAGAGCGCCGCGGCGCCCAAGAAGACCTTCGCCATCACCGACACCGAGCAGGCCGCCAAGTATATCGGCGACTCCTGCGCCGGCGCGCTCATGGACGCATGGCGCGCGTTCGCCGCGGAGAAGGAGGGCGGCGCCGATGCCGATTCCGCGCTGTTCTCCCGCGACCATGTGACGCACAACGACGACGGCACGGTCACGTTCACCGTCTGGATGCCCTCGAGCCAGAAGACCTACCGAGGCGTGGCCGACATGGCCGCCGGCTCGGTCTCCTTCTCCGAGTAGGGGGGAGCGGCATGCCTACACTCATCATCGCCGAGAAGCCGTCCGTCGCGCGCGGCATCGCCGACGCCGTCGGCGCCCACGAGCGCCGCGACGGCTATATCGAGGGCGGCGGCTACCTCATCAGCTGGTGCCGCGGCCACATCATCGACCTCGACTTCCCCCAGAACTACCCGCAGTGGTCCGGCCACTGGTCGATGTCGCAGCTGCCCATGATCCCGGAGCGGTGGAGGTGGAGCGTCACCGCGCCCGAGCAGTACAAGGTCCTGAAAGGGCTGCTCGACCGCGCCGACGTGGAGCTCGTCGTGAACGCCTGCGACGCCGACCGCGAGGGCGAGGGCATCTTCCGGCGCGTCTGGACCCATTCCGGCTGCAAGAAGCCCGTCCGTCGCTTCTGGTCCACCTCGCTCGTGCCAGAGCAGGTGCGGACCGACCTCGCCCACGCCAAGCCCCTCTCCGACTACGACGGCCTCGCCGACGCCGCCGAGGGCAGGGCCAAGGCGGACTGGCTCGTGGGCCTCAACGCCTCGCGCGCCCTATCGTGCCTCTACGAAGGCTCGCGCCTGTCCGCCGGCCGCGTCCAGACCCCGACGCTGGCGCTGGTCGTCGAGCGGACCCGCGCGATCCGCGACTTCAAATCGGTCCCCTTCTTCCAGGTGGAGTGCTCGGTCGGCAGGACGGCGCACGTGCGCCTCGCCGGCGAGAAGCTGAAGACCCGTCAGGAGGCCGAGCGCCGCGCCCATGCGGCCGTCGGGTCGCAGTGCGCGATCCTGAAGGTCGAGCGCAGGCAGGAGAAGTGCCGCGCGCCCAAGCTCTACGACCTCACCGGGCTGCAACGCGACGCATCGACGCGCGCGGGCCTCACCGCGGAGGAAACGCTGAACGCGCTGCAAACGCTGTACGAGAAGAAGCTGGCGACATATCCCAGGACCGAGAGCCGCTACATCGGCGAGTCCGACATCCCCGAGACGACCCGCGTGCTCTCAGCCATCGCGGTGCCGGGAATCGTCGGCGAGGCCGCCGCGGCCGGGTTCGACGCGTCGCGCTCCGACGTCGCCCGCGTGGCCGACGACTCGAAGGTCCACGGCCACGGCGCGATCCTGCCCACGGCGCTGCTCGACGCCAAGGAGATGGCCAAGCTCGATGGCGCAGAGCGCTCCGTGGCCATCCTCATCTGCTGCCGCCTCATGGCCGCCACCATGGACCCCGCGACGAAGCTCAAGACCAAGGTCGAGGGCGAGATCAACGGAGACGCCTACACGGCCTCGGGAAGCACCGTCACGGACGCTTCCTGGATCGCCGTGGACGAGGCGTGCCGTGACGCGCTTGCGGGCGGCGGCAAGGCCGCCGAGGACGAGGACGACGAGGCGCAGGACATCCCCGCCGACATCGAGCAGGGCGACTCCTTCACCGTCGCCGATGGCGACGTTCGCGTGAAGGACGGCAAGACGACCCCGCCGAAGCCCTACACGGACGCGACGCTGCTGTCGGCCATGGAGCACGCCGGCCGGTCCATCGAGGACCGCGAGCTGAAGGCTGCCATCGAGGACGATTCGATGCACTCGGGCGGCCTGGGAACGCCAGCCACCCGCGCCCGCATGATCGAGAAGCTGATCGAGGCGAAGTACATCCGCCGCCGCGGCAAGACCCTCTCCGCCACCGAGCGCGGCGAGACGCTGATCGACATCGTGTGCGATTCGCTCAAGACCCCCGAGCTCACCGCGAAGTGGGAGCTGTCCCTGTCGCACGTCGAGCGGGGAGAGGGGTCGCTGTCCGACTTCCTCTCCGGCATCGAGGGCTACACGGCCGCGGTCGTGTCCGACCTCGAGCGCGGCTTCGACCCCGCGCAGGCCGCGGCCGTCTCCGGCCGCGAGGAGCTGTGCCGGTGCCCGGCCTGCGGAGCGCCGATCGTGCTGTCGCGCAGCGGCAGGCAGTGGCAGTGCTCGTCGTCGAAATGGGCCGGCAAGGAGGAGGGCTGGCGGCTGCTCCAGGGCTGCGGCGTGAAGCTCAACATCGTCCAGAACGGCAGGAAGCTCACCAAGTCGCAGGCCAAGTCGATCCTGTCGGGAGGGACGGTCCACCTCACCGGCCTGTCGAAGAAGGACGGCAGCGACACGTTCGACACCGACGCGAAGCTCGGAGCGGCGCCCTATACCGGGTTCGTCGAGTTCTGCCGGAGCGAGAAGCCGGGCGGGAGCGCCGGCCGCACGGGCTCGCGGCGTCGCGGCGGGAAGCGGTAGGCCATGGCCGCCGTCACGCGCGACGGGGACGGCTGCGTACCCCTCGCCGAGCTCGACATCAACCCGGCGCTGCGCGCGACCTGCCAGCGCCGGCTCGCCGCGGCGCTCGAGGGGCGCGCCATGACCGCCAGGAAGCTCGCGGAGTTCTCCGGCGTGTCCGAGGCGGTCATCTCGAGGACGCTCCACGGCCAGCGCACGCCCACGCTCGACGCGATCGTGCGCCTCTCGCTGACGCTCAACGTGTCGGCCGACTACCTGCTCGGCCTCAAGGCCTCGCCCCAGGGCGACTACCGGGACGCATCCCAGGGCGGCGCGGGGGCGTAGGAGCAAGGGGAGGTGCGCTTCCCGTTCGGAAAGTCCGGGCGGTCACCGGTGTAGACCGGCAACCGGCTGGGTAACATATCTCAGATTACGGGCGCCGCGCCGGGACCTCCCGGCCGGCGCCAAGGACATGGAAAGGATGATGCCGAGATGAAGCATGCAGGCAACGGCGGGCATACCGCCCGCGCGAAGCTCGGGCGCCTCGGGGTGGGCGCCCTGTCCATCGTCTTCGCCTTGAGCCAGGCGCTCGGCCTGGTCGCCCCCGCCGTGCCGAGCGCATGGGCGGAGGCGGCGGCAGAACCCGAGACCGTCACCGTGACCCTCGCCGCAGGCGATCACGGCCGGCTCGCCATCGCCGGCGAGGACGCCGAGAGCGACACGGTCCAGGTCGACAAGGGGTCGAACGTCACCGTCGAGGTCACGGCCGACGACGGCTGGTTCGCCGACTCGATCACGACCTTCGGGACGGACGGCTCGGCGGCCTCCAAGGTCGACGTCGTGGACGGGCGCGCCACCTTCAAGGCCGAGACCGACACCACCGTGACGTGCGCGTTCTACGAAGACGGCTCCAACGGCTCGGCGGCACTCGAGGCCGTCGCCACCGAGGCTTCGGCCAAACTGGCCAAGGAGGCCTCGGACAAGGCCTACATCAAGGCCAACCTGGACGAATCGCTCTCGGGCCTCGACAAGTTCGAGCGCCGCGACGTGCTGACCGTCACCACCACCACGATCGATTCCGCCAAGGCCGCATCGCCGACGCTCGACGGCCTGTGGGCCGACGCGGACGGCGACGGCATGGGCGACTACAGCGACGCGCTGAAATCCAACGCCGTGAGCCATGCCGTGCTGTACGACCTCGACGACTCGTCCGACTACCTCGTGGGCCGCGCCGGCTCCGACATCTCGGGCGCGACGCTGGCCGACTGGGGCGCCTCGGAGAACAACGCCGACGCCGCCATGCGCCGCGGCTTCAAGTTCGACGCGGCCACGGGGCTCGTGTACGTGCCCAAGAAGTACACGGTCAAGAACTCTGCCGGCGAGTACAAGGTCGCGTCCTCCCGCATCCAGCTCCTCTACGCCACGTCCGACAAGGGCGCGGTGAACACCTTCCCCGTGAAGGTCGAGGCCGAGAACGTGGACGGCCGCGCAGCCAAATCCGGAACCGCCTCGGTCGACGTCTCGTCCCCCGACACCCAGATCGCGCTCGCCCGCGACAAGGCCGCCCGCAAGTCGATCTCCGACGCCACGATCGAGTCGGTCACCGTCAACGGCATCGAGTACACGCGCGACCTCGATATGTGGACCTATGACAAGGACACCGGCACGCTCGACATCCTCATCGCCGCAGCCGGCGTGCGCAGCGTCGACATCAAGCTCGCCAACGATGCCGAGAAGAACGTCGGATCGTGGCTCTCTTCCCTCGCCACCGAGGCCTTCGCCGGCAACGTGAACAACATCGGAACCTGGGAGTTCCAGTCCGCGCCCTGGGCCGGCATGTCCTTCCATACCGCCGGCCACAACAAGTACACCGGCGCCCGCACCGGCGCCACCCTGCCGGCGGTCGAGAACCCGTCCGGCGGGCGCTACGAGGCCAAGACGATCTACCAGGCGCTCGGCACGCAGAACGTCGACGTCTCCGCCCTCCAGTCCGGAGCCTGGTCCATCGAGCGCTCCTGCACGATCGCCGCGCAGACGGTCTCCGGCGTGACCATCCCCAACGCAACGAGCGTCGACCTCACCTGCGGACACGTCGGCGTGAACCCCTCCGGCCAGCTCGACGCCTCCTACAACCAGGCCGTCCACACCGACGACGACTACGGCCAGACCGTGCGCATCGCCGCCGTCAACGGCGACGAGGCCATCATCGGCGTCACCGTCCCGACCACCTTCACGCAGGCCGGCGCCGGCTTCTTCAAGATCAAGTGGAAGCTCAACAAGGTCCGCTACACCTTCTCCAAGTGCTCGGCAAACGTCTCCATCACCGACGGCAACTCCGAGTACTCCGTCGAGGGCGCCGAGTACGACATCTACCGCTCCTCCGACAACGCGCTCGTGTCGCATATCGTCACCGACGCATCTGGCAATGCCGCACTCGACCTCGAGCCCAACCAGGCCTATTACGCCGTCGAGACCAAGGCGCCCGCGGGCTATACGCTCCACAAGGGGCATATCGCCTTCAGGACCGGCAACTCCGCCGGGACCGAGCAGCTGAAGGACGACCCTGGCACGGTGCGCATCAAAATCAATAAGAAGGACTCGGCTACGCTCGGCGGGGCACAATCCGGCGCTTCGCTCAAGGGTGCCGAGTACTCGATTGCATCCCTGTCATCGCCCTCATGGGGACCCGTGACCGTCACAACCGACGAAAACGGTTATGCGGTTATTCGCGATGTTCCCCTTGGAGAGCTGACTGTAACCGAAACCAAAGCACCTGCCGGCTACAAGCTGGACACTACTGTTCATAAATATACGATTAGTCGCGATGACCCTCGCGCAGAAGGCATATTTGAGCTCGAGCCTGAGAACGACTTCTCCGAGAACCCGATTTCGTTCGATATCGAGATCGCCAAGACCAAGGGCGGCGAGGACGACAGCTGGGAATCCGACGACGGCCAGGGAAATGCCGCGACGGGCGTCCAATTCCAGATCATCTCGAATACCACCAATGAGGTCGTCGGAACCCTGACGACCAACGATGCCGGCTTCGCGTCCACCAAGGACGCGGCCACCTGCGACGAGATCTCCGTCTCCGAGGCCAAGACCGACGACCCGGCGCGCCCGTGGTTCGGCTCTGGCAAGCGCAACGCCGGCATCTCCGGCGCCGTGCCCTATGACGCGGCGGGCTATACGATCCGCGAGGTCGATTCCACGGTGCCCGAGGGCTTCGACCATGTGGACGACTGGACGATCTCGGCCGACGACCTCGTGGACGGCACCACGAAATACTACTCCGTCATCGACAAGACGCTCAACAGCCGCATCCAGATCGTCAAGACCGATGCCGAGACCGGGAACACCGTGCCCCTCTCCGGCTTCAAGTTCCAAGTGCTCGACTCGAACGGCGAGACCATGAGCTTCGCCGACCCCTACGACGTCAACGGCACCGTCGACACCTTCACGACCGACGACGCCGGGCAGGTCACGATCCCGCAGCGCCTCAAGTCCGGCAAGTACTCCATCAAGGAGGTCTCCGCCGTGGCGCCCTACACCGTCAACGGCGATGCAGTCGGCTTCGAGGTCCCCAAGGACTACAAGAAGGCCTCCCCCGTGACCGTCATCAAGGTCTCAGACAAGCAGGCGAAGGGCAAGGCGACCATCACGAAGACATGCTCGCATGACGGCGAGGCTCTTCAGGGCGCAGAGTACGACGTCGTGGCGCAGCAAGACATCGTGTCCCCCGACGGCACCGTGCGCGCCGCGGCCGGAGACGTCGTCGACCATGTGAAGACCGGGCAGGACGGCCGCGCCACCACCAAGGAACTCTACCTCGGCAGCGGCTCGGTGGCCTACGCCTTCATCGAGACCAAGCCCCCCTCGGGCCATGTGATCGACGAGACGCCCGTGGCGTTCACCCTCTCCTACAAGGACGGCGCCACCGCCGAGGTGAAAGCCGCATCCGACCAGTCCGACGCTGCGGTGAAGTTCGAGGTCGATAAGACCGTCATGGGCGCCGACACGCCGCTTCCCGGAGCGAAGTTCCAGGCCTGGAACACCGACGACGAGATCTCGATCGGCAGCGCCGCCGGCAACCTCGCCGTGCGCGCCGAGGCCGGAAGCGAGGTCTCCATCAGGAAGGCCGTATCCACCGCAAACGTCAAATCCGAGGCCGATGACGGAACCTCCCTCGTCCTCAAATCCGCCGACGGCCTGGAAACCCAGCTCGGGCCCGATGCCATCGATATGAAACCCGGTACGTACACCCTGACCGCCACCCAGGACGGCAAGACGCTCGAGGGAGCGGAAGTCGAGATCGAGGCCGGCAAGGCCTATACCGCCAAGGTCGCGGGCGGCCTGCTCGGCAATCATGCCGTCCTTTCCGACGACGGTTACGCCATGCCCGCCATCAAGCTCGCCTGGTCCGAGGCCAATTCGGCATACGTGGCCCTCGACCTTGGGCTCGGCACATACGACCTGACCGTCGCCGGCAAAGCCGCCGGACAGGTCGAGATCGACGGGGACGGGCCGACCTACATCTTGGTCAGCGGCGGCCGCGCCCGCCGGGTGCCCGTCCTGCTCAAGGAGGGCAAGAGCGCCACAGAGGGCGTGACCGGCGCCGACGGCTCGACTGACTTCCTGCACCTCGCGCCCGGCACGTACCGCGTCGCCGAGATCGAGGCGCCCGCCGGATACGTCGAGGCGCCGGGGATCAAGACCTTCACCGTCGGCGCCGACGGCCGAATCGATGGCCGGGACTCCGGCCAGGCGGCCTTCGAGGACGACTACACCAAGGTCCGCATCTCCAAGCGCGACATCACCGACGAGTCCGAGATCGAGGGCGCCAAGCTCACCGTCACCGATTCCGAGGGCACGACCATCGACTCATGGACCTCGACCACCGAGGATCACGAGATCGATGCGCTCGCACCCGGCAAGTACACGCTCACCGAACAGCGCACGCCGACCGCCTACGACCAGGCCGAGAGCATCGAGTTCGAGGTGAGGAAGACCGGCGAGGTCCAGACCGTCACGATGTACGACTCGCCCATCTCCATCAGCGGCGAGATCGACAAGCGACAGGAGATCGCCGACCCCACCGCCAAGGACACCGATGCCAACGGCGACGGCCTGAACACCGCCGAGACCAAGGCATCCGATGACGGCTCCTATGCCTACACCATCGACTTCCGCTCGACGTCGAACACCTGGACCGACGAGTTCACGGTCGAGGACGACCTGACCGCCGCCGTCGACGGCCGTGCTCAGCTCACATCGATCACCACGCCGCAGGCCCTCGAGGACTACGACGGCAAGATGAACGTCTGGTACAGGACCGACAAGACGCCCGATGACCACGTCGACGAGTCGAGTGCCAACGCAACCCTCACCGACGGCCATGAGAACCCCTGGCTGTCCGACGAGGCCACCGCCTCCACCCTTGGTGAGGACGGCCGAGCCGTCGACTTCACCGGGTGGAAGCTCTGGCGCGCCGACGTGCCCACGACCGAGGCCACCGAGCTCGCCGTGGCAGACCTCGGCCTCGAGGAGGGCGAGCACGTCACCGCGATCCGCTTCGAGTACGGCCGCGTGGAGCAGGGCTTCACCACCCGTGACGGCGGCTGGGACCGCGAGGGCATCAAGGACGTCCATGACGACATCGCCAGCGCCGAGGACACCGCCGCCGAAAACGGCTCCCATACCGACGATTCCGGCACGGGGACCGGGACGGCCTATGCGCCCGCCATCGTGCGCATGAAGGCCACCGACGGCTACACCGCCGGCACCTCGCTCGACAACTACGCCCGCGTGGACCTCACCCGCAACGGCGGCGGCGACGGCCTCGAGGACCATGACGAGGACCAGGTGACCCAGACGGCGAAGGCCGTCACGGCGCCCCCGACCAACCTCGACCAGACCGGCCGCAACGTCATCATCGGCCTCGCCGCGACCCTCGCCGCCGCGGCGGCGGCAGCCGCGGCGCTCATCTACCGCCGCTGCCACGCCTATCCGGACCCCGCTCCCGCAGACGGCGAGGATGACGGATATGAGGAAGACGCGCGCGAGCGCGAATACCGCGACGACCGCTATACCGACGGTTACGACCGCGACCCCTATGGGTACGATGACGGATACCGGGACAGCTACCGCGACCGCTACTGAGAACAGGGCCCGATAGATAGCCCTCGACCGGGGCCCGACGCATATCCGCGCCGGGCCCCTTCGCTTGACATCCCCAAGGAGACCAGCTATATGAAGTCAAGGCCTGGATAGAGAATCCTTAAGAAGTTTTAGGTGAGCAAGTTTTATTGGATTTTGCACTTTGACAGCTGAATATTGAATGCTTTTAGGCGCAATGAGCCGAGACCCCGCAGGGTTTGCGCGGAAAGAGGTGCTGGCAGGTCTTTAGCCCCGCGACTCGAACGGGGCTTGATCGCGCAGGATCGCATAGATGATGTGGCAAAGCTTTCTGGCTACGGCCATCACGGCGACCCTGTGGCACTTGCCCTCGCTTCTCTTCTTGTCGTAGAAGGCGCGCAGGCCGGGATCCAGCCGATATGCCCCTTGGGCTGCAAGGTAGAGCGCCCGCCTCAAGTACGGCGAGCCGTGCTTCGTGATCGATCCGCCTTCCAGCTCGAACTTCCCGGACTGGTTGACAGACGAGTTGATGCCGGCGTAGCTCACGATGGCGGCGGCGTTTTTGAACCTGGAGACGTCTCCTATCTCGGCGACTATCTGCGCGCCCGTCGTGGTCGATATCCCCGGGACCGTGAGGATCAAAGGCTCGATTGCCTCGAGCAGCACGGCTATCCTCCCGTCAGCCTCGGCGATGCGCGCAAGCAGAAACCCGATCTGGGAGATGTAGGATCTGATCTCGAAGGACGCGGCCTCGGAGCCGAGGGTGAACCCGATGGAGGCTTTGGCCCGCTCCTTGATCTTGGCCGCTTGCCTGGCGCCGCTTCTGCCATGCGACGCCTCCGTTACGATCTTCTCGAGGGTGGATTCCCGCACGCGGGCGATGTCGGCGGGGAGGGGGCACTTGGCGAGCACCGCAAGCGACGCCTTCCCGAACATGTTGGAGAAGATGCCGTCGTACTCGGGGAAGTAGGTGTCCATGAGGCATACGACATGGGTCTTCACGGCCGCGATCTGCTCTTTGAGCGACTGCCGGTAGCGCGTGAGGGTCTTCAGGGACTGCAGCTCGTCTGTGGCGAGCGCGGTCTCGTCGAAGTTCCCGATTCGCAGCGTCTCGGCGATGACGACGCTGTCGATGCGGTCGTTCTTGACCTTCGAGAGGCTCTTGAGCCTGCGCACCGCCTTCACCTGCATGGGGTTTATCACGGCCACGCGGTAGCCGCAAGACGTCAGGTACGAGAAGCAGGCCTGCCAGTAGTGGCCGGTGGCCTCCATGCCGACGACCACGTCGTCTTGCGTCTCGGCGACGCCCTCGAGCCATGCGACGCACCTCTCGAAGCCCTCCTTGGAGTTCTTGAAGGGCATCGGCTTCGCGACCTCGTCGCCCGTCTCGCCCACGGCGCCGACCACGTGGTCCGCCTTGGCGATATCCACGCCTGCATAGATCATCGCGGCATCTCCTCTCTCCGGTTGCCATGGTGGGGCCTCTGCCTTGTCCGTCCAGGACCGCAACCTCCCAAAAGAGACCCGAAGTGGGCGCCCGCCCCTTCATCCAGCTAATCCGCGGCCTCGCCTGAACGGGGCAGGATGCCACCCTCCTTGCCGAGATGCGAAAGCTCTCACACGCCATGACGGCATCCCTGCCCACCAGTCACTGCATTGCACCTAAGAGCATTCAATAGAAGGCTGAAAAATGCAACGTATTTAATGTAGGAGACGCCCATGAAATGCCGACAGCGACGCCGGATTAAACCGCTCGACATCCTTCTTGCCGCCATATGCGCCGTGTCGCTCACAGCCGCCGCCCTCATCGGATGGACGATCTTCCATCAGGACGCCGTCTATAGGGAACTCTCCATCGATGTCGAGGCGGATGCCGGCGACGGCATCGACTGGGACGGCCTGCGCGCGCGCAACCCGGACATCGCCGCATGGGTATCCGTCGAGGGCACCCCGGTGGATTTCCCGGTGGTCTCGCCCCGGGAAGGCGACCCCAAGGGGTTCTATCTGAGCCATGACTTCGACCGCAACTGGTCGTTTTCCGGGTGCCCCTACCTCGACCCGCGCTGCGGGGCGGACGGGCGCCATGCGCTTGTCTACGGCCACCACCTCAACTTCGACGGCGAGATGTTCACCTACCTGCGCGACGCCTGGCGGCAGGAGAAGTTCGATACCCTCGGCGACATGCGCTGGTCGACGCCCGCCGAGGGCACCGTGAGCCTCCACCCGGCGTTCTCGATGTCCGTCGACAAGAGCTTCGCCGACATACAGATGTTCGACTTCAACGGGACCGCGGAGCTGCGCGCCTGGCTCTCGGCCCTCTCGGCGCAGGCCACGGCGAAGGCGGACGGCTGCGACGCGCTTTGCGCAGGCGCCAAGCGCGTCGTCACCCTCGTGACCTGCTCGGCCAACTTCGCGGGCGGCCGCGCGAGGACCCTCACGGTATTCGTCGGCTGATTTTTCCGACAAACATGTCACACCATGGAAAAGAGGCACAAAAGAGGGGATAAAAACGGGTATAAAAAAGGTAAGAAAGCGATAAAACCGCTTCCCATCTCGATAAACGCACTATCGGAAGGAGGTGCCGAAATGGATGGAAGCGCCAAACTGCCGCCGCCCGCGCCGGTGGGCATAACCGAACTCAAGAACAACTTCGCCTCGATCGCGAAGCGGGTGCACGACACGTCGGTGCCCTGCACCGTGCTCAAGCAGGGCCGGGCATACGTCGCCATCGTCCCCGTGGACCCGGGATACAGGACAATGGGAAAATACGCCTGCAACCAATACACGAGGGTGCTGCGCCGCCTGTTCACGTTCTGCCGGAACGCCCACGACCACCGGATCACGTTCGTGCTCCGCCGGCGCAACGAGGACTACGTCGCCATCGCGCCGCTCGATCCTCCCGATACCGAGGACTGAGCACATAGTAAAACCCGAGGGAAAGGATCGACCCATGCTGCCCACCATCATCATCGGAGCGCTCGCGCTCGCAATCCTGTGGCCCTTCATCAGGCTGGGCTATGAACTCATCAAGCTTGCGGGGTCGCTTGTCCTGCTCGTCGCCTCATGCGCGATCGGCGCCGTCGCCCTCATCGGGCAGGGTGCCTTCCATCTCATCTCGGCCTGCCGCCGACACGCGGGAACGAAGAAGGACGACACCGTGCCGCCGACGGCGGCGAACAGCGACCGCGCCCCCATGCTCCCGGAATATTCCTCGGTGCGCTAGGACCGCACCGGAGGGAACCGGCCAAACGAAAAACCGAACAAGCATATATCTTGAAAGGACCATGCCATGAAGAACAACCCGATTGAAAAGATCCGCGACCTCCTGGCGGAGCCCGAGGCGCGCCGCAAAGCGGCGATCTGCGCCGGACTCGCCGCCGCGCTCGCCGTCGGCGGCGCCGGAATCGCCATCGCATCCAACCGACCAGAGCCGATCGACAGCACGCCTTCGGCCGTAGAGAAGGCCGGCGCCGAATCCGTCGCCCCCGCCGACATCGCCAAGATATGCCCGACGCTCACGCTCGACGGGCAGGACGTCGGCGCCCCCGCCGACGAGGTCACCGTCACGACCGGCAAGGGCCGCGTCTTCGTGACGCAGCGCGCCGGCGACGATGCCGCCGCGACCGTGGACTCCACCGCCCGCCGCAGCGCCGCGCTCGCCCGCTCGCTCGACGGATGCGAGACCGGCGGCAAGACGATCGAGACCGTCACCTGGGCCGCGGTCGACGAGGGCGGCAACGTCCAGGTCGCCGTCACGAACTCGCCCGCCGCAGCGCCCTCCGGCGGCACCACCGCGGAGGTCGTCAACGGCTCGGGCGGGCATGTGATATCCGACGGCGTCTGGAACTCCGACGGCGTGCATGACGCCGGCTACGAACAGAACGCGGGAACGGTGACCGATTCGGCCGGCGGCAAGATCGAGGCCGGAGCCGCCCCCAAGGCAGACGAGGGCGACAAGTCCGAGACGGCCGAGGACGGCAGCGCGAAGGCCGACGATTCCGGCGCCAAGGCGGACACCAAGTCCGATACCAAGAAGAACGACTCGAAGGGCAACGCGGCGACGCAGGCGTCCGGCGGCTCGTCCTCGAGCTCGTCGGCATCCGGCTCCGCGCAATCCCAGAAGAAGTGGGTCCCCGAGCAGGGGCACTGGGAGACCGACTACGGCCAGGTCTGGGTCCCGAACGTCGTGTACGTGCGCCACGGCCGCTTCATCTGCAACGCCTGCGGCGCGACCTTCGACTCGAAGAACGGATTCTATGCCCATAGCGACGCGATGTATGCTCAAGGTCAGAACCATGATGGCTACACCGACGACTCATATACCACAAGCGAGGACCAGGGACATTACGAGCAGCAGGCGACCGGTAGGCACTGGGTCGTGGATGTGGCCGGGCACTGGGAGTAGACGGGTCTTCGTAACGGTTCGCGCGCCGGCGCCCGCCGTGCGATAAAATGACGGCAACGCCATAGTCAATTAAGCAACGATCGGAGCCAGATGATGGACAGCAGGCAGCCCGAGCTCTCGCGGCTCACCCTCATGTGCAGCGACCACGAGGTCGCCGAGTTCACCTGGAACCATGACCGCCAGGCCGTGACCGGCAAGACCCACGTCCTCGATGCGGCGCATGCCCCCCTTATGGCGACCGACCCATCGGGCAACATCACGCGCGACAGGCTCTCGAGCTGGTTCAAGAACAGGGGCATCCCCGATTTCCGCCCCGATGCCGCGGACCGCCTTCGCGCCGTCGGCTACCCGTCGGCCGCCTCCCTCATGGCCTCTGGTTTCGGCGCATCGCTGTCCGACCAATATTGGATCCGCCCCGCCGGATCCGCATCCACATGGCGCGACGTAAACTGCTTCGAGAACGATTTCAGCGAAGAGCTCGGCGAGCTGCTTCTTCCGCACGACGCCTCGTCGGTCCCCTCCCTCATCGAGAAGATCAGGGGCAACGCCGACCTCCTCGCCTCATCGCCCGATGCGGCCCTGAACGGCAACCTGCCGAAACGCTGGACGATCGAGGGCGGGCAGCGGATGCTGGTCAAGTCCGGGCGATCCTCCGGCAGGTTCCAGGAACCGTTCAACGAGAAGATCGCCAGCGTCCTGTGCTCGCGGCTGCTCGACGAGGGCGACTATGTCGCCTACGAGCTCGAGGATGGCGGCTTCATGAAGTGGACCTCCCGCTGCAAACCCATGACCGACCAGGTCACCGAGTTCGTGCCGGCCTGGGCGCTGCTCTGCTCGTCGAAACGCCCCTCGGACCTCGGGCTGCACGATTTCTACGTGTCCGCCTGCGCCGCCCACGGGCTCGACGTGCGCGAGGACGTGGAGAAGATGCTTGTCATCGACTACCTCATGGCGAACTTCGATAGGCACTGGAACAACTTCGGCGTGCTCATCGACAGCGAGAGCAGGGAATGGCTCCGCGCGGCGCCGGTGTTCGACACCGGCGAAGCCCTCTGGTGCGACCGCGAGCTCTCCCAGCCCTTCGACGGCTACACGACCCCGCGGGCCGGCATGATGCGTCCCTTCGCCCGCAAGATCGACGAACAACTCGGCAGATATTGCCGCAACCTGTCCTGGTTCGACCCGTCCGGGCTCAAGGGCTTCTCGGAGGAGGCCTGCGACATCCTCCTCGGCAACCCGTTCATCGCCAACGAGCGCGGCAGAATCGACAAAATCAGGGAAGCGATCGACCTGCGCGCCATGATGCTGACCAGGCACGCCCATGAGATCAGCGGCGGGCGCGGGTTCATGGTTCCCGACATGGGCGCCGTTTGCGCGACCGGGGCGGCGAAGCGGACGGGGCTCCATCTGTAATTCCCAAAAATCGAGCATCGTGCCCGCATATCGGTATGAAACGCTTCCCGATTGGGAAAAAGGGTTACAAACTTCGGCCCGCGGCCATACCGTGGTCGAATACCCCTCACCGCTTCTCACCGAAAGGGCCTCTCAATGGGAAATATGAAATTCGACGGCGCGGACGTCACCTTCGAGCTCGACGGCTACGACGCCCTGGTCGAGCGCGTCCGCTCCAAGAAGGTCAACTGCAAGATCAACCCCTCCGACCTCCCCAGGCTCTACGCCGTCATGGATGCCGAGCTCGAGGGCAACGAAGAGCTCGCCGCGGCATTCGCCGAGGCGCAGGAGGCGGCGTTCGGCGAAGCCGTGCTCACCGTCTGGGCCGAGCGCATCAAGAGCTTCAAGGACTCCTTCATCCCGGTGTTCGGCGAGGCTTGCAAGGACGCCGCGTGCCGCTTCGGCTTCTCCAAGGACGGCAACAACACCTTCAAGTCCGCGGTCGACGCCTTCGCGGCCAACATCTGCGACCTCTACGGCGCCGCACCCCAGATCGTCGACGGCTTCTGCGAGTTCCTGGCGCGAAACGCCTGCCTCGAGTTCGACGGCTACGCCGCCGACATGCCCGTCCCCTGCCAGCTCTACGTGGCCGAGGGAATCTCGAAGATGGCCTACCAGCAGGCCATGAACAGCGTCCGCGGGTTCAAGCTCGACACGGACGCGTCCGTCGAGTTCGCCGACAAGTTCATCAACGACAACGTCACGACCCCCGACAGCTTCATCCACCTGAACGACGCCTGCATCGCGATCGAGAACGTCAAGGCCGCGACCTCGACGCCCAGCGTCCCCGAGGCGTCCGTCAAGTTCGCCGTGACCCAGGCGGCCTTCGAGCACAAAACCGTCGACCACTTCGACGACGCGCTCCGCCCGGTATACACCGACGAGACCGATGCCGAGTTCGAGGACGCGGTCGATGCGGCGCAGGGCCTCGACGCGGATGCAACCGGCATCATCGCGCGCCCTGATACCGATCACCCCGCCCGCCCGGACGAGGCGACGTCGGCCCCGGTCCAGCCCGAGACGTACCGACAGGACGATTACCAGGACGCCTACCAGGGAGAGGGAGAGGGATATGCCCGACCCGAGACCCATGGCGACATCCGCGGGCAGTACGGCCCCTATGGCCAGGACGCCTACGGCAGCACCTACAAGCAGGGCTACTAGGCCCATCTGAACCTCTGGAAAGGCAGGGTCGACTCATGGCGGACGCACCCCCCGCAGCGTCGGGACAACGCTCGGTCACGCTCGATATCGGAGCAATCGGATCCGGGCTCGGTGACGGCATCGATATCGAGGAGGCGTATCGACTCGTGGCAGCTGCTATGGAAAACGACGCGGAGCTCATGGCGGCGGTCGGCGCCGCCCGCGAGCGCGCGGTCGAGACGGTGAGGGGCAACCTCGCCGCCAAGTCCGCCCGCGGCGGGCTCGAGGAATACCGCCGCGCGCTGGACGCCGAGTTCGAGGGCACCATCGACGCCCTGACGGCATCGATGGGCATGACGGCATCGCCCGACCAGAAGAACACCTTCAACTCCGCGTTCGACGCCTTCGCGGCCGCCAACGCCTCCATCTACAAGAGCAGCGCCGACTTCCGGCGCGAGTGCGTCGACCTGCTCGCGAAGCGCGCCCTTGCCGAGCTCGGGAGCCCCGTGCCCGCCGATTTCGATGCGCAATCGCGCATCTCGGACTACATCGGGGAGCTCTCACGCGAGCAGGCCGCCAAGACGATCTCCTCGCTCCACGGCCTCAAGGTCTCCGAAGTTCTCGCCGCCGGGCGCAAGCGCATCGCCCAGGCCCTGGGCGAGCTGATGCGCCGCCTGCGCGCCGTCCCCAAACCCGCGAAGGCCACGGCCGAACCGCGCCAGGCGTCCCCGGCGCCCGCCCCGGCAACGGCGGCGGCTCCGGTGCCGCGCGAGGCCGGGCTCGAGTCCGCAGTCGAGCCGGCCGAGGCAGCGCCCGCACCGAAGCATGCGGCGGCGAAGCCGGCGGCCGCGGCGGACGACGAGCGCCTGCGAGACCTCATCAACGGCATCGGCACCTCGCTCAGGTCCGGACTCCCGGCAGGCACGCGCGGGCGCCACGCCGCCCACGCCAAGGTCGCCCTCGACGAGATCGACGAGCCGGCCACGGCCGACAACATCGTCGAGTTCAAGCCGCGCGACGCCGAGCGCGAGAGGGAGCGCAGCGCGGCGATCGACTCGCGCGTTCCGGCCGTCCCCCCGGCGCGCGTCGCCGCGGCGGCGGGCGCTGCATGCGCGAGCGCCGCGGCGCCCGTCAGGAACTACTCGCTCAACCTCAGGTAGCGTCTCCTTTCCGTCAGCCCCCGCTTCCCGTTCGGGAAACGGGGGCTTTCGCATACCCAAAAGACGACGCCCGCCGATACGATTGCCTGGAATATCAACTTTCCGTCGAAAGGGGAAGCCATGCCGGACAATGATGACCTCCGCATGAACCAGAACGAGACCCTTAACTGCAAGCTCGCCCTTATGGGCGTCTGGACGGAGGCGTGCCGCGAGGCCGCCGCATACTTCGGGGTCAACCCGGACGGCTCGGGCAACTTCTCGTCCGTCACCCAGGCGCAGGCGGGCTCGACCGCGGGCACGCTCGCCGTGGACGGGATCTCGGCCGACGAGATGACGAGCCGCCTGGCGGCGTCGCTCGTCGAGCACTTCCCGGACAAGACCGACATCATCACCGGCGACCCGGCCGCGGCCAAGGCCTACGTCAAGCAGTACGTCGTCGACCTCGCCAACCACCAGGCGCTCGCCCAGGCGCGAACGAACAGCAAGCTGTTCCACAAGCAGCTCAACCGCGCCGCCGTGGGCCTGGCCGATGAACACGGCCCGTACGCCCCCGTGCCCGCCGCCGAGGAGGAGTTCGACATGTGCGTGCCCCTCATGGACGGCACGATCGAGGAGAACAGCGAGGAGGTCGCCGAGTTCAGCCGCGAGCTCGACCGCACCGGCATCCGCTACAAGTTCAGCGAGCTGGCCGCCGCCGGATCCGCGAAGGTGCAGACCTGCCTCGAGTTCATGTCCCGCGACATCAAGGCCGTCCAGGCCGCATGCACCCGCGCGGCCCAGAACATCTCGGCGCGCGGACGGGCGTTCGCCGACAAGGTGAAGTGCGTGCCGTTCGTGCTGTCCGCCGCGGCGCAGGGCATCTCGGACGCCGTGCGCGACGCCGCCGAGCTCATGGGCAAGGGCTATGAGGAGATCAAGGCGGCGGCCGCCAAGGACCCGCGCTCGGTGGCGGCGGCCGCCAAGCACTGCGCCGACGCCACGGCGAACGTGCCCACGCGCCATCTCCCCAAGGCCTCGCACGGCGCGCACATGGGCTAGACATTTCAGACGAGACAACGGCCCGGGAGGCCATAATGTTCAAGACCTGTAGCGACCCGGACTTCAACTGGGTCCACTGCCTTTGCGATTCGGCCACCTGGGTCGTCAAGGAGCCCGGCAAGCCCATCGGCTTCTTCTACTCGCGGCTGTTCGACGATGCGCTCTCGCCGTCGGGCCTCGGCTTCGCCGTCGACGCCTTCCGCATCGACGAGGACGGCACGCTCGACGACTTCTACAGCGATATCCTCTGGGACTACGGCGCGGCCGACGAGCTGATAGCGGCCTACCCCAATAAGTTCAGCTGCGCGGTGCGATGCGACGGGCTCAACCCGTATGACATCCCGACGAGCTGGAGCCAGGGCAAGGGCGAGCGCTACCGCGCGCGCGACACCGTGCTCGCGGCGGTCGATATGCTCACCGACGAGGCCGACGAGGCCGGCATCGACGCCTGCCCCGAGTTCTACCGCAACGACTACATCAGCATGTACCTCAAGACGCAAGGCCTCGGCGAGCGCGTGAAGGTCGGCGGCGCCGAGGCCTTGCGCTTCTCGGTCGTCTCGACCGACTGCTCATGCGGCGACGACGAGAAGGGCGACTTCGAGACCCTGGGCGAGGCCATGAGGGCGGCCAAGAGGTTGGTCGACGTCGAGGGCTATGAGGGCGCCGCGGTCTACGACCGCAAGCAGGAGGCCTGGTGCGCGGGATGCAACGTCGCGACCGTCATGGACATGAACGGCCCGGCATCCGTCACGCATCCGTTCTGGACGATCACCTGCGAGGCCGAGAAGAGGGAGCCCGCACAGCGGGCCGCCGCGCTCGAGCGCGCGCAGGCCATCGACCGCGCCAAGGACGCCGCCGCGCGCACGGCGCGACCTAGCGGCGCGCATTACCGTCCCCGCCGCGCACAGTAGAGGGAAGCATAAACGACAACCATAGAAAGGAGTCCAGCGTATGGACGACTATGAACCGTGGCTCACTCCGTGCGATCCCGATTTCGACCCGGAAAAGTGCGAGAGCGCCTACGCCCTGTGGGCCGTCAAGGAGGAGGGCGAGCCTGTCAAATTCCTCGAGGCGAGCATCACGGACAACCTGGACTATCCGTCCGGATATTGGTTTTTCTGGAGAACCATATCGTTCAGCGAGGAGACCGGCAGGCTCATCGAGGGCGAATGGGGCGGGGCTGGCGATATCTGCCGTGCCGACTATGTCGCGGACATGGTGCTCCCCGGCGGCGCCGTCTTCGCTCGGGTCCAGGGCGAACTCGACGACGGTATTCCATTCGATTGGGAGGTACGCCGCCCCCTGGACGATTGCGCGAAGACGAGGGCGGCCGAGGCGATCCGCGCCGGGATCCTGGCGCTGCCCCTGAGCGCATCCGCGTCGATCGAGGCAATACCCTCACCCTATAAGATCGACGTCTCCATCGTTCACGGTGGCACGCTCACCCACGACATGGCCCGCAACCTCCTCGTCTCGGCGGAGCACTACTATCGCGACAGCGCGCTCTGCGGGCTGCTCGACAACTGGAACGGCCTCGCCGTCGCGCAGCGGGCCCTGCTCGTCCAGACAGCCAAGTCGATGAGGGAAGACTCGCCCGACGAGGCGTTCGCCTCCCTCTCCCGCGCCATCGCCCTGATCCGCGCGACCGACGAGCGCGCCGGCGACGTGTCCGACCACACGCTCGCGCACAACCTCCTCATCTCGGGGTTCGAGGAGATGGAGCGCGACAACACCAAGCTCATCTCGCGCCAGATCTCCGAGGGCCGCCTTGACATCGGCGAGATCGCGAGGGCCTTTGTCGGCGCGATGGGGCGTAAAACGGGCGCCGCGCTCGATGCCGCGCTCGAAGGCAAGCATGCCGGATGCTACAGCCGCGACGTCGATGCGCTCGTATTCACCGATGACGATATCGACGACTATGCCAACATGATCGAACACGGCCGCCCGGACCTCGATTTCATCCAGTGCCGCGAGATCGCGTCGCAAGCCGTGACGGACTGGAACAACGGGCACGCCATGGACGGATTTACCGAATTCCTCTACGACTACTCCGATGAGCATGCGCCCGCCGAAAGCGTGAAGCAGGGCGGCGGCATCAGGCATTGACGCATCCCCGGGGGCGTCAGGGATGAAGCCTGATTCCCCCCGATGCCGCTCGGCTGGCCGTCGCGGCGGCCGCCTCTCGGGCGGCCGCGCGCATCGCCGCCGGGGTGGGCAGGCCCATCTCGGAGCGTTTCGCGTACACGGCCGAAAGCGAGCGGCCGGTCTCGGCCGCGATCTGCTTCGGCGATGCGGCGTAGTCTCGCAGCCGGCCGATCTCTTCCGCCGTCCACCTGGTCCGGCAGATGCCTCGGCGCGAGCGCGCCGCCCTTACGGCCATCTCGGTCCGCCCCGTCGCGGCGGCCACATCCGCGGCGGCAAGCGACCTGTCGGCGAGCAATTCGAGCTCGGCGTCCGTCCAATGGCGATATCCCGCGGCGTCAACCATCGCAGCCCCCATCCTCGTGTAGCAAAGTCTCGAGACTCATACCCATTGGGGGCCCGGCTATTTCAGCGCTTCCCGTCCGGGAAGCGCTTTTCTATCGGCTCGCGGCACGGCAGTCTTCCCGTTCGGGAAACACCGTGGTGCCGCCCTAGCGGTGCGGGTAGCATCGTCGGGGAAGCACCTATCCGCCATCTGCCTCCTGGAGCTGATCTGTATGGCTAAGCATGAACATGATTTCCGCGACGGCTTAGACGTCTGCGTGGGCAACTACGGGTATTACAACGAGGGCGAGCTTCACGATACCTGGATGCGCCTCCCCATGGACCCCGATAAGATCGAGCCGTGGCTGCGCTCCCATGGCCTTTTCGATGAGGAGCACGAGGAGATATATATCTCGGACTACGATGCGCTGCCGTTCAGGTGCCCGGAGGTGTTCGATGAATACGCCCACCTTGACGAGCTGAACGTCCTCGCCATGCAGCTTACGCTCCTTCCCGACGGGGCGCTCGAGCATATCGACGCCGCCGTCGAATACGGCGAGTCGCTGAACCACCTCGATGAGCTCATGAACCTCGTGGCGCAGGCGGACGATCTGCCCGTATACGACTACGAGTATGACGAAATGCATGTCGAGGACCAGTGGCACGAGACCTGTCTCGAGCGCTCGACGCCGGAGGAAAACTACGCATACACCGTCCTCGACGGCGATTCCGAGTTCTGGGCCCTCATGAACCGCGGAAACGGCGAACTCCTCTACTGCTTCGACTTCAACCGCTACGGCGAGATCGCCGTGAACAACGGCTACGTCGACCTGTGCGAGACCTGCTATGTCGACAAGCGCGCCGACTGGCCGGCGCTCGACGAGTACTCGTTCGAGGAGATCAGGGACGAAACCGTGGCCGAGTGGCGCGCGCACATCGCCGAGGGCGTCGTCGAGAAACCCGTCACGCCGACCGACCTCGCCCGCTCCGCCAGCGCCGCGGCGGCGACGAGCGCCGTCATCGCGGCGTCCGCAAACCAGACGGCGCCGAAGCTGTAGGGAGGACCGCGGCCATGATGTTCAGGGATATCAACCAGTCCTCCACGATGGCGCGCTCGGCCTACCCCGACGGCAACGGCGAGCTCACCGACTTCAACCTGTTCGCGACCAAGTACGACGCCGGCAAGCCCTCCATCGCCACCGACGGCCTGCCCTCCGAGCTCTCCTACCAGGTCAGAACCGCCATACGCCGCGCGGTGGACGAGCTCGGAATCAACGTTCCGGAGGCCGCCGTCGTGCTGAAGTACCCGATCCACTTCTACTACTCGGACGCGAGCGCGGAACTCACCGGGGTGCTCGCCCTGCCCGGCGCGGTGGCGATCCTCGCGCTCGACGGGTTCGTCCCCAAAGAACAGCTCGCCGCGCCCGTCATCGGCGACATCTCGAGGCTGCGCGAGACGGTGGACGAGCTGCGCCGCCGCGGCGGACTCGAGCCGCTTCCCGTTCGGGAAACCATCTATACGCACACCGTACCCGAGGGTACAGTCGTGGCAAATCAACGCCCCGCCGCCTACCGTGCGACGGGCAGGAAGAAAGGTACCGCCATGGACCAGGAAAAGTACGACAACGAGGTCAGCATCAAGTTCCCCGCGAAGTGGTGCCGTGTCACCGACGCGCAGGGCAAGGACATCGTGATCGAGAACGGCAAGAAGACCGAGACCTGGCCTGCCGTCCTCTGCACCATCCCGACTGGTACGGACATGAACGGCATCGACATCTCCGGCTACAAGTTCAAGACTTTCCGCAAGCCCTGGACCGAGTCCGATATCGCCAACGGCAAGGGCACCACGGTCACCGTCAAGAAGGACATGCCCGTCCATCTGTTCAAGTACGACGAGAACGACCAGCTCAAGACCCTCGATGCCGACCCGTTCGAGCTGTCAAAGGCCGTCAAGGCCGCGCGCGAGGCCTACAAGGCCAAGATGAACGCCGAGGCGCCCAACCCGCAGTCCCAGGCCGCCGCAGCAGTCGCCGCCGCCCACGGCACCGCCGAGCAGAGCGGCGACGTCGCGCAGGCCGCCAAGCTCTAGCCCGCGCCCGCGGCCTCCACAACCCGTACCGGAAGGGCGCCCGCGCACCGTACCGCGGGCGCCCTTCCCTGTCTTTGGATGTGATGGAATATGAAAAGCTATATCGAGCCGTTGAACGCCGCGGATGCGCTGGACGTGCTCGACCTCTACGGGATCGATACGCCCGGAGCCTTCTTCTCGAGCGAGCATGAGGGCTGCGTCGAGGTCGAGCTGTCCGGCCACACGGCCCTCCTCGAAACGCCGGAGAGCGTCGCGATGCTGTTCGGGCATGATGCCGCGACGGCGCTCTGCCAGCACTCGAACTTTCGCAGGGACGCGGCCGAGATCATGAGCCGGGCGCTCGACCTCGACGATTTCCTCTACAACGTCTACAGCGGCACCGCCTTCATCCCGGACAAGGCGCCGGACGGCGAGTTCTTCGGGTTCCATGTCGCCCATACCCCCCTCTCGGCCATCCTCGAGGACGATATCGACCCGCTCTCGCCGGATGTCTGCGACTACGGCCTCGATCCCATCAGCGAGACCACCGAGGACGCCGCGGTCGGATATTTCGACCCTGCCGGTGCGGTCGATGATGAAAAGTTCCTCACCTCGGCCGATTGGGCGCTGTGCGATATCGAGTCCAGCGTCCTCACGGCGTTCGGAGCCGGATGCAGCCCCGAACTGGCAGGGTGGACGCTCGGCAACGCCGAGAGCGTCGCCGAGACGTGCGCCTCGCTCGGGGTCGATATAGCCACGGCCCCGGCGCCCGACAACCCCGCGCGCGTCGCCGCGGCCGCCAAGGCGGCCACGAAGGCAACAACCCACGGGGTGGCCGCCGCGGCCGGTAACCGGCTGTGACCGGTTTTCCCGGGCCCGCGCCGAGGCGGGCCCGCACGACTATAGATCCCGACCCATTGGAGCGACCATGAGCACCTATAAAGAGCAGGATATCGAGAACCTGCTGGCACACCTGCGCGAGGGCATCGCATCCGATTCCGTCCTGGCACTCGCCGACGATATCCGCGTCGACTGCGAGGGCGCCGGGGACGGCGAGTCGGTCTGGATGCACCCGGTACTTCCCGGGGCGCGCTACGGCAAGGACGACAAAGTCATCTACGACCCGTTCGATACGCTGCCGGGGCGGTCCCTGAAATCCTCGGGCGGGCTGCCCATGGTCGAGTTCTACCTCCACCGCGGCGACGACCGCCCCGATGCGACGCGCAACGTCAAGGATATGGAGCCCCTGCCGTATCTCATCGGCCGCTACTACATGAAAACGCTGCTCGCCGACCACCTAGACCGCGGCATCCTGCTCCAGGACATGCCGCGCCTGGCCCTCTCGGCCGATACCGTGGCCGATGTGCAAGACGCCCTCGCGAAGGCCGTGAGGGCATACGCCGCCGCATGCGACTTCGAGATCGACGGCGCCGACGCGGATATCGCGCGGTGCCTCGCGCAGGGCGGCGGACGCGCCGCCGGCGCCAAGGTCTCGGCGGTCTACGTGCCCGTGGGCGACCTGCCGCGAGAGACGACGGTCTTTCCCGACATAGCCCGCGCGGCGGCCTCCATCGGCCTCGAGGATCCCGAAACCGAGACCCTGGCAGAGTACGGGGGCGTCACCGTGTCGCTGGTCCGCGCCGCCGATGCGGAGGGCAGCGAGCTCAAGCCGAACCGGGCGTGGGCGCGCGGCGGGGCGACCGAAATCGTCCGCGGCGGCTTCCTCGTCATCGCGACCGACGGGGACGGCGAGGTCGTCGACCTTCCCAAGTGGGCGATCGAGAGCGCCAAGACGCGCTTCGCCGACCCCTCAACGGGCCCGTTCCAGGCGTCCGCCGAGTTCATGAGGGAAGTTCGGCGCGGCCTCGGCGAGCAGATCGAGCAGGCAGGACGAACGCCTTCCGACATCGCCGCGCTGGCATCGCAGCTCGCCGCGAAGCCGGGAGACGACGGCGGCGCGGGCGGTAAACGCATCTGAAAAAATAATCGGGCCCGGCGCGGCGCGGATGTATAGATTCGGGTTTGCAAGGGTATCAATTTTGCAATCAGGCCGCTGCCGGCTATCCAATCATCACCCAAACGCATCGCCGCGGCCTGATATGCGGGAGGAGGCGGCAAAATCCGGATCGCCATCCGAGTTTCGACCGCCCCGCCACCGCATTCGCCAGAAGGGGCGCCCGATGCCGGCATACGCTGGTGCGGGCGCGGCAAGTGGAGAAAACAGGACATCGCAGGGGGGACCGTATGCAGCGAGGCTCCGACAACGAACGGCGCGACAGGACCGAGATGCAGCGACAGCGCGACCGCGACTACGCCAAGGAGCTGTGCGCGTCGCGCCTGGCGTTCACGCTGTCGAGGACCGGCACCTCGAAAGAGGACTACTGCCGCGCCGTCGGCATATCGAGCTCGACGCTCTCGCGCATCCTCAACAGGCAGACGCTCATGTCCACCTCCACCCTGATCGAGACCGCCAGATATTTCGAGGACACGAGCGTGTCCTGGTTTTTGGGACTGTAGGAGGACAATTGAATCCCATCGATATGATCAAACGCTCAGACATCGAACCGTATGAGCTGAGGCGTATCGCGTTTGGTGCCATCCTGACCGCGTTACCGTCCGCCATCTTCCAGCTGCAAAGCGCCGCGTCGGTCATCCTGTCCTGCCCGACAGACTACTACTCTCCAGCGTCGGCAGCGTGGTTTCTGACCAGGGGCTGCCTGGGCGCCGTGTGGGTCCCGGTCATCCTGCTCATCGCCGCCGGCATCGCCTGCAAGGTACGGAGCCGCGCCCTCGACCTCGGCATCGCCGCGGTCCTTTTCGCCCTCACGGTCCGCACCGCCATCCGCCTGGACCCGTATTCCATCGGCTACCTCGCCACCGCTTTCACCTGTTTCGCCGTCTCCGGCCTCAAGGAGGAGTAGATCGCTTTGAACACCTCGCCACGAACCAACATCGTCCCGGGTCGAAACGGGAATGACGAGAAGACCGGGCCCCTCCAGGTGCCGATCACGCGTCGCGGCGTCTTCGCCGCCCTCGCCTGCGCGGCCGGGTTGGCCCTGCTCGGGCCCGCCCGGAAGGCCGAAGCCCTCGCCGGTATGAACTTCAACCTCGGCCAGGGCTGGTTCGGAGCCGCCAACGACTCGATGCTCGTCCACCTTGACCCACGCCAGGGCGAGGGGGACATGTACTTCGGCTTCGCCAACAGCTACCATGAATGGCTCTGCGCCGCCCCCGCCAACACCAGCTACTATATAAATCATTACGGGCAATGGCTGAGGTACGCCTTCGCGTGCGTCTTCGAGTGCAACTACGCCAACGAGCTCTACACCCTCGTGGTGGTCAGGCCGTTCGCATGGTGCTCCAGCAAGGACCTGCAGAAAGGCAGGGGCCTTTGGGTCGATACCATCTCCGAGGGCGGCGACAACAAGGGCTACGTCTACCTCGACGGCGCCGAGCTCGCAGGCTCCCGTTTCGCCGGCGACCTCAGGAACCAGATCGGCTACCCCTATTACGACTGGATCTCATACGGCTTCTACGACTTCAACGACTTCCAGGGGTCCACGTACTGGGGGTCCACCCGCCCGTCCTTCTGGGTCAAGAGGCAAAAGGGCGAGGCGCGCCACAGCGTGTGGAGCAAGCTCCAGGTCTACAACGTGGATTACAATCACTTCGGGGTATACGAGAACGTCATCAAAGAATCCGACGCCCCGAACTACTGGTTCCTGAGCCAGACCACCCCTTCCCGCGATTTCAGGGTCGAGAAGATCTACATCCGCAACGACGTGGCCCTCTACGGCGGCATCTTCTACATCAGGCCCGTCATGGCGCCGGACATCCAGCTCGACCTCGTCCAGGGCCAGTACAGCGGCGGCAAGCCGCTCGCGCAGTACGGCAACGGCGCCTCCGTGGGCCTCTGGGAGGACTACCGCGGCGTCAACCAGACCTGGATGCTCAAGCCGTACACCAACGACGGCGTCGACACCTTCACGTTCGCCATCGCCAACATGGTGGGCCCGAACCTGACGCACATGCTGAACAACAGCGGCCACGCCGCGCCTGTGGTCGACCACGGAGTCGTCCAGAACAGCCATGCCGACATCTGGGACATCAACGACTCTGACGGCCGGAGCAAGGCCTGGTGGGTCCACCACGAGCCCGACGACTCCAACGAGACCGACCACTCCTGCTACTTCATCACCTCGGATGCCGACGGCCTGCGCCTCGACACAGACGGGGTCACCTCGAACTCGGGCGTCAGCGTCTCGGTCCAGTCTGCGGCGTGCCCCGGGCGCTGGGCCATCCAGAAGAATGCCCAGTGGAACCTCGTCGAGGCGCGCATTGAGGGCAAGGTCTCGGTCCATTGCGACGAGGGCATGCTCAAGATCGGCGACAAGGCGAAGATCTGCGGGTGGCACAACACGGACCCGGACGACCCGGATGCGGGAATCAAGCCCGCCGGCTGGGTCTTGGGATGCAAGAACGAATCGGACCTGCCGGTCAGGCCGATCTTCAGGCTCTACATGTCCGACGTCGCCGACGACCTTCCCGAGGACGATGCCGCCATCTTCGCCCAGTGCGGCGTGGCCACATGGGGATGGCAGCAGGAATCGCTCGCGCACCGCCATATCGGCTACCCCCACGGCGGCCACTCGATCTACGGCCTCGCCCTCAGACTCGAAGGCTCCGCCTTCCCGGGATCGATCCGCTACGCGGCGCAGCGCTACAGCGGCGGCGAGTGGGTCGAGGGCGCCGACGGCGCGCGCATCCTCGACTCCGAGTCGGATATCCTGGGCAGGGTAAAGGTCTGGCTGACCGGCGAGATCGCGGACCACTACGACCTCGAGATCAGGACCAAGCTGCTCAACGGGAGCGGCGAGTGGTCCGACCCGGTCTACGTCAACTGCTCCGCCTCCTCGCCGCTCGACATCGGCTCCGCCCCCGCCGTCGGCATCGAGCCGGACGGCGCCGACGGCAACAAGATCTGCGGCATGAATATCCATCTCGTGCGCAAGCCGCAGGGCGGCCGCGTCGTCAGGGAGTTCTCAAAGAGCGAGGACCTGACCGTAGACGCGTCCTGGGGACCGGGATACCTCTCCGTCGCCGCCATGCTCGGCATCCGGACCGTCGGCAAAACGGACCGCTACGTCTGGACCGACCGCTATCTCGGCACCCTCGTCTCCCGCGGCGTGCCGGTGGTCACGACGTGCGTCGAGTACTACGCCGACGGCGTCGAGCAGAAGGACATGGTGTACCGCGACCTCGACGTCGAGGGCGGAGACGTCTACACCCCCGTCGACATCGCGACGCAGAAGGCCCTGAAGGACACCTGCAACCTCAACGGGCAATACGGACAGAACCCCTCGACGGGCTTCTCGGGCTGGTTCCTCGACCCCGAGCTCACCCAGCCCGCGGCGGGCGTCACCATCGTCAAGGACCAGACGCTCAAGCTCTACGGACGCAACCGCTGCACCGTGCGCATCGAGTACGCCGAGGGGTCGCTCAGGCCCGAGGACGGCGGCATCTACCGCACCGCGCCGCTCGCGTACAAGCCCGATGCCCGCTCCAGTTTCGAGTTGCCCGATTTCTCGCAGTCGCCGGAAAAGCACAGGCTCGACGGCCTGGCGCTCGCGGCCATCGGCGACGACGGGCAGGGGCACAAGGCGCTCTACTGGGGCGAGAGCGTCACGCCGGTGAAACCCGGCGAGGTGTTTGCCATGATCGCCGACGAGACATGGCGCAGATACGTCCCGGAATGCTGGATGACCTCGGCAGACGGCACCGAGAAGGTTTCCTCGGTCACCGCCAAGCGCGACGTCACGCTCTACATCAAGTGGACCGAGGCGAAGGCCGAGGGCGTCGCGAGTAGCAAGGGCTGAGCGCTGACCATGCCGTGCGGAGCGGCCGCGTACACGATGGGAACACATTTCCACTTACGAAGTGTCTACGATGTTCCGCCAAGGGGTATAGTCAAAGCAACGCCGTCACTCCTTCCGATAAACTATGTCACGGCGACCCGGCCGACCCACCATCCGATCCAGTCGGCCCCATATGCAATGGCGGACTCCCCTATATGCCGTCATTCTCCCCATCGGCGGCCGGCCCTCACCGGCCGCCATCCTTTTGCGGATATTCCCACCGCACGCTATCTGCGTTTTCGGTGCCCCGTTCCCACTTTTGGGAGCGGGGTTCTTCTTTTCGCCGCAAAGGCGTATGCTCCCGGTCGAATATCTACCCCTTGGAGTCACCTTGATAGCACCCAAACATGGCGGGCGCACGCACGGCGCCATCTTTGCCCTATGTGCCCTCCTCATCGCGGGCCCGACCCTCGCCCGCGCCCTGACGGGAGCCGGAACGCTCGACTCCGACGTCTGGTTCCTCCTCGCGACCGGCCGCGAGATCGCCCGCAACGGCATCCCCCGCACCAACCCGTTCTCCATCTGGCCCGGACAGGGCATCGTCGTCCAGCAATGGCTCCATGACGTCTGGCTCTGGGCCTGGTATACGCGCGGCGGCTATGCCGCAGTGGCCGTGTCCGCCTGCGTGCCCGCCGGGCTCCTCTTCTGGCAGCTTGCCGGCCTCATGCTCGACGCCGCCGGCGGAAAGCTCTCGCGCGCGGGGCTGGCGTTTAGCCTCGCCATCCCCTCTGTATGCATCTGCATGTACATATCGGTGCGCCCGACGCTCTGGACCGCGCTGCTGTGCACGCTCACGGCCAGGATTATGCTCAGTTACCTCAGGGACGGCAGGCGCCTGGTGCTGCTGTGGCTCCCCGCCGTCGCCGTCGCCGGCGTCAACCTCCAGGCGGCCCATTGGCCGCTTCTCGCCGCGTGCGCCGCGGCGTTCGCCCTGCCGAACCCGCATGAGCTCGCCGACCCTGCGGCCCGCCGCGCGTGGTCCGCGCGGGCGCTCCCCATCTGCGCCGCCCTGGCGGCGATGTGCGCGGCGTCGCTTCTCAACCCATATGGCGCCGACGGGTCCCTCTATGTCTTGAAATCGCTCGGCGAGGCCGCCTATGGCGGCGCCATCGTCGAGATGCAGCCCCTATGGGTCCAGCTCGGCCCCCTTTTCGCCGTTCCCGTCGCGACGATGGCGCTGGGACCGATCGCGCTGTGCCGGCGAAGCGGAGCGAGAGTCCCGGCCGGCGCCGCGGCAATGCTTCTCGCCGGTATCGCCGCGGGAGTCCTGCACTCGCGCTGCATGTGGATCGCCGGCCTGTTCTGCGGCCTGTGCTGCGCGTTCGGACTCGCAGGGGCGCTCGGGGAGCCCGTGGCGCACCCGGGGCGCGCGGCCGCCGCGGCAGGCGCCGCCATGGCCCTGATCGCCGCGGTCTCGGGGCTCGCGGTATCGCTGGCGCCGCAATCGGGCGGCGAGGCGGGCATGCTATCCGTGACCGAATCGGAGATGTCCCCCATCTTCTCGGCGATATACGACGCCGGATCCGATGCGCTGGTGTTCTCCAGCGACGTCTCGGTGTACAACCAGCTCGAGTGGGAGGGCTTCAAGGTGCCCTGCGACATGCGCCCCGAGATCTGGGGCGAGGGCATCGCCGGCGCCGGGGCGGAGTCCGCCTACCGCGAGATCGTCGACGTCCTCCAGGGGTCGACCTCGCTGGAAGAGAGTACCGAGGACTGGGGCTGGGAGCTGTTCCTCGTCAGGGACGATGAGGCCGACGCCCTGCGATCCGGCGGGCACTTCGATGAGCTCGCGCACGGCGGCGGCTACACCCTGTTCGAGCTGCCGGAAGGCGGTGAATAGCGTGGACCGCACGGACACCATGCGCCGGGCGCGCATCCTGCGATGGGCGTCGCTCTCGGCCGCGCTCGCCGCATGCGCCGCGACGCTGGCGGCGGTGTCCCTTACCGGCTGGTCGCTGTTCCAGCCCGACACCCGCTACATGGTCGCCATCGGCCGGTGGATTGTCGAGAACGGCGAGCTCCCGACCTCAGACCCCCTCACTCTCCACGAGGGCCTTGCCTACATCTGCCAGCAGTGGCCCCTGTGCATCGCCGCGGCCGCCATCTTCGACGCGTTCGGCGAGGCCGGCATCAGGTGCGCGGCCGCCGCGCTCGACATCGCCGCGACGGCGACCCTTTGGGCCTGCACCCTCGACCGCGGCAGGACCGGCGCCGTCCACATGGCGGCATCTGCGGCATGCGGCGCCGCCATAGCCGTGCTGTGCAACTCGACGCCGCGCGGGATCGACGTCATGGCGCTTTGCGCCTGCTATGCGGCGGGCAGGAAATGGGCACGCGGCGGGCGGGACTCCCTGCTTGCCGCCTTTCCCGCCGCGGGGTTCGCCATGGCCCAGCTCCACGGGGCGCTGTGGACCGTCGCCCTCATGGTCCCGTGCTGCCTCATACTTGACGGCAGGCTCGACAGGCACGGCAGGCTCAAGGCGCTCACGGCGGCCATGTCGACGGCTGCCGCCTGCATGCTCAACCCCTACGGGGCGAGGCTGCTCATGGTGCCGTTTGCCACCATGAGCGCGAATTCGCTGAAATCCGTAGGCATCGGCGAGCTCGCACCGTGGACCGAGGCGGCGCCGGCCCAGGCGGCCGCCGCGTGCACGCTCGTCTCCGCGCTCGTGCTGTACCGCCTCCGCGTGCGCTGCCGCGGCGGCGGGCGGGCCCTGCTCGAGGCAGGCGACCTCCTCGTGCTCGGAACGCTCATGCTCGCGCTGGCCAACGTGAGAAACGAACTCTTCCTGATGACCTCCATGGCGCTCGCCCTGTCCGATATCCAGGGCGAGGTGGCGGGGCCGCGGGCGCGGAGGCCGTTGGCCCTTGCGTCGCTGTGCACGGCGGCGCTCCTCGCCGCCATCGGATGCCTGGCCGCGACCGTGCCGGCCAAGACGGCAATCGAGGAATCGGCCGCGGGGGCGCTGTCCTCCCTCGCCGCCGCGGGGGCGAAGCCGGGCGATGCCGTGATCTGCGATATCGACGTCGGCAGCGAGCTGGAGCTCGCGGGATACCGACCGCTGCTCGACACGCGCGCCGAGCTCTTCTGCCCCGAGCTCAACGGCGGAACCGACGCCTGGGGGCAGGCGCGGTCCGTTCTTACCGGAGACGCGGCAGCCATCGGCGAGACCGGTGCCGATTTCGCGGTCTTTCCCTCGGGGGCGTACCCGGCGCTCGAGAAGGCGCTCACCGGGCTCGGCTATGCCGACATATATGACGACGGATGTTTCGCGGCATACGCCGACAGGCCGGTTCCATAGAGTCTGCACATTCCGAACAAGGCCGTGAGCGGGGTAAACGCCCAATCCATCCCATTTTTGGGAAACCGGATGACTTTCCCGGCCGCCGGGTCCATCTTTTATGCCGTACTGCCCCCGAGCGCGGGGGGAACGCCGGCGTCGCGCCCACCGCGCCGCCATCGAGAGAAAGAGGCTCCCGTGAACGAGCTCATCGCCAAGCCCCTGGCCATCGCCACATGCGGCGTCTTCAACATGAAGCGCCGCGCCAAGGAGGCCCTGCGCGCGCAGGGCTCCATCGAATGGGTCGTGATCGTCGTCTGCATCGCCGTCGCACTGATCGCCGCCCTGGTGTTCCTGTCCGGCGAGATGAACAACAAGATCAACACCGTCGCGAACACGCTCAAGAACACTACCGTCAACGGCGCCCATGCCGGCAACTAGGCACGTCGGATAGATTCCCGAGCCGACGGCACCATAATTCCTACATATGAATAAATGGCCGCTGAGCTGGGACGATTCAGCCCCCTTCCCATTTTTGGGCGGGGGGCTGAATCGTCCCGCGCTTGGGTACATAGTTAGCAGCCGTACCGCCACCGCCCGGTGGCGCAGCAGGGCGCACCGTTTACGCCGGCGCCCACCACTTATCGCGGCGGAAGGGAGCCATATGCTCGGAACACTCTCGATAGCAGCAGGGACCGGCATCGCCGGGTGGCTCCTGCAGCACGCCTACCAGCACATGCGCTACTCGTCCTACGAGCGCGAGGACGCGGCCATGCTCGCACCGGGCGCGGACCCCGAGCAGCGCCGCAGCTGGCTTGCCGCCATCGCGCCGCAGATCAGCATCCAGGCCGTCGCGCCCTCCACGATCGACGCGCTCGCCGCATCGGGCGATATCGATGCGGGCCTGCTGCCCGCCCGCGCGGCCGGGGCCTACGCCCGCCGCTACAACCCGACGCTCGCCGGCGAGGCCCACTGGGTCCCCGCATACCTCGCCGCCGGCCTCGCCGGCGCCGCAATGTCGCCCGCGGCCGCCGTCGCGGCGGTGTCGTCGCTCGCCATCGCGGCGAGCGACATCCGCTTCCGCATCGTACCGATCCCCCACCTCGCCGCCCTCGCCGCCTCCTGCGTACTGGCATTCTGCCCGACGCCGGCGGGCGCCGCGATCACGGCGGCCGGCATGGCCCTCACCTGGGCCATCGGCGCCGGCGTGCGCCGCGTCGGCGGCGAATGGGGAGACGGCGACTCCCTCATGCTCGGATGCGTGCTCGGCGCCACCGCCGAAACGCCGACCGTGCTGACGCTCGTGCCGGCGCTCGGCGCCGCATCGCTCCTCTTCATCGCGTGCTCGCACCAGATCGGAGTCAAGACCAGCGCCATGCCGCTCGCGCCCGTCATCTCGCTCGCCCTGATCGCCTCATTGGCCGCGGGGGCGATCTCATGACCGCCGCCAGGGCACGCGGACGCCGCGGACAGGGGACCTTGGAGTTCATCCTGGTCCTTCCCCTTCTCATGATCATGCTCTGCGCCGTCGCGGACTACACGCACCTCGCGCGCGAGACGGCGAACGTGCAGACCGCGAGCTCGGAGGGGGCGCGCTACGCCGCGGCCAACCCCACCGCCTCCGACGACGCCGTGGCCGCCTACGTCCGCGAGGCATGCGCCCTCGGCGACACCGCGAGCGTCACCGTCACCTCGGCCGATGCGCCGTCGAAGCCCGTCACGCTCAAGAGCGGCGACAAGTCGGTCACCGCGCGCTATGCGCGAGAGAAGGTCACCGTCAAGGTCGTCGAGGACGTCAGCTGCATCTTCCCGCTCAAGTCGCTCGGCGTGAAGGGCGCCACCGACGACGGCTGGCAGGTCCATTCCGAGACGTCGTCCATCAGGTCAGAGATAGAGAGGTCGTGACATGGCAGCCTTTCCAACGACACGCAAGCATGTGCACCTCCCCGGCCAGGGCTCGGTCGAGTTCATCCTGGTCATGCCGGTGCTGCTCACGTTCCTCTTCGCCATCGGGTCGTTCGCGATGCTCTCCTACCAGAACACCGTGATCCAGCACTCGCTGGCGACGCTCGCCGACGCGCTCCCCGCCGGATGGCAGCAGCAAGACCGAAACGAGCTCGTCCGCGACCTCGTCTGCGGCGGCACCGACCTCGACAAGAGCAGGCTCACGGTGACCAACGCGAGCGTCAAGACCGAAACCAGCGGGGCCGTCAACGACGGCGACTCCATCGCGAGCGACCTTGGGGCCTCGACGCTCAGGACCGAGACGCGCCGCGTCGCCGTCGAGGCCGATATCGCCTACGAGTACAACGACCCGCTCTCGCTCGGGCGCAAGACGGTCCTCACGCGCCACGTCTCGCACAGCTACACGACCTATACGGACTGGGAGGTGCTGTGATGGCATCGCGAAAACCGCTGCGCGCCCGCGGCCTTCCCGGCCAGGTCGCCGTCATCTTCGTCGTGGCCATCAGCTGCCTGCTCATCGCGGTGGGCCTCGGCGTGGATGTCAGCACGGCCTATTCGGCCAAGACCGGCCAGGAAGCCGTGCTCGAGGCCGTCCGGCAGTCGTCGCTGGGCATGTCGAACGCCGTCAAGTACTCGGAGAACCCCGGGCGCGAGGCGCGCGAGGAGGTCGTCGAGCTGCTTTCGGGCAACGGATACACCGGCACCGCCGAGATCTGGTATGCGGAGCTGCCCGAGTCGGAGTCGGGCGCCAACGACCGCTACGCGGGCGTCTACGTGAGGCTTTCCAACGATACGGAGACCACCTTCCTCAAACTCGCCGGCCGCGACAAGCTGACCGCAAGGTCCACGGCCGTCTGGACCATCCATCCCTACTCGACCGGCAACGTGTACCGGCCGGCGGACGTCGGCAACGGGAGCCTCGAGGCCACGTTCGAGGACGGCACCGTGACCGGCCGCAAGGAGACGGCGGCCCGGCTCGCCGACGCCCCGGGCGCGCTGCTCGACGCCGTGCGCGGCGTGGCGGCGGCCAAGGGAAACCCAGGCAGCGGGGAAAGCGGAGACTGAGACGGCCGGCGGCCGTCCCCGAGAAAGGAACCAAGCTACATGAACGATAACCGAGACGAGATCCAGCGACTTCGCGCCATGAGGGCCGAGGCTATCAATCGCGGCGACTTCGGCCGCGCCGACGCGATCGGCGCCGACCTCGCGCGCCTCGAGTCCGCCGCGGGCGGTACCATCGACCCCATCACGGGCATGCCCGCGGCATCGGCAAGCGCCCCGTCCGCACCGCAGGGGGCGCCCTTCCCGCAGCGCCGCGACGAGCGACCCGCGCAGGGCCGCCCCGCCTACGAGGACCAGCACGGCCCCGCGCCGCGCCAATCGGCACCGACGCCGCAGCCCGCGTCCCCGTCCGCGCCGCAGGGAGCCCCTGCACCCCGCCGCGAGGCGCGCGACGCCCGCCGCATGGAGGCCGACGTTCGCCAGCAGGAGAATACATACCGCCACGAGCCCGCGCAGGAGAGCGCATACCGCCCCGAACCAAGCCGCCCGGCCTACGCCGGCGATGACCGCGGTGCGAAAACCGAGGCCGCTGCCGAGGAGCGCGGCGGTAGCCGCGAGGAGAAGCGCGAGGAGAAGCGCCGCGGGCGCTTCGGCAAGGCCGAGGGCAAGAAGGACGCCAAGCCCGCCGAGGGGCGCGATCCCTCGACCGCGCCGCGCCGCGCAGCGCCCAAGCCCGCCCCCGCCGGCCCCTCGAAGGGCACGCGCGCGCTCACGGTGGTGGCCGCCGCGGCCATCGCCGTGTCGGTGGGAGCCACCGTGTTCTCCGGCATGCGGGTCGCGGAGTCCTCGGCGATCATCGCCAAGAACGAGGCGAACACCGTCAACGTCGTCGTGACCAACCGCGACGTCGCCGCCGGCGAGACCATCACCGAAGCCGACCTCGAGACGCAGGCCGTCCCCAAGGCGTACTGCCCGACCGACGCCGCGACCAAGGTCTCGGATGTCGCCAACCACACCTCGCTCACCACGCAGACCGCCGGGACCTCCATCTCGCTGTCCTCCCTCCAGGCATCTAGCTCGCCGGCGCACATCACGTCGGCCATCGAGGAGGGACACGTGGCCATCGCCCTGTCGCTCGATTCCTCGAAGAGCCTGTCGCCGCTGCTGCGCGTCGGCGACCGCGTCAACGTCATGGCCGTCGTCTCCGACGGAACGACATCGAGCGCCGAGACCGTGTGCGCCAACGTCAAGATCATCGCCCTCGATTCCGCCCTGTCCGGCTCGCCTGACGCCGGGTACTCGCTCGTGACGCTCGACGTCACCGAGGACCAGGCCGCGGCCATCGTGGCGAACCCGAACGTGACGCTCACGGCCATCCCGCAGACCGCCGAGGGGGCAAGCGATGCTGAATAGCGACCTCATCGCGCTCGAGCGCGCCGTATACCGCGCCGCGCGTGAACAGCTCTCATCCGACAACCAGACCGAGCAGCCCGACGGCGACGCGGCACGACGCGACCGCGACGCGGCCGCGGTCATCGGCCCCATCATCGACGACCCGGCGTTCTACCACCTCGTGCCCGAGCGCTTCATCGACCAGACCGGCCGCATCGCCGACGACGCCTACCAGGAGGTGCTGCGCGCGGCCATCAACGACCTGTACTACTTCGGTCCGCTCGAGGACCTGCTGTACGACGAATCGCTTTCCGAGATCATGGTCAACGGGCCCGACTCGGTGTGGATCGAGCGCTCCGGCAGGCTCATGCTCACCGACGTGCACTTCGAGGACGACGACCACGTGAAGTTCACCATCGACCGCATCGCCGCGGGCATGAACCGCCGCTGCGACGAGGCCTCGCCGCTGTGCGACTGCACCATCGTCCGCCCCGGCACGCCCTTCAACGGCTCGCGCGTCAACGCGGTGCTCAAGGGCGTCGCGGTCGACCACCACCTCATCAACATCCGCAAGTTCCGCAAGGACGCGCTCACCCCCGAGGCACTGATGGCCAACGGGTCGTTCGACGGCCGCATGCTCGAGATCATGCGCGCCATCGTGCAGGGCCGCATGTCCACCATCGTGGCCGGCGGCACCGGATCGGGCAAGACGACGCTGCTCAACGCAATCTCGCTCTACATCCCGCCCGAGGAGCGCATCATCACCATCGAGGACACGCCCGAGCTGCGCCTGAACCAGCCGCACGTCGCCCGCATGGAGACGCGCGACGCCAACGTGGAGGGCAAGGGCCGCATCGACTACCGCGACCTCGTGACCAACGCGCTGCGCCAGCGCCCCGACCGGATCATCGTCGGCGAGTGCCGCGACGCGGCGGCCTTCGACATGCTCCAGGCCATGACCACCGGCCACGACGGCTCGCTCACCACGATCCACGCCGACAACTGCCGCGAGGTGCCCACGCGCCTGCGCACGCTCGTCCAGCAGGCGAACACCGGCATGTCGTCGCGCGAGATCCTTGAGTACATCAGCCAGGCCATCGACTTCATCATCTACACGGAGCGCTCCCACGGCGTGCGCCGCGTGACCGAGATCGCGGAGGTCCAGGGCATGCAGGGCGACGTCGTCACGATCGCCCCGATCGTCCGCTTCGAGCACGACCCGAACGACCCCGAGCACTCCGGCTGGTTCGTCCCGACCGGCGAGCGCTTCATGCGCCGCCATATCGAGAAGATGGCGAACGAGGGCGTCTTCGTCGATGACGACTGGTTCAACCCCCAGGCGGTGTTCTAGGATGGGCGGCACGCAATCCAACCTCGTCAACCTGCTGCCGGCGCTTCCCGGCCTCGCGCTCGGCATCGCGATGCTCGTGCTCGCCCGCCGCGGGCGCATCGCCCGCGAGGCGGCCGGGGCAGAGGCCGTCGAAGAGCGGCCGAGCGGAAAGGTCGCCGCGGCGCTCGTCTCCGTCTGCGAGCAGGCGTCCCCGCAGCTGTCGGTCCAGGAGGCCGAGATCGTGTGGGCCGCGACGGCCACTCTGCCGGCGCTCTGCGCCCTCGCGCTCGGCGTGGGCCCGCTGTCCCTGCTCCTCCTGCCCGTCTCCGCGGCCGGGTTCCCCGTCTACCTCAAGATCCGCCGCGACTCCGGCAAGAAGAAGTTCGAGGAGCAGCTGGGCCAGGCTATGCCGCTGATCGCGTCGAACCTGCGCGCGGGGTCGTCGGTCGCCCAGGCCATCGGGCCGGTCGCCGAGAACATGAGCGACCCCATCAAGTCCGAGTTCAGGCGCCTGGCCTCCGATATCCGCGCCGGCACTCCGGTGCCCGAGGCGCTGGACAAGGTCGCCGACCGCACCGGCAGCCGCGACCTGCGCCTGTTCGCCACGGCCGTCGACATCTCGCAGCAGACCGGCGGCTCGCTCGCCGACATCACCGAGAACGTCGGCCAGACCGTCCGCGCCCGCGTCGAGGCACGCAAGGCCATCAAGTCTAAGACCTCTCTAAACCGCATCGAGTCGCAGATCATGGTCGGCCTGCCCGTCTTCATGATGGCGGCGCTGCTCGCGATCTCGCCTTCCCACCGCGAGTTCTACAGCCAGCCCTCCGGCTGGGCACTTATCGCGCTGGCCGTCGTGCTGGACGCGCTCGCCTACCTCATGATGAGGAAGATGGGCGACGTCAAGCTCGACTAGGCGGCGCCGGATAGATTGGAAGCACTGTGAACATCGAAATCCTGCGCGGCGTCGCGCTGTCGCTGTGCGCCGCGACGATCGCCGGCCTGCTGTCATTTCTGGGCCTCAGGCGGCTCGGCGGCATCGAGTCGGGCCCGGTCAAGCGGCCGAGCCGGCGCCGGCGCGGCGAGACGCGCCTGGACACGCTTACCTACAGCGTCACGCGCTACGTCCCCATGAGCGAGAAGGTCGCCGACGCCACGCGCGACATGCTCTCGCGATCCGGCGTCACCATGCCCGCCGCGTCGTTCTGGGCCATCCGCGTGGCGTCGTTCTCGGCTGGCGCCGCCGCGGGGCTGATCGCCATGCCGCTCGTCGGAGGCGTGCAGGGGCTCGCAGCGGCGGGCGCGCTCGCCGTCGCCGGGCTCGCCGCGCCGCAGGCGTGGCTGCTCGCCCGCCGCGCCGAATGGCGCGACGAGCTCGACCGCCAGCTGCCCGACGCGCTCGACCTCATGGCCATCTGCATCTCGGCCGGGTCGTCGTTCGAGGGCGCGCTGGCATCGGTCGGCACCCGCATGGACGGGGCGATCGCCGAGGCCTTCGCCCGCGTCGCCAAGGAGGCCGCCTACTCGAGCCGTTCCGAGGCCCTGCTGGGACTGGCCGACCGCGCCCAGGTGAACTCGATCACCTTCTTCACGGCATCGCTCGTGCAGGCGGAGCGCGCGGGATCTTCTCTGGTCGACATCATCCGCATGCAGGCGCAGTCCGTCCGCACCGAGCGCCGCCTGAGGGTCGACGACATGACCAACAAGCTGTCCACCAAGATGCTCTTCCCCATGCTTCTGCTCATGCTGCCCTCGATCATCATGCTCATGCTCGCGCCGATGATCCTACAGCTCGGTCAGTTCTTCTAACCTTCCGATCAAGGAGCCATCCGATATGAACGATAGATATCTCGACGAGGCCGTGGCCGTCACGGCCTCAGGCAAGAGGGTCCCGATCCTCACCCATACCTGCCGGGGCTTTCTCGAGCGCTTCTGCGGGCTCATGCTCAAGCGCGAGGTGCCCGAGGCCTGCGGGCTCTACTTCCCCGGCTGCCGGTCGATCCACACCTGCATGATGCGCGTGCCCATCGACGTCGTCTGGGTGCGCGAAGGCGAGCCCGGCGAGCTCAAGGCGGTATCGCTCGATGTCGCGCTCAAGCCCTGGCGGTTCTTCGCCGCGCCGCGCGGCGCCACCGGCTGCGTTGAGTTCCGCGCCGGGTCGTTCGACCCCGCGGACAGACCGGCCGAGATCGCGCGCCCGAAGAAGAGGAAATAGGCGATTTCGGCCGCAATGCCGCCGTCTGCCTGTGTAGGCAGACGGCTTTTGGGTATCGCGCCCGGTTTGCCTTCGCGTTTTCCATGGGTGGCGGCATGGAGGGACCCCATCCGTCCCGTAGGGCCGCCGGATGTGGGAAACGCCTCGCGGCCGGCTTCGGCTGGCGATCGGCTGGAGATGGTGTGGACCGGGACTTTCGCCCTGTGGAGCTGATAGGGTCCCGGACTTCTCGAGTCTCGATCGGGGCCTTGGCGGGTATTAGCCCCGTCGATATGCGGAGGGTTCGCCGGGCGGGCCTGAGCGGGCGGACTACATCTCGATACACAGGGTGTTTCACGGTCGGGGCCGCGGATGCGGTGCTGGCCATTTTTTGTGGGTGTGAGCTCGGGGTATTCGGGGTAAAAGGTCTGGAAATGTGCGGGAGGAAGTAGAGGATTATATCAGCTTGAGGAATGGCAACGCGCTAGGGCTCGTCTCTATTGAAAAAACGGCTGCTAACGATTGTCAAAACGATCTGCGCGATATCTTGCGTTGCTAACTGGGCATCTTCTGGAATGGCTGTAAATAGGCCGTGATGGCCTATTAGGGTTCATTTTTTGGGAACCATATCTATCGGGATTACCGATAGGCGGTTTATATCGCCAAACAGGAGAGAGCGACGAATGGCTACATTGATCGGATGGAACCTAGCTGCCCTACTTAAGGAACGGGGTATGAGTCAAAAGGAGCTTGCCGAGGCGGCAGGCCCCACACCGGCCTCGGTGAGCAGGTACGTCAACGGCGAGCGGCTGCCGTGGCCTGCCACGATCGCCGCGATGTCGCGCGCCCTCGGGGTCGAACCGTCGGACATCATCGGAACCTCCTGCGATCAGGAGCTGAATGACGCCGTGCACCACGTAGCCCGCAATGCGGACAGTCTCACGGAAGCGCAGCGCGCCGAGCTTATCGCCGCACTTGCGAAGCACTAGGGAGATCGGCGGACGGCCGAGGTCGATATGCTCAAATGTAGAATCTGAGGGCGCGTCTATACCTTGCCGGAGTTGGGTAAGATGGCCGTAGAAGACAATGCGTCCCCGTGTGAGCGACAAGGAGCGCGGGCGGCCTAGTTTTCTGGTTTAGTTAGATGCCCGGGCTCCACCCCGGGCATCTGCGTATCAACTCCGGTCCACCGGGTAGAATCACGGGTGAACGAAGCGGACCCTGCGCAGGTTGCTAGCCAGTTACGCGGGCGATGCGGATTTCAGGTTTAAAGGCCGGGCTGCACCCCCGGCCATTTTTACTGCGACAACCCCGCCGCCCGCCTGCTCACGGGGTGCGTCGCCCCCCCTCAATTCCAGACAATTAAATACGGTCATCTACCTGCTGCGTTGGGACGATTGACGATGATCCGTTGGGACGATTGACGATGATCCGTTGGGACGATTGACGATGATCCGTTGAGACGATTGACGGCAGCCCGGGAGCATGGCGTCCGGGTACATATCGCCCTTGGGTCTCTTGCGGATGAGCGGAATGGCCGCCCCGCCGATTTCGGCAGGCCGACGCTTGCAATCGGAGATGTTTTTGAGGGAAGGGAGGGGGCCGTTTTCGCCCGGCCCCGGGGCGCGCACCTGCGTTGCCCGCGTTCCCAAGGTGTGACATAAGGAACGGGTTCCGCTTGCTATCGATTCTACCTTGTGGCGCGGCGTTCCATCTAGCGGCCCCATTTCTCCATATCCGGTCGAGGATGTAAGGTTTTTGCGGTCTGAGCGCATCTTTTAGGCAGTTGCGGGGTATACCTCCTGCCGTATCTGAAAGACCTCTGGAAGGCGTGAGCATCTATGAAGCCGATCATCGACTTTGCCGCCGGACGCGGTGCCCATATGCTTGGCATGGGGGCGGTGTAGTTGTTCGGATGGGAGTGCGACCCCGCGAGGGACGGGCGGCTGACGATCGCCGAATACCGCGAACAGTTCTCGGGCAAGTTGGGCCATCGGGCGACTATCTCGGGACACACGGGCTCGAAACGCGGCACCGCGGCGAACCTCGCGAAGGTGCGCTGCACGCTTGCGCAGGTATTCGATAGCTTCGCTATCTTCACCGTGAACGACGGCAGGCACACGCAGTCGGCACGCCGCCGGACCCTGTGCGTCGATTTCGCCTCGGTCCATTCCGGCGATACCGTAGTCGAATGGCTCTAGGCGGTACGCGACCGCGATGCCGCAGGACAGAAAGGAAACGACCATGACCGAGAAGAAGGCCGCCTTCGGGAACAACTTCACCCCCGAGCAGCGGGCCGCCGCGCTGAAGCGAGCCGCCGAGATGCGCGGCGCGCGCGCCGAGTACCTTGACCGCGTCAAATCGGGCGAAGTGGCCATCGCGACCGCCCTGGCCGATGGCAAGGAAACCCCCGTCGTCGGGCGCATCAAGGCGAAGCGTCTGCTCATGGCCCTGCCGGGTGTCGGCGCGGCGAAGGCGCAAAGCGCCATGACCGCAATCGGCATCGCGGAGTCCCGCCGCGTCGCGGGCATCGGGCAGCGACAGGCCGAAAAGCTCATCGAACTTTTCGGGTAGGTGCGCACGCTGCGTTGCCCCAAGGGGCAATGAGGAACCATATGCGAGGCCCTGGAGCCGTCGCCCATCGGGCGGCGGCTCTTTCCTTTCGCGTTCCAGGGTGTCTGGGGTGCGGATGAGTGCTTCCCGTTCGGGAAACATGAACGGGCGCGGGGGCGGTCGGGGCCGAGCGCGGATAGCATCGAGGGCGAATATACCCGCGGCGCCGGAGGGCGCCCGATGAAAGGATCGACCGCCATGTGGAACTACGACGCCGTCGACAAAAAGGAAGCGGAGCGCATGGCCTCGCTCTACGGCGAGGACGCCACGCGCACCGTCGAGCATGGAACGGAAGCCGAGACCGGCGAACTTCTCGTCCGAAGCTGCGGCAACGAGCTCGGTTTCGCCACCTGGGAGGCGTTCGATTTCGAACGCAACACCTGGTTGTGCGAAGCCTTCGAGAACCGCGAGGCGGCCGAACTCTGGCTTTCCGGCGAGGAGGTGGATACCTGCTTCGAGCTGGACGATCAGCTCGTACAGTCCACCAAACGCATGGCCGCACTCGCCGCCAACATGTCCGGCGGGCGATGGACCGCCGGAATCCATGAGTACAAGGACGGGCGCAAGTCGCTGTCCTTCCAACTCTCCGACGATGCGGGCTTCTTCCTGATCACCTCCCCCATCTGCAAGACATCCGAGCTCGCCCTGGGAGAGGTTCGCGACCGCGTGGGCGAAGAGCTGGACAATCTCGACCCCTACCGCGAGGCGCTGGAGGCGTGCCGCCGCGCCGAGGACAGCTCTATCGCGCTCGACAAGCTCGCGTTCTATGAAAAGCTCAAGGGCGAGGACCTGCCGGTGCTCCTCGGGGCGCTCGCCGTCGCCACCGAGCAGAACCAGCGCGCGCTCGGACGTCTGCTCGCGGATATGAAATTCGAGGACATGCCCGAGCTGCCCGAGGCCATCAATCCCATGGAGGCCGCCTTCGCCGAGGCCAAGGGGAAGCTCCTGGAGTGGAAGGAGAGCGGCCACGGCGATGCCAGGTATCATTACAAACTCGCTTCCTCCTACCTCGATGAGTACCACAGCCTGGACAAGGGATTCGGCCGTTGTCTCGTGGAGAGCATCGACGAGCTGATCGAATACGGCTATGTCGATGAGTCGGGCGTCTACGAGAACCCCATCGCGGCAATCGGCACCATGCTCGCCGAGGCCGCACTTGAGCATGCGCGTGCGGACGCCGAGTACTTCGACGAAGACTTCCGCATGCGCGCCACGGAGGGCATCAATTTGTGGACCGTCGCCAAGGAAATCATCGAGGCCGTTCCCGCGGCCAAGCCCGCCGAAGAGGAGCCCGCGCAGGCACGCGGGCCCAAGCACTAGACTCCCGGAGCTACCATGACCAGAAAACACGCAACCATGACGGACGGCGAGGACATCTGCCTCGCCTTCCAGTCAGAGCACGGCGGCTTCGATTGCAGCGAGGCCTCCATCGACCGCATCTCGGGCGCACTCATCTGCCACGACGGCACGTTGGAAGGCCTGGGCGAGGGCGTCGCCGACGCGGCGATCTACCCCACCGCCGAGATCTTCGCCGGCGCCCGCCTGCTCGCGCTCGACCGCGTCGCCGAGGGTTACGCCGACGGCCGGGACGCGCACGCGATCGACGCCGCGGCGAAGTCGATGGCGGAATCGGTACGCCGCAACTGCATCGAGCTCGGCGGTGCCGGCGCCTCGATGATCGATTTCGCGGGACACCCGTTCGCAGCGTCGCAGTGGATCGGCAAGAACTTCAGGACCTCGATCAGCGAGGTGGACGCGCGCCGCCTCATGCAGGACCTCACGCTCGTAGATATCGCCAGACTCGACCGCTCCCGCCCCCTCATCGAGGGCCTGGGCATGCAGGCGCGCGAGAGCATCCTGGCGTTTCTGGACAGCATGGAGGAGCTTCGCGCATCGTCGGTCGATGTCGAGCTTTTCGACCGGCTGATGACCGATGACTTCAACGTCGTCCGCACGCTCGGCCGCGACAGGTCCCGCGAGCTCGGCACGGTCACGGTCCACGGGCGCGACATCGAGATCTCCTGCACGCTCGCCGACGGGTTCTGCGCGACCGCGCGACCGCAGACCGGCACCATCCTCACCTTCAGCTCGAGGCGCCTCGGCTGGCACGGCTTCCAGTCCTCCCCCCTCTCGTTCGGGGGCTCCACGGTCTCCATCCGACACGACATGCCGAGCGCGAGGCTCGCCCGCGACTTCGACCTCGCGGCACTCTCCGCCGAGGCGGAGACCGCCATGCGCGAGCTCGGCGTCCCCGTCCCGGCGGCACTCAAGTACGTCAAGGAGGAGTGCGAGAGGGTTTCCGCGCGCTGCGACGAGATCGAGGCGAAGATCGGCGCGGCCGTCGATGCCTTCGCGCAGGCGCCCGCAAAGGGCATGAGCCCCGCGGCCATGGCGGCAGCCGCCAAGGCGGCAGCGCATGCCGGTGAGACCGGAAGCGCAGACATCAAGGTACACAGGTAGAAAGAGGTGTGTGGGATGGCTTTCCACGATTGCGACGTTGGAGAAGCAGACATCCTGGAAGTGCAGTCCGTCTCGGATATGTTTTCCGCTTTCAAGACCCCGGCGGCAGATGCCGTGAAGCTGATCGGCGGAGACGATATCGCAGTATTCTCGCCCCAGTTGGGCCTCATGGTCGTGACCTCGCAATACGATCTCGAGGAGCCGGCCACAACGAGCCAGACGGTCATCTTGAGATTGGCCGATGCTGAGTGCACGTGGCCCGATCCGCCCGAATATATATCGGACATCGTTTTCGAGTGCCGTTGGCCGTCCGGCGCAAATCTCGTCACGGAGTTCCAGACCTTCTCCGACGAGAATGCCACGCCCTCGCCATCCCTCAAGCATTACCGCAAGCGTTTCTCCGAAGGCGGAATCTGCACGGTCTTCTCCGAATGTGATGAAGCGTACCTGCTCGATCTAAAGGGCAAACGGGATGCCTCACGGGTAGATAACCAGGACAGGATTCCCATTGCCAGGAAACACCCGGCAGCCGATACGGCGAGCCCCGCAGTCCTGGAGATCGAGCCCGGCGAGATCTGCGCACCGTATATCGTCGCCAAGCAGGCGACGGTCGCGGCGAAGCACGGGGCACGTACCGATGAAGGCGGAGGCCGCAGCGCGAGGATGAAAGGCGGATCTCTCTAGGGTCCCGCCTTTCGGTTCGAGTACCGCGTCCTGCACGACGGGGAACAGAACTCGCGCCTCTTCCCCTTGGTTTTAACCAAGATGCCGTTTCCGCAATTTTTGCACGTCGTGGGGACACAGCCGTATCGGTAGAAGATAGCCCCGAACATCGCAGCCGCCGTCGAGTGGAAACTGTATCTGGGTGCCGGCTCGTCGTCGAAGATGGAAGGCGCGTTCACAGACCATCCGAGCAGATCGCCGTCCTTCGTCGTCAGCCCCGCCAACATCTCGGCAACGGACTCCACGAAGGCAACCGCCTCTTCCCTTTGGGAGCCGCCGTCGTCGATGCCCAGATACAGCTTGGTCCTCTCGATCTCCGGCTTCCAGCCGATGTCAAAGAACGGCGCGGCGGCGCCGTCCCGCGCGGCCATCAGGATCGCATTGGGAACCGAGCCGAAAAGATCTCCGTTTCCTTTGGGTCTTAGATCGAGGAAGCGCGTCTCGAGAGGGTCGGCGACCATATAGGCAAAGACGTTGCCAAACCGCCTCGTCGAGTAGTTGAGGGTCATGTCGATAGACGGGGCGTGCTTGAAGGGCAAGACCCAGCAGGAACCCATGAGCTTTCCGGCGATTTGACGGCGGCGCATTTCGTCGAAATGCCTGAAACCGCTTCTCTCGAGAACGTCATCGTGCCCGGCGGCGATGTTCGCCATCAGCCTCAGCACCAACGACCCGAGGTTTCGGCACAGCACGATATCCTCCAGGGGTTCGACCACGACGGCGCACCCAGGATCGGCCTCCCTCCACTTTTTCAGCTCGGCGAGCCCGCCAGATTCGATGAGGCCGTGCCTTTTCATGTCGCGCGAGACGGAGGCCCGGGACGGATAAAGCGAAGATGCGCTGCCCGTCGCAGACGTCCCCTCAAGGCACAATTGAAGGAAAAGAGACTTCTCGCTGCAACGTCCGAAGCCGTGTTCCCCGTTAACGGACTCTTCGACGATCTCGATGGCATCGGAGATGGAAAGCCTTCTGCTCTCCTCTCTATAGATACTGCGGTCGATGAGCGGTTCCGATTCCGAGATGGCCGAGACAAGCTCGTCGAGCGTGCCCCAGCGAAGCAGGCGTTCGGCTAGCTCGAAGTCCATGGGTTTCGTCGTTGGTGCCGGATTGCCGGATCCGACCACCTCGAGCAGTGAATGGAAGCCGGTGCTCCGATTCCTTGCGATGAATACGCTTCTGGTCATTTACCAAACAGCTCCAATCGAGATAGCCGCTGTCGATATTCGCAATCGTACCCACGAATAAAAGGCAATTTCAGTTCCGCAGTTACTTCTTGCCAACGTCAATCGTTAACTTCACGATACCCGGGCCGGCGCTTCCCGTTCGGGAAAGCGCGTTGGCGCGCTCAATCCATGGGGTTACGGTGTCTGGGATAACGCACAACCGACCAAGAAGGCGAGGCACCGATGGCGCGCCGCTCCCGCAAGACGCTTCAGGCAGAAGGGCAGCTCTCCCTTTTCGCCATGACCGACGACTTTCTGTTCGCCGTCACTGAAAACACGGAGAATGTCGTTGACAAAGCCGCCGAGTCGCGGTCTTATGTAAACCAAATCGCGGGCGAGCCGCCCGCCGACGCATCTCGGAAGGGAGACGAAGATGGCCGTCCTGAAACAACCGTACACCGGGATCCGCGGCATGAGGTACCAGTTCATGCTGGACAACCTGCCGGAGAAGGTAGCCGAGCTGAAGGCGTCCGGGGAGACGGAATCCTATCTCGAGCAGATCGAGACGGCGTACCGCAACAGGATCAGCGAGCTCACGCCGGGCTGCATGAAGTCGTGCGGGGCGACGACGGAACTCCGCTCGAACGACCTGCCGAGCTTCATCAAGAAGGCGAACTCCGCCGAGGCGATGGCGACCGAGATCGCTATCAAGGAAATCATCGAGGCCATGTAGAGACTTCCGGGGCCGAGACCCCGACGGCTATCGATGAGCCCGCCGCGGCAGAAGCCGCGGAACCCATCGATCCCGCCGCCGGCGTTGACTCGCAGTGCGCGAGCAACCCCATCACGCGAGCCAGGAAGAACCTGGCGGCCCTGGAGGCGCTTGCCGCCGCCGAGGAGCGAGGCCGCGCCACCGCCGGGGAGATCGCCGCCATGGAGGCCTATTCCGGCTGGGGCGGCGCCCAGAAGGCCTTCTCCGAGAAGGCCGAGGGCGAGTGGGGCGAGATCCGCGACAGGCTCAAGGAACTGCTCAGCGACGACGAGTTCGCATCCCAGCGCCATACCGTCCTCACCGCGTTCTACACGCCGGCGTCCGTGATCGGTGCCATCTACGACGCGCTGCGTGAGGCCGGCATCGGCCAGGGCGACACGCCCGCGGCGATCCTCGAGCCGGGCTGCGGCACCGGCAACTTCATGCGTCTCGCGCCGGCCGACCTCGCCCTGGACTTCCACGGCGTGGAGCTCGACCCGATCTCGGCGCGCATCGCGCAGGCGCTCTGCCCCGAGGCCCACATCACCGCGGCCGGCCTCGAGGAGTGCCGGGTCTCCCCCGCATCCTTCGACGCCGCCATCGGCAACGTGCCCTACAGCGGCGATATCAAGATCGACGGCATGCCGATCCACGACTACTTCATCAAGAAGAGCGTCGAGGCGGTGCGCCCCGGCGGCATCGTCGCGGTGCTCACCAGCCGCTACACGCTCGACAAGAACTCGACCGCGACCCGCCGCGCCCTGGCCGAGCATGCCGAGCTCCTGGGCGCGGTGCGCCTGCCGGCCGAGACGTTCAAGCGCCAGGCGGGAACCGAGGCGCTGAGCGACATCCTGCTGCTGCGCCGCCGCCCCGAGCCCATCGCGCTTGCCGGGGACGAGCTTCCCGAGTGGGTCGAGACCTCGCCCTTCGAGGACACCGTCAACATCAGCCGATACTTCAACGAGCATCCCGGCCGCGCCGTCGGCGACATGTCGATCGTCAGCGGGCCCATGGGGCCCACGCTCGGCGTCAGCTTCAAGGGCGGCGCCGACGCCCTCGGCGTGCGCGTCTCCGACCTGCTGCGCGACAGCGTCGACCAGGGCGGCGCAGTCGAGATGGCCGCGGCGCAGGAGCACGCCGGAATCTCGGTCACGCCGACCGAGCCCACGAAGTTCGAGTTCTCCGTCGCCGCGGACGGCACGATCTGGTACGGCACGGAAGACGCCGTGGAGCCCTTCACCCCCGGCGGCGGCAAGACCGGCCCCGAGCGCGCCCGCGCCATGCTATCGCTGCGCGACGGCGCCCGCGCGCTTCTCGCCCTCGAGCGCGACCCCGCCGCGGACGATGACGAGGTCCAGGAGGCGATCGCCAAGCTGTCCGCCGAATACGACTCGTTCTTCGAGCGCTTCGGCCGCATCAACTCCAAGAAGAATCTCGCCGTGTTCCCCTCCAAGGGGTTCACGGACCACTCGCTGGCACTCAATCTCCTGAGCCTCGAGAAGGTGGACTCCGACGGCAACGTGACCGACAAGGCCGATATCCTCAAGAAGCGCCTCGTCACCCCCGAGGCGCCCACGCCCGAGCACGTCGGCAACCCGTCGGACGCGCTCGCCGTCACGATCGACGCGCGCGGCGGGGTCGATATCGACTTCCTCGCCGACCTCATGGAGACCGACATCCCGACCGCCCTCGAGCGCCTGGGCGACCTTGTGGTCGCCGACCCCGACGACCCGTCGCACATCATGACCGCCGACGAGTACCTTTCCGGCGACGTGGGCGGCAAGCTCGAGCACGTCCGCGAGCTGTTGGAGGCCGAGCGCGGGCGCGCCGAGCGCCAGACCCGTCAGGCCTGGAACGAACACCTCGGTTTCGCCGTCGACGCCGAAAACCTGACCGGCGGCGCCCACGACGCGCTCGACCAGCTGCGCAAGACCCACCTGTGGGAGAGCAGCCTGAACCCCACCACCTCGCGCTTCGCGGTGGACGGCCCTGCGCATGTCGAAGGCCTCGACCGCGGCGCCCGCCGCATCGACTGGGCCTGCTGGCCGGCACTCATCCCCCTCGCGCTCGAGGCCTACGACGGCCCGCGCCCGATCGGGCTGGCGGACTGCGACGAGCGACGCTGGAGCGTTTCCACCGGCAACCCGCTGCTCGACCAGCTCGCCCGCGGGCTGGGCAACTTCCGTTCCGGGGGCGCCGGCGGCGCGCTCGAGGCCACGCCCGCCTACGCGATCAAATACCTCGTCTGCGACAGCGGCCTTTCCGATGAGGAGCTTGGCGCCTTCCTCGCCGCCGGCGGCGCGGAGCCCTACAACGGCTCGGACTACCTCGAGGCCTTCCAATCCGTCGCCGGCGTCGAGATCGAGCGCCCCGAACGCCCGATGTACGGCGGCCCCTCGGCCAGGGAGTCGGCAATCGAGAACGGCATGCGCGTCGCGCGCGCCCTCAGGGCGGCACCGGACGCCGTCGAGTACCTGTTCCGCATCCAGCGGAAGCAGTGCTCGGATGAGTGCGTGATGAAAATCGACCTGCTCGAGCCCGCGCGCCGCACCTACTACCAGAGCAGCTGGCACGCCGCCACCCCGGCGTCGCTGTCCGAGCTCGCCACCGAGGAGGGCCTGGAGCGCTTCCGCGACCACAGGCGCCGCTTCATGGAGGCCGCCAAGCTCGCCGTCGAGCCCGCCGACGCGGACCGCGTCGCGTCGCTCGAACGCCTCGAATCGCGCCTCGAGGCCGTCCAGCCGGTCAAGCTCGTGCCCGGCCAGATCGCCTGCCAGCTCGGAAGCTCCTGGGTCCCCGCGTCGGTGATCCGCGACTTCGCGCTCGAGACCTTCCAGATCGGCTACGGCGATGCGAGCAGGGAGCGCGGCAGCCACCAGACCGCCGCCCAGGCGCGCAGCCTCGAGGTCCGCTACTCCGAGGTGTCCGGCAGGTGGAGCGTCACGTCCGCCAGCGGCGGCATGGACGAGTCGATCGCGAAGAAGTGGGGCGTGGGCTCCTACAACTGCTTCATGATCCTCACCGCCGCGCTCAACGGCGGCCTCATCCAGATCGAGAAGGACAACCCCGACTACAACCCGGCCGCGGGCAAGTCCAAGAAGAAGATCCCCGACCCGGTGGCCACGGCCGCGGCCAACGCCAAGCGCCGCGAGCTCGAGGAGGCCTTCCGCGAGTGGGTCTGGAAGGACGAGGACCGCGCGGCCATGCTCGCCGACATCTACAACCGAAAGCTCAACCGCGTCGCCCCGCGCGCGTACAGCGGCGACTACCTGTCGCTGCCGGGGATGTCGCCCGACATCCAGCTCAGGAAGCACCAGCGCGACGCCGTGGCGCGCATCATCCAGGACGGCGAGGGCACGCTGATCGCGCACACGGTCGGCGCCGGCAAGACCTTCACCGGCATCACCGCCATGCACGAGCTCAAGCGCCTTGGGCGAGCCCGCAAGCCGATGATCGTCGTGCCGAACAACCTCACCGAGCAGTGGGCCGCCGACTACCTCAAGCTCTACCCCGACGCGAAGCTCCTTGTCCTCACCGACGCGGCGGCGAAAAGCCCCGACTCGGTGCGCCGGTTCTGGGGGCAGGCCGCCGCGGGCGACTGGGACGCGGTGATCGTCGGCTTCAGCCGCTTCGAAAAGCTCCAGATGTCCTACGGGGCGCAGAAGGCGGCGCTCACGGCGCGCATCGACGAGCTCGAGGAGTCCAGGCTGCTGGAGCTTTCGGACGGCGCCGGCGAGAAGGACTTCTCGGTCAAGCAGATCGAGGGCGTGCGCGACAAGTTCAAGAGCAAGCTCGAATCGCTTGAGAAGAAAAACGCCACCAAGACGCTCGAGGGCGCGACGTTCGAGGAGATCGGCTGCGACGCGATCTTCGTCGACGAGGCCCACTACTTCAAGAACCTCGCGGTGTCGGGCGGATCGGTGCCCGGCATGCAGACCAGCGACGCGGCCAAGTGCGAGGACCTCCTGATGAAGTGCGAGTACCTGCGCGGCAACGGACGCGGCAACAACATCGTGTTCGCCACGGGCACGCCCGTCACGAACACGATGGCCGAGCTCTACAACATGCAGCGCTACCTCTCGCCGAACCTGCTGGACAGCCAGGGGGTCTCGAACTTCAGCGCGTGGGCCAAGACCTTCGGCGAGGTCACCGAGACCCTGGAGCCCAAGCCCGAGGGCGGCGGCCTTGACATCAAGCGCCGCTTCGCGAGGTTCCAGAACCTCCCCGAGCTCATGAGCTCGTTCCACTGCTACAGCGACATCATGACCGCCGACGACCTCGACCTCGACCTCCCCGAGCTCGAGAGCCACGCGGTTGCGGTCCCGGCGACGCCCGAACAGCTCGCCGAGGTCGAGGCGCTGGTGGAGCGCGGCGAGAAGGTCCACGCCGGCTGCGACCCAAGCATGGACAACATGCTCAAGATCACCGGCGACGGCAGGAAGGTCGCGCTCGACCCGAAGCTGCTCTACCTCGAGGAAGACCCCGACATGGAGCCGCTTTCCGGCGGCAAGGTCGACGAGTGCGTGCGCAACATCCTCGACATCCGCAGGCGCACCGAGGCCGAGCGCGGCGCGCAGCTCGTGTTCGTAGACTCCTCCACGCCCGCCTCCGGGCGCTGGAACATCCAGGACGACGTGCGCCGCCGCCTCATCGAGGCCGGCGTCCCCGAGTCCGAGATCGCCTGCGTGACCGACGCCAAGGGCAAGTCGAAGCAGAAGGAGGCGCTGTACGAGAAGGTGCGCAGCGGCGATATCCGCATCCTTTTGGGCTCGACCACGACGCTCGGCACCGGGACGAACGTGCAGACGCGCCTCGCCGCGATCCACGACCTCGACTGCCCGTGGCGACCGTCCGACCTCGAGCAGCGATTGGGGCGTATCGTGCGCCAGGGCAACGGCTTCGACCACGTCCACGACTTCCGCTACGTCTCGACCGGCACGTTCGACAGCTACCTGTACTCCATCGTCGAGCGCAAGCAGCGCTTCATCAGCCAGGTCTTCACGAACAAGTCGCCCGTGCGCACCATGGACGACCTGGACGAGACCGTGCTGTCGCTCGCGCAGATGAAGCAGATCGCCGAGGGCGACCCCACCGTGGCCGAGCGCATGGACGTCGAGAACAAGATCGGCCAGCTCAAGCTCATGATGGCATCGCACCTGGAGGGCCTGGCCGACGTCCAGCACAAGATCGAGACGCAGTACCGCCCGCTCGTCGAGGCGCTTACCTCCCAGCGCGACATGCTCGCCGACGACGAGATCCCGTTCGCGGAGGCGGACCTCGTCCGCCAGCAGACGCTCGGCTCCAAGGACAGCTCCCTCACCGTCGGCGGCACGCACATCGCCGACAAGGAGGAGGCCATCCGCGCGCTGCGCCGCGCCGCCTACGGCGTCCGACCCGGCTGCGAGGAGATCATCGGAACCTACCGCGGCCTTTCGGTCGTGTGCCGCCGCCAGCGCGTCCTCGACGACGACTGGCTGCCCTATATCGGCCTGGCGGTCGATGCCGCCAAGCACGTTCACATGTCGGACAGGGTCTTCCCTTCCGGAGAGAAAGGAGCATTCACCGTGCTTACCCAGATGGACCGCATCATCGCCCGGGACGCGAAGGGCCCCGCCGAGATCGAGCTGAAGCTGCGCGAAGCGCAGCACGCGCTCGCCGACGCGCAGAAGGCCGCCAGGGAGCCGTTCCCCAAGCAGGCCGAGCTCGACGAGGCCGAACAGCGCCTCGCCGTCCTCGAGCAGGAGCGCATCGAGGCGGAGGCGCAGCGCCAGCGCGAGCAGGCGCAGCGCGCCGAGGCCGAGGCCGCCGCGATCGAGGAGGGCGTCGAAGATGAGCGCGAGGCCGAGCGCGAGCACGAGCGCGCGGCCGCGGCCGACGACGTGGCCCGCGAGGCCGCCCGCGTGGCGGAGCTCCGCCGCCAAGGGCTCATCTGCGAGGACTCCGCCACGCATGATGCGGCGACGGCATCGCCCAACGGTATCGCGTCCGGCGGCCCGGACGACGTCTACGAGGCCGCGCGCCGCTCGGCGGCGGCATCCGTCCGCGAGGAGCTCGACGGCGGCGAGAAGCACAAGGCCGGCATGTAAGCCGGGGCGCTTTTAGGGTATACGCCATTAAGGACACGTCCGACAGGGGGCCGGTTTCCGGCCCCCTGTCCCCTTTGAAACCGAAAGGACACGCCATGCAGCCGCTCGAAATCGACTCCGCCGTATTCTGCGACGGCGCGCGCTACACGATCATCTCCCGCGAGAACTCCAGCATCCTGACCTGCCCCGTCACGAGCGGGGCGGGCGTATATACGCTCAACAGGGTCGAGGGGCGCGACATCGACCTCGAGCTCGACCGGCTGACGGGGCACGCCGCGTGCATCGCCGTCGACGTCCCGACCTGGTGCCGCATCGCCGGCGACCCGCTCGACGCCGTGGCCGACGCGCTGGCAGACCTGCTCTGCGAGACGCCCACGCGCTTCGAGCTCGAACGCCTCGCCGCCGCCTCGCCCGTCCTCACGGCTAACACGCCGGGAATCCCGGTGTTCCCCGCCGGGATCGCGCCGGCCGCCAACTCCTACACGCTCGCCGGGTGCTGCCGCTCCGCGCTCGTGCGCGGGCTGTCGAGCCCGGAGCTGTACCGCACCGCGCTCACCGCCGCGGGAGCGGCGATCTCGGGGGCGCGGCGTATCGCCGCGAACAGTCCCGATAGCATCGCCTCAACCGACAGCATCCTCACCGCGACGATCGGCATCGGCGGCACCGACACCGCCGAGATCGGCGCCATCTGCGCCGACGTGCTCGAGGACGGGAACCTCCTGATCGAGGGCGCCGCCTGGCCGATCTCGGAGGGCGAGGACGAGCGCGCGTTCTTCGGCTTCGAGGATACCGCCGAGGACCCGAGGAACCGCATGCGCGAGGTCCCGGCAGGGGCCGACGGGGCCAAACGGCTCGCCGACGCGGCCCTCGCCGCCTCGTGCGCCACGCTGTCGCCCAACACGGCCGACCCCTGCCTCGTGGCGCGCCTCGCCGCCGAGGCGCGCGAGCGCTCCCTGTCGCTCACCGATCCCGAGACGCAGGCGCGCGGCGCCAAGAGGGCCGCGGGATCGACCTTGCAGGGAGAGGCCGCCGGGCGCGGGCCGGCGCTCTAGGGGCGGCCCTTCCCGTTCGGGAACATGCGTTCACACGGCGGGCCAGCGTCCCTATCATCAGGGCAATATCCGCATCGCCGGCGCCTTCTGCGCGCCGGACCGCCTAAGGAGTTTCGCCATGGAACACATCGTCCTCGAATACGACGAGAACACGCGCACCGCGCTCGTCGTCGCCACGTCGGGCGGCCGCGAGCCCGTCCTGAGCGGGCACGCATCGCCCTACATCGTCGCCGACGGATACGATTTCGAGTCCCGTTCCTGGGGCGCCGGGCACTACTTCACCGATATCGCCGAGGCGAAGATCGACTACGAGCGTTCGTGCCGCCATCCATACCCGCTCGCGGAGGGCAAGCTGCGCGATGACGAGTTCTGCACGATCCGATGGTGCCGCGAGGATGTCGCGGCGGCGCTCTCGGAATACCTCGCCTACCCCATCCCTGCCACGGAGAAGAACATCGATACCGCAATCGGGCAGCTCATGGCACATGACAACTTCCAGGACCGCTCCATCGAGGACGGCTGGGAGACCATCGGCGGCATCATCGTCGAAGACGAGCTCGACTTGGGCTTATCGACCAAACAGGGCGTGGACTTCTACAGGGACGCCTTCGGGCTCTCGAACTTCACCGAGGCCGTCGTCTGGCCGAGTAGCGAGGGGGACGCCGCGTTCGTCATGACATCTGCCGTGGACAGCGAGGACGGCGACCTGGCGGTCTACAAGATCGATGCCGGCCTCATCGGGGACAGCGAGATCACCGTCGACGATATCGAGCGCCTGGGCGGCAAACGCGAGCTGTGCGTGCACAAGCACGGCTTCGACGGCATCGAGGCTATCCGTGCCTTCGCCAACCGCGTCGCGGTCGATAGGTTCGATGAGCGCTTCGGGGTCAACAACCTGTACGGCGATCTGCCCGACCTCGCGCCGACGCTGCGCAAGGTGACCGAGGACGCTCGCACGGCCGTGCAGCAGCCCCGCGACCCGCAGGCAATCGCCGCGGCCGCGCTGTCGGCAGCAGAGGGCGGCGCGAAGGGCGCCGTCGAGCTCGTCGGCAACAAGCGCTGAGGTCCATTGTCGCGGCGGGCGGTGCCTGCCGCGACGTTTTTTCGTTTGGGAGTTTCGATATGGATGGAACTATCGATTTCATCGTCCTCGAGCACGACGACGTCGCCGGGTGCGCCCTCATCGCCGGCGCCGTCGACGGGGTCGTGCCGGCCCTCGACGGGTACAACACGCCCTACGTCGTCGCCATGGGATACGACCATCCGACTCGCAACTGGGAGGACTGCACGCTATTCGACGACATCGTGAAGGCGAAACTCGCCTACGAGGGATTGCGCGGGCGGGAATACTCGCTTGACGGGGCCATGCGCCTGGACGATTCCGCCACGTCGGATATCCGCGGGTTCACCGATGCGGAGCTCGCAAACGAAATCGAGAAGGCGGGCGCGGCGATGACCGCACTCGTCGATGCCCACATGAGCCACGTCCACGGGCTCGGCGGGACCGAGGACAACAGCGCCGCATATTACGCCGCACAGAAGCGGTACTCGAACCTCCGGCTCGAGAAAGACCGCAGGCTCCACGCACCGATAAATCTCGGACAGAGGGAAAGCCCACGCGAGCCGCAAGCCATGGCCGCCGCAGCCGCCAAAGCCGCGCTGAATCGCGATGGAGCCGAGTTCGGACGAAGTTGCAAGAAACAATAGGGCCGCCACACCGCCCGCGGCAATATGATTGGAGTATCGAAATGGAGACCGTCCCGCATATCGTCCTCGAGTATGACAAGTGGAGCGATTGCGCGCTGGTCGCGTTGACCGACGACGCCCACTCGGACGTCCGAGGCGGCACCGACATGCCCTATCTCGTCACGAGCGGCTACCACCGCGGATCGCGCACCTGGGCCAGGGCAACGCCGTTCGGCGACATCACGCGCGCCAAGGTCGTCTTCGAGCACCGCGTCGGCCGCGACTACACCCCCAACGAAGGCAGGCTCCACGACGACGAGGTCATCGCCTGCCGCTGGCGCCGCGGCGATATCGCCGGGATCCTGGAGGAGTCGCTTGACTACCCTATCCCCGCGACGAAGGAGAACATCGATACCGCGATCGGGCAAATCGCGCATGTCCGGGACCGTCTCATCGAGCATGGATGGAGGGAGATCGTCGATTCCATCCGCGCGGAACGTCTCGACCTCGGTCTCGGCAGCTCCCAGGCGGATAACTTCTACAGGGGCGTATATGACGTGACCGCGCACCATAATTCGATGTTCTGGCCGTCGGGCGACGGCAATGCGTTGCATGTGTCCCATTGCCGCCTGGGAGACGGCCCCTCGTTCGGACTCACCGTCCGCACGATTCCGGCCGCGGCAATCGTCAACGAACCCGTCACCTTCGAGAAGATCGACCGACTGGGCGGGAAAATCGAGCTTTACGTGGACGGCATCGATGCGGATATCGGTAAAGTCCGTGCCTTCGCCAGCTCATCGCCCGTCGTCCGCGCTTTCGTCGACCCCCTTTGTGTCTATATCCCGGCACCTAGCGATTCGGTCAGGGAGCAAGAGCGCGACATCTCGCCCTACCTGCGCCAGATCGCGCAGCGCTGCCAGCGCATCTCGCACCCGATCGACCCTCCCGAGACGGCCGCGGCTGCGGCGCGCGCCACATTCGGCGGCGCGGCGGCGCGGCCGGCATATCGAGGGCATAAGAATCAGTAACCAGCGGCGGACGCCTGCTTCCGCCGCCCTATCCGTTAGGAGCCACAATATGAACGACAAGCTGGACCATTTCGTCCTCGAGTATGACGGCAAGAGCGGCCTCGCCCTGCTCGCGATGACGGAGGCCGACGGCGGACGCATCGCCGATGGCGCAGGCCTCCCGTATGCCGTGGCCAGCGGCTACGAAGCAGCCTCGCGCACCTGGGAGTCGATCGAGCGCTTCGACGACGTGGCGTGCGCCAAGCTGCGCTTCGAGAAGGGCCGCGGCCGCGATTACGCGCCGACCGGCGGCAAGCTCTACGACGACGAGTTCATCACGCTCCGTTGGCGCCGCAAGGACATCGCCGACTCGCTCGAGAACGACTGGGGCAACTTCGGCTTCCCCATCCCCGCAACCGAGGAGAATGTAGATTTCGCCATCGACCAGCTCGGGAACCATATCGACGACACCATCTACAGCCAAGGCTGGGCCGTCATCTATGACTGTCTCGACCCCAACTCGTTCGACTTGGGGGTCGGACACAGCAAGCAGGCCATTGAGTTTTACGAGCGGGTCTTCGACTGCGACGGCGACTTCTATCCCACCGTCAACGTCTGGCCCGCGGTCGACGGCGGCGGTGTGCATGTCTCCGTCTGCCCCGTCACTTTCGGGAAGCGAGACCTGGCCGTCTACAAGGTCGATGCCGGCAAGATCGGCGATGGGCCCATCACGATCCGCGACCTCGAGGACGTCGGCACCCGTGAGGTCCATGTCGACGACTTCGCGGAGAAGCCCGAGGAGGTGCGCTTCTTCCTGCGCACGGATGCCGACGTGTACCTTTTCGGCTCCAGCCTGGGCAAGTCCCTCGCCGTCGAGGATGCGGACGAGGGGGACATCGCCCCAGCCCTGCGCGAGGTGCGTACCTACTGCATCGATGCGAGCAAGAATCGCGACCCGCAGCTCATTTGCGCCAAGGCCCAGGCGGCCGCGGCCAAATCGGCCGCGGCCGAGGGCGATGCCGGCGGCAAGAAGCTCTAGCGCGCCATGGTCACCCCGACCGTCCGAACGGTAAACGCGCAAAACCAAAACCATCTGGTCTTTGCCGCCTCAAATGAAGCGGGATGGCGGCGCTATCTCGAGACGCTTTCCCGGCACACGGGATGCGCCAACGCCTTCTACAACCTGTCGGCGATGAACTGCGCCGGGCTCGCCGCATCCGACTGGCACGAGTCCCGCGAGATCCTGCCGATCGCCACATGGAGATCGCTCTTCCCCGGGGCGGACATCAAGGCAGCCGACGGGTGCCGCGGCGTCTACGGCGTCAAGTCCAGGCCGCGCGGGTCGGGCGGCGGGCTGTTCTACGTGGACGAACTGTTCCCGCCGGCGCTCCTCGTGGGGCTGCCGCCCACGAGACTAAGAGGCGCGGCCCGCGTGCTCGACCTGTCGGTCGATATCGCCGGCGCGTCGTGGAATGACGCCAAGGCCGGGCTGTACCGCCTGGTCAACGTAGCCGACATGGACGGCGACGCCGACGCGGTGCCGGAGGCCGAGCGCGTGCCCGTCGCATGGGAAGACCTCGACGAGAACACGCGCTTCGTCATCGAGGCGCACTTCCGCGCCCAGGGCCCCGGGTGCGCCAGCCCCGTGCTGCCCCCCGACGACGTGAGGGCCAAGGCCTCCTCGCTCAAGAGGTACGTCAACGAGATTGTGAAGGCCGCTGCGCCCCTCATCAGGCAGATGCGCAACGGCTACCGCGCCGCCTTCGAGAGGCACCGCCGGGACGTCATCCCCGAAAGCGATCCTTCGAGGGAGAGCGTGCGCGGCGCCGCCGAGAGCGGCATCGCGGGGAAGGCGGGGGGCGTGGAGGAATCCCGCTTATTGGAAAGCGGTGACCGCCCTGCACCGATTGAAACACTGCCGCTAGAGGTCTCGAAAGACGGTGCCGGGCTGCATGTCGATGTTGGAGAGCTCGCGCGCGAGCCCATCGAGAAGGCAATGAGGGCTATCGGCGGGCATTCCAGGGCGGATGGCGATGGGGCGGGTACCGAGACCGTGGTCCCCCCTCCTATGGCAAGCGTCGGGGATGCCGGCGCCACCGGGCGGCACTTCGCGCGGAAGGACGGCACCGCAAGCCCTCCCGGGGCGGGTCCCCAGGGCGGGAGCCTTGAGGTGGCGCATACGGGGGCGGAACCCTGCCCGGCGACCCCTCCCGTGCCGATGCGGGCCGCAGGGGCCGGCGATAGAAGCCCTGATGCGAAAACAGGTCGGGGCACCGCTGGCGATACAGGAGGAGCCGTACCGGCCGGAGGGGGCGGGCGGCTCGCGGAGTCGCGCGCAGAGGCCCATGAGCGCCGACGGGAGCGCCTGGGACGCCACGGGCGGCCGATGGAGCGCGGAGCGGACGATGGCGGGGAGGTCGACGTCCTGCGTCCCCGCGGGCGGCGCTACCGCCGCGAGGAGGGCGAGGGCGAGGCCGGCGGCCCCGAGCGCCATTCGATGCGGCGCCGGCGCTCACCCGAGGCCAAGCCCGAGCCCGTGGCGCCGCCCGAGAAGTACTACCCCCACGGCAGGCCGCCGCGGGAGACGGCGGGACACGCGAAGAGCGCCGCCGCCAGGACCGCGAAGGACCGCGGCAAGAAGAAGAAACCGCCGACGGGCAAGGGCTCGTCGTAAGGAGGTCGATGCAAATGGCCGAAAAACTCGAAGCCGGCGCCGTGGACGGCGCCGAATACTACATGGTGACGGTCTCCGAGTCCGTCTCCTTCAGCTATCCCGTTCTCGCCACGGACGCGGAGGCCGCCCGCGAGAAGGTCGCCGCGCTCATCGAGGCGGGACGCGTCCGCGCGCCGCTCGACCTCGTCGGGGCGCCGTGCCGCCGCGAGGGCATCGAGGCCGTGGACGCCGTGGAGTCCGAGGACCTGAGCTGTAGGCAGGTATGCGCCCAGACGCTCACGCCGGGCGAGGCTGAACGGCTGGTGGACGACGTCGAGGCCGGGAAGCTCTACGAGAATACGCCCCCGCAGATGGCGCACGCCGCCAAGTCGATCCTCAAGAAGACCGGCTCGGGCAAGCTGACGCCGACCAAGCGGCAAAGGAGAAAGTGACGTGGTTCCCGTTCGGGAACCCCATGGGCCGCCGGACCGCATTGCGGGACGGCGGCCCTATGATTTTGGGTATCAGAGTGCCGGCTCTCAAGCGCAGGCTTTCCCAGATTGGAGTGCATCGATATGGACGCAGACTGACGGAACGAGACGGATATCTTCAGATATACCGATGTGGAGTACACGCCCGACGGCCATTCCGAATTGTACCGCTGGGACGATTTCCTCGGAATCACGGGCGGACATGCCTACAGCGCCATGGCCATGCTCAGCGCGATCACGGGATGCAGGATCCAGGCCTACGGCACCGACACCCTCATCTATCGCGCTTCGCTCGGCAGCTCTGCGGCGGCGAAGCTCGCCGCGGGGGCGCTCGCGATGAAGGATCGCCTCAGCGGACGGGGTGACGCTGTCGAGATCGGCCGCCGTCTCTAGCGGACCGGCTCGCGGAATGCGTTTTCGGCCCCGGGCCCTTTCGAGTCCGGGGCTTTTTGCGCGCAAGACCTCGGCGGGTCCGTCGGTTTCCCGTTCGGGAAATGGTGACCGTGGCTGCGGCTGGCGGCGATGCGGGCGGGTACTATCGGCCTATAGCGGTGACCGGGTCGGTCCCGTGCCTTCCTTCTCAACCGAAAGGACTTCTCCATGGATCTCTTCATGCCCGCGGAACGCGTCCTCTACAACCGTTCCTATTACTTCTCCGATGAGGCGGTGGATGATTATAACGAATATATAGCGGACCGAGACGGCGTCAATATCGATGTGGTGTCCTCCCTCGATTTCTTTATGAATGAGGTTTGGAAAGAGATCGATTACGCCATCGACAACGACCTCTCCGACGAAATCTCCTGTTTCGATCGCATGCTGCGCGACTTGAAATGCGGCGGCGACCCGGAACACCCGACCGAGATCTCCGTGGTCGCCAAGGGGACGGTCGAGCGCTGGGACGAGCCTTCACGCGGGCTGGTCGTGGCCGACTCCCTGCTTTCCCTCGTATAGGGCACCGGCAGCGCGGATGCCCTCAAGGATTGCCAAATCGACCGCCTCGTGGACACGAACGGCGAGTTCCATATCGAGGCCTCCCATCATGACGGCTCCGCTTATCTGGACGTCCGGCTCATCTCCGGGGTCTCGTACGATGCCAAGGGGTTCAAGCTCGGCGGCGAATATTATGCGCCCGGCAAAATGGACCTGGTCGATTTCTATATCCTCCTGGATAACCTCTACGACTCACCCGATGTCGGACCATGCTCGCTGCCGCGTTTTTCGGAGCGCGCCTACGGCACGGCACGGGAGTCCTACCGCTTCAGGGAGACGACGTTCGATATCTACCAGGTTGCCGATTCCCTCGATCGGCCCTACATGGTGAAGATCTCGACGGGTGAAGGTGCCTGCAAGGATGCAGGACTCCGGTTCGCCTCCGTCGGCGAGGCCAAAGCGTGGTGCCATCGGTACTCCCTGCGCGAGCTCGCCGAGGACGAGAAGAAGCCCGAGCCGGCCGAGGCCGCCGCGACGGCGAAGATGGCGGCCGGGTGCTCTGGCGGGGACGGTGCCGGAGATGCCGGCGCGATCAAGCTGTAAAGCGATTTCGAAAGGATAGGGTCATGGCTGAGAATCACGAGCCCGGCAAGTGGGATGCAGTCGTCTGCAGCGGATTTGCCGCCGTCAACGTCCTCTCCTCCACCAACGTCGAGGAGCTGGGCTGGGACTATACCGAAATGGAGCTCGACCCCACCGGAACCTGCGGGCTCTTCGACGGCATGCTGCTCGACTGGGACGACGACACGCCCGAGGAGCGCCGCGAACACGAGGAATTCTTCCCCGATGCGTTCACGGTGGGCGCCCGCATCCTGGCCGATGACTGGGACCATGAGATCGGCAACGACGAGGTGCGTTCGCGCTGCTTCCTCATCATCGAGGATGCCGACCAGTTCACCGACCACGACACCGGGCGCGACTGGCTCTGCGAGAGCACCATGGCCGACTTCTCCGAGGCCGAGGCGATGACGTTCTTCCAGAACCTCACGCTCGTTGACTCCCAGGACATCGCGGAGCTCGGCGGGCGCCCGATCATCCCGTCCGCGGGACCCGAGGAATGCCGCGCGGCAGTGCTCGCCTTCAACCAGAAGATGGTCGCCCGCCGTCGCGAACGCGGGCTGGACGACATGGCCGAGCCCGCTAGCGTAAAGAAGACCGTGGCGGCGCCGAAGCCCGTCATGCCGAAGATGGAACAGGTGGTCCACGGGCTCGGAAAGGTCGATTTTTCCGGGCTCGGATATGGCTGGGGAGCGCAGTATCCCGATTCGCTTTCCGTCGATGGCATCGGCATCGATTACCCATCGGGCGAGCACAATGACATCCTGAACTTCTCCCCCATCACGCATGCCGTCGATGTGGTCGGCAGGAAGTTCTTCTGCCATGAGACGACTTTGAGGTATGACTGCAACGCGGATTCATGGTCCGGCGCCACTATTGGACCGGATTTCTGGACCTTCGACGGCGAGGAAGCCCGCGAGTTCGCCGAGAACATCGGGTTCGACCTCCTGGCGGCCCGAGCGTGTGGGAATCTCGGCATCGATGCTCCGGGGCTCAAGGGGCGCGAAGCGCTCCCGATCCCGAAGGCCGTAGATGTCGCACCCGAGCCCGGCGCACAAGCGGAGGCCGCGAAGGCCGCGGCGGCCAAGAAGGTGTCCGGCGAGGGCGGTGGCGGGAAGCATATCTAAATTCTACTTGTTGCGCCCCTTCCCATTTGGGAAGGGGCGTTTTTGTTGCGGGGTGTTCTGGGTAGCATCTTCGGTGTATATGGCCTGCTTCTATCTGGGAGTTGATGACATGGCTGCGAAACAATATGAACTCGATTCGAGCGTCCTTGATTGGTATAGGGGCTTCTGCCCGGACAACAGCTTCAATGTCGAGATCCGTCCCGATATCACGTTTGCGGACGTCGTCGTGGGCATGTCGAACGGCATCATGCTCGATAGCCTCATCGGGTCCGATGACGAGGTATTCATGTATATCGTGTTCGTGAAGCTGGCTGAGATCACCGGAGAGAGCTTTCAAACTGTCTTCGATGTGTGGTGTGAGGCGCCGATGAATATCGATTGGGTCGACGAGGACGAACGTCGACTCGTCGCCGCCGCCGAGCGCGTGGTCGAATCCAGGTTCGAACCTATTTCCATCAGCGACATCGATTCCAACAAGGCCTTCGATATCGCGAACCGCGCGATGCTGGACGAGATCATGCCCTCCTGCGGCCCAATCGAATACGGCCTCGCGGAGCAAGTTCTTCCGAACCTCAACTGGGGTTCCGACACCGTCGCCACCGACGCCATCAACGAGTTCATCCGCAGGAACCGCGATGGGAAAATCGATCCCGAGGCCGTGCGTAGCCATGCCGCCGAGCTTTTCGCGGCCTGTCAGGTCCAGCTGGCGTTCACGCAGGCGGACTTCATTCTTCAAGCGTGCGGGGGCAAGATCGAGCCGGCGGAGGAAATGGAATTCTGCTCCGTCTATACGCCTCAACCTAATTTCCACCTGGATATCCTGGATGATTGCGTTAATGCTCTCCGCAATCCCGGCTTTTCGGCCGTCAAGGAGGCTGTCGCCGACATCGAGAAGCGGAGCAAAACCGTAAACATTACCCCGATCGCTCCAACGGATGTCGCAGCGGCCAAGAAGGCCGCCAGCGCAAACGTCTCGACCGACGGCGATGCCGGCGGCAAGCATATCTAGCTCGATCTGATTCACATTGCGGTCAGTTGGCGGCCCTTCCCGTTCGGGAAGGGCCGTTCTCGTTGATGCGCGATGCGGGTAGCATCTTTGTCGTATCTGGCTGACCCTCTTTTTTTGGAGCTGGCGAAATGAGCAAGCAGCATTTCAATTTCAAGTCTAGTATCCGCGATTGGTATATCCGGGCATTTCCATCCGACCAGATCGGCTACAGGATCAACCCACTGGCCACCTTTGCCGGCGCCGTGAAATGCATGGCGGACGGAGGCGACATCTATAAGTATCTAGGCGTCGGGGACTCCCTGGTGCGCGAGAACGTATTCTCCAAGATCGCCGCCATCACGGGCGTGGACTACGATGCCGTATATGACCTTTGGCTTCATCATGACGAGGACGAGTGCAGCAGACTGGTCTTCCTCGGCGATCATCCGGACTGCGCCGTCGATCGCGACTGGCGGGAACAGTTCGATGAGGTGGCCTCCCCTTCCGAGCAAGTGCGCTATGACGAGATGCTTGCAGCCGAAGAGCATCGCAAGGCCGAGACGTTCGATTCGTTCATGGAGGTCAACGAGACCCCCATGGACGAGGTGCGAGGCGCCGGGATCGCGATGATGCTCATGCAGGGCATCGTTTTCGCCGAGATCGCAAGGAAGATCGATGGGCCGAGCGAAGAGCTGAACGAACGCATCGCGACCTTCAACCGCGACCTCAAGCGCATCTACAGCGAACCGCTCCACAAGAAGGTGGAACAAATCGAGAGCCAGGTCGGAAAGCTGGAAGAGAAGGCGGCCATCTACGATGAGATGCGCTATACCGCGGAACATACCGATCCGGCGGATATTCGCATCGCAGAGGGCAGTGCCAGCATGACCGGCGCCCTCATGGCCGCCGCGATGGCGAGCTACGACCTGTCATGCGGCCTTATCGACGATGAGCACATCGGGCGATACGGCGACGTCATCACCGCCCTCGAGGAGCGTATGGGCGTCGGTGCCGGAGCCCTCTCCGTGCAGACCGAGGCGGGCGAGCTCATCGCCAACGCCAGGGAGGACGGCATCAGCGTCGGCATCAACATTCCCGGCGGCAAGTGCGCGGATATCGCCTTCGTCGATGCGGACCCGGATGCCAACGACCTCTATCCGACGCCCGTCCGCGCCTTCACCTACAACGGCCGCGACGAGGAGCCCGATCACCGCACCGACGTGCATCTCGATGGGGACATGGTGCTCGAGGGGCAGTTGACTGCCGAGGCCCCTGCACATTTGCCCGGCGACGTCGCCGCGGCTGCCAAGGAGGCCGCCGCCAAGAGCGTCAAGCCCGATGCCGTCGGCGCCGACGGCATCAAGCACTAGGATGGAGGCATAGCCATGGAAGAGACCTATCAGCTCATCGAGGGCTCGCCGACGCTGCGCGACCTGGACGCGGAGAACGGCTTCCTGTGGTGCCCGTTCGGGTGTATTGAGCGCCGGTATGACCGAGGTATCCTGATCAGCCGCAATGATGACAGAAGCTACGATGTCAGGCTCGGAATCGGGTTCGACGGCCCCGAGTGCTTCGCGGCCGGGGGCTCCGATTGGTCCTGGATGGACATGGCGATGGACTTTACCGTTGACCTCGCCTTCGCGGACGACATGGAGCTCAGTGACTGGATCTCAAGCGAGACTGTCGCCACCGGTGCCGCGTGGGCGCGGTGCTTCAACCCGGATTGCGGTCCCGCCGACACGTTGGACGTCAAGGAAATCACTGCGGCGCTCAAGCGCTTCGAGAGCCCTTCGTATCTCGCGCGCGGGCCCATCGCCGACATCGAGGACCTTGCGCTCGGATACTACTGGTGTCCCGATGCGGTCGATTCAGACCCATCCTATAACGGCTATCTCCTGAACGTGTTTTCCCGCTCCGGCCACGGCGGGCTCCCCTGCACGGCCTTCGAGCTCTTCGGCGGCGTCACGCTTAACGACGTGCCCTCCTTCGGACTCGATGACGGCTGGGACGGCTCGTGCCTCAACCGCCTCGATTGGTTCGAGGATGCCATCGGCATGGACGGCGACGGCGTCACCGCCGGCCTCGTCGCCGATGATCTGGATTCCATCAAATCGCTCACCGCGCGCTGTCCCGCCTGGGTCGAGTGCTTTCCCTCTTACAGCGAGAAGGCGGCCCAGGGAGAGGACGATATCCTCAAGGCCGTGAAGCAGTTCCGAGTTGAAGCCAAAAGGACGAAGAAGGCGGCGGTTCCCGACCGCGTCCCGTTGATCCAATTCCTGGGCGCCAGGACCGCCGCGGCCAAGACCGGTGGCGGGAACGATAGCGGCAACGGATTGCATATCTAGGGGGCGAGGACTATGGACTACTTCTCCCGTAAACCCGATTTCCCGACTTTCGAGGATATCTATATCGCCCGCGCGCAGGGCGCCATCGGGTTGGAGCGTCGCGAGGACGGGCTTGCCTGCCGCTTCGGCCAAGACGGTCCCGCCATCATGCTCCCCCAGGTCGCGTCCCAGGGTGATGGCGTTCGGGGACATGCCGTCTGCGACGACATCGTCGGGGCGCTGAAGGAGGACCCGGAGACCCGAGCCGCCGCGGCCGGGTGCCTGGACTCGTATTTCACCGAGGTTGCGGAGCGCGCGCCCGTCGGCGAGACGTGCGGGAGCGATTGCCTTTTCGCATGCCATGTCGATATAGACGGCGTCTATGCGCAGCGCACCGGGGACCCGGACGGGCTGCGCGCCTACTGCGACCCCATTGGGGTCGGCTGGAACTACGGCCCGATCTATTACTTCCCGCATGAGTCCGTCGAGCAGATCGTCGGGCAGCTGTGCGAGGACGGGGACGACTTCCCCATCCTGTTCGACGGGGAGAACGTCATCGAGGCCTTCGACGGCTCGCCGGTGCATATGTCGGTGCCCGTCGAGGTGGATGGCGAGCGGGTGTGGACCTGCGGCTACGACTTCTGCTGGGGCGAGACCGTCGCCCCCGATTTCAGCCGCGCCAGGGGGCACTTCCCCGACGCCACCGTGGCCGCCTGGGCGGCGGCACGGAGCGTGAACGAATCTGATGGCAATTTGGGTATCAAGGAGCGTATGTAATGAACGAGCGCATTTCCGTAATGACCGATTTCGGCGAGCTGATCGCCACACCGTTCGCAGGCGGTATCAGCGTGGATATCAACCTGCCCGACGGGAAGGGCAGCGGACAGCTCGCCTTCATCGAGGCGGCGCCGGTTGAGCTTCAGGATGACTACCCGACGCCGGTGCATGTCTTCACCTACGACGGGCGCGACTCGGAACCGGTGCACCGGACCGATGTCCATCTCGACGGGGAAGCCATGACGCTCGACCCCGTGAAGGGCGTGCCGGTGCATAACGACGCGCAAGCGCATGACGGTGATAGGCGTCCCGCAGATCTCGCCAAGGCCGCGAGCGCGGCGGCGAACCGAACTGCCGGTTCGCATGCGGATGAGGCCGGCGGCATCAAGCACTAGGGCGTCGATGCCCACCGGCTAACGGGTCGTCTTTGCGGGATCGTCTCGGCGGCTGTCGGCTATGCCGGCGGCCGCCGATTTCTTTGCCGCGGCCGCGAGGGTGGCGGGAGATGTCTTCTCGAGGACGACGGCGACATTCCTGCGGGCCTGCTCGGCCCTCTCCAGGGCCTCCGCATACTTGGCCTCCGCGCGGCGCTTGGCGCCGTACAGATCCATGTACTTCGCTGCATTTGCCGTATAGTCTGGCGTCCGGTAGTCCAGTGCCGGCGGCGCGTCGATCGCCTGGAGCTCCGCCGGGCGCCATGTCAGGTTCTTCACGGTATCCTCCAGGACGTCCAGAAACCTCGCGATCATCTCGGCCCCTGGTGAGATATCCCTTTTGTCAAGACGAAAACGCAGGGAAAAACGAGCGGTACGCCCTGCTAGAGGCATCGCGATTCCGAAAGCCCACGAGGGCTCGCAAGGCGTCATTAAATGTAACTAATTGATTTGCTATGTACCATTCATAATGGTACATTGATAATTGTTTAGTTACATGAGGAGGCAGGGCATGAGGGAGTACGTCGAGAAGGCGCTGCACACAAAAGTCGATCGCGAGCCCGTCGACGTCTCGGGGCTCCCCCTCTACCTGAGGGGGCTGTACTCCCTGGAGCGGTGGACCGCCTTCGGCGTGCCGTTCGCCGTGGCCTCCCCCGTCGAAAGCCCGACGGTGAAGACCATGGCGAAGCACCGCGACGCCCTGGAGGCGGCCCTGGGGACCCCCGTGGCCTTCGCCCTCGAGGGCGCCACGGGCTACAGGGTCGGGCGCATGCTCGAGGCGGGCCTGCCCTTTATCGAGCCGAGCGGACAGGTATACCTGCCGTTCCTGGGAATCGCGCTGAGCAGCGGAAGGAGCCGCGCGCGCGGCAGGCGGCGGACAGACGTTGGCGCGTTCTCGCCCCAGGCGCAGCGCCTCGCGCTCATGGCGCTCTACGGCGACCTCGACGGCGCCAGCGTCACCCAGGCGGCAGGCCTCCTCGGCGCGGCGAAGATGACCGCCTCTCGCGCATTCGACGAGCTCGCGGCCGCCGACCCCTCGATCGTCGCCGCCGAGGGGCGGCGGCGGGTGCTGCGCCCCGGCAGGGACAAGATGGCGCTGTGGCATCGCTTGAAGCCGCGCATGTCGAGCCCGGTCGCGAGGGAGCACCGCCTGGGCCGCGTGCCCGATGCGGAGCTTCCCCTTGGCGGGGTCTCGGCGCTGTGCGGACTCTCGATGCTGCAGGACGACCCCTGGCCGACTTTCGCCGCGACCAAAGCGCAGGAGCGCACCCTGGGGCTGGCGGCCGGCGCGCGCGACGCCGGCCTCGACGAGCCAGAGGATCCCGCGTGCGTGGTGCAGGTGCTGCGCTACGAGCCCGTGCCGGCGCCGGGATGCGCGGTCGACCCGCTTTCGGCCATCCTGTCCCTTCCCGCCGACGAGAGGGACGACCCGCGCGTCGCGGGCGAGATCGAGAACGTATTGAACCGAGTGCTTGGAGGCGATCATGAGGGGAATCGATAAGTTCAAGGAGCGCTTCGCGGGCCACGACGGCGAGTACGTCCTGATCGGCGGCGGCGCCTGCGACCTGCTGTTCGGCGAGGCCGGGCAGGACTTCAGGGCCACCAAGGACCTCGACCTGGTCCTTTTGGTGGAGGCGCTGACGCCCGAGTTCGGCCAGGTCTTCTGGGACTTCGTCAAGGAGGGCGGGTACGAGAACAGGCAGAAGAGCGGCGGAAAGCCGCAGTTCTACCGGTTCTCCAAGCCGGAGGACCCGGCCTTCCCCGCCATGCTGGAGCTGTTCGCGCGCACCGACGTCGACCTGCGCGACGCGGAGTCCGGCCTCATGCCGATCCACATCGACGACGAGGTGTCGAGCCTTTCGGCGATCCTGCTCGACGATGAGTACTACCGGCTGCTCGTCGAAAACAGAACGTCGGCCGGCGGCGTCGCCGTCCTGTCGGTCGAGGGGCTGATCCCCTTCAAGGCCAAGGCGTGGCTCGACCTTTCCGCCAGGCGGGCGGGCGGCCAGGCCGTCGACGAGAAGAGCGTGAAGAAGCACCGAAACGACGTCTGCCGCCTCGCCACGCTGCTCGCGGGCGGCGAGCGCCCCGCCATGAGCGAGGGGGTCCGCGCCGACATGCGGCGCTTCCTGGAGGCCTACGAGTCGGACCCCGTCGACCCCAAGGCGCTCAAGATCAAGGGCGTCGGGGCGCAGCAGGTCGTCGAGGTGCTCAAGAGCGTCTACCTGCGGTAGCGCAGCTGTCCGATAGCGCTACCGTGCGGCGTCATCTAGGACGGGCCGCAAGGCGCACCCCGCGCCTTTCATCGCCGACTACTTGCGCCACACCGCAGCTACCGGGTATCTACCAAGTAGTTGCTGGGCACTACTGAGCGGTCCGGCAGGTTGCGAAGGCTGAGCCATAGTTGGACATCGCGTCGTTGCATTCGAGACAAATGGGGATGCGGACAAATAGTTGGACCGAATCGGTCCGGTTAGGAGTTCGCGAATGCCGAGCTGCACGGAAGAGCAGAGGCGCAAGGCCGTCGAAAATGGTCGAGGAGTGCGGCGGGTCGGTGACGCGCGCGATGCGCAGGCCGGGATACCCCGCGCGCCACAAGTCGAGCGCAACTTTCTCCTTCGGCAAAAGGTCATAGCCGCCCCTCACCTGCGCGAGGTCGCTGAGCCCTGGCTTCACTAGAGTGCGATAGTTCCAGCCGTGAATGCGCTTCTCGAACTCGGCGCAAAAAGCCGGGCGTTCAAGCCTTGGGCCTATAAGCGCCATGTCGCCATCATCTCGGAATACGGTATGCGCTCCCCCTCGGCCATATCCGCGGCCCGCGGGCGTATGGTTATCATGTTGCGGGACGTGGCAAGGTCCTGCTCCGCATACCCCGCGCTCACCACCATGTAGTCCGCGTACTTGTGCCTGGGCAGCATCCTCGGCATCAGGATATCGCCCGCGCGCAGGCGCTAACGGTCCGCCTTGGCCGCATCGACCCGGATGAGCTCGATCACCTCCACCTTTTCCTCCGGCATCAGGATGCCTTCCGTCAGGTCTTTCACTGAGATGCGCCTAAGGGTCACCCCCGTCGATGTCGGCGGCCTTCACGCTGTCCCGGGACATCAGGGGAGGCACGACGGCGAAAAGGTCGCCGACCGTGGCCTCGTATCTCCTCAGCACCCCCAGCATCGATTTCGCATCGAACTTTCACTCTACGGTCATGCCCTCTCCGAACTGACGGGTCTTTTGCAAAAGGATACCCTCGGCGCGGCGGTGGAGGGGCGCCCCTTCCCGTTCGGGAAGGGGCGTTTCCGTGCGGGTTCGCGGCGGGTAGCATCGATGGGGACAACCGTTTCACTGGAGGTGCCGACATGGCCGATATCAACCCTAACGACAGCGCGACCCTTACCGATGGCCTCGAGATCGACAGCTACGATGACGTCGTGAACCTGTTCGGCGCCGACGAGGCCGCCGCGATGCTCGCGGATGTCGTCGGCAACCGTTTCAACCGGCAGGAAATCTTGAAGGCCATCCGGAGCGGAGGGGATATCCACCTCGACTACTGGCCCGAATACGGGGAGTACGGCTATGCCGCGCGCATCTGCGGCGAACTGCTCGCGGACACCTCGCTCGAGTGGGCCGATGGCCTCGTCGACCCGGATAAGATCAAGACGCACAAGGGGCTGACCGCCGGCGACCTGTCGCATGCCGTCACCTGCGTGCTCACGGACAGGTTCAACGACGGGCTCGATGAGGCGAGACTTGCGGATTGCAAGAATATCGCCGATGAGTTCGCCCAGGCAATCGAATCGCGGCTCGGCTCGGGGTGCCTCGGGCGTGAGCCCTACGTCGACAGCGAACGCCTCCGCGGCGACCTGACCGATAAGTTCGGGTTCTTCTACGACATCGATTTCAGCGGGCTCTCCTTCAAGACCTCGCTCATACTGTCCGTCAACGGCCTGTATTCCGAGGGCGACGTCATCGACGCGGCGAGCGACTGGCAGGAAGATTACCTGCCGTGCGTCTGCCATAGGGGCGGCCAGGGCGAGGACGACAGGTGGGAGTACGAGCCCGCCGAGGGCTACAGGCCCTTCACGCGTCCCGCGGACATCCCCGAGAGCATCTTCGACAAGCTGTGCGCCTCGCAGGGCACGACCATCGAGAAGGTCGTCAACGACCCCGTGACGCCTTTCGAGCGCAGCTTCCGCGAGGACATCTTCAACATGCCGCAGAATCGCCCTGTCGGGCTCGCGGTCCTCGCGACGCTGCCGCTCGACGCGTTCGTTGACGCCAGCCTCTCGATGATCTGCCGCGGCGACTGCGAAAACGCCGGCACCTTCACGGTCAAGCCTGGAAGGTATGAACCCATCCTGGGCATCTACGACCCCGTCGGCGGGTGCGGCGGCGCCATGGGCACCGTGCTCGACTGCGATTTCGAGATCGACCCGCACGACATCGCGTACACGATGATGGAACCCGTGCGCGGCGAGTGGAAGTCCGACCGCATCGACCTGTACACCCCCCAGGACTGCTTCGGCTTCTCCGACCCCTTCGGAGGGCGCATCGAGTATTCCGAGAAGAAGCCCGAAATCGCCGTCGCGGTGAAGCCCGATCCCGTCGAACTGGGTCACCGCGCCTCAGTCGCGGCCAGCTCGACCGCCGGCGGCCGTGCGCGCGGCGCCGGGATCAGGCAGTAGGGGTGCCGCCATGGACAATCGTGATGCCAAACGCAAGAGGCCCATCACGTGCCTGGAGTCCGGGGCGACCTACGACTCCGCCTACCGGGCGGCCAAGGAACTCGGTTTCGCCGACTCGCGCAACATCTTCCGCTCCATCCAGCGCGGCACCTGCACCCAAGGGCTGCACTTCTACTATGCCGACGAGCCGAAGCCGGCGCCGGAGTTCTTCATCCCGCCCAACAGGCCGCCGCGTCCCGTGGTATGCCTCGATACCGGCGAGATGTTCGAGTCGGCGTTCCAGGCGGGCCGCGCGTTCGGCATCACGCCCGGTGGCGTGCGAACATCGGCCAGCACGGGCGTCGAGCGCGGCGGGCTGCACTTCTATTTCGGCGACGAGCCGAAGCCCGCGCCCGAATTCTTCAGGGAGCGCCATTCGAAAACCCGCCCCATCGTCTGCCTGGAGACCGGCGAGTCCTTCATGGGCAACCCGGCCGCGGCCCGCCCCCTGCATGTATCGCCCGCCGCGATCAGCCAGGCCGTCCGCTACGGATCGCCCGTAAACGGGCTCCATTTCTACCATGGCGACGAGCCGAAGCCGGCGCCGGAGTTCTTCAAGCCGGCGAAGGGTAAAGGCGGCAAGAGCCCTGCGGCGATAGCTGCCGCGGCAAAGGCCGCCGCGGGGAATAGCGCTCCGGGTACCGATTACCGCGAGCACGGTATTCAGCGTGATCGGCGTGCGGTACAATAGGTGCGGTCGGTAAGGCGCCCTCGGTTTCCGAGGGCGCCTTCTTTCGTTTCGGGGTCGTGGCAATGTGATGCGCAGGGCCCGCCGGTTTCCGGCGGGCCCTGTCGTGTGGGGTTTGCTAATGATTGATCTCGGGGCCCTGCTGGGAGCCTTTCGCCGCCTTCCGGGCAAGGGCCATGGCTGCGGCCACCATGCCATTCAGGTTCAGATTAGTCCGGCTTGATGAAGATGCGGACGGCTTTCCAGGGAGGGAGACTTTGGAGAGGGTGTGGGACGGTATTCTTGTGGTAAGTGGTTTAAACTTAGACCACTCGGGTATAGTTGTTGAGAGGAGACGGGAGGGTTTCTGTGAAAAGCGTCGAGGCAATCAAGATTCTGCATGGGTGCGACCTGGAGGGCCGAATCCTTTTCCGCAGCCGCGAGCTGGGGGGGCTTTTCGGTGAGTCCGGCGATACGCTCCGCTCGACCATCAAGAGGCTCACCGCGGACGGCATCCTCGAGCGCATCGCCCATGACGCGTACCTCTACCTGCTTTTCCACCCCAACGGCTGCGACCTGCTCGGCCATATCGCGGCGTTTTTGCGCCCCGGCGAGGTCACCTATGAAAGCCTCGAGTCCGCGGCATCGCAGTGGGGCTTCATCTCGCAGATCCCGCTCGGACGCATCTCATGCGTGACGACGGGCGCGGAAGGTCTCGTCGATACCCGCTTCGGTGCCATCGAGTTCGTTCACACGAACGATGGTTTGAACGACGTCAAACGGGGAATACTCGACCGTATGCCGAGGAATCGGCTGCCGATCGCGACCGAGGAGCGCTGCCTGCACGACCTCGTCTCGAGGAAGCGCAGCCTGGAGCTTATCGATTGGGATGAAGTGGATGCTGATTGACCTTGAAGAACTTGCCGGGGAGATCGCCAGCAAGGTCGATGGCGCCGGGCTCACGCCCGTCATCGAAAAAGAAATCGTCCATTACGAGATCATCCGGTCCCTCGGGAGGAACGGCCTGCTTCAAGACATCACCTTTCAGGGCGGGACTTCACTGCGCCTCTGCTACGGATCGCAGCGATATAGCGAAGACCTCGATTTCGTTGCCGGCGATAAGTTCGATTCGCTCCCCTTGGACGATTTCTCAAGGACCCTGCGTTGCGATCTGCTGAGATCCTACGATACCGAAGTGAGCGTCAGGGAACCAAAGGTCGTCAACGATCTCGATGGTGTCGGGATGCGTAGATGGACGGTTTCCGTAAACACCAACATTGCGCGCCCTGATTTGCCGAAACAGCGAATCAAACTCGAGATCGCGTCCGTTCCGGCGCATACATCCACTGTCCGTCGCGTCGCGGTCAATTATCCCGAGCTCGCCGGAATGTATGACGACCTTACAATCCGGTGCCAGACACTCGAGGAAATCTTGGCCGATAAGCTGATCTCATTCTCAGCCACCGATACGCATATCAGGCACCGCGACCTCTGGGACATTCCCTGGATCGTCCGTGCGCAGGAAATCGACTTCCCTGCCGTAGCCGTACTCGTTGCGGCAAAGCACGATGATTACCGCTGTCCCGTGCCCCTTTCCAGCATGATTGCCGTCGGCATGCAACGAGCGCACGTCTGCTATGCCGACGGGTCATTCACCGGGCAGATGCAGCGTTTCCTATCCCCTGCCGTTCTCGACCGCACGCGCGATTTCGATAACCACTGCGATGCCCTCAACGCTATCGTCGAAAAGTGCTACGGTCGCGTCGCCGCCTCCCTCGGCATCTCGGATCAGGTCGAGCATGCCAGGCGCAGGCTCGCAACCGAGATATCTTCGGGATCGATTTCGTCCGCCGTGCTACCGAAAAGGACTTTGGGCCTTTCTTAAAGAGGTGACTGGGGGGATTACTTTCCTGGCTCGGTTTGGGATGCAAGTCTCGCCCGGCGATCTGTCAGGAGTTCGCCTTCGTATGTGAAGCTGGCTGGGATCAATATGGGTGTGGGCCCCGCCGATTTCCGGCGAGGGTTGTGATGCTGTCGCTATTTTGCCGCTTGTTCTTTACAGTAGGTCGCACGACACGAGTTGCTGCAAAATGAACGCTCGCCACCCTGGGTTCCCGAGAGCACGGTCCGCATACATCTCCTGCAAGTCAGTAGGTAACGGTCGGGGTGGTTTCTGGCGAGCAGCCACATTGCTTCTAGTATGTTACGCGGTTTTCGCTCGGAGGCGATCTCGGTCATCTTCACGCCGGAATATGCGATTTGCGGCTGAAAGAGCCTTCCATCAATTGCCTGTAGCAATCGGTTCGCTATCTGCATCTGATCCTTTACGGGCTTACTGTCGATGTCTGAGCTTACGGCTAGATAACACCATCTGTTCTCTTCCGGGCGGCCTTTGCGGTCGATACTCCCGCCTGACAAGGTGAGGAATCTAACGAATTCGTTTCCCTCGCCTTTCAGGTGATGGCCGATGGCGACCTGATTTGACGGCTTCCCGATATCGACAAGGTTGGCGTAAAGGGGCCAGGCACTTCGGATATCGAGGGGCGCGTCGGCAATTGAGAGGATATCTGTGCGATAGAACGGGTTGTATGCCACGGGGATCGCAAAGCAGGCGCCGGGGCCCATATCGAACCGGTCTTTCAGATCCGACGGCTCGACCTTGCGAAACCGGGCGGACTCCAGGATGGTCTTGGGGTCAGCTCCTGTCCTGTAAAGCCCTCCTATGCGCAGGACTATCGAAAGCAGGTTCCTTGCAAAAATCCAGTCGTGCAATGGCTCTACGACAGCTCGGAACCGTAAATCGAGGTAGGACAGGTCCTCGGCTTTCGAGAAGTCAAACCCGTCGATAAGGTCCCTCGCGGCTTTCTTTCCCGTCCTGCCGATTTCCCTATAGCCTACTCCGTCTGTTCCAGTGGGCTCGGCATATGGATCGAAGTAGCACTCAGATAGCAGACTGCCCAGATCGGATGGGACGAGGTTCATTTCACGCACGATGCCCTGCTGAAGTTCACCGGGTATGAAGATGCGACCTGCGAGATCGTCCTTTGCGGCGAACATGGGGCCGAGACCCTGTGCCGCCAAGACCAGCGACTTCGCATCCCTCGCCATCATGAGCTCATTGAAGGCATTGGAGTCTACCGGAGGATAATTCGCCCCTATATCGTCGATTGCCAGGATTCTGACGAGGACATGCTTACCCGACTTCCCGTCCTTCGCGATATAGATTCGATCGGTGCTCATATGGCCCCCTCTTTCAGTCAACGAAACTGGCATGCTTTTGCCTTATTTGTTCTCGGTCTGGCGGTATACGCGGAGCTCCCATTGCTTTCGCTCGACTTTCGCCACGGCGTCCAGGATGAAGCCCGTGGCGAGCGAGAGGGCGGCCATGAACATGAGTGCCGCGGCGAGGATGGCGGTCGGAAACCGCGGTACGAGGCCGGTGGCGAGGTATTCGGTCACTACCGGCATTCCAGCGAACAGGCCGCCGATGCAGAACGCCAGGGCAACCAGCGAGAAGAACTTCAACGGGCGGTAGTCTTTGAACAGGGTGCCGATCATCGCGATCACCTTCAGGCCGTCTTTCACTGTGTTCAGTTTTGAGACCGAGCCCTCGGGGCGGTCGCGGTATTCCACCGGGACGTCGGCAATGCGCCAGCGCCGGTCGACGGCGTGAATTGATAGCTCGGTCTCAATCTGGAAGCCGCAGGAAAGGACGGGAAACGTCTTGATAAAGGGTTTGGACATGGCGCGATAGCCCGTCATGACGTCGGAGTATTCGTAACCGTAAATCCATTTGATCATGTCGCGAACCAAATCGTTTCCGAAGCCATGGAACGCCCGCCTGTTTTGCTTGGCGTACGTCCCGTTTGACAGTCTGTCGCCGACCACCATGTCGGCATGCCCGACTAGGATCGGCTCGCATAGGCATCGCGCCGCCTCGGCAGGATAGGTATCGTCACCGTCCACCATGAGGTAACAGGCGGCATCGATATCGCGGAACATCTGGCGGCAGACGTTTCCCTTGCCGCGGCGCGGCTCGAATCGGACGGTTGCACCGTGTTTCGCTGCAATCTCGGCGGTCGCGTCGGTCGAATCGTTGTTATAAACGTAGACCGTTGCCTCGGGCAGCTCGCGGTGGAAGTCGTCAACCACCTTGCCGATAGTCTGAGCCTCGTTATAGCAGGGAATGATTACCGCAATCTCGTCTTGATCCACCCAGAGCACTTCCCTATTAGATATCGAGATAAACGCACGGAGCGTCCTCAAAGCCGCCCTCTCGGTTCGCGAGGCGAATCTGGCCGCACTCTTCGCCAATAACCTCGGCCCTGGCTATAGAGGGCGGCAGGCGAAATAAATCCTCGTGGTCGATAAAGGCCGCGCACGTCACCCACCCGCCTTCTCGGATGATCACGAGTTCGCCCACATTGGTCTTTTCGCGGCAATACTGGATAACGGTCATCGGTCTACTCCTTGTCCTTATTGGATAAATTCTTTTCGATCTGCTTCAGCAGATCGAGCTTTTGGGCCTCGATCTCGTTGCGCCTGCGCAGCTCATCGGCAACCCTCTCCAACTTGCGTTCGATGGAGTATAGGTCACTTGCATCTACAGACATTTCGAACTCCTTCCCCTTGGATGTCGTTTCGGGTCTTCAATCGCTATGAGGGGATACGCCTCCAATGTCCAGAGTTCTACCCGCGATGGAAAAATCTATTCGTTGAACGGGGTAAATATCGAAAAAGGCACCCGGTTTCCGGGTGCCTTGGCGTAGGTGTCGCGAGCATAAGAAGGCTCTATACCATTGGCTTGTTCTGACAATTATACGAACTCATGAACCCACCATCGGACGGTTGGTGGCATGCCTGTTTCTGGTCGGTTTAGGTGCTGCTCTAGGTACAAGCTCGTTCTTCGGTTTGCAATGCTTACGCGGTATTTAGCCGTGAAGAAGCCTTCGAAGCCGGGGCGGAACTCCCCCACCTCGATCACTTGCGTCACTCTAAAGGTGCGACCGTCGCGCCACGCGATGCTTAGTGGCTCCAAAAAGCCGTCGTCGCGCATGTGTGCGACGACGTCAACGTATCGCTTGTGAACGCGTCTCATTCTGCCGTTGCCGTCTTTTATCCAATCTTCCATATATCCGATTATCAAACAGGAACCCGTTATCGGGTAGCGAACAAACGATGGAGATTCACTGAGTGAGCAAGCAGATCAGTGTTCTAGCGAATGAAGCAGCTGAGAATACGTCGTGTCGGGTGGGCGGTCTTTCACCATGGCATGACTGCTGGTAACTATGATGGCGTTGAGCATTTCATTTGCCGGGTCGGCATTTTCCGCGCACGGGTTGCTGACCCAAACATAGCGGATGTAACGCCTGTATTTGGCGGTGTCGGAAACGTCTTTTACGAGACAAACGCAACTCCCTTTCAGAAGAATATCTTTTAACCAGGCGCTTGCCTCGCGGCCACCCTCGGTGTTCTAGGATTCGTCGGGGTTGACCGATTCAGGGGCGTCAATCCCAATCAACCTAATGCGCATGTTTTCACCGTTAGTAGCAGGTTTCACGTCGACGGTGTCAAGGTGAAACGCCTGCGGCGGCCGTTTTGCCGCCGCAGGTATCCTTGCGGTTACTTTCTAGAAGAGGTCGGCGAACATCGAATCGTCCTCCTCGTAACCATCGTCGTCATCACCGCCGTCACCATCATCGTCATCGTCGTCGGGATCATCGGTATATTCATCCGGGTCATCTTCGGAATCTGAGTCGATATCGGCCTCGGCGGGCTCGGGTTCGCTTTCGGTATCCGTTTCGTCTCCCGCGGTTTCTGCAGGGGACTCGGATGCGGCGGCGTCGGGGGTATCTTCAATTGAAACCCGATCGGAGGCGATGCCTTCGGCGGTGACTGCCGCCGTGTCGTCGGCTTCCCCGTCTCGGGACGGCTGCGGTTCGCTTTCGGTAGCGGCGTCGTCGCCGGTGGAATCGTCCGAGACGGTACCGCCGCCGCTCACCATGCCGCCCGCGGTCTTCATGGCTACGAGCGCGCCGCCAAAGGTCATGAGCTCCATGTGCGCGTACTGCTCAGGATCGACCACGACCGTGGGTTCGGGGCGGAGCTCCATGAGGTTTCGGTCGCCGCGCGTCCAGGCTCCGCGGGTCCAGGTGATGCCCGAGTCCAGGTCGCTCCAATCGATCAGGTCGTCGGCCATGAGCATGCCGTCGCCGAACGAGAGCACGGTCGGCACGATCGTCTCGTAGCTACCGGACTCATAGTAGATGCATAGGCCCTGCCCGTGGTCGCCCATGAAGTTGCCGCTGTCGTCGAACAGCACCTCGAACACAGCCGGGGCCAAACGCGACCCGTCCTCGGTCCTCATGAGGATCGGCTTGCCATCCGCATAGACGCCATCGATGGCGTCCAACTCATCTGGCTCGATGATCGTCACGGCGCGCTTGAGGAGCTGCATGTCATCGCTGGTGGTGATGAACACGCTGCGCTCAAGAAGCACGCCCTGGTTCAGGTAGTCGGAAATGTCGAGGAAGTCGTCCTCGAGCATGATGCCGCTGTGCAGGTCCATGCGCGTCGTCTCGATCACGCGGGTCCTGTCGTGCATCTTCACGATGATGTTCACCGTCTATCTCCTTCTCGTGTAGTTAGCCGGCGTATAGCCGTCGTCCTCGATGTCGTCTCGGGTCTGTGCGTATGTCCGCGCGTCCCTCGCGTTGTCCCCGTCCCTCTTCTCAAGCTCGAGGTTCTTGGCCTTCGGATGCGAGTTCAGGAGCGCGTTGACGTCCGCGATGGTCGGCTCGCCGCCGAGGCTGTCGATGTCGGCCTGCGCGATGACGCCGGACTCCACGAGGTCTTCGAGATATTTCATTTGCTTGTCGGTCGCGGGGCGTTGGAGGTAGGGCTTCCATCCGGGCTTCGCCCTCTTGTCCGTCTCGCCGGTTGCGGCGACCGTCACGGGAGCGTCCTGCGCCCATTCGCTTCCGGCCATGCCGTATGCCGAGCGCTCCGCGCGCAGATCCTCCTCGCGCTGCTCGCTGATGATTTTCGCCTTGGCGCGCTCGTGGTCGCGCTCGATCTGCTTGATCCTGTCCGGCGTGAGCGCGCCGGCCGCGATCGCCTCCGAATAGGCCTTGCGATAGCGGACGTACTCGCGCGTCAGCTTGGCGGTCTGCTCGGCGGTGATGACCTTGGCGGCGCGCCCGTTGCGCCCGGGGCCCTTCTGCCTCTCGCCGCGGCCCTTCACATCGGTGGGGCCGACAGGCATCTGTGATGATGCCAGGACATCGACCGCGGCGGAAAGGCGGCGCGAGCGGTTGCGGATGTCGCCTGCCGCCGAAACGAGGTTCGCGGCATCTGCCTTGACGCCGTCGCGGCGCGCGAGAAGGTCCGTATAGGTCGTATCGGTGAGCGCGATGCCGCGCTCGGCCATCCACTTGCGGATCTTTTCCATCTCGCGGAGCTCGTCGGCGTTGTCCTCGCGCCATGCCGCGAGCGCGCCGGGGCTTTCCGGGCGCACGGTCAGCTGCGCGGCGCAGGCCGTGTATACCTCGACCTGGCGGATGGCCTCGGCTGTCTGCTCGGCCTCAAGCTTGAGGGCGTCGGTCTTCGCGTCGAGCGCTTCGACCTCGGCGGCGAGGCGTCTGGCGTCGGCCGCCATGTCCGCGTAGCTGAGGTAGCCGCGCTCTCGGATGATGTTCACGGCATCGGCCGCGGCGGCGAGGCGCGCGGCGGAGCGCTCGATCCTCTTCGACCGCTCGAGGTTGTTGGACGCGACCGCCTCGAAAGTCATGGGCGGCAGGACGACGTCCGGGACAAGGCCCTCGGCGCACATCTTCACGTTCGGGCGCTGTCCCTCGAGACGCACGGCAAGACGGTCACGCAGTCCTTCGACCGTATAGGAGTCGTCCAGCTTGTAACCCTTCACGGGATGCCCTTTGCCCTCGGGCGGGTAGAACGTCAGCACGCCGCGGCGGTTGACGTTGATGCGGTATCCCTTCTCCGCCAGACGCCCCTCGAGCGCGGGCCATGTACGGCAACCCTGTAGGGCCGACTCGATATCGTCGTGCATCGCGTCGGTCCATAGCTTCTTCCCGCTGTACCGTGCGCGGCGCTGGGCGTCCGTCACATGCCGGCGAGCCGGGCGCGCCTCCTGCAAGACGACCTCGCGGCGACGGTCGGGGCGCGGCGTGCGCGCGTACCAGGCACCGTCCTCGTCTCTTGAGAACCTGAAGTTGTCGAACGCCGAATAGCCGTAATCGTGGCAGATGCGCTGGAGCTCCATCGCGTCGGCCTGCACGTCATCGTCGTCGAGGTGTATCTTCCTGCCGTCCACCGGGTTGACGGAGTTGACCACGATGTGCGCGTGCGGGATGCCATTGTCGATGTGGGTCTCGATCACCCACTGGTATCCAGTGTAGCGCTCACGCACCCAATCGTATGCCAGCGTATCGACCGCTCGGGCATCCAGGCCGTCCTCGGGGTCGGGCGAGATCACGAAATGGTAGTACTTGCGCCCCTTGTCCTTACCGAACATCTGGCGCGTCTCGTTCATCCGCTCGTCCCAGTCGCCGTCGTCTAACTCGATTGAGCTGGAACGGAATGTCACGGCGCGGCCGTTGCGCGCGAGGTAGTCCTTTATCTGCTTGCATCCGCCGAACTTGCGGGCGAGCGTCTTGAGCATCGCCATGCTAGCGCTCCACTTCCGACTGCCGCCTGAGCTGCATCATGAGGCCGCGCGTCTCCGCGAGCGCCTTGCAGTAGGGGTCCTTCAGGGTTGCGACGAAGTTCTCGATCTGCCCGATCAGCTCGCGTCGATGCTCCTTGCTCACGTCGGGCATGTCCTGTAGGAGGACCAGTGTGTTGGCCGCGGCGGTGAGCTGGTTCAGGTTCACGCCTTGCTTGTTGAGCTCGTAGAAGAACTTCTGAAAGAAATCGGGGTCGCCGATGTAGTACATGGGCGTATGGAGGATGCGGTCGACCATGAAGCGCGATTGCGTCATGCCGGCCTTCTTGGCAGCGGACCGGATGAAGGTATCTTCGTAGGGCGTCACATTGAAATGCTTCTGCACCGTGCGGTGCTCGGTGTCGAGCAGTCCTTCCAGCGCCTCCTTCACGTCTACGCGCTCGCCGCCTGGAAGCTTCGATAGCGTGAATTCCTGCTTGCCGTAGATCGCCGTCTCGCGGATGAAGTCCGTGACGGTCGCACCTGCAAGGCTCGCCTTGGCCTTGAGTGTGCCGATCTCTTCCTCGGTCAACCTGATGCTGACCATCCTTGTCTGCGAGGTGGCTTTTTTTGCCACGCTTCCTCCAATTTCTCGCGCACCTGTGCGCGACCCCGGTCCAAGGGCGGAGCCCTGGCAAGCGCCGGAGGCGGGCGGGTTTCCGTCGGCGGGCTGTGCCCGGTGGCGGAAACCTGACCGCCTCCGGCGGCATAGTTGTACATACATCCACGATGGAGGTACAACTATGCGTCTCTTGCGAAGTTTTCAGTATCCTACCCCTATTTGCCTGTGTTTAAACCGGTTTACACCGGTCATCCGATGCCGTTATACCGTCCGCGTTTCGGCTGTCCCTCGTCTCTTTCGCGACGAACGGGACGCTGCTCATCTGTTGCAAGTCCGATACGGCTCGGATACCGTCACGGCCGTATAAGTTGTTTTCAGCGATGAGAAGGAGGGTCATATGGATGCTGACGATTGCGCCCGTATCATCGAGGGGGTGGCCGCCGTGCTCGATCTGCTCGCGGCCGAGGGCGATGCCGTGGACGACCCGGCGCCGATCTACGAGCTGCTTGCGGAGAGATGTCGGCATGTCCGCGTGGCACTCGAAGTTATGACGGGGTGCGGTAGCCTGCGTGCCCGATCGCGGCAGGAGTCTTGCGCGCGGGCGCGTGTCCAACGTCTCGGTGCGCGCCGATCCGATACCTCCCGGCTCCGGCGGGCGCGCATCGAGGCGGGGCGGGGCCTGGCCGTCTGTGTCCGCCGCGAGCGTTTCCGCTCGCTTTCCATCGTTGTCCGGTCAGTGTTCCGGGCGTTGCGTCGCGACATGAAAAAGGCCGCCACCGTGTTCCGGTGGCGGCCTCTCGCCCGGCGACCCTCGCCAATGCGAGGTCTACGCCTTCTTGTCCGCGAGACGTTCGTAGTCGTCGCTCGAGAGCACCACGGCATACACGGCGCCGCCCTTCATCAGGTACGCCATGCCGTTGCGCTCGATGCGGCGCTCAATCTCGGCCTGCGGGTCGCTGACGCCGCCGAGGTCGACGCTGGACTCCATCAGGCGTCTGATGTCGTCCATCGTCAAGTTCTGCATCTGCTCGGTGAACGCTTGGCGCTTCTGGCGGGCGCGGCGCTTCTCGCGCTTCTCGGCCTCGGCCGTCTTCTTGGCAGCCTCGGCTGCGCTGTCCGCAGTCGAGGCCTTCGGCTTCTCGGTCGCGGTCGGCTCGATGTCGTACGGGACATCGCTATCGGTATCGAACATATTCTCCCTCCCCTCTGGTCACGTCGCCGGCATTACCATTCGATGCTACCCAAAAGCGCCCGGTCCCAAACGCCGGCCGCCGTATCCGCAGTCCTGCAATTGCGCGGGCCGTTTCCGCCGCCTGTTTCGCGCGTTGCTCAAAAAGGATCCCCGCCATCGGTTCCGATGGCGGGGATCTGTGCTACTTGAAACCGCGACGGTGCGAGCCGGCGGTCTTCATGTGGCATCCGGCATGCCCTATGACTATCAGCTCGTTTTCCCGATCGATGTAGAAGTGAAGGCGGAAGGTGTTCTTCTGGCTCCTCCCCTTGATGTGGGCGGAGATGTCGACGGTTCGGCCGCCGTAGCTCCTCTCGCGCATCTTCATCAGATCGGCGCGCGCCCTGGTGGCGCTGCTCTCGCTGAAGGTGAGCTCGTAGCCCGTACGGCGCTGGAACTCGTCTGCGACCTGCCCCTCGCAACCGTCGTCCTCGAACAGGAGGCCGTAGAGCGCCGTCGCGGTGCTGCGGACGATATCCCATTCCTCGGCGAGGTTGCCGTCGTAGGACTTCGCGGAGTCCATTGCCTCGGGCAGGACGACGATACGTTCGGGCCAGATGGATCGCGCGAGCTTCAGGAGGTCCGTCAGGTCGCGCGGGATCGACTGGAGGCATTCGGCCACCCTCGCGGCACCGTCGTCGTCCGACGGTGCCGCGCACTGCGCCGCCTTGCGTTCGAGCGCGCGCTTCTCGCCTTCGAGGCGCTGGACGGTCCTCGTGAGCTCGTCCACCTTTGCCGTGGCGTCGGAATAGCTCCGCTCCTGGTCCGTCGCGATCTCCTCCCAGGCCTCGGCATCGGCACGCAGGCGCGCGTTCTCCGCGCGCAGCCCGTCGATATCGGCGACCGGCTCGGCTGCCGCCTTCGCGCGCGAGCGCAGGCGCTCGATGCGCTCGCCCTGCCGCTCGCTCTCGACTCGGCTGCGCAGCCACAGCACGTCGCCGATTCCGGCGACGTCGCCCGGTCGGGCGTCGATGCCGCGGCCGAGGCCCTGCATGAGCACGTTGATGAAACCGTCGCGCCCGCCCGCGGCATAGCGCTCGATCCTGTGGCGCGTGAAGAGCGTGCAGGCCGATAGAGATTCCTCGCCCGACAGGTCGATGCCCGGACGGTATACCATGACCGCGCTGCGCCCGATCCTGTAGCGCCCGGCCGGTGTCCGGTCGGGCAGCAGGTCGCGGAACGCCTGCACCAACGCGCCGTCGCGCATGTCGATGACGTACACGGTGGCCATGCCCACGAGCTTCGATGCGAGCTCGGTCGCATCCCATACGGGGGTCTTGCCGTCGTCGTCGGTCGTCATGAGGACGATCGGCAGGCAGCGCGCGCGATCGGTCAGGCTCGACATGAAATCGCGCTTTAGCGTGTCCGCGTCAAGGTATATCTCCTCGACGCTCACACGCGACGCGCCGATCCTCACGTCTAGCTTTCCGTTCGCAAGGATATCGCGCACGACGCGCGGCACGGACGGCAGCGGGTTGCGCTGGTATCCGAAAAAGCCGTTGACGGCGTAGTGCGATACCTGCACGTTGAGGATGCACCCGCCGTCTCCGGCGGGTGCGAGGCCGATCCTCGTGTGCCAGCGGCGGCGCGAGAACTCGCCGTCGAGCTCATCGGCCTCGACCGCCCATGCCGCGCCTTGCGCGCCGGATAGGCCGAGAAAGCGGACGGCCTTGGCGGCGTCGGGCTCGTCGGCGGCCGTCCAGCCCGCGGGCACCGCGATGTCCGCGGCGCCCTCCGGTACGTCCAGGCCCTTGGCGTGCAGCCAGCCCATGACGATCTCCTTCACGGCCTCGGCCGCGTCCGCGCCGTCGGCCGCTGCGACCTCGAAGCGCGCGCGGTAGTGCGGTGTCTCTCCCGATATGGTCCTCAGTGCGGGAGCCAGGGCGGGAGACGCGGGGCGCTGGACTGGGACGGCGGCAGGTTCGGGCAGCTGTGCGGCCTGCACTCCCCGGCCCCTCAGCACCCTTCAAATGGCCTCCTTGAACGGGGCCTCCATAACGTCGTAGACGGTATCGGGCGACGTCACCTTCGCGACCTGCTCCAGGGCGCGCATCATGTCGTTCGCGTCGCCCTCGTTGCGGAATACCATCACCGGGGCCGTCCCCAGATCGCCCGTGCACATGAGCGTGTAGCACCTGGCCGGCTCCGTCTCCGGAGCCTTTGTCCCCGCGGCCGCCGTCTTCTGCCCGTCCGTTTTCGATACCTTCTGCATTTCCGTCTCTTCCTTCCCCATATCCTGTGACTGTCGCGCGGCATCGGCCTCCGATGCCGCCTTTCGCGCCTGGCGCTTCTTTATCTTTCGGTCGCGGCGTTCCATCGCACGGCGCTCCTCGCGGTTTAACGGGCGCCTCGCAGTCCCCATACCGTCGTCGATGCTGCCCTCGCAGGCTTCCCTGGCCCCATCCTCAGCGAGGTCGAGGCCTTCCGCCTCCACCCACGAATCGAACTTCGCGACCGCCTCGCCTTGCGTACAGCGGTACGTTCTGATCATGAACTTGGCGTTGGGCATACGGACATGCCCCTCATAGCAGCTGTCCTCCAGCTTCCACAGCCCGGCGCGGTAGCGGTCGCCCTTTATCAGCTTACGAGTCGACATGGATCGCCCCTTTCATCACCGGAGCGCCATGTCCTGCGGCGACCATGGGGGCGCCGCAGGACGGGCAACGCGTGCACACCGATACGGTCACGCGTGCGCCACATCGCCCGCAGGTGTAGGAATACAGGGCGCGGTCTCCGCGCTCCGTGCGCTCCGGGGACGCCATCAGCGAGACCGGGGCAATCAGGTCGGCCAGGCGCATCGCCGCGATTTGGTAGGAAGATCGATCCGACCACCCCTTGATATCCAGGGCAGCGAGGATGCGGGCGGTGAAGCTGTCGGCATCCAGCGTGTCGGTGGCGCGCGCCTGGCGGCGGAGGCCGGCGAGACAGCCTAGCTCGCCGCACGTCATCCCGTCGGCGTCCGGCATCGCCTCGCGGGCCGCCGCGAGCCTCACAACCGCGTGCAAGCAACCCAGATAGCCCAGACGTCCGGCGACGTCCACGGCATCGCACACCTCCTCGGCGAAACCCGCACAGTCCATGTGGTGGACGCGGGCCGCGACGGCCTGGAGTCGCAGGGCGGTGCGGACGCGCCCGGCATCGGCATCCATCTAGGCCTCCTTCTTGCCAAGATCCGCGATATAGGGCGCGACGCGGTAGCCCTGGGCGCTGTACTCGAATGCTGTCATTTCCGTTTTCCCTTCTATTCGATGGCGTTCCGACCGGCCTAGCGGTCCTTGCGCAGATGCTCCTCGAGCAGCGAGCGCATGAGGTCGCTCGCACTGCGGTAGCCCTCGCGGCGGTGCTCCACCAGGTACTCCTTGAGCTGCCAGTAGAGGTCGTCGGGGACGATCACGCTCAGGCGGTGCGTCGGACCCTCAGAGGCCGCCGCCTTTTTCTCAGCTGCCGGCTCGGAGTCGGGGTTCACGACCTTCTCGACGATCGTCTCCTGGCGCTCGACCATCTCCTTGGAGGTGTCAGTGAAAAAGCTGTTGATGGCGGAGTCCGCCTTCTTAGTCCTCGCCATTACAGCATCGCCTCCACCTTGTCCAGAATCCCCTCGATCGCGTCCGCCGCGCGGCCGCCCGGCTGCACCTCGGACACCGGTCGGTTGAACGACGCGCCGCGCTTGAACGCCTCGGCGGTCGGCACGCAGCCCAGGATGGGCAGGTCGTCGGCGGTGAGGAAGTCGGTAAAGCTGCGGTCGATGATTCGCTTGTCGGAATAGCGGTTCACGATCAGGCCGATCTCGAGCTCGGGGTTGACGCCCGTGATGAGCTGGATCGTGCGCTTCATCGCGCGAAGGCCGCGCTGGCTGGGCTCGACGGGGACGATCGCGATGTCGGCGACCTCCACGCAGCCGCCGAGCTTGTCGTTCAGATAGCCCGGGGTGTCGACGACGGTGACGGCCTTCTCGCCCTCGACGGTCTTCTGCTCGTGACTCGCGCCGCCCTGCGGGTCGAGGTTGATGAAGCCGACCTCACGCCCGCGGCGCTCGAGGCCCCAGGCGATCTCGTCGGCGAACGTCGTCTTGCCGACGCCGCCCTTTTGGTTGACCAAAACGATTGTCTTCATGTGTTTCCCTTCTACGGGTGCCGCCCGATTTCCGGGCGGCCTTCTCGGATATCTGCCGCCTGCCGGCGGCGGGCACGGGGCCGGCGAGTCGCTACCGGTCCCGCATCCGCCGACGGCAGGGCGCTAGGGCCCTGCCGCTGCCATATATGTACCCAGTTATGCGGATGCGTAAACGCACATCTGCATACTTGTGCGGATGCGCGTTTACTTATTCTTGCCCGCCGGCGCCGCTATGCGCCGTATTCCGACGCCCTCGCGGCGCGATACGCGCGGCGCGTTTCGACCTTGCGGCAGCACTCCTTCCGTGCCGCCACCGTCCTCTCCGCCACGTCGTAGGCGTACGCGATGAGCGCGCCCGCCACCGGGAACACGGCGCAGTTGATGTAGACATAGCTGTATGCGAGCATGAACCACATCCCGACGAGCCCCGCGACCAGCGCGGCGGCGGCGGCGACCTTCTCCCTTCCGCTCGGCTCCATTACTTCCCTCTTGCAACCGGCCATGACGGCCTCCTTCCGATATTCGGCGATCCCGCGCCGACGCGGTCGCGGCCTCCCTTGCCGCTGGTATGTATGTACCCAGCTGCGCACATGCGTAAACGCACAAACACGTAAATGCGCACGTATGCGTCTGCGTAATTCGATAATTTGCCCAGCGGGCCGCCCGGACACCGGTCGGCAGGCCCCTGGCCTGCGATTTCCATGGCCGGATGACCGGCGGGACCCCATCCGTCCCATAGGCAGCCGGGTGTGGGAAACGTGTGGAGACGGGCTACGGCATGAAAAAGCCCCGCCGTCTCCGGTGGGGCGATCACTTGAGTATGGGGTTGTACGGGTCGGCTAGAACGGGATGTCCTCGTCCGCAACCTCGACGGCGGGAGCCTCGGGGACCGCATACTGCTGTCCACCATCAACCGCGGCAGCAGGAGACGCGGCAGGGCGGGAGTTCATGAACTCGATCTCGTCGACGATGACCTCGAGCTTGCTGCGCTTCTGGCCGTCGCGCTCCCAGGAGCTATAGCGCAGCTTGCCCTCGATCGCGACCTTGCTCCCCTTGGAGATATAGCGGCCGACAGCCTCGGCGCGGGTGCCGAACATGGTACAGTCGATGTAATTGGGATAGTCCTCCCACTCGCCGGTCTGCGGGTTCTTTCGGCGATCGTTGACGGCGATGCCGAACGAGAGCACCTGGGTGCCGGCCGCGGTGGCGCGGAGCTCGGGATCGCGGGTGAGGTTTCCGGTGATGTTGACTCGGTTGATGCTCATTGGCTTCTATCCTTTCGGTTCCGACGGGGGGCCGATCCCCCCGCCTTCGTCGCCATGTATGTACCCAGATGCTCAGATGCGTAAGCGCATAGATGTGCGTTTGTGCGGCTATGTATTGGGCTGGCACCGGAGCCCGGCGTTTTCCATGGCCGGATGACCGGAGGGACCCCATACGTCCCGTAGGCAGCCGGTTGTGGGAAACGCGTAGCGATTCCTCCGGTTCGGTTCTCGCCCAGTTTGAATCACGGGGCGGTTCAGAAGGCGTGCGTTCGGCGCCGGTTAGGGTCCGGGGCCGGCTCTACACGTGGGACGCATATGGCGCCGCTGAAGGATGCCTCGTCGTAGGCGTCGCGCAGTGCGGCGACTAGGCATTCGCGTGTAACGTAGAAGTCCGGCTCCCATTTCTCGCCGTCGCCGCCCGTCACCCGATACCATCCCTCGCCCTGCCAGACCTTCTCGACCGCCTGATCGATCACAGAGATTTCGGCGTAGGGCAGATGGATCTCGCCGGCATCCCCGTAGGCACCGCGAAGGTCGTCGGCAAGGTCCGCTTCGGTTCCATACCATGTGGCCGGATACGATCCCATCCCGTCGGTGAAGCAGATTCGGTACCAGCCCTCGCCCTGCCAGCATTCCTCCAGATCGGCAGCGACGGCGCGCCCGATCTCGTCATCGTCCGTATACATGGCTGCTCCTTGCCCAAGTCGTTCATTCGGTATTACCAGTTGATACCCCGTTCGGGCGCATCGGAAACAGCCGATTCCGATGCGGACGGGAAGATACGGACAGGCGGCCTTCCTCCCCGATCTCAATTTAGCGGGCATGAGCGGGGGCGATTCGGGGTAAACGGCTCTCTAGGGAAGCCGTGGGAGCGGGATGGAACGGAAACGGAAGGATATGGACATGGCTACGGATCACGACACGGTGTCGCCCATCGAGCACGATGAGACGGCGAACCTGAGGCTCGCGCTGATGGAACGATGGAGGGAGTCCTGCGGGCGCGTGGCCGAGAGGTTCGGACGCCGCAGCGACATCCCCTTCTACTCGAGCGCGCTGTCGGCACTCGCCGGCGAGTGCGCCGACGACATGGGCAAGTCCGGCAGGGTTGCCGAGGCGGCCGTCGCCATGCTCGCCGACGCGCTCATGGAAAAGGACCCGCGGGGATATGCGGACAGCGCCGAGGCTGCCGCCAGGGAGCTCGAACGCCTCGTCTCGTCGATCGCATACGCGGACGCACTCGGACGCCTGCGCGCAGCAAACTCGACGTTCGAGACGCGCATCCTTGGGGAGATCGACGGAACCGACCCGGATGCACTGCCGGCGGTGCCGGATGGCCTCGTCGGACCGTCGGATACGGCCACCTGCACGATCGATATCCTCGGCGGGTCGCAGGAGGACAACCGCGAGGTGCTGGACACCTGCGGCGCCATGATGATGAACGAGGATCCCGATATCGGAGACTTCTGCTTCATCACGTTCATGCTGCGCGACGGCTCGCCCAAGACGGGTATCTTCTGCAAGATATGCGACTCCCGCCGCGTGCAGGACGCTTGGGAGCGGGCCTATTCCGACTACACGAACGGCAACCGCATCGGGTCGGCCGAATAGGCATGGCCATAGGCCGCCTGCTGCGCGGTGAGACCGCAGCGCGGGCGGTACCGCCCCGGATGCCCTCCCCGTTGGGATCGCAGGGCGGTATCCAGGGTGGGAGACGGCGGGGGTATCGCGCGCGTGGCGCGCGATACCGAGCGGGAGGGAGGTCCGGCACGTGGGCGGATGCAGCAGGTTCGACGCCAAGGTCGTCCCCATAGCGGTCGAGACCGACCGAAAGTGCGGGCTCAACACCCCGAGGGCAATCGTGTGCGACGGGCGGCGCTTCGAGATCGCCAGGGTCGGCGCGACGCTGCCCTGCCCCAGCATGTTCGGCAAGGATTGAGAAAGAGAGATGCCGCAATGCGGAAAGACACCTACAGGATTGGCGACGGGACGTTCGCGTTCTCCCCCGCCGTGTTCGATTCGTTGCTAGGACACGGCGCCAAAGGCGCCGCCAGGATGCGGGAGCTCGCGGGCGCGATGCACGTCTCGATCTCATCGATCAAGGACTGGCGGCGCGGGACGCACGCTCCGAGCGACTTCGAGAAGGTCGAGGATATCGCCTGCTGGGCGCACATCGACGTCGCCGACCTCCTCATAGAATCAGGAGATAGGACCATGGACGAAAAACTCACCGAAAACCAGCTGGATGTGCTCTGCGTGCTATGGAACCAGGCCTACGACTTCCTCGACCTGTGCGAGGAGACCGATCATTTCGTCTGGCCGACTACAGACCTGCGCTGCGTGCCGGACTCGATTCTGCACGACATCAAGGTGAACCCGGAAGACGATAAGTCCCGTCCTCCCTGGGAGATCGGCACCGAGGACCTGTTCCTCCAGACGCTCGACGTGTACCTCCGCGCGTGCCGACGCGCGACCCCATATGTCGGGGAGAGCGATATCTTCGTCAGGCTCCTGGGCCTCTGCGACATCATGACCGAGACCGCCTTCGGCGAGGACGACGGCAAATGGCTGCCAGACCCGGATATGATTTTCGACCCGCATGAGGATGGATACGTCAGCCCGATGGAGGCCGCGGAGCTCAAGTGCAGGAAGCTGCTCGATGAGATCAGGAATGACCTGTTGGCGCTACGCCCGACGGCGGGTAAATAAGGCTAGTTCCGCCAGATAGCACGACGGCCCCGCCCTCGGAGGGACTGCGCAGCGATGATCGATTCCGAGTTCGCATATAAGCGTTCGACATGGCGATGATTGATTGATTCCATATCCAGATTTCAAGACAGGGGCCGTTTTCGGCCCCGTCCTTTTCCCGAACCCGGTCCGGCGATTTTTCCGCGGCGTGCGTTTACGTTTCCCCTCAGGGGGTACAAGGACTACCGAGCGGGCGGCATGGGGCCGCCCGGCGCGCATATGGGAGGACTATATGGAAACGCTCTTCGTGACGGAGTCGCGCGAGCTGCTGTTCACGGGAACCGAGGATATCGACGTGCGACCGCTCCATTCGCCGGTACTGCATTACGAGGGAGACAGCCGGGAGGTGGCACTGCGGGCGGCACACGAGGCCGCGGCGGCCTCCAGGGTCGAGGCCTGCCAGCGCGGTTTCGCCCGGTGGGTCACCACCGTGAGCGAAATCACGCTCGACGGCGAGGAGTTCACGGAAAGCGAGGAGACGGTCAACACCGTCGATCCGCTCGACCGCGTGCCCGAGCTGCGCACGCTCGCGCGCGAGGCGGCCGCGAGACACGCGGACGGGAAGATCATCCGCGATATCGCCGGGCATACGTAGCCGGTCGGATCCGCGCGGTGCGGCGGGGACATCTACAGCCTCTACCGCGTCGAGGGGTCGGCCTTCGGTGACTTCACGTGCTACCGGGTCGGACGCGCGCCCTACAACGGGACGCTCTACCTTCCCGCGGGGTTCCACGATTACGGCATCGCCACCCTGCGCGGGCTTTTCGCCGCGCTCGAGGGCGGACAGTGCGAATTCCTGTGCGAATACCAGGACGAGATCGATGGGGTCTATCACGGGCTCTTCGAGAAGAGGATCTAAGATGAAGGGAACGGACATGCAGACCATCCACACCAAGGCAGGCTTCAAGGTGCTGCGCGAGAGCCTGGGGCTCTACCAGTCCGACGTCGCGCAGGCCGCGGGCGTCGACGTGAAGACCGTCAAGAACTGGGAGAGCCCGCGCCTGCCGCGGTGCCGCGCCACGGCCGAGGCATGGAAGTACCTCGAGAACCTAGCAGAAGTCCAGGACCGCGAGGTCGGGTGCTTGGTGGAGAAGATTGTCGGCGAGACGGACGTCAACCCCTACCCGCTCCCCTACTTCCGCGAGCAGGACTTAGCCGCGGAGGATGCGCGCGCGGCGCGGATCTCGAACGCCATGACCAGAAAGGTGGCCTTTGAGCTCACCAGGTTGGCCATCCCCTACGAGTTCCGCTTCGAGGAGGAGGCCGCGGACGATGAGCGGCTGAGCGAGATCCGGGATATGTAGGCAGTCGTTATTGAGCCGGTACCGTGGAGGTGCCGGCTCATATTAGAAAAGAGCTCCGGTTGCCCGAAGCCCCTGTCTCAATGATGTCGATGAGTACGTCTGGCAGGCACAGGTAACTCTCTGTCGCCACTTTGCCGCCCGGCCCGGTGAAAAGCATGGAAGACGGGGTTTCCACCGTTTGCGTCGAACGCGCGGCCATCGGCGAGCGCGACGGAAAGCTCCTCGAGCCCGTCGATGAGATGATCGGCGTTCGCAACGCCGCATATGTCGTAGGATGCGAGGTCGCTCCATATCTCGAAGCGCCTATACCACGACATCGACGCGATTTGACCATCGACGAGACTTGCAGCCTCCGATGCGACCTGCTCGCCGAAATCTTCGGTGACGCAGGCAAGAAACGCGCTTCGCGTATCCGATACGAAATCCTCGGCCGTGTAGGCCGACGTCACGGTAAAGCTGGACTCCACGATGCCGGTCTCGCTATCCTTCGTCTCGGTAAGGATGCCAAAATCAAGCGCCGGGGCGGTTACACAACGAAGGCCACGACGGCGACCACCCATGACTTCCTGCCGTTAGATACTCTCAGCCAGGCGCAGGTATCCGCGAAGCTCTCGCCTCGCGAAGTTCAGGCTTGAACGAAAATCACCGTTTACAAAAGGCCCGCCAATCTCACGCTCGCCGACAAATACCGTCGCCATATAGCTTTGCATACCCATATCGAGTCCCTTCTGAATATCTGCTTGTCCCTATTGATTGGATGCCAGGGCAAATCACGCGGTCGGGGTGCCTAGGTCGGTTTCGGCCAGGACGTCGCGGATATCCGCCACATCCCTCACTGCCATGACGATGCACCTGATCGATACCGCCGCCGCGACCACGGATGTCAGGAGGACTGCCACGCCGACGTCGTGGGCCCAGATGACAATCCCCACAGCCATAGTGATGGCGAGGCCAACGATCCAGCAGATGAGCGCGTTGCGCGACTCGTCGAGATACGATCGCGCATAGACCTCCAAAATCTCGCGGTCGATGCCCATCTTGCCGAACCTGTCGATGTATCTGGACATCCTCGACGACATGCCGTGCTCGGTCCATGCAACCATTTTCAGAAAACCCATGGTCGCAATCGCCGCGTTGAATGCCATGGCCATGCAAGGAACCAGGTCGATATTTTCACTGATGAACGGCGCCATGCGGACCATCCCCTCCCGTTTCGTCTCTATTCGATGTGAGTCTACCCATATGCGCATGTACGTAAACGCATAGACGCGCATATACATATATGTGTGGACGTGCGAGCGGGGCGGCCTATTGCAGGCCCGGGTTCACGATGCAGTAGCATCGCTCCGACCTCGGCTCCTTCTCGCCGGGCGCCATCACCTTGACCGTGACCGGAACCGTCTCAGAATCGGGGGCGAACGCCGTGAACGACTTCAATTTCCCGCCCGGCTCGATCTGCTTCTGCGCCCGCTGGTCCTGCACCTTGTAGGACCTGTCGAGCTTGATCCCGTCCTGGTATGCGTTGATGTCGGTATAGGGTGCGACAGTGTCCGAGTCCGTGACGTTCTCGAAGGTATAGGCAACCCGGATGTAGCGGAACGGCTTGCCGTCCGGCCCCGTGCCTTCCTCGATCGTCACGCGGTCGATCGAGATGCCGTCCACGGACGCCTGGGCGGACTGCTGCGGCGCGAACGGCGACGAGGTGCCGGCATCGCCCGACTTCCCGGCGCCGCCGTCGGAGGAGCCGGCGTCCGGCGCCCCGTTCCTCACGCAGCCCGCGAGTCCGGTCTGCGCCGCCATGACCGCGAGGCCCACGAACGCTCGCCTCGTCATCGCCGTCATCGTATAGACATTCTTCCCCGTCACCTGTGAATCTCCTTTATGCTCTTCAAAATGGGGGCGGTGCAGACGCGGTGCCGAGTCTCACGTATCGCAGCGCGCCCGGCCTCGTCCTGCATGAGCTTCGGTCTCCCCTCGCGAAAGGCCGCGGCCCTTCTCGCCGCCGCGGCGAATTTCCGCTCGGCCTCGTCGAAGTCGATATCGCGCCACGCGCGATCCCCGCCCGTGCCGGATATGAAAACCGACGGCACGACATGGCTGCTGTCCGCATAGTCCGCCGGGACGGACATCTCCGCATAGCCCGACGGCTCGCTGCCGTTCGGCAGCCGGTACACGACGAGCTCCTGCTTCCTGCGTTTGCTCACACGGCGCTCGCACAGCTCGGGATGGAACGCCTCGTACGCCATGGCGCTATATGGGGAGCAGGAGAAGCGGTACTCGAATAGGCATTCCGCTTCCCTCCGATGCCGTTCCGCCTCCTGCACCCGGGTCGCAGCCTGCGCCCGGATCCGGTCGCGCTCGGCCGCCTCCTCGGGCCCGAGCTCGCGGAACGCCCCGACCACGGCGGCCTCGTCCAGGGCGAAGAACTCCGTCTCGCGGGCGTAGGCGCCGGTGTGGTGCCAGGACGAGTAGGCGATGAACCGGTCGAAGAGCGCAGCCTTGGTCTCGGACTCGACCGCAGGGTCGTAGAGCAGGTCCATCTCATCGCAGTAGCCCCTCAAGGCGCCGAGGATCGCCGCCTTGGTCCATTTCGAGCGGGGCATCTCCCCCGCCTCGTAGGCCGCCCGCGCGTTCACGCTCATGGAAGCGCCGCTGTATCCCTTTTGCCCGTAGGCCACCCTAGACATGTCCGACCTTTCGCGCGGATGTGTACCGTCCCAGCTGTTTCTACCCCGTGCGCGGGAAGTCTTTCACTCGATTCGAGCCGGTGCGGGGGCATTTTTATCCGTCGAGTTTCGGTAGGGGCGTGTAAAGCGCGGCGGGGGCGGGTATCAAAGCTGCTGTGTATGCCAATTCCAATAAAGAGGTGGTCCATGTCCGACCCGATCGCCGCGGCCGAAGCCGCCGGCAAAGCCCGCGATATCGCCAACCGCTTCGAGACCGCCGTATTCCTCATCGCATACGGCATCGCCGAGAAGGACGGCCTCTACGAGGCCGACCCGCATAGGTATCCCTACAGCCAGGCATTCAGACACGGCATGAATATCCTCGCCGCGCTGTGCGCTGAGTGCTCCGACGATGCGGAAAAGCTGCTGCCGACGTTCAATGAGTCCGATTTCATCAGGAACAGCGCAGCGTCAGACGTGCGCGAGTGGACGGCCCGGTGGCGCGACGAGTGCAGGAAAGCCGTCGAAGGGTGCCGGTCCATCGAGATCGGGCCCCTGGCGTCAGTAGACGGCGACTACTTCGCCGCGACGTCGGAATGCTACGAGGTGCTGCGCTTTGCGGAAAACGACCTCTTGGGCGGCCATCAGGAACGCAGGGTGTATGAATTCCTCCGAGCCGGCACCCAGGATCAATACGTGTACGGACGCAGGATGCTCATCCGCCACCCGCTGCTCACCTGGAACGAATACGTCAGGATCAAGACGGGGCTCGCCCTGGGCGACCCCGACCCCCTCGACCAGGGCGAAGCCGACACCATCGACCCGGTGTGGTTGCAGGAATTCGTCTCCATGGCCTACGAACCCGTCCCGGGCGCCGCAAAAGTATGCCCGAATTGCGGCTGGACGATGACCATGCGAGGCAAGCAGCCCCACTGCTCATCGGCGACGTGCGCCAAGGCCGTCACAGGCGATTTCGACAAGCTGGACAGCGTCGCGCACGACGCCTTCCGCCTATCCCGCGGCGTCATGCACTACATCTCTTCCCCCGGAAAGCTCGAGCTGGCGATCGCCGAGGCCGCAGCGGGCCTCGGTCTGAAATACGAAATGTGGCCCCTCAAGGACACCTGCGACATCCTGATCCATCTGCCGGACGGCCGACAGCTTGCCGTCGACGCCAAGGCATACGGCCGCGCCGAGCGGCTTGCCCGCGAGATAGAGGACGACACCGGCATCGCCCAGATGTGCGCGGACGAGGTGGCCTATGTCGTGCCGGACCAAGTCGAACGGGACCATCCCGGATATCGCGCGCTATGCAATGCCGTCCTGCGCGGCAAGACCGGCTATTCATGCGAAACGCTGCGCAACTTCTCGAAACGACTCGATGCCGCCGCGAAGGGAGGCACGCGATGAACGAGCCGAATGATACAGCCCAGGAAGGCTTCGACCAGCTGAAGCGCAATCTCGAGGTGCGCTATCCCGAGGACAGCGACCTATCCCTCGACGAGTTCCTGAATGTGGAGTCGCTGCTCGCGCTCGCGGTACGCGTATGCGGTCCCGGCGCCGATCCCCGAAAGGCCGACAGGCTCCTATCGAACTACCAGCTCATCAGGCCCGAGACCATCGGCGCGGACGGCCACCTCATGCAGATGGCGCGCCGACACCTGTTCTCGCTGGCTTCATCCACGGCCTGGCGGCGACTGCTGGGCCTCTACGAGCGCGCGGAATATGAGCGGTACCGGTTCTTCGATATCGCCGACGGCGGAATGGCCCTGCGCGAGCACCCCCTTACCGGGATCGACCGCATGCCGATCTATATAGACCGCCTCCTCGGCGATGTCAAACTCTCCCATAAAAACGTGGTCGCGAGACCCAAAGGACGGTATTCCTACACATGCAAGCCCGAGGCGACCGGCGATACCACGGTAACCGGATCGATCCGTTGGGTGACCATACCCGATGCCGTGCCGCCCCAAACGGGCAAGATTGACGATATCCCCCGCAAGAGCAGGCGCCCGCCCATCGATATCACCCTCGACGAGCTCATCTCGACCGCGGACGAAGTCGGGGAGAAGACCGGAAAGACCCACTACGCTGCCGTGCTCAGAAGGGTCAAGGACCAGGGGCTCCTCAAGCAGGCCGTCGGCGGCAGCACATCCGTCGCCGACGGCCTGCGCCTCGATGAGGTCGTGAGCCTCGTCGGCCTCGTCGGCGCCGGCAAGTCCGTCCTCGCCAACATGCTCATCGTCTGCCTCGCGAAGCGCGGCCTGCGCGCGGTATCCCTGCTCAACTCGGTATCGGACGTGATGGAAAGCGTCGTCCTGCTTCGCGAGGCGGGAATCAGCGCCTCGCCCCTGGTGTCGCGCGGCAGGCGCATCGAACGGCTCGACGAGTTCTTCGACCACGATGACTCCATGCTCCTCGGCCATTCCGCATCCAAATACCTGGAGACCGCCTGCATCATGGACGGGCTCTCCTCTTCCGATTCCGAGGCCTGCGGATACGGCAGCACGCCATGCCGCGGCCTCCGGTCCAAGAAGGGCGGCGCGAACTCATGCCCGTACTGGGACGTGTGCCCATCGCAGGCCATGGCCCGCGAGTCCCTGACATCCGACGTCGTGGTCACGACTCCCACCGGCTTCGCCACCATGATCGTCGGAAGGGAGCGCAAGGCATTCTTCGAGGAGGCCCTTCAGCAGTTCGACGTCGTCCTGTTCGATGAGGCGGACCGCGTGCAGGCGCAGCTCGACGGCTGCTTCGCCCCTAGCATGAGCTTCCAGGAGCTCATCCGCAACGCCGCCGACCCGACAGCCGCAGCCATGAAGCGGCGCCCGGACGACAAGATGAGGGACTTCAACGAGGAGCTTTTCTACGACCTGCGCCAGAAATCCGAGCCCGTCGCGAAGGCGCTGCTCAAATCCGTCAGGGACGACCGCGTGGCGAAATGGCGCATCGTCAAGGACGAGGCGTTCACGTCACTCTCGCTTCTGAACGACCTCCTGGAGCAGGGCCTTCCCAAACAGGTTTACGAGGATGCCGACAAACTCATCAACCCCTATAGATTCGAGATTGCCAAGAAGAGCCTCGATGGCGGCGATGCGGCCCTCAACAAGCTCTCGCAGGCGGTCGCGACCTCCTGCGAGGGCATCGACGACGACACCCACAGCTACTCGTTGAACGAATACCTCGCTGCACGCGGATGCTCGGAGCTTCCCGACGAGCTGCGGACCAGGTTCTCCTTCGCCCTCAAGGTCATCCGGTTCGACTCGTATCTGCGCGAACTCGCCTCCGCGCAGGACCTCCTCAGCTTCAAGGACGATTCCGTCGACGAGCTGTACAACTTCCTCAAGTTCAGCTACACGCGCCAGCAGCACTATCTCCCCAACTCGCTGATCGGCAACATCTTCGGGATGAAGCTCGACGGCAACGACCTCAGGCTTTTCCGGCAGTTCGCCTTCGGGCGGGCCTTCATGTGCTCGCTGCCCTGGCTCGATACCGACCCCGCCGGGGCGGCGCTGGGGCCGCACGTGCTCCTGCTCTCCGGTTCGAGCTGGGAGCCCGGCTGCCTGCAATACCACGTGAACAGGCCGGTCGACTACCTCCTCGAGGCGGAGCCGTGGAAGGCGGCCAAGCTCTCCACCTCGACCGTGAGGGACCTCGGCATCGAGCAGAACGTGTCCGGCAGCGCCGCCGAGATGCGTTCCGGCAACCTCGGCATCGTCCTATCCCAGACCATGGCCACGCTGAGGGACGAACTCGACGCGGATGGCGCGGGAAAGGCCCTGGTCATCGTGAACAGCTACCGGGAGGCCGAGGACGCACGCGACCGCATCGAGCAAGAGTTCCGACGCAAGGGCCAGGCAATCAAGGTCGCGGCCCTGGTGCGCAACAACCACGAGCACAGGGAGCACTTCGTGCCCCGGAGCGAAGTCTACAAGTTCTGCGATCATCCGGCCAAAGTGCTCGTGGCGCCGGCCATGGCCATCGAGCGCGGATTCAATATCGTCGACCGCGGCGGCCATGCCGTGTTCACGAGCCTCATCTTCTCGGTGCGCCCGATGGGCACACCGCACGACCTCGGCGGGCGATACCGCAAGCTCAACGGCCTCATCGAAAGGGAGGTCGGCGACTACCCGGCCAATCCCGGGGAGTTCGCGACCGAGGTCAGGGCCTCCGCCTGGCGCACATGGAAGACCATGGAGCGGGACGAGAACCTTCCCATGGGCGCATGGAGGACCATGGGAAGGCAATTCCTCGTAGACGACGCGATCTCCACGCTCATGGTCACGATCATCCAGATATTCGGGCGCCTGGCGAGGCTTGCCGATAAGGAGAGGCCCGCGCCGCATGTCTATTTCGCCGATGCGGCCTTCCGCGGCGGCGACGGGAAGCTCTCGTTCAGGACCCTGGAAGAGCTTGGCGCCTACATGGAACGCCTCATGCACGATAGCGACCAGCCGGAGGTCGCCAAAGCCCTTTACGGGCCGTTCTACGAGTCATTCAGGAAAGGAATCGGAAATGTCGGACTCTAAGCTGCACCTCATGTCATTCGCACCCGTCCCCGACACCAAGACGACCGTGCACGTCGTCGGCTTGCCCGACAGCCTGCGCGACGCCCTCTTCACGCTCATGCCCCCGAGGAAAGAGGGCGGCTACCTCAACACCAAAGTCCTTAAGGACGACCTGCGCTGCTGGCTCGACCGGGCCGTCGAGCTGAACCCCGTACGCCCCAACGTGCATACCGACAGCTGGCTTATCGCCCTCGCCCCCATTGATCTCGCGAAGCTATGCAACGTCATCGCGGTCTGGATCTCCTCCCGCAAGGACATCGATACCCAATCCCCCGCCTATTGCAAGGTGATGGGGATGCTGCACCCCGAGACGTTCGAAGAGGCCGTGCATGGCGAAGAGACCTGCCTGTTCAGCGGCGACGGCCGTCCCACGGGCAGGCTCACCTTCCCCGCATTCTCCGCGCAAGTCGCCGACGCCATCGCCGACATCCCCCTCGAACTCGCCAACGGCATGGTCGAGAACTTCAGCAGAGTCTCACGCGGAAACGGAAACGTCTACGAGCTGATTTCCGATATCCACTGGCACAAGGAGGACCCGTGGGCGTTCGCCCTCAGATTCCACGTCGAGACGCTGCCGGTCGGCCGCAAGGCAAGGCTCAACATGGATGTTGCCGTCCGCCGCTTCATCGGCAAGCCATGGCAGGACGACCCGTTCCTCAAACACGATGTCAACGCCTACGTCCGCACGGAAGGCGGCACGCTCCGCGTCGTCCCCTACGGCTACGACAAACAGAAGCGCGACTTGGCCTGGGACCCCGCGGCCCTGGCGAACTACGAGTTCGCCAGGGGGACCGGATTGCCCGCAGTCCGCGAGTATCTTGAGGACATGGGCAGGTACGCCCGCGACGGTTCGCAGCCGCAGATCCTATCCCCCTACGCGATGACCGCCTCCTGGGCATCGAAGCCCTCGGTCGCAAGCGGGGCATCCGTCATCGACAAGGCCATGTTCTTCGAGGCCGTCGCGGCTCGGCTTAAAGATATCGCGGAGCCCGTCGGTGCGCTCGACTCGCTTCAACTGACCCATCTCAAGGCGTCCATAGAGGAGCCCAGGCAGGCGGATTGGGACAAGGACCCCGTCGGCGCACGGGCGAGACAGGAGGCCTGGGGCCGGGCCAACCGCGCCAGACTCGCCCGCTGCACCGGCAGGGACAGGGCCGTATTCCAGCTGATCGGCAACCAGGACGATGCCCGGCTCCTCGGTATGGCAAGGGCCGAGATCTCCCGCTTTCTCGGTGGGGAGGGGGCCGTCGACGGCTTCGAGGTCAAGATCGATAACATCCCGGCAAACGACCTCCTGAACCGCATGGAGAATACCGGCGACAGCCAGGCGAAGATCCGCTGGCGCAAAGTCGCCGCCGCGCTTCCCGAGGCGACCGACCCGACCGCGTGCATAGTGGTCCTGCCGGGCGCCGAGAGCTACAAGCCCAAGGGCAAAGACGACGGCGGAGACCCCAAGCGCGCCCTGCGCATCGCGTTCGCGAAAACCGGGCGCCTGACCCAATTCATCGAACCCGAGGACTCGAAGGACGGTCCCGAGATCCGCGCGCGCGTCGCCGTCCGCGACCTCATGCGCCAGCTCGGTTTCGTACCCGAACCGGCACGCAATTCGCGCGGCATCGATACCTCGATCCCGGCGATAGGGTTGAAGGTCTACAACTCCGGCAACGGCAAGGCGCGGGCGAGCTTCCCCTATTGCGTCCGACAGGACATGAGAAGCGGTGCCGTCACCGTGTACTGCCCCCTCCTACCTGACGGAAGCCTACCGTACTGGCGCGCCCTCATCGAGTTCGCCCGGCTGAGCGGTTCCGAGGGCTTTCCGGACTCCTGCAAGCGGGCGAACGGAATGGCCCTGAAGAGGATGCTCCACGGCATAGTCCGCGCCACCGGCGACAGGCCGGAACTCCTCCTCGTCAACTCCTACGGCCGCATCCGCCAGAGAGACTGGTGGCCCGGCATCAGCGACTCCGGCCTCGAGTCGGGACCCTTGAGCTACGGACCGACCGGTTATGAGGAGCCGCTTGACCTCGCGGGCAGCAAGCTGCGCATCCTGCGTATACGCTCCGGTCTCAACGGCGAGGTCCCCGACTGGTTCACGGACGAGGTGGCCGCGGGCGGCGCAGACGACGGCACCGTGCCGAACAGGCGCGACAAGCAGGGACTCTTCAAGATGGACGGCTACTTCCTCGCGTTGGCCCCGCGACCGGGCGACGCCCAGTACAAATGGTCCGCACGCGGATCGAAGTACGATTCGCCCACCGCGGCGTTCTGCGAGAAGACGATCAACGAGTACTGCCTTCTGTCGCCCGGTGGCGAGGCCGAGGCGCTTGCCAGCGTCAAATACGCCGAGGCCCTGCGCGGCTGCATGGTGCAGCTCTACAAGAACGATATGAGGGTGAACCTTCCCGCCCCGCTCCATCTCGCCGAGCAGGTCGAGGAGTATATCTGGGACTGGGAGCTCACCGGGAGACGATAGCGATCCGCCCGCGAAAATGAAATGGGGAGGCCGAATCTCCCGGCCTCCCTATTTCCGCTATCCCTGCCGCCAATTCGCCTTGCGGGTCTTTCGACCGGCGGCGGTGGACCCTTTCGCCACTCCCTTCCGCTTCCCAGGACGGGAGCCGGACGAATTCGATTGACGACGGGTGGAGCCCAAGTCGAAGCCGGAGTTTTTCGCGATCCGCGCCTCGACCTCGGAACGCCGGATGCCCAGTTCCGATGCGCTGACGCGATAACCGCCCTCCTTGCGGACGACATAGAGCTCATGTGGGTCGTAGTCCCAATCGAGTACGTACCCGGCAAGGAGCATCTTGGCATCCAGATGGTCCTTGGACATCGCGCCGGAGAGCGCATCCTTGAGGGCGAAGGTGGCTCGAGTCACGATATCCGCCCGGATCTTCTCCTCGAGGGTTCTAGCCGGCCTTTCGGTCCCCGGTTCCTGGGTACCTCCCTTGCTGTTCTCCAGGGCGCCTTCCAGGGCGAGAGGCGTGGGGGCGTCGGGGCCCCTGCCGTCCATGAGGTCTCGGATGTAGGCGCGGACCCGCGACTCGTAGCGGCGCGGGCACTCGATTTGGACCGGCTCCTCCATCCTGTGCTCGAGGGAATCGTAGAACTCCACGACCTCGCGGCTGGCGATCAGGCGGTTCGGCTCGATCTTGGGGAACACGGTGAGGCCGGCGGCGGAGCGCACGCGGGACAGGCCGACGTACAGCTGGCCCTCGGCGAAGACCTTCGTGTGGACGCAGCAGGCATCGAACGTCAGGCCCTGCGACTTGTGGATGGTGATGGCGTAGGCGAGCTTGAGCGGGATCTGGGTATAGGTACCCACGACGGCGGTCTTGACCCTGTTGACGGGCCTGCCCTCCTCGTCCATCTCGACGATGGCCTCGGACTTGTTGATCTCCCATCTATGCCGCTCGATGCTGACCTTCTCGTCCGCGCCGTCGAACTTGACCGTCACGGCGTCCGCGGACGCGTCGGTGACGGTGCCCTGCGTGCCGTTGACGTAACCCTCCTGAGGGCTGTTCACGAGCGACATCACGCGGGCGCCGCGGCACAGGACGATCCTCTCCGGCGCCATCTTGTCGCCGTTTGACACCGTGCCTGTCGCGGCGGCCGCGAACTCGACCTTCGGGGCGTCGAGCGCGTCGACGTTCTCGCGGTTGATCGAATCGGCGATGCGGTTGTTGGCACACAGCACCAGCGTGTCCTTCGGCAGGTAGGCACGGGAGCTCTTCGAGTGCGCGTTGAAGTAATCGAGGCACGACGCGTCGCCGACGCGGGCGCGGTTCAGGTTGTCGATGAAATCGGGGTCGGATTGGCGCACGACCGTCTTGAGGACGTGCGGCTCGAAATCGAAGCCGGTCCAGTACCTCGACTTGAAGCACCAGCCCTGGAGGTTTCCGGGATAGAACTTCATCAGCAGCGCGGAGTCGCGGTCGGTCACGACCGGCGGTAGCTGGAAGAAGTCGCCGACGAGGACCACCTGCTTCGCGCCGTTGCGCGTCATGGACTGGGAGATCATCCCCATCACGTGGTCGAACAGGTCGATGCGGCACATCGAGATCTCGTCGATGATGATTACCTTCGCGGCGTCGAGCACCTTGCGGGACCCCTTGGGGCCATCGGGGGCGCAGACCCCCGGCGCGATTTTCAGCGTGCGGTGGATCGTCGAGCCGTCCGTGAGGTTCAGCGCGGCGATGCCGGTGGGCGCCAGGGCGAGGAAATCGACGTTGCGCGCCTTCAGGTCCGATATGAAGGCGTTGAGCACGTAGCTCTTACCCGTGCCGGCGTTGCCCGAGAGAAACACGTTCCTCCCGTCCCTCAGCGCCCTCAGCGCCTCGGCCTGCTCCGGTGTAAATCGGTCACCGTCTGCCATTTCCATATCCCGTCATCCGTTCGACCAGTAACGGGGAATTGATACCCGCGCAAGCGAAAAAATATACGCTGAACGGGTGTTTCGCAGAAACTATAGGAAGTTTTGGAAGGCGGCGCGGATATGCTTCCGCGCATTTCCCCGCGCGCCCGTATACCCCGATGCGCAAACGGGTACGATAGCCTCAGAATGATGTGGGTCCCGCGCAGCCGAACGGCTTGTCTTTCCCATGCGGGCATCGCGGATTTCTTTCATGGGTGGGACTTCGGTCCGAGAACAGGCCGCGATCTCGTAAGGGGTCGCGGCCTGTTCATCTGTGTGTCTATGTCTTTATGCGTGCGCGCATATGTGCAATGGTGCTGGTGTGTATATATGCGTGTGCGCGTATGTGCCTCGGCGTATGTATGCCGATGTGCGGATATGCATCCGGACAGATGTGCCGGTGATTCATACGGGGAAACCGGCGCCGGTCTCGCATGAGCTCTTCCGCCTCAGCATCGCCCATATCAGCTCGATTGCCGGGGCGACGCGCACCTGCCGGAATTCGGAAGTGTCGTAGCGCTTCCGCAGGGCGCCGCGGGCGTCTGGCGAGTACACGGCCGCCCCCTTGGGCAGCATCCCTTTGGAAGCCAGCGAGTCGGCGAGCTCGAGCGGGCACACCAGCCAGTTCTCATCGCCCTCGAACGTTCTGCCGTGGCCGCTCGTGAAATCGTCCATACACGACTTGACCTCGACGAACGTGAAGGTGCCGGACTCGAGCTCGGCGGCGGTCGCATGGTTCGACGATCGGTCGCGCGGACGATGCGGCCTGTAGGCCACGAAATCGACCCGGCGGGCGTCATCGACCCAGACCTCGCTCGCGACCAGGGCGTTCTCGCGGCACAGCCTCGCCCATACCTTCTCGGAAAGCTCGGCGGTCACCTCGCCGCGGTTTCGTTTCCCCTCCATGGGACACACTCCCCTTCGATGTAAAAGGCCGCCCGACGGTCTGCGCGACGTGCGGGCGGCCCGCGCCGGTACTACTCCTCGGAACCCTCCGGCTTGATGGTCGACAGGTCCATATGCCTGCGAGCCTAGAAGAATATAAGCCAGATCGTACCCAAGAGCAGGGAGACATATCCCACAGCGGTCACGAGGAAGTCTATGAAGGCGAGGGCCGCGGCAGTATCGACCCGGATGCCACAGGGAGCCAAGTTCGATGCGAACCCATGCAGGGGATACATGGCACAGATGAGGCATATCGATTCGAGACCTGCCGCCAACAGGGGATTCACCTCCGCCAGCTCCCTCGGATAGAACAAGCCCATCAGGACGGAATCCGCCACCAGCGCCGCCCAAATCAGGAACACGCCGACCTTAAATGCCTTGGTGTCCTCGACCCATGCCAGGGGCATCATGCAGCCGAAGAAATCGAGCAGCAAGGCCGAGGCGATCAGCGGGACGACCATCACTCCACCGAGTTCTCGGCGGAGTCGGCATCGATATCGGGGTTCGAGATCAGGCCGTTCAGCAGGGACGGCAGGTCGATTCCCGTGCTGTCCTTCAGGCCGGATGCGACCTGGTCGACAATCGATGTGGTCTCCTTTACGAGTTTTTGCGCGTTGCCCGATCCGTACATCTTGATGGAATCGACGGCAGTGAGGGGCTTCGCAACCTGCTCGGCTACCTTGGGCATGATGTCGATGTAGCGGTTGGCGAGCAGGTAGGGGTTATCCATGCCGTTGTACGCCTCGGCCTGGGCCTTGATGCTCGCCGCGACGCCCTCTCCGTGCGCCTTCTCGGCCGCACCCTCGGACTCGCCCTTCAGTCGCGTGGCCTCGGCCTCGGCGGTAGCCTTCGCCTTGATGCCCTCCGCGTCCTTCTGGGCGGAATACAGTTCGGCATCCGATTCGTTCTGGCGCTCGATACGGGCGGCCTCGGCCTGCTTCGTGCGCTTGTAGAGGTCGGCTTCCGCCGCCTGCTCGGCGGCATAGCGGTCGGCCTCAGCCTGCTTCTTCACGGTCGCGTTCAGCTCGCGCTCCCTCACGTCCGCCTGGCGCTCGGCGAGCTCGACCTTCTTGGTCTCCGCGGCGATCTCGGCCTCCTGCTGGGCGATGTAGAGCTCGCGCTGCTTCTCGGCCGTCACGGTGGCCTTCACCATATCGGCCTCGGCCTTCGCCTTGTCGGCCTGCTTCTTGAGGTCGGCCTGCTTCAAGTCGAGCTGGTTCTGGCGGATGGCGACCTCCTCGGCCGCCTTGATCTGCGCCAGCTCGGCCTCCTTCTTGATCTCCGCGGCCTGGTCGGCGCCCATGGAGCGGATGATGCCCTGGGAGTCGGAGAAGTCCTGGACGTTGAAGGTGCGCAGCTCGAGGCCGAGGTTGGCGAGGTCGTCCTTGGAGCCGTCGAAGACCTTGGCATTGAAGCTCTCGCGGTCGCGCATGAGCTCCTTGAGGTCCATCTGGCCGATAACCTCGCGCATCTTGCCCAGCATGACCTCGGTGACCTGTCGGGTCATCTCCTCCTTGTCCATATTCAAGTAGTTCTTGGAGGCGGTCTCGATCAGCTCGGGGGTCTGGCCGATCTGGAAGTTCGCCACGGCGCAGGCGTGGATGAGGATTGCGTCCTGCGTCGGGATATCGTTCTCGGTGGTCAGCTGCACCTGTACGGCACCCAGCGAGAGGGTGTCGACGCGCTGGAGGAGCGGGATCACGAAGGTGCCCTTGCCGGAGACGGAGCGCATCTTGCCGGCGCCGGAGACGATCATGAGCTTATCCGGCGGGCATTTGCGCCAGCAGCTCTCGAACACCAGCACGAGAACCATGATACCGACGGCTGCGGGGAGCAGGTTGAAGATCAAAGATTCGAAAAGCATCATAGGGTTTCCTTCCCTTCAAGGGTGGCTCGGGCAGAACCGCCCGGTTATAGACAACTTCGTTGGCGGGGACGACGGGGCCGGGCTTACGGCCGCCGCGATACCGGCTCAGTCCATCCGTCGGGGCTAAAGACGGCGGCGATCATGGAGGTCCAGTAATTCGTTTAAGAGGAGAATCATGGCCATCGCGGAAATGAACGGCAGGAACATGTAGTAAAACGCGGTTGTTATAATTATGACGTTGAACGTCATCAAGCCCTCGAATGCTTTCATGGTCTTGTCTGTTTCCGTGTCGGAAACAGACTCGCCCTGACTGCCTTTCTCCGCGCCCTGCCTGTCCGAGCCGACATCAGACGCGCCTCCGTTTAGGTCGACGTCGACGACGATATGGCTGCCGTCGTCGGACACCACGGCGGCAGTCGCGTTTTCAGCGTATGCCGGGTGCGCGATACAGCCGAGCGATGCGGCGGCAATGGCCAAGGCGACGAGCGGCCTCGCCGCTCTTGCGGGTATTCCCATTTCCGTTCTCCATTCCTTCCGAAATATTCCGGGGCGCGCCCTCCCTCGGCGCTGTTCATTTCCCCTTAGGTGGTTATTCCCCGTATCTGCCGGCTTAGACACCGGATAGGGAAAACCGTTGGAAAACAGGGCGCCCACCAGGATGGGAGCCTGATGGGCGCGGATGCGGTCGTGCGTTTATGTATACGTGCGTAGGTATGCCGGTGCGTATTTGTGCTGGCGCGCAGGTATGCGGGTATGCAACTGCGTATGTGTGCGGATGTGCGATCGCGGAACCTACAGGAGCGTGTCGAAACCGGGCCTGCCTAGATTCCGGCGAATGTTGCCGGTCGTGAGCTCGACGTGCTGGCGGCCGTCGGCGCCGAAGACGAGGTTCGTGGCGCCCGCCGCGGGGACCACCGTCTCCACCTGTCCCGTCGTGAGGTCGTACCGCATGTTGCCGACCTGCTGCTCGATATGCACCGTGCCGTCGGGCTTCAAGACGTTTCCAATCATGGCACGTCCCCTTTTACGCATATATGCGGATGCGGATGTGTGGATATGTGCGGATGCGCGGTTGAGCGTTTGTGTGTGTATGCCAAAGCGCCTGCGGGCGCATCCGCACCCCCCCATGGTATCAGTGTCGGGGCGCCGAGTCCTTCGAGGCCTCGCGCACCGCGGCGGCGACCTTGCCGGGGGAGGATTCCTCGGCTGCCGAGGACGCGGCGACCTTCCGGGCGCCGGCGGCGATGGAGGCCGGGGTCCTCTCCGGCTTCACCCAGCCGTAGGCCTCGGCCATCTCCTCCATGTCGACGATATCCCGATCGAGGCAAACCGGCGAGATCTCGCCGATGTAGACCCGCTCCAAGTCCTCGACGATCGCGTTCTCCGCGAGGAAGTTGTCGCTCGCCAGGCGCCAGTCGCCGCCGGTCCGCTGGAAGAGGACCGGGTCGGACCCCTCATCGGTGTAGTAGACGAGCGTCGACGCCTTCTGCCCGCCGGCGGCATCGATATCGTACGAAAACGTCTTCACCTTGAGGTCGGAGATGCGGAAGACGGCATCGCCGACACCCCAGTCCTCGACAATTGCCGCATCCACGGCATATGTGTCTGCCTGCGACCCCTCGTCCAACCCTCCCATGATGCAGTACCCGTCCACCATGCGGTATGTGCCGAGCGCGTGACGGTCCGGATCGTTGCCCTGGGCCCGGACGGAGTCCAGGGAGTCCTTCAGGCGGACGGCGGCGGGGTAGGTCGAGCACAGGTAGACCAGGCCGGAATCCGGGACGTCATCGTGGATGCCGCGATCGAACACGCAGTAGCCCCTTCGCCTCGCGCTGTCCAGGGCGGATTCCAAGGCGCCGAGCGCGGGGGCGGACTCGTCGCCCATGAACTCGTCGGCGATCGCCGAGACGAGTTCCCCGCGATAGGTGTTCTGCGGCACCTTGCCGCCGAGGGCTTTGCACGAGTCGGCAAAGCGGGCACCGTTTTCGATTTCAGGGAGAAAAACCGTCAACCCGCCATCTTCATGCCCGAAGTCGATCTCGCGCCCGAGGTCGTCGAGGATTCCCACCGTGACGACTGGAGGATGCACCCCCTCTACCGCCCTTGCCGTGACGATACCGCGGTCGAAGGCATCGTTCAACATGATCTCGAGCTCTCGCCTGTCCATCTTGAAACTCCATTCCGTTGTCCGGGCACATTCGGCCCATGCGCGTCCTTCCGCAAGATGCTAACGCCGGCTAGCGATGGGGCCGGCGCCGCGGGTCGGGGCTTTCCGAACGGGAAGCGACGTCGCGGCTCTGGGCGCGCAGGCGCCTCGCGATGTCGCTGATCTCGCAGCATGCGTCGAAGCGGTGAGGCATCCCCTCGCCCGCCCAGAGCATCCCGGCGCGATCGGTCGCGATTCGATCGACGCGGTCGTAGTCCAGCCCCAGCGCATCGCAGATGCCCCTCACCTCGTCATGGACCGGTGCGTACCGACACCGCATGGCCCCCTCGCCCGAAACCTCGCCGTCGAGCTCGAGGCCATACAGCTCGTCGCCGTAGAGCGCGGCGATGTGCTCCTCGGCCTCGCCGGCGGACATGTCCTCGATCTTCTCCACGGGAAACCCCAATCCCTCAGGGAGGGCGCGCGGCCGTGCGCCCTCGTATGTGTGTATCTGTGCAGGTATGCGCATGCGTAAACGCGTAGATGTGCGGATACGTGTGTGCATACCCATGCGAACGTCAGCGAGGAAGCCCGCGGATGAGCGAGGCGAAGTCTGCATCGACGCGCGAGCGGTCCAGCTCCCAGAGGCCGGCGATGAAGTCGAGCAGGACCCTCACCGTCCCGGTGCGCTCGGGTCGCGGGAGGCGCGGCACCAGCAGGACGACGGAGTAGAGGGCCTGCTCATAGCTGCGCCCCTCCTGGGGGGCACGGCGGCTCATCGCCCGGCCCCCTCGGCATCGCAGGGCGCCATGCGGCGGTCCGGGCCGTCCATCTTGACGCGCTCGGTCATCTCGGCCAGGCGCGAGACGATAGCCAGGGCGTCCTCCTTGCGGCCGTACTCCGACAGCACCGCGGCGAGGCCAGCCTGGGTGTACTGGCTTGTCACGATCGTGGCGCGCTCGGCCTCGTAGCGGCCGTTGACGATCTGGAACAGCTTCGCGAGCACCCACTGGGTCGAGGAGTCCTTGCCCAGGTCGTCGATGATCAGGATCGGGACGTTCACGTACCTGCGGATTACGTCGGCCTCGCTGTCGCCGCCCTTGTCGAAGGTCGAGCGGAGCTCGGTCATGAGGTCCGCCGAGACGACGAACCTGACGCCGTGCTTGGGCCTGCCCTTCGGGACGGGCCGGTACGCCCAGTTGCCGAAGCGGGGATCGAGGCGCGAGCCGGCGTAGTCGTAGGCGATACGGCACGCCATCTCGGTCTTGCCGACCCCGCGCGGACCGTAGATGTACAGCCCGCCGCCGTGCGCGAGGCGCGCGTCGTAGGCATGCTCCGGGGCGGCCACTCCCTCGGCGATGCGGCGGGCGAAGCGCGGCGGGATGCCGGTCTTGCGCACGACCGCCTCATGGAACGCGGGATCGGTCGCGGCGAGGGCGGCTACGTCCGCAATCTCGAGCGGAGGCAGGGCGCCGCCGACGGGAAGCGGCGCGGCTGTTGCAGCCGGGGCCTCGGGCACGGGCGCCGCTGGCACCGGAGTCCGAACGGGCGCCGCGGCGGGGGCCGGGTGCTCCGGCTCGAGGTAATGCGGCCCCATCTCGTGCCACGCGTCCGCCTCCGCCCTCCAATCGAGCACCGGCGTGCCGTCCGCGCGCCGCCAGGCGCGGGCATCGTGGTATGCGTAGAAGAAGTTGCCGTAGAAGGCGTTGACGGAGCCGCGGTCGTCGTAGCCCTTCCCGCGGACGTAGGCCTCGACTTCCTCGAGCGCGGGCCTTTTCGGCCTCGCCTGCGCTTGCGTGTCGTTCATCTCGGTTCTCCCTCCGTCTGAGCTAATCGTCGTTGAACTCGCTGAAATCGCTGTCGGCGGCCACGCGCTCGGCGACGCTCATGGCCCTCTTCGCGCCAGACGGGCCGGACTTACGGGCGGAGCGCGGCGCGGGCTTGCGGCGCCAGGTGTTCACGACGTTCTTCCATCGGACGATCGGCACGCCGCCCGCGCGGACCCAGCCGGTGGCCTCGTAGTAGTCGAAGAACTCGTCGGGGTCGATCACGCGGTAGGCGGGATTGTCCGGGTCGGGGGCGTCATAGCCCTTCTCGTGCACGTACTTTCGGACCTGCTCGCGGGTCGGCGCCTTCGACGGGGCGGCCTTCTCCTCGGCTGCGGCCACGGCGCCGGAATCGACGAGATCGGCCCTCAGGTCGTAGAACCTCAGGCCGTTTCCGGCGGCGAGGAACTTGGGCAGCGACATGATGTAGCGCCCGTCGGTGTGCGATGCCGCGTACTCGCGGCGGTAGGTGTCGTAGGCGCGACCGATGCGCGGAAGCGTCCAGCCGTCCGCGAGGGCGCGGGCATAAGCCTCGGCGACGTCGGCGAAGACCTCCGCCTTGCCGATGGACATGCGCATGAGGGCAAGCACCTCGGCGTTTGGGACCGGGACCTCCGTCTCGAGCCCAAGGCCGGCCTCCGATGCGACCCTCACGACCGTGACCGAGTCGCCCGCAGCCTTCGACATGACCGGGTCTTCGACAGACGGCAGCGCGCCCGCGCGCCCTCTCCCACTAACATCAATAACAACATCCTTGTTAGTGTCGCAAAAATTGGTACACGGTGAAATCGTTTCCCCAGTTGGGCCCGTGTACCAATTTTTGGTACACGGTGAATCTAGTTGCAAACTAACGTTAGTTTGGTCGCCCGTGTACCAATTTTTGGTACACGGCGAATCCTGCGGGTTGTTGATAACCTCGTTTTCAACCCCCTCCCCCGGCAAGTTTTCAACAGCGCCCGCCCCAGTCGATTTCGAGTTATCGACAGGCACGAAACGGCGCTCCTCGGGGATCTCGGCATTGACCACGTAACGGTTCGAGAGATAGCGCCCTTGGCCCTGCGCGCGGCCCTGGTGCACGCTGATGTAGCCGCACTCGACCAGGGTTCGGCGGTGGCGGTAGTAGGTGTTGCGCGACATCGCGAGGTGGGTGCAGATCGTGTCCACGGACGGGAACAGCGAATGGGTGCCCGCGCCGGCATGGGCGCAGAAGTAGGCGTAGACGCCCTTGGCCGACGACGACAGGCGGGTGTCCTCGGTCGCCTTGGCCGAGACGATGCCGAAGCCGCGCTCCATGAGGTCGCCGCCGAAGACGACGACCGCGCCGTCGCGGTCCAGGATCTCGAACGTCTCGTCGAGCTCGTCGCGGGTGCGGCCGGCGGGCTGTGCCGCCATGCCGCGCTCCTTTGCGCTACTCACGGCACTGCACCCCCTCCCGCACGACCTCGGCGGGGATCGGGACCATGCAGAGCTCCCCGTCCCGGTCCTCGCCGTAGGGCGTCACGATGTCGACGATGTAGCCGCCGCGCTCGAGCGCGGCCAGCGCCTCGTCGTAGTCGCGGCGCGGCAGGCCGGCCTCGGCCGCCGCGATGTCGCGCGCCGGGCACTCGATCGCCACCGACATGGGATCGCGCGCCACGATGCAGCAGAAGACCGACTTCTGCTCGAGCGTGAGGTCGCCGTCGTCGAAGATCGGGCGGATACGCCGCGCCCAGAACCTATCGCCGACCGTCATCCTCGCCGTGCCGGCCTGATTCCCGGCGGAATCTTTCCTTCCCATATGCCATCCCTCCATGGTCATCCATCGCGGGCCCAGGCCCGCATCCTGTGTCTGTATCTACCCAAATGTGCAGATGCGCAATCGCACAAATACGTAAAAACGAAAATGTGCGGTTGCGTATATGCGCATATGCGTGCATGCGTATGTATGCTGATGTGTGGGATGAAAAAGGCACAGGCCGTTTGGACCCGTGCCTGAATCAGCGCGCGTCGACCTTGAGGAAAGTCGATACCTTGATCTCGCTCTGCCCGCCGGCCTCGGCCCTCCTCGGACGGCCGTCGAGAAACGATGCCGCCCTCGCCTCGGCCAGCTCCCCCTCGAGCACCACGGCGACGCCGGGGGCGAGGGAGGCCGCCACGGCCATCGCCACCGGGCCGAACGCGACGCAGTGGAACCTGTGCTCGACGCGGCGCGAGCCCGCCGCCTTCTCCTGGGACAGGCAGAAGCGCGCGTGCGCGGGCCCCCTGTCCGGCTCCGTGAACTCCACGGGCCCGAACACGAGCCCCGACACCACGATCCTGTTGACCGTTTCCAAACCCCGACTCCTTCCTTCCCAAGCCATCCGTCTCGGAGGTTAAGCCGCCGGCTGCGGCGGCCTGGGGCTCTTTATGCCCATTGAGGGGGAGTTTCAACGCGCGGGTTGCGCGATTTGCGGCAAACGAAGGCGCTTTTCTCCATAAACGGTCCATATGGAGAGAAAAACACAACTCGATCTGGGGCATTTTCGCGGTTCGCCCATGGGATAGGTAGGCTTTCGGTCGGATCCGGAGCCATGGGTGCGGGAGGTTTCCACGCCCTAAAAATGAAAAAGCCCCCTGAACAGGGGGTTTGAAAATAGGAGGGAGCGATAATTGCAGCCATCAAACAGCAGCAGTTTTTTGCGTTGCTTAGCACACATCTCATCGGTCCAAATCAGTCAGCGAGAACTTTGCCTCGTCGGTTGGCAGCGCCAAGCCGCCCCAGTTGGCGTAGTAAGTCAGCGAGGGCGGCCGTGGTGCCCGAGATCGTGGGGATGGCGAGGGCGAAGCGTACTTTGGTACGCGAGCTCTCGCCATCGCCGCGAGATCGGGTGCCACGGGCGGCCGCAGCGTCGGCTCGTTCCGGCGGCCGGCAGGCCGCCGGAACCCCAGAACCTAATAGTTTTGGCGGAGCCACTCGTACATGCAGGCCGTGGAGGCCTGGGCGACGTTGAGGGAGGCCACCTCGCCCATCTGGGGAAGCTTCACCAGGAAGTCGCAGCTTTCCTTCACCACGCGGGACAGGCCCTCGGCCTCGTTGCCCATGACGAGCGCGATCTTGCCCTTCATGTTCGAGCGCCAGATGACGTCGTCGGCCTGCTCGCTGGCGCCCGCCACCCAGAAGCCGCGCTCCTTGAGGCGAGCCATGACCTGCACGAGGTTCGGCACCTGCGCCACGGGCATGTGCGCGATGGCGCCCGCCGAGCTCTTGTAGGTGGAGGCGTCCACCTTCGCGCTGCGCTTGTTCGGAATGACCAGGCCGCAGGCGCCCACGGCCTCGGCGCTGCGCGCGATGGCCCCCAGGTTGCCGGCGTCGGTGAGGTGGTCGAGGATGACGACGAGCGCCCGGCCGTCGTGCTCTTCGGCGTAGGTTTCCGCGGCGCGCTCGATCTCGGCGATGTCCACGTAGGCGTGCGGCTTCGTCTCCGCCATGACGCCCTGGTGGCTGCCGCGCTCGGACCTCTCGTCCAGCGTCTTGCGCGGCACCGTGACCACGGGCACGTCGAAGTGCTTCGCCTTGCGCAAGACGTCCTCTATCAGGCCGTCGCGTTTCACGTTGTCGGCGAGCAGGATGCGCTTGACGGGCACCTGCGTGCGCAGCGCCTCGATGATGGGGCGTTTGCCCTCGATGTAATCAGCCATGGATGGTGTCGCTTTCCGCAGCCGGCCCGGCCGGCTTGTCGCGCTTAGGGTTCGATATCGAACGGAAAGTGTACCACGCCCATCCGCACGCGAGCGGGCCTTCGATAAAAACTGCGTCAATCGCCCAGCGAAGGAGCCGGCTTCGCCAGGCAATCGCATTCCGGATAGGCCATGCCCTCCAAATAGGGCACGGCGCAATTCTTCCCCGCGGCCTTCGCGCGGTAAAGGGCGATGTCGGCGCGACGGTACAACTCGGAGAACGGATGCGGGTCCTGCGACACCACCACGCCCACGCTGAGGCTGACGTCATGCGGAAGACCGCGATCGGCCGCCGTGCTGCGGAACGCGGCGATGAGGGCCTCGGACCGCTCCATGACGACGCGCGGGTCGTACACGTCGCGCATGAACACCATGAACTCGTCGCCTCCCAGACGCGCGACGACGTCGCTCGTGCGGAACAGCGCGCGGGCGGTGTCCACGAAAGACGTGAGCAGGTCGTCGCCGACAAGGTGGCCGAACTGGTCGTTAACCGACTTGAAGCAGTCCACGTCGGCCAGAAGGCACGCATAGGACACGTCGGGCTGCTTGGAAGCGCAGTACTCCCGCAAGCGGCTTTGGAGGTACGAGCGGTTGTAGGCGCGCGTCAACGCGTCGGTGGAAGACTGCTCCAGCAGCTCGTATTCCCCCGAAACGTCCACGATCTTGCCCACGTACTTCACAAGCCGGCCCTCGCCGTCGTAGATGCGGCGACCCAGAACGCGCTGGTGCACGTAGGCGTCGCGCTCGCCTTTGCGGCCGTCGAAGAAGAACACGGGACGCAGGCGGTACACGTACGCGTAAGCGTCGTGCTCCGTGCCGGGTTCTGGCTTGGCCTGCGACAGCAGACGCGTATCGGCGGCGTAGCGCTCGCGGTCGTCGGGATGCACGAAGCCGCCGGGATCGAGCGTGCTCTTGCAGTGCTCCACCACGATCTTGTTGCGCCTGATGTCCGGGTTCTCGCCGAAGCGGGTGGAGAACAGGTGCAGCGTGTCGCGCGCCACGTCGTACTCGTAGATGACGTCGTCGGACAGCTCCGAGACGATCTCGTAGCGCTCGCGCTCGACCTTCGCCTGGGACAGCACGGCGTCGACGTCGACCGCGCCCACGTCCCGCGCGGTCAAACCGCGCGAGGCGGCCTCGCCGGCCGACGCGTCGGGGGCCGAGCTGTGCACATGGACGATGCGCCAGTCGCCCGCAACCGGCGCGTACACGAACGTGAGGCGGCGCACGTACTCGTCGGCGGCGCACCCCTTCGTCGCGCGCGTGCGCAGGCTGGACAGCACGACGGCGCACGACTCGTTTCGGTAGGCCAGGTGGCACTCGTGGGAAACGATGCGCGACCCGATGCGGCGCGCGAACGAGCACGAGGCGTCCAGCAGTCGCGCGACGTCGTCGGCGTTGAAGGCGCTCAAGTCCGCGATGTAGCCGTAGCAGGTCGCGTGCGACGGATCGAGGTAGGCGAGCGCGGCATCGAGGTCGCCCCGTTCGTAGCAGGCCTCCACGAAACCGCGCGTTTTATCGACCAGCAAGAATGCCAGGCTCCCCATCGTCTCAGCTTCTCTCGTACGCTTCGTCGGATCGGCGTTTTCCGCCTTAATTGAGGGCACCATGCTAGCATAATGTCAAGGCAAAAAACGCCCCCCCCCCCCGATTTTCATCAGTTACCCACGAGGTTGTGGTTTCGGCGCGGTTGCCGCGCATTCCGGTCGAGCCCTGCCCCTATCGGCGCTCCTCGCCCTCGCGATCCCCTTTCCGCGCGCGCGAGCGCTTGCGCTGCCGTCGTGTCGAGATGCGGTCGCCGCCGTGCAGGAACACGCCGGACACGAGCCGTTTGAGCGAGCCCAGGCCGCGTGTGACGTGCGGGGTGAGGTCGGCTTCGTCGCGCGTCTTCCAATCGAAGTACACGCTCCAGTAGCGCAGGAGCACCACGGCGAGCACGCAGGCGATGCCGGCGACGACGAGCGGGCTTCCCAAGTAGGCGAGCACGGTGAACAGCAGCGAGCCGCCCAGGCCCGCCACCGCGTAGAAGTTCGACTGCTGGAATATGCCGGGCGTCTCGCCCACGCAGATGTCGCGCACCGCGCCGCCGCCCACGGCCGTGATGGCGCCCAGGATGACGGTGAGCACGAAGCCCTCGCCGCAAGCGTAGGCTTTGGACGCGCCCGCGAGCGCGAACAGGCCCACCGACAGCGCGTCGGCGAAGAACACCGTGGCGTCAAGGTGCTTGAACAGGCCGCGGAAGTAGAACACGAACGCGCACAGCACGATGCACAGCAGGATGAGGTCGGGGTGCGACGTGAAGTACACGCCCTTGTCCTGCAGCAGCACGTCGCGGATGATGCCGCCGCCGTACCCGGTGAGCAGGCCCAGCACCACGGTGCCGATGATGTCGAGCTTGCGGTCGCACGCGAACAGCGCGCCCGTGAGCACGCCCACGACGACGGAGAAGTAGTCGATGCCCCACGGCACCGTGAGCACCTGCCCGTCCGCGAACGCCGAGCCGATGAATTCCGCTATGTCCATGCGCGCCTTCCCCGCGAGCCTCCGGTAAACCTGCGGTGCCCAGTGTCGCCATTTTCGGCGGGTCGGTCAAGAGGCGGGGTTTGCCTACAGCGCGGTTCCCTTCGTGGGGACTTTCAGGGCGTCGACGTCGACGCCTTCCAGCCTCAGCAGGGCTATCTTCTTCTGCAGGCCGCCGGCGTAGCCGGTGAGGCTGCGGGTGGAACCCACCACGCGGTGGCACGGCAGGATGATGGAGATGGGGTTGTGGCCCACCGCGCCGCCCACGGCGCGGGCCGAGGTGCGCGCGCCGGTCTCTTCCTCGATGCGGCGCGCCAGCTCGCCGTACGTGGTGAGCTGGCCGTAGGGGATCTCCGCGAGCATCGTCCACACGCGTTGGCGAAACGCCGTGCCGCGCGGGCTCACGGGCGGGATGGGACCGGGGTCGGCGCCTTCGAAGTAGCGGTCGAGCCAGGCGCGCGCCTCCTGGAGCACGGGCAGCTCGGGGCGCTCCTCGGTTTCGCCGAGCGTGGCCTCGAAGTACTTCTGGCCGTCGAGCCACAGGCCCACGAGGGCGTCGCCGTCGCTGGCGACGGTGAGGGGGCCGACGGGCGAATTCAGGGTGCTGAGGTAGTCCATGGTTGATCCTATCGTTCGGGTGACGGGTTTGCGGCGGGCCGGTCGGACGGCGGGGCCTTCGCGGACGAGGCCGGCTCGTGCGGTACCGACCACAGCGACATGACGGCGTAGGAGCGCCAGGGGCTCCACGCCTTCGAGAGCGCCGCCAGCTCGCGCAGCTTGAGGCCGGGGAAGGCGCTCTTTACGCCCAGGTCGGTGGCCGGGAAGCCGTCGGGGTGGCCGTAGGCGCGCATGAGCAGGTACTGCACGGTCCAGTCGCCGATGCCGGGGATGGCGGCCAAGGCGCGCGCCTCGGCCTCGAGGTCGGCGCCGGGGCGCAGCGTCACCTCGCCCGCGCACACGGCCCGCGCGAGCGCGCAGATGGCGCGGGCCCGCTGCCCGATGACGCCCAACGCGCCCAGGCGGTCGGCCGCGTCGTCGGCGCAGAACACGGCGGGCGGCGGGAACGCCGTGGCGAGCGCTGCGTGCGGCGCGGCCGCCGGCGTGCCGAACTCCCGCGCCACCCGCCCCGCCAGCGTGCCGGCCGCCTTCACGGTGATCTGCTGGCCCAGAATGGCGCGCACCGCCATCTCGAAGCCGTCGAAGCAGCACGGCAGTCGGATGCCGGGCACGCGGTTCGCGGCGGGCACGCGCGCATGGAAATCGGCGAGGCCGGCTTCCACCACGGCGGGAAGGCAGTCGGTGTCGAACAGGCGCCGCACGCGCGCCACCACCAGGGGCAGCTCGTCGAACAGCTCGGGCGACACGGTGAGCGCCAGACGGTTGCGCGCGGGCTCGTCGGCCACCCTGATCCACCCCACGAGCGGTTGCGCGCCGGGCTCGTCGCGATCGAGGCGCACGGTGCGCAGGTACGCGCCGTCCTCCACCGCCTCCACGCCCTCGATGGCGCGCAGGCGCAGGAAGTCAAGCAGCAGGTCGAAGCGGTACGGCGGGCGGTATCCCATGTGCAGCACCACGGGGCCCGCGTCCGCGCGCGCAGCCCCCGCCTTCGCGCGGAAGAGGCTGGGCGGCATGCGGTACTGACGCGAAAACGCATCGTTGAAGCGGCGGACCGACGAGAAGCCGCAGGCGAACGCCACGCGCGTCACCGGAAGGTCGGTGTCGGTGAGCAGGCTTTTCGCAAGGAGCAGCCGGCAGGTGCCGCGGTACGCCGTGGGCGTGACGCCGTAGGTGCGCTCGAACAGGCGCCTCAGCTGCCGCTCGGACAGGCCCAGCCGCGTGGCCACGTCCGCGATGCGGCACGAACCCGCATGCTCGCGGATGAGTTCGGCGGCGCGCTGGACGGCCCGGTCGGTGTCCGGCGCGATGGGCGCGCCGGGAGCCAGCTCGGGACGGCACTTCAGGCAGGGACGGTACCCGGCCGCCTCGGCCTCGGCGGCGGTCCGGTAGAACGTGCAGTTCTCGCGTTTCGGGCGCTTGGCCGGGCACACGGCACGGCAGTAGACGCCCGTGGACTTCACGCCCACGAAGAACAGCCCGTCGAAGCGCGCGTCGTGCGCGCCCAGCGCCTCCCAGCACGTGTCGCCGTCGGGCAGCACGGATCCGGCGAACGCGTCGGCGGAAAGCGCGCCGCCGCCCGTTGCGATTTCCCGGTCGTCCATGAGCGCATCCTTCCCCGACGGTTCCCTTGCGTTCATGAAACCACACTCCGGCGGCGCGCGCTAGCCATTTTCGGACATAAAAGGCGTGACGGCGGCTGCCTCGTCAGCGCGGAGCGTGCGGGCGGCGATTCGACGGCGCGGGACAACCGGAGCGTCGCCGTGCACGCACCGGTCATCCCGAGCGAGGCCGAAGCGGCATGCGTATTCGATGATCGGCCCACGAATACCTTGCGAACTGGTATGATACGTCTCAAACGAAAAAGGGGACCGACTTGCCCGTCTGCTCGCTTTCGATGACGAAGGGGAACGCTGTGAACAAAAGGATCGTCTGCGCGGCCGCGGCCTGCGCCGTGGCTTTGTCTTTGACGCTGACCGGATGCGACTCGCAGGTCGAGGAGCCGAACGTTCCGACCGATTCCGCATCGGGTTCCGCCGGCGGCTACGGATACACGCTCACCGACGCGGAGAAGCTGAAGGCTTTGGCCGTAGGCGAGACGGCCGTATGGCGCGACTACGAGGTCACCGTGACGTCCATCGACCGCGCCGACGGCAAGCTCACCGCCCACATCGACGTGAGAAGCCACACGCTGGCGCAGTCGCTTGGCACCGAGTGCCTGCTGTCGTTCGGCATGCCGCCCGTGAGCTCGTCGTTCGAAGGCGACGTCATCGACGTGCCCGCCGGCGAGACGGTGTCGGGCACGCTCACGTTCGACGACCAGTACACCTCGCAGCGCCTCTTCTGGAACGACGGGGCCACCGAAGGCACGTGGGACCTCACGTTGCCGCCGGTGCAGCCCGAGCGGCAAGGCGCCGAGGGCGAGGGCGCCGAACCGTCCAAGACGGAGGCCGCCAAGCAGGAGGAGCCGAAGAAGGACGAGGCCGCCGAGGCGCAGAAGCAGGCCGTCGCTGCGCTCGAGGCCGAAATGCCCTCGCTGTTCGAGAACAACACGTTCTACGCGTTCCAAAGCGTCGACACGTCCACCGCCACCGTGACTCCCCAGGAAGGCGGCGGCTACGAGTACGTCAACGACGTCACCGTCACCGGTGCCGACGGGGCGCCGACCACGACGAACGTGCGCCTGATCTGCGAGGCGAACGGCAACTGCATATCGATGACCGTGGACGGCGCGTTCTTGTTCTAGGCGGCGCGCGGCATGCATTCGCCGCGACAAGAACCGGGTTCGGAGCCATCGAACTCGGTCGCGCCGGCGCATCGGCGCATAAGGCTCCTCGTGCCAAACATCACCGTTTGATGCCAGAACCCTGACACTTGCTTTTCGTCACGGTATAGTTTCGCCATGCGCCATCGCGCTTCGAAACGCAAGGAGACCCGCCATGATAAAGTCGCCCGTCGCGTCCCGCTTCGCGCAGCGCTCCGCCCAGAGTTGGGTAGCCGTGTTGCTCGCCGTCTGCCTGTTTGCCGCCGGAGCGGCGTTCGCCGGTTGTGCGAGCGAGCAGCCGAGCACATCCGACCCGTCGAATAGCCCGACCATGGTTTCGGATCCCGACGACCTTTCGGCTTCCATCGAATACGAGCCCATCGACTACGCCGACCCTGCGCGCTGGATAGCGCGTCCGAGCGAGACGCCGTTGCCCGTAGACGTGTTCTACCTCTATCCCACCGCCTGGCACAAGGTGAGCGGCGGAGAATCGAACCTGTGCGCCATCGACAACGAAACCCTGCTGGAAGGGGCGCCGAAGATATTCGACGAGCAGGCCACGGCTTTCGAGACGGCGGGCAACGTGTTCGCGCCGTACTATCGCCAGGTCGACGCCGCCTACTACCTAAGTGCTTCGGAGAGCGACCAGACGAAGCTGTTGGGAGGCGTACCCGCGCTCGATGCGTACACCGCCTTGGACTACTACTTCGAGCACTGCAACGAGGGACGGCCTTTCATCTTGGCCGGGCATTCGCAAGGCTCCAACCTGCTTAAATACGTGCTGCAAGACTACATGGGCAAGCACCCGGAGCTCAAGGAGCGCATGGTTGCCGCCTACGTGATAGGCTACAAGGTGATGGGCGACGAAGGGTTCCTCGGCCCGGACGCCTTCAAGTTCGCCGAAGGCCCCGACGACACCGGCGTGGTTATCTCATACAACACGCAAGCCCCCGAGATCGAGGGAGCCAACCCGGTGACCGAGGCCGGCGCGCTGGGCATCAATCCCATCACCTGGACGCGCACCAGCGAGACGGCTCCCGCCAGCGCGAGCAAAGGCGCGCGCATCAACGGCGTGGACGCAGGTCCCTTGGCCGACGCCACCGTCGACAGCGCGCGCGGCGCGCTGATCTGCTCGACGGTGGATCCCGACGATTTCGGCTCCGCGAGCGGCGTGTTCCCCAAGGGCGTGTACCACGGCCAGGACTACGCGTTCTACTACTACGACCTGCGCGCCAACGCCGAACTGCGCGCGGCAACGTATCTGGCGGAACACGGCGGGGCCTAAGCGGGAGCTGTCGAAGCGTTCGGACACGACATCCGCGTACCGATCGGCGGCGCGCAGGAACTAACGGGAGAGCTGCGCCGCTTGGGATTCGAGAACGCTCTGCGCGAGCGCGAGCAAGCCGGCGAAGTATCCGTTGGGGAACGCTTCGACCACGCGGCCGCGCAGCGACGCGATCCACGACAGAGGATGCCGCTCAATGAATGAGGCGAGAAAAGCCTCATTCGCCGCCTCGCCGGCGGCGTATCGGCGACAGAGCTCGGACAGGTACAGCAGCTCGATGCCCATATGATCCTCGTATTGGCGATTCTCGTTGCGCAGCTCCAGCCCGGCCTCGCGCAAAAGCTCGCGCATTTCGAACGTGGCCTGGCCGAAGCCCACCGTAGCGCCCTCGCCGCGGTGCATGGTTTCCCATGGGGGCGCAGCGGGCGACGGAGGGCCCACAAACAGGCGAGTGTATTCAACGGCTACCTGCTGGACCGCCTCGTCACGCGGCCGGGTTGCCGCCGCTTCCGCATATCGACTGCAGGCGTCGATGCACGCCCGAATAGCCTCATCACCGAAATCGGGGAACGACTCCCAAAACGCATAGTCGATACCGACCGACGGCGTTTGCGTCATGGGCTTCAACAACGAGTTCCCCACGAACCCGTAGACTTCGGAAAGCGCACTCCAAGGGGTGTCTGCCAACATGGTGGACTCCTTCGATCAGGGCGCTTAAGGCGCCGAGCGTTGCTTGCAAGGACACCCGCATCCGCCAGCGGGAGCGGCAGGACGCGGGCAAGGGAGGGAGTGCGGCCTGCGAGCGGAACGATGCCCGAAAGGCAGGACGCGACAGCATGAGGGAGGGAGATACGGAGCCCGAACGCCAGGCATACGGACTCCGTATCGAGAACCCCCAGGTTAAACGGCCTTTGCGGCTATTCCGCCCTCTGCCGCCTCTCCGGCCGAAACCGACTGCGGAGCTTTCGAGAGCAGTTTCTTCGACAGCAGCATGAAGGCCAGGACGCCAAGCGAGACCACGCCGACCGCAACCGTTATCTCCACCCAGGTGGGGGCATACGAGCTCGTGATAGCCCATACGTCCACGCCCCCAGCATGAGCAGCAGAGGACGATCCCGATATGATGCCGGGAGCCCCCGCCACATTGGGAACGACGAACGAAGTCAGCAGAAGCCACACGCGTTTGAAGAACACGCCCACCACCACGCAGACGCTCGCCGCAGCCACCAAACCCATACGCGCACGATTCCTCGCGAACACAAGAATGCAGAACGGAACAAGCACTCCCACGACGATTTCGAACCAGAAGAACGGGGCTGTGGCGCCCGTCGCCATGATGGCGAGCATCTCGGCGCCGGCAGCGCCCGGGTAGGCCATCGTCAGCGCCTCGCAGCCCACGAAGAACCCGTCGACGGCGATGCACGCGGCCAGCAAACCAGCCAGGTTGGAAATGAGCTTCTTCTCCACCTTGAACGTGCCGGACTTGTTGAGGCCCATGAGCGACAGCAGCAGCAACGCCAGACCGGAGTCCATGGCGGACACCACGAACAACGGCGCCATGATAGCCGAGTACCAGCCCTCCTTCGCCATTTCCAGACCGAAGATCCATGCGGTCACGGAATGCACGAGGATCGCCACGGGCAATGCGAAACGCGACACGATGGCGACTTTATCCTGCGCGCCCGGTTTCTTCGACTTCATGAAATACAGGTACACCACGTTGATGACCAGGTACAGCGTGATGACGCAAATATCCCAGAACAGCGGCGACGCGGGGTTCGGCCCCGTGACGATGCGCCACACGCGCTGGATACCGCCTAAATCGATGAGCACGAACATACCGGCGCAGCAGATGCACACCGTGGACAGGATGACGGCGGGAAGCGCCACCTTCTTGTACTCGGCCACATGGAACACGCTGGCAGAGGAGGCCACGATCAAGCCACCGGCCGAGAGGCCGACAAAGAACATGAAACAGGTGATGTACAGGCCCCACGAGGTGCCGTTGTTCATACCGGTGACACCCAAACCGTTCATCAGTTGGTAGATCCAGGCGGCGATGCCGGCCACCGTCAGCGCGCCGAGCACGCCGGCAACCGCTTTGAATTTCGTTGAGGTTCCCATGATTCGCACCCCCTTCTTAGTTGAAATAGTGAACTTGCGGACGCGTGCCCTGCTCTTCAAGAAGAACGCCGGCATTGCGCTCGCGGAGCACGGTCGATATCTCGCTCTCGGGATCGTCAAGATCGCCGAAAACGCGCGCTTTGGAAAGACAGCATCTTACGCACATGGGCTCGTCGCCGCGATCGGTGCGCTCTTTGCACAACGTGCATTTCTCCGCCACGCCCTTCGGGCGCACTGGCACGTCCTTGTCCCCATAATTGAAATCGGGATCGCGTACCGGCTCGTTCCAATTGAAAACACGGGCATTGTACGGGCACGCCGCCATGCACATGCGGCAACCGATGCACTTGTCGTAATCGATCTCCACGCGCCCTTTTTCGTCCTTGTACGTGGCACCCGTGGGGCACACGCGCATGCAGGCGGGATTCTCGCAGTGCTGGCAAGCCACGGGCAGATGCGAGCGAGAGATGTTGGGATAGACGCCCTGCACACCGACCTCGAACTCGCAATCTTCGTTGAGCACGCGGTTCCACGCCATGCCCATGGGCACGTTGTTCTGCATTTTGCACGCCATGGCGCACGTATTGCAGCCCGTGCAACGATCAAGGTTGATGGCTATGGCCAATCGAGTCATTTGAACCACCTACGCTTTCTTCACTTCGATAAGCGTGTCGTTGAAGGGAGTGACCCTACCCTTGGCAAGCGCTTTTCCACGAGGATTCACGGCATCGTTGGTGACGTTCTGCACGTTTCCAGCGTCCATGTACTTGTCCCAGATGCCCTCGACAATGGCAGCCGTCCCAGGACGAACCGCTTCAGTGGCAACGCAGGCGCATTGGAACGAGCCCCGATCGTTGAACGCCTCGACCACGTCGCCGGACTCCAAGCCGCGAGCGGCCATGTCGGAGGGGTTCATTTCCAGCGTCGGCTCGTAATGCTGGCGCAACCATGTGGCGTCCATAAAGTTTTGATGAATGAAATATTTCGACCTTCGCTGCGTCATGACAAGGGGGTACTCGTCTCGCAGAGGGTTGTCCTCGTACGCCTCGTTCGGTGCTTCGTACTGGGGCAGCGCCTGTCCGTAGCTCACCAGATTCTCGTAATACAAGTCGATCTTTCCCGACGTCGTCTTGTATGTTTGCCCGCTGTAGCTGCGCGCGATATCCGGCTGGTTCTTGAGGGCAACCACTCCGTTGTTGGCAAGCAGGTCGTCGAGGGTGATGCCGGCGACCGCCTTGTCAGTCGCTTTGTCCAACTGGAAGCGCGCAAGCTCCTCTTGGCTCTTCGGGAGCGCATCGCCATACCCTAAACGCTTGGCCATTTCGCGATCGATCCAGAAGTCCGTCTTGCTCTCGAACAGAGGGTCCAGCACCTTTTGCTGCAGGAGAACGTGCCCTCGCAGAGCTCGGAGAAAGCCGATTTCCTCGTCGACTTCGAAGTGGGAGCACACGGGCAGAACGATATCGGCCCAATCCACCGAAGGCGTATGCCAGATATCCTGAACCACTACGAAATCGAGGCTCTTTGCCCACTCGTTCGTGCGGTTTTGATTGCCTGCGATTTGCTGGAAGGCACCGTTTTGTACCCACATGAAGCGTATGCCGCTTTCTTCGTCGCGATAGTCGACGCTCGCCTTGGGTGCCGGCGCTGTTTTGCATTCGGAAGGCAAGGGCCAGGAAGCCAGCTTGCCCGCTCCGAATATTTTCTGATACGCATTCACGTACGCGCCCGCTCCCCAACCGGGGATATCGGTCCCAAAAGAGCCGACCAGCGTGGCGAGAAGAACCGCTGCATGACCGGCAACGTCGGCATTGTAGAATTTCTCGCCGCCGCCAAACCCGAACGATAGGATCGAGGGCCCGTTGTTTGCGTATTTGTCAGTGATCTCGATGAGAACGCTCTCGTCGATACCGGTGGTCTCGGCGGCCCAGGAGGATGGGTACTGGCTCTGGTTCTCTTTGAGCAGCTTGAACACGGTAGCGTATTCCTCGCCGTTGATAGAAGTCTCGAAATCGAGGACCGGATCTACGTCAGCCTCATTGTACGCAGCCAAAGCGCCAGCGCCTTCGTCCCACACCATGAAAGGATTGTCGGATCCCGCCTGCTTGACGTCGTCGACGGGACCTTTTCGCAGGAGAGACCTATCCGAGCGCTTGACCAGGAAGGGCATGCTCGTATTAGCCTTCAAATACGGAGCGTTGTACCACTCGTTGTCCAGGATGATCGAGATCATACCGAGGTAAAGCGCCGGATCGGTGCCCGCAACCATGGGAACCCATCGCGAACTCTTCTCGGCGGTAGTGCAAAAATTCGGGTCGAGCGTGATGATCTCGGCCCCCGCCTCCTTCGCCTCAAAGAAATACCGCGCGGTCACCATGCACGTCTCCAACATGTTGCAACCCACGTTGAGGATGGTTTTGGCGTTCTTCCAATCGGTGACCTCGTTCGACGAGGCGCCCTGTTGGCCCGACTCGGCAAGCGCCGGCGAAAATCCGTTGCCCATACCTATGTCGATGCCGCGGTGGGGCTTTTCCTGACCCTTGAGCAGCTGGGGAAGAAACGTGGTGAGCGAATCGACGGCCGTCTGGATGGCTATAGCCCCGACGCCGTACTTCTCCTGCGTCTCTTTCACCTTGTCGGCGATTGTGTCGAGTGCTTCGTCCCAAGTGATTTCGACGAACTCGCCCGCCCCGCGCTCACCTACGCGTTTGAGGGGAACCTGCAAGCGCTCTTCGCTGTAAGTATGTTGTATTTCGGAAATGCCCTTCAGGCAGATGGTCTCGTTACGCTTGTCCGGCCAGTCGTTCGGCTCGATCAAAACCATGCGCCCGTCGCGCACCGTGCACTTCAAATGGCAGTTGCACTGGCAATGACGGTAGTGGAAGGTGTAACCGCAATGCTCCTCGGGTGCGGCATGCGCCTCCGTCGGCGCAAGCCACCCGTCAGCCGTCGTCATGCCGGCAGCCCCCGCAAGGCCAAGCGCTCCCGCAGCAACGCCGACGGCCTTGATAAAGCTCCTTCGCGTAAGTCCGCTTTGCGAACCGATCGCTTCTGACATGTCTCCTCCTAAGATGGTATCAGGGCATTTCGCATCGTGTCTGCGAAGTTGGAACCTCGTCTGGACGGCCGTTGCGCAGTCAAGCGCACTCCCCCTGCGATCGATTCCCCCTGCGGCACGACTCGTGCGAGAATGCCTTTCTATCCCTCGTGAGAATTGGCCAAATTCTTCTTCCTGCACTATACGAGATTATCATATGACAATCAAGGATTGTCATATGATAATCTTGGCTTGTCATTATTCTATTTTCAACATAATAGCAATCGATGCAACTTGTTGATTCCGCAGATCAGATATACAATCGGCAAGTATTTGAATGATCGTTCAAGTTGTAGTTTTACGATCATCGGGGGAATCAATCTCCTATCACATGCCCTTTTCTCATTTGAATTACGAACAAATGTTTCACGTGAAACATCGTTGCGAAAAGCATACGAAACCGTCGAACACGTCGAACGGCGATTCATGGAGAAAAGCGTACTGAGTTTTCGGAAACGGCACCTTCTCGCGGATTATTCAACCGCCCAACGTTTATCGCCTTGCGGCACCTTCTCGCGGATTATTCAACCGCCCAACGTTTATCGCCTTGCGGCGCCTTTCGCCTTTGGAAGCATCGTAACTGACGTTCCCATACTTGAACCTGCCGTTTTGCGGCAATTTTAGAATCCGCCGAACATCCTGCCCCGCTCGGCTGCGACGTCGTTCACCGTTGCGATTTGACGGGTGGTTTGATACTGGACGGCCTCGATGAATCTCTCGTCAAGATAGGGGTTGAGCGACAGCACCGACGCAATATCGTCTTCGAATCCCTGCAAAAGCGAGGGATCGTACCAAGAAAGGTCTTCGACCAGCGATAGCTGTTGGGACGGGTACGGCCGGAAGGGGTGCGATTCCCAAAGATAGCGCCCCACCTCCAGCTCACCGATCGTCGCTCGGCTGTAGAAACCGCAACCGTTGTCGAACAGCGGCGCAACCCGATAGCCGTCGAGCGTTTCCACGTTGCGCATCAACCCGAAATTATAAGTATGTCGGTCAAAGTTAGCCATGAGGAAATCGACGACGATCATCTTGTCCACCGCCTCGACGATTCCGAGAACGCCCAGCTCGCGCCCCGCTTCAAGATACCCTCGATGCGGATCCCGGCCTTCCGTGATGCCGAAGGCGGTAAGGACGTCCGCCGCCGGAATAAGCTCGGTGCCGGAAGACGCCATGGTTGGGCACGACGAATAGGCGCGGCCGCGCCATTCGATCAGGTCGTAGGAAACGAACTCGTCCTTCGCCAAGAGCCTGCCAAGCAGTTTCGTTGCGAGCAATTCGTTGTACGGCTCGCGATTCTCGTTGCTCGAGCCGCCTTTCACCAGGTAATCGACGCCGTTGCGCCTCATCCAGGTCTTGGCCAGCATGCCTGGCGTTGCCGTGTCGGGCGTATGAGCCGGCTTCGCCAAACGCTTCGCCGAAGCGCCTGCAAGCAGGGTCTCGCCCAGATCCTCTTGGTAGCCGTTTTCGAAGTAGTTCACGTCGTGCCACCGAAGGTCCGACCCAGCCGGCTTGAACCAGTACTGGTCCGACAAGTTCAATCCCCACGATGCGAACATCAGGTCGGCTGCATGCTGTGCGACCGCCTCCCGCAGCACCGGCGCCAAGTTGGGGCGAAGGTCGGGAATCGCTCGGGCGGCTATCCAAGCCGCCAGATCGTAGCGGTTGGGATCGCGCTCTCGCAGACCGACGCCCAAGGGCTTCCAAGCGATCCCGTCCAGCGGCTCCACATCGGTGGTTTCCCGCGTGCGGCGATTGTAGGTGAAGCCGAGCACCGGATGATCGCGGTTCATGAGCGTGTACGATTCAAGATTGCCAGGGTTCTTCTCGCCCATCTTCAACCGGCCGGCCGGGCGATTGAGCGCGGCCCGCTCGGCCACCGAGCGCTCGTCCACCATCCACGCGCGACCGAACCGCTCGGCCTGCAACTCGCCCGCGTTGATGAGCGCATTCACGCGTCGGACGCTTACGCCCAGCTTCTCGGCGGTCTCCTTGGTGGTGTACACGGCGCCTCCCTGCACTCGTCCGTATTTTCAGCCGCATTCAGCAACATTCTCTTCTGCCGCATCGCTTCTTCAATTATACCAAGTGTGGAATATTTAGCTTCTATAGATTACAAATTAAATATTCCAAATATGGAACATTTAAAAAGATAGCCATGATCCAGCACGCAAGCGGTCTCTACCCGATGCATGCCCGTGATGGCTTTCGGCTGTTTTACATCGCGTGCGTATTTTAGCCGATACCGGACAACACCCCAAAAAAGCAATGTTCAATGACCAGGCGATCGCTGCACCGTCGAAACTCCCCGCAGCTTCACGTCGCCCTGCTACTTCCCCGCCGTGCCGCCCAGCACGTCTTTCGCGTGGTCGCCCAGAACGTCGCCGAAGCCTTCGCTGAAGCTTGAGGGCACCACGACGGTGCCTCCCGTCTCGCGGACGCTCTCGTACAGCAGGTGCATGGCGCGCAGTCGCAGGGCGGCGTCATTTTTGGCGTAGGTGTCGCCCATGTCGTCCATCATCTCGCAGATGTCTTGCTCGGCCTCCATGAGGATGATGCGGGCCTTCTTGCGCTGCTCGGCCTGGGCTTCCAGCGACATGACCTCCTGCAACTCCTTCGGCAGCAGGATGTCGCGCACCTCCACCGAAAGCACGGTGATGCCCCAGGGCGCCACCTTCTCCTCCAGCGCGCGCTTGAGCTCGCGGTCGAGCTGCTCGCGGCGGATGGCCACCTCGGCGGCACCGGCGCGGCCGATGGCGTCGCGCAGGGCGGTCTGCGCGGCCAGCTCCACGGCGCGCGTGAAGTCGCCCACCTCGGTACAGGCGGCCTTCGCGTCCCACACGTGCCAGAACAGCACGGCGTTCACATCGAGCGGAACGAGGTCGGCCGTGAGCGTTTCCTCGGCGCCGAACGTGGTCACGCGCACACGGCCGTCCACGCGCATGGTGTTCTGCTCGATGACGGGAAGCGTCCAGAACAGGCCCGGGCCCGACACGCGGTTGAACTTGCCCAGGCGCAGCACGACCACCTTCTCCCACTGCTGCGCGATGTGCACCGACATGGTGGCCAGCACCGCCAGAACGAGCGCGCAGACGATGCCCGCCACGCCGACGCCCCCGCCCAGCACGCCCGCAACGGCGAGCACCGCGCAGAACGACACGACGAGCACGACCGCCGAGAACAGCAGCACGCCGGCGTTCGAGGCGCGTTCGCCCACGATCTCCGTGTTCGCGTCGGGCACCACCTGGAAGGCCTTGCGCCTGCGCGCGGGCGCCGCCGCCTCGGCGCGGCCGAACGCCGCCGCGTTCGACGAAACGTCCTGCGCGTCGAATCTTCTACCCACGGAAATCACGCTCCCGTCTGCTTCGCGCGGCCCTTTGGGCTCACGTCTATCTCCACTATGCGGCCCCTGCCGCCCGCTTCGCCATCGGACGCCGAGCCTTCTCCGGCGTCGCGCTTCAGCTGCTTGATCTTGCGCGTCATGCAGTTTTGGATGTCGTCGAGCGTGAGGCCCAGGTCGCGGCACGACGCCACGCAGTCGTCGAGGATGCCGTCGATCTCCTGGGCATGCTCCTCGCCCACGTCGGCGTCCAGATCGCGCACGAACACGCCGCGCCCGCGCGTCGACTCCAAGTATCCGTCCGTCACCAGGCTCAGGTACGCTTTGTTCACCGTGTTGTAATTGATGGATATCTCCGAGGCCAGGCCGCGCACCGTGGGCAGCTGGTCGCCCGGCTTGAAGTAGCCGGAGTTTATCAGGTAGATCAGCCGTTGCCGCAGCTGCACCCAAAGGGGCACGTCGGTCGTGGTATCCACTTCGAACGGGAACATGAGCCTCAAACCCTTCTCTACCCTACCGTCATCGCGAGCAGCGGATGCATGCCCGCCTCCACCACGCAGAACCGCATGGCGAACCCGCCTATCAGAATGCACGCCGACGCCACGATCGCAAGCGGTGGGCGCTCGCTGCGGGCGCTCGCCAGAACCGCATCGAGCACGAGCGGAACGGCGAGCCCCACCAGCACGAAACCGCCCCAGAACAGCCACGCCGCCTCGCCGGCCACCAGCGCTTCGGCCGACGCCGCCAGCGCCTGTGCCGTCTGGCCTGCCACGAAGTCGCCGCCGATGCCGGCGAGCGCAAAACCTGCGAACACGGCCGCGACCGCCGCCTCCAGCACGATGACGACCGCATCGACCGCCGCCAAGCGGGCGAGCACCGTGGAGAACGCATGGGCCGCGCCCGTGAACTGCGCCACGACCAGCACAAGCGCCGCGCCGCATGAAAGCGACGACAGAACGAACAGCACCGGCAGCCAGGGCGAGGCCCACAGAGGCACCGCGCTCAGGCTCTGCAGGAGCAACCCCGTGTACGCCATGACCACAAGGGTCACCGCCGCGAGCACCACCTCGAGCGCGCGCACCGCCCGCAAGCTCGCACGGCGCGTGAAACCGCCCCACGCGATTGCTGCGAGCGCGGCGAGCACCGCGCATGCGGCGAGCGACCAAGCGCCCACCGCCACGAACGACAGCGTGGGATTCGCGAGCAGCAGCAGGACCCGGTCGGCGCGCCCCACATCGGCCAGCAAAAACACCATGCCCAGCCCAAGCGCCATCAGGGCCGTCGCGTAGCCGGGAGCCAGCAGCTTGCGGTACGGCTCGGGAACGCGCAGCACCACGCGCGGAGAGGCGACTCGGCGCGAAACGCTCATCCGCGTCCCGTCGATCGCGACCGCCACGCGCTCGCGCGGAGCCAGCAGGCCCAGCATCGCCAGCACCAGGCACGCCCCCGCGCCCGCACCGCCCAGGAAAAGGTAGCACACGATCATCGGACCGAGCATCGAGCCACCCCTTCCCTTTCCGACCGGCGCTTGCACATGACAGGCGGACCCTACTCGCACTCGTCACGCGCTTCGCTCCGTGCGCCGCCATCGATGGCACGCGCAAATTATCATAAGACAATCACGGGGACATTGTATGACATTTCGTCGAGCCAAGCCAGACGCTGCAGCACGCGGGTTGCGAACACTACGCGCAAAGGCCCGCTTTCACACCTCGCCGCCGAATCTTGCCACCACGACCCCACGCTCGGCCTGGAACAGACTGTGCCAAAAGAGCCGATTTTCGTTCTTGCATGGCAAGGGCTCCGGCCTTGCTGCTCAACGGGGAGCATTCCCGCAAGTCGTCGGCAAGGGCAGAGCCCTTGCCCTACACAGAACGGCCGCTGAGAGAGCACGTTACGACAACTTTTTGGTACAGCCTATTCCAAGCCGAACCTGAGCGTCGCCCAACCGCAGATGCGTCCGACTTAGCTCCCGATACAGAACGCCGCATAGAGGGGCACGCTCTTGATGCCGTTCTCGAAACCGAACTGCTTCGTCGAGACTCGCAGCACATAAGGCGGCTGATACGCCTTGCGATACGCCTCCAAACTGCGCGCCGAAACATTTCCGCCTGACTTCACCTCGACCGGCGCCACATCGCCCTCGGACATCTGAACGACAAAGTCCACTTCCGCCCTGCTCGTCGTTCCCCAGTAGAACGGCTCGATGCCGTTGGCAACCATCTGCTGCATAACGTAGTTTTCGGCTATGCCGCCCCGAAAGCACGATCCCTTATCCGCGGCGGGTTCAAGGTCGGCGGCATCGACGCCGTACCGCGCTGCGAGCAAACCGACATCGAGCAGATACAGCTTGAAGAAATCCTGCTCCACGAAAGCCTTGAGTGGCTTTCGACCCTCGCTCACCCGATAGCAGAACGACACGAGTCCGGCGGCGTTGAGCCAGTTGATAGGGGCCTCGTACTGAAACGCCCGCGCCGAGGACGAGATCGTGGCGTACTGAAACTTGTGGTTCTCCTTCGCAAGCTGCTCCGGAACGCTTCGCCATACGTTGAGTATCTTCGCGCTATCGAGTGGACTCGCGTATTTCGTCATATCGGCGATATAAGCGTCGGTGATGCCTAACTGGATGGATTGAATCTCGCTCGGGGAAGCACTTGACGAAGCGGCGTCAACTGCCTCGGGCATGCCGCCAACCAACAGGTAGCGACGGTAATGGCCCAGCGCGTAGTCATGCAACCCCATCGGACGGTCGGCCGCGTAAGCGGCGCGAATCAAATCGGCAAGCTGCTCCTCTTGGAACGCCCAGAGGAACTCCTCGAAATCGAGCGGATGCATGGTCAACGTATCAACTTTGCCAACCGGATACGAGTATTCCTCTCGCCCAAGGGCAACCCCCAGCAAGCTCCCCGCAGCAATGACGTGGTATTCGGGGGCACGCTCGAAAAAGTACTTCAAAGAGGTGAGCGCCCGGGGGCATGCCTGCACCTCATCGAAAAACAGCAACGTGCTCTCCGGATCGACGGACGTTTTCGTTATAACCTCAAGTTGCGGCAACAGCGCTTCCGGCGTGATGTCGCCTTCGAACAATGCACATGCGTTTTTCTGTGCCGAGAAATCGACATAGAGCAGATTGCGGTATTGTTTTTGCGCAAAATCAAGAATCGAATAGGTTTTTCCCACTTGGCGGGCGCCGTTCAGCACAAGCGGCTTGCGAACGCGCGAGTTTTTCCACACGAGAAGCGCCTCTTCGATTTTTCGCCTCATGACGGAGCCTCTTTCTGCTTTGGCTATTAAATTGAAATTCCGTTAAAAGTGTAACGAAATTTCAGGAAATTCCGTTAAAAGTGTAACGAAATTTCTATTTCAAGTAAAGCAGGCTGGCGAGACGCATCTCATGCGGAGACCTTGCGGTGGGTGAATTGCGGGACGGTGGCGGTTTGGGCGTTTCCGGGGCGCGCACGCTACACTGGCCGGAAACCGACGAACCCATGAGGAAGGAGGACGCATGGAGTCCACCGTTTTCAGGAAGATGCGCCTGCAAGAGGGCGCGCGGGGCATCGCGTTGAACGCCCCACCCGAGTTTCAGGAAATGGCGGCGAGCCAGCGGCTGGTCGCGTTCCCCAACAGCGGGCCGTACGACTTCGCACTGGTGTTCGCCGCAAGCATCGAAGAGTACCGGTCGCGCGCCGCACAGGCGCGCGAAGCGCTTTCGCAGCAAGGAAGGCTGTGGGTCGCCTTTCCCCGGCCGCGCGGCGTGCAACCGCGCACGTTCGGCTGGCATGCGCTCTGGTTAACGGCCCGCCGCGAGGGACTCGAGGAGATGAGAGGCATCCCATTCGACGATGCGTGGGCCGTGGCCTGCTTCAGGCAGGCCACGGAGAAATGCTGAACCCTGGTGCTAGCGCGGCATCAACTGACGAACGCCCCCAGCAGCTGCGCGGCCGCGCGGTAGAACGGCTCGCGGGACTCGGCGGCGAGGCGCTCGGCGAAGCGGGGCATCCAGGCGCGGGCGTGGTCGTCCAGGAAGGACGCGTAGGCCGCGGCCGGGGAGCCGCCGGGCAGGGCGCCGGGATCGAGGCCCCCGGGCGGCTCGGCCAGGCCCGCCTCCAGCATGGCCAGGTGCTGCAAAAGCTCGCACTCGGTGGCGGCGTGGTCCAAGGGCTCGTTCGTGCCCTCGGGGCGGCCCAGGCCGCAGGAGCGCATGAAGCGCTCCACCTCCATGGAGTGCGGGTTCACGAACAGGAGCGCCTGCACGCCGTCGTCGGCCGCGCGCCAGACCCCCTCGTAGGGGCTGCAGGCCGCGTCGGGCGCGCCCACGAACAGGCGCGTTGCCTCCGCGCGCAGCGCGTGAAGAAGCTCGTCGGCCGGGCGGTCGTCGGCGCCTCCGCGCCGCAGGGGATCCTTCGACTCCGCGCCTGCGGCGCTGCACTCAGGATGACAAGGGGCGGGCGCCTCTGCGAAATGTCCTAATTGGGGACTGTCCCCTTTTAGGACATTCGCCACCTCGGCGGCGGCGTCGGCCCACTCGCCGCCCGCCACGGCGTCGGCCAGCTCCGCGTCGGGGTAGCGCAGCGAGAACGCCAGCAGCTCCCACATGGCGGCACGGGCCTGCCATACCCCCTGCTCGTCAATCGAGTTCGTCTGCATGTTCCGCGTCCTTTCCCTTCTTGGCAAACCGTATGAACCACCGAGCGTGGACCACCACGTGCACCAGCAGCAAAGCCAGCAGCACCTTGGCCGAGATCGCATGCAACGGATCCCAGAAATAATAACCTTGCGCATAATATCCCAAAGCGGGCAGAACCGCGCCAGACACCAGAACGCCCGACACGACGCACACCATGAAAGCCACGACGATGCATACGTCCAGCACCAGATTCCCCACGCGGCTCCACGACGGACTGCGCAACGCCGAACGCACCGTGTCGGCAACCCAGTCGACATGCGCGGCCACATGCACTAGAAACACGAGCACCAGACCAAGACCTGCCCATTCGTGCAGCGCGACGCCCGTTATAGCAGGATTAGCCACAATCGCATACACCGCCAGCGCCACCACGTCGACGATCAGGTTCTTCTTCGGGTCCACAGCTCCTCCCCTCTACATCTTCCGAACGAGCAGCACCAGGCCCACCACCAGCACGACCGGAGCGAGCACCCAGAGGTTCAGGCTGGCATCGGATGCCTGGTAGTAGCGCGTCGACAGTGTGTCCCACGCATGGCAGTCGACCGACGAGCAACTCGCCTTGGGACACGACAGCTCGTGAACGCCGTCGGGCTCGGGCACGTTGTCGAAACCGTGGCACTCCCCCGAGGCGCACCTGACAGCCGGGCACGGGGAATCGGCGACGATTGGTTGCGGCAATCCCACCGCAGGATCGGATGCGATCCCTGCAGCGAACGTACAAGCGCCCACCAGCAGGAAGGCCGCCAGCGTTACCAGGAGTTTCCTTACCATGGTCACCATCGCCCTTCGAGACGGGAGCGCCCGCGGTGCAAGGCCAGACGAGCGGGCAAGCGGGCGCTCCGTCGAACAACGGAGCCGCGCCGGGCGGGGAGGGGTGGCCCGGCGCGCTCCGACCGAACGGTTAGCGGGACTTCTCGACCGGTTTGAGCGGCAGGAACTTCAGACCCAGCAGGAGCAGCAGGGCGCCCAGGCCGACCACGCCCAGCATCACGCCGAACTCGAGCGGCGTCGGCCAGTACACCATCCCCTGGTAGGCGCCGGCCATGCCGCCCGCCCAATTTGTCGCCAAATACTGCGTCGTCACGCCGGGGTAGTCGATGTTCGGAATCTGGAAGCCGCCCACGAGCAGCTGCACGCGCTTGCAGAAGATACCGGCAATGGCCAGCAACGCGCCGACGACGATCAACGGGTTCGTGCGCAGCTTCGGCACGAAGCACACCACGGCGCACAGGGCGCAGCCGACGATCTCGGTCCAGAAGAACGGCGCGAGGGGCCCGGACACCAGCATGGCCACGATCTCGGCGCCGGAGGCGCCGGGGAAGCCGGCCGTGAGCAGGTCGCAGCCGAAGAAGTACAGGTCGACGAGCACGAACGCGCCCAGCATCTTCGCCATCTTGACGACGTTGGACTGGTCGAGCTGCAGGTAGCCCGCCTTTCGCAGCGCGATCACCACCACCAGCACGAGGGCCGTGCCGCAGACGAGGGCCGAGGACACGAACCACGGGGCCAGCAGCGCCGTGTACCACATCTCGTGCCCCTGCTGCAGGCCGAAGATCCAAGCGGTGACGGAGTGCACGAGGATCGCGCACACGAGCGCGACGACCGAGATGACGCGCAGGGACGTCGCCGACCCCTTGCCGCCTTCGAAGCGCAACGTGGCCCACAGGTACACGATGGACAGGACGAGGTACACCGCCAGCACGACGATGTCCCACATGAGGGGCGACCCCAGGTTGGAATAGGCGAACAGCTCCCACAGGCGCAAGGGCTGCCCGAGGTCGACCACGACGAACCCGATGGCCAGCACCGTGCAGCAGATGGACGTCCACACGGCCACCTTGCTGATGCCGCCGAAGCCCTTCATCCCGAAGGCGCGCGGCACCGACGAGATGATGAGGCCGCCGGCCGACAGGCCCACCAGGAACATGAACATGGTGATGTAGAGCCCCCAGGAGTCGAGGTTGCGCATCCCGGTCTGCACCAGGCCGCCGGAGAGCTGCACGCCCCACAGGACCAGGCCGCCCACCGTCAGAACAGCCGCGACGACGATGCCGATGTTCAATCCCCTGCCCCCGAATCTGGCAGCAGGAGCCTTGGCGGGCTTGGCCGCCGAAGTAGTCTCAGTCATTATCGTTCCCCTTTCGCCCTACAAGAGATAATAAACAGATGGGTTGGTTCCTCGGTCGGGAAGCAGTTGTTCGTGAGAGCGAGTTGCCAACAATTTAGAGACATCGGATGCTGGATCGTTGAGGTCACCCCAAGTGCGCGCAAATGCCGGACAAGCACTTATGCATTCAGGTTCTTCGCCTTTCGCCAGCTTATGCCAACACATCGTGCACTTCTCAACCACATGTTTCTGATGCGGTGGCACATCCGCATCGCCCACTGAGAACTCAACCGAGTATTTTGGTTCCTCCCAGTTGAATGAGCGCACTCCCGTGTAGGGGCAGGCGGCCATGCACATGCGGCAGCCGATGCACTTATCATAGTCCTGTCGAACCACGCCGGTTTCAGGATCCTTGTAGGTAGCACCCACAGGACATACTTTGACACAGGCGGGGTTTTCGCAATGCTGGCAGGAAATGGTGTAGTACTTCTTATGGTTGTTTGGGAATTGGCCAGAAGGAGTATCCATGTCGGTTCCACCATCGGTGACAACACGATTCCACCAAATTCCCTTTGATAGGTTGTTTTCACACTTGCATGCCACCGCACACGTGTGGCAACCGACGCACCGCTTAGTGTCTATGACTATGCCGTACCTGATATTAGGCATGATCGCTCACCTCGGTTTTCTCAATCTCAATACGTTGCTCAGCAAACTGTTGATTCGCCGTAACAGAATTGATGTAGCGATAGGACAAAGCATTGTAATGCCCCTCGATGGTTTGATCTTTAGACCAACCCTTGGGAATATTCGATAAACCAGCAGGCAATGAATCATCTACGACGGCTTTCAAAGTACAACTGCCGTGATCGTTGTAAGCTCGGACATAATCACCTGTCCGTATGCCGCGCTGCTCGGAATCCAAACGAGATAGATATATCACCGGTTCAGGATCGAGTTCCCTGAGCCACTCATTCCGACCGAACGACGAGTGTACACGAAAACGACCGTGCTCGTTCATGTTCACAATGGGATATTTCGCCGCAGGCTCGCTGTCCACGCTAACTTCGGTTTGCGGACGATACCTCGGCAATCGATAAAAATCAACATCTATCTTCTGACCCCAATCAAAGCGGGGCACAGGATTAGGCTGGTAAAGTTCCATACGCCCTGTCGGCGTAGGCCAGCTTGTACGACCATCTGGTTTTTCGCAATCAAAGGACGGGTTAGTAAAAATCGTTTTTTCCGACTTGAGGCGATCGAGGGTGTAACCGCCTGTTCTGCAGATGTCGTTGTCGAAAAAGCTTTCCATTATCTGCTGCTCCAGGTCATCGGGGTAATACTTACCTGCTCCCATCTTTTTTGCAAGTAGGCGAAATATTTCTGTATTCGTTTTTGACTCATACAGCGGCTCTATAGCTTTTTCGCTAAATTGCGCGAAATGATTCGTACCCGCACCAGGGCCGACAATCCCTTCAAATTCAAACCAATGACACGCCGGAAGAACTATATCTGAATACTGAGCGGTATCCGACATTATGGAGTCTACAGTCACAACGAAATCGAGCATGGGCAGCGTTTCCTCAACGCATTCCGTCAATCCAACGTTGTTGTTTATCGGGTTGCCGCTTAACGTCATCATGGCTTTAATGGGGAACTCTCTGCGCTGATCACCCTCGCCGTAATATCCACTCTTGAGAATATCATGGAATAGCAGCCAGGGCACTTCTTCCATACCCGGCGTACCCTCCGGGGTGACCATTGCGGTATTTCCATAAAACCCTGCCGAAGCGCCCCAAGTAACACCAAAGGAACCGCCACGGACACCGATATTTCCAGTCAAAGCAGACAGGATTGTTAGAGCATGCGCCGTTACATCACCGTCGCAGAAACGGTCAACGCCATACAAAATATGGGTGTAAACAGGTTTCTGGTTAACATATATGTCGACCAAATCCTCTATTTGCTCCGGCGTGAGAGAAGTAATAGCGGATGTTTTTTCAATCGTGTACGATTCTGAAGCCTCATAGATAAGATCGAGGCACACCCTTACCTTAATCCCCTGGATGGTATAAGAACCCGTTAGAGCTGGATCTACAGCTGCATCAACTGCGCAAGGAAGAGAGCTTGCAGAATCCCAGACCACGCAAGGATCTACAAGGGTTTCTTTTCCTGTCTTTTTATCAATGGGGCCCTTAACTGGCTCAACGCCCAAGTCGCTTGCCCTGAGGAATTGCCCATTGTCTTCACGAACAAGGAATGGGGATACGGTTCGCTCGATTATAAACTTTTTATCATAAAGCTGTCTATCAATGATTATTTTAATCATTGATAGAACAAGAGGGGTGTCTGTAGCCACCTTTACAGGGAAAAACTTGTCTGCTTTCGAAGCCGTGGTTGAGAAACGCGGATCGACCACGACAAGCTTCGCGCCCGCCTCCACTGCGTCACAAACCCAGTGCCACTCATGAATCCAGCTTTCACTTGGGTTCGCCCCCCACACGACAAGCGTTTTCGAGTTTTGCGCATCAGACAGGGGGTTCCCGGTAGCAGCGTCGATGTTGTGTCCAAAATTGGTAGAAGGAATATTTTTCGTAACGCGACTAATACCCACAAGCGTTGCAAAGTCGAGACAGTATTCGACGTTGGTCATGCCGAATATATTCCTGAACCTTCCGGCACTCGTGTTGATGCCTTGAGGTACACTTCCCATATCGGCGGTCAGGGATGGGAAGCTAATCGCTTGGGGCCCGTATTGTTCTATGATATCCGTAAACTTGCTCGCTATCTCATCGATGGCCTCATCCCATGAGATACGCTCCCATTCGCCAGCACCGCGCTCAGTTCCTTCAACGCGGCGCATGGGATACTTGATGCGGTGCTCGTTGTAAATCCACTGCAAATGAGAACGCCCTCGCAAACAGGGGCGACGATCCCAATGCTCGTCAGTAGGATTTCTCATGGTTGTTGTTTTTACAAGTTTTCCGTTACGAACGTGGGCGTCCATACCGCAACTTCCGACGTTGCAGTTAATGCGGCAAACCACATGATATACGTCATCTTGACTCGATGTGGATGCGGTGTCGTCCGCTAGCGCTGTTAAACTGGTGGCGCCGAGAATTGCAGATGCGCCACCAACCACAGCAGTGGTTTTGAGAAAGGCTCGACGGGTGAGCCCTGGTTTTGGGCTGTTGGTTCCTGACATATCTCCTCCTTCAAAGATGGTGTCAGAATATCCCTGCGGATAAGTTCGAAGCGAGCTGTTCGCAGCGTTTGATCGATCCTTAAACCTCATACTGCGCACGGCAACCCCAACTCAAGCGCAACCTTATCGGATATCCCCCTTCAGTTCCTAATATGAATTGGCCAAATCCTTGATTGTCATCTTATCACAATGATTTGCGACAATCAATTTAATTGGGCGACATTGTTCGGGGATATACGAAGAGGGTCGCCGCTTACGAAGTATCCCGGGCGGTGCCAGCCATGAAGTTAGCATCTAGCGCTGCGCAGGATCCTTCGATTTCGGCCTTCGGCGACCGCTTGGGGTTGCAATGGCGGAAGGGATGTCGCACCGCCTCCATTCAGGATGCCGGGAAAGCTCTTTTCGCTTCCGCCCAAGCGAAGGGTCAGTTGCTCGCATCGCTTTCGCAATGCGAAAAGCCCGATATGTTCGTGTAAATACATGGCAGCAGTTTACCGGGTCATGCGGAGAATAGGCAGCAAGGGGCAGGCCGGTTGGCACAGCGCAGAGACTCTTCGACTTCGGCTTGCGCCCCAAGATGACAGGTGGTGCTTCACCGCCTGTCATCTTGGGGAACGGGGAACGGCTTCCGTCTTCGCTTGGGATGACAGGCGGGCCGGCTACGCGCGCGTCAGGCCCTTCTGAGGCAGGCGAGCCCGAACCAGCGCCAGAATGTCATCGTCGGCCATGCCGGCATTGGAGCAGGTGCGGATGAGGTCGTCCACCAACAGCTCGACGGGGCTGTCGGCGGCGAGCGCGGCGCCCACGGCGTGCCGCTCGGCCACGAACGTGCCCCTGCCCTTGCGCGTGGAGATGTAGCCCTCACGCTCCAGGTCCATATAGGCGCGGTTCACGGTGTTGTAGCTGATGTCCAGGTCCACCGCCAACGCGCGCACCGTGGGAAGCCGGTCGCCCGCGACGTACGCCCCCGACCCTATGAGGTAGGCGATGCGGTTCTTCACCTGTATCCATACAGGCAAACCGCTGCTGTAGTCTATTTCAAAGGATTCAAGCGGGCTCATACGGGCTTTCTCTCACGTCCTTGGTTAACTTATAATAACAGACGTATGCAATCGCGCGTCTCCGCCCCCCGCACGTCCTCTCAATCAACGCAGACGGAACACGGCAGGCGCCCAGCCTCTGCCGGCGCGGATCGCAGCGCCCGCCTTTCCCGCTGCGGCGGGGACGTGGCGGCGGAGAACCCGCGCGGCCGGCGCATCAGCGGCCGCGAGCCGCGTCGCCCGCCTTCTCCGCAGCGTCGGCGAACCCGTCCGAGAACGAGCTAGGCACCGTGACCACGGCGCTCTTGGACTTCTTCACCGTGTCGTACTGCATGAGCATCGTGCGCAGCTTGAGGGCGGCCTCGGGGTCGCCGTAGATCTGCGCGGCCTCGGTCAACATCTCGGCCAGGTCGGCCTCCACCCCCACCACGGCCATGCGAGCGTTCTTCTCGCGGTCGGCCTGGGCCTCCAGCGACATGGCCTCCTGCAGCTCGTCGGGGATGACGATGTCTCGTACCTTCACCGAAATGATGTCGACGCCCCAGCCGGCCGCCTCCTTCTCGATATCTTCCTTGATCTCCACGTCCAGCTGGTCGCGGCGCAGCGCCACCTCGGCCACGGTCGAGCGGCCCACGGCCTCGCGCATGGCGGTTTGCGCCAAGAACGACACGGCGGCGTAGTAATCCTCCACCTCGGTGCAAGCCTTCTCGGCGTCCCACACCACCCAGAACAGCACGGCGTCCACGGTGACGGGCACAAGGTCTGCCGTGAGCGTCTTCTCGGCGTAAAACGGCGTGGCGATGGTGCGCTGGTCCACGCGGATGGTGCCGTGCTCGATAATGGGGATGGTGAAGTACAGCCCCGGTCCCACGACGCGCGCCAGCCTGCCGAAGCGCAGCACCACCACCTTCTCCCAGGAAAGCGCGATGTGCGTGGACGACAGCACGAGCAGCGCCACCAGAAGCATGGCGACGATGGCCGCAAGGCCGATGCCACCGGTGGCGAGGTAGACGACGCCCAGCACCACGGCGCACGTCGCCACGAACACGGCTATGCTGAAGATGACCGCGCCGTTGCGCGAGGACTTGCGGGGAACGTACGAGGTGGCGGCCCTGATCTCGGCTTCCTTGTCGGTGAGCTCGTAGGGGGCGTCCCGCATCGTGCGGTCGATAGCGCGTCGTTTCATGATCTCGCCTTTCGTCACATCGTCAAACCGAAGAGCATGCCCGGCATCTGCGTCACGTCGTAAGCCGCCGCGCCCACCACGCAGAGCCTCAGCACAAAACCTCCCGCAAGCAAGGCCGCCGCGATCCAGAGCAGCTGCGTGCGGCTGTTGCCGTGCGTGAGATACCGCTCCAGCACGAACGGGACAGCCAGCCCGCACAGCACCACACCACCCCAAAACGCCCAACGCAGGTCGCCGGCCACGAGCGCCTGCGCCGCCAACGCCGTCCCCTCGCCTCCCAGCGCCCAGACCAGGTACGCGGTCAAGACCAGCGCTTCCAACGCAACGAGAACCCCGTCGACGAGAGCGAGGCGTGCGAGCGGACGCGTGAAAGGGTGCCGCGTCTCGACGAACGCCGCGCCGAGAAACGCGCAGGCGATGCCGCACGACAGCGACGACAGCGTGAACACCGTCGGCAGCAAGGGCGTCTGCCAGAACAGCACCGAGGCCAGGCCTTGCAGCAAGACGCCCGTGTACGCCACGGCAACCAACCCGGCCACCACGCCCACCGCCGCCACCGCCCATACGGCGGCGACGCAGATGCGCGGCCCGTCGAGCAACTCGAACAACGAGAACGCCCCGGCGCAAAAGAGCGCGACGGCGAGCGCGTACGCTCCCACGACGATGGCCGACGGCTCGGGGGACGTGAGCAGGTTGATCAGGCGCTCGGGACGGCCGAGGTCAACCAGCAGGCAGAGCATGCCCGCGGCCAAGGCGACGAAGCACACGGGCCAGGCGCATGCGAAGAACTCGTCGGGGAGCGCGAAGGCCCGCTCGATGCGAGTGGCTTCGCCCGGCAGCCGTCCGAAGCGGCGACGCACGTTTGCGCACTCCAAAACGCCCAACACGACAAGCGCGCCCGCCCCGGCGCCGCCGAGGAACAGATAGCTTATCGTGAGCAGGTTGAACACGCGAGCCTCGATCCCCTGCGCGCCCGTCGCACGCACCCGGCCTGGCGCTTTGTCGCAATGTACCAATTCATAGGTATTATAGCATGCGACCGCATATCGAGCGCCATGGTCCAGCAAATGATGGGGCGAATACCCGTCGCGCCAACCCCGCCTGCGAGACCCTGCCGGTTTCGGCCGCATGGCAAAGCCATGACGAACGCACATCGATTCAGGCATCCCACCGCCCTCGCCCGGCGCGCTCTCCATACTCTTCGAAAACAACCGCTACCAGGAGGTGCTCCATGTACCCCGATCTCAACGGCAAGACCGCCGTCGTCACCGGCGCGTCAGTCGGGCTCGGCAACGGCATAGCCCGGCGTTTCCTTCAGGAAGGCATGAACGTCGTCGTGAACTACCACAGCGACGAGCACCGCGACCAAGCTTTCGAACTCGTCGAGTCGTTCGGCGGCGACGGAGGCGCAGCGCGCGCCGTCGCCGTGCAGGCCGACATCTCGCTCGAAGCGGGCGCGGAGAAGCTCCTCGCGGCAGCGCTCGAGCAGTTCGGCGGTTTGGACGTATGGGTGAACAACGCCGGCATCGAGTCGCGCCACCCCACCCACGAGCTCCCGCTCGACGTGTGGGAGAAGACGCTCGCCGTGAACCTGACCGGCGTGTTCCTTGGTTCGAAGGCGGCGCTCGGGCACTTCGTGGAGCGCGACCGGCCGGGCTGCATCATCAACCTGTCGTCCGTGCACGAGCGCATCCCCTGGCCCACGTTCGCGCACTACGCGGCCAGCAAAGGCGGCGTGAAGCTGTTCAGCGAGACCATCGCGCTCGAGTACGCCCACTTGGGCATCCGGGTGAACTGCATCGCGCCGGGCGCCATCGAAACGCCCATCAACGCGGAGAAGTTCGCCGACCCCGACGCCCGCGCCCAAACCGAGCGCATGATCCCCTTGGGGCGCATCGGCACGGTGGAGCAGGTGGCGGCAGCGGCGGCCTGGCTCGCTTCTGGCGAGTCCGGCTACGTCACCGGCACGAGCCTGTTCGTGGACGGCGGCATGGCCCTGTACCCTTCGTTCGAGCGGGGCGACGGCTGATGGCCCGGTGGATGGACCTGCGCCACACGTACAACCTGCCCGGCAAGCTGCTGTTCTCGTGCATCGGCGTCGTGTGCATCGCGCTGGGCACGACGATCTGCCGCGTAGGCGACGTGGGTGTGGATCCGTTCACCGCCATGAACCTGGGGCTGAGCGCGCTTGCGGGCGTGGACTTCGGCACGTTCCAGTTGCTGGTGAACCTGGTGATACTGGTGGCGGTGTTCGCACTCGACCGCTTTCAAATAGGGCTGGGCACGCTCATCAACATGGTGGCGGTGGGATACCTGATCGAGTTCTTCACCTGGGTGTTCGGTTTGCTGCCGTGGCAACCGTCAGGGCTGGCGAGCGCCGGCATCCACCTGGTGGTGGGAACGCTGCTGTTCACGCTGGGCGTGTCGCTGTATCTGAAGACGCGCATGGGCGTGGCGCCCATCGACGCCGTCGCACCCGTCATCGTGGCGCGCACGCGGTTCTCCTACACGCCCGTGCGCATGGCGCAGGACATCCTCGTGACCGCGGTGGCCGTGTTTGCCGGCGGACCCATCGGCGTGTTCACCGTGGTGGCCGCGTTCATGACCGGGCCTTTGATCACGGCGTGGAACCGGTTGGCCACGCTGCACCTGTACCGGCGTTTCCACGTGCTGGACCGTGAGGAACTCGCTGCAGAGAAGGGATAGCGCATGCGACCGGCCGTCCGTCCGTCGCTCGAACGGGCGGTGCGGGGCCAGCAGCGGGCCGAGCGGGCGGGCGCGGCCAAGCCCCCTATCGGCACCGCCAGCGGCACGATGGATAGAGGCCCGTCAAGATCATCGCCGGAAGTCGCCAAGGCGCCGTCGCGCAGCGAGAATCGTCCTTTCCGCACGAAAATCACCAGATTGTTGCGTTCCGGCCCGCTTTCGAGCATCTTCCGCATTGCGCGACGCCCAGGTTATCGGCGTTTGCGCAGGTCGTGAAAAACAGCCTTTGGAAAAGGCTTTCCCGATGCAACATTCTGGCGTTTTTCGTGCGGAACAGGAAGGGCTCGCCGTTCAACCGGAGTCGGCAGGTCAGCCCGAACCGCAGCATAGCAGAGCAGGCGAAGAAAGGAGACGAGGTTTATGAAACGGATGCCGAGGAGCCGCCGCCTGTTCGTAGGGACCTATACCGACGACGGCGCGAGCGAGGGCATATACGCGCTCGCGTTCGACGAGGCCGAGCGGAACCTGCGCGTGGTGAGCGCAGGCATGCACGCGCCGAACCCCTCGTTCCTGGTGCGGACGGAATCGGCGCTCCATGTCGCCCACGAGCTGGCTGACCGGAGCTGCCTCGCCGTCTACTCCGTTGCGGACGACGGGTCGCTCGCCTGCCGCGGCACGTGCTCTTCTCCTGCGGACGCCGGCACGTGCTTCGTCGCCGCGCATCCGGACGGACGCTGCCTGTACGGCGCGAACTACGAGAGCGGATCGGTGGGCCTGTGCCTGCTCGCCGCCGACGGAAGCCCCTGCGGAGGCCTGCCGTCGGTGCGCCATGCGGGAAGCGGGCCGAACCGCGCGCGGCAGAGCGCGCCCCACGTGCACTCGGCGAGTTTCGTGCCCGGCACCTCCTTGCTGGCCGCGGTGGACTTGGGATGCGACACCGTCACGCTGTACCGGGCAGAGGTCACGGGCACGCTCGAGACGCCGCCGGTCGAGACGGTGCACGTGCCGGCCGGTTCGGGGCCGCGCATGCTGGCGTTCCATCCGCGCCTGCCTTTGGCGGCCCTCGTGAACGAGCTGGCGAACAGCGTGCTGCTGTTCCGCTTCGACCGGGCGGGGCGGCATTGGGAGCAAACGGAACGCCTGGAATTGCCCGCTGCGCCCAGGGTGCGCGACGCGCTGGCCGCGCACCCTGCGTTCTCGCCTGACGGACGGCACCTGTACGCGTCGGTGCGCGGCAGCGACCGCATCGCGCTGTTCAACGTCGACGCGAACGGCAGCGCTTCGCTGCAGGCGGACTATTCGTCGGGCGGGCGCGGCCCGCGCCACTTCTCGCTGTCCCCCGCCGGCGACCACCTGGCCGTAGCGAACCAGGACAGCAACGAGGTGGTTCTGTTCGCGCTCGAAGCCGATTCGGGCGCACCCCGCGAGGAGGCTCGGATCGACGTCCCTCGGCCCTCATGCGTCATATGGGACGGGTGATCCCCGGTACTCCTCGGGCCGGTCCGCCGACTCGCATTCAAGGTGCCGGAGGAAGGCGCGGTTAGCCCGCTACCCTGTCATCGCCCCCAGCAGCTGCGCGGCCGCGCGGTAGAACGGCTCGCGAGACTCGGCGGCGAGGTGCTCGGCGAAGCGGGGCATCCAGGCGCGGGCGTGGTCGTCCAGGAAGGACGCGTAGGCCGCGGCCGGGGAGCCACCGGGGAGCGCGTCGGCCGCGACGCCCCCGGGCGGCTCGGCCAGGCCGGCCTCCAGCATGGCCAGGTGCTGCAAAAGCTCGCACTCGGTGGCCGCGTGGTCCAAGGGCTCGTTCGTGCCCTCGGGACGCCCCAGGCCGCAGGAGCGCATGAAGCGCTCGACCTCCATGGAGTGGGGGTTCACGAACAAAAGCGCCTGCACGCCGTCGTCGGCAGCGCGCCAGACCCCCTCGTAGGGGCTGCAGGCCGCGTCGGGCGCGCCCACGAACAGGCGCGTGGCCTCCGCGCGCAGCGCGTGGAGCAGGGCGTCGGCCGTGCGCTCCCCGGCGCCTCCGCGCCGCAGGGGATCCTTCGACTCCGCGCCTGCGGCGCTCCGCTCAGGAGGACGAGGGACTTGCGCATCGACACCGCACTCAGCGAAATGTCCTAATTGGGGACTGTCCCCTTTTAGGACATCCGCCACCTCGGCGGCCGCCTCGGCCCACTCGCCGGAGGCCACGGCCTCGGCCAGCTCCGCGTCCGGGTAGCGCAGCGAGAACGCCAGCAGCTCCCAGGCGGTCGCACGGACGGACCAGAGCGCATCGCTCTCAGGCGTCGGAGCGTTCGCGGGCATCGTTTCCATTTTTATCGCCCCTTTCCCTTTTCAGAACGTTGTAGAACCACTTCCAGTGCACGACCACGTGCACGACGAGCAGCGCCAGCAGCACCTTGGCCGAGATCGCGTGGAGCGGGTCCCAGAAATAGTAGCCGTTCGCGTAGAGCCCGAAGGAGCCGAGCACCGAGCCCGACACCCCAAGACCCGACGCCGTCACCACCACGAAGGCGATCATAGACAGCACATCGAGCACGAGGTTGCCCAGACGCATGGCCGACGGGCTTTTGACCGCCCCTTTCACCGTCTCGACGATCCAGTCGAAGTGCAGCGCGCAGTGCACGAGCAGCACAACGAGCACGGCAAGCCCGAGCCACTCGTGCACGTCGATGCCGGTCAGAGCGGGATTGGCCGCCGTCAGGTACACCACCAGCGCGACCGCATCGACCGCAAGGTTTCTCTTAGCATCCATGAGGGCCCCTTAGAGTTTCCGAACGAGCAGCACCAGGCCGACCACCAGCACGACCGGCGCCAGCACCCACACGTTCAAGCTCATGTCGGAGGGTTGGTAGTACCGGTCCACGAGCGTGTTCCACGCATGGCAGTCGACCGACGAGCAACCGGCCTCAGGACATGCCATCTCGTGCACGCCGTCGGGCTCGGGCACGTTGTCGAAGCCGTGGCACTCCCCCGACGCGCACCCGACGGCCGGACACGGCGAATCGGCCTCGATGGCTTGCGGAAGCCCGACCGAGGGATCGACCGCCGCCCCCGCCGCGAACACGCACGCGCCGACGAGCGCGAAGGCGGCCAGGGTCAGAGCGAGCTTCTTCACCATGGCAGCCTCGTGCCGTCGACCACCTGCAGTTTGAGCTCGCGCACGACCGGCCCGTCGTCGTGTTCCTCCACCACGTTCCACGAGCGCGCCACCGCCACCCCGAGTTCGGCAGCGTCGCTTTCCCAGCGCGGATGGAAGGTCAGGCACCGCCCGTCCTCTTCCACAAGGCAGGAGCCCCCGCGGCCGTCAAGCATCCGACGCACCGGAGCCACGTCGCCGTCGAACACCTTGGACGCATGGTAGAAGCAATCGTCGCCCAATTCGTACAGCAACGGGTCGAGGGCAACGGCACGGTTCAATTGCAGCACCTGGTCGCGGTTCTTGTTTTCGAGCGAGCAGTAGTGCACGCCCATTTCCAGCCCCTCGTCGAGCGCGAACTCCAGCAGCGCAAGGCACGCCTCCTCGCTGCCGGCTATGGGCAGGCCGCCCGCGTAGCCGTAGTTGTACAGAACCTCGAACGGGGGGTTCTTAACCTGGAATCCGCGCCGTTCGAACTCGGGCCAGTTGCGCATTGGAAAGCAGAACTCCAGCAGGTTGATGCCGTGCACGCCCCGCTCGTTCAGCTCCGCCAGAAGCCGCTTCATGCGCTCCAGCGTACCGGGCACCGCCGGCATCTCCACCATGACGTCAAGGTCGAACCGCCGAGCCAACTCTATATCAGCCAACGTCCGGGCCACGGAGGCCTCGCCGTCTTCCAGCTTCACGCTGAAGCGGATCTCGGACAGGCCGCGCTCGACCGCGGCAGCGCAGAACGCCTCGTCTATGCCTGTGCCGGACGTGTAGAGGCGCAGGTGGGCGTCGGGTGCCAAGGCATGGGCCCGTTCGAAGAACGCCAGGGCCTCGTCGCGGCAGAGCAGCGGCTCGCCGCCGGTCAGGCCGACATGCGTTACCTGCGAGCAGGTACGCGCGAAAGCGTCGAGATCGTCGCGCCACGGCGTGTCGCGCACGCAGAACTCCTCGAAGTCGGCTTGGTTGGGGTTGAAGCAGAAGTAGCAATCGTGGTTGCAACGCAGCGATATGAAAAACGTCCGACTACCGCAGTCTCCCACGCAAGCTGCGCATGCGCTGGAAAGGAAGCCCGTCGACACGCTGGCGCCTCCGTTGAGAAAGCGGGCGCCGGCCTCGCGCAGGCGATGGCGCAGCTTGTCTACCGCCGCAACGTGCGCGTCACGCTCGGCGAACGAAATTCCGCATGCCGCGAGCGCGTCGAGGTATTCCCGCTCGATGGCATCGTATTCGGAAAGCCACGCCCCGAGCGTCGGGCGCTTCGCAATCGCTTCATCCATACCACGTCCTCCTTCTCCTCTGCCGAAACGTCCCCGCCGTTCCGCGCGCGAAACGAGCAGCCCCCAGCCCTCCGCTTGCCCGTGCGAGCAGGAGAACCGAAAGCAAGACGCGCCCGCCACGTCGCGTTTCAGGCGAACGTGCGGGCGCTCCGTCAAACGTCGAAAGCATGCCGAACCGAGGAGGGGTTTCGAATCCGGCGCGTTTCGAGCGAACGGTTAGTGCGACTTCTCGGTCGGCTTGAGGGGCAGGTACTTCAACCCCACCAGCAGCATGAGCGCGCCCAGGCCGACCACACCCAGCATGACGCCGAATTCGAGCAGCGAGGGGAAGTAAACCATCGCGCCACCCGCGCTCTGCAGCGCTGCGCCCGCATCGGTCAGCCCCGGCCCGGACACCACGGCCGGCAGATCGAGGTTCGGAATCTGGAATCCACCCACTAAAAGCTGCACGCGCTTGCAGAAGATGCCCACAATGGCCAGCAGGGCTCCCACCACGATGAGCGGGTTCGTGCGCAGCTTCGGCGTGAAGGCGATGACGGCCGTTATGGCGCAGCCGATGACCTCGATCCAGAAGAACAGGGCGAGCGGCCCCGTGGTCAGCATGGCCACGATGTCGGCGCCGGATCCCGCCGGAAACGCCTCGGTCAGCAGGTCGCAACCGAAGAAGTACAGGTCGACGCACACGAACACGCCCAACAGCTTAACCATCTTCACAATGTTCTTCTGGTCCAGCTGCAGGTATCCCGCCTTGCGCAACGCGATGACCACCACGAGCACGAGCGCCACGCCGCACACGAGTGCGGACGACACGAACCAGGGGCCCAAGAGCGCCGTGTGCCACATCTCGCGCCCCTGCTGCAGGCCGAAGATCCAAGCGGTCACGGAGTGCACGAGGATGGCGCACACGAGCGCGATGGCCGAGATGGCACGCAGCGACGTGGCCGATCCCTTGCCGCCCTCGAAGCGCAGCGTGGCCCACAGGTACACGATGGACAAAATGAGGTACGTGGCCAAAACGATGATGTCCCACATGAGCGGCGAACCCAGGTTCGAGTAGGCGAACAGCTCCCATAGACGCAAGGGCTGCCCCAGGTCAACCACCACGAAGCCGATAGCCAGCACCGTGCAGCAAATGGACGTCCACACGGCGATTTTCGAGATGCCGCCGAAGCCTTCCATTCCGAACACGCGCGGCGCGCTGGAAATGATGAGGCCGCCGGCCGAAAGGCCGACGAGGAACATGAAGCACGTGATGTAGAGCCCCCAGGAATCCAGGTTGCGCATGTTGGTGTTCACCATGCCGCTCGACAGCTGGAAGACCCAGAGCGCGAGCCCCGCCACGGTCACCAGGGCCGCGACGACGATGCCGATGTTCAGCCCCTTGCCTCCGAATTTGGCGGCGGGAGCTTTGGCGGACGCGTCCGCCGTTGCAATGTTCTCAGTCATGACGCTTCTCCTTTCGCCCTAAACGAGGTAGTAGACGGACGGCTTCGTGCCCTCGCTCGCCAGCAGCTGCTCGTACGAGCGCTTGGCAATGAGCTGGGACACCTCCGATTCGGGATCGTCTAAATCGCCGAAGTGGCGTGCGCGGGCCGGACACAATTCCATGCAGGCCGGTTCTTCTCCACGCGCAAGTCGTTGATAGCAGAACGTGCACTTCTCAACGACGTGCTTTTGATGCTTGGGGACGTCGGCATCCCCCACCGCATGGTCGAGGGAATACGCGGGCTCCTCCCAGTTGAACGAACGCACACCCGTGTAGGGGCAGGCCGCCATGCACATGCGGCACCCGATGCACTTGTCGTAATCCTGGCGCACCACGCCCGTTTCCGGATCTTTGTAGGTGGCGCCCACCGGGCATACCTTCGTGCAAGCGGGATTATCGCAATGCTGACACGATACCGTGATGTAGCGCATGGACACGTCGGGGAAGATGCCGGCCGGCGTGTCGATCTCGTCACCGCCCTCCGTTAGAACGCGCGTCCACCAATTAGTGTCAGGCAGGTTGTTCGTCATCTTGCAGTTCACGGAGCAGGCATTGCAGCCCACGCACCGCTTCGTGTCGATGACCATGCCATAGCGAGCCATTACCGCTCACCCCCTTCGTACTTCTCGACTTCGCAGAGGAAGTCGTAGAACGCGCTGTTCGAGCAGAAGTCGTTCATGAAAACGTTCGTAAGGTCCTGCGTGTGGCCCTCGACGAACTGATCGGCCTGGAAGCCGTGCGGAATAGATACGACGCCGGGCTTGATGCCCTCAGTCACTCGCGCTTTGAGCACAGCAGATCCATGGTCGTTGAACACGCGGACGTAATCGCCTTGCGCGATTCCGCGCTCCTTTGCGTCGTCCGCGTTCACCTTCAGCAATGGCTCCGGCTCAAGTTCGCGGATCACCGGCGTGTAGGCAAGCTGCGAATGCACATGGTACTTGTTATGCTCGCTGCATCCGAGCAGAGGGTATTTGTCGCGCAGAGGGTTTTCCGCATAAGCCTCGTTCGCGTGCTCGTAATGGGGAAGGCGCTCGTAATCGGCGATCTTTTGGCCGAAATTGTTACGCGGCGTGGGGTTCTCGATGTAGTACTTCAGACGTTTCGCCTCGACACTGGTGTATGCCGGCACCATGCTCGCCTCAGTGTAAGCGCTGTTGCGAACGAGTTCGCCCGTCTTGAGCACATCGTATGTGCATCCTGCTTTGACGTTGGCTTCGGTATCGATAACCTCTTTAAGGAACTCCTCGTCCGACTTCTGATAGATGTTCATGCCCATCTTGTCAGCCAACAGGCGCATGATCTCAAGATCGGTCTTGCACTCGTAGAGGGGATCGAGCATCTTCTGGGTGAACGTGGGGTACGGTACCGAGCAAATGGGATCGAAGTCCTGCACCTCAAACGAATGCGGTACCGGCAGAAGAATATCAGCCCACTGCGCCGTGTCCGTCATATTGACGTCGGCGCATACCACAAAATCGACCTTCTTGACCGCTTCGATAAGCTCTTGACGTCCCGATTCACAGGAGAGCACGTTGCCGTTGCAGCACCACAGCACGCGGATTTCCAGATCTTTCCCCGCCCATTTCTTCTCATCCATAACCTTGGGCAGATACATCCCACAGAAGCTTGCGCCCGGCTTGCCTAGCATATAGGTTTTCGTATTGTAGCCCACCATGCCCGCAGACGGGCTGCCGCAGATGGACGCTCCGGGCTTGCCGGCGTTACCGGTCAACGCGGCCAAAAACGCCAGGTTCTTGTAGTTGTGGTGCGAGTTCACATGGTGTCCCAAACCTTGGAACGTCATGACGTACACAGGCCCCTCGGTGGCGTATACACGCGCCAGTTCCTCGATCTGGGCTTTCGGCAAATCGCAGATCTCCGCTGCCTTCTCCACCGTATATTCGGCAATGCTGTCCTTGACCACCTGATACACCGGTTTAACCGCAAAGCCTTGAACCTCGAACGAGCCCTCAATGGCAGGTTTCTGCGCATCGGCCACGACGGTCGCCGTGCCTGCGGCCTCGTCCCAAAGCACTACCGGATCGACTACCGTCGGCTGTCCCGTCTGGGGATTTATCGGTCCCTGTGTGGCGGGCGTGCCCAAATCGCTCATATGGAGGTACGTTCCGTCTTCTTTCACCAGGAAAGGCGAAACCGTGTTGTTGCGCAAGAAATCCTCGTCCGTAAGTTTGTTCTCAATAATGTAGTTCGCCATAGCCAACATCAGCGCGCCATCGGTGCCTGGACGAACGGGGATATAGGTATCGGAATGCATTGCCGAAGCCGTGAACTGGGGATCGATGGTGATGAGCTTCGCGCCTTTTTCGCGAGCATCGCAAACGAACTGCCACGCATGAACATATGCTTCAGCCGGATTACCGCCCCAGGCGATGATGGTTTTGGCGTTGACAGCGTCAACGAAGTCGTTCCCCGAAATACCCAAAAGCGAGCTCTGCGCGTGCTGCTGCGCCGTGTCCGCCCCGGCCCCGAGAACCGTGCCGCCGATAGACGTGATGAAACGGCCATAGGCCACCGACATGTAGCCGGCCATGGCCCCGTTCAAAACACCGTAGGAACCGTAGGATGACCACACGGCAACCGAGGTTCCACCGTAATCCTTGATAGCGGCGCCCACTTTTTCGGCTATGGTCGCGATGGCTTCATCCCAGCTGATGCGCTCCCATTGACCGGCCCCTCGATCGCCCGTGCGCTTCATGGGGTATTTGAGCCTATCAGGATCGTACAGACGCTGGGGCTGGCTGAACCCCTTCACGCAGAAGCGCTTGCGAACCGCGTCCTCGCCGGGCAAGTCCATAGGACGAGCCCGCGTGACTTTGCCGTCGCGCACGGTCACTTCCAACGGGCATCGGCTGCCGCAGTTGCCACGACAGGCGCTTCTGAACGTCTGCTCCCCTTGGGCCGCATCGGCGCCCTCCGCGTGCGCTTGCACGGGCACCAACTCGGTCAGGGCCGCGCCTGTTCCGGCCACCGCCGCGACGCCGGCTACGGCGCCCGTCGTCTTCAGGAAGCTCCTGCGCGTGAGTCCGGCGTGCGGGCTCTTCGTTTCCGACATGTCTCCTCCTCCATTCTTGATGCAAGAATGCCTCGGGTAATCCGGATGAAGGTGAGCGTTCTGCGAACGGCGTTTCCCCTTCGGCTGCGTGGCGCGCGAGCATGGCGCGCAGCGCGTTTCCGAGATTTCCCCCTCATATCAGAAATCGGCCGATTCCCTCTTGTCATAGTCTGCCATACGTCACTATGATTATCAATACTAGACTATGACAGAGTATGACAAGAGATTATTCTATTTTTGAGATAATATCGGTTGAACCGGTGTTATAATTACTTATCTTGCAGATAAGCATATCTCGTCTGGAAAGTCGAATGCCGCCTCAAGCCATTTCTCGCGGCCTTCGCTGGGCGCTCCTCCGCCTTCTCGGCGTCGCCTTCCATGATGGGTCGCTTTGCGAGGCTTTCGCGGAGAACGAATACGGCATGCACGAAAAGGCGCTTGATATAGTGCTTAATATGCACGAAATGACGTATACTCGCTCAGCGCAATCCGGCCGTAACCTGCCGCACCTCGTCGGCGATCGCCCTCGCACGGAGCTTCGACAGGCCAGCCTTCACGCCCACGGAAAGCAGGTCGTCCATCCCGATATGCTTGCCCTTGCCGCACACCGTCGTGGCATGTTCGCCGTTCATACCGCCGTTGCGCGTGAGGTCGTACGCGGGCGACAGCGTCCAAACCGCTCGCGATTCGTCGTAGAGGTACGAGAAGTTCTTCGCATGGTCGTCCCTGTTCCCCGCCAGCACGTTGAAGCACATGAGCCGGTACAGACGCTCGACGTCCTCGAAGCTGTCCGTCAACCTGAGCGTGAGGCGCATGAGGGTCTCGTAGTCCAAGTTGGGAACTCGATGCGACGTTTCCAAAAGCGCACCGGCGGAAACCATGTGCACCTTGCGCGCCACGCCCGATGCATCAGGGATCCGATCGAAGCGGCGCACGCCGAAATAGCCCGAGCAGCGCTTCGAAGGGAACAAGCGAACTTCGGGCATATCGATGCCGCACGCTTTGGCTGCGAGAGCGTAGCGGTATTCGCTTTCGCCGATGTCGCGATCGTCGCGGGAAGAGGCGAACTTCACGATCCAATCGTCGCCATCGATGCTGGTCAGCACTTTCGGTCGCGCGCCGCCCGACGATCCGCCCATCGCGAACAACGTGTCGAGATCCTGGGAGCCGTCCGCAGCGAGCACGTTCGCGCATTCTTGAGCCAGCTCGTCGAAGTCCGTCGAAGTCGCAGGGCTTGCCAACGGCATCTCCGGAACGTACTCGAGCGCGCCCATACCGCCGGGCCCCACGATGGCAAGCCGGACGATGGGACTCACGGCGAACGGATCGACGCCATGGGATCGCAGCAGCCGATCGACCAGCAAGCGTCCCCATCCATCCGGCAGGCTGTCATCGAACACGCCGAACACCCCATCGAGCGGATGGCGCGCCGCAACGAACACGCGCTTTTCCAGCGGAAGGCTGAACGGGCTGATGCTGAAGCCCTCCCCTACCCAATCGTCATCGTATTCGAACGCGAGCACTCCGTTAGCGGTAAGGGCGAGCGTCCCAATCATGCGCCCGGCATACCGAACCCGAACGGAACGGATGTCGAGATCGACATCGCGCAGCGAGTTACCGCTCATCGAGAACCTCCTGAATCGAGGAGTACCCCTTCTTGGAGAACAGCTCGGAGAAATCGGACTCGCATCCCAAGGCTATCGACAACTTGATGAGCGATTGCAGCGAGATCTGATGATCGTGCTCGAAGCGTTTCAACGACCCGAGGCTCACACCGGCCTTGCGACTCAGCTGCGCCTGGGTGAGCTTCTGCTCTTTGCGACGCGCGCGAACGCGCTGAGCGAGCGCCGCAGCGATATCGTCCGGAGTTTCTTGATCAAGCAAGACAATCATAGCTCGTATAATAGCCCAAAACTAAATATTTAGCAATTTTGGCTCGTATAATAGCTATATATGAGTTTTAGAGGATAGCCCAGCGCTGAAAGGTTTTTCAGTCGCGCACAGAGAGGGTTTTCGCTTGGCATCTTGCAAGAACCTCTATCGGCCGATGCTACTCCCCCGCGCCGCCCGTGCCCTTCGCGCCCTTCGCCGCGCGCTCCGCCGCTTTCTCAGCGTCGCCCTCCACGAAGCCCTCGCTGAAGGCGCTGGGGATGACCAGCGTGCCGCCGGACTGCTCCACGCTCTCGTAAGCTAAGTGCATGGTGCGCAGGCGCAAGGCGTCCTGGTCGCCGTCGTACACCTCGGAGGCGTCCTTCAGCATCTCGGAGATGTCCTTCTCGGCCTCGGCCAGCACCATGCGGGCGTTGCGCTTGCGCTCGGCCACGGCCTCCATGGCCATGGCCTCCTGCAGCTCCTTCGGCACCACGATGTCGCGGATCTCCACGTCGATGATGGTGATGCCCCACGGGTTCAGCTTCTCTTCGATAGCGTCTTTCAGCTCCTCGTCCAGCTGGTCGCGACGCGTGGCCACCTCGGCCACGGTCGCACGGCCTATGGCCTTGCGCATGGCCGTCTGCGCGATCCACGCCACGGCCGACGAGTAGTCCTCCACTTCCACGGTGGCGTTCTTGGCGCTCCATACCATCCAGAACAGCACGGCGTCCACGTTGATGGGTACGAGGTCGCTCGTGAGCGTCTCCTCGGCGCCGAAGTACGTGGTGGCCACGCGCTGGTCGATGCGCAGCGTGTAGAACTCGATGATGGGCCAGGTGAACACGATGCCGGGGCCGGCCACGCGGTTGAACTTGCCGAAACGCAGCACCACGGCCTTCTCCCACTCAAGCACGACGTGCACCGACGACGCGGCCAGCCAACCCGCGACGGCGGCCACCGCCAAAGCCACTATGCCGATGCCGCCGAACGCCGCCTGGAACGCGGCCAGCACGATGCCGAACGCCAGCACGAACACGACCACGGCGAACACCACGGCCCCGTTGCGCGAGGCGCGGCGGCGATTCGTTTCCGTTCGAACGCCCTGCGGCACGGGGCGGGCGTTGCCGAAGGCGGATGCAGCCGCGCCTCCCGGGCCCGTTGCGGCCGAGCCCGCTTTCCTCTTGTCGCGCTTCATCGTAGCTCCTCCGATCCCGGAACACGGGCTAGTTGCCCGCATCCCGCCTCTCCTTAGCGGCCTTGATGCTGGCAGCGAACTGCTCCTCCACGTCTTCGAGGGACATGCCCAACTCGAAGCAGCGCTTGAGGTACTCCTGCGTCACGATCTCTGCCGTGGACGATATGCTCACGCCCGGCTTGTCGCTCACGTCGAGCACGAACGCGCCCTGGCGGCGCTTGGATTGTATGTAGCCGTCCTGCTCGAGGCTCATGTACACCTTGCTCACGGTGTTGTAGTTCACCTCGACCTCGGCGGCCAGGCCGCGCACCGTGGGCAGCTGGTCGTCCGGCTTGTAGTACCCCGAGGTGATAAGGTATATGAACCGGTTCTTCAGCTGAAGCCAGATGGGGATGCTGCTCTTCTCGTTGATCTCGAACAGGGCCACGGGTCCGCTTCTCCCTAATTCGCCGGTTGCGCTTGCACGACGGGCTCTTCCAGTTCCAAAGCGCGGTGCGCGCCGGCCCCTACGATGCTGCCGCGCATGCACAGGCCGCCCACCAGCACGAGCGTCGCCGCCACGGCCAGCGCCGTGCGCAGAACCGGCTTGGCGCACCCGCGCACGGCGCTGACGGCCTCCACGACGAACGGCACGATAAGGCCGCACAAAATGAAGCCGCCCCACCACGCCAGCGCCTCGCTGCCGCCCATGAGCTGCGCCGCCGAAGCGGAGGCGGCGGGGTTGCCGCCTCCCAGGGATATCTCAGCGAACGCGGCCGAGACCAGCGCCTCCAGCGCGATCACCGCCGCATCGACCCGGGCCAGCACGTGGACAGCGTGGGTGAGGTCGGCGTCGAGCTCGGAGAAGAACGACGCCACCAGCGCCACGGCCATGCCGCACGACAGCGACGACAGCACGAACATCACCGGCAGCAGCGGGGATTTCCACAGCGCCACGGCGCTCAGCCCCTGCAGCAGCAGGCCGGTGTACAGCGCCACCACCGTTCCCACCGCCGCGGCAACGGCCTCCACCGCCACCACGGCCGAGCGCGGCACGGCCGGTAGGTAGGCGAACCGCACCAGCGCGAGGAACGCCCCGCACAGCACCAGCGCGGCAAGCGCGTAGGAGCCCACGGTAAGATACGTGAGCGAGGGGTTCAGAAACAACGCGAGGATCCGATCGATGCGTCCCAGATCGATGATCAGGCACAACGTTCCCAACACAAGCGCTGCGAAGCCCGCGAGCAACGTGAAGGAGGCCACGCGCTCCATGGGCGGGGCCTCGTCGACGGACACGCGCGCGTCGGTTCCGAAGGGAGCGCGCACCGACACCAGGTCGAGCAGACACCCTACCACGATCGCGCCCGCCCCGGCACCGCCGAGGAACAGATAGCCCACCGTTAATGCGCCGAACATAACCCCTCCCACTCGCCGCAAGGTTCTTCTCCCTGTGCGACCTTCGTTTGAACGCGATTCGCCGCGCATCGTCGAGCGCGCCTACATGGCCCTCGCCAGTATCCCACAAAACAGCCGTTCTGCATATGACACCCTGTCATATGCTCGGTGGGGGTCAACCGAGCGCGAGGGCGAGTCGGGCTTCCCTCGCGGGCAAGATGCGCGCGCCTGTCGCGATCCCGCAGTTCAACGGGTGTGCTACCATGGTTCGCAACTTACCAGAAGGGGGTTTGCATGGTCGACGCGCGCAGGGCGGAACGTGAAGATTGGGTGTCGCCCTTAGCCGAGCAGTGGCCGTATCTGCGATTTCTCGGGCTCGGCGCCTGGTGGGCGTGGATATGGCTGTGCTACAACAGCATCGAGATCACGCGCATGTTCCCGGCCGACCAGCAAACCTCCTACGTGCTGCAGATGTACCTGTTCTCCACGCTGGGCATCGCGGGGTCCATGTTCACGGCGGCGTTCGCCTGGAAGCGTATGACGGGACTCATCGACAAGCGCCCGTTCGTCATCGGGTTCGGAGCGTTCGCGGGCCTTTCCACCATCTTGCTGGGATTCTCGGTGGTCATGGGAGCCGGGGTCTTCTTCGTGCTGGCCGCCGTGTTCACGGGAATCGGCACGTCCATGCTTTGCTTGAAGGTTGGGCGTCTGTACGGCAGCGTGTCCTTGGGCGACTCGCTCACCGCGGGCGCCCTGTCGCTTCTGCTGGCAGCGCTGCTGTACTTCGTGGGCGTCGGAATTCCGCACGCATGGCGGCTGTTCTACCTTGCGGCGCTTCCGGTGGCGTCGGGGCTGCTCCTGTCGATAGGCTCCGTCGACCCGTTCCCCTCCGCCGTGTCGGGCACGGGCGAGGGACGCGGGAAAGGGCCGGTGCAACGTCTGTACCGCAAGCTCGTGGCCGCATCGGCCCTGGTGGCGCTTACCGCCGGCATAGGAAAGGGCATCTCCAGCACACTCATGGACAACGCGCTGTTCGCGCGCGAGGGAACCGTCACCGTGTTCTGCATCGGCATGGCGGCGGTGCTCATAGCCTGGATGGTCAACCGAGGCGACGTCGTGAAGGGGGCGCGTCAGGCGTATTCGGCGCTCATGGTGATGGGAGTGGCCATGATGCTGGGCACGTGCTTCGGGTTCGACATCGCGTACTTGAGCGTGGGCAAGGAGGCGCTCTGGCTCATGTTCTCGTGCTTCATGGCCTACCTGGCGTTTCGCTACGACCTTTCGCCCGTGCGCGTGTTCGGCATCGGGCAGGGAGCCTATTTCCTGGCATCGACGGCGGGATGGGCCCTGGGAGCCGCCATCGCCCCCTTCTACGACGACGGCGGCGTGCGCATGGGCGTGGGCGTGGCGCTGGCGTTCCTGGTGATAATCGTGCTGGTGTACGTGTTCCCAGAGAACGATCTCAAGCGCATCATGGCGTGGTCGGTCGACGGAGACGGTGGCGCGGGACGCTCGAAGCGCGACGGCGCGCCGCAGGCGGCCGAGCCGCAGACGCGGGTCGGCGCTGCGAGCGGCCCGAGCGCCTCGGGGCCGCAAAACACGGAACGCGCGGCCGACCCGCAGTTCGGCCTATCCGCACGCGAGCTGGAGATACTCGATCTGTTCGCCCAAGGCCGCAGCGCGAACTGGATCGCCGACCACCTGGTCATCTCCAAGAACACCGTGCGCTCGCACCTGCGCGCCATTTACACGAAGCTCGACGTGCACACGCGTCAAGAGCTTTTGGATTTCCTGGCGGGATCGCCCCGCTAGGTCCGGCGGACGCTTTTCCGCAGACGGCTCACCCAGGCGCGACGGATTTATCGTCGCCCCGGTCGTTCGATGCAGCCGCCTGAACGGCACGGCCGCTTTGCGCGACCACCGAAGCAGCCGGCTTGACCGCGATGCGGATGGACGCGGTGGGGCACTGCTTCACGCATTCGCCGCAACGGGTGCATTCGCCCAGCTGCACGGCAGCGTCCTTTGCGTGCAGATCGATGCGCTCGGCGCACGCGGAGGCGCATACCTCGCAGGGCTTGCCTTGCGAGGCGCGCAGACAGGTCGAGGCGTCGATGCGCGGACGGAACAACCGCGCGAGATGGCCGAACACGTTGAGCAGCCCGGCGACGGGGCACAGGTTCATGCACCACTTGCGGTACAGCACCAGCTCGACGGCGAGCGCCGCGGGGAACACGACCACCGACATGGTCACCTGCTTGTCCACGACGAGGTGCCATAGCGACCCCACCGTGCCGAACGTCAATCCAATGGGGCATACGAGGCAGAACAGCGGAATGCCCGCGACGAGGGTGGCGACGAGCACGGCACCGAGCGCCCAGGTGCGTTTGTCGCGCACGATGCGGCGCAGGCTCGCGGCGGCGCCCTTCACCTCGCGTGCGGCCGAGCACGCATGCGGGAAAGAGGCGGGGGCGGCGGTCGCCCGCGCGGCTTCTTCGGCGAGCGCGCTCGGATCGTCGCAGTCGCCCGCCCCCTTCGCCCCCTCGACCTTCGGGTCGCGCCTGAAGAATTTGCGGATCACCGGAGCGGGGCAGCCCCAGGCGCACCAAGCGCGCCCGAACAGCAGGGCGAAGGCCGTCACCACGGCAAGCGAGATCAGCGTGACGGGCACCAGGGCCTTGCTCGCCAGCAGCGCCTCGATGCCCCCGAGCGGACACAGCAGGAAGAACTGCCCGATGCCGAACGACGAGGGCGTGCCGATCCCGGTGTCGAAGGCAAGCGATGCGATGACCGCCGCGAACACCAAGGCCAGCGTCGCAACGCGCGCCTTCGTAATGCGATCGCCCTGTTTCATCATGCACCCTCCCCCGCTCGGAACGTCTTTTCGGTGACCACTTCGATGCCGCGCGCCTTGCCTCCGCTGAAGGACGTGAACACGTTGGCGGGGCATATCCTCACGCACTCGCCGCAGCCGTTGCACTTCGCCTCGTCCACCACGGGTCGGCGGCCCGCGTCGAAGGAAAGCGCCTCGTACGGACACGCGTCCACGCAGATGCCGCAACTGTTCGTCTCCAGGAACGCCAGGCAGCGGTCCTCGTGCAGGATGGCCGCGCCGATGCGCCCCCGCTCGGGCGCGTACGGGTCGACCGCGCCGATGGCGGCCGTGGGGCACACCTCGCGGCACTTGTCGCAGAACGTGCAGCTGCCGTTGGCGAAGCCGAGCACCGGCGTGCGGGCCTGCATGAAGCCGCCCTCGACGCCCAACGGCTCCAGCACGTCGGTGGGGCACACGCTGACGCACCGCTCGCACTTGATGCAGCGCGCCATGAACTCGCTTTCGGGAAGCGCGCCGGGCGGACGCAGCACGTCGGCCTCGGCGACGAAGGGCCGCGCGCCCGCGCCCACCACGACGCTCGCGAGAAGCGCCGCGCCTCCGATGACGAACGTCCTGCGCGTGGGATTGCTGGCTGGCATGGCAGGGCCTCCGTTTACGCTGCGGCGCCGACGTCGTCGAGCTGCGCCAAGATGTCGCGCAAGAGGTCGCGCCCCTGCTCGAGGGTGCCTTGAGCCACGAGCAGCATGCCGGTGTAGAACGAGAGCTTCGCGTACTCCTGCGCCACGTCGCGCAGCTCGGGGATCCAGTTCAGCAGGTGCGTTTCGATGAACTCCAACTGGCGGACGACGTTGCGGCGCAGCTGGGCCTTGTCCTTCGCCCGCGCCAACGCGCCCGCGCGCTCGTTCATGTTCACGAGGTATTCCAGCTCGAAGGCCAGGTGGTCTTCCGGCTCGTGCAGGTTGGGGTTCACCCGGAAGCCGTCCTCGAGGAAGCGCGCCACCACGTCGTCGCGCGCGACGCCCATCATGATGCGCTCCTCGCCCGTGAACACCGACTCGTAGGGCACGGCCGTCTGGCGGTCCCTCGTGAACACGCCGGCCGCCAGGAACACGCGGGCGTACTCGCAAGCGAGCTGCGTGCGCCGGTCGGTCGCAGAGAACGCGAAGTAACGCCGCACCATCCGGTAGCCCTGGTCGAGATGGGCGTTGCCGGTATCGCTGGGATAGTCGGCGCTCGCCAGCTCCTCGATGGCCTCGTCGTTCAGCTCCTTGAAGAACACTTGGGATAGGAACCGGTACGTGTCGGCGCTCTCGTTGAAGAAGTCGAGCAGTTCGGTATGGGTGAGCATGGTGGGGTCTCCTTTTATTGTGGCTGTATGCTTGTCGTCGTGAGCGAACTGAAGTTTTCGCTTGTCGTCTTGAGTGGAGGCATGCTCCTGGTTGTCATCCTGAGCGACCGAAGGGAGTCGAAGGATCCCGCGCGGCGCCAGCCGTAGCAGCTCCTGCTGACGCCGCACGGGATCCTTCGACTGCGCTCCCTGCGGTCGCTCCGCTCAGGATGACGGTCTATCGCGCTCCCTGCGGTCGCTCCGCTCAGGATGACGGTCTGCCAAGCCCGAGCCGTTGAAAAGGCGCGGGCTTGCGATGTCCTTAGTCCAGCGCCACCAGGAAGAAGTTCATGAACGGCGAACCGACGAGCCACATGGCCGCGCGCAGCGCTATCGCGGCGACAAAGCCCGCCACCAGGGCGATCGTGCCCCAGGCAAGCGCGTTCCCAGGCCGCTTCATCGCCACCGCACCGCAAACGACAACCACCGCCGCGGCCACGAACAGGGCGACCACCCACGCGATGGCGCCGTTCTGCGCCTCGGCCAGGTACGACCCCGCCGCGATGCAGAAGGCGGCGGCCAGCACGGCTCCCAGGGCGCCGCCGATCACGGCAAGCAGACCCGCAAAGGACACGGCCGCGTCGCCCCGCTTCTGAACGGCCTTCATGAACAGGTTGAGGCCGGCACCGGCCGAAGCGGCCGTGCCGAAGTACGCGAGCGGCAAGGCGATCGTCTGCCATGCGGGGCGGGCCTCCATCAGGTAGGACGAGCCGCACATGTAGGTGAACACCACGCCCACGATCAGCGCCAGCACGCCCGTCACGGTGCGCGCCGTCTTGGACGAGCCGCGCACCAACAGCACGAAGTACACGGCCAGGATCACGCACAGCACGCCGATCATAGCCGCCTCGACGAAGATGCCGGACGTGGGATGGTTCAGCGCCTCCAGAATGCGGTCGACATGGCTCAGGTGCATGACCGACATGCAGCCGCCGACAGCCACGAGCACGAAGGAAACGATGGTCTCCGCCCTGTTGGGCTCCTCGTCCTTCTTGAGCAGATGCCCCAGCATCGAGCAGGCGAACAGCCATGCGCCGGCCCCGCTGACAACGGTGAACAGGACCAATGCCCATTGGATTTCCATTAGTCCACGCTCCCCTCGGTCGTCACGTACAAGTTGGTGGTCTGGGTCAGGTCGTCAGCGCGCCACTCGCCGAACCTTGGCGAGAGGATGTAGGCGGAAAGCGGCCCGTTGCCTGCGTCAGGCAGGTGGTGGATCGCGTCGGGCGACGCCGCCGCCAATTCCTTCGACACATCGGAGTTCGGGTCGTCCAAGTCGCCGTAGAAGCGCGCCTTGCCGCAGCAGTTCTTCACGCACGCCGGCTTCTCTCCTGCGGCAGTCAGGTGGTTGCACAGCGTGCACTTCTCCACCACGCGCTGCTCTTTGTTCCAGCTACGCACGCCGTAGGGGCAGGCCATCATGCAGTACTTGCAGCCGATGCACTTCTCCTTGTTCACCAGCACCATGCCGGTGGCCTCGTCGCGATACGACGCGCCGGTGGGGCACACGTGCGTGCAGGGCGAGTCCTCGCACTGCTGGCACATCGTCGGCAGCCAGTAGGTGGACACGTCGGGGAATTCGCCGAACGGTTCCACCTGCACCACCTTGTTCCAACGCTCGCCCAAAGCGATATCGTTCTCCATCTTGCACGCCACTTCACAGGCATAGCAGCCGATGCAGCGGTCGAGGTTGATTACCAAGCAATTACGCGCCATAGACGGCATTACCTCCTCCGGTGTTCTCAGACGGTTCGGGCAGCCACGGGGTGAAGTCCTCGGGCTCGGTCCACACGCCCTCGGGCGCGCCGTCGGCCTTGGTTATCTTGATGGTGATGCCGCGCAGCGTGTAGGTTCCGTACACGTCGTTGAACGGGCACTCGTCGTTGTTCTGGGTAAGCAGGTTGATGTTCATGACCTGCCACGCGCGGTTCGGGTCGTCCGAGTCCAACAGCTCGGGGTTCCAGTAACGCTCCTGGTAGATGACCTTCGGAGCCACGCTCTTGGTGATGCGGGCGCGGCCCTGGGTCTTGCCGCGGCGCGACTCCAACCACAGCCAGTCGCCGTTCTCGATGCCGATCTCCTTGGCCGTTTCGGGATTGATCCACGTTTCCGGATACGGATACATCTCGCGCGTGTAGGGCGTGTTGCGCAGCGTGCCGTGATGGAAGAACGGCAGGCGGCCCTGGGTGAGCACGTAGGGGTACTCGGTGTCGGTAAGCGGCGACTCGAACGGTTCCAAGTAGTACGGCAGCGGGTTGTAGTTGTCGGACTTCGGATACACGTCGCTGGCCGGCTCCATGGTGCCCGTGCCGTCGACCGCGCCCGTGTTGCCCAGCAGGATGTTGCCGTCGAAGTACGGCTCGCAGCGGCGGCTCGTGGTGTGGAAGCCCGCGGGAAGGGACGGGTTGTCCTCGTCGGGGAACAGGTGGCTGTTGTACGACTTCGCCGCGTACTCCTCGATGGTCTGGTATTCGCTGGGCGCCTGCGCGTCGAACTTCTCCCAGTTCCAGTCGTCGCGATCGTAGTAGAAGCTGCCCACGAAATAGCCCACGTAATCCTTGTACTCCTCGTAGGTGCGCCAGTACGTGCCGTAGAACTTGCCCGCGATGTCGGGGTTGAAGGAGTCGATGGCGCGTTGATGGCCGCGCTCGGCCAGTGCCGCCGCCAGCCACGACCAGTGCATGCACTCGTCCACGCACTCGTAGAGCTGCGTGCAGGGGCGGCGGATGGCGTAGGTGTTCAGGCGGTCCTGCGCGTAGGCGGTCTCGAGCCATTCGGCGGTGGGCAGCACGTAGTCGGCCAGGCAGACGCTCGTGGTGGTCCAATGCATGTACATGTGCACGTTCAGATCGGTGGTCATCATGGCGTTGTAGAAGCGCGTGGCGTTGCCGATCATGGCCAGCTTGTTGCCGCTGCGCTCGATCCAGATGCGCGGACGGTAGGGCTCGCCGGTCTCGATGGCCTTGAGCACCGTGGGGATATGGCTGGCCAGCCAGTGGCCGAGACCCTTGTGCTCGGTGTAACCGAGGCGCGCGTTGGCCTCTTCCTCGGGCATGCGCAGCGGATGGTCGGGATGGTGCAGGCCGAACGGCTGCACCACGTAGTTGCACGGCTCGACGTAGCAGGGGCGGTCCTGCACGATGGACCCCGGCTGGCGGATGCAGCCCATGAGGATGTCCAGGATGGCGTCGCCCTGCGCGGCCTGCGCGGAGTTGCGCGCCTGGTCGGTCGCCACGCCCAGAGAGATGCCGGCGTTCGGGCAGCCCTCCACATAGATGTTGATGGCCTTTTCAATGTCGTCGGCGTTGAGCCAGCAGATGTCGGCCGCCTTATCCAGCGTCCATTCGGCCACGTGGTCCTTCATAATTTGGAACGCGGTGCGGGCCTTCTCGCCGTTCGGCAGCTCGTAGGTGCCGAACATCTGGGGGTCGAGGGCGGGGTCGAAGGGATAGGGCATGGCCTTCGCGCCGTTGGTTGCTTTGTCCCACACCACGTACTCGTCGTCGGCACCCAGGCCCAGATCGCTCGCACGGTAGGTGAGGCCGGTGGCCTCGTTCACCAGGAAAGGCAGGTTCGTCCACTCGCGGCAGAAGTCCTTGTCCCACAGCTCGTTCTCGATGATGTAGTTCATCCAGGCCAGCATGAGCGCCACGTCGGTGCCGGGGCGGATGGCCAGCCACACGTCGGCGCGCGCGGCGTCGGGCGTGAGGCGCGGGTCGATGACCACCGTTTTCATGCCGTTGTTGCGCAGGTCGGTGACCACACGGCCCGTGGAGCCGATGCCGTGGTAGCTGGGTCCCACGCCCCACATGACGTAGGTTTTCGTGGGCGTGCACAAGGAGTCGGGCAAGATGCCGGGCAGGTACACCTCGGTCACCGGGCCGTCGGCCAGCGACGTGTCGGCCGTGCCGTTCAGGCAGAACTCCATGTGGTTGCGCGGCAGGTAGCACTGCGCGCAGCCGGGCTCGAAGAAGTTGCCGCCGCCCCATACGGAAAGGAAGCGCGCCGGGCTGAAGAACTGCGGGTTTCCGCCGCCTCCCGTGGAGCACACAAGGCTCTTCGGGCCTTCCTTCTGGTAGTACTCCCACATCACGTCGGCGATCTCGTTGATGGCCTGCTCCCAGGAGATGCGCTCCCATTCGTTGGAGCCGCGCTCCCCCACGCGCTTCATGGGGTACTTGATGCGGTTGGGGTTGTAGAGTGCCTGGATGCCGGCGAGGCCCTTCACGCAGGCAGCGCCCTTGTTCATGGGATCGTCCGGATCGCCTTCGAGCTTGACGACTTTGCCGTCGCGCACGTGGGCGATCATGCCGCAGTTGTTGAGGCAGGCGCGGCAGATGGTCCTGACCTTCTGCGTCTCGCTCGACTCGGCCGCGACGGCGGGTTCGACGTGCACCAAGTTCGACCCCACCGAACCGCTCATCGCGGCGGCGGCAGCAGCGAAGGCGCCGAGCTTCACGAAGCCGCGTCTGCTGATATCTGTAGTAGCCAAAACGTTCCTTCCCTTCTCGTCCGTGTTTGTTGCTGATCGTGCTTTTCGGAGCCTGCGGGCGTCCCCTACGGCTGGATCCGACAAGGTTTCGAGGCCGACTGCATGTCCGACGCGCGTTTCGGCCCCCTGTCGCGCGCCCCCTCCGACCGCACCCGGGGCGCCGCCATGCAAAGACGGGCACCCCTGGGCGGAGGATGTTCCCGGGCCTGGGGAGGGAGGGGGTGGAGGCCCGGGACGGATAGGTTAGGCGGCGGCGTGGGCCTTGCCCGCGTCGGTCGTGCGCCACGTCCCCTGCCAGGCGATGCCGCCCGCCGACTCGAGCGCGTCGATGAAGTACTGGGGGTACACGGCGGCCCGCTTCGTGACGGGATTGGGCTGGGCTTGGGGCATGTCGCCGACGATGCGCTCGAGCTCTTCGCGCGTCGCGCCCTGTTCGGCGTCGCAAGCGTCGAGGATGGCTGCGAACACGTCGCGGTAAAGGGGCCTGTCGGCAATCAGCGCGCGGAGCGTCCTGCCGGGCGCGTACGCCTCGAGCAGCTCATGGCCCACGTCGGTGACGGAGAGGCGCTCTTCGGCGACGGCGTCTTCCGACACGCTGTCGTCGAACTGCATGTCTTCGATGGTGCCGTCGTAGGGTTCTCCGTCGACGAGCACCTGCTCGCCCAGCGCCCCGCCGCGCAGAAGGATGTCGACACAGGCGGACGGGCTTTGACGGTACGCGTCGTCCCACGATCCGAGCGCGGTTTGCTCCAGAGACGAGCGGCTCTCGCCTGCACGCCGTTCGGCCAAAGACAATATGGTGAGCAACGGTTTCTTGAGCAGCGGGTTGTGCTCGATCAATTCGTTCGCCACGATGGGCCCCCTTCGTTTCTCGTCGTACGGGGGTCGGTGCGCAGCGACGCGCCGCATGTTCGCAAGCGACGTCCCTACCCGCTCCCCGCCTCGTCCTCCTTCAACCCTCGCTGCGAGTATAGGGAGCGGCCGGGGGTGCGCGCATGGCCCTAAAGGGACGTTTCGTGCGGCCCGATGTGGTGATTCTCAGGCATTCAAAAAGGACTAGTCACCTTGTTTTCGCTGGTGGAAGTTATTCTCAATTTGCTATTTAATCTAAGTGTCCAATCATGGAAAACCGAGACGGGATCCCGCGCCGGCCGCCCTCTTCCGCATGCTTCCGCGCTGGAACGCTTCGCGCGGCGGCAACGCAGCCTCCCGCACAGCGCGAGCCGAATACGACAGCGGCGCGCCGCACGTGCAGCTCTCCGCCAGTTGTGGAGTTTCGCGCACAAGCGGGGCGTTTCGCGAGGTTCTGGACGGCGCGCGGCCCCCGAACCCCCATACTGAACAACTGCTTCACGCGAAATTCTTTCCTGTATTCTCTTTGCGCACGCTGATGACGCTCACGGATAGCAGAAAGCAGCTCGAGTCAAGCGCAATGCACGCCGCAGGAGCGGGTGCGAAAGCGGAATGCGGGCCGCATGGGCGGCCGTCCGCCGAAGAGAAACGGAATACCCCTATGACGAAATTCGCCGACCTCGGCCTGTCCAAAGACGCCCTCGCGGCTGTGGAGCGTCTTGGCTACGAGAACCCCACCCCCGTCCAAGAGCAGGCCATCCCGCTGGTTCTGGAAGGCCGCGACCTCATCGCCGCCGCCAGCACCGGCACCGGCAAGACGGCCGCGTTCCTGCTGCCCATCCTGAGCACGCTTCCCCGCGTGAAGGGCCGCAACCGCGCGCCGCGCGTGCTGGTGGTGAGCCCCACCCGCGAGCTCGCCCAGCAGATCGCCCGCACGTGCATGCAGATCTCGCGCAAGACCGGCCACTTCACCACCACGGTGTTCGGCGGCACGCCCTACGGCCCGCAGATCAAAGAGCTGCGCGGCGGCACCGACGTGCTCATCGCCACCCCCGGCCGCCTGATGGACCTCATGAAGCGCGGCGTGGTGGACCTGCGCAGCATCCAGGCGCTCGTGCTGGACGAGGCCGACCGCATGCTGGACATGGGCTTCCTGCCCGACGTCACCACCATCGTGAACGCCACGCCGGAGTGCCGCCAGACGCTGCTGTTCTCGGCCACCATCGACCGCTCCATCGAGAAGAACCTGGGCACGCTGCTGAAGGACCCGGCCATCGTGGAGGTCGCCCGCAACGGCGAGACGGCCAAGACGGTCGAGCAGTTCATGATGCCCATCAGGAACTACGACAAGCCGGAGCTTTTGCAGGCCGTGCTGCGCGAGAAGGGCTCCGAGCGCATCATCGTGTTCGCCCGCACGAAGAACCGCACCGAGGACTGCGCCGAGGCGCTGTGCGACGCCGGCTTCCGCGCCGAGTCCATCCACTCCGACAAGTCGCAGGGTGCCCGTCGTCGCGCGCTGGAGAACTTCCGCCGCGGCAAGACGTCCATCCTCGTGGCCACCGACGTGCTGGCGCGCGGCATCGACGTGCCCGACGTGGACCACGTCATCAACTTCGATCTGCCCGACATGCCCGAGGACTACGTGCACCGCATCGGCCGCACGGGCCGCGCGGGCGAGAAGGGCTACGCCATCTCGTTCGTCACCCGCGAGACCAGCCGCACCCTCAAGGACATCGAGCGCCTCATCGGCAAGGACATCCCCTTCATGGAACTCGAGACCTACCAGCTTGACATCGCCGTGCTGAAGCCGAAGAAGGGCGGCGCGAAAGGCGCCGGCTCGAAGCCGTACGGCAAGCGTCCCGCTGGCAAGTCCTACGGCAAAGGCGGCTACCGCAAGACCGAGGACCGCTCCGGCGGCAAGCCTTCGTACGGCAAGAGCTTCGAGGGCAAGGGCGGCGCCAAGCGTTCGGGCGAGGCCGCGGGCGCCACAGGCCGCAGCGACGCCAAGGGCGGCAAGCGCTTCGAGCACGACGGTGCCAAGCGCGCCGGCAACGGCTACGACCGCACGGGTGCGGGCAAGCGCTCCGGCAAGCCGGCGAGCGCCCGCAACGAGAAGAGCTTCGACAAGCCGTACCGCGAAGGCGGCAAGCCGGCGAAGAAGCAGCGCTCCAAAAAGGGCGACGGCGGCTACGACTACAGCCGCTTCACCAAGAACGAGAGCGTCGAGGTGGAGAGCCGCTAAGGGGGCAGTCTAGTATTTCCAAGCTGACCATTCCAAAAGAGCCGCATCGTATGATGCGGCTCTTTTAGGTTCTATAAAGACGAACCGGGTTGACCGATGTTCCGGATATCCCTCACTCCCCCAGATCCAGCTTGCCCACGTTGAAGCCGTCAGCCAGGGAGCTCGGGGCCAGCAAAACGCCCTTCGAGTCCTTGGCCCCCTCGTAGGCAAGGTTCATGGCGCGCAGCTTCATGGCGCGGGGGTTGCGGTCGTACACCTCGGCCGCCTCCACGAACATCTCGGAGATATCCTTCTCCACCTCGGCCAGGATGATGCGGGCGTTGCGCTCGCGCTCGGCCTGGGCCTCCTTCGACAGCGCGTCCTGCAGCTCTTGCGGGATCATGATGTCGCGGATCTCCACCGAGATCACCGTCACGCCCCACTGCTCGCACTTCTTGCCCAGCATCTCCTCCAGGTCGCGATCGATCTGCTTGCGGCGCGTGGATATATCGGCCAGGTTCAGCTGGCCTATCACGTCGCGCATGGCCGTCTGGGCCGAGCGCAGCACGGCCTTGGGGTAGTTCTCCACCTCCAGGCACGCCTTCTCGGCGTCCCACACCATCCAGAACAGGATGGCGTCCACGTCCACCGGCACGAGGTCGGCCGTGAGCGCCGCCTCGGCGGAGAACGAGGCGGTGGTGATGCGCTGGTCCACGTGGATGGCCGCGTACTCGACGAACGGAATGCAGCAGTACAGCCCCGGCCCGGCGATGCGGTTGAACTTGCCGAGACGCAGAATGGCCACGCGCTCCCAATGCGGCGCGATGCGCACCGACGTGGCGGCCAAGAAGCCCACCGCGACGGAGGCGGCGACGGTCAGCGGCGACGCGAACGCAAGCGTCAACAGGAACGGCACCAGGAATCCCACCGCGAACACGGCGAGGAAGAACAGGTACACGCCCCCACGGGAAGCGTCGTTGGCTTCGAGCTCCGTTTTGGCGATCTTCCGTTCGCCCTGCACTTCGCTTCCGGCTCCATTACGCTTGAACAATCCCATCGTCGCCCCTCCGATCGATCGTCGTTCACTCCGCTTCGCCCGCTGCGGACAGCCGACCCTTCACCAAGTCGGCGATGTCCTGGCGGGGCACGCCCAGCTCCCGGCACTGGCGGATGAACTCGTCCGCGAGGAACTCGACCTCGGACTTCGCCGCCTCCGCCTCGACGGGGCCCCGCTCGGCCACGAACGTGCCCTTGCCGCGCTTCGACACGATGTAGCCGTCCCGCTCGATGTCCTGGTACACCTTGCTCACCGTGTTGTAGTTCACGCCCAGATCAACGGCCAGTTCGCGCACGGTGGGCAGCTTGTCGCCAACCTGGAATTTTCCAGACGCTATCAGGTATATCAAACGATTGCGCAATTGAAGCCACAGCGGTATGCCGCTGTCGCTGTCGATGGTGATCTGCACGGTTTGATTGGCGGCGCTCACTCTGAGAAGTCCCCACCTTCGTTCGCCAAGCTGTTTCGTCACATGATAGCATTCCTCGTCCCGCTTGCCACGCAGGTCGTCAACGACATCGAGGCTCCGCGCGGCCGACCTGGAGGGAGGGTTGGCCGACCGGGCGGAGCCTGCGAACCGGACGTCCCGCCGGGTCGGCGAACGCCGACCCTTGGGGAGCTCGCAAAGGTGCGATGGCTAGGCGAGGTCGAGCTCCTCTCGCTCGAAAGCCAGGAATCGCCGCGTGGTTTCGGCGAGCCCGCGGTACAGGCCCAGCTTCGCGCGCTTCTCCAAATCGTCGCAAAGCTGCGGGACCCATGCGAGCAGATGGTCGCGAACGAACGCGCGCTGCTCCTCGCGCGCGGCAGCGGCGGCGGCTTCGTCGCCCACCGATGCCGCGTCGAGTTCCCTGCGGCAGAGCCGCGCCATGAACTCGAGCTCGATGGCCACGTGGTCTTCGGGAACGTTCAAATCCCCGCTCCGCTCGAACCCCGCGCTGCGGTAGGCCGCGAGCACCTCGTCGCGGGCCTTCTGCATGAGCAGGCGCTCGGCGCTCGTGTACACCGACTCATAGGGAAACACCGGGTCGGCGGACATGTTCAGCAGCAGCGCCGCGAACTCGGCCGCCGCCTCCGTTCGCACGGAGGCGAGGTCGGCGGACGGAAGCTCGGCCACGAACCGGCCCAGCTCTCCCTCGAGCTGCGGAGGCTGCTCGGCCAAACGCGCCAGGAACTCCTCCGTCACCTCTTCAAGGAACATGTGTGACAGAAACGAGTACGTGGCCTCCCTCGCCTCGCAACTCGCGCGATCGACATGCGCTTCCATATCCGCCTCCCTCTACGTACGTGTCCTGTCCTCTACGATATCAGCATAACCACGTTCTGGGCCGCCTGCAGCGCCGCCGGGCTGATGAGCGCGGCATGCAAGCCGGCCGACAGCACCAGGAAACGCAGCGTGAACCCGCCGACGAGAGCGCAGGTGGCGCCTCCCACCGGCACGGCGGGCGCAATCTTGCCGCCGCCTTTCCGCCGCGACACCACGATCTGAACCAGGGCAGCCGCAAGCGGAACGCCCAGCCCCACGACAACCACGAGCAGCCAGAACTGAACGCTCAGCACGCCGTCCGTAAGCAGCCCCACCGACAGCGCCTCGTTTGCGCCCGCGCCTTGCATGGTCAGCACGAACGCCGCCAGCACGACAGCCTCCAAAACCACCAGGCACACCACCGCCGTTTCAAGGGCCGTGCGCACCCCGTGCACGCCTTCGTCCTTCTCCACCACCGTGGCGAAGATGGCCACCGCCGCCACGCCCGTGTCGAGCGCCGACACGGTGAACAGAACCGGCAACAGCCACGAGCCCCACAGCGGGATGGCCGGCGCCGCGCTCAACAGCACGCCCGTGTACGCCGCCACAGCGAGCGCGCACGGAATGCCGATGATGGCGAGCGCCTTGTTGATGCCGTCGCGCGCCCGACCGAGCGGTTTCACGACCGATCCCAGCCAGTCGGCTATCTTGTCGGTGGTGAACAGCGCGCTCAACGCGAACACGATGATCGTGGCGAACAGAAGCCACGCTCCCACCGTCATCCACGACGAGCCGTTCACGAAGCTCTTGAACAGTATCATGGCCTGGAAGGGCTTCGCCACCTCGGACACCAGCGCTATTAGGCCGATGGCCAAAGCGGCAACCGCCGTCCACACGCCGCCCGTCACGGTTTTCTTGAACCGTCCCGGCTTCGCCAGGCGCAAGATGGACACCGTCAGAAACGCGCCCGCGCCCAAACCGCCGAGGAACAAGTATATCGCCGGCAGCCAACTCCAGGTCGTCTGCAACTCAACCATGAGTGTTCCTCCTTTCCGTCATGTCAGCCGGGAGCGACCCGGGCCTCGCGGCCCCGGGCCCCCGACGTCGAGTTGTCACGACACGACGACCGAGGGCTTCGTCGCGCTGTCGGCCATCTGCCTCGCCTTTTTGCCGGCCACCTTGTCGGCCAGCTCGCCCATCTCCCCGTACTGCAGGGCCTGCGTGGGACACGTGGCCACGCAGTGCGGCATGTCGCCCGGCGTCACGCCGTTGCCGATGCAGCAGTCGCACTTGTCCATGCCGGTCTCGGTGTACTGGGGCACGCCGAACGGGCAGGCGAAGAAGCAGTAGCGGCAGCCGATGCACTTCTCCTTGTCCACCACCACGATGCCGTCCTCGCCGCGCTTCGAGATGGCGCCCGCCGGGCACACCTTCGCGCAGGCGGGGTCGCCGCAGTGCATGCAGGACATCGACACGAACTTCCGCGTGACGTTCGGGAACGTTCCGCTTTCAACCTCGTGGACCTTGCGCCGGGCGATGGTTCCCGCCTCGATGCCGTTCCACTGCTTGCAGGCCACCTCGCACGCCCAGCACTTGATGCAGCGCTCGGTGTCCATATAGAAGCCGTATTGTTTCGCCATGGCTAGTTACCCTCCTCCAGCTTGCTGATCTTCACGAGCGTCTGCTTCGACATGGCCGAGTTGAACGGGTCGAAGTTCTCCGGCTCGGCGTCGTACAGCACGTTGATCTCGCTGCCGCCGTCCAGATGCTCGTAACCGGGCAGGTCGAGTTCCTCGCAGGGCTGCCACCAGCCGCGACGCGACATGAGCACGTCGGGCGCGATGCTCTCCAGGTAGCGCGCCACCATCTTCACCCAGCCGTGCTTCGACTCGATCTTCACCCAGTCGCCGTCGGCGATGTCGTACTGCTTCGCCGTTGCGGGGTTGATCTTCACCCAGGGGTACGGTTGCAGCTCGCGCAGGTAGGGAACGTCCACGTAGTAGCTGTGGTTGCACAGGCGGTACGCATGCACGTCGGAAATGACCAGCGGGTACTCTTGAGCGATGTCGGGCGTGCCCGCGATGCTCTCGGCCGGTCCGTTGTACACGGGCAGCGGGGATATCATGCCGGTGTCGTCGCAGTTCGGCTTGTTGCCGATCCATTCGTTGTAGCACTGCACCTTGCCGTTCGGCAGGCTGGCGAACATCTTCTCGTAGTCCTGGTACTTCGGCTCGGTGGCCTTCGCGCCGTCGGTGCGCTCCACGAAGATGCCCTTGTTGGCGGCGCGCAGCTCCTCCAGGTCGATGCCGGAGCCGTCCAGCTGCTCGCGCAGGCAGGCGTCCATGTCGCCGTTCCAGAAGTCCTCGCCGTAGCCCATGCGCACGGCCAGGTCGAGGTAGTACTCCCAGTCGGAACGCGACTCGCCCATGGGCTCCGCGATCTTCTGGTTGATGGCGATGAACGTTCCGTCGGTACTGTTCTTCGTGCCGAACTGCTGGTCGGTCTCGTAGTTCGTGCAGGCGGGCAGCACGTAGTCGGCGAAATCGCACGACGAGTTCCACTGCGTGTCCATGACCACGTAGAAGTCCAGCTTCTTCAGCGCCTCCTCGACCTTCTTGGGCTGGCGCGTGGCGGAAAGCGGGTTCGACGACTGGCCGAATATGCAGCGCAGCGGATAGGGCTCCTCGGTGAGGATGCTCATGATGCCCTTGTAATAGGCCGTGGTGGGGCCGGACTCCTGCGTGTCCATGGTCTGGAACCAACGCGGCGTCTCGGGGCCCACGAGGTCGGACACGCCGGCCATGTAGCCCTTCTCCTCGTCTTCCTTGCTCATGGGGAGCTTCTCGGTGAGCTCGTCGACGCCCTTCGTCTTGATGAGCGACGGGGGCGAGACCATGGCCGCGCCGCCGCCGCCCGCGATGCCCAGGTTGCCGGTGATGGCCTCGATGAGGCAGGCGCAGGCCACGGTCCAGTGGCCGTCGTTCTGCTGGTCGCCGATGCCGTTGCCGATGTTGATGCCCATGGGCTTCACGGTGCCCATCGTGCGGGCAACCTCGTAGATCTGCTCCACCGGAATGCCCGTGATGGGGGAAGCCCACTCGGGCGTGTACTGCTTGATGTGCTCGGCCAGCTGGTCGAAGCCGCTGCACCAGTTCTCGACGAAGTCGTGGTCGTACAGGTCCTCCCCGATGATGACGTTCAGGAAGGCCATGGCCAGCGCGCCGTCCGTGCCGGGGCGCACAGGCACCCAGATGTCGGCCTTCGCGGCCAGCCCGTCCTGCATGGGACGGATGTCGATAACCTTGAGGCCCTTCTCGATGGCGTTGAGGCGAGCGTACGGGTTGCCTTGGTTGACGGCGGAGTTCTCGCTGTTATAGCCCCACACCACCAGAAGCTTCGTCTTGCCCAACTGGCCGGGGGCCGTGTCGGTTGCCTGCGCGTGCTTCGGCCCGCCGATGGTCACCAAGCGCGAGAACATGCGCTGCGAGTTGCAGATGGCGCTGTGCATGTAGTTCGGGCTGCCGTGCACGTTCAGGAAACGGCGGCCCATCGTGCCGAGCACCGCGTAGAACTGCGGCGAGAGCACGCCGTAGGACTTGGCGCCGTACTGCTCCTTCTGCTCGAGCAGCTTCGCGGCGATGGCGTCCATGGCCTCGTCCCACGTGCAGCGCTCGAACTTGCCCTCGCCCTTCTCGCCCGTGCGCTTCATGGGATACAGAATGCGACCGGGCGCGTAGAGCACGGCCATGGCCGCGTTGCCCTTCGCGCAGAGGCTGCGGCTGCCGCGGCCCCAGTTGTTGCCCGCTTCGGGGTTGCCCTCGACGTTCGTCCAACGCCCGTCCTTGATGTAGCACAGCGTCGAGCAATGCGTACGGGCGGGACCGCACATCTGGCACCAAGCGTGGCGGACTTCCACCTCGCCCGAGGCGACGCCGGCCTCGCCGGCGGGGCTCGGTTTGAGCGTCTCCTGGCTCGCACAGCCCGTAAGCGCGGCCATCGCGCCCAGAGCGGCCGTTCCCTGCAGGAACGCGCGCCTCGTCAGCTTCCCTTCCTGTGTCATGCCCTTCCTCCTGTCTTCGTCTGGCTGGTTCGCCCGCAACTCCCTCCGTGCGGACAGCTTGCTTCGATGCCGCATCGGTTCGCATTCGGTCCGACTTCCAAGAAACGCGACGCTTCCGGCAAAACCGCGCACGGCTCCGCCGGGCCCTGAGGCCTGTGTGCATGACGCGTTGTCGAATGGATTGGACGATCGGATGCGACCGATGCGGACTAGTAGCTCACCCTCATAAGACCAACTCCCTCGAGCCCTCCCCCGAGCTCTCCTAGTTGTCTGATTGAACTATTGTCATAGTATCATAGGTTTTTGGTTTTTTTAAGGTGTTTGTTTACTCTATTTCAAGAATAATTTCTATGTAGGCATACTCTCGCCGCGTACCCTTTTATGCAGAAAAAAGTCGAGCCGCAGCTTCGCGGCTCGACTGAAACGGTTCGTCTATTCGGCTAGCTGGCGCTTACTGCGCCTCCACGTCGATGGGGGCCGTCTTCGCCGCCTCCTTCTCGCGCTTGCGGGCGCGCCACCAGCGCGACAGGCTGTGCACGAGCCACTCGACCAGCGGGATGGTGAGGAAGGCCACCCAGGCGGGGTGCCACTGGTTCAGCACGAACGCCATGTAGCAGAACCATGCGGTGACGCCGATCGGATACGCGCCCTCGATGAGCGGCGCAAGACGGCGGCGGCCGATGGCGTGGCCGATCATGTAGTACACGGGAATGGTGAAGAACAGGAACAACCCCATGCCCCACGCTCCGTTGAAGATGCCCAGCAGCAGGTACGCCAGAATCACGACGAGCGGGTACGGAAACCGCGCCCACGACTTCTCGAACGTGCGCAGGTAGTGCTTGCGCACGGGGATGGTGCGCCCCACCTCCGGCCCGTACTTCGCCTTCGCGTCGTCGAGCGTGTCGAAGCGCTCGCCGTTCACCGTGTAGCCGCAGGGCTCGTACCAGCGGTCCTCGTGGATGTGGCCGTGCCCGTAGCGGTCGTGCGCGTCGTGCCAGCTGTCGAAGTGCTCGCCGTTTATCACCACGCCTTCGCCGTCGATGACCACCTCGTTGCCGTCGTCGTCTTCGAGCGTGCACCGGCTGTCGTCGTCTTTTTGGGAGTCTTGGCGAGCGCTTCCGCCCGCCCCGTCTTTGCCGTACCAGGCGCGGGCGGCGCTATGGTCGCGTTCCCTCGGGTCGTCCTCGTTGCACCATGCGTCGGCGGCGGCGCGCCAGTCCCCGCTGCGCGATCCGGCGGCCTCCTTGACGTGGATGCCGTCCCAGCCGACGTGCACCTCGTCGCCCTTCTTGCCGTCCTTCACGTGCACGCCGTCGCGCCACGACACGTGCACGTAATCGTCGCCGTCGAGCACGTGGATGCCGCCCAAGCCGATGCGCACCTTCGAGTCTTTGCCGCCGGTGCCGCCGGGTGCGGCGGAAGACGCGTCCGAAGGCCCCTCGCCCGCGACATCGCGCGCAGGATCTTCGGGGCCGGGATCGACGTTTGCGGGCTGCGAGGCGGCCTCCGCCGATGCAGCGGCGGCCGCGCCGGGCACCTGAGCCCCGGAAGCCGCACCGCCGACCGCCGCGCCGGGCACCTGAGCGCCTGCAGCCGCCGCGCGCTCGGCTGCGCGGTCGACGGCCTCGAACGCCACGTCGTCGCGCATCTCGTCGTCCACATACAGCAGCTCGTCGAGCGACACGCCGTAGAGTTGCGCGAGGGCGATGAGGTTGTCGGTGTCGGGCGAGGACTCCGACCGTTCCCACTTCGACACGGCTTGGCGCGACACGCCCAGCTTCTCAGCCAACGCTTCCTGCGACAATCCCGACTGCTTGCGGCGCGCCGACAGGCGCTGGGCGATCTCGACGTTCATGGTCCGAGCCTTTCTCGTTTCGTTCATCATAGCGTACTCAAAAGGGTACGGTTGCGGGAATCGACACGCGACCAATTCCAGTTGGAATTTTCCGCAATTATTGGTTGCGGGAGCTTTGAACTGGGGAAACGGTTTGTAAACAATTTCGAAAGTTGCCCCATGACTAAAGAAAAGGCCTCGGTTCGAGCAACGTTTACATGCTTTGAGAACACGAGCGTTCTAGGAGCGTGCCGTGGGCGGCGGCCCAAGAAACCGCACCATGCGGCATGGAGCACCGGCTCACTTCCTGCGCGCGATGTCCACGACCACCCATATGGACAGGATGGCGGCGCCCAGGTACCCGAAGAACGACAGCACCGGCACTCCCAGCAGACGCGGCTCCATGGTCGAGTTCGCCAGCAGGCTCGAGCCCACGAACAACCCTGCGATGATGATGCCGATGGTCAGACGGTTCACGATCTTGCCCAGGTGCGAGAGCGGCGCCTCGGAGCCCAGCACCTCGGTGTTCACCTTCAGCTGCCCGCGCGTGAGCATCTTGAGCGCCTCGCCGGAGTACTGGGCGGCGTCCAGCGTGCCGTGCGCCGACGAGCGCAGCGCCAGCGCCAGATCCTCCATGGCGCTCACCAGCTCGTCGCCCTGGTTCTTCGTGCGCTGGATGTGCGCGTTGATGATGGACACCACGTTCTCGTTCGGAATGAACGGCAGAATGGTGCCCTCCAGCGTCACCAGGCCGCGCGACACGCTGGTGATGGACGGCGGCAGCGTGACCTTGCACGTCCGCGTGAGCATGAGGATGTCGTTCAGGAACTGCCCGATGTCGATGTCGCCCACGTCGCACGACCCGTAATCGTCCAGCAGCAGGTCGAGGTCGGCCAGGAAGCGCGTGTGGTCGATGGCCGCGTTGTCCTTCGCGATGGCGAAGGCAAGCAGCGCGTCCTTGAGCTCGGTGGCGCTCTGCATGCCCACGGCCTGGATGATGTTGCCGAAGCCGGCGCGGTCGCGCGGAGACAGGCGGCCCATGATCCCTAAGTCGATGTAGACGACCTTCCCGTTGCGGATGAGCAGGTTTCCGGGGTGCGGATCGGCATGGAAGAACCCGTGGTCGAGTATCTGCGTGGCGTAGTTGTCGAGGATCTTCTCGCCGATCTCCTCCAGGTCGTAGCCGGCGGCGCGCAGCCGGTCGGTCGCCAAGATGGGGATGCCGTCGATGTACTCCATGACCAGCACGTACTCGCCGCACAGCTCCGGATGCACGCGCGGGCAGTCGATGAACGCAACGTCCTTGTTCAACCGCGCGAATTCCTCGAGGTTCGCGGCCTCGCGGGCGAAGTCCGTCTCCTCCAGGAACGTGGCCCACAGCTCCTCCACCACGTCGCGCAGGTCGAGCATCTGCTCGTCCTTCATGAAGCGCGACGCCTGGCGGGCCACCATGCGCATGATGTCGATGTCCAGCGCCATGGTGGCCTTCACGCCGGGGCGCTGTATCTTCACGGCCACCACGTCCCCGCTCGTCAAACGGGCCTTGTGCACCTGCGCGAGCGAGGCGCTGCCGAGCGGAGTGGGGTCGATGGCGTCGAAGATGTCTCCCTGGCGCTCTCCGTAGATGTCGTCGAGGGCGGCCAGCATCTGGTCGAAGGGAAGCGGGTCGCATTCCATCTGCAGCTTCGCCAGCTCGTCGCAGTAGGCTTTCGGCAGGATCTCAGAGCGTGTGGACAGCGTTTGGCCGATCTTCACAAAGCTGGGGCCCAGATCCTCCAGCATGGCGCGGAACGATTCCGGCGAGAAGCCGCGCAGGAAGTGGTGCCGCTGCAGGATGGAGTATATTTCCCGCAGCCGGCGCGTGCGCGTCTTGCGGCTGAGGTTGAACCGCCCTTCGGGGTCGATCTCCGCGCCGGAGCTGAAGAAGTATTTGAGCAGCGTGTTATCGGCCATGGCCATGGGAGACCGCTCTTTTCACGAGGATGCGGGCGAGGCTAGGCGCCGGGCGTCTGAGGCGCGGCGGAGGGCTCGCTTTCGGCGGGCTGCTCGGCCGGCGTCGGCTCCGCCTCGACGGGCGACGCGTCCCCCACTTCCGCCGCAGAGGCGGCCTTCGCGTCCGCCTTGGCGGCGAACTCGGCGGCCTTGGCGGCGAACGCCGCGCGCTCCTCGGGCGTCATGGCGGCCATGCGCGCCTCGAGGGCATCGTAACGCACCGTTTGCGCCACGTCTTCGGCCTTGTGCTTCAGCTCGGTGTTGATCTGCTTGCCCTGGTCGACCGTGAGCTCGCCCTTGGAGATGAGCTGGTCCACCAGCTCCTTCGATTTCTCGGCGGTGATGGCCATCGCGCCGATGCCCGCCAGGAAGATGTCCTTGAATCCGTCGCCTATGGTTGCCATGAGAGCCTCCTTATTCGCGCGATTCAGCCCCCGCGCCGCAGCGCCGCAGGGCTCGTAGAACCATGATGCACCAATTCGCCGAAAAGGGCAATGCGAGGTGGGAAGTCGTCGGAAAATGGGAAGAACGGGAAAGCGCCGCGGAGAGCACCGGTGAGCGCCCTACAACCTCTCGTATGCAGCCTGCGGCTGGGAAACGCCGAGCTGCGGCACCGCGACCGAGGCGGACGTCGTCGCATCGGCGAGCGCCGAAACCGAATCCGCCGCGAGCGCCGATCCCTTCGCCGCCGCCTTCCCGGACGGAGAGGTCGCGCGAGAGTCGATCCACGTCTCCCCCACCACGCACACGATGATGATCGCCGCGCCCACGAGCCCCATCGCGGACAGCGTCTCGCCGAGGACGCCCCACGAGAACAGCGCCGTGAAGATGGGCTCGCCGGTGAGCAGCATGGACACGGTGGACGACGGCAGGCGCGTCAGCGCCATGTTCTGCAAGGCGAACGTCAAACACGTGCTGGCCAAGGCGAGGAACACCACGACGCCCCAGGCCAAGGGCTGCACCGCACCTGCGTCGAACGGCTTGTCGAACAGCAGCGCGCCCGCGAGCGACGCGGCGAACGTGACGAATATCTGCGTGCCCGACACCGTGACCACGTCCAGGCGTGCCAGCCCCCGCTCTCCGAACACGAGCGCGCCGGCCAGCGAGACGGCCGTGAGCAGCCCGCAGAACTCGCCCCAGCCGAACGTGAACGATCCGCCGCTCGAGCACAGCAGGTAGAGCCCTCCCACCACGGCCACCTGGAACGGCAGGTGCGCCAACCGGTAGCGGCGGCGCGTCACGAAAGCCGCGAGGATGGGCGTGAACACCACGGGCAGCGCCATGAGAAAGCCCACGTTCGTGGCCGTGGTCAGGTCGAGCGCCACGTTGCAGGAGATGTAGGACACCGCCATGCACAGCGCCGCCGGCAGCCAGTCCGCGAGGCGCGCGCCCTTGAGGCCGCGCACGATACGGGGCCCGAACAGCACCGCGAACACCGCGCTCGCCAGCCCGAAGCGGACGGCGAGCGCCCACATGGGCGAGATGCTGTCGTAGGCGAGTTTCGTGAAGGCGCTGCCCGATCCGAAGATGACGGTCTGCAGCACGACGCTGGCAACGCATATTCCCCGCATGTCCATAAGCCGGGCCATGTCCCGCCTCCTCTCGAGCGATTCGCCTTACCAGCCGGCCGGCGCTCCCGCAACGGGAACGCCGACGCCGGCCGCCTTTTCAGCGCAACGCGGCCGCCCCGGCCCTGCGGGGTGCCCTAAACCGTTGTTCTGGTGTATCTGCATGGTAGTGCTCATGCAATTGAAAGTAAAACGAGAGTTTCTTTAAAGAAATGAAAGATTTACTTGTTAACGCAGTTGGGAAATCCCATACTGAAGCGAACGGAAGGGACGGGCGGCGAACGGCGCAGGAGGGAGGCCGCATGGCGAACCAGAAGTACGAGGCGTTCGTGAAAGTGGCCGAGACCGGCAGCTTCAAGGAGGCAGCGCGCGAACTGGGCTACACCCAGGCGGGCGTGAGCTACCTGGTGGGCGCGCTGGAGAAGGAGCTGGGAATGCCGCTGCTCGTGCGCGACTACGGCGGCGCGCACCCCACCGCCGACGGCGCGGACCTGCTGCCGTGGGTGCAGGAGGCGTGCAGCGCCGACCGCCGGCTCGCTGCGCGCGCCGCCGAGCTCAGGCACCTGGAGGGAGGGTCGGTGCGCGTGGCGGCGTTCACCAGCACGGCCATTCAGTGGCTGCCCGGCATGGCCAGGGAGTTCGAGCGGCTCCACCCGGCCGTGGACCTGGACATCGTCTGCATGGACGACCAGGACCGCCTGGAGGAGATGGTGTGGGACGGCGAGGCGGACGTCGGCTTCGCCGTGCTGCCCGTAAAGCGGGCCCTGCACGCGGTACCGCTCGCCCGCGACCCGCTGCTGGTGGTGGTCGCCCCCGACCACCCGCTGGCGGGAGAGGAGCGCTTCCCCGCCTCGGCGCTGGCGGGCGAGCCCTACGTGAAGCTGGAGAGCGGCGTGCACTCCGAGATGGACGAGCTCTTCCGACGAAACGGCGTGGAGCCGCGGGCGCGCTTCACCATAGACAGCGACTACGCCGTCATGTCGTTGGTGAGCGCGGGCCTGGGCTTCAGCGTGCTGCCCGCCCTCATCCTGGGCAACGCCCCCTTCCCCCTGGCGAGCCTGCCGCCCGAGGTCCCCACCGACCGCGAGATCGCCCTCTGCATGCGCTCGGAGGAGACCGCCAGCGCCGCCGCGAGGGCGTTCGTGGAGGTGGCGGAGGGATGGGTGAAGGGAGAAGCGTAGAAGTTGACCTTGGCAAATAGCCTAAAAACCGAAGCATAGTCCATCACTTGTGGCAAAAACTGCGATGAAAGATCTCTAATAATGGCGCATGCGGCGTCGAATAACCTTGAATTCCCGCAATTCATTTGGAACTGGACCGGCTCCCATAGCAGGTTGGCCGAAAGGGTTTTGGTTGTATTGGCCAATACCAACGCTCACGAACTCACTGCTTTGCGCCCTGGAGCTATTTTATTGTTTCGGGCTTGAGCCAAACGTTTAGCCCTTTCACGTTTCCAAATCACGCGATTAGATAAATATCAGGCCATAACGGACTCCCTGTTTTGAAAATCCCTTCCTAACTACAGCTAGTTCGCTTCACCGCACTTCGGGAGCATGCGCAGTGTGTCCGTGTGCATGCATTTGTCTCTCATTTCCAGTTAGAACACCCTGCACCTTCTGGGCATAATCAGCATCCTGCAAAGAAGAACCCCCGTTCCATATCGCAAGCATAAGGGGAATCCAAAACAGACCACAGGTCAAAATTGTCGTGAGCAGGGAGTTGTCGAGCAAGATGGATGCCATAGGCATAAAGACCATGACGGGAACGGGAACGGGCAGCCGCGCACTCGTTGCATCCACAAGAAGGAGGATAAGAGCATAGACAGCCGAGTAAAGAAACATCCCCCATAGCCCTAATTGCGCATAAGCGTCAGAAAACATGTTGGAATTGGCTCCGTAGCCCACCCCAGACATATGATAAGAGACTACTTGTTCTATAGGAACAGAATACGCGTATGGAAAACCGAGGATTTTCCCAATGAACCCGTTAGACCAATACAGAAAATCAGCAGACTGAAAGAAGTCGTAGTACCAATGCTGGTTCTTCGCCCCCTCGAAAATCAGTCGATCCAGCGTTAATCCGACTAAGTTTACGTCGAACACCTCGTAAAGTAGGAAGGAAATGAACTGCATCGCGCAGAGCGCGCCTATGAACATCTTGACGAAGCCCGCCTTTGAACGCATGGCGATACAGGCGAGCAAGATAAACCCAAGAAAAAATACGTAAGATTTCAAAGAAGTTATCATGAACTGCACCACCATTAGAAAAACAGCCGCTGCAACTTTGAAATAGCTCTTTTTCATGAAGTAGTACACAGTAAGAAACGGCAGAATCGCATCTCCAACCCATGCGAATATATACGATTCGACTCCAGAAAGCCCCAAAGATTCGCTTCGGACGTCGTATACAGCTTCACTGTTAAATAAATCAAATAGCGATATCCTCACGCCGCCGGTTTTAATGAGAACATACACCGTGACGAGAATCGCCGCAACGAGAAAGATGTCGAAGACGAAGCGAGGATTGCGCACGCGGATAGTCAGCTGTCCCGACTTGAGCATCACGATAACCCCTACAAGTACAAGGCATATTGTGACCAAGATGCAATATGTCATGTTGTGCGAGGTCATCGGCGCATATGTATTTACGGGCAGATAAAAAAGAAGAACCGACACGAGATAGAGGTAGAACGAGGGGCGCTTTTTATCATAGGGCGCAAGCGCCACCAAAAGCATAAGAAGGCCCCAAGAAAGAAGGGTGTCGAGCGCATTCCACTCGACGAAATACCCACGATATCCGTAAAGGGGAACCAGAACGAACTCGTAGCACGCAGAAAGAACGCACTTGTACACAGCGAGATACGCAAAAAGGTGAACCTTATCCGAAAGGATATTCTTCTGCTCGAGAATCGAAGTTTTTTTCATCTTCTCCAATCCGGATTTATCCATGAGCCAATTTCTTTCTGGAAATATTGACGACCCTGCGCCAGTCTTCTTTCGTCAGCAATACTGCGCACTCAACGGGCCGCAGGCTAAACGAAACGGGAAAGAACGTCTTCAAAATAGTCTCCAAAGAAAGGTCCGTGCACATACTGGTAATAACTAATACCGGGCGCAGTTAGGTTATATTCGATCAAGATAGGCGTTGACGACCCGTCGATTGCAATGTCAAATCCGACCAGATCAAAACGATGCAATTCCTTGTGAGCATCGCAAGCAAGGGCAACCATATCTCGATAACCTGGGAGCACCGATCCTGATGCTATCCCATGGTCCTCACTTGCAGACCGATTGCCGTAATTGTCATACACGATTTCCGACAATACACCCTCTGGACTTACACCAATAACAAAAAACAACTCTCGATTCCCGTCATGGCTTACATCAGTCAAACTACCTGGGATTCCAAAGCGAACTGTCGAGTTCAACACTTCGATCCCTCCCCCAACACGAAGAGTGTTCAACCGCACGATGTTGCACGACGAAGCGTTGAGTTTCGCCAAAAGAGGATGCTGGGAAACGAGACCTTGTGCCACCCAATTGCTTCCTAACTTCTTGAGTTCTTTCGAGAGGATTTCGGGAGTTGAAGATTCCGAATTCATAAGGCGCACACCAGCACCGCTACAAGTTCCCACGCTTGGCTTTACTATAAAGAATCCTCCACGTTCGGCGAGCGATCTAGCCAAGGAGTCGTAAGTCTCACGGTGATACCCCCCCCCCCCGAGCAAGGTTCCGTGGATGCAGCAACCTAAAAAATCAGGTTGCTTTATGTTCGGAAGAAACCTTGGATAACACGATTTATCCGCCCATGCTTCAGCGAACTCCAAATCGTTTAAGTGGGGTAAAATATCATACTGAAATACGTCGTTAGGAATGTACTTTGCGTCGAAACATCCTGAGACTTGTCGATACCATCGATGCCAGCTATATGTTGCCCTAGGAAAGCGCGCACGCCACACACGATCAATCTCGCGCTTTTCGCTATAAATGAGATCCGGTGCCTGATGCCCATTTATGAGTGCACGCACCATCTTTTGGGAAACACGATACCCATGCCTTCGTTTCGCCTCGGCAATAGCGTGCTTCATCAATGGCGTTACTTCCATCTCACTCCCTTCCAACTGGTCGTTTGGGCATCAAGCCCAATTGCCTCAGAATCCTGACTCGATCGTTTCCTTTCCACGAGAAGGCAAGGCTCAGCAAGGCATAGAGCAGAAAGGTTCCAAGCCCGCACACAATAAACCCGCTCCAACCCGATAAAGGCACTATGTGAGAAATAGCCAATCCTCCTGCGCCTGAAATGATGGCTGGTAAAAGCCATGGAACAAACGTGCCCGCGAGAAACATTCGGGCATCAATGCCCAAATAACGGTTGATGAGATACTGGAGCCCAACCGCACGTAAGAATCCCGCTAAAAATACAGCGACGCAGCCCCCGACAAGTCCAAATTTCCAAGAAAACATGGCACCAAAAATAACAACTAGCGTCATTTGAAAGATACCTAAGAATGCTTTTTGCTTGACATAGCCTTCAAGCGTGAGCGCGTTATCGCCCACACACTGAGGCATCCGGAATACATTAGCGGCTATAATCAAAATGCAACAAAGGGAAAGTGTTGGGTATCCTGGCCCCATCCAACACGAAACGAAACGATCGCCTACCGCTATAAACCCTACGAGGAAAAACCCTGTGAGCGCCAGCTGGAGCTTACCAACCTGAATCGATTGGTTCTGCAGCTTGACTCGCGCATCGCTCTCTTGAAGTATCCGCGCTATTGACGAATACAGCATTTTCCTTAGCACATTGGATATCTCATATACATATCCGTTAATCATCGATGCCAGTCCGAACATGGCGACCGCAACAGAACCAGAAGTAATTGCAAGAATGGATGGCATGATCACTGAAGATACCTGCTCCGTTGATTGGGCGATCGCTTGCCAAACGGAAAACCCCAGCATCTCGCGTGCGATATCCCCATTCCATGAAAGAATATCCGCCCGATCTCCTGTGCATTTTTTAATGATGATATATTTTGCTGCAGCATACAATACGCCCATGCAAGCGTTTACAACAACAAGTGCGAATACGCCCATTCCACTCAACAGAGCAACTACGATGCCCGCAACCAAAAGCACGCGATAAACAAGTGTGCAAATATTCAATGCAATAAAACGCTCGCGTGCCACGAGTATCCCCTCGAACGGCATACAGGGCATGAGAAAGCAACTATACAGCGCCGCGACAGCGAACAGATTCTTGAAAGTATCCAATTCTCCCTGTGATAGATTGGCATACAGTAAATCAGCATTAAGATAAATAGCAGCAAACACGGCAGCAATAACAATGGTGAGAATAAAGTACAACTTGTACACAACGCCAAGAAACATCGGAACCGACCGCTTATCTTCACGTGCGTAATACCGTGCCAAAAACCTCGTTACTGCTTGGCTTAACCCAAAATCAAGCAGGAACATGTTAACGACGGAAAGAGCGAGCGTATAGAGTCCGTAGTCAGTCGCGCCTATACACGAGACCATCCAAGGAGTATACAGTAAGCCGGCGAGCGCATTGAATCCCATGGTTGTATAGGATAAAAGCGCACCGAGTTTGTACTGGGAAACCGCCATCAGGCCACATCACCGTAACTGGTGCACCTGCTACGAAAAAGGCAATCGTCCCCACCTCTACCAAAGAGGCTAAAAAGAGCCACTGCCCAAAACCCCAAGAAAAGCCCGCATGAAAAATTGCGCATCGCCTATTCTCGTCCATTCCCTTCGACAAGCGTCCCGACCAACGCCGCCGTCCGCTCACAGTCAACTCGCGAGAGGCATGGCCCCATAGGAAGGCTCAACACCGTCTCGCACAGGCGGATAGTCACGGGACATCCGCTCGGGCAGAGGCACTTTCCAACAAACGCCGGCTGCTCGTGCATGGGGCGAGGATAGTAAACCATGGTTGGCACGCCCTTGTCCTTGAGGCGGGCCTGCAACGTGACGCGATCGGCACCTTCCGGAAGAAGAACGCTGTACTGGGCCCAAGAGCTTAGATACCTCGACGGTGCCTGCGGAAGGGCGAGCCTCGAATCAGAGAGCGCGTCGGAATAGAGAGCGGCAAGCTCTCGCACCGTGCCAAGCTCATAACGCTCGAAGGCTTCGAGCTTCACCAGAAGAACTGCTGCCTGCACGGTGTCGAGCCTGCTGTTGACGCCCACACGCACGTTGTCGTACTTCATGGAGCCTTTGCCGTGCACGGCGTAGCTGCGGACGAGCGCCGCCCATTCATCGGAATCCGTGAACACCGCTCCGCCGTCGCCGTAGCACCCGAGGGGCTTGGCCGGAAAGAAGCTCGTGGTGGAGATGTCGCCGAACGAGCAGGCCATCTTCCCCGAGATGGAGCCGCCGAAGCCCTGAGCGCCGTCCTCCAAAAGCAGCAGACCGTGCCGCTCGCAGACCTTGCGGATCGCCGGGTAGTCGGCGGGAAGCCCGAACAGGTCGACCGCCACGACCGCCTTCGGAACGAGGTCGGTCGAGTCCTCGACGTAGCGGACGGCCTCTTCGAGCCTCTCGGGATCGAGGTTGAAGGTGCGCCCGTCCACGTCGACGAACACCGGCGTCGCCCCCAGAAGGGCCGGCGCCTCGCCGCTCGCGAAGAACGTGAAGTCGGGCACGAACACCGCGTCGCCCGTCCCAACTCCCCACGCCATGAGGGCGAGCTGGAGGGCGTCGGTGCCGTTGCCGCAGGTTACGCAGTGCCTGACGCCGACGTACTCGGCGAGGCGGCCTTCGAGCTCCGCCACCTCCGGGCCGCCGATGTAGCGGCCGTGGGCCAACACGCGGGCAACGGCTGCGTCGATCCGCGGCTTCAACGCCTCGTACTGGGCGTTCAAGTCCCTGAATTCCATTGCTTACCGACCTTTCTTGACGATGCGCGCCGGATTGCCGAAGCACTCGACACCGTCGGGCAGATTCTTGATGACCACGCTGCCGATGCCCGCGTAGACATCGCTGCCGATCGCGATTCGGTTCTTCACGCAGGAGCTTACGAACACGCACCTGTCCCCGATGACCGCGTTGCCCCCTATCTCGGTGTACGTGAGGAGGCAGTCCCTTCCGATCTGGACGTTGTGCCCAACGTGGCACAACGCGTCGATCTTCGTGCCGTTACCCACTACCGTGTCCCTGAACGTCCCCCTGTCGACGTTCGAGCAGTCCCCTATCTCGACGTCGTCGCCGATCACGACGCGCCCGAGGTGAGGGAGGCGCGTCCAACCGCCCTCGTCGTTCCTCCTGAAGCCGAAGCCGTCGTTCCCGATGCAGACCCCGTCCATGATCCTGCAGTTCGACCCGATCACGGTTCCGGAATGGATGACGGCGTTCTCCTGGACGACGGTTCCGTCCCCAATGGAAACACCCGCCTCGACCACCGACCCCGCGCCAACGGAGACGCCCGCCCCCAAAACCGCTTCGTCCGACACGACCGCAGCGGGATGGATTCCCGAGCGGGGCTTCCGCTCAACGCAGCCTTCCACGACGAACATGAACGCGTTTCTCGGATCCTCGCAGTACAGGACCGAAGGGAATTTCTCGGCACCCTCCATGTCCGGCCTCGCGAACAAAAGCGTCACCTGATTCCATTCGCTCTCGTCGAGTTTGAGGTAACGAGTGGCCCCGAGCCAAACGGCGGTCCCAGGCAAGTAGGACGCCGGATCGGAAAACCCCTCTATCGAGCAATCGTCAGAGCCCCTGAACTCGCAAGAAAAGCCCGCCTTGCGCAAGCCGTCGACGATCTCTCCGATTTCCATCCGCTTCATATCTTCGGCAACCTTCCTCGCGATGGGCGACGCGTCATGCGAACAGACCGCCGTCGACGCGAATGCACTGACCGGTTATGTAGCTTGCCTCGTCAGAGAGGAGGAAGGCTATCACGCCCGCCACCTCTCCGGGCTCCGCAATGCGCCCGAGAGCGCAGTTTTCCACGAGCTCCGAAAGCGCCGCCTCCGACACGCCGTCGAGAAGCGGAGTCCTCACCGCGCTCGGAGCCACGCAGTTCGCGCGGATGCCGAGCGGACCCATCTCGTTCGCAAGCGAGGAGATGCATGCGGCGAGCGCCGCCTTGGAGGCCCCGTAAGCGCTCTTGCCCTTGCTCGCCTCGAGGGCGTTGACGGACGAAACGGCCACTATCGAACCGGATTTGCGCCGCGCCATGAGCCTGCAAACCATCTGCGTGAAGACGTAGGGCCCGAAGAAGTTGACCTCGAACTGCTCGCGAAGCGACGCCTCCGTGGTCATCTGGAACAAGGACGTGCGCATGATGCCCGCGTTGTCGACGAGGCCGTCTACGGGCAGCCTTGCGTCGCGTATCGCGGCGAACGCTTCCTCGATCGACTCCCTGTCGGCCAGATCCAGACGGACGCGCCTCGGCCAAGCGCCTTCCGAATCAGCAGATCCGCCATCGTCCCCTCCGCCATAGCAGCAGGCCCATACGTTGGCACCTTGCTCGGCAAGCGTTTCCACAAGTGCGCACCCAAGGCCTCCGTCCGCCCCCGTGACGACGATGTTCTTACCCGATAGCAGTTCCTTCACGAGCCTATCCCCCCGTCCACCCGTATCACTTGGCCCGTGATGTAGGACGCCTTGTCGGAGAGCAGAAACGCTATCACGCTCGCCACCTCCTCTGGAGAGCCGATCCTTCCCAGAGGGGTCTTTTCGATAAGGACCTCCCGTTTGCCTCCAGGAAGATCCCAGGCCATGCGGGTATCGATGAGCCCCGGCGCAACCGCGTTGACCCTGACGCCGTCGCCGGCGAGTTCTTTCGCAAGGACCTTCGTGGCGGTGGCTATCGCGCCTTTCGCGGAGGCGTACGCCAGCTGCCCTTCGTTTCCGTCCAAGGCGACGAAAGACGAGACGTTCACGATACTGCCCCTCCCCCTGCGTTGCATGGCGCGCGCGACGGTCTGGGCAACGCGCATTTGCGCGAGGAAGTCGACTTCGAGAACCTCTTCCATCTCAGAAGCACCCGTCATCTGGAAGATGGCGTTGCGGACGATGCCCGCCACGTTCGCAAGGCCGTCGGCGGGGCGTCTCCTCTTCCCCGACGCCATCGCCCTTACGGCAGCGGCGGTCGCCTCCCGATCCCTCAGGTCGAAGAACACCGGGTCGATGCGAACCCCGTGCATGGCCGCCAGCAACCCCATCTCCTCCGCGAACCCGTCGTCTTCGCCGCGGGCGCACGCCCAAACATCGGCACCGCACGCAGCGCATTCGCGCACCGTCGCACGACCGATGCCCCTGCGGGCGCCGGTCACGATGATCGACCTATCCTCCAGAAGCCTTCCCATGCTCACCTCGCTTCCACGACGCGCGATAAAACTCGCGCCAAGTCGAATCCGTCCCACACGATCCCGATGTCCATAGCACTTCCTACGGGAACGATGCGGTCGACCCCCGCGCAACCCGCATCCACCACCGCCTCGCGAACGGCTTCGGGATCCACCCCGTAGTAGACGATCGTCTGGCACCGCGCTCCGAGCGAGCCGATCGCCTCCTCCATGGTGCCCGCCTCGACTTCGTAGAAGTACCCGCCGTAGCCGCGCAAATCCGAGAGATCCCCGGGCATCTCGGCCAAGGGGGCAAGCGTCAAGCGTCCGTCGAACGACGCGCGCTCCGAGACGAGCCCGGAGGCCGCATCGGCGCACAGCCTCACGTACTTGTCCGTGCAAACCGCCCCTTGGAGGTCGTAGGCCTCGGCCGCCTGCCGCCTCACGGCCCTCCAGAAGCGGCCCCTCTGGCATCCGTCCGCCCCAAGCCAGATCACCGTCCGGGGCGACGAGCATGCGTTCTGATCCATAAGGTAGGTGTCGTTGTAAAACCCTGCGGCAAGCTCCGAAAGCCCCCCGTCGTCCAAATCCGCAATCGCTCGCTCGTCAACGAGCGCGACCGAATAGCGGTCGGGAAAGGCCACGTCGACGCAGCGAGGCGGGCAGGGCATCGAGCGCACCCTCGCCACCGTGGCGTCGCCGCCCCACACGATCCGGACGTCGGAAACGAGCGAGAGGCTCTCCGTGGCGGCGCCGTCGGAGGGGTAGCGAACGAACGCGGACCGCGAATCGCCTGCGACCGCCATGGCCTTGCCAATCGCCGTGCAGATAACATCGACTTGGGGGAAGGCCTTGGACGGGACGCGCACGACATCGACATTGCCCGCAAGGTGCGAAAACGCCCAGGAGAACGCGAAGTTCACAGGGACGTTCGAAGGCGCTATGTGCAAGGCGAGCCCGCGGCCAAGTCTGAGCGGGGCCTCTGCGTACCCTTTTGCGAGCGCCTCGAGGTGGGCCCTCCTGCACCAGAACGCGAACGAAACGACATCGGGCAGGCGGCGAGCCCTGTCGTCTCCCATAAGGCGCGCCGATACGTCGGCGAGCAACGAGAGGGAGCCCTTGGCAAACGCTCTCACCGGCCGGGCAGCCAGCACTCCCGGATCGCCCGCCACAAACTCCACTCCCTCGAAAGCATCACTACCGTCCTTCATAAGTGTCGCTGCACCCCCTCACCTCTGCGCCCTTCTGCCTACCGTGGACTTCGAAGTAGCGGCCCCTACGCCCGCACGGGCAGTCGTCCTCCCCGAGCACGGCCCCCACGTCTTCCGTGAGCAGGACGTGCCCGGGATAGCTCGTCGGCAGCAGGCTCGTCGTGACAAGGAGTCCTTCCGCCCCGAAGGGAACGGGGAGCATGGTCGCAGGATCGACGGCCTCGACGTCGGAAAACACGCTTGCGTGCAGACGGCCGCATTCGCATTCCATGCAGATCGATCCCGTCTGCTCCACCATCCCGTAGTAGTCGCACGGACGAAGCCCACTGCCGAGCACGCCGCGCACGCCCTCGGCGAACTCCGCCGGCGACACGGCCCGGTCGGCGAGCTTCTTCCAACCCCCTCCGTGCACGAGAACGCCCTCCATCTCCACGGAAAAGCCGCGCGAGCGAGCCTCCTCGACAAGGTTCGCCCACACCAGGAAAGTGAACCCGAACACAAGAACGCGCTCCCCCGAATGGCGCTCCGCAAAGGCCTCGACGGAATCCCAATCGAGCGCCATATCGTCACGCAAGGCGAAGGTCACGTCCCTTCCCATCATCGAGAATCCGCGGATGCCCGCGGTTCGGGCCGAGAACATCGATCGGTTCCTCACCGTGCCCTCGGCGTCGACGACAAGCATGGGCATGCGCTTCCGCTCGCCGGTGAAGTCCGAGACGATGCGCGAAAGGGCCTTGGTCTGCCTAGCCGAAGTATCGTTGTCGAGATATATCCTGCTCCTGCGCTGGCCCGACGTGCCCGACGAGGTCATGGTCTTGGCGACCGCCCCCTTCTCGATGCTCATCAAGTCAAGCTCCTTGAACAGGCGCACGGGCACGGGCACCCCGTCGCCGAGCACTGCGCAGATCCGATCGTACTCGGGGCAGAGCCTCCTATGGTGGGAGTTCAAGGCAGAGAGCCACCTCGCGTGCAGCGACCGTTTCTCAGGCGCCGCCAAGGAGAAGAGTCCCGCCTCGAACAGCTCTCCATAATCCAAGGCGAAGGTCATCTTCCTCCCCCCAATTTCGAATAGAGCACCTTCCCGGACTCGCTCCGGGGCAGATCTTCGACAGCGGCGACGAGGAAAGCCGCGTGATTGAGCCCCGTGAGCAAGGGGAGCAGCTCGGTGGCAAGTTCCGCCTCTCCGTTCTCCACAAACACCCTCACGCAGTCGTCCTCCCCGGTGCAGGCGGCGGAAACACCGTGCTCGGCAAGAAGCCGTTCGAGGTCGTCGAGGCCCACGCGGTTGCCGAACACCTTGAGGAAGCGGCTTTTCCGCCCTTCGATGTAGAAGAAGCCATCCTCGTCGAAGCGCGCGAGATCGCCCGTGCGCAGCACGCCGCCCCGCTCGTCGCCCCTCGAGAGATCGGCTCGGCAAGTCGCGTAGCCCATCGTCACGTTGGGGCCCTCGTAGACGAGCTCGCCGACCTCGCCGGGGGCATCCACCACCGAAGCGTCTTCGCGCTCGAGCCGCAGGGAGCCGCCCGGGATCGCGATACCGACAGAACCAGCCTTGTCAAGCGCTCGCTCGGGCGGCAGGAAGGAAATGCGCGCCGTGGCCTCGGTTTGCCCGTACATGGCGAAGAAGCCCGCACCTTTGTCGGCGCACGCCTTGGCGAACCTCCTATGCATATCCTCGCCGAGGGCACCGCCCGCCTGGGTGGCGAAGCGCAGCGACGGCAGGCTCATCCGCCCGAATCGCAGCTGCTCCAAAATCCGGTAGGTGTAGGGAACCCCGCCGAAATTCGTCGCGCCCGATGCGCGGAAAAGGTCCCAGAAGCCCCGCTCCATGAGAGAGCATCCGGTAAGGGCGACGGACGCCCCCGCCTCTAGGTGGCTGTTCACGATGGATATGCCGTAGGAGTACGAGAAGGGCAGCGTCGTTATGGCCCGGTCGCAGGGGGACAACCCCATGTAACCGGCTATCGCCTCCGCGTTCGACTGCAGATTGCGCCGACTGACGCGCACGTAGCGGGACGAGCCCGTCGAACCCGAAGTGGGCAGGAGAAGCGCGAGGTCGGGATTCGCCTCGGAGCAACCGGGCGAGTCCGCCTTTGCAAGGCAGTAGCCTTCGAGAGAGAACACGGGCTCCTTGCCAACGAGGGCGGTCGAACCCTCCGGCGCCCAAACGAACTCGGGCGCATACGCCTCCTCAAGCCCGACAAGCGTCTCCCCCGCCGCGTCCCCGTTCGACATGAGGGGGACGGCGCCAACGCGGAGAAAGCCGAGATAGCCCGCTATCGCCGCCGCGGCGTTCGAGGCCGCGAACAGCACCACCTGTCCGGGTAGCACGTGCCCGGCGACGTCGTCCGCCATGCCGGCGAGCTCGCCGTAGGTAACGGGCCCCTCCGCCGCAACGAGGGCCTCGGCGGAGGAGGGTGCGGCCTCAAGATCCCAGAACGCCACGGCTACAGCTCGACCTCGTATTTGGCAACGATCTCCTTGCCCTTTTCAAAGGAGCTGAAGTCGATGATGTCGTCGGTGTCCATCATGATGTCGAAGGCGTCTTCGACGGCCGCGACGAGCTGCATGTGGCCGACGGAGTCCCACGCAGGAATGCCTTGGTACTCGAGACCGGCAAGATCCGCCCTTCCCACCCCGAGCGCCTCCACGAATGCGTTTTCGTACTTGTCCATGTTCTCCATGCCGATTCTCCTAAAACTCGTTTTCCATGTCCGTGCTCGCGAAGCCCGAAAGCGGCAGCTCCACGGGAAGTCCCGTCCTCTGGCTCTTGTAGATGGCGAGCACCACCTCGAGCGCGTCTCGCCCTGCCCGCGCGTCCACGTAGGGTGCCCGGTCTTCGCGGATCGCCTCGGCCACGTCGGCGTAGAGCAGCGCGTGGCCGTTGCCGTAGACGTTCGACGTCGGCTCCGCGAGGCCGCGGGCCCCGGCGTCTTCCGGCCGCTCGTCGGCGAAGTCCCACACGTCGACGTTGTTGGTGGACGTGCCGCCTATCTTCACCGTGCCCGTCTCGCCGAAGAGGTAGAGCGTCTCCTCGAGGTTTTGGGGGAACACGTTGGAGGTCCCTTCGACCGTGGCCACCGAGCCGTCCGCGAACGACAGCACGGCCACCCCCACGTCCTCCGCCTCAAGGTAGCCGTGGAAACGCTGGCGCGTCTGAGCGTACACGGACACCACCTCGCCGCCCATCATCCAGCGCAGAAGGTCGATGCCGTGGATGCACTGGTTCATGAGGCACCCGCCGTCCTGCGCCCACGTGCCGCGCCAAGGGGCTTGCTCGTAGTAGCTTTTGCCGCGGTTCCACCTCACGTGGATCGAACCGTGGGACATCTGCCCGAAGCGGCCCTCCTCCACTGCCCGGCGGGCGTGCTGCACGGCGACGTTGAAGCGGTTCTGATGGCAGGCGGAAACTTTCACCCCGCGCTCGTCGGCGCGGCGCACGATCTCGTCGGCGTCGGCCATGGAGAGCGCGACCGGCTTCTCGATGATGAGGTTCTTGCCCGCGTCAACGCAGTCGAGGGCGATGCGGGCGTGCTCGCCGCTCTCGGTGGCGACGGCCACTATGTCGAGACCGGGCTCGGCGGCCAGCATCTCGCGGTAGTCAAGATAGATCGAGGGTGCCGGCCCCTCCCACTCCGCGCGGCCCAGCAGGTCCCCGCACTTATCCGGGACGACGTCGCAGAGGGCGGCGAGCTCGAAGCTGTTCGAGCGGACCGCCTTGACGTGGTTGAGCGCAATGCGCCCGCAGCCGATGATCGCACACTTCATGCTACAGCACCTCGACGTTCTCTCGGGGATACACAGCCTTCATGGCGTTCTTCGTGTCGAGCACGGCCTTGGCGTGCTCTCGCACGAAGGCGTAGTCGACGTCGGTGTGCGCACAGGCGACCAGAACGAGGTCGGCCGAGGCGATCGCCTCGGCCGACAGGTCCGGGATGGATTCCTTGGCATCTTCCTTGTACCGGTATCGCGGCACCCAGGGATCGTAGTAGAAGACCTCGGCACCCCGCTCCTCCAGACGCTCGATCACGCGCAGGGCTGGCGACTCGCGGTAGTCGTCTATGTCCTGCTTGTAGGCAACGCCGAGAACGAGCACCTTCGCGCCCCGCATCGCCTTGCCCGCCCGGTTGAGGATGCGCGCCGCGCGCGAGGCCACCCATTCGGGCATGGAGTCGTTCACCGTCATGGACGCCTCGATCATCGAGGTGTGGAAGCCGTACTCGCGCGCTTTCCAGGACAGGTAGTAGGGATCGAGCGGGATGCAGTGGCCGCCGAGTCCGGGGCCGGGGTAGAACGCGGTGAATCCGTAGGGCTTGGTCTTGGCCGCGTCGATGACCTCCCACACGTCGATGCCCATGCGGTCGCACAGCATGCACAGCTCGTTGACGAGCCCTATGTTAACGTTGCGGTAGGTGTTCTCGAGGATCTTCTCCATCTCGGCCACCGCCGGGCTCGACACGCGGGTCACGCCGCCCTCGAGCACGGCCTCGTAGACGGCCGCTATGCACTCGAGCGCGTCCTCGCCTACGGCGCCCACGACCTTCGGCGTGTTCTTCGTCTTGAACAGCAGGTTGCCTGGATCCACCCGCTCGGGCGAGAAGCCGAGGTAGAATCCCTCGCCGCATCTCATCCCCGACCCTTTCTCAAGGATGGGCAGTATGAGCTCCTCGGTGGTCCCGGGGTAGGTGGTGGACTCGAGGACCACCATCGCGCCTTCCTTGAGATAGGGCGCTATCTCGCGCGCGGACGCCTCCATGTAAGAGGTGTCGGGCATCTGGTGGGAATCGAGTGGCGTGGGTACGCAGATGGCGACGAAGTCGCACTCAGCCACGCGCGAGAAGTCGCACGTGGCCTCGAGCATGCCGGCCTCCACGAGCGCCGCGAGGTCCTCCTGCACGACGTCGCCTATGTAGTTCTCCCCACGGTTGACCATGGCGACCTTGTCGACCTGCACATCGAAGCCAACGGTCTTAAAGCCGGCCTTGGCCTTCTCCACCGCGAGAGGAAGGCCCACATAGCCAAGGCCGACCGTGCCACAGACAAGGGTGCGGCTGACAATGCGCTGCCCTATTTCATTGTTGTCCATTTACTGAAACCCTTTCTTTCCACAAACGTGGCCGAGCTACCATGGGAGAAGGTAAGGCTGAACAGCGGAGAAACTGATGTGTATCGAGCGAATAGGACACGTCTGCACAACCTGCAAGGCTCGCCGTATCATGGTTTCGTCCAATCACGTCCACCGTATTTCAAATCGACCAAATCGCCCATCGGCACACCGTCAATCAAGCAGGATGAGCCACGCGTGCATCCTGCCGGAAATGGAGTCAATTCTCCGAACTTCACGCATCCATCTATTTCGTACAGATCAACTCGCATATAGGGAAAGGGGGCGCTCAACAAGGATGACGCATGAATCATTTCTCTTAAAGTGATCGGAGGGTCCGGAGCTTTCTCTGGCTCGATCGTTAAAACCTTATTGGCTGAGCGCCAAATATCGCCTATGATGTTCCAGTCGAGAGAGAAAATCGCCCCCGATTCAGGCTCCCCGTCCGAGCGCCCCAAGAATAGCGATATCGCCTTCGGCACCCCGCCGAAACAGTGCACTTTGTAGTCGGGCGGCACATCACCCGACCCGTCATCCAAGTATTCTTCCACCAGGAAAACATTGCGACGGCTTCTTTCCTGCGCCGTCCGCCGCTGCGCTCGCACACTCCAACGTTTTTCGAGCGCCCTCATATCTGCACGGAATTGGTCGACCGTCACCTCTGATTTGCGAGGGCAAAAATAGTTCACGCCATCTCCTATCGACGCCTTTACGACGAACGCCTCAGGCATGTCGTCGTAAATGATTTCAGATGGGTGGTCGTAGGTTCCGTAAAGTTTCGTCAGAATATGACCGCAACCGCATTGCTCAACATATTCGCGCACCGCTGCTTTGTCGGCGCACTGAGCTATCAGCGGATCAGTTCCATACGCGCCAAGCTTCAAGGCGGAAAGTTTTTCATAGAACTCTCGGGGGTTCCGAAAATCGGGCCATCGCCCATGGTTGTAAGCATATTTCACTTTTTGAGACGTTCGCGGAGCATAGCGAGAAAACGCCCTCTTTAATCCACCTAGCATCATCTGCCTCCCGTCATCATCGGTAAAGCCTTTTAGCAAGCTCCGAATAGTCCAGCCGACTCCTGGCGAAGGTGAAGCATCGATTTTTCTTGTCATCTAGAATCCGCGGGGTACGAGCAATATCACGAAGAAGGAGAACTATGTCTTCAACGCTGTTAATCGGCCAGTATGCATCGTCGAAGAATTCCGGATAACTATGTGCCGACCGTGCAGCACCAGCGCATCCAGCGCAGAGTGATTGTTGGAATGAAGCGGATGCCGTTCCGGGCTGCATGTATATGTCGGCTGCATGAAAGCACTCTTGCAGGCGTGCACTTGGCAGCCAGCCAATGTACGAGATTCTTTCATCAGCGGACTTTGCTTTCATAATCTGGCTCTCTACATCCGGCGCGGAACTCCCAACAATAAGAAGCTTAAAAGCGGTTAGGTCTTCAACTTGGGAAAACGCATCGAGGAGCAGTGCGGTGTTCTTCTGAGTGTTGAGCTTTCCCGTATGCAAAAGCACAATGTCGTCGTCGGAGAAGGCAAGCCTGTCTCGAACCGAGCTTCTTAAGGCAAAATGGTCTTCCCTTGGCAAAATCTCCCCCCCGAGGGGGTAGAGCTCCATCAGGTCCTCGGGTATCCCGTACAGTTTCTCCAAGAACGGGTAACATTCCGGCGCGACGCACAGCATCTTCTTAATCGAGGGCAATGATTGCTGAATCCAAATACGATTAATAAAGCCATGGAGCACGTGCCGAGAAAGGGGATTGCGTCCCGAGTTCGCAAACGATTCGTGACTATCTACATACAACGTAACGTTGGGATTTTTAGAGCAGTAACTAACAACCTCAACGATTCCATGCCCTCCGTTACCATGGTAAAGGATGACGTCAGGCTCAAAGCTTTCCAGGAACTGTCGCACTCCCTGATAATATCGTAACCGCCTCATAAGAGACCGGGGCAGGAACTGGCGATAAGGAACGCGCGTGACCTCTATCCCGTCCTCGTTCACGTACGTACCGGGCTCCACGCATCCTAACACTTGGTTATCGATATAGGTTTCCGTGGAGGCTAGGATTTTAACAGTATGCCCATCTGCTTTATTATGGCGAGGAAGAATGTTTTCCTGATAGCCGTAACCATCGATGTAAAAATTGGCAAGACAGCAGTGCAATATTCTCATATCCAAACCTCTATATGCCGCAGCCCGTTTGCGTTACCGAAAGTCGGCTGCCCCAGCTCATCGATATATCCCCACCTCGAACAGCCTCCTCTCTTCGGGGGCGTTGATCAGAACGGCCTTCTCCTTGCCGTAGTAAACATAAAGGCTGCCCGCCGCCGCCGCATGCGCCCCAGCATCGAGAGCCCTTCTGAAATCGCCAACGTCCTTTGCTCCCCCGCATGCAATCACCGGAATGCTCACCGCCTTTGCAACCGAACTGATCAGATCGAGATCGTAACCGTGCATCATGCCGTCGTTACTGATGGAGTTGAGCAATATCTCCCCCGCGCCGCAAGACTCGGCTAACCGAGCCATCGCCACCGGGTCTCTGCCGGTTTTGACGCCACCGTCACAAACGAAGCACGAGCATTTGCCGAATAGGCCGCTCTTGGCGTCGATGGCCACGACAACGCTCTGGCTGCCAACGCGGCCAGCCGCTTCTCCGACCAACCTGGGATTGTTCACGAAGGCGGTGTTGATCACCACTTTTTCGTATCCCATGAACAATATTCGTTCGATCTCGTCAAGCGACGTTATGCCGCCGCCATAACTCAATGGCATGAAAGCCTCGCTTGCTATATCGGCAAGGTAGCCCATGTCAGGCGCACGATGGTTCCGCGAGGCTCGTATATCCAAGACGCACAACTCGTCGATGCCCTTTTCGTTGAATATCTTAACCGCATTCACCGGATCGCCGAGATAGCGCGGCTTGTCGAATTGGACGGTCTTGACAAGGTCGTGGTCGATGATGGAGAGGCAAGGTATGAGACGGGGGCGGACTAGCATTTAAGCCGACTCAGCAAAGTTCTTCATCAGGCACATACCGAACCTATGGCTCTTCTCCGGATGAAATTGGGTTCCACTGACATTGCCCCGCCTTACCGCAGCGGCGAACGTGACGCCGTACTCGCATTCGGCTACCACGTCGTCGTCGCATTTGCATCTGACGTAATAGGAGTGGACGAAGTAGTACCGTTGTGGCTCGGGCACTGCAACGAACAGGGGGTCTTCCCTTTTCAAAGCAACCGTGTCCCATCCCATATGGGGCACTTTGAGATCCGCCGCATCGGGCATCGTCGCGAAGTCGAACCTCTTGCAGTCGAACGGAATCAACCCGAGGCCGGGCAGCTCGCCCTCCTCGCTTGACATGCCGAGGAGCTGCATGCCGAGGCATATCCCCATGACCGGCTTGCCCGTTGCGGCGAAGTCCTTCACCGCAACATCCAAGCCGCGTTCTGCCAGTTGGACCATCCCGAAGTCGTAGGAGCCGACTCCGGGCAGAAGCAGCCGATCGCTTTTGCACACGTCTTCGGGATTGCCGCTCGCGAAAGCGCCCGCCCCAATTTTTCGGAACATGTTCAATATCGAGCCGACGTTGCCCACGCCGTAATCTATGACGCAAATCCCCGTCATGCTAGCGGTAGTTCCTCTTCTCCATACCAACGAGCTGGGCGACCTTGACGGCAGCGGCGATCATGCCGGATTGGTTTTTATAATCCCGATAAGTTTTGTTCGGCTCGCTCATCATTGCCTCGAACTCGGCTTTCGTCAGGCCGAGCTTCTTGGCCACATACTCCATGTCCTCTTGAGCCAGTTTGGGATCATAGGCAGGCTCGGCGAGCTTCGAAAGGGCCTCTTCGCGCGTCATCTGCCCCGTAAGGATCAAGCTGGAAAAGTGCGCCCGCCGCTTGTCGTAACCGAACTTCTCGATGAGCCAATACCCTTCGTAGAAGCGCGTGAAGACACTCTCGAAATGCTTGTTCGCGTACGGCTCCCAGCCGAACTTGTCATGCAGCGTGTCGATGGCGTCCTTTTTCGTGTACGGTATCAGGTTCAAGGGGCGGTATGCCTTCATGCCCTTGACATAGCGGTAGTAGAGATGGTTCTTGAACATGCCACAGAGGGGCAGCGACGACAAGGGAGCCTCCCCGTATCGAGCATGGATGTCCTTGAGCATGCGGATGTCGTTTTGGTATACCCACTCGTTCGGCTCCCTGACGCACTCAGTGGAGTAGTTCGCGCCGGTGAGCGTGTACTTAATACCTCGCTTGACGGCGAAGTTGTAGAGGGCGGCGAATATCACGTGGTCTTGCACAATGTCTTGGTAGGGCACCTGCGACTTGAAAAAAGCCAGCTGGAGGTCGCGCATCTCGTTCCAGTTGACGATCTCGGTGTACAACTCGCAGTCGAGCCCACGGGCGATGCGCTCGATGTTGTTCACTGCGACGTTGAGGTTCCAGCCGGTATCGCACGAGAAGAGAAGGGGCCGAAGGCCGAGAACCTCTTTGGCGTAATACGCCAAATACGAGCTGTCCACACCGCCCGAGAGGCCGATGATGCAATCGTAGTCCTTGCCCTCGCCGTAGGACTTGAGCTTGGAAACCATCGCGGCTAGCTCAGCTCGCGCCTCGGGCGAACCGGGCTTCCAGCTCGGTTCGATGCTCTCGTAGTAGTTGTGGCAATGGTCGCATATACCTTTCTCATCGAACACGATCATCGAATCGCTAGTGTCCATCACGCAGTTGGCGCATATCTGGTATTCCCTTTGATTAGCGGCATCGCTCACTGCAAGCAAACCTACCCCTCTCTCCATACAACGTCTTTTACGATATTCGCGTAACTTTGAATAATTCTCATCACCTTGGTGCTCACGTTCTCGTCGGCGTAGTCGGGGACGGGAACCCCGTGCTCTCCCGCTTTCTCCAGGGCCACAGCGACCTCGACTGCCTGCAGGAGACCCTTTTCGTCGATGCCGGCGAGCGTGAAGCACGCCTTGTCGAGGGCTTCGGGGCGTTCAGTGGAGGTACGGATGCACACTGCGGGGAAAGGTCTGCCAATCGAGGCGAAGAAGCTCGACTCCTCGGGCAGCGTGCCGGAGTCGGACACCACCGCGTAGGCACTCATCTGCAGCCTGTTGTAGTCGTGAAAGCCCATGGGCTCGTGCATGCGCACGAGCGGATGCAGCGCGAATCCGGTCTCCTCCAGGCGCTTGCGGCTCCGGGGGTGACACGAGTACAGGACGGGCATGCCGTGGCGCTCGGCGAGCGCGTTCACCGCCCCGAACAGCGACTCGAAGCTCTCGTCGGCGTCGACGTTCTCCTCGCGGTGGGCTGACAGCAGGAAGTAGCCCTTGGACTCGAGGCCGAGCCTGTCGAGGATGTCGGATGCCTCGATCGCGCCGAGGTTCGCGCGCAGCACCTCGGCCATGGGGCTGCCCGTGACGAAGGTGCGCTCGGGGGCGCAGCCGCACTCGGCCAGGTAGCGGCGCGCGTGCTCGGAGTAGGCCATGTTCACATCGGAGATTATGTCCACGATGCGGCGGTTCGTCTCCTCGGGCAGGCGCTCGTCCTTGCAGCGGTTGCCCGCCTCCATGTGGAAGATGGGGATGTGCAGGCGCTTGGCGGGGATGGCCGACAGGCAGCTGTTCGTGTCGCCGAGGATCAGCAGCGCGTCGGGCTTGGCCGCGCGCATGAGCTTGTAGCTCGCGTCGATGATGTTGCCGATGGTGGAGCCCAGATCGTCGCCGACGGCATCCAGGTACACGTCCGGGTCGCCCAGCGAGAGGTCCTTGAAGAACACGCCGTTCAAGCTGTAGTCGTAGTTCTGGCCGGTGTGCGCGAGCAGGCAGTCGAAGTGCCGGCGGCACTTCTTGATCACCTCCGATAGGCGGATGACCTCGGGGCGCGTGCCCACGATGATAAGCAGCTTGAGACGGCCGTCATCTTTGAAGCTGATGTCCGAGTAGTCGGCCCTCACGCCGTCACACCTCCTCGAAGAACGTGTCGGGATCCTCGGGGTCGAAGGGCTCGTTGGCCCACATGAGGGTCACGAGGTCCTCCGAGTCCGAGAGGTTCTCGATGCAGTGGGTGAACCCCGGTGCCATCTCCACGACCTCGGGCCGGTCGCCGGAGACCCGGTACTCCGCGACGGGGAACGGCCGGCCGCCCTCGTCCAACCCCACGCGCCGCAGGCGGACGGAGGCCTCGCCGGAGACGACGAGGAACTTCTCCCACTTCATGTGGTGCCAGTGGTTGCCCTTCGTGACGCCGGGCTCGGAGACGTTCACCGACACCTGCCCGCGGTCGGGGGTGCGCAGGAACTCCGCGAACGAGCCCCGCTCGTCGCGCCTGGGGTCCAGGGGGTAGGCGAGGCCGTCCCCAGGCAGGTAGCTCAGGTAGGTCGAGTGCAGCTTCTTCGAGAACGAGCCCTCGGACTGGTCGAGGACCTCGAGCGTCTCCCGGGAGTCCCGGAACGACTCCAGCAGCGAGACGACCTCGCCGAGCGTCGCGCGGTCGGTCGGGCCGGCATGGCAGAGGCCGTCCGGGCCGCGGGACTCGCCCCCCAGCAGCGCCTCGAGCATCTCGGACACGAGGTCGTCGACGTGGAGCAGCTCGAGCTCCGTCGAGGGGTCGTCCACGCGCACCGGCAGGCCGTTCGCGACGTTGCAGCAGAAGGTGGCCACGGCCGAGTTGTAGTTCGGGCGGCACCACTTGCCGTAGACGTTGGGGAAGCGGTAGACCAGGACGGGCGCGCCCGTGCGCTCGGAGTAGGCGCGGAAGAGGCGCTCGCCCGCGAGCTTGCTCTCCCCGTAGGCGCTGCCCGCGTACCGGCCCGAGAGCGACGCCTGCGCGGAGGAGGCGAGCATGACGGGGCACTTGTTGCCGCAGCGCTCCAGGGCAGCGAGCAGCTCCGAGGCGAACCCGAAGTTGCCCTCCATGAACTCGGCGGGGTCCTCCGGGCGGTTCACGCCGGCGAGGTTGAACACGAAGTCGGCGGCCGCGCACCAGGCGTCGAGGTCCTCGGGCGAGGAGTCGCGGTCGTACTCGAAGACCTCCAGCGGAAGCAGCGCCTGGTAGCGGGGCCTGCGGTCCTTGCCGTCGCGGATCGCCTTGAGCGACTCGCAGAGGTTCCTCCCCACGAAGCCCTTGGCACCGGTCACGAGCACCCTCACAGCAGGCCCCCTTCCCGGCCCATAAGCGCGTCGCGCACGTAGGAGGCCTCCATGATCTTCGCGACCGTGCCCTCCACGTCGAGGCGCTCGGCGTTGTGGGAGTTGTAGGACTCCTCCGCCCTCGTCTCCACCTTGCCCTCGGCGACGAACTTGTCGTAGTTGAGGTCGCGCGTGTCGGCGCGCACCCGGAAGTAGGCCCCCATGTCCTCGGCGCGCAGGCGCTCCTCGAAGGTCATGAGCGTCTCGTAGAGCTTCTCGCCGTGGCGCGTGCCTATGATCCTCGTGCCCGTGCGCCCGAACAGCCCCTGCACGGCCTCGGCCAGGTCGCCCACCGTGGAGGCGGGCGACTTCTGGATGAACAGGTCGCCGGGGCGGGCGTGCTCGAAGGCGAATCGCACGAGGTCGACCGCCTCGTCGAGGTTCATGAGGAATCGCGTCATGGACGGGTCGGTCACGGTGACGGGACCGCCGCGGCGGATCTGTTCGATGAACAGCGGGATGACGGAGCCGCGGCTGCACATGACGTTGCCGTAGCGCGTGCAGCAGATGGTGGTGCGCCCCGCGCCGTTTCTGGCGTTCGCGTAGATGATCTTCTCCATCATGGCCTTGGAGGTGCCCATGGCGTTGATGGGGTAGGCCGCCTTGTCGGTGGACAGGCACACCACCTTCCCCACCCCCTCGTCGATGGCCGCGTGCAGCACGTTGTCGGTGCCGACGACGTTGGTCTTCACCGCCTCCATGGGGAAGAACTCGCAGGAGGGCACCTGCTTGAGGGCCGCCGCGTGGAACACGTAGTCCACCCCGCGCATGGCGTCGCGCACGGACCGCTCGTCGCGCACGTCGCCGATGTGGAAGCGCACCTTCCCCGCGAGCCCCGGGTCGCGCGCCTGCAGGACGTGGCGCATGTCGTCCTGCTTCTTCTCGTCCCGGCTGAAGACGCGGACCTCGCCGACGTCCGAGGCCAGGAAGTGCTCGAGCACGGTGGAGCCGAAGCTGCCCGTACCGCCGGTTATGAGCAGGGTCTTGTCCTTGAAAGCGCTAAGCACAGAGCTTCTCCAGTTCCGCCTCGAGGGTGTTCATGAAACGCTCCTTCGTGTACCTCTCCTCGTACAGGACGCGCGCACGGCGCCCCATCTCGCCCTTGCCCCGCATGCCCGCGAACTCGGCGCACAGCCCGGCGAGCGCCTCGTCGTCGCCGGCGCCGCAGCGCAGGCCGCACCCGGACTCATCCACGATGCGGGCGGCGATTCCGTCCGCGGCGGCGACGATCGGCTTCCCCGCCGCCGCGTAGGACTGCAGCTTGCGGGGGATGGTGCAGCGCAGAGTGAGGTTCTCCGGATCGCGCGCGAACGTGAGCAGCATCCCGTCGGCCTGGGCGTACACGCCGGGCATCGCCTCCAGCGGCAGACGGCCGTGGAAGGCCACGTTGTCCGCGCCCAGCCGTTGCGCCTCCTCCTCGCAGCCCGCGAGCGAGGATCCGTCGCCGAACACGTGGAACGCGATCCGCGCGTCGCCTTTGAGCCGGGCCGCGGCGCGCACGATCGTCTCCACCGACTGCGCCGCGCCCACGTTCCCGGCGAACACGAGGTTGCACGCGCCCTCTTTCAGCCTGGGGGCCGCGTCGTCGCCTGCCACGGCGGCGTTCGGGGAGAAGATGTCCTCGGCGTACTGGGGCAGCGCGGCCATGCCGGACGAGTCCAGCCCGAGCACCTCCTCGAAGTAGTCGCGGAACCCCGGCGAGGTGACGCACACCGCGTCCGCGGCGGCGTAGATGCGGCGCGACACCTCTAGCATGGCGCGGTACGCGAGCGACCCCTTCGAGAACCCGCCCGCCAACAGGCACTCCGGCCAGATGTCCACGCAGTAGAGGAGGACCTTCGCCCCGTTGGCCTTGCGGTACGCGTACGCCGGCAGCGCCATGAGCACGGGCGAGGTCTGGTTCACAAGAACCGCATCGAAGCCGGCGGGTAGCCGCTTGGCCAGGCGCGAGGCCCTGCGCGCGAAGCTGAGGTAGTTCGCGACGCGGCGGGCGGCCCCGCTCCGACGCTCCACGAGCGAGGACCGCACGATCTCAACGCCGTTGCGGGACTGCCGGCGGTTGCGGCCGCCCCGGTAACCCTCCGGCACGCGCCCCTCCGGATAGTTCGGCAGACCCGTGAGCACGGTGACCTCGTGCCCTCGCGCCGCGAGCGTCTCGCAGATGTCGGTCACATTGAAGGGCTCGGGCCAGTAGTGCTGGCTCACGACGAGAAGCCTCATCAGAACGGAACACCGTCCCCGTCGCGCCGCGCGTCCCTATCCACGCCCCGCCGGCTCAGCACCGTCGCGATCGTCCTGAAGAACACCCGCGCGTCGAAGGCGAGCGACATGTTCGCGACGTACTCGCCGTCCAGGAACGCCTTCTCCGCGTCGTCGACCAGGTTGCGGCCGTTGACCTGGGCCCAGCCGGTGAGGCCGGGGCGCACGGCGGTCGCGTTCAGGGGCTCGCGCAGGTCGATCAGGCGGCCCTCGCGCACGATGACGGGGCGCGGGCCCACCACCGACATGTCGCCCTTGAGGATGTTCGCGAGCTGGGGAAGCTCGTCGAGCGACCAGCGGCGCAGGAAGTCGCCCGCGGGCGTCATGAAGGCGGCCTTGTCCCCGAAGGATGCCGCCGGCATGTCGGGCGGGGTCCCCACGACCATGGTGCGGAACTTCCAGCACTCGAAGCGGGTCCGCCCCCGCCCCCACCTCTCCTGGCGGAAGAGCACGGGGCCCGGGCTCGTGGCCTTCACGGCGACGGCGCAGGCGAGCAACACGGGCGAGAGGGCGACGAGGGCGAGCGCGGCGGAGGCGACGTCCAGGGCGCGCTTGGCGTGGGCGTAGCCCCGGTTCGGGATGCGCGAGAGCGGCGGGCGGACCTCCACGCCGGGGTGCAGGCGCGCGGCCATGGCCCCCCAGCCGCCCTCGCCGGCCACGTCGGCAACTCCGACCTCCCTGTCGCCCTCCCCGTCGGTTACCCCCTCGGTCAGATTTCCATAACCCGGGTTATCAGAGTTTTTGGAGGATGCAGAGACCCCGACAGCAGATGTCGCAGGCGCCGTGGCGCCGTCCGCGACGAACTCATCGAAAGGCAATACGGCTTCCGCCGTCATGCCGGTTGTTTCTTCAAATGGATGCGCCCTTACGTTTTCTGACAATCTCTAATCCAACTTTTAGGTTCAGCGTTCGACCGAACATGGTGGCTTCCAAATAGGCCAAGCGCTTGTGCCGGTCGATCTTCTTCACTAGAGCCGTCTGATGCACGAGCGGCCCTCGCGTTATGCATATCTCATCGCCCTCGATCACTCCTTCCGACATCTCGACCACTCGGTGGTTTTTCGTCGTGAAAGAATCGATGAAAGCAATCTCGTCCGCGTTAAGAGGGATGAACGCGTTGTCGTTTCCCAAAAGCTTGGTGAATGCGGGAACCTTGCGGAGCTCGTCCGCAGCATGGTCTACCTTGTCGGTGATAAGAAAGAGATAACCGGGAAGCAGGATCTCGGTGCAACGCTTCCACTCCCCCTTGATCTTCTTCATGATCTCGTATTGGGGGATGAAGCACTCCTGCAGAACATCGTCGTCGACAAACTGCTCCACCAGCTGCAGGACGCGACGCTCCCTGCCGCCGATAACCTGAACGACATACCACACGGTTGGCCTCCTGCCGAACGCCACAATATACTATGGCTTCGCCATGCGCCCTAAGGCGATGCGAAACAACAACGGTATTCATCCTCTTACTCGCAACGAGACGCGCACCCAGCGACGATCCCTCGCTCATAAGATATGCTTTGCGGCTTTACCGCCGCAGCCGAAACGAGTCCGAAAGAAGGAGAAAGGCCTGCACGATCAGAAAGCTACCATGCAGCCCTTCATATTTTCCACAAACTTCTTATGGCTCGCCCGAAGCGCGTTCATCGAAATGCACGCTCTTCGAAATCGGCTTTTACCAGCCGCCACGGGCAATACGGTCATCGAAATGCATAGCAAAAGATTATGTATTACCTGATAAAACTGGCGGTTGCTATTATAGATCATAGGATCCGGTTTACAGTTTAGCAACGCTAAATGTGAAGATTCTTTTTCCGAGAACCCTTTTTTCGGTTAAGAGCATCCCCCTCTCCTTTACTCAACCAACTGGTTTAGAACAAATGTATAGGAAGATTCGGTAATGAGCCCGGCGTGAGGATTTTGTTAGACATATTCCATTATCTCAGCAATCATCTTCACAAACCACCCGGAAAAGCGTCTGGCAACGACTTGGCACCCATTTGTTGCACAACACGATAATTGCCCTGATATCGAGGAATTACTACGTCTACGAGGCAAAATATCGATTTCTCATTGACAAACGCATCGAGCGGCCGGTATCATTCAATGGAGTTAAAGCTGTAAACCTGTGTTCGCGTGAAGAGAGCACCCCAAGGAAAGAAGGATTCATGAAGAAGAAGATTGTGGCAATTGCTTGCGCCGCAGCTATGATGTTGGCGCTCCCGACGCTGGCATGGGCGGCCCCGAGCCCGTCCAACAATGGTAGCGTTGAGATCGGGGGGCACAACGTGTCCTACACCCATGAGGGCGGCGAGGTTACGATCGCGCCTGCCACGACTCCTGCGCCCAATGTTAAGCTCGAGGGTTCTGAGCAGATCGTGTTCTCTCTCGAGATCACCGCTCCTCAGGGCACCGTGGTCGATGCTGAGCATCCGCTCACGCTGACGGTTTCGCTCGGTTCGCAGTTCGCCAATGCCAACGTCAAGATCTTCGTCCATCACAGCAGCGATGGCACTGACGAGGTCATGAACGCCAAGGCCAATGCGGCCGGCGTTGTCGAGTTCACGGTCACGAAGCTCTCCACGTTCACCTTCGTCGCCGCCCCCACGACTGCCGCCGCCGATGGCAGCGCCAAGTCGCCCCAGACCGGTGTTGACTTCGGCACCGTTGCCGGCGCCACGGCCGTGACGGCCATCGCCGCTGGTGCTGTGTTCGTCGCCCTTCGCAAGAAGGTCACCGAATAGCGCCTGCACCTCGCAAGTCATATAGAACTTGTATCGAAGAGACCTGTTTTACAACAGGTCTCTTCTTTTATGCGTTAACGGTTTGATACCATAGGCGAAGCATTTGCCACCTCGGAATACCCATGAAAGCGAGCAGTCTTTCCTATGCCGAACGCACCGACGGAACAAAGAGACGACGATCTTCAGCCCAAGCACGCTAAGATAGCCAACTCCGCCCAAAAAAAGAAGAAAAAGCGCTCCATCGTCGCCCTTACCATAATTCTGGTCGTTCTCCTGTGCGGCGTAGCCGCTGGATGCGGTTATATGATCTGGCAGCAGCACGAGCTCGACCGCGTAGCCGAAGAGATGAAGAATACACCGGAGCCCGTCATAGAACAGCCTGCGAACGACGTGGCCGACCCTCGTATCGAGAATCCCGTGGATTTCCCTGCGCTCATGGCAGAGAACCCCGATATCTACGCTTGGATACACATCCCCAACACCGACGTCAACCTTCCGGTGCTGCAAAGCGTGACGGACGATAACTTCTACCTCGATCACAATCGCGACGGAGAGTACGCCATCGAAGGCGCGATCTACACCCAGATGGCCAACAGCACCGATTTCAGCGATCCGGTGACCGTGCTGTACGGGCACAACCTGCAGAACGGCACCATGTTCTCCACGCTGCACTACTTCGAGAACGAGGATTTCTTCAACGCGAACGACACCATGTACATCTACACGCCGGGCCACGTGCTCACCTACCGCATCGTTTCGGCGTACCTGTACGACGATCGCCACATTCTGAACTCGTACGACTTCTCGAACCCTGCCGTTTTGCAGGAGTACTTCGACTTCGTCATGCATCCGGATTCTCTGCTGGTTAACACCCGAACTGACACGGAACTGTCAATTGATGATAAAATAGTGCAGTTGAGCACGTGTATGAGCGACACCAACCACACGAGTAGCCGCTATATCGTCACTGGAGTTTTGATCGATGACCAACCGACCTACTGATAGACCGACGCAGCCTCCGCGGGCGGCTAAGAACAGACCGCCTTCCGCGCCGGTTCCAGGACAGCCCGCCTCGGGACGCACCGATTCGTCGGAGTTCTTCGCGACCCAGCAAGCAACCTCGCAGAACCAGGAGGTGCTCATCCGCAAGCGCAAGCGAAGCCACACGAAGCGCAAGAAGCGCATCCGCGTCGCGCTCATCGTGCTGGCGGTCGTGGTGCTGGTGGGCGGAGGCGCGGCTTGGGGCGTCATGAGCACCATCAAAGCCGGCGAAGGCGCCATTCGCGACGCCGCGCAGGCCGAGGACATCCAAACCGTCGAGAACGCCGTCACGTACGACGAAGGCAAAACCGTCAAGTACAACGGACACACCTACGCCCTCAACGAGAACATGGTGTCAGTGTGCATCATCGGGTTCGATCGCACGGCCCCGGCCGAGGTCGGCGAACGCGCGGGCCAAGCCGACGCCGTCATGGTGATGGCGTTGAACACCGACACCGGCAAGGTCACCGCCATCGGCCTGCCGCGCGACAGCATGGTGGAAGTCGGCGAGTTCGTGGGCGACGCGTTCATCGGCTTGGACAAGATGCAGCTGTGCCTGGCGTACAGCTACGGCGACGGCAAGGAGACCAGCTGCCAATACACCACGACAGTCGCCTCCCGCATGCTCTACAACATGCCCATCTCCTACTACTTTGCAATCGACCTGAGCGGCGTCGGCCCGTTGAACGACTCCATCGGCGGCGTGGCGCTCACGCCGCTTCAGACCATTCCGAACACCGGCATCGTCGAAGGCGAGGACACCGTGCTGTTCGGCAGCAACGCGCTGAAGTACGTGCAGTGGCGCGACACGTCGGTGCTCACCTCCTCGCTCGACCGCCAAGCTCGCCAGGTGCAGTACATCAAAGCGTTCGCCGGCCAAACCCTCGAGGCGGCTCAGGGCAGCGTGGGCACGCTGCTCGACATCTTCAACACGGCGAGCGAGTACTCCATCACCAACCTGGGCGTGAACGAGTTCAGCTACCTTGCCACGTCGGTGCTTTCGAACGGCATCACCAGCCTCGACGTGGTCACCCTGACCGGCGAGATGGAACAGGGCGAGAAATACGCCGAATACTACCTCGACAAGAACGCCACGTACGAGACGGTTTTGAGCGTGTACTACCACCAAGTCGACTAGGTTCGACCTGCCAACGTTGTTGTTACCAGGGCTTATAAGGAGAGATAACCCGTGACCTTGCTAGAATTGCTGCACCTGCTTCGAAAGAAGTGGTACCTCGTCGTGATATTCCCCTTGGTGTTCGCAGGCGCCACCGCCGGTTATTGCTGGGGGTTCATGTCGAACGACTACACGTCCGACGTATCGCTCTACGTGCTCAACAAGACCGACGACCAAAGCACGAACATCACGAGCAGCGACACGGCGGCCAGCCAGCAGTTGGCGAACGACATCGCCGTGATGGCCCAGTCGAACCGCGTCATCGACGCCACAGCTCAGTCGCTCGGCATGAGCACGCTCAAGGGCTACGACATCAAGGTGACGTCCGCCACCACGAACCGCGTTATCACGCTGAGCGTCACGGGCAAGAAGCCCGAGGCCGTGGCCCAGATCGCCAACGAGCTGGCCAAGCAGACGGCCGACACCGCCGTGGAGGTCATGGAGCTTAAAGCCGTGAATATCGTGGACGCCGCGCAGGTTCCCTCCGCCCCGTCGGGCCCGAACCGCATCATGTACACGGCCGTCGCCTTCCTGGCGGGCCTGTTCTTCGCCGTGGCGCTTATCGTGCTGCTCGACCTCGTCGACACCACGGTGAAGAATCCCGAAGAAGCCGAAGAACTGCTGGGGCTGCCCGTTTTGGGCCGCATGCCCGCGCTGAAGGGTAAGGGGAACTAACCATGGCCAGAAAAGACAAGAAGATCCTCGCGCGCTTCGAGCATCCGCAGCTCTCCAACGCCTCCAAGACGCTGCTGGCGAACATCCGCTTCGCCTCGGTGGACGAGAAGGTGAAGACCATCGTGGTCACGTCCTCGGAGCAGAACGAGGGCAAGACCATCGTGTCCACGAACCTGGCGAACGCCATCGCCACGTCGGGCAAGAAGGTGCTCATCGTTGAAACCGACATGCGCCGCCGCTCCTTGGGCAAGCTGCTCGACGCCCATCCGGCCAACGGCCTGTACGCGGCGCTATCGGGCTCCGCGTCGCTCAACGACGCCATCATGCCCACGCATATCCCGAACCTGTTCTTCCTCGACGCCGAGCCGAACATCCCCAGCCCGGCCGACATCCTGAGCACGAAGCGCTTCGCGTCGCTCGTGGACAAGCTGCGCGACTCGTTCGACTACGTGATCTTCGACACGCCTCCCGTGTCGCTGTTCGTCGACGCCGCCATCCTCAGCAGCTTGGTGGACGGCACGCTGCTCGTCATCCGTCAGAACCAGACGAAGCGCGCCCTCGTGGCGAAATGCGCCCAGCAACTGCGCGTGGCGGACGCCCGCATCTTGGGCACGGTCATGACGTTCTGCACCGACGACGAGAGCAGCTACTACTACGCCTATTACACGCAGGACGGCAAGCGCGTGAACAAGGACGATTTCGAACCTGCAGCCATGCCGTCCGAGCTGAACAACCCGGTGGCTTGGGAGCAGGAAACGCAGCCTCCCGCCCGCCGCCAGGCCTCGACGCGGACCTCGCAGCCTCGCACCGCCGCTCCCGGCGGATCGGGCGTCGGAGGCGCAGGCAACCCCTATGCGCCCAACGCGTTCAAAGCCGTGACGCCGAGCGGTCAGAAGGCGCCGCGTCACAAGAACAGGACGCGATCGTAAGTCGGCTCCCGCCGACCGATCGGGTTTGCAACGCGAAGCCGCGCAAAGATGTTCGACCTTCACTGCCATATCCTGTTCGACGTCGACGACGGATCGAACGACTTTGCCGAATCGCAGGCCATGCTTCATGCTGCCCGCAATTCGGGCATCGACAACATCGTGTGCACCCCGCACTGCCGCGGTTCGCACTTCGATTACCAACGCATCGTCGACCACTTCGACGTGCTCAGCCGATTCGCCCATTCCCAAGGTTTCGAGATGACCTTGGGATTCGAAGTGTACTGGGAGAACCTGGTGAACTTCGGCATCGACAACGCGGCGCACCTGTGCTTCGAGGGCACGAACCTGCTGCTGCTGGAGTTCGGCGTGGCAAGCCTGCCGCCCAACTGGCAGCGCATCGTCTACAGCCTGCAGGGGCAGGGCATCCAACCCATCATCGCCCATCCCGAGCGCTACCGGCCCGTGCAGAACGACATCGACGTGGCCGTGGAGATGAAGGACCTGGGCTGCCTCTTGCAGCTGTCGGGAAACTTCGCCGCCGGCGGGTTCCGCAGCAACAGCAAGCGGGCGGCCCTGCAGCTGCTTGAGAACGACTTGGTGGACTACATCGCGTCGGACGCCCATTGCGTCGAGGATTACGCGGACTACCGCAAGGCCCTGAAAATCGCCCAGAAATACTAACGCCGCCCCGAGGGGCGGCGTTTTCAACCGGTACGGATCGAACAGCTCGACGGAGCCTTAGACCCTCTTGATGAAGCGGCCGTCGCGGGTGTCGATCTGCAGGACGTCGCCGGGCTCGATGAACATGGGGACCTGCACCACGGCGCCCGTCTCGAGCGTCGCGGGCTTCGTGGTGCCCTGGACGGTGTCGCCCTTGAAGCCGGGATCGGTCTCGGTGACTTCCAGCTCCACGAACATCTGCGGCTCGACGCTGATGAGCTCGTCGCCCGCGTACAGCAGCGTGGCCTCGTCGTTCTCCTTGAGCCACTTCGCCACGTCGCCCACCATGTCGGCGGAAATGGCCATCTGCTCGAAGGTGTCGTTGTCCATGAAGTTGAAGTCGGCGCCGTCGTTGTACAGGTACTGCAGCTTCTTCGACTCGAGGCGCACGGACTCCACCTTCACGCCGGCGTTGAACGTGTTGTCGATGACGCGACCCGTTTTGATGTCGCGCAGCTTCGTGCGGACGAAGGCGCCGCCCTTGCCGGGCTTCACGTGCTGGAATTCCACGATGGTGCACAGCTTGCCGTTGTACTCGATGCACATGCCGTTCTTGAAGTCGGCGGTAGAAATTGCCATTCTTGAATATCCTTTCGATTGCACGCACCGACCGCAAACCGTTCTCGTCCAAGCAGCAGCACGTAAGTTTTAGCCGCTATATTATAACCATGTCGTGCGTCGATTGAGTGAAAACTGCGAAACCATCATGGGTCACGACGCCGTAGTCCTCCAGACGCATGCCGAACTCTCCCGACAGGTAAACGCCGGGCTCCACCGTGACCACGTTGCCTTCGACCAGCGGATTCGGATTGCGCGGCGAAAGGTTCGGCTCCTCGTGGATGTCCAACCCCACGCCATGGCCCAGGCCGTGGCCCATCTTGCCGGCGAAGCCGGCCTCGGCCAGCACGCCCTCGGCCAGCTCGTGCATGGCAGCCCCCGTCACGCCGGGCTTCAACGCGGCCTCCACCTGCTCGTTCGCCTGGCGGATGGCGGCGTAGGCCTCGCGCAGACGCGCGTCGGGTTCGCCGAGGAACACGGTGCGGGTCATATCCGAGCAGTAGCCGAGCGCCCGCGCTCCGAAGTCCAGCACCACGCACTGCCCCGCCTCGAGGCGCGCGCCGCCGGGAACGGCGTGGGGGCTCGCGGCGTTGGCGCCCGCGGCCACGATGGAGGGGAACGCGAGGCCCTCGGCGCCGTGGCGTCGAATGAAGTCCTCGAGCTCTATCTGCACCTCGCGTTCGGTCATGCCGACGCGCATGAACTCCACGATATGGGAGAACGCGGCGTCCGTGACGGCCTGCGCGGCGCGCATGCGCGCGATCTCGCCGGCGTCTTTCACACCGCGCAGGTTCAAAACGAAGCGGCTGGTCTCGCGCAACTCGGGGGCGCCACCGGACGCTTCGGCGAACGCGGCTTCGAGCGCGCGGTACTCGCCGAGCGCCATCGCGTCCTCGATGCCGAGGACGATGGGGCCGTCCTGCCCGGCATGGCGCTCGGCGAAGGTCTCGGCCACGAACGCGGCGTGGCTCTTGCGCGCGTCGTCGACGGCGACGGGGCCGCCGAGAGCCGCCGCGCGGGCGGCTTCGGCATAGCGCGAGTCCGTGTGCAGAACGGCGTCGTGCGGCGTTACCAGCAGCGCATGGGCGTCCTCGTCGTCGAACACCCCGTCGAAGGCGGTGAGCCAGGCGATGTTCGACGTGCCGCGCACGAAGAACGTGCGGATGCCGTCTTCGTCGCAAGCGGCGCGCAGGCGGGCGAGACGATGTTCGGAGACATCGGGCCGACTAGGAACGGCAGGGTCGACGCCCTTTCGGGCGGTCTCGTCGCCTTTCCCTTCCCCCGCATCTCCATCCCGCATGCCACGTCCGCCCACGATCACCTGACCGGCCGGATAGCGCCGCTCATAGCCCTCGCCAAGGCGCTCGGACACGCCCTCGAGCAGCAGGTCGACGGCGTCGCAGTAACCTTGGAAGCCGCGGCCTTTCACCTGAGCCACGCAGGCGGGCGCGATGACCGACACGCGGCGGAACGCCTCGCGGGCGTCCACGTCGGAGATGTGCACCTCCACGCAGGGCACGTCGACGCCGCCCACGGCATCGCGCAGCGCGTAGGAGTAGTGCGTATGGGCGCCGGGGTTGTACACGATGCCGTCGTAGGCGTCGCGCGCGCCGTGGACGGCGTCGACGAGCTCTCCCTCGCTGTTCGACTGGAAGCAGGTCACGGACGCGCCACGGCGCTCGGCGTGCTCCTTCACCAAGCGCTCGAGGTCGGCAAGGGTCTCTCGCCCGTACACGGCGGGTTCCCGCACCCCCAGCATGTCGAGGTTGGGCCCGTTGAGCAGCAGGATCTTCTTCATGTCACTCCTTCGATCGCACCCAAGCGCCCAAGTGCTCCAGGATGGCGGCATCGTCCACGTCGAGCAGCTCCCACGAGCCCACGTCGCGCAGCAGGACGAAGCGCACCTGGCCGCGGCGGGCCTTCTTGTCGCGTTTCATGGCATCGAGCATATCGGCAGGGTCGGCGGACCAGGCGAGCGCGGGAAGGCCCAGGGCGTCGAGCAGGTCGTCCTGCGCGGCCACAAAGTCGGCGGACGCGCCGACGAGCTCCACGGCCAGTCGGGCCGCGAAGCGCATGCCCTCCGCCACGGCCGCGCCGTGGGAGAACGCGCCGTAGCCCGCGAGCGTCTCCACGGCATGGCCGAGCGTGTGGCCGTAGTTCAGGCACTCGCGCACGCCGCGGCTCTCCGTCTTGTCCTGCGCCACCACGTCGGCCTTGAACACCACCGAGCGGGCGATGGCCTCGGCCACCGCCTCGTCCTCGCGCGCCGCGAGCGCGCCGGCCGCGTCGACGAGCCAGAAGAAGAACTCGTCCGAGTCGATGACCGCCGACTTCGCGATCTCGGCGCAGCCGCACGTCCATTCGCGTTCGGGCAGCGTGGCGAGCGTCGCCGTGTCGGCGCACACGTAGGCAGGCTGCTTGAACGCGCCCACCAGGTTCTTGCCGGCCGCCAGGTTCACGCCCGTCTTGCCGCCCACGGACGAGTCCACCATCGACAGCAGCGTGGTGGGAACCTGCACGAGCGCCACGCCGCGCATGTAGGCGGACGCCGCGAATCCGGCTAGATCGCCCACTACGCCGCCGCCCAGCGCCACCACGACGCAATCGCGCCCGAGCGAGAGCTGCGCCATAGCCTCCCATATCTCGCCGGCCACTTCGACGGACTTGGTGTCCTCGCCCGCCGGCACCACGATGTCCGATACGCGGAAACCCGCAGCTGCAAGCGACTCTTTCGCCTGGTCGCGGTAGAGCGGCGCGACGTTCGAGTCGGTTATGACGAGCGCGCGCTCGGTTCGCTCGAGCGAGGGCACGCCGCGCATGCGCCGTCCCAGCGCGTCGAGCACGCCGGCTCCGATGCGTACGTCGTAGGGTTCCTCGCCGGGGATGTTCACGATCACTTTCGTTGCCACAGGATTCCCTCCCTCTCCAGCACGCCGCGCACTTCGCGCGCGATGGCCGAAACGCTCTTGCCGGCCGTGTCCACCACGGCGTCGGCCACGTCCTCGTACAGCGGCAGGCGCCCTTCGATGGTGGCCCGGGCGGTGCCGAGGTCCTGGAACAGCGGGCGCGTGGACAGGTCGCTGATGCGCGACGCGGCCTCGTCGGCCGTGACCTGCAGGTACACCACGTAGCCTTTCTCGGCCAAGATGGCGCGGTTCTCGGGCCGCAGCACCACGCCGCCGCCGCACGACACGAGCAGCGGATCCTTCGCCGCCAGCTCGCGCAGCACGTCGGTTTCGATGGCGCGGAAGCCCTCCTCGCCCACTTCGGCGAAGAGCTCCTTCACGCGTTTGCCCTCGCGCCTCTCCAAGTAGGTGTCGACGTCGATCGACGCGATGCCGCAGGTGCGCGCGAGCTTTCGGGCAACGGACGTTTTGCCCGCGCCCATGAAGCCCACGAAGAACACCGGCTTCGCCAGCTCGGACACGACGCGCGCGGGGCGGTTGTGCGACTGCAGGCTCGACCCGTCTACGCGCGTCATCGCGAGATCGTCCGCAAACGCTGCCGATAGGACTTCACGGCCGCCTTGATGTCGGTCATGTTGTCGTGCCCGAACTTCTCCAGGTACGCGTCGGCCAGCGCGAACGCCACCTCGGCCTCGGCCACCACGGCGCAGGCGGGCACCGCGCACACGTCGCTGCGCTCGCGCGAGGCTTCCTCCGGCTCCAGCGTGTCCAGGTTCACCGTGGACAGCGGCGTCATGAGCGTGGGAATGGGCTTCATGGCCGCCGTGACGATGAGCGGCATGCCCGTGGTCATGCCGCCCTCCAGGCCGCCCGCGTTGTTGCGGGTGCGCGTGAAGCCGGCTTTGCGATCCACCGTGATGGGATCGTGCACCTGCGAGCCGGGACGACGCGCGGCCTCGAAGCCCAAGCCGAACTCCACGCCCTTGATGGCCGGGATGGAGAACAACGCGCCGCCGATGCGCGAGGTCAAACGCTCTCCCGCCGTGGCGTAGCCGCCCACGCCGGGCAAAAGGCCCGTGGCCACGACGCGGAACGTGCCGCCCAGGCTCTCCCCCGCCTCGCGGGCGGCGTCGATCTCGGCCTTCATGGCCTCGGTGGCCTCAACGCTGGGGCAACGCACGTCGGAAAGCTCGATGTCGAGCGGCTTGTAGTCGGGCGCGGCGAGCATCGGGTCGTCCTCGTCGAGGGACGCGCCGCCGATGGAGGCCACGTAGGAGAACACCTCCACGCCCAGCTCGGCCAAAAACTCGCGCGCGATGCCGGCCGCCGCGACGCGCGCGGCCGTCTCGCGGGCGCTCGCACGCTCGAGGATGTTGCGGCAGTCGTCGGTGTTCGTTTTGAGGGCGCCCACGAGATCGGCGTGGCCGGGGCGCGGGCACACCTCGCGCGCCAGGTCGGACGGCACGTCGCCGAACGCCGCCATGCGGTCCGTCCAGTTCTCCCAGTCGCGGTTGGCCACCACGAGCGCCACGGGAGACCCGATGGTGCGCCCGAAGCGCACGCCGGCGGTGACGGCCACGCGGTCGCGCTCGATGGCTTGGCGACCGCCGCGCCCGTAGCCGGACTGGCGACGAGCCAGATCGCTGTTGATCTGATCTTCCGAAATCTTGAGGCCCGCAGGCACGCCGTCCACGATGGCCGTGAGCGCCGGCCCGTGGCTCTCGCCCGCTGTCATGTAGCGCATAGTGTTTCGCTTTCCCGCTGTCGTGGTTTTCGCCTATTGTACCGCAGCCGCGTAGCGAGGCGAGCGACGGCTCGGGCGTCGTACCAGATCGCCATGAAGCGCAGGGTGCAGAAGGGTTCGATAGAGGCGGGGTTATCCCAGGTCGAAATCAGCCGCTTCGGCCATGACGGCGAACAGGTCGAAGGTTTCGAGATCGACGTCGGCGCCGGCGATGTCGCAGACGGTGCGCACGGTAGCCTCGGCCTGGGCCACCAGCATGCCCGCGCCGTCCGACACGGTGCAGTCCGCAGCGCGCGCGCCGGCGACGAAGGCCGTCTCGCCGTGGCCGTACACCACGTCGAACGCACGCTGGCCCGCGCAGAAGAGCGCGACGTCGAACGGAGCGGGATCGTCCGCGCGCATGCCGAGCGGCGTGGCATTCACCACGAGGTCGGCTCCGTGGATGGCCTGCGTGGACGTGGCGTAGCTGCCGAATTTGAACGTCGTGCCGTCGTATGCCTGGCGGAAGCTGCGATGATGCTCCTGGGCGGCCGGCAGGTCCACTGCGGCCGACGACAGCCGTCCGAACTCTTGGACGTAGGCGTCCAGCACGTCCCGCGCACGCTCCTTGTCGCGCCCGACGAGCACGACCTCGTCCGCACCGGCGATGGCGCAGGCGTGCACGATGGAGAGCGCCGTGGGACCGGTGCCGCACACGACCACGGAGCAACCCGCGAAGTCGAAACCCGTGCGCTCGAGATAGGCCACGCAGCCCTGCCCGTCGGTGTTGTAGGCAAGGAGCGCCTCGCCGTGCCTGACCAGCAGGTTGGCACCGCGCGCGAGCTTGGCGGACGCCGCCTTGTGCGTGGCTGCCTCGTAGGCGAGCGGCTTGTACGGCGTGGTGATGTTGACCGACAGGAAGTCTCGGGCATCCAGAAACGCGCGCGCCTCGTCTTCGCCGGCCTTGTCGGCCAACTCGTAGCGCCACGGCAGTCCCAGACGCTCGTACACGGCGTTGTACATGGCGGGCGACTTCGAGTGCGCGATAGGATGGCCCAGCAGGTACAGGTTCTCGGCAGTCGTCGCTTCGCTCATGAGGTTCCCTCCGCACTCGCAGGTTCGTCGATATTCGCCGCAGGTAGATCGGCTTCCACCACAGGTCCACCAACGTCAGCAAGGGTTCCCGCAGTGCCTGAGATCGTGGGGATGGCGGGGGCGAGGCGTACTTCGGTACGCGATCCTTCGGCATCGCCGCGAGATCGGGTGCCGAGGGAAGCCGCCCCTGAAGGGACCTGCTTCGCGGCGCAGCAGTCGACTGGTTCCGTCGGCCGGCAGGCCGACGGAACCGAAGCGCCCTCCGGCTCGCGCTCGCCCATGACGAGGCGCTCGAAGTTGCGCAGCAGCAGCGTGTGGGGCAGGTCCTGCTCGACAAGCGGTGCCAGCAGGTAGGCCTTCATGCCCACGAAGTGCGCCCCCAGCACGTCGGTGACCAGCTGGTCGCCGATGACGACCGTGGCGTCGCGCGTGGCGCCGATCTTTTTCAAAGCCACGAGGAACGCGGGCGGCAGCGGCTTCACCGCCTTCGCCACGATGGGCAGCGACAGGCGGTTCGCCAGCTGGTAGACGCTTTCGTGCCAGTTGTTGGACACGAGGCAGAACGACACGCCCGCGTCGCGCGCCTTCGCCAGCCAGTGGCCCGCGTCGCGCGGCACCTCGTGCGTGTCGCGCGAGAGGATGGTGTTGTCGATGTCGAGCAGCACGAAACGGAAGCCGAGCGCCAGCAGGTCGCGCTCGATGTCGACGTGCGACAAGCGCGAGAAATAGCGATCGGGTTCAAGGAGCGGCATGGCGGGCTGCTTTACGGATAGAGGCGGACGGTCGGACGCGAGACGGCCTACGAGAACGTGCTGATGTGCTCGTCGTACGTCTCGGTGAAGTAGTAGTTGTCTCCCTCGAAGTAGAAGAAGAAGTACTTGCCGAGCGATTCCTGATCGGGCGCGCACACGGCCTTGAGGCAGTCGAGGCCCGGCGAGCAAATGGGCGTGGGAGGCAACCCCTGGTTCGTGTACGTGCTGTACGGCGTCTCGGAATGCACCTCGTCACCGGAAGGATCGTGGCCCACCTCGTAGGCGGTCGTGGCGTCACTTTGCAGGAAGCCGTAGCTGGGCTCGCCCGTCGTCTCCAAGCGGTTGTAGAACACGGCGGCCACCTGGGCGCGGATCTGCTCGTCGCCGCTCGACTCCTTCTCCACGATGGAGGCCAGCTTCACGGCATCGTAGATGGAAAGCCCCTGCGACTGCGGGTACGACCAGTCCAAGCTCGCCGTTTCCTTCTGGAACTGGTCGAGCATCAGCCGGATGAGCGAGTCGGCCGTGGCGTCGTCGGCCACGGCGTAGGTCTTCGGAAACAGGAAGCCCTCGAGGGAGTTCGTGCCCGCATCGGCCAAGAAGCTGTAGCTGCCGGCGTACGCGCTCGCGTCGAAGGCGGCAGCCGTGAAAGTCTCGGCCGTGATGCGGCCCTCGGAAGCCGTGGCGACGGCCGCGGCGATGTCGGAGAGCTTGTAGCCCTCGGGGATGGTGAGCGCGTTGCCCATGTCGGGGCCCGCGGCGAGCTGTTTGATGATGTCATCGAGCGACGTGCCGCCCGCGAACGTGTACGTGCCGGGCTTGAGCTGCGCGTCCACGCCAAGCTCGTTCACACGCTTCGTGAAGTCGGATGCGCTGCCCACGAGGCGCTTCTCGACGAGCTGGTTGCCGATGTCCTTGGCCCCGGCGCCTTGCTCCACCACAATGGTGGCTTCCTCGCCCGAGGCGAGCAGCTCCACGGACGTGCCGGAGCAGCTGTTGAACAGGGTGAGGGCACCCCAGGCCAAGCCGCCAAGGACGACGACGGCCAGCACGATAGAGAAAATGACGGGGCCCTTGCTCCGCTTCGGGCGAATGTAGCTGGTGTCGTACGTGCGGAACTCGCGCTCGCCGCGCGCATGCGCCGAACGAGCCGCGTGGTTGGGGCGCTGCGAATACGTGACCTGCTTCCGTGGGGGCATGGACCTTCCTCTACCTTTCAGCTTGCCTAACGGCGCGCATCGAGCCACGCCTGCAGAAAAAGACTAGCCGCTATCATATCTATTTTGCCGCGCATCTCGCGTTCGGTCAGGCCCTTTTCACGCAAACTCCGTTTGGCCTCCTGCGAGCTCAACCGCTCGTCGGCGAACTCGTGCGGCACGCCGCACGCCTTGCTTAGAGCGTCGGCCACGCCTCGGATACGCGCCGCCTGCGGTCCCTCTTCACCGGCCAGCGTGAAGGGCAGGCCGCAGAGCAGAAGCTCGGGCTCCCAGTCTTCCAAAAGACGTCGGAAAGGCTTGGCACAAGCGACCACTTCGGCAGCCGGCAACACGCACACCGGGGACGCCACCCGCTCCCCCGGATCGCTCACCGCGACGCCGACGCGCGTCTCCCCTATGTCGAGCGCCATGATGCGCATGCGTCTTTCCTCCACCTGTCTCGGCTACGTCCTATCCTTGCTATTGTCGCATGTTGCGAGCAGGGACGCCACGTCGACGCCGCCATCGATTCCCCACAACTGCAAAATTCAGAAAATCATGCCGGTTCTGCTGAAATATCACGTTTGTGCATGATCATATTGAAGAATAATCAAGGCGATGCCTTTCCCATCTGGTCATATATTTAATGATATATATACATATATATAAAAAGACCCGAAAAGTCGTTCACAAACGTGATTTTTTAGCAGAAACGGTTCCAAAAACGCATTTCGCCCTCAATCTACCTCGATCAGGGCGTTTTCCCTGGTGGAAACAGGGCCCTGCAGTGGCGTTTGCCAGGTTGGGTTGGGTTGGGTTGGGTTGGGGCCAGGGCGGGAGGTTGGAGTCGGGAACCTGCAGAGAAGCCAGCGTAGGCGATCGCTTCCCCCTGCCGCATCGGAACAGGGTTCCCCTCCAAAAAGAGCGCCGAAGGCGCGACACCGCCTTCCCTTCTCCCTTCCCGGTCCGACATGGACGCCTCCCCCGGCAGCTTCGCAGGCTGACATGCTCGAAGCATGCAAGAGCCGCCTCGGGCTCGGGCGCGGGCGGAAGGGCCCGAGGCGAGTTCCGCACGAGCCGGAGGCCCCGGCGGGGCCTCCGTGCGAGCCCAGGACTGCCCGAGCAGCGGGCCCTTCCGCCCGCGCCCAGCCAGAAAGCTTACAGCAGCATCCCTCGGGCAGCCTCCAGAGCCGCGTCGATGCCCGAGGCGTCCTTGCCGCCCGCCTGCGCCATGGAGGCCTTGCCGCCGCCGCCGCCCTTCACGCAGGGCGCGATGGCCTTGATGACGGCACCGGCGTCGAAGCCGGCCTCCACCGCCTCCGGCGAACCGGCCGCCAGCAGCGTGGGCTTGCCGTCCTTTTCGGTGGCGAGCACCGCCGCACCCGGCTTGCCAAGGCGCGCGCGCAGCACGTCCCACATGTTGCGCATCTGGCCCGCATCGGCCTCCGGCATGCGTCCGAATACCACCGGATAGCCTGCGGCGCTCGTCTGCGCGTTGTCCAACAGCGCGTTGATGCCGTCGTCGGCCACCGCCTCGCGGTTGCGCTTCATCTTGGTCTGAAGCTCCTTGAGCTGCTTCACGTTCGCAGCGGTGCGCTCGCCCACGTCGAACAGAGGAACGCGCAGAACCTCGGCGCTCTCCTTGAGCTCCGCCTCCATGCGGTTCATGTAAGCCAACGCGTCGAAGCTGGTAACCGCCTCGATACGGCGCAGGTTGGCGCCCACGCTCGTCTCGCTCGTAACCTTCACGAAGCCGATCTCGCTCGTGGCGGACACGTGCGTGCCGCCGCACAGCTCCTGCGAGAACCCCTCGATGTCCAGCACGCGCACGAACTCGCCGTACTTCTCGCCGAAGAGCGCCATCACGCCGGCCTCGCGGGCCGATGCGAGCGACGTCTCGTAGGCGCGCACGGCGTGGTTCTCCATGATCTTCTCGTTCGCCAGGCGCTCCACCTCGGCGATCTGGTCGGCCGTCATGGCCTCGAAGTGCGTGAAGTCGAAACGCAAACGGTTGTCGGCAACGTAGCTGCCGGCCTGCTTCACGTGGTCTCCCAGCACCTCGCGCAGCGCCCAGTGCAGGATGTGCGTGGCCGTGTGGTTGCGGCGGATGCGCTCGCGGCGCGGCACGTCGATGGCGGCGCGCACGGCGTCGCCCGCCACGATGCGGCCTTCCTCAACCTGCACGGTATGCGCGATGAGGCCCTTCTCGGGCTCCTTCGTGTCAAGCACGCGCGCGGCGGCGCCTTCTTTCGTCATGGTGCCGGTGTCGCCTATCTGGCCGCCCTTCTCGGCGTAGAACGGCGTGGCGTCCACCACGATGCGCCCTTCGTCGCCCGCCTCCAGCGCGTCGACCTGCCGGCCGTCTTTCACCAGAGCCAGCACGCGCACGTCGGCGTCGTTCTTCGTGTAGCCCAAGAACTCGGTGGGCCCCACGGCCTCCAGGATCTCGGCCATGACGCCGCCGTACGTGGACCAGGCGGCCTCGGCGTCCTTCGTGTTGGCGGCGCGGGCGCGCTCGCGCTGCTCGTCCATGCAGCGGCTGAAGCCCTCCATGTCCACCTCTATGCCGCGCTCGTCGCACAGCTCGCGCGTGACCTCCACGGGGAAGCCGTACGTGTCGTGCAGCGTGAACGCGCGGTCGCCCGGGAGCACGTCGCCCTCGAGCTGGGCCAGCGCCTCGTCGAGGAACGCGCGGCCCTGGCGCAGGTTCGCGCCGAAGCGCTCCTCCTCGGACAGGATGACGCGGCGCATGAGCTCGCGGTTCTCCACGATCTCGGGGTACACGTGCCCCATGAGGTTCACGATCTCGTCCACGTAGTCGTTGAGGAACGGCTTGTCCAGGCCCAGCAGGTGCCCCTTCATCACGGCGCGGCGCAGCAAACGGCGCAGCACGTAGCCGCGGCCCTCGTTCGAGGGCAGGATGCCGTCGGCGATCATGAACGCCACGGCGCGGCTGTGGTCGGCCATGATGCGCAGCGACAGGTCGACCGCCGCGTCCTCGCCGTACAAGGTGCCCGTCAGCTTCTCGCCCACGGCCACCAGGCTGCGCAGCACGTCGGTCTCGTAGTTCGATTGGACGCCCTGCAGGATGGCGGCCATGCGCTCCAAGCCCATGCCGGTGTCGATGTTCTTCTTGGGCAGCGGCTCGAGCGTGCCGTCCTCCTGGCCGTTGTACTGCGTGAACACCAGGTTCCAGTACTCCAGGAACCGGTCGCAGTCGCAGCCCGGCGCGCAGTCGGGGCTGCCGCAGCCGAACTCCTCGCCCTGGTCGTAGTAAATCTCCGAGCAGGGGCCGCAGGGGCCGGTGGGCCCGGCGCGCCAGAAGTTGTCCTCTTCGCCCAAGCGCGAGATGTGGTCGTCGGGCACGCCCAGCTTCTTCCAGATCTCGATGGTCTCGTCGTCGTCGAGGAACACGGTGAAGTACAGGCGCTCGGCCGGCAGGCCCAGCACCTCGGTGGAGAACTCGTAGGCCCAGGCGCACATCTCCTCTTTGAAGTAGTCGCCGAAGCTGAAGTTGCCCAGCATCTCGAAGAAGCTCTGATGGCGGCCCGTGGTGCCGATGATGTCGATGTCGTTCGTGCGCACGCACTTCTGCACCGTGGTGGTGCCGACGTAGGGGGCCTCCAGGTGCTTCTGCTGCAGGAAGTACGGTTTGAACTGCACCATGCCGGCGCTCGTCAGCAGCAGCGACGGATCGTCGGGGATGAGCGAGGACGAAGGCCAGCGCTTGCAGCCCTTCTCCTCGAAAAAGCTCAGGTACTTCTCGCGGATCTCCGCGCTGGTTAGGTACTTCATGTCGTCAATCTTTCTGTCCGTAGGTCCGCGCATCGAACTTCTCCTCCGATGCCCTTCGTATGCTCAGGACAAGGCAGGCGCAGCGGCATCCGCCTTGTCCAAAACGTGCTGGGGATAGTTTAGCGTTCTTTGTTCTGCCGCGCCTTCTTTTCCGCCTCGGCTTTTTTCAGCTCGATGCGCTCGATCGCGGCCGACACGTCGGGATGCGGCGCGATGGCGTCGGCGATGGGGTCGACGGACTCGCCGCCGGCGGGCGTTCCCTGGAAGAACACGCCGTCCTTCGCCACGAGCTGGCGGCCCGTGCGCTTCTCGAAGTAGTACACGAACACCGACTTCGCCACGGCCACCGCCGGAATCGAGGCCAGCATGCCCACAAGCGAGCCGGTGAAGCCGCTCATGGCCCCGCCGATGGCCGAGCCGGCCATCAACGCGATGAGGGTGAGCGCCGGATGCACGTCCACCGAGTTCGCCATGATCTTCGGCGACACGAACGTGTACACGATCTGCTGGATGGCGATGGTTCCCACCAGCGCCACGAGGGCGATCCACGGGCTCACGAACACGCCCACGATGGCGGCGAGCGCGCCTCCCAGCCAGGGCCCCACGATGGGGATGATGTTCATGAGGCCGGCGATGCCGCCGAGGGCCGCGTAGTTGGGAATGCCGATGACCCCGAACAGCACGACGCACCCCACGCCGATGATGGCGCACTGCAGCAGCGTGCCCTTGATGTAGCCGCCCATGACGCGCGTGAACGTGACGTGCAGCATTTCCATGTCCTCGCGATGCCGCGGGTTGATGAGGCGCTCGCATTCGCGTCCGAGCGCCGGCAGCTCCATGAGTATCCAGAACGCCACGACGAGCGCGAAGCCCAGCGCCATGAAGGTGTTGACCACGCCGGTGCCGATGGCCACCACGCCCGAGGCGCTGTCGCGCGCAAGGGTGGAGGCCCAGTCGACGAGCGCGGAGAACGCGTTCTCGATCCAGCCTTTCACCGTGTCGTTCTGCAGCACGTCGGCGTAGCGGGCGTACAGGTCGTTCCCCCAGCCGGCGATGGTCTGAACGTAGCCGGGTATGCTCTGCACGAGGTTGGTGAACTGGTCGCCCACGCCGAACGCCGGCGAGAACATGAGCAGGCCCACCAAAGCCAGCACGACGAACATGAGCACGTAGGCGATCGTGGTGCCGACGACGCGGGAAACGCCCAGCTTCTCCAGCTTGTTCACCGGGCCTCGCAGGCAGAACACGATGACCACGGACCAAATGACGATGCCGATGGGAACGCTGAGAATGTTGGTGAGGTACACGAGGACGCCCGTCAGCAGAATAGCGCCGACGATGGTCCACACCGTGAGGAAACGGCGGCGCGCCTTCAGCGCTTTGACCTCCTCGCGCTCGGTCTGTTCGGGATCCAACGGGCCGGCTCCTCGCTACGCTTCGGACTTGACCTGGTCGGACGCTGCACCCGCACCCTCGGAACCCTGCTCGCTCTCATAGGTGAAGTATTGCGCCGCCGCGTCCGTATCGGACGTGGCGGCGGTCGTCACCGCATCGGCCATGCTCGCGGCGGCTTCCGACGTCTTCTCCGCGGCGGCGCGCTTGGCGGCCGCCTTCTCCTCGCGCGCGGCGCGCTGCTCGGCCCTGTGCTCGCGCTGGTCGTTCACGGCGGCCTCGGCAACGGCAGCCGAGCCCTTGACCACGCTCTTCACGGCGTCGGACACCTTCGCGTCGGCCGCCTTCTCCTGGCCCAGGGCCACGGATTCGTCGCTCGCGCGCTTCGGCTTGAACGCGTTGCGCACGCGGCTCGTCACGTTGTTCACCAGCTCCATGGGCGCGCTCGTCACGGAGTCGACGGCGTCGACGGCCGACGACACGGAATCGGTGATCTCGTTCACGTCTTCGAGGATCTGATCGACGCGCATGATCTCGAGGTTGGCGGCGTCCACCGTGAGCGACACGCGCTCGACGAGCGGATCGACCTTGGCCGCCACGGGCTCGAGCGAGGCCGTGATGCGCTCCACGCTGGCAAGCGTGGGCTCGACCTGCTTCTGCACCTGCTCGACGGTTTTGCGCGTCCTGCGCACCGTCATGACGAGCTCGACGACGAGCCAGATGAGTGCCGCACCCACGAGCACGTAGACGATGGGCAACGCTATGCTGATGACTTCGCTGATATCCATGTTGGCGCCTCCTGAGCTACCGAAGTTTTCACTATATCATGTCCACCTCGGATTCTATACAGGCCGACTCACGTTTTCATCCGGCTTCCATAGGCGGTAGCCGATCGGTTACTTTCAACGCGACGTGGGGTTTTGCGTATCGCCGTCCCGCTTGTCCAGCGGTGCGCCAACCTCGCCAGAAGGAGCCTTCGCGTGCGGCGGGCGCGCGGCGGGCGGCGCGGCGTCGATTCGGTCGCGCGCGGCCGCGTCGGCGCGGTACGCTTCCCAGCCGCGGTCGCTCGGACGGTAGAACGCCCCGCGGCCCAGCCCCTCGGGCAGGTAGCGCTGGTCGACCCAGCCGCCCGGATAGCTGTGCGGGTAGAGGTACCGGCCGTAGTTCTCGGAACCCGGACGGTGCCGGTCGCGCAGGTGGTCGGGCACGGAGCGGGCGGGGCCGTTGCGAACCTCGGCGAGCGCGGCGTCGATACCCGCCTCCGCCGCGTTGCTCTTCGGCGCGAGCGCCAGGTAGAGGGCGGCCTGTGCCAGGTTGATGCGACACTCGGGATAACCGATGACCTCGGCCGACTTGAAGGCCGCCTCGGCGACGAGCAGCGCGTTCGGGTCGGCGTTGCCGATGTCCTCGGAAGCCGCGATGAACATGCGGCGCGCGATGAACTTCGGATCCTCGCCCCCGTCGATCATGCGGGCGAGCCAGTACAGGGCCGCGTCCGGATCGCTGCCGCGCATGGACTTGATGAACGCGGAGATGATGTCGTAGTGCATGTCCTTGTTCTTGTCGTAGGGCAGCGTGCGATGGGGCGCGGCGGCGCGCACGTTGTCCTCCGTGACGGCTGCGGGCTTCTTGCGCGTGCCCGGCGCCACCATGCCGGCGGCCAGCTCGAGCGTGGTGAGCGCGCCGCGCCCGTCTCCGCCGGCCAGGAGCACGATGGCGTCGCGCGCCTTGGCGTCCAGCCGGTAGAGGCCGCCCAGGCCCCGCTCGTCGGCTGCGGCGCGGTCGACGAGCTCGCCGATATCCCCGTCCGAGAGCCCGTGCAGCTCCACGACGCGCGAGCGGCTGATGAGCGCCGAGTTCACCTCGAAGAAGGGGTTCTCCGTGGTGGCGCCCACCAGCACGAGCACGCGGTCTTCCACCGCATGGAGCAGCGCGTCCTGCTGGCTGCGGTTGAAGCGGTGTATCTCGTCCACGAACAGGATGGTGCGCAGGCCGAACGCGGTCAGGCGCTTCTCGGCCGCGTCGATCTCGCGGCGCAGGTCCGACACCGTGCCGCCGATGGCCGACACCTCCACGAACGTGGCCTTCGTGGTTTCCGCGATGATGTGCGCAAGCGACGTCTTGCCCGTGCCGGCCGGACCGAACAGGATGACCGAGCTCAGCTGGTCCTGCTCGATGGCGCTGCGCAACCAGCTGCCGGGACCTACGGCCTCGTCCTGCCCCACCAGCTCGTCAAGCGAGCGCGGGCGCATGCGCACGGCCAAGGGCGCGACCTCGGACTTGCGCTCGTTTTCCATTTCGGTGAATAGCGTATCCATGGCGACCATCATATCATGCGAACGCTTGTTTGCATAGAAAGTCCATCGCCTAAAACCGAAGGATGTGCCGACCAGGTGCGCTGTTTGTGAAAACGACGCAACAAATAACATGTCAAGACTTTTCTTCGGCCGAAACGCACGTATACTCTGAATCAGGTCCTGCCCTCGAAGCCATACTTTGCGATGGACCGATGCTATAACATGAGGGAGCTCAAGATAGCGCGTGAAATGGAGATTCGCATCCGTTGATGCGAAAGCCAGGAAGCGGGCTGCGAGCACCCACCTTTTGAGGTGGGTTCATCCTTCTGGCCGGGGGTGGGGCTCTTCACGCAACGCAGAAGAGGCGTCGTGCGACCGCAAGGGGCACGGCGCCTCGACGTTTTCCAGGGGCTGCCCCGGCGCCGCCGAGAGAACGGCCGGCGGGGGAGTTCTCGCCGAACCGGCAGAGCTCCGAACCCTATTCGCCTCGGTCGGCCTCAAGCGGGACGATGCTCAGCGTGTAGCCCAACGGGACCAGCAGCTTGAGCAGCGTGTCGACGCGCGGCGCGGAGCGCATCGACTCGATGCGGGCGATGGCCGGCTGCTTCAACCCGCTCGCCTCCGCCAGGTCGCGCTGCGTCATCCCCCGCGACTCGCGAGCCTCGATCATCTTGCCGATCAGATCGACTTCAAAAGAAACCTGCTCTCGTTCGGCCGCTGAAACACGGCTTTCATCAGCCAGGTAGTCATCAATCGTTTCAATATGGCCGTAGCTTCTCATGATCCGAACCTCTCGATGTAGTCGTTGCGGTTCCGCTTTGCCTTCGCCAGTTCCCGACGAGGCGTTTTCTGCGATTTCTTGAGAAAGCAATGCAGAAGCACGATCTCTCCGTTCCTCCGACAAAAGAACAGCACGCGATATCGCAACACCCTCAACTCCCATAAATCACCTTCAAGGTGCTTGACCTGCGGACGACCGATGCGCGTGCCGTAGCAAGAGAGCGCCTTCATATAAGAGATCATCTTCTCTCTCAAAATGCGCGCGTTCTTGTCCGATTCCGCCTTGCCCTGCAACTCATCCAAAAATTCGATGATCTCAGACTTGCCCTCCGGCGATTTATAGAAGACTACTTTTTTACATATCGAGCCTTTCCTGTATGATAACAAACTAGTTATCATCATGCAAGAGAGGCGAGCGTCCCTGATTTGATTTTCGACGGGCTGCGGCCTCTCCCTTTCCCGCGAAAAGCATAGCTCCGCAACCTTGCACGGAAGCCGTCAGAGAACCCTGCGCAAAGCCGCGAAAACCTTGCACGCTTCTTGCAGGAGGACCTGAGCGATCTTGCCGAAACCTTGCAGGAATCTAGCGCGGATCAAGCGGGAATCAAACGAAGGCCAGACGCATCGAGGCGCAAACGGCCGCCCTACGCGGCCGGGAACCTCAGAACGAACGTGGTGCCCTCCCCTTCGGCGCCTTCCACTTCGATGACGCCGTGATGGTAGAGCACGGCGTGCTTCACGATAGCCAACCCCAGGCCCGTGCCGCCCGTTTCCTTCGAACGGCTCTTGTCCACGCGGAAGAAGCGCTCGAACACCTTGTCGCGCAACTCCTCGGGAATGCCAGGGCCCGTGTCGCTCACGCGCACGCACACGCAGTCCACCGGGCCCTCGTCCTCGTGCAAAACGCACGGCTCCGACTCTCGCCCGATGCGCATCACCACCGAGCCGCCTTCGTGGTTGTAGCGTATGCCGTTCTCGATGAGGTTGTAGAGCATCTCCTCGGCCAGCGTCTCGCTGCCGGCTATGTGCGCCGATGCTCCCTCGACGCGCACTTCGACGCCCTGCTCGGCGGCGAAGCTGGCCAAGCGGCCCGCCACACGCCCGGCCACGGCGTGCAGGTCGATGAGCACGGGGTCGTCGCCGAACGCGGACTCGTCCAGACGCGAGAGCGTGAGCACGTCGTTGATGAGGGAGCGCATGGCCTGCGCCTCCTCGTAGATGAGCGCGGCGAACTTCTGCCGGTCGTCGGGCTGCACCATGTCGTTCTTCATGAGCTCGGCGTAGCCGGATATCACCTGCAAGGGGGTTTTCATCTCGTGGCTCACGTTGCTGGAGAAGTCGCGACGCATGTTCTCGGCCTCGGCCAGCTCGCGGTTCTGCAGCAGCAGCCGCCGCTGCTGCTCGTCGATGCGGATGAGCAGCGGGTCCATCTCCTCGTAGATCTCGTTCTCCAACGGGTCGGCGAAGTTCAGCGCGTCGATGGGCTTCATGATGCGGCTGGTGAGCGCCTTGGACAGCACCAGCACGAGCACGGCCGCCACGACCACGGCCACGAGCAGCGGCACGAGCATGTCGCCTAGGAAGGCCAGCAGGGAGTGGCGCGTCTCGGACAGGCGGACGATGCTGCCGTCGTCCAGCTTCACGGCCGCGTACACCGTGTCGGTGCCGAGCGTGTCCGAGAAGCGCATGATGGTGGCCTGGCCATTCTCCCCCGCCTCGCGCACCTCGGGGCGATCGGCATGGTTCTCCATGGCGGCGGGGTCGGCGGCGCTGTCGTAGAGCACCTGGCCGTCGGACGCGATGAGCGTGTAGCGCGTGAGGCCGGCGAACTGCTCCTCGAGCGCGGGGATGTTCGCCTCGGGAGGCGATACGTTGAGGTAGGCGGCGGCGTCTTGCGCGCTCGCGGCCAGCTCGGCTTCGGCGTCGTGCTCGTACGAGAGGTAGTATATGGTGGTCATGGCCACGCCCAGCACGAGTATGACGCCCATGGTGAACGCCAGAACACCGGTGAATATCTTTCCGGCCAAGCTTTTCACGCGGAAATGGGTGGGGCTCATGGCTGCTTGACGCAGTAGCCCACGCCACGCACCGTTTGGATGTACGCGTCGGAACCCGCGCCCGCCGCCGCCAGCTTCTGGCGCAGCGTTTGGATGTGCACGTCCACCGTGCGCGTCTCGCCCACGTACGTCATGCCCCACACGTCTTCCAACAGCTGGCGGCGCGAGAGCACGTGGCCTTCGTTCTGCATGAGCGTGCGCAGAAGATCGAACTCCTTGAGCGTGAGCGTGACGGGTTCGCCGTTCACCGTGACGTCGTGCGACGAAACCGTGAGCGACAGGGGTCCGCAGGAGAACTCGTCGTCGGCCGCCACGGCCGGCGCGGCGGCGCGGCGCATGAGCGCGTTCACGCGGCTCACCAGCTCCATCATGCCGAAGGGCTTGGCCAGGTAGTCGTCGGCGCCGGCATCCAGGCCGCTCACCGTGTCGAACTCCGTGCCCTTGGCCGTGAGCATCATGACCGGCAGGTGCTTCGTGGCCGGATCCTCGCGCAGCATGTGCAGTATCTCCAGCCCGTCCACCTCGGGCAGCATGATGTCGAGCAGCACGAGCTCGGGCAGGCGGCGCTTGCAGGCGGCGAAGAACTCGCCCGCCGCCGCGAACCCGCACGCCTCGAAGCCGGCCTGCTTGAGCGCGTACACCGTAAGGTCGCGGATGTTGGTGTCGTCTTCAACGTAATAGATCATGGGCGCAATCCTTTCGACCGGCAGCACGCTTCCACCGCCGTCAAGCCTATTGTAAAGCAGAAGGAAAAACGCAACGGCGCGACAAGGTCAAATTTGCGTAAAGACGGATGCCCGCCGACCGGGACGCCGCCGAGGGACGGCGGCGTCGATGGCGACGAAGCGACTCGCCGCTATGCCGATACCGGCATGAACCTGCTTGAGGCCCCGTCGCACCAGGTCGCCGTCGACAAGCGACAGGCCGGTGGGGGGGCCGGCAGGCGGGCAGGCGGAGTATAGGCAGTGCCCGGATCGGCCGGGCTCGTGGAAATGCGGCGTCAGCCTAGCCGAACCGGCCCGCCACGTAGTCGGCGGTGCGAGGGTCGGCGGGGGCCGTGAAGATGTCGTCCGTGGGGCCGGCCTCCACCATCTCCCCCAGCAGGAAGAAAGCCGTCTTGTCGGACACGCGCAGCGCCTGCAGCATGTTGTGCGTGACCATGATGACGGTGTACTTGTTCTTCAACTCGCCCACCAGGTCCTCGATCTTGGCGGTGGAGATGGGGTCGAGCGCGCTCGTGGCCTCGTCCATCAGCAGCACCTCGGGGCGCACGGCCAGGGCGCGGGCGATGCACAGGCGCTGCTGCTGGCCGCCGGAGAACCCGAGAGCGTTCTTCTTCAGGCGATCCTTCATTTCGTCCCAGATGGCGGCGTCGCGCAGGCTCTGCTCGACGATCTCGTCCAGGTCGGCGCGGTTCTTGATGCCGTGGGTGCGCGGGCCGAACGCCACGTTGTCGTACACGCTCATGGGAAAGGGGTTCGGCTGCTGGAACACCATGCCCACGCGGCGGCGCAGGCTGTTCACGTCGATGGATCGGTAGGCGTCCTCGCCGTCGAGCGTGATGTCGCCCTCGACGCGGCAACCCTCGACCAGGTCGTTCATGCGGTTCAAGCTCTTCAACAGCGTGGACTTGCCGCAACCCGACGGGCCGATGAGCGCCGTCACCTGGTTCTGGGGGAAGTCCAGGTTGATGTTCTTCAAAGCCTGGAAATCCTTGTAGTACAGGTCCAGGTCGTGCACGCCCATCTTCGCGGGCGCGTCGATAGGCGCCTTCACCTTCATCTGGCGCTCGTCCGCCTGACCTTGGGCATGCGGCATGTAGGTTGCCGGGGCTTCCTGCTTCGAAGCGGTTTTCTCAAGCGTTGCGTTAGGCATCTGCGCCTCCCTTGTTCATCTTCTTTGCGGCGAACGTGGCCAGCAGGTTCAGCAGAACCACCAGAACCAGCAGCACCACCGCCGTCGCGTACGTTTCGTTGACGTGCAAACCCTCGCTGGCGAGCGCGTACATGTGCACGGCCAGCGTGCGGGTGGAGTCGAACAGCGCCGCGAAACCCTCGCCGGCGAAGTTCGGGATCTGGGCGATGGAGCCGGCCGTGAAGATGAGGGCCGCAACCTCGCCCACGCAGCGTCCGAGCGCCAAGATCACGCCGCCCAGGATGCCGGGGATGGCCGAGGGCAGCACGCAGCGGAACACCGTGCGCAAACGGCCGGCGCCCAGGCCGAAGCCGCCTTCGCGGTAGGAGTCCGGCACGGCCAGCAGCGCCTCCTCGGTGGTGCGCATGACCACCGGCAGCACCATGATGGCCAAGGTGCAGGCGCCTGCCAGAAGCGACAGGTTCCAGTGCAGCGCCGTCACGAAGAACAGCATGCCGAACAGGCCGTAGATGATGGAGGGGATGCCCTGCAGCGTTTCGGTGGTGGTGCGCACGATCTGCACGAACCTGCTGCCGCGAGGCGCGTACTCCACCAGGTAGATGGCCGACCCCACGCCGATGGGAACGGCCATGACCAGCGAGAGCCCCGCCATGATGAGCGTGTTCACCAACGCCGGCATGAGCGAGACGTTCGTGGAGTTGTACTCCCATTCGAACAGGGCGGGCGTGATGTAGGGCACGCCGTTGATGAGGATGTATCCCACCAAGAACAGCAGCACGGCCGTGGTCAGCAGCGCGCCCAGGTACACCACCAGGCGCAGCAGCGTGGACACGACGCGACGCTGCTTCCGGTGGCGCTCCTCCACCGCCGCGAACAGCGAGTCGATATGGTCTCCCGAACCGGGGGCGACCGCCGGAGTGCCGGCGCTTTCGTAGGCTATCGTCAGTTTCGCGCTCATTACTTCAGCTCACCCCGCTTCTTGATGACGTTGAACAACATGGTGATGAGCAGGATGAACACGAACAGCACCACGCCGGTGGCCACGAGCGCCCCGCGGTGCAGGTCGGCCGCGTAGCCCATCTCCAACACGATGTTGGCGGTCATGGTGCGCACGCCGTCGAAGATGCTGCTGGGAATGACGGTCTGGTTGCCGGCCACCATGATCACGGCCATGGTCTCGCCGATGGCGCGGCCCACGCCCAGCACGATGCCGGCCATGATGCCCGACACGGCGGCCGGGACGATGACGCGGAACACCGAGCGCTCGTGGTCGGCGCCCAGCGCCAGCGCGCCCTCGTAGTACTTCTTGGGCACGGCGTCGAGCGCGCTCTGCGCCACGGTGATGATGGTGGGCAGGATCATGATGCCCAGCAGCACGGCGGCGGCCAGCAGCGACAAGCCGCGTCCGGGCATGTTGTCGCGGATGAACGGCACGATGACCACCAGGCCGAAAAAACCGTAGACGACCGAGGGGATGCCCGCCAAAAGCTCGACGCCCGGCTTGAGGAACGCCGCGACCTTGCCGCTGGCGAACCGCGACAGGAAGATGGCGCACAGAAGGCCGATGGGCACGCCCACGACGATGGCCCCGGCCGTGACGTAGATGCTGCCCACGATCATGGGGAAGATGCCGTAGATGTCGTTGGCGGGACGCCATGTGGTGCCGAAGAGAAATTCCGGGAGGCCGATCTCCGCGATGGCCGGCACGCCGTTCGCGAAGAGGAAGACGCAGATAAGAGCTACCGCGAGGATCGATATCCCCGCGGCAGCCACGAACAGCGCCTTCGCAATGCCCTCTTTGATGTGAAGTTGAGACATTACCATCCTTATCGAAAATACCTGTTCGTTGAAGTCGGCGAGAGGCGTCGAACCGCCCCGCCCAACGGGACGGGGCGGTAAGAACGCACGTGCTTAACGGTTAGGCCAAAGCCTCTTCCCAGGTGGTCACTTCGCCCGTGTAGATAGCCTTCACCTGATCGGAGGTGAGCTCGTCGACGGAGGCGTCCTTGTTCACGATAACGGCGATGCCGTCCTGAGCGATAACCGTGGCCTTGACGCTGGACTTCTCAGAGTCCTTCAGCTCGCGGGAGGCCATGCCGATGTCGCAGGTGCCCTCCGTGGCCATGTTCACGCCGGTGGTGGAGTCGGACTGGTTCACCTCGATGGTGACGTTGGGGTTGAGGGCCTTGTAGGCCTCGGCCAGCTTCTCCATGACGGGGGTCACGGAAGAGGAGCCGGCAACGACGACCTTGCCGGACTTGCCGGAGGCGGTGTATGCCTTGGCGGACTCGTCAACGGGGATGTACTTTTCGTCGCCGACGACCTTCTGGCCGTCTGCGCTCATGATGAAGTCGACGAAGTCCTGCGCCACGTCGGACAGGCCGTCCTTCGTCACGATGTTGAACGGACGGGCGATCTTGTAGTCGCCGCTCTTCACGTTGGCGGTGGTCGCCTCGGCGCCGTCGATCTTCACGGCCTTCACCGTGTCGTTCAGCGAACCCAGCGAGATGTAGCCGATGCCGTTCGCGTCGCCGGCCACCGACGTCATCATGACCGACGTGGAGTTCGTGATGGCGGCCGAAGTGGTGGTCTTGTCGACCTTCTCGCCGCTGGAGTCCTTCTCCTCGATGCCGAACAGCTCGATGAAGGCACCGCGCGTGCCGGAGCCGTCCTCGCGCGAATACACGGAAACCTCGCCGGACGGGGACGTGGCCTTCGCATCGCCGCCGCCGTTGGAGCTGGACCCGCCATCGTTGCCGCCGGAGCAACCCACGATGCCGAACAGGCCCAGCGCGAGCAGGGCCCCCATCGCAACCATAACCAAACGCTTCTTCATGCTCTTCCTTTCCTTGGCGCCCTGCAGGGCGCATATAGTCTGGTTCGTGCACGACACTTGGAAAACAGAGATGTCGCACTTCCCATGATGAAGAAACCGCATCAAGTGAATGTCTCGTGTCGATCAAATTTTCGTAAAGCCTTGGGGGAAGCGAGAGAATGCCGCCTTGTTGCGGTTCTTGCCCGCATGACGCATGAAGGGGCGTTACAATGGTTTGACGAGGTTCAACGAGGGGAAGACCGAAAGGGGGTGCATTGATTCAATGAAGCTTTCCGCACGCAATACGCTGAAGGGCACCGTCACGGCCATTCATCCGGGAGCGGTTAACGCAATCGTGATCATGGAGCTGGAAGGTGGGCAGCTCATCACGTCGACGATCTCTATGGGATCGCTCAAGGAACTCGAGTTGGAAGTGGGCAAAGAGGCCTACGCCGTCATCAAAGCGTCGTCGGTCATCATCGGCGTGGACGAGTAGCGCGGGCGCCCCGCGAATGCGCGAGACCGCCACGACTGCGCGATCCTGCAACAAAGCCCCGCACGCGACATCGCGTGCGGGGCTTTGCCGTTGCTTGGGAGCCAGCCGGGACCTTCCGGGGGCGGCGCGCCTGTCATACGGGTGCCCTGAAGAGCGCCCGTAGAGGCGGGGCTCGCACCTACGAAGGGCGTTCCGGCGAAGCCGGCAAAACGACGTCGCTTCGCACTCGCTAGGCTAGCTTCAACTCGCTCACCGCAGTCTCTATCTTGCTCGCGGAGAACTTCTCACCTTTGATCTTCTTGACGCCCCGCTCGATGTTCTTCCTATCGGCCGCAGGACCGAGCAGCGATGCAACGTAGTGCGTCGTCGTCAGCAATTCGAGTTCGTAGGGCGTTTTCCCACCGAAGCGCTCAAGCGATTCGTCAACGAAGCCCCGCCACTCGGCAGACAGGCGCCCCGCTTCTAGCTCGCCACGCGCCTCGCCGGTAATGCCGATCAGATGCGACTGTCCGCGACGGGTATACCGTATCAAATCCTCGCGGGAGAGCTCGTCAAGATCATCATCAAGCTTTCGGCTGTAAGGGCCGTAGAAGTATATCTCGTAGTCGTAGCCCAAGGGCGTGTTCCCTACCTTTTCGATAAGGTAGACGAGTTTCTGAAATTTCTTTTTCCCTAAATCAGTTATATCCATTTGGGAGCATTTTTCGGCAATGTAAAGCAGCTCGATTTTCTCGCCCATGTCGCCACCCTCCTGTCGCTTTCGCCATTATAGGCTTTTCTCCAACAGCTCTTGTACGATTCTTTCTGCTTCTACTTTGTATTCATTTGAAACGTACAGTCTTTGAATGTGTATCTCTTTCTTAAGGCTTGCCAAAAGCAGCGATTCGTCCAGTATCGACACAGGTTCCTTTTGGTGCCCGACAACCACCGGGATACCCCTCTCGTCCAATGCTTCCTCCGATATCGCATGAACGGGCTTCCTCGGACGGTCGGAAACCAAATGCAAGGAAACATCTTCTTCCGACAGACCCGATTCCGCAAGGCGGGCGGCCAAGCTATTCTCCATTATCCCAAAAACCATTCCGCCCTCTTTGTTCATGTGAACGTTAGTCGCGTAAATGCACGACATTGTTTCCCTCTCGAGGAAAGCCCGAGCGCTTCGCATGGTTCGGCTCTTGTCAATTTCCCGCATAACCTTAGCGTCGTTCCATTCAAGGTATTCGTACACGTCGGTGGGAAAATAGCCTCCGGGAAGAATGTCTCCAAGACAGTCGGTGAGACGCTTGTCGAGCAAACGTCGCGTCTTGTGGAAATACACCTGCAAAAACATGAAGTAGCGCGCGAGCACGAATTCCTCTACCGCGTGCACGCCACCGCGTTCGATGGCGAGGCGGAGCGCCGATCCGTCATCGCTTCGATACACCGTGAAAGATTCAACCAACCTATCGAGGTCGTAATGGCCGTACTGAACTCCACAATAATACGAATCGCGCAGAAGGTAGTCCATCTTGTCGCAGTCGAGCTCGCCGTCCATGAAGCTCTTTAAAAACTGGAAATCGGGAGAGATATACTGCTCGTTCAGCACGTCCGTGCCGTCGTAGATCATCCAAATAAGCTCTGGCGTTATATCGAATTTCTCGCCGTACTTTTGTCTTGTTTCAGCACCGATTTTTCGGATGCAAGTTCCCACTTCGGTTTCAAGGAGAATCTTCCTCGTATAATCTTCATGTTCGAGATTCCCTTCAAACAGGGTTTCCGAAGCATGGGAAAAGGGAGCATGCCCAAGGTCGTGGGTCAACCCGATTATCCTCAGTATTTGGCGATACCAATCGCGCGTAGCGGTGTCAAAAAGACCCGGATTCTTATCCGTGACTGATTCGAGCACGGCCGACGCGAGGTGCATGACACCAAGTGAATGACCGAATCGCGTGTGCTCCGCACCGTGATAGACGAGGCTGGTAGTAGCCAGCTGCTTGATACCTCGAAGCCTCTGGAAAGGAGCGCTGTCGATGATGGCCAACTCGCCCTCGGATACGGGAATATAGCCATGAATCGGATCCCTGAATCGATACAAACCTATCGCCCTCCCCCGTCCAGCTTCCTATTTCATAAATATATTATAGAACAAATGTTCCCTGTAGGGGAATAGGGAAACTGATTCAATTTTAAATCGCTTGAGTCGGAAGCTCGCTCTTTTCACGCACGACGGCCCTCCCGTTTTTTGGCGAGAGGGCCGTCGGTTTGTTTGCGATGCTCCGAGGTGCTAGGCAGCCTTCTGGTCAAGCGAAGCCAAGATGGTTGCGAGCTCCTCGGGGGTTTCGAAGGGGCGCTCCTCCTTCGTATCCACCACCACGACCTCGCCGGTCCACTTCTTGGGCTCGGGCTTCTCGGCGGAATCGGCCGGCTGCGGAGCTTCCTCTGCTTGAGCTTCGTCCGCCTTCTCCACGTCGAACTCCTTGGTGCGAATGAAGAACTTCGCGTCGAACTCGTCGCGCTCGGGGAAATCCTCGCGGGTGAAATCGTACTTGAGGTTCTCCAAGATGGAGGCGACAACCTCCTGCATGGGCTTGGTGCCCTCGAAGCGCATCAGGCCCTTCTCGCTGTTGAAGGTGGCGCCGTCGCTCACGTACACCGTGCGCACGCGCTGCTGGCGCTTCTTCTCGGCCGTATGGATGCCCATGACCAGCGCCGCGACCACGCCCCACCACACGATGGCGAGCACCAGGTCGAACGGGTCGTCGACGAAGTTGAAGCCCAGGTAGTACCACAGCCACAGGAAGAAGCCCGCGGCAACGGTCAAAACCGCCAAGATGATCCAGTTGCTCTTCTTCATGCTAGACCTCCTTGCCTTCCATTGCCATAGGCGCACCTGCCGGCACGGCGGCCGATTCGTCCTCGACGCCGAGCACGTCGTCCTCGTAGCCCTTGAGCTTGCGCGTGAAGTTGATGCGCCGCACGAGCACGCCTCCGCCGTAGATCACCGTGACGATGATGCCCAGGATGAGGTAGTAGTGCACCCAGCAGTTCACCCGGTCGTAGCCCGCGAGCGGGTTGTCGTCGTCGGCGATCGTCTCTTCCTGCAGGCCGGCGAGCGGCGTGACCGCGTCCTCCAGAGCCTGGACGATGGGATCCAGGAACGGTATGCCCGGATCATCCCCGGGTTCCGTGCCGAGAGGAGGCTCAGGCGTCGTGGGCGGCGGTGTCACTGGGACGGTCGCTGCCGTGACGGTGAGCGTGCCGGGCACGAACACGAGCGTGTAGTTGGATGTGCGGAAGTCCCCGTTATCGACCAGGGCAAGGCCGCCCTGGTTAATGGCGTAGGAGCCCACGTCCTCGCCTGCGACGCGCTGCAGCCCGCCCGCGAAGCGGGCGGTCTCGCCGTTCACGGCACCGGCGAAGGTGTACGTCAGCTCAGGATCATCCGTGCCGGCAACCTTCGTCTGGTTGTTCGCCGTGACGGTGATGGTAGCGGGGCTGACAGTCAGCGTGCCGGGGACAACCTGAATACTCGTGTAGCTCTCAGTCACATCAACACCCTCAGCGTTGCGAATTACATAATCCGTGACAGTAGCACTGCTGCTGCCGACGTTGGTCTGAGCCCCTTCGTACACGATTCCATCGACATAGTCACCCGTTGCCAAACCAACAGGCGTGACGACGTTCGGTTCAAGCGGGGTACCGTCGTAGATCTTGGTCAAGTCGCCCACCACAATAGCCGCTTCGCCAAGCGGGGTGATAACGAACGTGCCCGGCTTTGTCTCAACCGTGTAGTTCGGGTTGTCGAAGGCCACGTTGTTCACCGTGATCTCATAGGTGCCAGTAGTCTCTCCGGCCTCGCGCGTAACTTCATACGTGCCGGTAAACTCGTCAGCGCCCTTAAGCCCGGTTACGTTGGCGGTCAGCTCGGGATCGTCCTGACCATAAACCTTACCGTTATCGTCAGCCTTGATAGTCAGAGCAACCGGGTCGACCTTCATCCAGCCGTCGGTGACGTTGAACACGACGTTGGTGAAGTTCTTGTTGTTGTTGACGAACTGGTCGGCGGCCAGGCCCATGTCGGTGGTGCCCACCTCGGTGCGCGTCGCGGTGGCGTCGCCGCCGAAGGTGAAGTCGGCCTCGGTGTAGAGGCTGCCCTCGGGGATGGACACGTCGTAGCCGCTCACGGTGTGGGCGGTGCCGTCGTAGACCTTGGTGTCGGTGTGGCCGGTGACGGTCACGACGACCTCGGCGTCGGTCGGGTCGACCTTCATCCAGCCGTCGGTGACGTTGAACACGACGTTGGTGAAGTTCTTGTTGTTGTTGACGAACTGGTCGGCGGCCAGGCCCATGTCGGTGGTGCCCACCTCGGTGCGCGTCGCGGTGGCGTCGCCGCCGAAGGTGAAGTCGGCCTCGGTGTAGAGGCTGCCCTCGGGGATGGACACGTCGTAGCCGCTCACGGTGTGGGCGGTGCCGTCGTAGACCTTGGTGTCGGTGTGGCCGGTGACGGTCACGACGACCTCGGCCGGCTTTATAGATAGCTTGCCGTCGCTTTGCGTAATCTTGTACTCGCCAGAAACATCCTCGCCATTACGGGTAATGGTGAGGTTCGTTATCTTATTGGCAACATCGTTCTCGACTACATTAGTAATAGAGCCTTCGACGTCGGCACTGAGTACGTCACCGTTTTCGAAGGTATAGGTACCCTCGGCACCTATTGAAATCGGCTGTCCACCATTAATAGTGAGCTTGAAAGAGTCCTGAGAATGTGCTGCGCCATCGTAATTCCAGGAGTTAGAATCCGCCTCAACGGTGATGGCAGTCTTTTTCTTCCATACGCCATGGAGGTCGTTCGCTCCCAAGCCGTCGACGCGAACAGCCGTGCCAACCGCATATTCGGCTTCGGTCGCACTTGCATCCGTGCTCCAGCCGAGGAAGACGTAATCGTCGGAGCTGTTGAAGCCGCAGTCAGCCAGACCGAGCAGCGTATGCTCGGCGTTGTTGGCGAGACCGCCAATCTCATTAAGTGCCGAACCGCTCATGCCTTCAGGGTAATTAGCATGATAGGACAAGGAAACCGTGTCCTGCACAGCACCCCACTGGGCGGTGAGCACCATGTTCCCCGTTACCTTGACCTGATCTCCCGGGCGATAGACGGTGCCATCGGAGGCTGCCCAGCCGAGGAAAACGGGCTTGTCGGCAGGGGCGGTCAAACCGCTGCTGTCTAGTATCTTGGCATAGGAATCTTGCGCATAAGCCATGCTGTCCTTCGGCGGCGTGCCCGTCGCCTCGCCGGCAGCGTACGTTACGCTGAAGCTCGAGTTGCTTGTCCAGTAAGGATACAGCTCTATATCGCTAAAAATCTCCGTGCTGAAGTTGAAGGGCACCAAGGTCCCATCGGACGCCTTCGTATACCATCCGCGGAACGAAGCGTCGGCGGGGACGTCGATATCGGGCAGATCCGATTGGGAAATTGTCGCTCCGTAATCAAGCGGCATCTCCTTGGCGACGCTCGTTCCGTTAACGTCCGAATACATGGTCGCCTTTACTTCCGGAGCCGCCCACTTGGCATACACGATAGCATTGCCAGCCGGCATCGAAGTAAGCACTGCCGAGGCCTCTGTGCCATCCTCGCACGTAGGGCTGGTGTACCATCCTCCGAACTCAAAGTTTTCGGGCATCGTATCGGGCCGCGGCGGGGTGTACGAATAGCGACCAGTTAGCGACGCTTCGTATTTAACCGACTCCGTCTTGGCGATGCTATTGACATTCTGGAACGTCAGATTGTACGAGTTGCGTATGTAGTAAAGAGACAGTTGGTTGTTGGTAAATCTCTTCTCATTACCACTGAAGCCAGCTGCACTCGCCGAAAAACGCGTGAAGCCCTCGATCTCATGGTATTCCTCGTTATAGGTAGCGTAATTGAAATAGGTCTTAACATCTTTCAGGAGTTCATAGTCGTTCCCCGGACCCGTCGGCCAGCTCGTCGGCGTGGCGCTTGAATCGACCTTTTGCACATAATAATGGATCGTCTTGAGAGTGCTGCTGCTCTTACTATATAGCTTGAACGTGACATTCTGTCCCGGCATCCTGTCGAGCGTTTGCAAAGCATACTTGTAATAAGAGCCCGTATCATCCCAGGCGCGCCCGTTATAAGTCGTGTTGAACGGAGCTTTGTTGAACTCATCGGAAATTTTCGCGTTATATTTCGCTGAGATAGTTGCTACGGTTTTATTGCCGTCCTTGAATGTCAGGGTATACGTGTTACGACTGTAGTAGACGTTGACGACCGTCGAGCCGTCGCCCGCTATGGTCGTGCCGGAAAGCTCTCCCAGCGTTTTGGAACTGGCGTAAGTGAAGTAGGAGCGGTAGGACGCGTTCAGGTTGCTGGTGCTTGTTTGCGTGTTCGTAAGCGAGACGTTCGCCCCGGTCGTCCCGCTCGCCGTTGCAGTTTTTTCGAACGTGTAGTTCGAATCGTCGGAGTTCTCGATCCAGTATACTAGTGTGTACTTCGTGTTGGCGTTCGCGGTCCACTTGGCATACGCCGTGGCGTTCGACGTCAGGGCAGAGCCAAAGTTGAACGTTTTGGTGCAACGCTCGTCGCTGTACCAACCGTCAAACCTGTAGCCGTTGCGCGTCGGATTGGCAGGAGCAATCGTGGAGCTCTCCGCTCCGTAGAACGCAGGATTGACATAGGTTCCCCCGTTGCTCTCGAAGGTGAGCCAATGGCCGTTCTCTATAATAGGATACAGAGTGATATCTTCACCATCGAGCGCAACGGTATCGCCAACGGGATTGCCGGGATCGGTCATGTACCAACCGGTAATCGACTGCTCTGCGCCAACCGGGAACGTGACGTCCGTCGTGGAAACAGACATACCGTCTGCGCTTTGCTTCGTGGCAACCACAACGGGATTGCTGGCATCGTCGTTCATGAAATACACGTAGCGAGCCTTTACGTACTTGCCATACACATCGTACGTCTGCGTCTCGGCGACGGTTTGCGCGCCGAAAGAGGCGAAGCGCTCGCCCCACTCTTCACCGTTCTTGAAGTACCATCCGGCAAAGTACTCGCCATCGCCTGCCGCCTGAACTTCAGGCTCAAGCAGCGTATCGCCGTTTTTGACAATTTGAGTGTTAAGCAGCGTGCCGTCGGCATCATAGAAATTGTAGGTAGCCAATTTGGGAGTGCCCTCTTCGGTTACCACATAGATGGAAAAGTGATCGACGTTGAAGCTCTGCACGTCGGTGTCGGCTTGGAGGGTCGCCACGGCTTCCACACTGGCGGCATCGTCGGCCACATGGTACACGCCGATCTCGCTGGGGTTCAGATTCGTATTGAAGAAGCTCACGTTCACCGCGGCGCTCGGCTGGATGACGTTGCCTTCGGGGCCGATCAGCGTCACGTCGATGGCCACGGCGTTTTCGAGCTGCCTGCCCTGCGCCTCTACGGCATCGGCCACCGCATCGACGACTTGCTGGTTCACGATCTCCACAGCCTGAACCGTCGTGCCTTCGGGCAGCACGTTCTCGTCGGCTGTAACCTTCACAACGATGTCGCCCACCTGAGCCCAACCCTGATACGCGGGGCTGGTAAGCGCAGGATCGGCTTCGACAGCTTCTTCTTCGACGGCGGGCTCTTCAGTTTCGGACCCGTCGGCCTCTTCTCCTTCCCCAGCTTCGATCTCGGTGCCGGAGGTTATAGGAGTGGCAGTGGGATCCTCGGGCGTGGCGGATTCGGTTTCCACGGCCTTGGCTTCCACTTTGACGGTGAGGTTGCTGGTTACGAGATCGGCAGGAACCTTGTACTCGCCGGTCTGCTCGTTGGGGGCCAGCTCGGTTTCGACGCCGCCCACGACGGCCTTCACCTTGTCGACCTCGAAGCCCGTGTCGGCGTGGGCGGTGAACGCCAGCTCCTTGTTCAGGGGCGCGCTGAAGGACGCCAGGGGCGCCGTGAGCTCCTGCCCCAGGTACTTGATGTACGCATGCGCGAAGTCCAGGCCGACCACGGCCACGCCGGGCTCGGCGGTGGGCAGGTCGGTCGAAGGCGCGGGCGCCTCGTTCTGGACGGGCGCGTTGTTCTGCGCGGGCGCCTCGGGTGCGGACGGCGTCTCGACCGGCGCGGTCGGCGCGGTCGGCGCGGGCTCGCCCGTTTGGGTGGATTCGGCAGTTCCGTTGTCAGCGGCGCCGTTCGTCGCGTCAGCGGTCTGCGTGGCAGGGGCGTCGGATGACGGATCCTCCTCGGACGCGCTCGCAAATGACGAGAGGTTGCTCAGGGAGAACGCCATGACCACGGCCATGAATACGGCCAGCGCCTTGCCCTCGAACGTGTTTTTCGCGTCGCTCAGTTTCTCTAACATGCTCATACGTATCACCGAATCCTTTTGGGTGCGCCTATACGGCGACGCCCGCCCTCTTGGGGGTCGCTTGCAATTGATTCGCTCATACGTTGTCTGGCATGCCGGCGTACGTTCGTGACGTGGTAGATTGAGCCCTGCAAAAAGCACGGCATAATCCAACTGATATTTTAACATGCTCGCAGTCGCATTTCGAATGGCCGGGGGTTGATCAACCAACTATTTTACCTTGTTTTTACCTTCGTTTCCATAAGCGCTGGCAGACAGGCCGCAATCATGAAGGCCATGTCAAGATCGCTTTTTCCCTCATCTAAAAGTTGAAGATAAATCGGTTTGTCGTCGCTCTGCCCGCCGGCGTTCGTGCCGGAAAAGCATTCGTTCGTTACGCCTCCGATTTCCCCGCTCGCTTTCGCAGGAGACGGGGAAGCCCCCTCGAACGCAGCCTTCGACCCCCGTTCGGAAAACGCGGGAAGGAAACCTCCCGCCGGGACGGCGCAAGAAGCCCCCTCCCCCCGCTTCGAACGACACGGGGAAGAACCTGCCCCGCCCCGCTCGGGACGACATTGTGGACGTGCGAAACGTGCGAAGGGACATGGTTTTGGACACGCTATAATGAACGAAAGCCGGCGGCCCGCCCACGCGGCGGCGCCTCGACAGAACCCGACAGAAGGACCGTCCGTGGAACGCTTCGGCGCACGCAGAGCCCGTCTGGCGACGGCCGCGCGCCGCGCCTCTGCCGTCGCGCTCGCTGCCGTGCTGGCCTTTGCGCTGACCGGGATCGCAGGGTGCGGCGGGTCGGGCGGCGGCACGGCATCCGGCGACACCGGCGCCTCCGCGAGCGGCTCCACGAGCGGCCCCGCCTTCGAGCGACCGTCCTTGGCCACGTCTCCCTTCAACGCCGACGCCGCGACAGCGGACCACGACAGCCTGATAGACGTCTCGAACGCGTCGCTCGGCTACGTGTCGGCCTCGGCCCAGAACGCCAGCCGCCTGAAACTCCTGATCACCAAGGACGGCGAGCAGCGCAACTACGACCTGCCCGGCGACGGCACGCCCATCGCCGCCCCCCTCACTTTCGGCGACGGCACCTACGACGTGCAGGTCATGCAGAACACGAGCGGCAACAGCTACGTGCCCATCAACAGCGTATCCATCGACGTGGCCCTCGACAGCGAGTTCGAGCCGTTCCTGCGCCCCAACGTCTACTGCGACTACGACGCGAACAGCGTCTGCGTGGCGAAGGCCAACGAGCTTTCCGCCGACGCGCAGAACGAAGGCGACGTGTTGCGCAACATATACACGTGGATCTCCCAGAACATAACCTACGACACCGCAAAAGCCGAGCGGCTGGCCGACGCGACGGGCTATGTGCCCAGCCCGGACGCCACTATGGCCGAGGGTTCCGGCATCTGTTTCGACTACGTGAGCCTGGGTGCCGCCATGCTGCGCAGTCAAGGAATTCCCACGAAGATCATCACCGGATACGTTTCCCCAGATAATATTTACCATGCGTGGAATTTAGTATATCTTGATGGGAGCTGGAAAAGCGTCCAGGTAAGCGTCGAGGCGAACACGTGGACGCGCATCGACCTGACGTTCGCCGCCGCCGGAGCCTCGGAGAAGTACGTGGGCGACGCGAAGGAATACACCGATCGGTACACGTATTAAGTGCGGATCGAATACGATATGACGAAAGCGCTAAAACGGACAAGGAGCGAATGAGAATGGCCACTACCGTGCTCGAGAGCAGCGCCGTAAGCGCGTTCTGCGAAAGCGTCGCCATCATGCTGGCCGCCGGCATCCAAACCGACGAAGCGGTGAGCCTGCTGGGCGACAACATGGAGGACGGCGCGTTCAAGCGGGCCTGCGACGCCGTGTACACACGGCTCATCGGCGGCGAACGGCTGGCGAGCGCCCTCGAGGGCTCGGGCTGCTTCCCGCGCCACATGGTAGACATGGTGGGCGTGGGCGAGGTGTCGGGCCGCTTGGAGCCGACGCTGCGCACGCTGGCCGTGTACTACGACGAGGAGGGCCGCCTGTTCGCGAAGATGCGCTCGAGCATCGTCTACCCCGCCGCCCTGCTGTGCGTCATGTCGGTTATCCTGGCCTTCACCGTGGCCGTGATCCTGCCCGTGTTCGTGAACGTGTACGAGAGCCTGTCGGGCAACCTGGCGGCCGGATCGTTCAGCACGGTGGGCGTGTCCATCGGCATCGGCTGGGTGGCGCTTGCCATCACACTCGTGTGCACGGTCGTCGTCCTCGTCATGGCCATGGCCATGCGCAGCGAGGGAGGGCGCCGAGGCATGATGAGGCTGGCCGAGAAGCTGCCGCTCACGCGCAACACCATGTACCAGCTGGCCCTGAGCCGCTTCACGTCGGCGCTGGCCACCTACGTGGCCTCGGGCATCGACACCGACACGGCCATGAAGGAGGCCGTGTCCATGGTGGACCATCGCACCCTCAAAGGGCAGCTCGAAGGGGCGCGCGAGGCCATGCTCGACCTGTCGGCCCCGAAGAGCCTGGCGCAGGCCGTGTCCGACAGCGGCGTGTTCGAGCCGGTGTACGCGCGCATGCTCACCATCGGCGCGCGCTCCGGCAGCGTGGAAGACGTGCTGGGGCGGCTGTCGCTCACGTTCTTCGACGACGCCATCGTGAAGATGGACCGCCTGGTGGACGGCGTGGAGCCCGCGCTGGCCGCGTTCCTCACCGTGGCCGTGGGAGCCACGCTCGTGTCGGTCATGCTGCCGCTCATCGGCATCATGGGATCGATAGGCTAGGGCGGAGCGCATGTATCACGAGCGTTCGACAGAGCAGCGTAAGCGGAGAAACGGCACGAAGATCGTCGTGTTCGTGCTGGCGATCGTGCTCGTCGTGGGCGGATGGTTCGCGGCGGGGGCCGTCAACCAGAACCTGCGCGAGCAGGGCGCCGTCTCCGTGCGCAACGCCATCTTGGACAGCGCGAAGCAGTGCTGCGCCATAGAAGGCTCCTACCCCTCCTCGCTCGAGCATCTGGAAGACGAATACGGCCTGCGGGTGAACCGCAGCGACTACGTTATCACCTACGAGGTGTTCGCCGAGAACATCATGCCGAGCGTCGTGGTGGTGCCGCGATGACGGGCGAGCGCCCTTTCGGGCAGGACGAGGATTCCGTTATGGAAGCTTTGACGAGCAGAGGGGTTGCCCAGCGTTCCGAAAACGGCCACAGCTTCGGCCGGCTGTTCACGGCGCTGCTGTTCGCCCTGTTCATCGTGGCGCTGCTCATAGCCATCACGGCGGGCACGGGGCTGTACCGCGCGCTTGTCGACGTGCGCGAGCAGGCCGACGCGTCGCGGCTGGCCACGGGCCTCATCGCGAACAGCGTGCGCGCGGCCGACGCCGTGGACGCGGTGGGCGCGGGACAAGGGCCCGAGGGCCTCTCGCTCGTGCTGACCGAGCGCCTGGACAACGGCACGTTCGAAACGCGCATCTACGCCTACCAGGGCTCCATCGTGGAAGAGTACGCGCTGGCCGACGCGGCCTACACGCCGGAGAAGGCCTCCCCCATCGTCGAATCGCAGCGCTTCGCGTTCTCGTACGAGAACGGGCTGCTCACCGTGGAGACGGACGACGGCAGCGTGCAGGTGGCTCTGCGCAGCGTGAGGGGAGGTGCCTAGCATGGCGAGGAAGCGCACGGAAACCCTGCTCGCAGCCCGCAGAGGCACCGACACCACCTGGCACGGCACGGCGTTCGTCGTGGAGGCGCTCGTGCTGCTGGCGTTCTTGGCCTTCGCGCTCGCGGTGTTCATGCAGCTGTTCGGCGTGTCGCACGCCCGCGGCGCGGAGGAGCGCCAGCTGACGCAAGCCGTGCTGCTGGCGTCGAACGCGGCGGAAGAGTTCGCCGCGACGCCGCAGGCGGGATCGACGAGCGCCGCGTTCGACGTCGAGGGCAACGCGCTGGACGCGGCGGCTGACGGCGAGGGCGCCTACGTCGTGTCGAGCGAGGTGACGCCCGAGCGTACGGAGGGCGGCATGATGTACCGCGCGAACATCGTGGTGACCTGCGACGGAGAAACCGTCTACCAGCTGGAGTCGGCCCGCTACGTGAGCAACGGGTCCGCGACGGCCGGCGAGGTCGGCAGCGGAGCCGGGGGCGCGGCGGCGGCTTCATCGGCTGGCGCTGCGGCCAAAGGAGGCGATGCCGCATGAGCACGCGCGGTCGAGGATCGGTGCGCATCGGCCCCATCAGCCTGTTCACCCTCGTCATCATCTTGTGCCTGGCCGTCATGGCCGTGCTCTCGGTGACGACGGCGCAGGCCGTGTACGCGGCCGCCGAGCGGCAGGCGGACTTCACCGCCGACACCTACGCCAACGAGCGGGCGGCCCAGGAGTTCACGGCCGACGTGGACGCGGCGCTCGCGGCCGTGCGCGCGTCGGGCGGCGGCTTGAACGCGGCGCTCGCGGCCGTCGACAAGGTGCTGCCGGCGAACGCGGAGCGCGACGGAGCGACGGTGCGGGCGGAATTCACTGCCGACAGCGGGCGCACGCTCGCCGTCGAGCTGGACATACAGGCCAACGCGACGTATGCGGTTAAGGCTTGGAAGGCAACGACGCTGTGGACGGAGAACGGCGCAGGTGAAACGCTGTGGTCGGGCGCTGCGCAGACACGATAGGAGCAACGAGATGAAACTTGAAGAGCTGCTGCGGGAGATGGTCGATGCGAAGGCGTCCGACATCTTCATCATTGCGGGCCTGCCCTTGGCCTACGAAGTGAGCGGGCGGCAGATCCGCCTGGACTCGGCGCCGCTCATGCCCGACGACACCGAGACGTTCGTGCGCGCCATCTACGAGGTGAGCGGCCGAGACATGCAGCATTTCGTTGGCAACGGCAACCACGACGACGACTTCTCGTTCGCCATCTCGGGCATCGGGCGCTTCCGCGCGAACGTGTTCCGCCAGCGCGGGTCGTTCGGCGCCGTCATCCGCGTCATCCCGTTCGGCCTGCCGAACCCGACCGACTTCCACATCCCCGACGAGGTGCTACGCCTGGCCAAGCTGCAGAAAGGCCTGGTGCTGGTCACGGGCCCGGCGGGCGCGGGCAAGTCCACCACGCTGGCCTGCATCATCGACAAGCTGAACCACGAGCGGGCGGGGCACATCATCACCATGGAGGACCCCATCGAGTACGTGCACCGGCACGGCAGCTGCATCGTCACGCAGCGCGAGGTGCCCACCGACATCGCCACGTACGGCGAGGCGCTGCGCTCGGCCATGCGCGAGAGCCCCGACGTGATCCTGTTGGGCGAGATGCGCGACTACGAGACCATCGGCACGGCCGTCACCGCCGCCGAGATGGCCCAGCTGCTGTTCTCCACCCTGCACACCACGGGCGCCGCAGGCACGGTCGATCGCATCATCGACGCCTTCCCCGCCTCGCAGCAGCGCCAGATCCGCATGCAGCTGTCCATGGTGCTGGAGGCCATCGTGTCCCAGCAGCTCGTGCCCACGGTGGACGGCGGCGTGGTGCCCGCCTTCGAGATCATGGTCACGAACACGGCTATTCGCAACCTCATCCGCGAGGAGAAGACGCACCAGATAGACAGCGTGCTGGCCGCCGGCGGCGCCGAGGGCATGCGCACGATGGACCAAAGCCTGTTCGAACTGGTGAAGAGCGGACGCGTGGACAAGGAGATGGCGCTGCAGTACAGCATCCACCAGGAGGCGCTGAAGAAGCGCTTCGAGGCGGAAGGGCTGTAAGGAGCGCGGAGGAACCGGGCACGGCCGTCTCCGCAGGGGCGGGCTGCCGCCCGCCCCTGCGCGAGCGGCTTGCGAAGATCGAAGCAATGCGGCGAGCGCACGATGCGCTCGCCGCATTGCTTTTCCTGTCGGGAACCATGTGCGCCGGACGGGCGGCAGCCCGCCCCCTACGGAAATGTCCCAATTGGGGACTGTCCCCAATTGGGACATTCAGTACACGTTGTGGACGACCTCGGCGGAGCCCTGGAGGTTCGCCACTTCGAAGGACGTGCCGTCGTCCAGAACGACGGTGCCGTCGAAGCGGCCGAACACCTGGTGCTGGTCGGTGCGCACGACGACGGCGTTGATGCAGTCCTCGCGGTCGAGCAGCGGCGTGAACACGAGGTCGAGGCGGCCCTCGTCGTCGGTGACGTGCCACGGCGCCAGCAGGTCGTAGCGGTCGGCCACGCTGCGCGCCTCGGATGCGGCCGGCTTCTCGGGAACGCCGAAGTCCACGCGGTGCAGCTTGTGCGCCACGCCGTCCACGAACGCCATGTTCTCGGAGGCGGCCGACGTGTCGCCGAAGCCGTAGCCCAGGTTCAACCCGAAGCGGTGCGAGCCCGGCTGCGAGCCGCCGCGCCCGTCCTGCCAGCCCTGTGCCACGCCCCAGTACCACGTGTTGTCGCGCGTCCACACGCCGCGGCCCCAATCGAGCAGGCCGAACGAATCGTCGGGGGCGAACCCGTGCACGAGCAGCCCCTTCTTGAAGCTGCCGCGGGCGGGCATGGCCACGATCTTCTGGTTGTAGTAGAACGCGAGCGGGTCCTCCGCCCACGGCGTGGCGATGACCATGGTGTCCTGCGGCTCGTCGGAGAGCACGGCGTCGAACACGAGGTCGTCGTTGCCATCGAAGTTCGCGAACTGCGCGTGCAGGCGGCGCTCGCCGTCGGCCGCCTCGAAGCGCAGCGCCACGCGACCGTTCTCGAACTTCGAAACGCCCTCCTTCGATGTGGAAGGAAGGCGGAAGCGGCCGAGCGGAAACGGCGTGATGACGCTCGTGGTCTTGTAGGCCGCCTGCTCGAAGTCGACGACCGACGCGGATACGAGGCCCAGGTAGCCCAGGTCGCCCAGCGTGAGCGCCACGGCGTAGGCCCCGTCGTTCACCAGGTAGTAGTCCCACTCCTTGATGCGCCAGCGCGGCGCCTTGATGCGGGCGCGGTCGTAGGACAGCTCCAGCTGCGTGGCCCAGCCGCATGCGGCGAGCGCGCCGTCCAACCGATGCAGCGGCCCCGGACCTTCGAGTCGGTTCTCGTTCACGACTGACCCCCTTTGCTCGCGTGGAACATGCGAGCCATGCGCTTGCGCAGGCTCGTGGAAGCGGCTTGCTTGCCGCTCGGCTTCGCTTTGGGCTTGGGCTTCGGCTTCGCGGCGGCTTCCTTCGACGCCTCGTCGGCCTCGCGCTCGGCCTCCTCGAGCACCTTTTCGGCCGTCCGGGGCGCGTCGGCGCGCGTGAGCGGCGCGACGGCGCGCAGCACGGCGTCGCCGGCGCGGGCGCTCGTGCGGCTGTCCGCCACCTTGAACGCGATGGAGCCCACGTAGCCGCCGTCGGTGATGGCGGAGAAGGTGAGCTTCGGTTCCTTCGTCAGCTTGGCCACCTCGCCCGCCGCCCGGGCGGCCTCGTGCTCGATGGCGGCCGCCACGTCGTTCAGGTGCTCGCCCGGCGTGACCACCACGATGGGAAGGCTCACCTGGTTCGTGGGCGGCAGGTGCGTGAGCGCCGTCTTGTTGATGATGGAGTTGGGGATGACGACCTCTTCCCCCTTGCTGTTCCTGATGGTGGTGTGGCGCCACGTGATGTCCTTCACCACGCCGGACGACGAGCCCACCTCGATGTTGTCGCCGGGCTTGACGATGCGCAGCAGGCTGACCTGCAGGCCGCCGATGAGGTTGGCGATGGTGTCCTGGAAGCCGAGCGAGATGGCGATGCCGCCGATGCCGAGCGCGGTGATGGCGGCGCTCACGTCCACGCCGTAGCAGGTGGACAGCATGACGCACACGCCCAGCACCCACACGGCGCCGCGGGCGATGTTCACGAAGATGGAGCTGGAGGGCAGGTTCTTCTCTTCGTTGAAGTGCAGCATCTTGCGCATGAAGCGGACGGTGAGGCGCGCGACGACGGCCGTGACCGCCAAGATGACGACGGCCGAGAGGGCCGTGGTCAGCCAGTCGATGCGCACGATGCCGTCGATGTAGTGCTCGAGTTGCTCCATACCGCTATCCTACCATGTTGCACGCGGGGGGCACCGCATGGCGCGCGCCCCTTTACCAAGAAGCCGGTTTTTCGGGAAAGTCCTCGTGAGTGTCCCATAAAACGATGCGCCCGGAGGTACGGGTTGCGGGAACGTCAATCAACCGTTGGTTGGACGAGCCGCGCCACGGCAGCTCGAAGGAGTGGAGCGCCTGCACGAAGGGGCCGTCAACCAGCACGTCGGTGGCGGCAAGCAGGGCCTCCGCGCCGGAGGGGTCCACCGAGGGCAGCGAGGGACGGGCGGAAGCCGCGGGCGTGTCGTGCGCTGCACAGACGGCACCGGTGGCGGCCGCGCGGTTCGCGAGCGCGGCCAGGTCCTCGTAGCGGTAGCCCGTGTACGTCCACACGTTCAAACCGAGGGCGCGCATGCGGCGCGCCAGCTCGGCGCAGGCGACGGCCTGCTCGAACGGCTCGCCGCCCGAGATGGTCACGCCCTGCGCCAGGCCGTTGGCCTCGATCTCGGCCGCCAGCTCGTCGATGCGGCGCACGGCGCCGCCGCACGCCGGCTGGCTGTCGGGGTTGTGGCAGCCGGGGCAGCCGTGCGTGCATCCCTGCACGAACACGGCGAAGCGCAGCCCCGGCCCATCGACGATGGAGTCCGGAGCCGTGCCGTACAAGCGAATGGTGTCGAGTGGGGTCACGTTCAACCTGCTACATCTGGTGCTTGACCCTGTCGGCCTCTTCGGCGCGCTTGGCGTCGTTGAAGCGGTCGAGGGTTCCCACCAGGTAGCCGGTGATGCGGCGGATGCGTTCGAAGGCCATGCCGTGCTCCTCCTCCGTGCGCCCGCACTTGGGGCACACGTCGCCGATGATGCCGTTGTAGCCACACACCGGGTCGCGGTCGACGGGGTGGTTCACGGAGCCGTAGCCGATGCCGCTCTCCTTCATGTGGCGGATGACGGCCTCGAACGCCTCGAGGTTGCCCGTGGGATCGCCGTCGAGCTCCACGTAGGAGATGTGGCCCGCGTTCGTGAGCGCGTGGTAGGGCGCCTCGATCTCGATCTTGTCGAACGCGCTGATGTCGTAGTACACCGGCACGTGGAAGCCGTTGGTGTAGTAGTCGCGGTCGGTGATGCCGGGGATGGAACCGTAGCGCTCGCGGTCCATGCGCACGAAGCGGCCCGACAGGCCCTCGGCCGGCGTGGCGATGAGGCCGTAGTTCAACCCGCGCTCCTGCGAGAGCTTGTCCAGGTAGCCGCGCATGTGGCCGATGATCTCGAGCCCCAGGTTCTGCGACGCCTGCGACTCGCCGTGGTGCTTGCCGGTGAGCGCCACGAGCGTCTCGGCCAGGCCGATGAAGCCCACGGACAGCGTGCCGTGCTTCAGCACCTCGCGCTGCTCGTCGCCGGGCGCCAGCTTCTCGGAGTCGATCCACACGCCCTGCCCCATGAGGAACGGTGCGTTGTACACCTTCTTGCGCGCCTGGATCTCAAAGCGCTCGTCCAGCTGCCCCACCACCAGGGCCAGCTTCGCGTCCAGCAGGTCGAAGAACAGGTCGAGGTCGCCCTTCGAGCGGATGGCCAGGCGCGGCAGGTTGATGGACGTGAACGACAGGTTGCCGCGGCCGGGCGCGATCTCGCGGTCGGGATCGTACACGTTGCCCATGACGCGCGTGCGGCAGCCCATGTAGGCGATCTCCGTCTCGGGCGTGCCCTTGTAGTACTGCGCGTTGAACGGCGCGTCGATGAAGCTGAAGTTGGGGAACAGGCGCTTCGCCGAGCAGTGCATGGCCAGCTTGAACAGGTCGTAGTTCGGGTCGCCGGGGTTGTAGTTCACGCCTTCCTTCACGCGGAAGATCTGCACCGGGAAGATGGGCGTCTCGCCCGAGCCCAGGCCCTCCTCGGTGGCCAGCAGCATGTTCTTCACCACCATGCGGCCCTCGGGGGACGTGTCCATACCGTAGTTGATGGAGCTGAACGGCGTCTGCGCGCCGGCGCGCGAGTGCATGGTGTTCAGGTTGTGGACGAGCGCCTCCATGCCCTGGAACGTGGTGCGGTCGGTGTCGGCGGTGGCGTTCTTGGCGGTGTAGGCCAGCGCGCGGTCGACCACGGCCACCTCGACACCTGCCTCGGCCAGCTCGGCGCGCAGGGCCGACTCGAAGCCCTCGTCCAGGGAGAGCGAGGCCCACGTGCCGGTGCGCTCCTCGACGCGCGCGAGGGCGTCCTGCGCGAAGGCGCGGGCGTCCGGCAGGTCGGTGAGCAGGTCGAGCGCCTCGGCCAGGTGCTTCTTGTACAGGCGGCGGTACGTCTTCTTCACGCCCTCGGCCAGACCGTAGTCGAAGTCGCAGATGGCCTGCCCGCCGTGCTGGTCGTTCTGGTTGCTCTGGATGGCGATGCAGGCGAGCGCCGCGTAGCTGGCGATGTCGTTGGGCTCGCGCAGCACGCCGTGGCCCGTGGAGAAGCCGCCCTTGAACAGCTTCTTCAGCTCGATCTGGCAGCACGTGGTGGTGAGCGTGTAGAAGTCCATGTCGTGGATGTGGATGTCGCCCTCGCGGTGCGCGCGGGCGAACTTCGGCTCGATGACGCACATCTCGTAGAACTGCTTGGCCGACTCCGAGCCGTACTTGAGCATGGTGCCCATGGCCGTGTCGGCGTCGATGTTGGCGTTCTCGCGCTTCATGTCGGAGTCGGACGCCTTCGAGAACGTGATGTCCTTGAGCGTTTGCATGAGGCGGCTGTTCACGTCGCGCGAGCGGCTGCGCTCGGCGCGGTAGAGGATGTAGGCCTTGGCCGTCTGCACGAAGCCGGACTCGATGAGCGTCTCCTCCACCAGGTCCTGCACGCCCTCGACCGTGGGCACGCCCTCGATGGCGCCGCTCTCCAGCTTCTCCACCACCCGCTGCGCGATGCCCTCGGCGGCCGCGCGGTCCTGCATGGCGCCGCACGCCTGGAACGCCCGCTCCACCGCCTCGGCGATCTTGCCCTCGTTGAATTCCGCCGTGCGCCCGTCGCGCTTGATGATGGTGGTGACCATGCTGCGAGTCCTCTCTGCGTGTGTCGAGTCGTTTCGTCGTAGGTTGTTTTTCGGTTGCGAGCAGTGGCTATGCTGTAGTTATACCCAAAGTTTCCACCGCTTGTTATCCCCTTTTCCACAATATGTTGTGGTGGGGACGCGTTTTAGCGTGGACATATAGTACCGAGGTGCGGCACAGAAAACAAGGGGGAGAATTGTTACAAATTAGATTCCATTCGTGATCCACGAAGGCCGTCACAGGAATTTCACAGGTTGAACGGGCGGACGGCGTAGGCCGTCCGCCCGCCGCAGGCAAGGCTATTCCACCGTGCCGTACACTTGGCCCCAGGCGTGGCCGCCTATGGACGAGTTCACTTGGTCGCACAGGCGCCGGCGCGTGTAGGAGCCGGGAGGCAGCAGCTGGACCACCTCCATGAGGTCGTCGGGCAGATCGGCCGCCTCGGCGGCTATCACCACGTCCAGGCGGCGCACCGTGTCGTCGGCGGAGGCGCCGGCGAACAGGCCGTCGACGACGTCTTGCAGCGCGCCGTAGTGCGGGCTGCGCTCGATGTTGGAACCGGTTGCGGGCATGGGCGAGCCTACCCTTCCTCGCGCGGCGCGACGACGCCGCTGCGCGCGGCGGCGAGCAGCTCGGCGAGATCGGGCTCGTCCTCCTCGACCGGCTGCTCGCCGCGGGGCGCGACGACGTCGAAGCCGTCGGTGGCCGCCGCCAGCGCGCCGGTGTAGGCCGGCGTGGCGTCGCCTGCCGCGCGCAGGAACTGCGCGCCCGCCGCGCGCAGGCGCGCGGCGGCCTCCACCATGACGTCGGGGCAGTAATAGGGGTTCTCCGGCGTGGCGGCACCCTGCCTCGGAGCGTGCTCGGCGACGCGCAGCTGCACGAGCACGGGCAGGTCGACCGCCGCGCAGACGCGCTCCACCAGCGCCGCGACCCGCTCGACCGGGGCCCCTGAGGCGAAGCCGGCCACGGAGGCGCCGAACTCGCCCATGAGCGCCGCCGCCTCTTCGATCGTCGTGCGCCCGTCGGGCATGAGACCGTCGCCGTCCACGTCGACCGATGCGAACACGGGAAGGTCGCTCGCCTGGCGCACGCCCATGAGCGCGCATTTGAGGTCGACGGGGTTCGCGAAGCCGCCGAAGAGGAACGCGTCGAACGTGCAGCCCTCGAAAGCGCGGGCGGCGCGGGCGTACTGGCTGCGGCTCTCGTTGAGCGACGCCGCGCTGGAGCCGTCGAGCGGCAGCCCGCACGGCCCCACCTCCACCAGCACGTGCTGGGGCCTGAGCTCCCGCACGGCCGCAAGAGCGGCGCGGGCCAACTCGCCCGCGTGGTCCTCCATGCCGTGGTGCGCGAGCCGCGCGGGGGCGATGCCCTCTGTGTTGGCGACGAGGCACTGCGCGCCCGCGATGGATTCGAGGCGCAGCGCGTCGCGCACGGCCTCGGGCTCGATGAGGTTCAGGTACTCCAGGTCGCGCGTCGTGTCGACGCCCTGGCGTGCGAGCACGGCGGCGATGGGGGCGGACAGCACGAGCATGTCTTTGTGGAAGCGCAGCGCTATATCTGACATGAAGGTTCCTTTCTTCGACAGGTCCATGATACCGAAAACGCCGCCGTGCGCGAAGCGAGCGCCGGGAAAACCCGTCCCTTCGACAGAAGGCCGCCGCGCGCGCCACGCCGTCTTGATCATTCGAGCCACCGGACCGTCGAAGCCCTGTGCTGCAAACGAAAAACGCAAGGGTCGCTTGGCGTCCGGTCGCCGAGGGCCGCAGTCGCAGTATCTTCGCGCCAGCCGAAATTTCCCCGGCGCGCGAGCGGCGCCCGAGCGTCCGCGAGCGGCGGCCGCACTCGACCGAAGTGCAATTCACCGACCGTGCACGGCCGCTGCACAAGACGAACACGCTTGCGCCATACGTTTTTCAACCTCGGCCCCTATAATGGATCCTGCAAGCGAAAGGCTCCCCTCCTTTCAGTTTGCACTGCTTGTACCCCTTACAAAGCAGTAGCGGTGTCCAAGAGCACCGCATCATCCCCTCCTTGTGGCCCGGTGGAGCTCCCCTCTCCCCGGGCCGATCTTTTTTCCAGCTCGGTTTAGGCATAACCCCGATTGCTTGCGGTGTTCCCCGACGCTATGATGGGGAAACGGCGTCGAAGGGAATGAGAGGGCGGCATGTACCTTAAGGACAAGGTGTCGAAGCTGCCGCTGCCCGTCGTGCCGGCCACGCTCGGCCTGCTCGTGCTGAGCGGCGTGTACGACGCGCTCGGATTCCCCCTCGTGCATTGGATCGCCGTGGCGGCGTCCACCGTCGTGGTGGCGCTCTACGCCCTCAAGATCGCCTTCCATCTGCGCAGCGTCGTGGCGGCCGAGTACGCCAACCCCATGCTGGCCGCGCTCTACCCCACCGTCCCCATGCTCGTCATGGTGCTGTGCGTGTTCTATGCGCAGCTCTTCCCTGCCGCGTGGACGGCGGCGCAGGTCGTGTTCTTCACCATGTTCGGCGTGCTGTGCGTGCACGTGGCGGTGTTCTTCGCGCGCTTCTTCCTGCGCCGATTCGAATGGAAGACGTTCATGCCCAGCTGGTACGTCACCACGAACGGCGTGATGGTGTCCACCGTCGCCGGCATGGCCTTCATGCCCGAGCCGTTGGCGGCGGGCGTCGTGGCGTGGGGCATCGCCATCTACGCGGCGGTGACGCCGTTCATGCTCTGGCGCATGAAGCGCTGCGAGGTGGCCGAGTCCACGATGCATTCGCAGGCCATCATGCTGGGTCCGTGCAGCATGTGCCTGGTGTCCTACGTCAACGCGCTCCCCGATCCGAACCTCGTGGTGATGGCGCTGCTGTTCGTCTGCGAGGCCGTGTCGCTCGTCTACGTGGTGGCGAAGCTGCCGAAGTTCTTCAGCGTGCGGTTCCACCCCGGCTACGCGGGCATGACGTTCCCCATGGCCGTGGGGTTGCTGGCCACGCACGGGTTCGCCGCGGCGCTCGAGAGCGCCGGATTCGCGGGTGCCGCATGGGCCGTCGAGCAGCTGGCCGGCGTGCAGCTCGTGCTGGCGACCACCATCGTGGCCGTGGTGAGCGCGCGCTTCCTCGGCATGCTTGCGGCCGGGCTCAAAGCCGACCGCGCGTCCGGAGCGCTCGCACCCGACCAGCTGGCGGCCTTGCGCGCGTTGAGGGCGTACCTGCGTCGCGGCGCCCGAGACGTGGCCCCCGGCTCGGGCGATTTCGTGCCCGTGGCGGCCGGCATCGCATGCGAGGCGGATTGCGACGACGCGGGCGACGGAGCGGTGGGCGCGGGCGGGCGCGTCTAGCGAGGGCGAGGCGCGTCGAGCGGGTGCCGCGGGGCCTCGCGGCGCAGCGGCGGAACGCCCCGCGCCGTCCGTCGACCGCGCCTCGACGACCCGCTTCAAAGCGAAGGCCCGCGAAAAGGCGAGCAAGTTCATACAATTGTTACATTCGCGGCCCCTAATTCACAAAACGGCCACTCCTCCGTCATATGTTTTTCAAGGTCAACTTTTATACTGTGAGACAGCAAACGAAAGGCTCCCCTCCTTTTCAGTTTGCATCTGCTTTATCCCCTTAAAAGCAGAAGTGGCGCCCAATAGGCGCCATCATCCCCTCCTTGTGGCCCGGCGGAGCTCCCCTCTCCCCGGGCCGATCCTTTTCTCGGCCCAAGCCCTTCGCGTCCGCATTTGCTTTCGCGACCGCCAACAGGTCGTCGTTACCGAATCGTCATATTCGAACCCTCCGTGTCGACAAAACGAGCACGTGCAACTCATATGTTCTTCAAGGTCAACTTTTATAATAGGTTCTGCAAGCGAAAGGCTCCCCTCCTTTTCAGCTTGCACTGCTTGTAACCCCTTGCAAAGCAGTAGCGGTGTCCAAGAACACCGCACACCCCCTCCTTGTGGCCCGGCGAGCTCCCCTCTCGCCGGGCCGATCCTTTTCTCGGCGACACGCGTGCTCCGGACGCGCGGGCATTCGCCCTCGACAACCGAAAACGACCGGGCTGCGCTTGCGCATCCCGGTCGTTTCTTCCGCCACGCTCCCGACGGGCCCGCTTGCCCGAAATCGCTAGGCCTCTTCGTCGGTCCCTTCGCCTCTGGATGCCGCGAACGCCGCGAGCGCGGCCGCGCCGGCGACTCCCGCCACGCCGGCCGCCGCTCCGAGCCAGGACTGGTCGCCCGTCTTCACGAGGGGCGTGAGGGTCTTGCCGCCCGAGCCGCTTCCGGCCGTGCCGCCGCTTCCGGCCGTGCCGCCGTTGCCGCCCGTGCCGCCGTTGCCGCCCGTGCCACCCGTGCCGCCGTCTCCGCCGTCTCCGCCGCCGTCTCCGCCGTCGCCCCCATCTCCACCATCTCCACCATCTCCACCATCGCCGCCCGAGCCGTCGTCGACGTTGCGCATGACCACATCGAACTGGGAGAGCCGCTCCACGTCGCTCAAGGTCACCGTATCGCCGTCCGCCACCGCAATCGGAAGCGTCTCGCTATCGCCCTGCGCATGGGCGACGAACACCTCCGCAAGCTCTCCCGACCAACCTGCAGCCACCGGCAGCGTTATGGTCAGCGGCTCGATAGGCTGGGCGTCCTGCCCGTCGGAAGCCTTGAGCGTCACGTCGAACGAGGCGATGAGCTTGTCGTTCTCGGCAAGCTCGGCCTTCGGGCTCGCCGAGGTGTCCACCACGACGAGCGACTGGCTGGAAGCCACGCCCGCCACCGTGACGCCCGTCGCCTCGTCGGTCACCGTGCCGGTCTCCTCGCTCGGCATGACCTTCGACGCCTCGTAGGCGGCCGCCGCCTCCTCGGCAGAGAAGCAGCGGGGGTACAGCCGGGCGAGCGCTATGCGCGTGCCGGCCTTGCAGTTGTAGGTCGCCTCGGCCTCGCCGTTGGAAGCCATGTCGGACCCCACCAGGTAGCGCGTGTGCGAGGGAACGGTCATGTTCCCCGAAGCGTTCTTGCTGTCGGCCAGCTGGCCGTTCACGTACAGGCTCACCTTGCCGCCGCCGAACGTCGCCATCACGTGCACCCACTCGTCGGCCGCGATGGAGGCGGACGGGGTAACGCGTCCGCCGCTGGCGTTGAACCAGTACTCCACCTTGCCCTTCTCTACCTCGATGCCCGCCCCGGCGCTCTGCTGGTTCGAGAACACGCACTGGTCGGCGTTCACGTCCACCATTTTGAACAGGCACTCTGCAGTGGACTGGCCGACGAAGTAATCGTAGTCGCTCAAATCGAGCAGGTAGCCGTAACCGCCGTTGCCGTCCACCTCGAGCACCGGCACGCTCGCGTCGGGGATGAGCGCGTCGTCTTCCACCAGGGAGCCGCCGTAGAGCTTTTCCTCATGCCCCCTGGCGTCGGCCACGCTGCCCGTGCGGTAATCGATGTCGAGGATGACCTCGGGGGCGGCAGGGGCCGCGGTCGTCGTGGCGACGATCGCGGGGAGCGGAGAGCTCACGCCCTTGTCGCCGTTGTCGGCAAACGAGGTCTCGGCGAACACTTCCACCTTGTACGACGTGCCGCCGGAAAGCCCCGTCACCTTGACGCTCCAGGGTTCCTTGGTGTTCTCCTTGCGCAGCGCGCCCGCCCGATAGTAGTCGGAGAACACGCGGCGCTCCAGCGGATCGCCCGTCGCCTCGCCCGAGCCGTTCACCGGCGTGAGGACGATCTTGTAGTCGTGCACCATGTCGAGGTTGCTCTGCGAGCCCGCCGCGAACGCTGGGAACGAAACGGTGAACGCCGTGCTTTCCACCCCGGACACCGTCACCTTGCCGGCCATGGGGAGCGCCGGCGCCGCATTGGACGTGCGCGTGAGCAGGTAGGCGCACGCCGCGGCGGCGCCCGATGCGGCCACCATGCCCGGAACGTCGATAACCCACGGTTCGTAGATCTGATAGGGACGTTCCTCGTTCATCAGGGGATACAGGTTGTAGCGCGCCACTTCCACGGTGTTGTCGTCCATGACGTCGAGCACGAGGCACTGCGAAGCCTCGCCGTTGTAGGCCGGATACGAGCTGCCCGCTCCCGTGGAGGGGTCGTACATGGGATGCGGCACGTTGCGCTCGTTCTCGAAGTACGCGCCGAGCGTGGAGTCTTGGATGCAGGTGAAGCCCAGGCTCTGGTCGATGGAGCGCGCGTCCTCCACCGTGGCATGGCTATGGCCGGATATGTGGATGATCTGCGGGTATTTCCGCATGAGGGCGGTCAGGTCGGTTCCGGTGCCCTGGCCGTACCGGCCGTTCCATTCCTCGGAGGTGTAAGCCGTGCCGTAGATGCTGTGATGGCACAGAAGAAGGATGGGCGACCCCGGCGTGTAGGTGGCGGAATCGGCCTCTATCGCCTCGAGCGACTGCTTGAGGAAGTCGTAGTTGGCGACGTAGTAGTTGTCCCCCGACGTGTTGGGGCCGAGCGTGATAACGGGCACGCCCTTCACCGACAGCAGCTTGTTCGCGTCTTGGAGCAGGTACTGCTTGAACCGAGCGGGAGCGTTCGCCACACCGGGGTTGTACGTCTCGTGGTTTCCCTGGCAGAACACGAAATCGCTGTCGTCCGCGCCGGACCCCAGGGCGAAGGGACCGGCGTTCACCACGCTTAGCAGCTGCTCGTACTGGGCGGTGGTGCCGTTGTCCACGATATCGCCCACCAGGCAGACCCGTTGGGGCTTCGGCGACAACTCGGAGCCCCACGCCAGCGCGTTCGCCAGTTTCGCAGGCGAGCTGTACGCGGGGATGTGAACGTCGCTGCCCACCATGAACCGGGCCTTTATCGTGCCGCTTGCCAGCGCCTGGCTTTTCGGGAGCAGGAAGGGGCCGCACAGGGCGCCCACTCCCGCCACCAGAGAAAGCTTCATGAAATCGCGGCGGGAAACGCCGGCCGGACCTCGTCCGTTCGCAGACGTTCCCGCCAACGTAAGCCGTCCGTTTCGCGGCGCCTTGCCTTTGTCGCCGTGTTCGTTATCGCCCATACCGTCGCTCTCCTTCGATGTCGTTGAACCGTTCCCGCTCTCGATGCGCCGCGCCGGACATGCGCCCCTGCGGCAACAAAACGTTTCGAGTGTACGTGGGCACGGTACGAACCCGGTCAAAGGCATGTCATGTCTCCGCAAGGTTTTGGCAACGCACCGCTGACGATTAGGTAAGATTTTTACCAGCCATGACGCCGCCGCTGCGCCGCTCCGGCGAAAAATCCGCGATCCCCTTGAAGAAAGCCCTCGCAGAGCCGTTGTTCCGCTCGCACCATCGTAGCGCGCCGCTTCGTCGCGCGGAATACGGCTCGCGGGAGGCGATGCTACAATCAGCGGCAACGAACGGCCCGTTGAATCCCGCACGAGAAGGAGCGCCTGTGAACATCGTCGTACTCGAAGGATACATGAACAACCCCGGCGACCTGAGCTGGGACGCCTTGAAGCGATACGGCACCGTGACCGTGTACGACCGAACGGCGCGCGGCGAGCTGGCCGCGCGCGTGGCCGACGCCGACGTGGCCGTGTCGAGCAAGGTGGCATGGGACGCCGAGGCGCTCTCTTGGGCGCCTCGGCTCAAGATGATCGCGCTCACGTCCACCGGCTACAACGTGGTGGACCTCGCCGCCGCGCGCGACGCCGGCGTGACCGTGTCGAACGTGCCCGCCTACTCCACGCCCGACGTGGCGCAGATGACGTTCGCGCTGCTGCTGGAGCTGCGCCTGCATGTGGGCGAGCACTCCCGGCTGGTCATGGACGGCGGCTGGACGCGCGCCAAGGACTTCTCGTTCTGGAACACGCCGCTCGTGGAGCTGGCGGGCAAGACGATGGGCATCGTGGGCATGGGCAGCATCGGGCGGGCCGTGTGCCGCATCGCCCGCGCCTTCGATATGCCGGTGGTGTTCGAGAACCGGTCGGCCAAGCCCGAGCTGGAAGGCGACGGCGTGCGACAGGTGGACCTGGACGAGCTCCTCGCCACCGCGGACGTGGTGTCGCTGCACGTGCCCGCCACGCCCGAGACGAACCATATGATGAACGCCGCGGCCTTGGCCAAGATGAAGGACGGCGCGTACCTGCTGAACACCGCACGCGGCACGCTCGTGGACGAGCAGGCCGTGGTGGACGCCCTGCGCTCGGGCAAGCTGGCCGGTTTCGGCGCCGACGTCGTGTCGGCGGAGCCCATGCGCCCCGACAACCCCCTGCTGCAGGCGAAGGGCCAGAACATCGTGGTGACGCCCCACATAGCCTGGGCCACCCACGAAGCCCGCGAACGCCTACTGGCCACCGTCGCCTCCAACGTGGGGGCGTTCGTGGACGGACGGCCGCAGAACGTGGTGGATTGATCGGGGATCCCTCTGTCATCCTGAGCGCAGCGCCGAAGGCGCGGAGTCGAAGGATCCCGTGCAGCGACAGCCGTGAGATTCCCTGCTGGCGCCGCACGGGATCCTTCGACTCGCTCACGCTCGCTCAGGATGACAGACAGGAGCTCCGCTCGCTCGGGATGACGCTTGCTTGGTGCTTTAGCCCCGCTTCCGCTCGAACAGCACGTTGTTCGTTTCCAGCCAGCTTTCCACGGTGCCGGTGTCGAAACCGTCGGCGGGATCGATGACCAGCGCGTACATCTCCTCCTCGCACAGCACGGCGTCGAGGGCGTCGGTCAGCTGGATCTCGCCCCCCACGCCGGGCTCCACGTCGGCCAGGAGCTCCATCACGCGCGCGCTCAGCAGGTAGCGGCCGAACACGGCCAGGTTCGACGGCGCGTCCTCGAGCGCCGGCTTCTCCACCAGCGCGTCCACCTTCCACACGTCGTCGGACACGGCCGCGCCCGCGATGACGCCGAAGCGGCTCACCTGGTCGTCGGGCACCGGCATGACGGCGATGACGCTGGCCCCGCCGTGGGCGTCGGACACCTCCTGCATGCGCGGCAGCATCTGGTTGTCGGGCACCAGCACGTCGCCCAGCAGCACGTAGAACGGCTCGCCGCCCGTCTTCTCGTGGGCGCAGCGCACCGCGTGGCCCAGGCCCAGCGCCTCGTCCTGGTACACGTAGCTCACGTTGTAGTCGCCCACCTGCTCCACGAGATCGGCGTACTGGCCCTTGCCGCGGGCGCGCAGGGTGGCCACGAGCTCCGGGTTCGGGCTGAAGTGGTCCTCGATGGCCTTCTTCTCGCGGCTGTTGATGATGACGACCTCGTCGGCGGCCGACGCCAGGCCCTCCTCCACCACGTACTGGATGGCCGGACGGTCCACCACCAGCAGCATTTCCTTGGGCTGCGCCTTCGTGGCGGGCAGGAAGCGCGTGCCGAGGCCGGCCGCGGGAATGAGAGCTTTCATGAAGGGTGCCTTTCTCGCAAATACCAGGGTCAAAAGCGAAGACGCCGCGATCAGGCGGCGTCTTCGGCGAATCGCTCGGGCCATTGTAGCATGAGCGGGACGGTCGGCGGAGCGGTCGTCACAAGCGCGTCACAGAACGTGCGCGGCAGGATGCGCGTCGCAAAACGCGCCGACTCGAGCGACGGCTAGGCTAGTCGCGTCGCTGCTCCTCGATGGCCTCTTCGAGCACGGCCATCTGCTTCTCCGTCTTCTTCAGGCCGCGCACGACCATGAACACGTACACGAACAGCGCCAGGAACATGAGCGCGTACGCGCCGATCACGTAAGGCGCGGCCGGCAGGATGGTGCTGTAGATCTCAACGAGAACAGGATTCATGGGATTCTCCTTCTATCGGCAACGAACGTCACATAAGTCCGGCAAGTCAGCAGCGGAACATCAGTCTTCCAGCTGTTCTTTGACGGCCTCCACACGCTCGGCGAGGCGCGTCTGGCGGAAGCGCAGGCGGTACAGGCCGAAGGCGATGAGGAAGAAGCCGAACATGGACAGCAGCAGCGGCACGAGCATGTCGGGCGAGAGGCCCGAGTCCGTGCGGAAGATCACGGGATGCACGCCCGAGGGCACGAGCCGCGTGATCATGAAGCAGATGGGCGCGTCCACGAACGCGATGATGCCGAACACGCTGGCGTAGGTGGCGCGGCGCTCCGGGTCGTCGATGGCGTTGCGCAGGATGAAGTACGCAATGACCACGAGCATGAGGATGAAGTACGTGGTCAGCCGCGGCTCCCACGTCCACCACACGCCCCACTCGAAGCGCTCCCACAGCTCGCCCGAGAACATGGTGCACAGCACGAACAGAAGCGCGATCTCCGTGGCTATCTTGCCGCACGTGTCGAACCGCTTCTCCTTCGTCATGAGGAAGCGGATGCCGTAGTACGCCGTGAAAGCCAGCGCCACGAACGACGTGATGGCCACCGGCATGTGGAAGTAGAAGATCTTCTGCGACAGCAGCAGCTTGTTCGCCACCATCTGCCCGCCTATCAGCTCCACGCCGTCCACCGCCGCGCCCAGCACGAGCGGCGCGAGCGTGAACGTGAGCACGAACCCGATGGTGGCCAGCACCGCGCCCCCGAGGAGCATCCACGGAGCCGCCGCGTCGGGCCACCCGCCCGCCTCCGGCAGCTTCAGGGCCTTCTTCGTTTTCTCGGCCATACTTCTCCTTTCACATTTCGTCGGTCTGACGACCGCACGGGATCCTTCGACTCGCTTCGCTCGCTCAGGATGACAATTCGAGAGCTCGCTTGCTCGGGACGACAATCCCGAGCGTCATGCGCTGATGACGAAATCGTACAGCACCCAGCTCAGCAGAATCATGATCACATCGTAACCGCCGGCCAGCATGAGCGACGGGAAGAACACGTCCATATAGCCCTCGCCGCCCACCACGACGGCCGTGGTGGCCGACACGCAGGCCCACAAAAGCGGGAAGATGAGCGGGATGAACAGCACGGCCAGCATGACGTCCTTGCCGCGCGTGTTGATGGTGATGGTGGACAGCAGCGTGCCGATGCCCGCCACGCCCACGGTGCCCACGAACAGCGGCACCGCCAAAAGCCAGAAGCTCTCGCCCGGCGTGGTGGTGGTGAGGAAGAAGAAGTAGAACAGCGGCACCGCGATCACTTCCACCGCCAGCAAGAACAGCAGGTTCGACGTGGCCTTCGCCAGGAAGATGACCGAGCGGTCCAGCGGCACCAACAGGATGCCCTCCAGGCAGCCCTGCTCCTTCTCGTGCGAGAACGAGCGGTTCAGGCCCAAAAGCGACGTGAACACCACGAGCGCCCACAAAAGGCCGCCCGACATCTGCAGCACGTCGAGCGTTGACGTGGTCTGCGCGAGCGCCGCGCCGTACACCACCAGCACCAGCAGCGCGTAGATGCCCATGGACGTGAGCATCTCCTTCGTGCGGAACTCCTGCTCCAGATCCTTGCGCAGAAGCGTTTTGTACTGCTGGAACGTGGAGGGGCGCACGAGCGCCACGCTGCCTGCGGGCCGGGCCGCGGCCTCCGCCTTCTTCGCGCGCGCCATCTAGGCCACCCCCATGCCCACCGTGGCCCGGTACAGGCCCGTGAACTCGTCGAAGTCGAGCGCGCTCTTCTCGTCGAACGCCACGACCTTGCCCTTCGCCAGCACGAGCGCGTGCGTGCACATGTCGAAGCCCTTCTGCAGATCGTGGCTCACCATGACGAACGTGCGCCCCTCGCGCTGCGATGCTATGAGCCCGTCGAATATCTCCACGGCATGCGGGTCCAAACCGGAGTACGGCTCGTCCAGGAACACGACGCTGGGATCGTGGATGAGCGCGCGGGCGATGCTCAGGCGCTGCGTCATGCCGCGCGAGAACGTGCGCACCACGTCGAGCCGGCGATGCTTCAGCTCAACGGCCGCGAGCATGTCGGCAACGCGCGCCTCCGGATCCTCCACGCCGTAGAGCCGCGCGAAGATGAGCAGGTTCTCCTCGGCCGTGAGGTCGGGGTAGAGCATGGAGTTGTGGGAGATGAGCCCGATGTGGTCGCGCACCCGGTCGGGCTCCTCCTTCACGTCGATGCCCATGAGCAGCGCCTTGCCCGAGGTCGCGCGCGACAGCGTGGCCAGCACCCGCAGCAGCGTGGTCTTGCCGGCCCCGTTCGGCCCGAAGATGGACAGGAACGCCCCCTGCGGCACCTCGATGGACACCTTGTCCACCGCCCGGCGGTTCCCGAACACCTTGGAGAGCTTCTTGGTTTCTATCGCAGCGACCATGGGGTCTTTAAGCCTCTTCCTTCTTCTCTTCCGCGAGGGCGCTCGCCCCTTCACCGGTCGGATCGGCTGGCGCCGAAGATCCTTCGTTCCCGCTTGCAGGTTCCTCGGCCAGCTTGCCACGCTTCGCGCCGCGGCGGCCCAGGGTGGCTATCGCGACGCCTGCCATGAGCAGCCCGAACCCTATCCACACCTCGGAGATGAGCGGGTTCACGCGCACGTCCATGGAGAAGTCGCCGTCCTTGTTCACGCCCTTGTACACCACGAACAGGTCCTCCGTGGGGAACGAGATCACGCCCGCAACGAGCTTCTGCTGCTGCGTGGACTGCACGAGCTGCACGGCCGGCGACACCGACCCCACGAACTGGCCGTTCTTGAACACGTCGTAGTTCACCGTGTACAGGATGTCGTCGCCGTTCGCCATCTCCTCCACGGAGTTCGACGTGTACTTCAGCGTGAAGTCCTGAATGGCGAAGTCCTCGGTGGTCGTATCGGTTGCCTCGTCGTAGCCCACGTAGCCCGTCCGCTCGGTCACGAACATCGACGAGCCGATGAGGCCCACCAAGATCACGGCCATGGCCAAATGCGACAGGAACCCGCCGAACGACGACGCGCGGTTCACCAACATGCCGAACGCGGCGGAGAGCACGCCGACGCCGTTCTTCTCCCGGTACGCGCGGATGCCGCGCCCCAGCATGAACAGCGAGTTGAAGAACAGCAGGCTGGCCACCAAGAAGCCCACGACCGTCAGGCCGTTGTAGTACCAAGCGGGGCTCAGCGTGGACAGCGTCTCCTTGGCCGTTTCGCTGCCCTGGGCCGCCAAGGCCGCGTAGTACGCCACGTTGTCCTGGTAGCTGGGCAGCAGGTAGGTGACGTAGTAGAACATGAGCACCGCGAACAGCACGAGCGCGCAGATACCGGGCACGCGGGCGCGCTTCCAGAAGCGCTTGCCCTCCGTCTTGCCCCACGACAGCAGCGGGCACACCGTGAGCACGATGAGGTACAGGATGCCCAACGGCCGCGCGATGGCGTCGTAGGTTCCCGTGGAGAACGTCAGGCCGAACGGCAGCGCCGGGGCGATGGTCATGAACGTGAGCAGCAGCGTGAACACGATCATGAGGAGGTTGTTGAAGTAGTAGGCGGCGTCCTTCGAGACCATGCTGGAGATGTCGTCGCCACCGGCCGTGGCCGGCCCGAACGACTTCCAGCGCACGATGATGCCCACGAGGCCGACCAGCACGGAGGCGGCGATGAGGCCGCCAAACAGCACGAGCGACACGTTGTCGCCCTCGAACGCGTGCACGGACTGCACGAGGCCGGAGCGCGAGATGAACGTGCCCACGACGACGAACGCGAACGTGAGGCACGCGCACATGACCGACCAGCGCTTGAACGCGCCGCGCTGACGGTACACGGTGAAGCTGTGGATGAGCGCCACGCCCACCAACCAGGAGAGCAGGCTGGCGTTCTCGACGGGATCCCAACCCCAGTAGCCGCCCCAGCCGAGCACGACGTAGGCCCACACGGCCCCCAAGCCGATGCCGATGCCGAGGAAGAACCAGGAGAACAGCGCGTAGCGCTGCGAGCGCACGACCCACGTTTTGGACGAGTCGTTCGTCACGACGGCGGCGATGGCATAGGCGAACGGGATGGTGAGGCCGGCGTAGCCCACGAACAGCGTGGGCGGATGGATGGCCATGGCCCAGTGCTCCAGCAGCGTGTTCATGCCCCAGAGCGCCGCCTCGCCGCGCAGGTTGCCCTGGGCGTCGAAGTACTGCGAGGCCGTGGCCGTGAACGGCATGTTGCTCTCGGAGAACAGCGTCACGCCCACGAACGCGGCCAGCACGATCTGCGACACGAGCAGCGCCATGGAGTCGAGCTTCTCCTGGCGCTTCAGGTTGCGAACGGCCACCACCGCGTTGAACAGGGAGATGAGCCATGCCCAGAACAACAGCGACCCTTCGCGCCCGGCCCACAGGCCCGAGAGCTTGTAGAGCCACGCGATGGAGCTGGAGGAGTCGGAGTGCTGGCGCACCACGTACTCGATGGACGTGTCGCCCGTCATGAAGCAGTACACCAGAATGCCGCAGCATGCCGTGAGCCCCACGGCGGACACGAGGGCCGCCACATGGCCGCCCCACGTGAGCGTTTCCGCGACGCCGCCCGCGCGCTTGCGTCCCGCGAGCGCGCCCGCAAGGAGGCACACGATGGAGACGGCGACGGCCGCAAAGGAGACGAGCAGCCCTATCAGACCGAATGTTGACATGTAGGTATCCCTTCGTTGCGGCCGCGACGAGCGCGGCCGCCAAGCTTATCCGATGGTTCTACGTCGTGCGCGTTACTGCGCGATCGCCACCTCGGTGGCGTGGAACTTGCCGTCCTCGTTGAGCGAGCCGGTGAGCACGAGCACGGAGCCGTCCTTCACCTCGTCGGACAGCGCGTCGTCGAACAGAACGGGCATCTCGCCCGAGCCGTCCGCGTCCGCGACGACGAAACGGTCCCCCTGGCCGGCGGCGGTCAGCGTGCCGTCCTTCACCACGCCGGTCACCTTCACCGGCTTGTCCAGAACGCTGTCGCCGTATCCCGCGAGCTGCGCCACGCCCAGCGCGTCGGTGGAGTTCTCGTACTTCGACGGGCACTTCGTCACGAGCTCGGTGGCGTGCAGCACGCCGTCCGCGTCGACCCTGCCCGTGCAGATGGCCGTCACGTCGTTGCCGAACGTGGCCGCCACGCCGCCTTCGTAGACGACGCGCAGGTACTGCGTCATGTCGCCGTCGGGGTCGTAGATGTCGAAGGTGAGCACGTTGTCGTCCGTCGTGAAGGAGTTCTCCACCACGTTGCCCGACACCTGGATCTTCTGGTCGGCGTACTGGCCGCCCGTCACGTCGGCTATCTTCACCGACTTCGCCGACGAGCTTCCCCCGACAACCGCCAGGACAACCACCAGCACGATGACGATGATGCCGGTGACGACGATCAGCCGTCGTTTCGTTTTCGCGTTCACGCTCGCCTCCTCCTCAAGAGCTTCCGCCCAATTGTCAGACACCCTAAAGTTCCGAAGAACGGAAGCACGGCGAATTCAAAGATTCACCATGTCAAACCGCTTTGCGTCCTCTGCGGGAACGAGCCGTTCCGTTCTTCGAATCTTTGAAGAGGGAGCCCGTCCAAGCAAGACGCTTGAGGCGGGCTCCCTCTTCGTTATGCGGTTGCGCCCAAAGGGCGCTTATCGACACCTGCGGTTTTACGCAACCTCAAGCTTGCTGGCTTGCTGGTACGACAGCCAACCGTCCGGCACGTAGGCCTCGCTGTGGCACTGCGTGCAGGCGTTCACCGAAGCGCGGTGAGCCTTGTGGCAGTTGCTGCAGGTCTGCTCGCCGTGCTGAGCCACGTGCGGATTGTACTGGCCCAGCTTAGACGTCGTCTGGATCAGGTCGTCGCGCGTGAGATTGTGGCAGGACTCGTTCAGGCAGAACGCGTCCTCCTCGATGCCGCGAGCCTCGACCAACTGCTCGAGATCGCGCTCTTCGAGCGGATAGTAGTAGTTGCCCGTGATCCAGTTCATGCCCTCGGACACCTGCTCGCCGATCGTCGGAACGTGGCAGCTGACGCACGTGTCGCCTTCCACGCGGTGGACGGCGGCCATCATGCCGCTGGCGTCCTCGACGTCGTTGCCCCACTTGTCCACGGCCGCCTGACCCGGCTCCGCCTCGTACGTCGGCAGATATGGATCCATCGGCGTGTGGCAAATGGCGTTGCAGAAGCTCGGCTGCTCGTGCCAAACCCAGAAGCCGGCACCGGCTGCAATCAAAACAACCGCGACAACGCCGACAACGATAGGCCACTTCTTTCCCTTTTTCTTGGGAGCGGCTTCTTCGGTCGTGGAGTCGTCGGTCGCGGCTGCCTCGGCAGCGGCTTCCACTTTGGTTTCCTCTTCGCTCATCTCCATAACCCCCTTTCTTGCATCCTCGATTGCCCGCACCTTCCAACCGGCTCGCGGGTGGCCCGCAAAACCGTCGGCACAAGCACTTTACCTCATGCATACTAGCCCTCAGTCGTCGTTGCGCCTATCACCCATTTGGGGGGAATTAGCCCGTTTTGCCCCCTTTTTTCGTGTGAGGCGCCCTCTTCGGCTTGAGATTTCGGCATATGCGCCGGGAGGGGAAAGCTGGTCGCTTCCCCCTCCCCTGCGCGGCGGAGAGACCGGTCGCGTTTCGTTTAGAGCATTGCCAGAGCTTGGTCCACGGCCGCCTCGGACTTGTTCAACGTGTCTTGGGCGAGCGCGGAGTTGTGGGCGCCGTCGCTGTTCTCGACCATGACCCAATCCCAATAGAACTGGGACGTGCGGTTGAGGTCGCGGATCTTGTTCAGCTGGTCTTCGGCCATGCCGTTGTTCTGAGCCTCGGCGAGCTTGTTGTTCAGCGTGACCAGCTTGTCGCCGATGCTGTTGACGCGGTCGATGGCGACCTTCTGCTTGGCCTTGACCTCGGCCTTGATGTCCTGGTGACACTTGGAGCAATCGTCGGCGATGAGCTTGTCGTTCTCAAGCGGGCTCGTCCACTTGTGGTTGGCGTACTCCAGGCCGTTGGCGTCCTTCTCGGTGCCCATGTGGCAGTCGGAGCAGCTGTAGCCCTGCTTGGCCATGGGGGCCATGTCGCCGCCGTACATGGTTTCGAACTCGGGGTGCTGCACCTTGATCTGCTTCGTGCCGTTCGTCGGGTTCGTGTGGTCGACGTAGTTGATGGAGTTCTCGTACGCCAGCACCTTGTCCGGCGTGGCCTCGGCCAGGCCCTTCCACGGGTTCTCGGCCGACTTGTTCTCGTTGGGGAACAGGTACTCGTTGTGGCACTGGCCGCAGGACATGGCGCCTTCGGGCACCTTGCTCGCGTCGTCGCCCACCGCGTCCACGAAGAACTGGCGGATGGCCTTCGAGCCGTCTGCCGGGCTGTTCTCATGGCAGTCGTAGCAGCTGATGGGCTCGGTTACCTGGGCCTCCATCTCGTGGATGTCCGACGTGTTCAGTGTGGGGTCGGCGTCCTGCTTCAAGATGAACTCGGAGGACTTGCAGGTCAGGCAGTTCGCCGTCTTGGGGTTGCGCCCCGTTTCCTGAATGTCCGTGAGCGAGTACGTGTGACCGTTCGGCTCGCTGTAGAACTTGGAGAAGGCGGAACCCGCCCAGATGGTTTGGATCTGCGGGTAGATTTGCGTGTAGTCGCCCGGATCCTTGTTCTCGTTGTTCTGCTCGTACGTGGCGTACTCGTTCGGGTACACGTCCTTCCACGCCTCGGCCGTGATGATGCCGTTCTCGTTCGGTGCGGGGATTTTGATGTCCACCGCCGATTCGCTTCCCTTGTTGACGCCTTCGCTCGGTTGCTGCGGCGCACAGGCCGCCAAGCCCGTGACCAAAGCGCAGGCGCACATGAGGAAAAGCCATAATCTCGTCTTCTTGCTTGCAATGATGGCTTTCATCAAAGCATCTCCTCCCTTCGACCTTCTGTAGATCTCTCCTCCACGAAATATACACTTTTTCGCTGGGGGTTCCGAAGGCGTCGAAGCCGCGCCGGGTGATTCCCACCCGAGGCATAGGGAAAAACCCTTCCCTTGACTATTCGCAGGTCAGAATTGAGAAAGGGCGGGGGTTTTGCGGTGTGCTTTGGGGTTGGGGTTTGGAGGCATCGAAAGACGGCGGGGATCAAACTATGATTATGTAAGTCATGGACAAAAATCTCTGCTGTGGTTGATTCATCTGAGGGGAAGCATGCGAGCCATTTTCCGCTATCAGGCGTTTTAGTGAAGCACCCTATCCCTTACGCGCGTAAAATCGACCATAGGTCCCGTTTTTGTCCCCGAACACACATTTTGGCCTATAGCCCGCAACCTCATAATCGATATACAAATCGGGACGAAGCCGTTGGCCTCGCCCCGATAAAATTTCCGTGGTGGAGATGATGGGATTCGAACCCACGACCCCCACGTTGCGAACGTGATGCTCTCCCAGCTGAGCTACATCCCCACGAATATGTGCGCCTTAGCGCGAGGACTTATTTTGCAGGTATTGGGCACTTTTGTCAAATAGAGAATCGAAATGTCCATAGAACTTGCGCGTATATGCTGGGCAAAGAGACGATCGCCGGACTAGGCATCGCCTGAACCGTCTTCGTCGAAAGGCTCCTCATCGCCAAAAAGCGCCCTCGCCTCTTCGGCCGACACGTGCACGATGATATCGCCGGGCTGGCAATCGAGCACCTCGCAAATGGCATCGAGTGTGGAAAAGCGGATAGCCCTGATCTTGCCCGTCTTGATGCGCGACATGTTCACGTTCGTGATACCGACTTTGGCCGCAAGTTCATTGAGCGACATCTTGCGGTCGGCCATGATGCGATCAAGGTGGAGGACGATGGGCATTGCGAGCGCCTAGAGAGTTTCGTCCGAGAATTCTTGCAAGAGAACTCCGTATTTAAATACAAAAGAAAAGGCAAAAACGATAGCTGCTGCAGCGAACGGAGTAAAGTTAATGGCAACAATGGCACTATCTCCAGTTGAAATATATCCATAGTTCATCGCATCAAATTGAATTAACGTGTTGTTAAAAGAAACAGCGCTGTCAACAATTGCGTATGCAAGTAAAAGTGCTGCAACGATTCTGAGCCGCCTTATTTGGCCCATAACGAAAGGCGATTCGCCTTTCGCTGCGCTTGAAAAAATTCGAATAAATACAATAAGCAGTGAAGCCACTACTAGGCCGTGCAAAAAATATAAAAAAATGTTAATCAGATTTAAATCATTTCGAATATTGATGTATTCAGAACTAAAATGAGACCAAAGCATGGTACCCAGGGCAAATAACCAATATACGCATAATAGAATCAGCAGAAATGAGAGTATGAAGCTGATCCATTTGCATATTTTTTTCAAATTGCAAAGTGTTTTCCTTGTTTCAACTTCATCAATATCCTGCATTGCACCTCTCCTAATAATTAGTGTATCTCATATATTTTAACATTCGCTACAGGCTGAGCGATACGCTAGCATTATCGTTAAAAAAGGTCTCTTCTGCAAAGAAGAGACCTTTTGGTGAAAATACCAATTTAAAAACCCGGAGCGAAACAAAGACCTCCTGGAAAACCAATGACAGGGCATGCTCCACGGGTTTCCTCACTATAAAACAGCATCCTACACACCTCCTTTCGCCTTTTCTAGTGCGGCGTTCATGGCCGCTCCTAACTTGTCGTAGAACTCCATGGTCATCGCGCAGTAGGAGTCTTGGGACTCCAGACTGCCCGATGCGAACAGCGAGCGGGCTCGGCAGCCTCCCCCGCAAATTCGTCCGTAACGGCACGTCGAGCATCCATCGAAACGCTCCGCGTCCAAGGCGCGGCACGTGGCCGACACCTCGCTCTCGAGCGCTTCGGCGAGCGTGCCGGTGAAAACGTTCCCCATCGCCAGCTCGGGGCGATGGAGCATATGGCAGGGATACACCGTGCCGTCCGCCGCCACGCTCACACCGCGATATCCCGCTCCGCAGTTGCGCTTGACGGTTATGTTCATGCTCACGGGAGCGTCCATGGCGGGCACGGGCCTGCCGTCGTCCAAGGTGAGCAGGCTCGCGCCCAGCTTCCGCAGCGCTTCCTCGTCGGGCAGCAGGGCGGCCAACTCGTCGTCGGGAGCGCACGTGAGCAGGCTGAAGTTGAGCGTAGCACCCAAATCCTTCGACAGGCGCACGTAGTCTTTGAGGTCGTCCACGTTCTTCGCGTGCACGGTGGGGATGATGTGCGCTTCCTTGATGCCGGCGGCTTGCACGGCCTTCACGGCGGCCACCAGCTCGTCGAAGCGCTGCTCTTCCCGGATATAGGCCGGAGCCGTGGCCGAGCAGCCGTCGAACGAGACGGACACGCAGTCGACGTTCGGCGCGAGAGCGGCAAGCGCTTCGTCGGTCATGCAGGTGCCGTTGGACAGCACGGTCACGGCGCGGATGCCGCAATCGTTCTTCGCATAGGCCACGATATCGGGCAGGTCGGCCCGCAGGAACGGTTCGCCGCCCGAGATGATGAGCGTGGCCAAGCCGGCGGCGGCCAACTCGTCGAGCGCGTGCTTGATATGGTCGAGCGGCGCGTCGTCCAGGCAGTTGCGCTGGTCGTCGTACGAATAACAACCCACGCAGGACAGGTTGCAGCGCTGCGTGACGTGCAGGTAGGCGGACACCACGGCTTCGGCAGGCTTCTTGTTGCTGAAGAAACCGCCTCGCGCCAGGTGCTCGAGCAGCGCGGCGTCGACGGCGGCGATGTCGGACTCCGCGACGTCTTCGCGTCGCAGCCGGTCGCACACGGCGGCACCCTCGGTGGTCAAACCGATGGCGTAGCCCGTGTTCATGTTGCCAACCATGGGAATGCCGGCGAAATCGAACGCGACCACCTGGTCACCGAATCTCATGAAGCCTCCTCGCGCCATCCCCGTCAGCCTGCCGACCCGAAACGGACGGCGGGCACGATCTCGTCGTTGACCCTCATTCTAAAGGTTGGATGGGGCGTTGTCGATTGATTGGGGCGAAAAGCGCTGTTGCGCAAAAACCGAGCTGCTCGAACGGCACCGTTCGCTAACGTTCGGCCCCCGTTCGCGGTTTATCGTTTAATGACTATTATAGTATGATACATTACCTCAGCAACGTCGCCGAGGCGGCGCGTCAGCGCGCCGGCCATGGCGACCGCGGTATCCAACAATGAAAAAGGGCGGCAACGATGAGATCATGCAAAGAACCCCCCCCCCCCCCCCCCCCCCCC
>NZ_PPTR01000005.1 GCF_003339845.1 Gordonibacter sp. 28C
CAAGGGCGAAGGGCCATCCGGGGCTGGTCGGCCAGCAACCCCGCAGGGTCAACTCCCATCGTAATCCGCACAGGGGATCAAAGGAAAGAGTTAGACCCAGCAAGAGCTGGGTCTAACTGTAATGGGGTGGATGAAAACCGCTGCCCTTGAGCGGTCTACCCTTTCGATGCGACGGAAGTACCGACTTATTCCGAAGGGGAAAGCGGTTTTGGAACGGCGGCGCTTGAGGAAGTGAGGCGAACATTGGCGGTATGGTAAGCGGCGCAACGGGTTTCGATGCACTTCGCTACGTTAGGAGGCAACGTGCGTGAAACTCCGTCTTGAAAGCACGAAAATCACCTCTGTGAAGCGCTTTTGCAGCTTCAAGAGTTTTCGGGCGTTCTCCGGACGCGCCCCTTCCTCGAGTCACGCGCGTTTTCCCAGATAGCGGGATGCCGGCGTGCTTATTGTTCACGCGAGGCGCTTCACAGCGGTGATTTTCGTGCTTTCGGAGGTGGTTTTGCCGCAGGATCAGAGCCGCCGCGCACCTGCTCGGCTGTGTCGACGGCGGTTCGACGCAGAATCCGCCACCCCCGTCGAGGCACCGGCGCGTTCGCCGCATGGTTGCCCGACGCGCCTCGATGCCGCGAGGATCGAAACGGATCCGTGCCGATCCCATGAGGCTGCGGAGGGTTGGTTTCGTTCCGTCGGTTTGCGGGTCGGCAGGTTCCGTCGCGTTTCCTTCCTTGAGGCGCAGGGCGCCGCGCCGTCTCGCACATGCGATAAAGCATCGCAAAACCCCTGTTCAAGTATCGTCAGTTTTTGAGTAATGATGTTTTAGCAGCGATTTTGCGATGCGGCCTTTTCGCTGGCGGCGCACACTGCGACCCATCAAGCCCGCCCCGTCGTCAGCCTTGGGCGCGACGGGGCGGAATGCAGCAGCAAGCGCCTCCGAATCCGAAGAGAAAGGCACATAAAGGTGAACATCATCGTCTCGTGCAAGATCGTCCCCGACGACCAGGACATCCAGGTGGCGTCCGACCGCACCCTGGACTACTCCAAGGCCAAGGGCACCGTGTCGACGTACGACCTGAACGCCATCGAGGCCGCGGCCCGGCTGGCCGCGTCGGTCGAGGGCTCGAAGGTCACGGCCGTCACGGCCGGCCCCGCGTCGATCGACGACTCCAAGCTCAAGAAGAACGTCCTCGCCCGCGGCGTCGACGAGCTCGTCATGTGCGCCGACGACGCCTGCGAGGGCATGGACGCCCGCGCCACGGCCGAGGCCCTGGCCGCGCTCGTGGGCGAGTACGACGTCATCGTCTGCGGCGACGGCTCCGCCGACAACTACGCGCAGCAGGTCGACGTGCAGCTGGCCGCCCGCCTGGGCGTGCCCTCTGTCAACGGCGTGACGAAGATCACGCCTGAGGGCGGCTCGCTTCTGGTGGAGCGCACGCTGGAGAGCGTCGTCGAGACGGTGCGCGTGCCGCTGCCGGCCGTGGTGTCCGTGACGCCGGACGTGGCCGTGCCGCGCATCCCCGGCATGAAGGACATCCTGGCCGCGGGCAAGAAGCCCATGGACGTGGGCGGCGCCGATTGCGCCGTGGAGAGCGCGGTCGAGGTCGTGTCCACGCTGGCCCCCGAGCAGGCCGACCGCAAGCTCGAGATCCTCGACGCCTCCGCAGACGGCGCCATCGAACAGTTCGCAGCCGCCATCAAGGCAGCTCTCTAAGGGAAAGGTGGAACACCGCAATGAAAGCACTCGTTCTCGCTGAACGCTCCGACGTCGCCCGCGAGCTCGCCGCAGGCGCGCGCACCATGGCCGACGAGGTCGTGCTCGTGGCCGTCGACGGCCTGGAGGTGGCCGACGGAACGGCCGACAAGATCGTCCGCATCGCCCTGCCCGCCGGCGCCGTGTACGACGATGCCGCCGACACCGTGATCTCCGTGTTCGACGCCGAGGCCCCGGCCGTGGTGCTCGTGGAGCCCACGCGCCACCTGAAGTCCATCGCCGGCCGCGTGGCTGCGCACGCAGGCACCGCCGTGATCACCGACGTCATGGAGTTCGCCGCCGACGGCGCGAAGAGCCTGTACTTCGGCGGCGTGGCCGAGCGCGTGCAGAAGCCGGTCACCGACGTGGCCGTGTACACCGTGGCCGCCGGCGCGTTCGAGGGCGCCGAGCCCTCCGGCTCGAACGCCGTCGAGGACGCCGCCTGGGTGGCTCCGGCCGTCGCGCTCGAGCTCGTCGACTCCAAGCCCCGCGAGCTGAGCGGCGTGGACCTCAACAAGGCCGACGTCGTCGTGGCCGCCGGCCGCGGCTTCGCCGAGGAGGCCGAGCTCGACCTCGCCCGCGCGCTCTGCGACAAGATCGGCGCCGGCCTTGCCTGCTCGCGTCCCCTCACCGAGGGCGTGGACTGGCTGCCCACCGAGCTCTACGTGGGCGTGTCGGGCCTCATGCTCTCGCCGAAGGCCTACGTGGCCTGCGGCATCTCCGGCCAGATGCAGCATATGGTGGGCTGCAACCGCGCGGGCACGATGTTCGCCGTCAACAAGGACAAGAACGCCCCCATCTTCAAGCAGTGCGACTACGGTCTGGTGGGCGACGTCAAGGACGTCCTGCCGGCCCTGGCGGCGGCGCTGTAGGAAGAACCTCACGGTCCGAGTCTTCGGTGCGCTGTTTCCAAGCGCACCGGGACCGGGCCAGGCTGCCATCCCGAGCGAGGCAGGCCGCGCGCCGCCCCTCCTCTTCTCCGACGGGACCCTCGCCAGCCCGTCGGCACCCTGCCGAAACCGGCACGCACCTGCCCGTTCGGGATGGCAGCCTGCGAAACAGGTCACGGCATCGACGCGATGCCGGAAGCAAGCTCATCGAGAAAGGAACCACGGTGTCTGAAACCGATTTCGACGTCATCGTCGTGGGCTCGGGTTGCGCCGGGGCCGTGGCGGCCTACACGGCCGCGTCGGCCGGCAAGTCCGTCCTCGTCGTGGAGCGCGGCAACTTCGCCGGCGCGAAGAACATGACCGGCGGGCGCATCTACTCGCACGCGCTCAAGGAGGTGTTCCCGGACTTCGAGCAGGAGGCGCCGCTCGAGCGCAGGATCACCCACGAGCGCATCGCGCTCATGGACCCCGCCTCCCAGATGGCGATCGACTTCACGAGCCCGGAGCTCGCCTGCGAGGGCAAGGACTCCTACAGCGTGCTGCGCGCCCCCTTCGACCAGTGGCTGGCCTCCAAGGCCGAGGACGCCGGCGCGGAGTACATCTGCGGCATCGCCGTGGAGGAGCTCATCAAGGACGACGCGGGCCGCGTCGTCGGCGTGCGCGCGGGCGAGGACGAGATCACGGCGCAGGTGGTCGTGCTGGCCGAGGGCGTGAACCCTATCCTGTCCGAGAAGTGCCTGGGCAACCCGCGCCCCAAGGCCAGCGAGATGGCCGTCGGGATCAAGCAGGTCTTCGAGCTGCCGGCGGGCCAGATCGAGGACCGCTTCCTCTGCGCAGAGGGCGAGGGCGCGGCCATGCTCTTCGTGGGCGACTGCACGCACGGCAACGTGGGCGGCGGCTTCCTGTACACGAACAAGGAGTCCGTCAGCCTGGGACTCGTGGCCACCATCTCCACGGCGGCCGACGCCTCGAACCCCCATCCCGTCTACCAGATGCTCGAGGACTTCAAGAACCATCCGGCCGTGGCGCCGATCATCCGCGGCGCCAAGCTCGTGGAGCATTCCGGCCACATGGTGCCCGAGGGCGGCTACGACATGGTTCCCAAGTACGTGTTCGACGGCTGCGTCGTGGCGGGCGAGACGGCAGGGCTGTGCATGAACATGGGCTACCAGGTGCGCGGCATGGACTTCGCGGTGGCGTCCGGGCAGATGGCCGGCCAGGCGGCCGTCGAGGCCATCGACAGGGGCGACGTCAGCGAGGCGGGCCTTTCCTCCTACAAGGCCAAGATGGAGGAGTCCTTCGTCATCCAGGACCTGAAGACCTTCTCCAAGTGGCCCCGCGTCATGGAGGGGTGGGATTCCATGTTCACCGACTACCCGGTCATGGCGAGGGAGATCTTCAACGCCATGTTCAGCGTGGACGGCGCGCCGCAGAAGCCGCTCATGAAGCGCATGATGCCCATCGTGAAGAAGCGCGGGCTGCTGAAGCTCGCCCGTGAGATGAGAGGAGCGGTGAAGTCCCTATGAGCAAGATAGCCGAGATCACCGTCAACGTGGACGAGTACCTGGCGCTGGACAAGTACGAGGTGGACGAGGAGAGCGCGCACGTCGAGCTCGTGGACGACCCCGACGACGAGGAGTTCCTGAAGCTCGTGCGCGTGTGCCCGGCCGCGCTCTACAAGGTCGACGCCGACGGCAAGAAGTCCTTCGACTACGCGGGCTGCCTGGAGTGCGGCACCTGCCGCATCGCCTGCGGCTCCACCATCGTCAGGAAGTGGGAGAACCCCCAGCCCACCATGGGCGTGGAGTACCGCTTCGGCTAGGATCCGAGCGCACCCTTCTTTTCTTTTCGGCCGGCCCCGTGCGCACAGGGCCGGCCGCTCGTTTTCCGGCAGCGGTTGCCTCGAGGGCGCAGTACGCCCTTACGAGGCAACCGCATCGACAAGCGCCCGCTTTCCATCCGTGCGGCGGCTTGCTTACGCGACGGTGTCGAACGGGAGGCAAACGCGGCCCCTCCCGCCTTTTCCCGGCAGCAGGGCTTTACAGTGGGGCTTCGAAGCAAACCATCGAAAGGAGCCTCAGCATGAGCACCCTCATCGTGCTCGGATACCCGAGCGAGGCGGAAGCGAAGTCCGCCTACCAGAAGATCCTCGACCTCGACAAGAACCTCATCGTAAGCCTGCAATCCGTCGCCGTCGTGGCCCGGCGAGCCGACGGCAAGTACGACGTCGTCACGCCCGGCTCCAAGGTGGGCACCTCCACGGTGTGGGGCCTGTTCTGGGGCGTGTTGTTCGGCCTGCTGTTCTTCGTGCCCGTGTTCGGAGCGGCCCTGGGCGCCGGCATCGGCGCGCTGACGGGCGCCATCGTCAAGCACGGCGTTGACAAGGACTTCCAGGACCGCGTGCGCAACCTGCTCTCCTCCGACGACAGCGCGGCCGTGTTCATGGTGGTCGACGAGATGACCACCGACAAGTTCATCGAAGCCATCCGCCCGTTCGGCGGCGAGGTGCTGCAGACGTCGCTTTCCGTCAAGGACGAGGAAGAGCTGAAGCACGCCCTCTTCAAGAACTAGGTACTCGGCGACGACGAGGCCTCTCGCTTATCCGCGCTGCGCTTCGCCAGCAAATGTCCCAATTGGGTGTCCCAATTGGGGACTGTCCCCAATTGGGACATTCTATAGCCCCGAACTCCAAGCGCCCTCCCGCTCCTCGCGAACCCGGGGCAGGGGAGGGCGCTTTCGCGCGCACCAGCATTCAAGCAGGCCGCTTCCCCTGCTTCCGCAATCCCCACAGGTACAGCGCCACCATGACCACGGCGGTGCCGGCGGTCAGCACCGCTATCCCCACGATGAAGTTCGGCCAGGCAAGCGTGGCTATGACGGTGGCCACCGACGTGAGGATGCTGTACGAGAAGTTCGAGAACGACGAGGCGGCCCCCACGCGGTCGGGCGGCTGGTCCAGCAGCACCACGAACGCCATGGGCCTCACGATGCCCTCGGCCAGCGCGTAGGGCACGAACGCCAAGAGGAACGGCCACGGTCCCGCCGTGCCGAACAGCGCCATGCATGCGAACGACGCCGCCGTCAGCACCACGCACAGTTTCAGGATGGCGCGCACGCTCATTCGCTTCGACAGCGCCACGTACACGTAGGGCGCCGCGATGGTCACGACGCACGCTGCGGCGTACACCAGGCTGTACGTGAGGTACGACACGGCGAAGAAGTCCATGAGCACGTAGCTCACCACGGCGATGAACGCGAAGTACGGCATGCCCGCCACGCCCATGAACAGGGCGAGCGCCATAAACGGCCGGTCGCGCACCAACACGCGCACCCCGCGCATCATGGCGGCGAGCGACGCGCCCACGCCGCCTTCGGGGCGCTCCTCGCGCGGGTGCGTCTCGGAGATCAGCAACGACAGCGCGAAGGCCAGCACGCCGCACACGGTGAGGAACGCGAACACGCCACGCCAGTCCGTCAAGGTCAGGATGAACGTGCCCAAAAACGGGGCGGCGGCAGGGCCGATGATGATGAGCGACTGCAGCGTGGTCATGGCCAGCTTCAGGTCGTTGCCGGCGTAGGCGTCCTTGATGAGCGCCGTCTCGATGGTGATGACCGCGCCGTAGCCCAGCGCCTGCCCGATGCGGAACGCCACGAGCGCCTCCACGGACGGCGCCAGCGTGCAGGCCAGCGACGACGCGGCGAACAGCCCGCACGCCGCCACCATCACGGGCTTGCGCCCGAAGCGGTCGCTCAGGGGTCCGGCCAGCACCACGCCCACGGCCGAGAACGCGAAGAACGCGAACACCGTGAGGTTGAGGTAGGCCTCCGACACGGCGAACGCGCGCTGCATGCTGGGCAGGGCCGGCACGTACAAGTCTATGGACAGGATGAGCATCAGGTTGATGGCCAGCGCGCACGCGAAGAACGAGCGCGGCCCCAAACGCTTCTGCGGATGCACCAGCTGCATTGACTCTCTCCCCTCGAAGTTCGGACGACCCGCGCAACCGCAGGCCGTCCGAAAGTATAGCACCGCCTGTCGACGCGGACGTCTCCATGCTTCCGCCTCCCCGAAGAACGCCGCTGCGCAAAGCGTCTCCGTTGTCATTTTCTTTCGAAATTGTAGTACAATGTACTACAAAGAAATGCGGTTTCAGGAGGTGTCGCGATGGCGAAGGAAGCCGTTTTGCAAGTGCGCATCGACGGTTCGTTGAAGGAGCGGGCCGACGCGCTGTGCCGGCGGCGGGGAACGACGCTCTCGGAAGCGGTTCGCCTGTTCGTTCAGGAAAGCGTGGACCGAGGCGCGCTGCCCTTCCCAGCCAATACTCGGCCGGCGGCACCCGAAGGCGAGCTTCACGCCGCCGGCATCCTCGCTCACGGGGCTCGACCGGAGCTGCGCGATCAGGAGGCGGATGCCTGGCGTAGGGCGATGGAGGCGAAGCATGGTTTGCGTCCTTGACGCCAACGCCGTCCTGCGGTACCTGCTTTGGGATGTGGAAGAGCAGGCGGAGCGGGCGAAGGAGGCGGTGATCGAGGGCGCGTGCCTCTACCTGCCCGTATTGGCCGAGGTGGTGTACGTGCTCTTCGGTGTGTACGGTTTTTCACGCTCGGAGATCGACATCGCGCTCGAGAACCTGTTGGACGACGTGTTCGTGTTCGACGAGGAGATCATGCGCAGCGCCCTGCGCATGTACGCCATAAGCTCGCTCGACTTCGTCGATTGCTGGCTCATAGCTCGCAACGTGCTCGCCGGCGACCGCGTGGTCACGTTCGACAAGGCCATGCTCAAGCATCTGCGCTAGTCGCGCGGCCGCCCTTCGCCGCCGCTGCGCCCTCAAACGCCTTTTCAAGGGGTGCTTTGCGCCCGCTCTCGGGGGATAATGGCCGGCATACGATTCGAAGCTTCGAACAACGAGGGGGACCATGCCATGGACGAAGAGAACAAGCTCGGGAAGAAGATAGCCACGCTGCGCGAGGCCCATCACCTGTCGCAGCAAGACCTGGCCGACCGCTGCGGAAGCGACGTGTCCGTCGTCGAGGGGCTGGAGGCCGGCGACGTGCCGGCGTCCCTGGCACCGCTCATCAAGATAACTCGCGCGTTGGGCGTGCGCCTGGGCACGCTCATGGACGACGACGAGAACCTGGGTCCCGCCTACATCGACCGCGAGCAGATGGCCGAGGTCGAGCGCGTGAAAAGCTTGGAAACCACCTCGGGCGGCGACCTCTCCTACTTCAGCCTGGCCGCCGGGCGGCCTTCGCGCCACATGGACCCGTTCGTCATCACGGTGGATCCCACCGGCGAGACCGACCACGAGCTGGTGGGCCACGAGGGCGAGGAATGGCTCTACGGCATGGAAGGCTGCATCGAGATCGAGTACGGCAAGGACGTCTACGTGCTGCATCCCGGCGAGAGCATCTACTACGATTCCATCGTGCCCCACCAGGTGCGCGCCCACGACGGCCAGAAGGCGAAGTTCCTGGCCGTCGTGTATACCCCGATCTGACGATCGGGGTATACACTCGACGCTGCGGCCGCCTGCGGCACCCGATCTTCGCACGATCCCGGAGGCTCGCGTACCAAAGTACGCTTCGCCTCCGCGATCCTGCGAATCTCGGGTGCCGCAGGCGCCCTCGCTGACTTACTAGCGCCAACCTGCGCGGCCATCATGCGCCCTCGGGGCGCATGGGCGGGTCGTTCCGCCCCGCCCGGCCAAACCTGCGAGAAAGAGGTCCCCATGTCCGAAACCACCGCTCCCGTCCCCGGCGACCCCGACTATCCGCTCCATTCGGAGAAGACCATCGGCCGCTACCTCCGCGACCAGGTTGCCGTCGACCCCGACCACGAGTTCGTCGTGTACCCCGACCGCGACCTGCGCTGGACGTACCGCGACTTCGACGAGCGCACCGACAACCTGGCGCGCGGCCTTCTGGCCATCGGCATGCGCCCGGGCGACCACCTGGGCGTGTGGGCGCGCAACATCCCCGACTGGCTCACGTTCATGTACGCCACGGCCAAGATCGGCGTGGTCATGGTCACGGTGAACCCCGTGTACAAGAGCCACGAGCTGGACTACGTGCTGAAGCAGTCCGACATGAAGGCGCTCTGCGTCATCGACGCCTACCGCGACGTCGATTACCTGCAGATCATCCGCGACCTCGTGCCCGAGACGCTCACGCAGCAGCGCGGGTATTTGGAGTCGGAAACGTACCCGCACCTCAAGAACATCATCTACATGGGCCCCGAGAAGCACCGCGGCTGCTACAGCGTGCCCGAGCTGGTGCTGCTCGGCCAGCACGTGCCCGAGGACGCCTTGGCGGAGGCCGAGACCCACTTCGACAACAACGACGTGGTGATGATGCAGTACACGTCCGGCACCACGGGCTTCCCGAAGGGCGTCATGCTCACGCACCGCAACATCCTGAACAACGGCTTCTACATCGGCGAGGGGCAGAAGCTCGGTCCCGACGACCGCGTCACGCTGCCGGTGCCGTTCTTCCACTGCTTCGGCTGCGTGCTGGGCGTCATGGCCAACCTCACGCACCGCTCCACCATGATCATCGTGGAGGACTTCGACGCGGGGCTCGTGCTGCAGGCCATCCACAAGGAGCGCGCCACCAGCGTGTACGGTGTCCCCACCATGTTCATCGCCGAGCTGAACCACCCCGACTTCGACACGTTCGACCTTTCCAGCCTGCGCACGGGCATCATGGCCGGCAGCCCCTGCCCGCCCGAGACCATGCGCGAGGTCATGGACAAGATGTACATGAGGGAGATCACCATCTGCTACGGCCTCACCGAGACGAGTCCCGTGTTCACGCAGACGAGCGCCGACGACGACATCGAGCACAAGTGCGAGACGGTGGGCCGCAAGCATCCGCCGGTGGACGTGCGCGTGATCGACCCTGCCGACGGGCACGTCTGCGGCGTGGGCGAGCCGGGGGAGCTGTGCTGCAAGGGCTACAACGTCATGAAGGGCTACTACAAGATGCCCGAGGAGACGGCGCGCGCCATCGACGCCGACGGTTACCTGCACTCGGGCGACCTGGGCACGGTGGACGAGGACGGCTACTACCGCGTCACGGGCCGCATCAAGGACATGATCATCCGCGGCGGCGAGAACATCTACCCGCTCGAGGTGGAGAACTTCCTGCTCACCATGCCCGGCGTGCTGGACGCGCAGGTGGTGGGCATCCCGGACGAGCGCCTGGGCGAGATCGTGGGCGCGTTCGTCCGCGTGCGTCCCGGCCACGAGGACATGACCGAGGACGACGTGCGCGCGTGGTCCATCCCGCGCATCGCCCGCTACAAGGTTCCCAAGCGCGTGTTCTTCGTGGACGACTTCCCCATGACGCCTTCCATGAAGGTGCAGAAGTTCAAGCTGCGCGAGATGGCCGAGGAATTGGTGCGCGCGGGGAAGTAGGGAGTGTCCCAAAAGGGGTCAGGTACCTTTTGGGGCGTTTCGCACCGCGGGCAGGCTGCGGAGCGCGTTCGAGCTTCGACGCGCTCTTTTCGGGCTTCGCGTCCGGCCGGCATGGCACGAAAATCACCGATTCTCTGCGTGCGGCGGACCGAAAAGGGCTCTGCCGCTTGGTCACGGCCTTCTGCGTTGAGCGTTTGCCCAGCTCGCGCATTTCAAGGCTAAGCGGTGCGACGGGTTACGTGCAGAGAATCGGTGATTATTGTGCCGAGGGGAGGAAGCAGCGCGCCAAGGATCGAAGGAGGCGCTCTCCGAGCCCCGTTTCCCGGTTTCCCGCTCGTCAGGCCATTCGACCGGCGCGGGCCAGTAGCTTGCACGACAGGAACACGCGCAGCAGGTCGACGTTGCCGCCGGCGGGGCTCTCGAGGTCGATGCCGGACAGGGCCTTGATGCGCTTCAAGCGGTAGGCCAGCGTGTTGCGGTGGATGAACAGGGCCTCGGCCGTGCGCGTGGCGTTGAGGCCGTGCTCGAGGTAGGCCAGCGCCGTCTCCACGTACGCGGCGCCGTCCTCGGCGTCGGCGCGCGCGAGCGCCACGGCGGCGTGGTCGAGCAGCCACGCCGCGTCCGTGTCCAGGCCCAGCCGCACGCGCACGTCCTCGAACCAGCAATCGTCGTAGAAGCACGACAGCGTGGAGCCGAACGCGCCGCCCGTCTCCGCGTCGTCCACGAGGTCGTAGGCGAGCGCCGCTTGGTCGGCGGCGGTGCGCACGAGCGAGAAGTCCGCGAACAGGGACGAGAACCCCGCGCGGAACCGCGGCTCTGCGCCGGCGTCGACATCGCGGGCCGCGTGCCGCGCGCGGAGCGCGGCCAGCGGGTAGTCGGCGTCGCGCGCCACCATGACCGCCGCGTACCCGTCGTCGAAGAAGCGGGCCAGCGGGTAGACCTCGGCGATGAGCCGCACCGTCTGGCCGCGCGCGCCGGCGTCCTCGGCGGGCTCCGCGGCGCTGAAGCGCGCGACGAAGAAGCGGTCGTCGACGTGCCAGCCCGCCTTGCGCAGCGCGCACTCCAGCACCTGCGGGCGCACCGAACGCCCGTCCAGCAAATCGCGCAGCGGCCCGAGCGCCTCCTCGGCCGGCTGCGGGCGGCTCTGGTGCGGCATCACGAGCGAGAGCAGGTTTCCGAAGTAGTCCACGAGTGCGAAGTCGGCCGGCTGGAACGGCGCCGGTGGCGTTGTCCATGAGGAACGCCCGATCCTGAGCGCAGGGGTCCGACGAGCCCGCTGCCCACGCCTCCATGCACAGCTCGATGGGGCACGCGCCCGTCGCGATGGCCGACGTCCACAGCCTGTCGTCCAGCTCCTCGGGCAGCTTGCCCGCCACCAGCACGAAGTACAGCGTGGCGTCGGAAAGCATGAGGGGGTTCGCGAACCGCTGCGCGGCTATGTCGAACACCTCCTGCAAAGAGGCGTCCCGCGCCATGGCCGTGAGCAGGGCCTCGGACCACGCGTCCAAACGCATGCGCATCTCCAGCAGGCGCGCGAGCATCTCGCCGGGTGCGGGCGGCGCGCTGCCGGCGGGCACGTACAGCGCGGGCGGCGCGCACGTTTCCTCCGCATCCTCCGGCGGGGCGTCGGCTCCCAGCACGAGGAAGGACCCCGCCTCGGCGAAGGAGGCGTCCAGCGCGGCGAACGAGTCCGCGTCGATCACGAACAGGCTCTCGGCGCGCGGAACGCTCAGGGGCCCGAACACCTCGATGCGGTCGAGGTCGAGCCGCGAATCGTGAGAGTGGCGCGCCGCCGGGGCCAGGTCGGCCAGCTCGGCGAGCACGAGGTCGAGGTTGAAGTTCACGGTTGCTCCTCCCCAAGGCCGCGAGGTGCGGCTTTCGGCCCGCGAACGGCGCGGGCGGCCTGCAGCACTCGGCGACATGCCGGCGGCGCAAGCGCTTCGCTCATATGACAATTACTTATCTCATCAGGTATATCTTACGGCATTGTACATAATGCACAAAATCGGCGGGCCAGATTTCGGCTGACGGAACGATGACGGCCCCCCGTCGCCTCCATACACTGTGCGCCGTCGAAAAACATCCATTCTAGGAAAAACGAAGAGCGAACGAAGAGAGGAAGGACCGTATGGAGCTGACGAGGCGCGGGTTCCTCAAAGGGTCTGCGGTCTGCGGCGCGGCCGCGGCGGCGGGCATGTTCTCGACGGGAGGCTGGCTTGCCCCGGCGAAGGCCTACGCGGGCATCGGGCCGGCCGGAGCCGAGGCGTCGGGTGCGGGCGACGAGCGCACGGCCTGCACGTACCACCAGGGGCACTGCGGCGGCATGTGCCCGCTCAAGTGCACCGTGCGCGACGGCCGCCTGGTGAAGGTCGAGCCGAACGACTGCGTGGACGACCGCTACGAGACCATCTGCCTCAAGGGCATCTCGGAGGTGCAGCACATCTACGGCTCGCACCGCATCCAGACGCCTTTGCGGCGCGTGGGCGAGCGCGGCGCGAACGAGTTCGAGCCCATCAGCTGGGACGAGGCCTACGACGAGATCGTCGACAACCTCGCCCGGCTGCAGAAGGAGCACGGCCGCGACTGCGTCATGGTGGGGGCGACCACCGAGGCCAGCTTCCCGTTCCTCGCGCCCATGCTGGGCGCGCAGACCGGCGGCATGGGCGGCATCGACAACGGCACGGGCAACGGCCTGGACCCGGCCATCGGCCACGGCGGCGGATACGCCTACGCCACGGGCGAGGCGCGCGACTGGGTCAACGCCAACATGGTGCTCACCGTGGGCAGCAACTTCTGCGAGTCCACGCTGCCGCAGGTGCGCCTGTTCTTCGAGGCCAAGGAGGCCGGCGCGAAGATGATCACCGTCGACCCGCACTTCTCCACCACGGCGTCGAAGTCCGACGAGTGGATTCCCATCGCACCCGGCACCGATGCCGCGCTGTTCTTGGGCATGGCCAGCGCCATCGTCGACAACGGGTGGTGCGACGAGGAGTTCATGGCCGCCCACACCGCCTTCCCGTACCTGGTGAACGAGAAGACCGGCAAGCTGGTGCGCGACCACGCCGAGGATCCGACCGCCGATGAGCCGGAGACCGGCGAGCAGAACCCCTTCTTCGTGTGGGACAAGGCGGCGAACGCGCGCACGGCCTACACGGCCGCGACGCAACCGGCGCTCGAGGGCCGCTACACCGAGGGCGGCGCGACCTACGCCACCGTGTTCACCCTGTTCAAAGAGAACCAGAAGCCCCACACCCTCGCCTGGGCGTCCGAGAAGACGGGCATCCCGGCAGAGCGCATCGAGGAGCTCGCCCGCGCCTACGCGCAGGACGGCCCCGCGTCCATCGCGCTCGGGTGGGGCGGCAACGACAAGATGGCCAACGCCGACATCGCCGGCCACGCGGCCGCCGTGCTCGCCGCGCTCACGGGCAACATCTGCAAGCCCGGCGCGAACGTCGGCGTGTTCGTGGGCGGCGCGTGGAACGGCTACACCGGCAACCTCGCCAGCTGGGAGCTGCCCGAGGACCTGGCGTCCGCCGACGACGAGATGGCGGCCTACGACATGCGCACGAAGGCCAACAAGGTGCGCGCCTTCATCTGCTGCGGCGACTTCTTCCAGCAGCACTACGCCAACATGAACGTCACGACCGAGTGGGCGCGCGGCCTCGACTTCATCGTGTCCATCGACCCCTACTTCACCGAAGGCGCCAAGTGGGCCGACATCGTGCTGCCCGCGGCCACCCGCTTCGAGAACGAGGAGGAGGTGGGCAACCTGAAGGTGGGCTACAACCAGCTGGTGCTGCAGAACAAGGTCATCGAGCCGCTGTTCGAGGCGCGCACCGACTTCCGCATCCAGCGCGAGCTGGCCGAGCGCCTGGGCGTGGCCGACGCGCTGCCCAAGACCTCGCGGGAATGGGTGGACGCCATGCTGAGCGGTTCCGAGGACCCCTACACCAGCGCTCTCACCGTCGAGGCGATCAACGCCAACAACGGCGCCTACCCGCTCGAGGGCATCGAGAAGCCCCGCCAGGAGTTCCCCGACCTCGTGTTCGGCACGACGTCCGGCCGCATGGACGTGTACTACGACAACCTCGTGGACTTCGGCCAGGCGCTGCCCACCTACGAGGATCCGTCCGAGGCCTACGACGGCAACCCCGCGCGCGAGAGCTACCCGCTGCAGCTGGCGAACGTGCGCTCGCGCTTCCGCATCCACAACCAGTTCGCCGACGCCTCGTGGATCCAGCAGTACTACGAGCCCTACGTGGAGCTGAACCCCGCCGAGCTCGCCTCGCGCGGCATCGAGGCCGACGGCACGGTCGAGGTGTTCAACGACCGCGGCAGCTTCCAGTGCCGCGTGAAGGCGAACCCCGCCGTGCGGCCCGGCTCGGCGCGCATGATCGAGGGCGCCTCGGCCGACTACCTCGCGTCCGGCAACCTGCAGAGCGTGACGAACGACACCATGATCGAGCGCGGCTACGAGCTGGCCACGGGCCCGGTCATACCGTTCTCGGACACGCTCGTCCAAGTGAAGAAAGCCTAAGGGGGCAGCCATGACGAAACTGGCCATAGCCATCAACAAGGAGCGCTGCGTGGGGTGCCACACCTGCGCGAACGCCTGCAAGATGCAGAACAACGTGCCCATGGGCATGCTCTGGAACCGCATCCTCACCGAGGGCGTGGACACCATGGACGGCGCCGTGGGGGAGTACCCCAACCTCACGCGCACGTACCTGCCCGTGCAGTGCCAGCACTGCGAGAACGCGGCGTGCCTGAAGGTGTGCCCCACGGGCGCCACGTACAAGGACGAGAAGGGCCGCGTGGAGATCGACTACGACAAGTGCATCGGCTGCCGCATGTGCATGGCGGCCTGCCCCTTCAACGCCCGCGTGTTCAACTGGGACGAGCCCGTGCGCGACCCCGACGTCAACTACGGCGACGCGCGCGTGCCCGTGCGCAACAAGGGCGTCATGGAGAAGTGCACGCTGTGCAAGGAGCGCACCGACTCGGGCGACGTGCCCATGTGCGTGCGCGTGTGCCCGGCCCGCGCCCGCACGTTCGGCGATTTGGACGATCCCGAGAGCGACATCTCCAAGCTCGCCCGCGAGCGCGCCGTCGACGTCCACCATCTGCTGGAAGAGAAGGGCACCCGCCCGCAATTGTTCTACATCGGTTGACGGTTCCGCTGTTCTGTCGAACAGCGGAACAGCTCGACGCTGCGAGACGTCGAGGCACCCGATCTTGGCGCTTTTTCGCTTGCCCTCACGTGCGAAGCACGCTCGGCCGCGAAACGCGCCAATCTCGGGCACCTCAACGTCTCTCGCTGACTTTTCCGAACCAATGACAGGGAGGAAAACCCTTATGAATTTCTCGAATCTCAAGAACCTCTCGACCGGGTACAAGGTCGCCTTCGCCGTGCTGGCCGTGCTCGTGCTGGCCGGCGCGGGGGCGTACGTCTGGCAGTTCATGGGCGGCCTGGGCGTCACCGGCATGTCGAACGGCACGTCGTGGGGCCTCTACATCGCCTGCTTCATGTTCTTCGTCGGGCTCTCTGCCGGCGGCCTCATCGTGGCGTCGTCCGCGTCCATCTTCCACGTGAAGGAGTACAAGAAGGTGGCGCTGCCCGCCATCCTCGTGTCGCTCGTGTGCATCTGCATCGCCGGCGCGTTCGTGCTCATCGACCTGGGCGGCATCGTGCGCATACTGAACCTGTTCGCGTCGCCGAACTTCATGTCGCCGCTTCTGTGGGACATCTGCGTCATCACCACGTACCTCGTCATCAACCTCGTGTACCTGTACTTCATGACGTCGAAGAAGCCCGGCGCGCAGGACAAGGTGGCCGTCGTGAGCCGCTTCGCCCTGCCGGTGGCCATCCTCGTGCACTCCGTGACGGCGTGGATCTTCGGCCTGCAGATCGCGCGCGCCGGCTGGTACTCCACCATCATGGCGCCGCTGTTCGTGGCCTCGGCCATGGACTCGGGCCTGGCGCTTTTGCTGCTGGGGCTTTTGTGGATGAACCGCGCCAAGGTGTTCGCCACGTCGAAGAAGCTCATCGCGAACCTGGCGGGCCTTCTGGCCGTGTGCATCGCCGTGGACGGCTACATGGTGGGCTGCGAGATCCTGACGATGGCGTACCCGGGCACGGAGCACGGCATGGAAGAGCTCGCCGCGCTGTTCACGGGCGCCACCGCGCCGTTCTTCTGGACCGAGGTCGTCGTGGGCGTGCTCATCCCGTTCTGCATCCTCGTGTTCGCGAAGAACCGCCGCCGCATGGGACTCGTGGCGCTGGCGTCGGCCGGCGTGGTCGTGGGCGTGTTCTGCAAGCGCGTATGGCTCCTGTTCACCAGCTTCCTCTATCCGAACGTGGCGGGCGCGCCGGGGCTCATCACGGGATCGTCGTCCTCGCACGGGGCGGCCGGCATGGACGCCTGGGCCGTCACCAGCTCGTACGCGCCCACGCTGCCCGAGTTCATGATCGTGGTGGGCATGTTCGCGCTGGGCGTGCTGGCCTTCTTGGTGCTCACCAAGCTGTTCTTGAGCTACGACCCGGCTCCCGCACTGGCCGACGACGTGGCGGCGGGGCTGGCCCCGGCCGACGCGGCGCCGACGGTGGGCGGCGCTCCGGCGGCCGCAGGGTGCGCCCCTTCCGTCCCTGCGGGCAAAACGACCCCGGCGCCCGCGAAATGACGACCGTGCAAGGCGGGGCGCTCGAGTGCGCCGACGCGCCGAAGCGGTGGGAGCTGCTGGCGGAGCGGCTCGCGTTTCTGGGCAACAGCCTGCTCTCGCCCCTGACGGTCGAGACGGCGTTCGGGTTGGACGAGGCGTTTTGGGACGAGTTCGGCGCGGGGCTCGCGGCGTGCGGCGAGCCCGTCGCCGCCGGCGCCCCCGTCTGCGACGAGGCGACGAAGCGCGCTCTCGCGCGCATGAAGGCCCGCGTGCACGATCTCCGGGTTGCGAGCCCGGAGATCGATGCGGCCGTGAGGCGCGCGAACGTGGAGCACGCACGCCTCTTTATCGGCCCGCCCAAACCCGCCGCTCCACCGTGGGAGACGATGTACGCCCGCAGCGGGGAAGTGGGGGAGGTGGGCTTCGGCCGCGCCACCGTGGCCATGCAGGACCTGCTGCGCGAGGCCGGCCTGGAGCTGGCGGGCGGCAGCAACCAGTACGCCGACCATATGGGCATCGAGCTGCTCTACGCCGCCGAGCTCTGCCGCCGCATCTCCGCGCAGGCTTCCGCTTGCGAGGATCCGGGCTCCGCAAACAGGGCGACCGCTCATGTCGCGGGCGGGTCGGCTCGGGATGCGGTCCGCGACGGGGCCGAGGGAGAGCGCTGTGGAGCCGAGGCGCGCCTGCGCGCGTTCGCGCGCGAGCATCCCGCATCGTGGGCGACGGCGTTCCGCGAGCGCGTGGCCGAAAGCGCGCCGGACGGTTACTACTTGGGCATTGTGGAGGTGGCCGAGGCGCTCTGCGCCGCTATCGGGGACTCTCAGTAGGCTTCCCGTTCGTGCAGAAGACCCATCATGCGCGCCTCGCCGTCTTGCAGCTCGTACACGATGAGGAAGGGGGATACGACCGCCTTCCTCACGCCGTCTCCGTACTTGTCGATGACGGAGGCCGGAACGTTCGTGCTTCCGAGGGCGGGCATGTCGGCAACGAGCATGGCGACGTCGACGATTTCCTTTCGCTTCGAGGCGCGCCCCACCTTGGCGGCCACGTCCCGTTCGAACCCGTGGGTGAAAACAACCTTAGCCTTCTTCATCTGCCAGCCCCATCGACGAGCGCATGGCCTCGATAGCGCTTAAAGCCGCATCAGGGTCGGTGTGGTAACGGCCGGAGGCGACGTCGTCCCGTCCGCGGGCGAGCACCTCGTCGAGCCGCGCCGCATAGGCCGCTTCGCGGGCGGTTTGGTCGAGCGTGTTCAGGAACACCTCTTCCGAGCAGAAAACATAGGCTGCGGAGCCGTTTTCCGTGATGCGAACGATTCCCTCCTGGGCTGCTTGCTTAAGTTCTCCTTGTTTGCGCTGCATGGCCGACACCGGGTATATCTTCTCGAATTGCACCATGCTGTTCTCCTTGTCGCTTATTACGTCAAATATACAGTAAATAATACATCGAAAATTACGTATAAAGCAAGGGTATTCGCCATGCGTCTACATCCTTATGCAAGGCTTCCACCTCGCGTCCCATGTCAGGCTGCTTGTTTGCGACTTTCCGTTACCTTCTCGTTACCTTTTATGGTATTATTCCACTCGCATATTTCGCGGGACCTTCCCGCACCTACGTAATAGCTGGCGAGAAACGGAAAACGAACATGAAACGCAGTTCCCGCGCACTGTCGGCGGCGCTTGCCGTCGTCCTGGCGTCCTCGTTGTGCGCCGTCCCGGCCTACGCCGCAGACGGCGACGACCCGCAACCGGACGAGACCCAGGAAACCGCCGTTCCTTTCGAGGAGCCCGAGACGCCCGCGTTCCAGCCGGCGTCGCCGCCGTCTCCCGACGAGGAGGCCGCGCCAATCGATGACGAAGCCTCCACTGCCCCCGTGCACGCGGGTTCCGTGCGCGCGACGCTGGTCGAGGGCCGCACGGCCGTTCTCGACGCAGATGCAGGCGGCGAGACGGCGCCCTCCACTTCGTACGCCGTTCTGCTTGCGGGACCCGACGGCTACAACCGCACCGAGACGGTCGAGCTTTCCGCGGCGGATCCTCAGGGCACCGTGCGCTTCGACGATTTGGTCGACGGCGTCTACGAGCTCACGGTGAGCGCGCCCGGCTTCCTGTCCTACCGTCAACAGATCGAGGTCAAGGCCGATGCCGTGTCCCTGGAGCTGCGCACGGGCGATCTGTCTGTGAAAGAGAACGCGGCGCACCCCGGCTTGATGCTGTCCGGCGACGCGACGGGCGACGGCGTCGTCGACGAGTTCGACGCCGCGGCCATCGTCGACGTGCTCGAATCGTCCGCCTACGACCCCTCCTGCGACATGGACGGCGACGGCTCCGTCATGCTCGCCGACCTCCAGATAGCCGCCGCGAACATCGGCAACGCTTCGACCGAGGCCACGCTGACCCGTTCGGTTTCGGCTGCGGCGACCACGGCCTCTGCCGCCAAGGGCGCCGTTGTAGGCCACGGCGACGTGGTCGACGTGGTCAACGGTTCCGCGCCCGTTACGCTCGCGTCCGAAGCGGAGGTCCTTTCGAGCGAGCATCCCGTTGCGGTGGAGTTCGAACTCGCGCCCGTGAGCGGTGTCGCGCCGACCGTCGGCGGCATGACCGTCGCTGCGCCGAGCGGCAACGCCATCGAAGAGGGCTTCGTCGACTTCGTTTACCTAGAAGGCGACCAAGAGCTTACCGGGCAGGCGAGGATATCGTCGTCGCCGGTTCCGGCCGCTTTCTTCCGCTCGCGCGCGGCGGCTCCCACGGCAACGATCGGCAAGGACGGCACCATCGTCATCGATTTCGGCGGCCAGATCGCCGTGAAGAAGGTCACGCTCACCATCACCAAGACGTCCGGCGGCACCAACCTCGCCGAGATCTCCAAGGTCGAGTTCCTGAACGACATGGCCGAACGCATTCCCGAGCCCGATATGAGCGTGCCGGAGAACCTGCAGGCCGAGCCCGGCAGCAAGAAGTTCACCGTCTCGTGGGATAAGGCCGCCAACGTGACGGGCTACGAGCTCTCCATCAGCGCCAACGGCATGGAAGAGGTCAAGCGCACCACGGCCGTCTCGCTCACCGTCACCTCGTTCGGCGACAAGAAGATAACGAACGGCACCGAGTTCGCCGTCAAGGTGCGCTCCGTGAACGGCGAATGGCGCAGCCCGTGGTCGACCGAAGCCAAGGTAACGCCGAAAACCGCCAGCAAACCCGACGCGCCCGAGGGCCTCAAGGCGGTCGGCGCGTACCGCAGCCTGTCCGTCAGCTGGAAGAACATGGAAGACACCGACTCCTACAACCTGTTCTACCGCGAGAGGGCCGACGAGGGCGGCGCCTACACGAGGATCGACGGCATTGCATCGGCATCGTACCAGGTGACGGGCTTGAAAGACGACACCGAGTACCAGGTGTACGTGACGGGCGTCAACGAGATGGGCGAAAGCGGCGCGTCGCTTGCGGCGACGGCGCGCACCACGAACGTCAACCCGGCCCAGCTTCCCGAATACCGTCTGGTGAACGCGAGGGGCGTCGACGGCACCTACCTTTCGCACATCGTCTCGGCCACGTACGGCCGCGGTTCCATGGTGGACAGCCCGCTCGATGCCGCGAGCGGAACGGCCAAGAGCGCGCTCGGCCTGTTCGACGACAGCTACGGGTCGTACTTGCAGGTGAACGACTGGGACGAGGGCGGATACTACCCCGGATCGAACAAGGGCGTCACCGTGGAGTTCGACGAGTCGCAGACGCTCGGCATGATCTCGTTCGCCGAGGTGCAGGACGGCGTGCCGTTCGGCAAGGTCGACGTGAGCTACGTCGACGAGACCGGCGCGTGGAAAACGACGGACGCCACCGTGCAGATGCGCTTCGACGGAAACGGCCGCAAATACGCGCTGGCGAAGCTGGCCGCCCCCGTCACCGCCAAGAAGGTCAAGGTGGCAACCGGGCGCGCCTGGTGGGCGCCGAACGTCGTCATCGCCGAGATGCGCTTCCACGCCTACGACAGCCTTGAGGCCGACATCATGGCGCTCTACGCCGACGACCTGCACCTCGAGCTCAAAGACAGCGTGACCGCCGCGACTCTCGACGCGCTCCAGCGGCGCCTCGACACGCCCGACGAGACCAGCGGCGAGTTCCATCCGTACCGCACGGCGCTCCAAACCGAGCTCGATTCCGCCCGCAAGCTGCTGGCGACCGAGGGCCTCGAGGGCACGGTGCGCGTGCACAACGCCATCTCCGCCAAGCGCGACAGTTCGCGCAGCCTCGGCATCGGTGGCCTGAACGCCTGGCAGCCGCTGGGCGCGGCGGCCGCGGCGGGCGACGAGATCGTCGTCTACGCGGGCGCGCCGGGCAAGGCTACCGGCGCCAGCGCGCCGCTGCGGCTCGTGTTGTCGCAGCAGCATGCCGAAGGCGGCGCCACGAAGGTGCTCGCCACGCTCAAGGCGGGCCGCAACGAGGTGACCGTTCCGCAGCTCTCCACGCTCGACTTCGAGAAGGGCGGCCAGCTCTACGTGGAGTACACGGGCGACTCGAACGCCGACGACTGGGGCGTGCGCGTGAGCGGGGCCTCCGCGACGCCCTCCCTCGACCTGTACCAAGTGGACGACCCGGCCGAGCGCCTGGCGCGCGCGACGGCGTACGTCCAGGCGCTGGAAGCCTACGTGCCGCAGCTTCAGGCGCGCCACGACGAGGCGCACGCGGGCGGCGGCAACGCCGCCGTGAAGTACGCCTACGACGCGCAGAACTGCGTGTTGAACGCCACCGACGTCCTGCTCGACCAGATGATGTACTCGGTGCCCGCCCAGCAGATCCTCGCGGGCCTGGGCGAGGGCACCACGGACGCGCGGGCGCGGAAGCTGCTCAGCTCGCTCGACGCGATGGACCAGATGATGGAGCTGTTCTACCAGCGCAAGGGCCTCGCGAGCTCGTTCGCCGACGGCACGCCCGCCGCGGTGGTCACGGCGAACTCGCTGCCCTCGCAGCACCTGAACATCCGCTACACGCGCATGGGGGCGGGCGCCTTCATGTACGCGGCGGGCAACCACATCGGCATCGAATGGGGCTCGGTGCCGGGCCTCGCGAAGGCCAATCCGGCGGTGTTCGACGAGGGCGGCGCGAAGGTGTCCGGCAACCTGTTCGGCTGGGGCATCGCGCACGAGATCGGCCACAACATCAACCAGTCCCAGTACGCCTACGCCGAGGTGACGAACAACTACTTCGCGCAGCTGGCGCGCACCATCGACACGTACGGCTCCGAGGGAAGCCCCTACGGCTCGACCCGCTTCTCGTACGACGACGTGTACAAACGCGTGACCTCGGGCGACGAGGGTCGCGCGGGCAGCGTGTTCACCCAGCTGGCCATGTACTGGCAGCTCGCGCTGGCCTACGACCTGGGCGAGCCCTACCAGCTGTACGGCACCTACCAGGAGGCGTTCGACAACAACTTCTTCGCCCGCGTGGACGGCTACGCCCGGCGCCCGGGAACCGCGCCCGCGCCCGACGGCGTCGCGCTCGTCTTGGACAGCGGCGAGAGCCAGAACATCATGCGGCTGGCCAGCGCCGCAGCCGAGCGCGACCTCACGGAGTTCTTCGAGCGTTGGGGCATCGCGCCTGACGCGACCACGGCCGCGTACGTGGGGCAGTTCCCCGCCGAGAAGCGCGCGATCTGCTACGCGAACGACGACGCCCGCGGCTGGGCGCGCGCCCACGAAGACGCCGGCGCCGTGGCCGGAAAGGACGTCGTGGAGGCTTCGGCCGAGGCGAGCGGCAGCAAGGTCGCGCTGACGCTGGGCGCCGACGCTTCCGCAGGCGATTCCGTGCTCGGCTACGAGATCGCCCGCATCACCTACGCGGGCGGCCAGCCGCAGCGCGAGGTGGTGGGCTTCTCCACCGACGGCACGTACGAGGACGACGCCTCGTCGCTCGGCAACCGCGCCGTGGCCTACGAGGTGACGGCCGTGGACAAGTTCCTCAACCGCTCGGCGCCGACGACGCTCGACGCGGTGAAGCTCTCCGGCGACGGACTGCAGGACAAGGCCGGTTGGACGGTGGACACGAACATGGTCTCCGCGCAGGACGCGGCACCTCCCGCGACCGAGGACGACCCCGACGCGCCCGAGCCGCAGCCGGCTTCCGCGCTCGTCGTGGACGGCGACGCCGCCACCGCGTTCACGGGCGCGTCTGCCGAGGGCGACCCCTACCTGACCATCGACATGGGCAAATCGACGCCGGTGACGGCGGTGCGCTACACGCTCAAGGGCGAAGGCGCGGCGCTGGGGGCCTACCGCATAGAGACGAGCCTGGACGGCGCGGCCTACACCGCCATCAAGGAGGGGAGCTTGCAGCTGGGCGACGACGGCGCCGCCACGCTCTACTTCGACAACGGCGAGGATCCGTGGGTCTGCACCTACGACGCGCGCTACCTGCGCATCACGGGCACGGGCCAGGCGGGCAAGGAGCTGTCCGTCGGCGAGATCGATGTGTTCGGCCCCTCCGGCGACAACGTGGAGCTGCTCGAAGCCGACGGCGTTCCGGCCATCGGCATCCTCAAGAGCGACTTCGTGTACCAGCAGGCCGTGGAGGGCCAGGCCGCGCGGTCCATTCCGCAGGGGTCGCTCGTGTTCACCGGCTCGTACAAGGGCAACCCGGCCTACAACGTCGTGGTGCTCTACGACGCCGACGGCAACGTGGTGGGCGGTGCGGACGCCGACGGCAACCTGGTCGCGAGCCAGATCATCCTCGCGCCCGATCCGGGCGACGCGCTGCTCGGCGAGACGTCCGAGGGCCGTTGGGTGTACTGGATCGAGCCCGCGGCGCTCGGGAAGATGCAGCTGCCGAAGCAGGTGCGCGCCGAGCTCTACCGCGTGGACGACGCGCTGACGAACGAGGGCCAGCGCCTGACGAGCGACTCGCTGCTGGCGAGCGTGCCGGACGCGCTGCCCGACGTCGAGTTCAAAAGCGCCGCATCCGCCCCGAGCAACCACTAGCCCGCACCGCGAGAGGAACGGTTGGAGATATGACTGACACGATGAAGAAGCTTGCCGCGGGCGCGTTCGCGGCGCTCGCCCTCTGCCTTGCGCTGGCGCCGGGCATCGCCTGGGCCGACGTCGACCCCGAGGCCGTCCTTCAGAAGGTGGACGGTTCGGACGACGTGTCCGTGGCCATCGTCCTGCCCGACGGGGCGCGCGACCAGGTGAACGCGCTCCAGCTGGCGATCACCTTGAAGGGCGACAGCCTGGACGAAGTGAAAGCGGAGTTCGCCTTCGACGATTCCCTGAAGGGCGTTGCGGTCAAAGAGGCGCGCTACCGCCACGAAGGGGGAGAGGGCCGCCTCAACCTGTACCTGGCAGGCAACGTGGACTTGTTCGCAACCTCTCCGTTGAAGCTGGGCGCCGTTCACGTGACGGCGCCGGACGGCACGACGGTTCAGGTGGGTGCCGGCCAGCTGAGCGTGGTGAACGCCGCGCACGACGCGTCCACGCCCGAGCTGTACTTCTCCGAACCGGTGTCGGTCGAGGTGGGGGCGGGCGTCTCGCCGAATCCGCCCACGCCGCCCGCCGGCGACGACGATGCCGACAAAGGCGACGGGTCCGGCACGGGAAGCGGCACGGGCGACGGCTCGGGTTCGGGCGGCGACTCGGGATACGACGGCTCGGCGAACAGGAGTCCGGGAGCTCCGTCCGGCACCGACTCCCCGCTGGTTACCACGGGCGACAACCTCGCGACGACGCTGGTCGCCTGCGGCATGGCCGCCGTCGCCGCCGGCGCGCTCGTCGTCCTGGCGCGCCGCAAATCCCGACGCTAGCCAACCTGTCCGCGACGGATTCCGAACGGCGGACGGCTCCGGTGCGACCTTCCTCCCGTAAGGGGCGGCCTGCTGGCCGCCCCTTACGCAGACTTCCTTTTTCGGGGCGGACGGCACAGCGCCGCTTTCCGTCGCCCCGCGTCCCGCCAAATATGGGGAGATTGCGATTGGCCTGATGGCCGCACTAGGCAAGAGCCGCAGATTGTGGTATAAACATCAAAGCAAACGCGCACGAAGTGGGTGAGAGGTACGTGCGCACCATACTTTCGAAGCATGAGAAAGTGGGCCTGTTCCCGCTTTCTTTGTTTGTAGGGGGTCGGTTCGCCCTTCACCGCCAAGCGGGAGGGCGCTCGATCCCAGGGAAACGGCACGACGGCGCGCGGGAGAAGGCGCGCCGGGGCGAGAGGAGACGGACGTGCTCAGCAAGAAAGAACAGCAGCTGCTCGACGCGCTGGCTTCCCGTGCCGACGCGGAGGGCGTGGAGATCGTCACCGTGGAGGTGGTGGGCGCGAAGAAGGCCCCCACGATCCGCGTGTACATAGACACGCCCGACGGCGTGAGCTTCGACGAGCTCTCGGCGGCCCAGGCGTGGATCAACGAGATCATGGACGAGCTCGACCCATTCCCCGGCGCGTACACGCTGGAGGTTTCGTCGCCCGGCATCGACCGCCCGCTGCGCACGCCGGAGCACTTCGCCCGGTTCGCCGGCGAGACGGCCGTGGTGAAGACGGCGTCGCCGCAGGGCGGCCGCAGCGCCTTCACCGGCACCATCGTGCGCGTGGAAGGCGACGCGGTGGAGCTCGACGTCGACGGCGCGACGGTGCTCATCCCCGTATCCGACATCAAGCGCGCCCACCTTAAAGGCGCGATCGATTTCAGCTCATAGGAAAGGACTTCAGACGTGGCAACTTCAGAACTGATCGAGGCCTTGCAGGCGCTGGCCCACGAGCGCAAGATAGACGAGTTCTACCTCATCGAGCGCCTGGAGCAGTCGCTGGCCAAGAGCTACGAGCGCATCCTCGACCTCGAGTGGGACGCCCGCGTGACCATCGACCGCCAGACGGGGCACATCTACGTGTACGAGCTCGTGCCCGTGGGCGAGCCCGACGAGGAGACCGGCGAGTACAGCGAGTTCGAGGAGCGCGACGTCACGCCGGACGACGTGAGCCGCATCGCCGCGCAGAACGCGAAGGGCGTCATCGCCTCCATCGTGCGCGAGGCCGGCCGCCAGTCCATCTACGAGGAGTTCTCGGGCCGCGTGGGCGATCTGGTCACGGGCACGGTGCTGCAGGGCACGCCTGACTTCACCATCATCAAAATCCGCGACGGCGTGGAGGCGGAGCTTCCGCACTACGACCAGAAGCGCAACCCGAACGAGCGCAACGAGCGCCCGTCCAACGAGCACTACCGCCACAACCAGCGCCTGAAGGTGCTCATCATCGAGGTGCGCGATCCGAACTCCGACGCGCCCAAGATGCGCGGCGAGCAGGCCCGCCCGGCCATCGTCGTGTCGCGCACGCACCCGGACCTCATCCGCCGGCTGTTCGAGATCGAGGTGCCGGAGATCTACGACGGCATGGTGGAGATCAAGTCCATCGCCCGCGAGCCGGGCGCGCGCTCGAAGATCGCGGTATCCTCGCGCGAGGCGAACCTCGACCCGGTGGGCGCCTGCGTCGGGCCGAAGGGCAGCCGCGTGCGCATGGTGGTGGAGGAGCTGCGCAACGAGCGCGTGGACGTCATCCAGTGGCACGACGACCCCGGCACCTACGTGGCGAACGCACTTTCCCCCGCGAAGGTGACGAACGTCATCATCGACGAGGACAACCACTACGCCACCGTCATCGTCCCCGACGACCAGCTGTCGCTGGCCATCGGCAAAGAGGGCCAGAACGCCCGCTTGGCCGCGCGCCTCACGGGTTGGCACATCGACATCAAGAGCGCGTCGTTCGCCGGCGAGCCGATGGCCGCGGGCGACAACATGCTCATCGACGAGGACGTGGAAGCCGACGACGAGGCGGGTCTGTGCGCCTACGTCAGCGAGGACGGCGCCCGCTGCCGCAACCATGCCCGCCCGGGCAGCCGGTACTGCGGCGTGCACGCCGACCTCGACGGGGAATAGCGGCAAAGGGAAGCGAGCGAGGCGACGGATGGCGACGGAGACGAGCAAGCGGCAACGCAGCTGCATCGCATGCGGAAAGCTGGCCGGCAAGGCCGAGCTGCATCGCGTGGTGCGCACGCCGTCCGGCTCCGTGGCGTTCGACGATACCGGCCGCGCGCCGGGGCGGGGGGCGTACGTATGCTCCGAGGCGTGCTTCGCCGCCGCATGCAAGACCAGAAAGCTTGAGCGGGCGCTGAAGACGAAGCTCGATCACGATGAGTTGGAACGAATCGCAGCCGAGGTGTCTTCGGCGCTGCGCAAGGCGTAAAGGAAGAGGAGTGGTATATGGCCAGCATGCGCGTACATGAGTTGGCGAAGGAATTCGATATGACGAGCAAGGAGTTGCTCGACAAGCTGCACGAGATGAAGATACCCGCGAAGAGCCACGCGAGCATGCTCGCCGACGCCTACGTGACGAAGATCAGGAAGAACCTGGAGCCCGAGATCAAGCAGCGTGCGGGCCAGCTGGAGGACGAAGAGGCCCGCAAGCTCGCCGAAGAGCGCGCCGAGGCCGAAGCCAAGAAGGTCGAGGAGGAGCGCGCCCGCCGCGAAGCCGTGGAGCAGGAGCGCGCCGCCCGCGAGGCCGAGCGCGCCCGCCGCGAGGCCGCCGAGGCCGAGGCTTCCGAGGCCGGGCAGGCCGACGGGGCCGACAAGCCGGCCAAAGCTCCCGCTCCCTCGCCGTTCGAGAACCTGGCGAGCCAGATCGAGAGCGAGAAGGAGCGCGTGGCCCGCGAGGCCGCCGAAGCCCGCGCCCGCGCCCGCCAGGCCAAGGCCATGGCCGAGGTCGCGAAGAAGCAGGCCGTGGAGGAGGCGCTGCGCCAGCGCAGCGGCAAGAAGCAGAAGGGCTCGGCTTCGGCCTCCGCGCCTAAGCCCGCTCCGGTGATCGGCGCGAAGAAAGCCTCCGGCTTCGACTCGCTGCTGTCGCAGATCGAGGCCGAGAAGCAGCGCATCGAGGCGCAGAAGAAGCAGGGGGCCGCGGCTCCGGCCGGCGGCGCCAAGGACGCCGGCCGCAAGGGCGGCAAGCAGGAGCGCGGCCCGAAGAAGGGCAAGCGCGGCTCGTTCGAGCAGATCGTGCCCGAGCTCGAGTCGCAGCAGCAGCCTTCCGGCGAAGACCGCTACGCCCAGATGGCCGTGCAGGCCGAGAAGCTGCAGCGCGACAAGGTGCTGGCCGAGGCCCGCGCCGCCGTAGCCGCCGCCACGTCCCACGAGGGCGAGGGGCGCCGCAAGAAGCGCAAGGAGAAGCGCGAGGCCGAGAACCGCGAGCGCCTCGAACTCGAGGCCATCGAGAAGGGCCTCGACCCCACGCTCGTGCTGGACGACTCCGTCGTGGAGATCCCCCAAGGCGCGACCGTAGCGAAGTTCGCCGAGCTTCTGGGCGTGCAGCCCAACGACATCATCAAGCGCCTGTTCATGCTGGGCCAGGTGCTCACGCTCACGCAATCCATGGGCGACGATTTGGTGGAGCTCATCGCCGACGACATGGGGCGCAAGGTGCGCGTCGTGTCGCCCGAGGAGGAGTACGCGGTCGTGTACCACGACAAGGACGAGGACCTCGTGTCCCGCCCGCCCGTGGTCACCGTCATGGGCCACGTCGACCACGGCAAGACGTCGCTTCTGGACGCCATCCGCGACACGGGCGTCGTGGCCAGCGAGGCCGGCGGCATCACCCAGCACATCGGCGCGTCGGTCGTGGAGATCGACGGCAAGCAGATCACGTTCATCGACACGCCGGGCCACGAGGCGTTCACGGCCATGCGTGCCCGCGGCGCCCTCATCACCGACGTCATCGTGCTGGTGGTGGCCGCCGACGACGGCGTCATGCCGCAGACCGTCGAGGCCATCAACCACGCGAAGGCGGCCAACGTGCCCATCGTGGTGGCGGTGAACAAGATAGACAAGCCGGGCGCGAACCCCGACCGCGTGCGCCAGGAGCTCACCGAGTACGGCGTCATCCCCGAGGAGTGGGGCGGCTCGAACATGTTCGTGGAGGTGTCGGCCAAGCAGCGCCTGCACATCGACGACGTGCTGGAGACCATCATCCTGCAGGCCGACGTGCTCGAGCTCAAGGCCAACCCCAACGCCGAGGCCTCCGGCTTCGTCATCGAGGCGAACCTCGACAAGGGCCGCGGCCCCGTGGCCACCGTGCTCGTGCAGCGCGGAACCATGCACCCCGGCGACATCGTGGTGGCCGGCACGTCCTACGGACGCGTGCGCGCCCTGGTGGACCCGCGCGGCAAGCACGTCGATGCCGCGCTGCCCGCCGACCCGGTCGAGATCCTGGGCCTGAACAGCGTGCCCACGGCCGGCGACGAGTTCCGCGTGTTCGAGGACGAGCGCGACGCCCGCAAGCTCGCCGAGGAGCGTGCGCTGCGCGCCCGTTTGGCCGAGCAGGAGACGAAGTCGCACGTGAGCCTGGACGACCTGTTCAGCCGCATCGAAGAGGGCAAGCAGACCGACCTCAACCTCATTGTGAAGGCCGACGTGCAGGGCTCCATCGAGGCTTTGCGCGACGCCTTCGAGAAGATGGACCAGTCCGAGGTGCGCATCAACATCGTGCACTCGGCCGTGGGCGGCATCACCGAGACCGACGTCACGCTGGCAAGCGCCTCCGACGCCATCATCATCGGCTTCAACGTGCGCCCCACCGGCAAATCGAAGACCCAGGCCGAGAAGGAGAAGGTGGACATCCGCCTGTACCGCGTCATCTACCAGGCCATCGAGGAGATCAACGCCGCGCGCGTGGGCCTGCTGTCTCCCGACATCGTGGAAGAGGACACCGGCATCGCCGAGGTGCGCGAGACGTTCAAGGTGCCGAAGGTGGGCACCGTCGCCGGCTGCTACATCACGGAGGGCGAGATCAACCGCGACGACAAGGTGCGCATCGTGCGCGACGGCACCGTGATCTTCGAGGGCGTGATGGAGTCGCTGCGCCGCTTCAAGGACGACGTGAAGACCGTGAAGCAGGGTTACGAGTGCGGCATCGGCATCCACGGCTACCAGGACCTGAAGGTGGGGGACACCATCGAGGGCTATGTGGTGAAGGAAGTCGAGCGCACCGAGTAATTGGGAGCGTAACGCGGGTTGGAGGGTTCGAGCTCTCCAACCCGGCCCGCAACAGGGGGCGGCGCAATGTCCAGTCGCTCGGCAGTCCTGGCTCGCGCGAAACGTCCGCCGGACGTTTCGGCTCGTGCGGAACTCGCTTGGTGGACACTGCACCGCCCCCTGTTGCTATAGAAACTGTATGGCTACCGTTCGTCCAGGCGCGTTTTCTGATTTCTGGAGTGCGGTAATCTACGAAAGTAGCCCTCTCTTTAAATGAGGGGAAACCGCAGGGGCGATTCTCCGATCGCCCGGTCCGGCGAAGCCGGATAATGGCGTCCTACCGGCAACGATTAAGGAGGCGGCATCATGAAGCAGGGTTCTTCCAACCGCAAGGTCAACGAGCAGGCGCGCGAGGTCATCGCGAGCATCCTGCTGTTCGAGATATCCGATCCGCGCTTGGAGCTCGTGACCGTCACGGGCTGCGAGGTCAGCTACGACCGCAGCGTGTGCAACGTGTTCTACACGACCGAGCCCGAGCGCTACGACGACGTGGCGGCCGCCTTCCAGAAGGCGGCGGGGCGCATCCGCTCGCTCATGGCGCGGAAGCTCTCGTGGCGCGTGGCGCCCGAGCTGCGCTTCCTGCTGGACCAGAGCGTCGACCAGGCCGAGCGCATCGCCACCGCGCTCGCGGCCGACGCGCGCCGCAGCGCCGTGACGGAGCCGACGGACGCCGACGTGCCGGCCGACGCCGACGCCTTCGCCGAGCGCGAGGCGCTCGAACAGGAGCGCGCCGAGGACGGGGAGGGCGCATGAGCGTCACGCCCCAAACGAACACGACCCTGCCCGACCTGGCCGCCGCGCTGATCGAGCGCGACGACTTCGTCATCTGCGGGCACGTGAGCCCCGACGGGGATTGCATCGGCTCTCAACTCGGGCTCATGCACGCGCTGCGGTCGCTCGGCAAGCGGGCCGTGTGCCTGCTGGCGAAAGACGAGCCCATCGACGTGCGTCTGGCGTTCCTGCCGGGCGCCGACGAGCTCGCGCCAGCCGCGTCCTACGCGGGCCCTGCCGCCACGTTCGTGGCGGTGGACGTGCCCATGCGCGATAGGATGAACTCCGCTGCCGCGCGCCTTCTGGACGCGTGCGACTTCTCGGTCACCATCGACCACCACGCGTTCGACGAGCGCATGAGCGACCTCGCCTACGTCGATCCGGACACCGCGGCCACGACGATGCTCGTATGGGAGCTCGCCGGCCTCATGGGCGCCGAGCGCGGCCCCGAGCTCGCCACGTGCTGCTACACGGGCCTCGTCACCGACACGGGGCGCTTCCAATACCAGAACACCGATGCCGCCGCGCTCGCGGCGGGCGCCGCCATGGTGGAGGCGGGGGCCGACCCCGCAGCCGTCGCGCGGCACATCTTCCAGAACCGCTCGCTCCCTTCGGTGAGGCTCGAAGCGCTGGCCGTCGAGCGCATGCGCTTCGGCGCCGGCGGGGCCTACGCGCTCAGCTGGGTGGAGCGCGCCGACTTCGAGGCCACGGGGGCCGTCAAGGCCGACGCCGAGCCCATCATCGACGCGCTGCGCTCCCTGCGAGGCGTGCGCGTGGCGTGCATGCTGCGCGACCAGGGCGACTCGGTGCGCGGCAGCTTCCGCGCGAAGGACGGCACGGACGTGGCGGCGCTCGCGCGCACGATGGGCGGCGGCGGCCACAAGGCCGCGGCCGGCTTCACCTTGTCGGGATCCGTGGACGCGGCGGTGGAGCGCGTGGGCGCGCTTTTGGACGACGCGCTGAAGACGGGGGAGCGCGAGGCGTGAAACGAGGCACTTCGGGGCTCTCCCTGGTCGTAGGGGTCAACAAGCCCGCGGGCATGAGCTCGCACGACGTGGTCAACCGCTGCCGGCGCATCTTCGACGAGCGGCGCGTGGGGCACACGGGCACGCTCGACCCCATGGCCACGGGCGTGCTGCCCATCTGCGTGGGGCCGGCCACGCGCCTGGACGCCTACCTCGTGGGACATGACAAACGCTACCGCGTGCGCATCGCGCTCGGCGCGGCAACCACCACCGACGACGCCGAAGGGGAGGTTGTGCGCACGGGCGACGTGCCCGAGCGCGTGCTGGACCCTTCCTTCGCCGCTTCGTTCGCAGAGGGCCTCGCGGGCGCGCGCAAGCAGCTGCCGCCCGCGTACTCGGCCATCAAGGTGAACGGCAAGAAGGCGTGCGACGAGGCGCGCCGGGGCACCATCATCGACCTGGCGCCGCGCGACATCGTGGTTCACGAGGCGCGCCTTCTGGCGGTGCACGAGGCGGGCGACGGTTGCGAGCTGCCCTCGTGGGACGTGGAGTTCCACGTGTCGAAGGGCACCTACATCCGCGCGCTCGCCCGCGACGCGGGCGTGGCGCTGGGATGCCCCGCGCACGTGGCGGCGCTCGAGCGCACGCAGCTGGGCCTGCTGCGCCTGGAGGAGTGCGTCACGCTGGAGACGCTGGCCGAAGCGAAGGACCGCGCGGCGCTCGACCCGGTGCGCCTGCTGGGGACGCGCTTCGTCTTCGCCGACGAGGGGTTGGCGCAAACCGTGCGCAACGGAGGCGCGCTTCCCGGCTCCACCGCGCTGTTCGAGCGTCGGCGAAGCACGATGGAAGCCGAGCTGTGCGCCTGCACGGCGGGCGTTCGCGAGAGCTGCGAGGGACCGCGCGCCGACGAGGTCGTGGCCGTGATAGCGGAGAACAAGCTCGTGGCGCTGTACGCTTACGACGAGGGCCGCGCCGCCTACCGGGCGCGGTGCGTGTTTCAGACGGGGGTGTCTCGTGGCAGAGATCTATGAGGTGGGGGAAGGCTTCGACCACGCGTTCTTCGAAGGCACGTCGTGCGCGTTCGGCGTGTTCGACGGCGTGCACGCCGGGCACCGGTACCTGCTGGCGCAGGCGCGGGAGACGGCGCGGCGGAGCGGGGGCGAAAGCGTCGCGCTCACGTTCGACATCGACCCCGACGAGGTGTTCCACCCCGATCGCCTGAAGAAGCTCATGACGAACGAGGAGCGCCTGGCCATGCTCGCGTCCACCGGCGTGGACGCCGTGGTCGTGCTGCCGTTCACGCACGCGTTCGCGGCGCTCTCCCCCGAGGAGTTCCTCGAGGCCACGTTCGACGGCACGGCCCCGGCGTATCTGCACGTGGGGTACGACTTCAAGTTCGGCGCGCGCGCGGCGGGCACCGTGCGCGAGTTGGAGGCGTGGGGCGGAACCGCCGGCACGCGCGTGGTGCCGCACGACCTCAAGGGCGCCGATGGAGCCCCTATCACGGCAACGCGCATCCGCCTTCTTTTGGCCGACGGCGACATCGAAGAGGCGAACCGCCTGCTCGAGCGCCCGTACTTCATCACGGGCACGGTGGAGCCGGGCCGCGGCGAAGGGGCCGACATGGGTTTCCGCACGGCGAACCTCGCGGTGGGCGACCAGCTGCGCGCGCTGGGAGACGGCGTGTACGCCGCTTGGGCCGACGTGGACGGCGCGCGCTACAAGGCCGCCGTGAACGTGGGCGTGGCGGCGACGTTCGCCGACCGCGCCACGGCCACCTGCGAAGTGCATTTGCTGGATTTCGACGGCGACCTCTACGGTCATCCCGTGAAGGTGGAGTTCCTGCACTGGCTGCGTCCCATGCGCAAGTTCGACGACGTGGAAGAGCTCGTCGCCACCGTCAAGGGCAACATCCAGTGGGTGCGGGACAACCTGTAGGGCAACGGCTCTGACCTTGCCGCTCGGGAGAGTCCTCCTCATCCAAGCGGCTCATCGCCGTTCGCAGCCCCTATGCCCCGACCAGGCCCCAGAGCGCCGATCGCGCTTCCTTGTTGAACAGGTTGTCGTACTGCACGATGGCGTAGGAGCGCAGCGTGTCGGCCGCGGCGTCGTCCCCGCCGTCCTCGCCGAACCAGCGCCAAACGCCGTCTGAGGCAAGGTAGCCGTTGAGGTTGACGGCCGGCACGCTCTCGCTCGCGGCCAGCAGGAAGCGCTGGTAGCTCGTCGTGGGAAGCCCCGCCGCCTCCACGACCTTGGCTCCCAGGTAGTTCAGGCTCGAAGGCGCCCCCATGGCGTCGCCTTCGGACGCCGGCGCTCGGACGCCGCTTTCGCGCGCAGCCTCGTTCGCCCAGATGAGATAGGGAACCGTATAGCGCTCCTGCACGGCGCTCAACCCCAGCTCGTCGGCCTCGGCACCGTAGGTGGCCTCGAACAGCCAGTCGCTGAAGCCGGGTTGGTGGTCGCCGAAGAAGCACAGCACCACGGGGCGCTCGAGCGCGTCGAGCCGCTCCACCAGGTAGGCGAGGTCGCGGTCGGCCTGCTGGATGCAGCTCGCGTACTCGTCGAGCTCGGAAGAGGCCGAGCCGTCGGACAGGGGCACGCTCACGGCGTCCTCTTCGGCGATGCCGCCCACGTCGTATCCCCCGTGGTTCTGGATGGTCACGTCGAACACGAACTGCGGGTCCTCGTCGGCCGCGAGCAGGTCGAGCACGTGGTCGTAGGTCGCCCGATCGGTGACCAGCCCGCGCAACGTTTCGGCGTCGGCGAAGGCCTGTCCGTCGGCGAAGTCGTCGAAGCCCAGCTGCTCGTACACGCGATCGCGCCGCCAGTTCGCGCTTTCGGCAGGATGGATGGCGTGCGTGGCGTAGCCGAGCGACGAGAAGTAGGATACGAGGCTCTCGGAGCCGTCCAGGTCGTAGAGGACGTACGGGTACACGCCGCCGCCCAGGTGCCCCATGCTCGATCCGGTGAGGAACTCGAACTCGCTGTTGCACGTGCCGCCTCCCAACGCCGACACGTAGGCGTTGCCCGCCTCCAGGGCGTTCGCCGCGATGTCGTGGTAGTACGCGGGCCTCGCGTCGGTGTCGGCCAGGCCGGGATAGCGCGAGAGGTCGGAGAACGTCTCGTTCATGACGGCCACGACGGTGGGCGCCTGGGTTCGGTCCGCGCGGTCCTCGAGCGCCGCGTCGGCGTACTGGGCGAGCAGCTCGTCCGCCGTCGCGGCGGCGTAGCCGTCGGGCTCTGCGGGGCTCAGGTCCTGGACGCGCTTCAAAAAGCACAGGGTCGATCCGCGCTCGGCGTAGGATTCCTTCACGCCCCATACGTCCACGGGGCAGGCGTAAGCCTCCTCGATGTCGTAGGACCCCATCCACCAGCCGAAGCACCCCGCAACGGCCAGGGCGCACGCGGCGTTCGCCGCCGCACGACGCGGCGTGGCCGGCACCTTCGGCAGGAAGGCGAGCACCGCGCAGCATGCGGCGAACGCCGCGAAGGATTGGAGCAGCCGGGCGTCGAGCGCGAACGTGTAGCCCGATCCGACCGAGGCCGCCGTCGAGAGCGCGAACACGTCCGCCGGCACGATGGGCTGGCCCTTGAACGCGATGACGAAATGGTTGGCGACGCCGACCGCGAGGCAGATAGCCAAAAACGCCGCCACGGATGCGCGCGAGCGCTGCCCCGCGAAGTACACGACGGCGAAAAGCAGCGCGAGCACGCACAGGTTCGCAGCCGCATAATAAGGATCCATGGCGAACAACCCGTCGTTCCAGGGCCGCTCGAGCAGGTAGAATCCTGCCGGCACGGCAAGGGCGACGGCGAAGGGCCGAACGGCCGCGACGAAGCGCAGGCCGCGTTCGGCCAGGCGTCCGCGCGCGAGCGGGGCGCAGGAGCAGCCCGTTATCGCGAGGGCGGTCGCCGCGACCGCCTGCCAAGGGGCGTCCGCGAATCCGGCGGCCGCGTACAGGCAGAGCCCCAGGGCAACCGCGGCGCCGAGCAGCGCGCCGACGATCTCGACGGCCTTCGGGCGCGTGGGGGCTGCAGGGGAGGGGCCTGCGGGGGAACAAGGCCGGGACGGCGCAGGGGTGCGGGGCCGGCTCAAGATCATAAAAACACTCCTCGATCATACCTAGTCAAAACAAATCCCATGCAAAAGAATGTTCTATCATAACCGAGTTTCCGACGATCTTGGCTCCATGGGCCGGCAAACGGCAAGCCAACACATGAAGCGCGACCGTCGAACGGGCCGATACGGGCGCACCTCCAAAAAACCTCGATTTCCCCTTCACATTATCTTCGAATCCCCTAAAATGAGGCAGTTGCGATCTTCCCACCACAATGCCCGGTGAGAAGGCCGCATCGTCAGTAACGGACGAACCAAGGAGGAAACACGTGACTACCGCAGTCGCATGGATGGCCCCCGTGTGCGCCTTGATAGGCATCTGCATGGCCGGCTACCTCGGTTCCTGGGTACTCAAGCAGGACCCGGGCCCCGACAAGATGAACAACATTTCGCTGAAGATCCAGCAGGGCGCCAAGGCGTTCCTCATGAGCGAGTACAAGCTGCTCGTCATCTTCATGGTCGTCGTGGCTATCGTCATGGCGATCTTCCTGTCTCCCATCACGGCGCTCGCGTTCGTCACCGGCGGCGTCATGTCTGCCGCTGCGGGCTACGCGGGCATGCACGTGGCCACGCGCGCCAACACGCGCACCGCGCACGCCGCCGAGGAGTCGGTGGCCAAGGCGCTGAACATCAGCTTCAAGTCGGGCCTCACCATGGGCCTGTGCGTGGCCTCGTTCGCGCTGCTGGGCCTGTCGCTGTGGCTCATCGCCATGGTGTTCGGCATGGCCGTGGGCGTGGACATCAACCGCGAGCTCGCCGATCTCATGCACACGAACATCGGCATGGTCGAGGGCTTCGCCACCGGCGCGTCCGCCGTGGCGCTGTTCGCCCGTGTGGGCGGCGGCATCTACACGAAGGCGGCCGACGTGGGCGCCGACCTCGTGGGCAAGGTCGAAGCGGGCATTCCCGAGGACGATCCGCGCAACCCGGCCACCATCGCCGACAACGTGGGCGACAACGTGGGCGACGTCGCGGGCATGGGCGCCGACCTGTTCGAGTCCTACACGGGCGCCATCCTGGCCCCCACCATCCTCGCGGCCACGTTCGGCGCGCTGGGCGGCTACTTCGCCACGGGCGACTTGGTGTGGGCGCTCGTCACCCCGGTCATCATCGCGGGCTGCGGCATCATCACGTCCATCATCGGCCTGTTCGCCGTGCGCGCCAAGGAAGGCGCGGCGCTGCACAAGGCCCTCAACCGCGGCACGTACGTGGCCGCCGCCATCGAGATCGTCGTGATCTTCTGCCTGTTCTACGTGTGGAGCACGCAGTCCGTCGAGGCGCAGCCGCTGTGGCTGTTCGGCTCCGTGCTGTGCGGCCTGGTGGCGGGCCTTGCCATCGGCAAGATCACCGAGTACTTCTGCTCCGACAAGTACAGCCCCGTGCACAAGATAGCCGACGCCGCCGACACCGGCGCGGCAACCGTCATCATCGAGGGCCTGGGCACGGGCATGCTGTCCACCATCGCCCCCATCGTGCTCGTGGCGCTTGCCATCATCGGCGCGTACACGTTCGGCAACATGGCGTTCCCGCTCGCGTCGGCCGAGGGCGGCATCGCCGTCGGCCTGTTCGGCGTGGGCCTGGCCGCCACCGGCATGCTGTCCAACACGGCCATCACCATCGGCGTCGACGCCTACGGCCCCGTGGCCGACAACGCGGGCGGCATCGCCGAGATGGCGGGCCTGCCCGAAGAGGTGCGCGACCGCACCGACGCCCTCGACGCCGTGGGCAACACCACGGCCGCCATCGCGAAGGGCTTCGCCATCGCGTCCGCGGGCCTGTCGGCCATCTCGCTGTTCGTGTCCTACCAGGCCACGATGCACCACGCTCTTCCCTCGTTCGAGCTCACGCTCACCGATCCGCTCATCGTGGCCGGCATCTTCATCGGCGCCATGATGCCGTTCATGTTCGCCGCCCTCACCATGGGCGCGGTGTCGCGTGCGGCCCACGCCATGGTCGAGGAGGTGCGGCGCCAGTTCCGCGAGATCAAGGGCATCATGACCTACGAGGCCGAGCCCGAGTACGACAAGTGCGTGGCCATCTCCACCTCGTCCGCGCTGCGCGAGATGATGCTGCCGGGTTGCCTCGCCATCGTGGTGCCGGTCGCCATCGGCTGCTTCAACCCGGCCATGCTGGGCGGCTTCTTGGCCGGCGCCGTGGCCACGGGCATGCTCATGGCCATCTTCATGTCCAACGCCGGCGGCGCATGGGACAACGCGAAGAAATACATCGAGCAGGGCCATCACGGCGGCAAGGGTTCCGAGGCCCACAAGGCCGCCGTCGTGGGCGACACCGTGGGCGATCCGTTCAAGGACACGTCCGGTCCGTCCATGAACATCCTCATCAACCTCATGACCATCGTGTCGCTGACGTTCGCCCCGATGTTCATCGCGGTGCAGGCTCTGTTCTAAGCCGAACCGGTTGACAAAAAGCGCTCTTGCAGGCCCCGGGAAACCGGGGCCTGCTTGCGTTAGGACTGAGCTCCCGAAGCTACCCAGTTGACTTCGTCCGCATCTAATCTATACTAAACAAGAATATTTCTAAATATATATAATCTTGGTTTAGTCGAAAGGGATGCTATGGACGATGCCGCGAAAGAGCTTTTGGAACGGTCGCGCGCCTATTGGTCGCAACGCGCCCCGGAGTACTCGGAGCTGCACGACGCGACGCGCCACGAGGCGCTGCGCGACGCGCTCCGCTCGGTCCTGCGCGACCTCATGTCGCGCGTCGAAGGACGGCCCGTGCAAGCGCTCGACGCAGGCTGCGGCTCGGGTTTCATGTCGCTCATCCTGGCAGAGCTCGGCTGCGAGGTCACGGCCGTCGACTTCTCCGCCGACATGCTGGCCGAGGCCGCGCGCAACGCCGATCGCGCGGGTGCCGCTCGCATCGCGTTCCAGCAAGGGGACGTCCAAAACCTCGCGTTCGAGGAAGGCTCGTTCGACTTCGCCGTCTCGCGCAACGTTTTCTGGGTGCTGCCCGACGCGGCGGCCGCCTACGCGGGAGTGCTGCGCGCGCTTCGTCCGGGCGGCACGCTCGTCAACGTCGACGCGAACTACGGGCACGCCTTCAACGCGGCCGCGGCGGCCGGCAACGAGCCCGTTCATCCCACGCAGAGCACGGCGCAGCTGCTCGAGCGCAACGCCATCGTGGCCGACCTGCCCGTCACCCGCGCGCAGCGTCCGGCTTGGGATCTGGCCGTGCTGCTGGATCTGGGCGCATCGGAGGTGCGCTGCTTCCAAGATGCCGAGCGCATGCTGGGCATCGAGGCCGCCGACCGCTTCTCCGCCCAAGCGAGCGCGCAGGAGCGTGCCGCGCTGTTCGTCGTCTGCGCGTGCAAGTAGCGTTTCGGAACGCTCGACCGGCGAAGGGCCGGCTGAACGCATAAAGGGAGTCTGGCAGGAAGAAGGGGATCTATGGAGTTGTTCACACGTCGCACGTTTCTGAAGGGCGCGCTCGTGGGCGTCGGCAGCGTGGCTGCCTTCGGCATCGCGGGCTGCGCGTCCGAGCCGAAGGTCGAGGCGCCTGCCGCCGAGGGGTCGGCCGACCAAGGGGGCCAGGCCCCGAAACAAGAGGAGTGGACGTTCGAGGACCAGGGCGGCAACACGGTCACCGTGAGCGTGCCCGTGCAGCGCATGGTGGTCATGCAACACCACTCGCTCGACATGCTGGCGCAGCTGGGCGCGCAGGACAAGGTGGTGGGCACCGAGAAGAACTGGGAAGGCGACCTGGGCGCCTACATGCGCGACGTGTTCCCCGGCATCGACGACGTGCCCACGCCGGGCGATCTGACCGATTGGAACGTGGAGGCCCTCGCGGCGCTCAAACCCGACGTGGTGATAGCCGCTTCGCAGGCCAATGCCGACGCGATGAAGCAAGTGTCCGACCTGGGCATCCCCGTGGTGATGGTGTCGCTGCGCGGCGAGGGCAAGCAGGAGGAGGCCCAGAACCCGCGCCTCTCCGACGCCGACGCCGCCTACACGGAGGGGTGCCGATGGGCCATCGAGACCCTTGGCAAGCTGGTGGGTGCCGACCAGAAGGCCGCCGACATCTGGAAGATGTGCCTGGACAGCCGCGCCATCGTGGACGAGGCCATCGGCCGGATGGACGACGCCGACCGCGTCCGCGTGTTCGTGGCCAACACGAAGGACCAGACCTACGGCAACGACAAGTACGTGGGCTGCCAGCTCCTGCGCGCCGGCGCGGTGAACGTGGCCGCCGCCGACATCCAGGGCTACAAGCCCTACACCTTCGAGATGCTGGCTGCGTGGGATCCCGAGGTCATCATCGTGCAGGACCGCTATAAGGACGTGTACGACGCCATCACCACCGATGCGAAGTACCAGGAGCTCTCCGCCGTGAAGAACGGCAAGGTGCTTCTGGCGCCGTACTGGACGAAGCCGTGGGGCAACCCCGACACCGACTCCATAGCGCTCGGCGAGCTGTGGTTGGCGAACCAGTTCTACCCTGAGAAAGTGGACGCGGACACGGTACGCGATTACGCGGAGCGCTTCTACCGCGACTTCTACGGCGTCGCGTTCACGGGCACCGTATAGGGAATGGGCGACGTGAAGGTCGAACGCGGCCTCGGCGCGCTGACGGTGGGCGCGCTCGTGGCGCTCCCGCTCGCCTTCGCGGTGGGGTCGCTCGCGCTGGGGGCCTACGCCATCAGCCCGCTCGAGGTGTGCCAAATCATCCTGGCCCGCATCACGGGGCGGGACCTGGGCGTGGACGCGATGGCGGCGAGCCTCGTGTGGGAGGTGCGCATGCCGCGCGTGCTGGCGGCCGCCATGGTGGGCGCGGGCCTCGCGGCCACGGGCGCCCTGTTCCAAGGGCTCTTCAAAAACCCGCTCGCCGCCCCCGACACGCTCGGCGTGTCCAACGGCGCCGGGTTCGGCGCGGCGCTCGCCATCGTGCTGGGACTGTCGGGCTTCGGCATCCAGATGGGCGCCATCGCGTTCGGCTTGGTGGCCGTGGGGCTCGCCTTCGCCATCGTGTCGCGCGGCCGCGCCTCCACGGTGACGCTCATCCTGTCGGGCATGCTCATCGGGTCGCTGTTCTCGTCGCTCGTGTCGCTGCTGAAGTTCGTGGCCGACCCCACCGAGAAGCTTCCGCAGATCGTCTACTGGCTCATGGGGTCGCTTTCCGGCGTGGGATACGACGCCATCCTCGCGGTGCTGCCGCTGTACCTGGTGTTCATGGCGGTGCTGTTCCTGTTCCGCTGGAAGGCCAACGTGCTGAGCCTGGGCGATGCGGAGGCGCGTTCGTTCGGCATCGACGTCGGGCGCGACCGCGGCATCATCATAGCCTCGTGCTCGGTGGTCACCGCGCTCACGGTGAGCATGTCGGGCATCATCGGCTGGGTGGGCATCGTGGTGCCGCATCTTGCGCGCATGCTGGTGGGACCCGACTTCCGGCGCCTGCTGCCGGCGTCCGTGTCGTTGGGGATGTGCTACCTCATAGCCATCGACGACGTGTGCCGCACGGTGTCGGCGTTCGAGATACCTATCGGCGTGATAACGGGCATCATCGGCGTGCCCATGTTCCTGTACTTCATCTATCGGCGGAAGGTCGCCTGGTGATGCGTCTGGACATCGACAACCTGTCGTTCTCCTACGACGGCGCCCGACCCGTGGTGGACGGCTTGACGCTTCGCTACGAGTCGCCCGAGGCGCTGTGCATCCTCGGGGCGAACGGCACGGGGAAGAGCACGCTTCTGCAATGCGTCATCGGGGCGTTCAAGCCAACGGGCGGGGAAGTGCGCGTCGACGGCAAGCCCGTGGGCGCGTACTCGGCGCGCGACCTGGCACGCTGCATGGCCTACATCCCCCAGACGCACGTGCCCGCGTTCGAGTACCCGGTCATCGACGTGGTGACCATGGGGCGCACGTCGCTCATCGGGCGCTTCTCCACGCCGAGCGCCGCCGACCGGGACAGCGCGCTGGAGAAGCTGGACTTCCTGGGCATCGCGCATCTGCGCGACAAGCCCTACACCCAGATATCCGGCGGCGAGCGCCAGTTGGTGATGATAGCCTCGGCGCTGGCTCAGGAGCCCGACGTGCTCGTGCTCGACGAGCCCACGGCGCACCTGGATTTCGGCAACCAGTACCGCTTCGTCAAGCTGGTGGAGCAGCTGTGCGCGCAGGGCGTGGGCGTCATCATGACCACGCACTTTCCCGATCATGCGCTCGAGCTGGGCGGCACGACGGCCGTCATGGACGGCGGCCGCATCGAGCACATCGGTCCCGCGCGCGAGGTGGTGACAGCCGAGAACCTGCACGACCTTTACGGCATAGAAGTCAACGTCGAACGCGTCGGGCGACGGCTCGTCTGCGTTCCGGGGTCGCTGGAAGGCTGACATCGGGTCCTTTTCTTGTTTAGCGAACAAATGTATGTTATTGTGCGAAGTGCCGCGAACTGCGGCGCGCCAAGCGCTGAAGGGAAGGGCCCTCGGCCGGCGCGTCGTCGGAAGGGGGGGCCGCGTGATCGTCAGCGCGTCGCGACGCACGGACATACCTCGGTTCTTCATGGACTGGATGCTGAACCGCCTGGAAGAGGGCTACGCCCTCGTGCGCAACCCCGTGAACCGCGCGCAGGTGAGCCGCGTGGCGCTCGACGGGCGCGCCGTGGACTGCGTCGCGTTCTGGACGAAGGACCCCGCGCCGCTGCTGGCGCGGCTCGACCGGTTGGAGCGGGTTTCGCCCGCGCCGTGGTTCGTGCAGTTCACGCTCAACGCCTACGGCTCCGACGTGGAGGCCGGGTTGCCGCGCAAGGCCGCGCTCGTCGACACGTTCCGCGACCTGGCCCACGCTGTCGGCCCCGAGCGCGTCGTGTGGCGCTACAGCCCCATCCTGCTGGGCGGGGCGGGAGGGCGCTACACGGAGGAGCACCATCTGCGTTACTTCGACACGTTCGCCCGCAAGCTCGAGGGTTCGACGCGCGCGTGCCGCCTGAGCTTCCTTGACGCGTACCCCAAGATCGCCCCGCGCCTGGAGGCGCTCGGCCTGCACGGCGTGCCGCAGGGGCGCAAGGCGGCGCTCGCCCTGCGGTTGGCCGAGATCGGCTCCGCGCACGGCATGGAGGTGGGAGGGTGCGGCGATCCCGCGCTCGCGGAGGCGGGCCTTGCGGGTGCGGGCTGCATCGACGCGGCGCTCGTCGCGCGCGTGGCCGGGGTCGACGTGCGCCAAGGCTCGCCGGCGGAGGCGGGGGCGTGCCGCTGCGCGCCGAGCGTGGACGTGGGGACGTACGACACGTGCGCCAACGGCTGCGTCTACTGCTACGCGAACCCGGGAGCGAGAGCGGGCGGGACGGGGGTCCGGCCCGCCCGCGACGGAGCGCCGTGGCGTTTGGCGCGCTACGACCCGGCCTCGCCGATGCTCTGCGACGCGCTGGGGCCGGACGACGTCGTGACCGAGCGCGCCATGCCCGCGCTTCCGAAGGCCACGCTGCCGTTGTTCTGAGGCGCGATCGGCGAAACTCGATCCCCGCTGGGGGCGCGCTGCGCCGATGGTTCGGCGCAGCAAAAGCTCGATGCGACGGCGCGCGTGCCAAGACGTGCCGCTGTTGCCGCGACCTGCGTTCTAGCGCAGGTCGCTCACATGCTCGCAGGCGTCGCCGTAGGGCACGTAGCGGTAGGAGGCGACGACCTCCTGGCCGTTCGCGGGGTCGAGCGCCACGAAATTGTCCAGCGTGAGCGTGTCGGGGTCTTGGGCGTCGCGATAGCCGACGATGCAGATCCAATGCTCGCCGTAGGGGCCCGACACGTGCATGACGGTGGGGCGTCCGGCCGCGATCTCGTCGTAGGCCTCGCGCAAAAGCGCCGCGTCGGACCCGAGCGAGCGGAACGACGAGTTGCCGCCGCCCCAGCCCGGCCATGTGCAGCAGCCGCAGCCGTAGGCGGCGTGGTCCGTTGCCTGTCCGGTGAGCACGGCGTCGCCGTAGGCGCACGCGTAGCCGGGGCAGCATACCGTGTGGCCGCCGCCCGCCTGGTTGCCTATGGTCGCGATGAGCGCAGGGTCGTAGGGGAGCGTCTTGTCGGTGCGCTGGGCCTCTGCGGCGGCCGCCCGTTCGGCCTGCTGCCGCTCGTACACGGCCTGCGCCGTGGCAAGGACGTCCAGGTCGGAGGAATCGTTCCCCTTGACGGCGACGGGCAGGGCGGCAGCGCCCGCAGCCGCCGACGCGGAAGCGGAGGGTGCGCCGAGGGCTGCCAGGGCGGTCGATGCGAGGGGAGGGGCGCCGGCGGGGGTCGAGAGCGGCGCGGCCGCGGCCCGCTGGACGGGCAGGCAGAGCGAAAAGAGCAGGGCGAGCGCCGCGAGATGCGCGAGCGCCGCCGGAAGGGCGCGCGATGCCATGGATCAGCATCCTTTCCACGGCCGTGTCGGGTGCGTTTCGAGTGGGTGTGCGGCCGTCGGCTCACGATGGTAACGAAACGGCAACGCCCGAGATGAGAGAGGGCGGCGAATCCCGCCGAACCAACACAAGGAGGGCACGCCGTCCCCACAGGTCCTGCAACGATTCTCCATGAACGCCCTTGCCGCCTGCGGAATCGCGCAATGCGGCAGCCCGCCGGGAGCGGGCCGGCGCGCCCGGGGACGAAGCCAACGGCGCGGTTGCACCGCCCTGTTCGGTGCGGCCGAGTGCGCGGCGATGCGCTACAATGCGGTGAAGCGCCCGCGCTCTGCGGCGCACACGAAGCGAAGGAGGCGCCATGAGCGCTCGCAACACGGACGCCGTCATCGTCGGCGCGGGACCCGCCGGCATCTTCTGCGCCTTGGCGCTGATCGAGCGCGGCTTCGCGGGCCGCATCACCATGGTGGACAAGGGCTTGGCCGTGGAGGACCGCGCCTGCCCCAAGCAGGCGGGCGGCCCCTGCGCGAACTGCGACCCGTGCCGCATCACCACGGGGTTCTCGGGGGCGGGCGCGTTCTCGGACGGGAAGCTCTCGCTGTCGAGCGAGGTGGGCGGCGATCTGCCCGACCTTCTGGGGCACGAGGCGGTGCAGGCGGCCATCGCCGAGGTGGACGGGGTGTACCTGGCGTTCGGCGCCGACGGGCGCGTGGAGGGCGCGGGGCCCCGGCCCGAGGTCGACGAGATACGCCTGCGCGCCATCAAGGCCGGCCTGAAGCTCGTGGACTGCCCGCTGCGCCATCTGGGCACCGAGCGGGCGCGCGCCCTGTACGCGCGCCTCGAGCGCCATCTGCTGGATGCGGGCGTGGACCTGCGCTTCCGCACCGCGTGCACGCAGGTCGTCGTCGAGGGCGACCGCTGCGAGGGCGTGGTCGTGGAGGGGCCGGGCGGCGTGGAGGAGATACGCGCTGGGCACACGGTGGTGGCCACCGGACGGCGCGGCGCCGACTGGCTCGAGCGCATGTGCCGCGAGCACCGCATAGCCCACGGCCCCGGCCCCGTTGACATCGGCGTGCGCGTGGAGGTGCGCAACGAGGTCATGCGCACGGTGAACGACGTGCTCTACGAGAGCAAGCTCATCGGCTATCCCAAGCCCTTCAAGAACAAGGTGCGCACGTTCTGCCAGAACCCCGGCGGGTTCGTGAGCCAGGAGAACTACGACGGCGGCCTGGCCGTGGTGAACGGGCACTCCTACAAGGAGCGGAAGTCGCCGAACACGAACCTGGCCATCCTGTGCTCGCACAACTTCTCGGAGCCGTTCGACCAGCCCATCGCCTACGCGCAGAAGGTGGGCGAGCTCACGAACATGCTGGGCGACGGGCGCATCCTGGTGCAGCGTTTGGGCGACATCCTGGACGGCAAGCGCACGTGGGACAAGGAGCTGCGCCGTTCCAACGTCGCGCCCACGCTGCCCGACGCGGTGGCGGGCGACATCACGGCGGCCATGCCGTACCGCTCCATGACGAACATCCTGGCCTTCATGCTGGCCGTGGACGAGGTGGTGCCCGGCTTCGCCGCGCCCGAGACCCTGCTGTACTCGCCCGAGCTCAAGTTCTACAGCAACCGCGTGAAGATGGACGAGCGCTTCCGCACGAGCGTGCGCGGCTTGCGGTGCCTGGGCGACTCGAGCGGCTGGACGCGCGGCCTCATGATGGCCAGCGTCATGGGGTATTTGGCCGGCCGCGAGCTTGTCGGCGAATAGACCTGCGGAAACGCTCTTGTACGCCGTTTGCATGACAAGGCGCGGGGTGCTTGCATGACAAAAATCAGCCGTCTGCACGATAGCCGCGCGGCGACCCGTGGCCCATACTCCGATGCTGTTGAAACCGATGGGGTCCATCCCCAACGCATAGGAGGCGTACTAAATGAAGATCCTCGGTATGGGCATGCCCGAACTGCTTATCATCCTCGGCGTTATCCTGCTCATCTTCGGCCCGAAGAACCTGCCGAAGCTCGGCTCGGCCCTGGGCTCCACGGTCAAGAACCTGCGCGACGGCCTGGGTGGCGACAAGAAGATCCAGGATTCCGAGGACGACGCCGAAATCGTCGAGTCCGAGGAAGTCGAGGACGACGACGTCGAGGGCGACGAGCCCAAGTCCACGAAGAAGGTGCGTGCCCGCAAGGCCGCCTAGCCAGCCGTTCCCCGCGCTGCGCGCCCCGGTGCGCACGCGCTTCCCTCCCTTGAGCGCGAACTCCCTCTTCGCGCTCGGACACGCGCCCGTGCTTCCCGCACGGGCGCGTGTCCGTTTTCACCCTGCTCGAGGTGCTCAAGAATGTCCCAAATGGGGACAGTCCCCATTTGGGACATTCTTGCTGGGGGGGGGGTCGGCGCGCGCATCCCGGACCATGCGGGTTTTGCAGGGGCGCTTCCGTTCCGCCCGACGCGCTCGGCTCCTTGCGGTATCATGGGGCTTTCGACGTCGACGGAAAGGGGGCCCGCATGGGCGCGCATCGTCATGGCGGCAGGGCCTCCCTGCGCGCCGTCGTGGGCTTCGCCTGCAACCAAGGGTTCGTGTTCTCGCTGTTCTACATGGGTGCGAACCGGGCTTTCGGCGACGGCGTGCTGTCGTTCGAGCGTGCCGATCTGTTCGGCACGCTGCTGTTCATGATGGCGGCGTTCGGCCTGTTGCGCGTGGCGTCGCCCAAGGCGCGCGGGGCCCTGCTCGCGCGCCCGCTTCTGTGGTGCTACGCGGTGCTGCTCGTGCTGGGCTCCATCGTGCCCGCGCTGTCCGGGGGCGCGAATTCGGCGAGCCTTGCGTTGGAGGCCGCGCTCGTGGGGCTTCCCGCCGGGCTCATGCTGGCGGCATGGGGCCGCGCATTGGGCGGCCTGCCCTTGGCCCGCGCGCTCCCCGCCGTGTTCGTGGGCTCGGCGGTGGGGGCGACGGCCTGCTTCGCCGTGGCGACCGTCCCGGTGGGCGGCGCGGAGCTCGTGCTGAAGCTGCTGCCGCTCGGCAGCGCGTGGGCGCTCAAGGCCCTTTCCCGTCCGTCCGCAGAGAGCCGGGCTCCCGGTTCCTCGGGCGTCGCGGACGCCTCCGGCACCGCGGACCGCGCGCCGGCTCCCTCCGCCGGCGCGGAGGGGCCTGCCGCCGTCGAGCCGGCGCCGTTGTCGCTGCGCGCCCTGCTGGCCACGCCCGCCGAGCGCGAGAAGACGGCGCGCCTCTCGCTGAAGATGGCGGCGGGCACCGTGCTGTTCGGCTTGGCAGCCGGCTTCATGGAAACGTACGGGTCCGACCCCGGCATGGCCTCCACGCCCGCCTTTCCGGCCACGCTGCTGCTGTTCGTGCTGTTCTGCGTCGCCGCGCTGCAGCTGCTCGCCACGGGCGGCCTCGACTCCGAGGGCGGCCCGGTCGGCGGGGGCGGCCCGGGGGCCGCGGCGTCCGAAGGCTCGGCGCCCGCCGAACCCGAAGGCCCGCTCGACGGCGTGTACCGCCTGGCCGTGCTCGTGATGATGGCGGGCTTTCTGTTCGTGCCCGTGCTCGGCGAGTTCGGCGTGCCCGGCGAGGCCATCGTGCTGGCGGGCTACCTGGGGCTATCCGCCGTGCTCGAGTCGCTGTTCCTGGTGATGGCGCGCATCACGGGGCAGGACGCGGCGCTGTCGTTCGCGCGCGGCTTCACGGCGTTGTTCGCGGGAGAGGTGGCGGGCATCGCGCTCGGCAACGTCATCGACGTGGTGTCCGGCACGGAGCAGACGCCCTACGTCGTGGTGGCCTGCGCCGGACTCGCCGCGCTCTACGCCTGCCTGTTCCTGTTCACCGAGCGCGACTTCCGCGCGCTGTCGGTCATCGCGCGCGAGGCCGACCGCTTCGACGACGCGTGCGGGCTCATCGCCTCCGAATACGGATTGTCCAAACGCGAGGCGGAGATCCTGCCGTTCGCGCTCAAGGGCCGCACGGGCGAGCGCATCGCCGCCGAGTTCTTCATCTCCAAAAGCACGGTGGACACCCACCTGCGCCGCATCTACGCGAAATGCGGCGTGCACGGTCGTCAAGAGCTCATCGACCTGGGGGAGCGTACGGAACGCCGCCTGTCGGGAAGCTGAACCGCAGGTCCCAGGGGTTCGCTCGCGCGCTTCGCGCAGAGCATTTTGCGATACAATGAAAAGGTTGAAGGTCAAAGGGCCGACGGCGCGGCGCGCCTTCGGCGGGGCGAAGGCGGTCACGGGCATGCAGCACGGCAAATTGCGATCGGGCCGCTGGAGCCGGGTCGACGTACAAGTGTCGGTCATCGTGGCCGCGGTGGTGGCGCTGTCGTTTCTGTGCGTGTACGCGTTCAACTACCAGGTGACCTACCGCGATATGATCGAGACGCTCAAGGAGCGCTCCGACAGCATCTACTCGTACGTGGAGGATTCGCTTGACAAATCCACGTTCGTCACCATCGACCAGGCGGCCGACGTCGACGATCCCGACGACGCCGCATACGGGGCCTACCGCGAGATGAAGGAGGCGTTCAAGCGCGTCAAAGCCGCCACGGGCGTGCGCTACCTGTACACGGCGAAGCGCGCCGCCGACGGCGCGCTCATCTACGTCGTGGACGGCCTCCCTTCCGAAAGCGAGGACTTCCGCTACCCCGGCGATCCCATCGAGCCCGAGATCGTGGACGAGATGGAGCGGGCCCTGGCCAACGAGATCGTGTACCCCACCGACATCAAGTCCACGGACTGGGGCCATATCTTCGTGTCGTACTACCCCATCCACGACGAAGGGCGCGTGGTGGGCGTGGTGGGCATCGAGTTCGACGCGGAGCGCCAGTTCGAGGCGTTCCGCGTCGTGCGCATCGGCACGCCCGTCATCGGGGGCTTGTTCTGCCTGGTGGCGGTTGCGGTGGCGGTGGTGCTGTTCCGGCGCATCTCGAACCCCGCCTACCGCGACCTCGCGAACACCGATTACCTGACGAAGCTCAAGAGCCGCAACGCGTTCGAAGTGGACATGGCGAACTGGAGCCGTTCGGGCGTCGAGGTCGCCGGCGTCCTGGTGGTCGACCTCGACGGGTTGAAGGCGGTCAACGACGAGCTGGGGCATGCGGCGGGCGACGACCTCATCCGCGCGGCCGCCGGGGTCGTGGCCGCGCGCTGCGAGGGCGCGGGCCCGGTGTACCGGGTGGGCGGCGACGAGTTCGCCGTCTGCTGCTTCGAACTCGATGCGGAAGGCGCCCAGCGCATGGCCGACGACCTGCATGCGGCATGCGCGGGCACGGTCGTCGAGGGGCGCCCGCTGTCGCTTTCGGTGGGATGGGCGCTGCGCGGCGACGGCGAGGACCTTCGGGAGGTCCATCGCCGCGCCGACGAGCGCATGTACGAGGAGAAGGCCCGCAGCCGCAAAGGCCGCCCACGGGCGTCGGGGGACGGGGCCGCGTCGGCGTAGCCTTCCCGAAGGGCTCCCTAGAAGGCCGCGCGGGCCGAGGCGGGCTAGCGCGCGGGCATCTCGAATCCTTCGAGCGCCCGGTTGAGGAAGTCGTTCAGCGGCTTCATGCGCTCGAACCCCCGTGCGGCCTGCGCGGCGAAGCCGGGCGCGGCCACGTCCTCGTCGGACACGGGCAGCTCCACGTACCAGCTCTTGAACTTGAGCCACGCGGCCTGAGGATGCGCCGCGTCGAAGCCCTGCGGCACGCGCTTGAGGGCCTCGCCCTCCACCTGCAGCGGCGCGAGGCCGGCCACGATCCGCTCCCATTCGCCGCCGTTCGCGGCGATGGCGCGCCGCACGCGCTCGGTGGCGTCCTTGAACATCGCGGCGAACAGCCCGCCCCCTAGAAACGAGCGCCCGCCCGGCTTGACCATGAGGTAGTAGCCCACGGGCACGGGCAGCTTGCCCGCCGGGCCCACATGGGCGCGCAGGGACGGGTTGTAAGGCGACTTGTCGTTCGAGAAGCGCGTGTCGCGGGTGAGCTTGAACGTGAGCTTCTTCGGGTCGTGGCCCAGCACGGCCGGATCGAACGCGCCCACGAGTCCCTGCACCTCGGCCACCAGGGCGTCGAAGGACGCGAGCGCCCGCATCCGTTCCCCCTTCGTGTCGGCGAACCAGGCGCGGTCGTTGTGCGCCTCGAGCTCGGCCAGGTAAGCGAGCGCATCGCCCATGCCCGTCCCGGCGCCCTGCGCGGCCGTCATTCGGACACCGCCCGCGCGAACACGTCGGACGCCACGAGTCTGCGGGCGAACGCGGCCGCGTCGGCGGGGCAGCGATAGCGCGGCAGCGACGCGAACACGCCCGACGCGTCGTCCAGCGCCTCCATGGCGTCGGCCCGCTCATCGACGGAGGGGCCGGCGTCGGCTTCGGCGTCCTGCGCGTTCGCCGAGCCGTCCGGGAGGACTTCGAGCGTCTGCCAGCCGGGACGGGCGGGGTCGATGCGGTGCGTGGCGATGGCGTAGTCCACGCGCCGCGCGCAGCGGCAGGAGCCTCCGGCCGCCTCGCAGTACGCGGTGAGGAACGTGGCCATGCGCGCCCGCGCGCGAGAGAGCCGCTGCCGGTACGCCTCGGGCGTGATGCCCAGCGCGTCGGCCGCCGCGCGGCTGTCCATCTTGAACATGGTGCCCAGCACGAACGCGCTGCGCCCCTCCACGTCCAGGCACTGCAGCATGCCGTGCATGCACGACACCTTCAGCTCGCGCTCCAGCAAGCGGCGGTCCGCGCCGCCGGACAGGTCGGGCACGTCGCGCTCGCGGCCGGAGGCGATGTCCTCGCCGTACACGTCGAAGCTCACGGGGCGCTGGGCGAACAGGCCCTTGCGGTACGTGGCCAGGTGGTTGAGCGCTATGCGGAACACCCAGGTGGCAAAGGCGCTCTCGCGGCGGAATCCCGACAGGCGCGTGCACGCCTTCACCAGCACCTCCTGCGTTGCGTCCTCGGCGTCGGGCACGGTGCCCAGCATGCGCAGCGCCAGGTTGAACACCTGGTCCTGCACGCTTGCCAGCAGCTCGCCCAGGGCCTTCTCGTCCCCTGCGAGCGCGGCGTCGATCAATGCGTTCTCGTCGGTCATGCGGTCCTCTTCTCTTTCTTCGTCGGCCGTTCGCGGGCATGGAGTCGCGCAGGGCCTTCTCCGGCCGTTCTGTACGGGACTTGTCCGATGCCCTCTCATGCATTGGACAAGCGAAGGCCCGCGCGTGTGACGAAAACGTCGGGATTTTTTCGAGAGGGCCGAAGGCGCCTACCAGCCGCCCTCTTGGAGTGTCTCCCCGGACAACGACTTGAGCGCGAACGCGCCGCGCTCGTACACGGCGTAGCTCGCCGAGCCGTCCTTGGGGATGGAGGTGCTTCCGGGGTTGACGAACAGCGCGCCGTCGCGCACCTCGAGCGTCTTCACGTGGGTGTGGCCCGAGAGGTAGGCGTCGCCGGGGGAGAGCGGGGGCGGGTCGTCGGGCGTCATGCGAGCCACGTGGCCATGTGTGAGGTAGAACACGTGCCCGTCGGCCTCCGCCAGGGCGTAGTCGGCCATGCAGGGGAAGTCCAGCACCATCTGGTCGACTTCGGCGTCGCAGTTTCCGCGCACCGCCACGATCCGTCTCGCCCAGCCGTTCAGGACGGAAGCCGCCTCCTTGGGCGCGTATCCCGGTGGAAGGTCGTTGCGGGGCCCGTGGTACAGCAGGTCTCCCAACAGCACCACGCGATCGGGAGCCTCGGCCTCCACGCGCTTCGCGAGCGCGCGCACGGCCGGCGCGGCCCCGTGCAGGTCTGATGCGATGAGAAGCTTCATCGGCGGAGACCCTCCTCGTCCAAGTCGGCGCAGTAGCCGCGCGTGAAGACGCGGCGTCCGCTTTGCGGGAACAGGTGCGCGTAGAGCGCCATGAAGTAGCTGTCGGTCATGGACGCCAAGTAGTCCACGACGATCTGGTTCGGCTCGCCGGCCAGGTAGTCGGCGGGCTTGATGGACAGCGACCGCGCGGCCAGGTTCGATGCATGGTGCCTGAACACGGGCGAGCGCTCGTCGCCGCGCTCGAGGTCGTCGAGCAGGCGGGCGTACAGCTCCTCGAACATCTCCTCCACCACGTTGCCCGCGCCGTTCGCGAAGCCCTCTCGGCTGTAGATGAGCTCGTAGTTCTGGCGCTTCGCCCGCTTGAGGTCTTGGAACACGGCCTCGCTCAGGGCGATGCGGTCGGTGCCGTAGCTGTTGTTCACGATGTCCACCGTGAGGTTGTTGATGATGCGGGCGTTGTCGCGGCCGATGACGTCGGACTCGAACACGTCCAGCGAGGGCACCACGCCCATGTCGATGGCGTCGTAGCGGTCTTTGCCCACGTAGGCGATCATGTCGGCCACGCGCACGACGCAGCCTTCCAGCGTGGAGGGGCGCAGGCTCTTGATGGCGCGCTCGTCGGCCGTGCATGCCTCCACCAGGCCGTCGAGCGCGGCGAAGTCGGTCGTTTCGCCCACGCGCAGCACCTGTTGGGCGAACTCCCCGTTGTGGCAGAGCACGCCGTCGAGCGTCTGCAGGCTGATGTTGCGGCGGTACAGCCGGTCGAGCACGCGCACGGAGTGCACGTTGTGGTTGAAGTAGCGCCCCGTGCGCTCGTGGTAGCACTGGGAGAGGTAGCGCTCGCCGGCGTGCCCGAACGGCGTGTGGCCCACGTCGTGCCCGAGCGCGATGGCCTCGATGAGCTCGCAGTTCAGGCCCAGCAGCCCGCCGATGCCGCGCGCGACGCGGCTCACCAGCTGCACGTGCAGCCCGCGCCGGCAGATGTCGTCGTTCTCCACGAACGAGAACACCTGTGTCTTGTCCGCGTAGCGGTTGTAGGCGGGCACGTTCAGTATCTTCTCGATGTCGCGCGCGAACGCGGGCCGCGTGAGCGTGGCCTCGTCGTGGGCCTTCGAGTCGCGCCGGGTGACGTTCGCGTCGTCGAAGGCGTGCGGGTTCCGGCGCCCGGCGGCGCGGTCGGCCCGGATGGCCTGCTCGATGTCGGGATCGAGCGTGAGGTAGGGGATGTTCTCGTGTTCCATGCGCGTCCTCTTTCGTGTTGTTCGGGGACATTGTAGCGCATGGATAAACCCCGTACAAATGTTTCACGTGAAACATCGGCCGCGAGGCGCGTCGAAGGCGCCGTCGCCGCGCTCGGCGCGCCTGCTGCATGGGCGAGAGCCCGCGCGAACGCTAGCGGCTCCCGCTCGCAGCGGCCTGCTCGGCAAGGTAGCGTTCGACTTCGTCGGCCGCGAGCATGCGAACCTGAGCGTCGGGAAAGGCGCGGTAGCCTTCGCGTGCGGCGTTGGCGACGCGGCCGATGCAGGCCTTGCCGGGATTGCGCGCGAGGTAGGCCTCGAGGGCGTCGCGGCCGGGGAATATCTTGAAGGACGCGCGCCCCGACTCGCTGCGCAGCCCGTAGACGCCGCAGGACCGTCGCGTGCTGGCTTCGGCTGCGCGCAGGTACAGCAGGGCGATGGGCGCCGACTTGAAGGGGAACTGCCAGCGCTGCAGGCCGCGCACGGGGTCCTTCGCGATGCAGATGCAGCGGCCGCACGTGCCGCACACGTACTGCTCGTGCCGTTCGAGGCAGGCGCGGGGGTTGAGCAGCGGCGTGATGCGCGGACGGTCGCTGTAGCATTCGGGGCAGGGGGTCATGCGGGGCTCCTTCGTTCGAGGGGATGACGAAGGCAAGGGTGGACCCTCCTCTGGGAGGAGGGTCCAGAAGAAAAAGGCGGAGCGGCCGTCTCAGTAACGGTACAGGGCGGCCATGCCGGAGTCGCCGGGGATCTTCTCGGCGGGAAGCTCGAACACCTCCGCGTCCTGGGCGAGCGCGGCGCGCGCGAAGGCGTCGGCCAGCTCGGGGCCTTGGAAGCGGCCATGGGGCTCGCGCTCGAACAGGCGCACCTCGCCGGTCGTCTCGTCGAAGCCGCCGGGGATGTAGGCGCCCTCGGCCATGAACAGCGCGCGCACCTTGCGCTCCACGAGCGCCAGCCCGATGGCCGAAAGGTCGGTGGAGCCGCCGCCGTGCGGCTCGGCGTCGCCCAGCTTCTCCAGCAGTGCGTCCGCGCGCGCCTCGCGCGCATGCTCGATGACGGCCTTCGCGGCGTCCAGCAGCTCGGGCGCGTCGACGCCGCCGATGTCCTTCTCGATGCCCTCGTCCAGCAGGTTCGGCACCGTGGAGATGCGGCGGAACGCGGTCTGGTGCTCGGGCAGGCTCACCAGGATCACCGGCAGCTCGGTGCCGGCCGCCAGGTAGTCCGTCACCGCCTTGTTCACGTGTTGGAAGAACTTCCCGGCCTCCTCCTTCCGCACGTCGTTGCGCGACTTGTAGCCGTGGTAGGGAGGCATATGGTTCTCGAGCGACGAGTAGTCCAGCGCGCCCTCGCGGCCGTCGTACACGAGGGGGAACTCCTCGCTGAACTCGTTCAGCACGTCGGCGGGCAGCTTCACGCGCTCGAGCGAGTCGAAGTCGCCGCGCACGAGGGCGAAGCGGTCGGCCGACAGCCCCAGCAAGAAGTAATGCGAGCCGAACCGGAAGTCGCGCAGCAGCGGCCGCACGTAGAAACGCTCGCCGACGAACGCGAGGGGTCCTACCTCGTAGCCCGGCTGGTAGATATAGGTGCGGTCGTTGCCCGCGAGCACGGCCAGGCTGCTGCCGGAAGCGGGGCTGGCCAGCTCCTCGAAGCGCGTGGCAACCTGGTCGAGGCGCGCGTCGAGGTCCGTGTGCTCGCGGTGCTCGAACTCCTGCTCCAGCTTTCCGCGCGCCTCTTCGACGAGGTTCTTGAACTCGATGCGGTCCTCCTCGGCGCCGGCGCGGCCGTGCGTGGGCAGGTAGAGCGATACCAAGGGAGGCTCCGCGGGCTCGAAAAGGGCCGCGTCGAAGTCCGTAAGTACCGAGATGCCGTCTTCCATGTGAAAACCTCCGTGATCGCTTGCGTGCCCCGGCTTTAACGGGCCGGCGTGAAACACCGAAAGCATAGCAACGCCGCGCATCCGCGGCCGGGTTTGCACGGCTCTGTAAGCGTCCGGTTGGCAAGCCGCTTCCTTGGCGGCTCGGGGCGGCCGCGCTTGCGCTATACTGTGCGAAACGACGAATCGGGAAGGCGGCGCATGAGGAACAGGGAATGGGTGTACGCGGCGATAGCGGTGGCGAGCTTCGTCCTGATGGCGGGTAGCCTGGTGCTCACGTACATGAACGCGGGCGAGGGCCAGCCGGAGCTCGGCGAGTTCGTCCCCGCCATCCTGTTCGGCGCCCTGTTCCTGGTGAACCTCGTGCTGGCCAAGCAGAACAAGCGGAGGTAGCGGCGGGCCATGGCGGGCACCATCAGCGAGGAGGACATCCAGAAGGTCCGCGAGGCGAGCGACCTCGTGGCCATCATCGGCGAGCGCTCGCCCGTGAAGCAGCGCGGCCGCGACTTCTGGTGCTGCTGCCCGCTGCACCACGAGAAGACCCCCTCCTTCAAGATCGATCCCGTGCTGCAGCTGTGGCACTGCTTCGGCTGCGGCGAGGGGGGCGACGTGTTCGGCTTCCTCATGAAAACCGAGGACCTCTCGTTTCCCGAGGCCGTGCGCAAGCTGGCCGAGCGCGCGCACATCGACATCGCCGAGACGGGCGGGCGCCCCGGCGTGGCGAACAGCAGGAAGGCGCGCTTGAAGGCCGTGTGCGGGGCGACCGCCGCGTTCTACCACACCCAGCTCATGCGCAACCCCGAGCCCGACGCCGCCGCCGCGCGCAGCTACCTGGCGGGGCGCGGCTTGGGCGGCGACGTGCCGAAGCGCTGGCAGCTGGGCTTCGCGCCGGGGCACGGCAAGCTCGTGCGGCACCTGTCGGCGCAGGGGTTCAACGCCGAGGAGATGGTGGAAGCGAACGTGGCCATGAAGGACCGCAGCGGCAAGCTGCGCGACCGCTTCTTCAACCGCGTGATCTTCCCCATCAACGACGCGCAGGGGGAGTGCATCGCGTTCGGCGGCCGCGTCATAGGCAAAGGGGAGCCGAAGTACCTGAACTCGCAGGAGACGCCCGTGTTCCACAAGTCGCAGGTGCTCTACGGCCTGGACCACGCGAAGGCCGCCATGGCGGCCACGGGCGTGGCCGTGGTGGTGGAGGGCTACACCGACGTCATCGCGCTCTCCGAGGCCGGCATCGCCAACGTCGTGGCCACGCTCGGCACGGCGCTCACGCTGCGCCATATCCGGCTGCTTTCGCGCCACGCGCAGCACAAGATCGTGTACCTGTTCGACGGCGACGAGGCGGGCCAGCGCGCCGCCGACCGCGCGCTCGGCTTCATCGACGACTCCATGACGCCGGAGGCGGGGCGGGCGAAGGTCGAGCTGGCCGCCGTGACGCTGCCCGACAACCTCGACCCCGCCGAGTTCGTGGGTTCGCGCGGGGCCGACGCGCTGCGCGCGCTCATCGCCGACGCGCGGCCCTTGTTGAAGTACGGCATCGAGCGCCGCCTGGCCGCGCACGACCTGACCGGCGCCGAGGGGCGCTCCCGGGCCCTCGTCGACGCGCTCTCGGTGCTCGCGCCCATTAAGGACTCGCTTCTGGCGAAGGACTACGCCGTCCAGATAGCCAGCCGTTGCCGCGCCCGCGAGGAAGACGTGCTCGACCAGCTGGCGCGCCTCGAGCCGCCGCGCCGCGCGGGCGAGGCGGACGGCGACGAGGAGCCGCGCCGCGGTCCGGCGGCGCTTCCCGAGACGGGCGGGCCCGGCACCCTGCAGGACGCAGCCGGCTCGGCCCGCCATGCGGCGCTGTCGCAGCCCGAGCTCAACCGCCGCCGTTTCGAGCGCGAGTTCCTCAGCCTCGCGGCGCAGCATCCCGAGATGGCCCTTGCCCATGCCGACGCCCTCGCGCAGACGCAGTGGCACGAGCCGGCGCACGCCGCCCTCGCGCAGAGCATGCTGGCCACGCTCGCCGAGGATCCCGCCGCGCCCGCCGCGCGCGTCATCGGCGACGCGGCCCGCACGCTCCCGCAGGCGCCGGGCGTCCTCACCTCGGGCTCGATGACGGGCTCGGCGGATCCCGGGGAGGTGGCACGTTTCCTGGTGGAGGAGCTGGGCATCGGCGACGCCGAGGACGCCGTGGCCGCCCTGCGCGCTCAGCTGTCCGACCCGACGCTTATGCCGGCCGACGAGTACGAGATGCTCTTCCAAAGCGTCACCGCCATGCAGAAGGACCTGACCCGCCGCCGCCTGGCCCACAAGCCGTTCGTCTCCGAGTAACGTATTCGCAAATTGCCCGCAAGACCCCGCATCCCCGCTTCGGCGGCGACGTGCGGAATGGTATACTCGAACGAAGAGAAAGGAGTCCGCTATGAGCCCCTTCGTCTGGCTGGGTGTCGCCGCCCTGATGGGCATCGTCGAAATCGCGTCGCTCGGCCTCATAACCATGTGGTTCTTCATCGGCGCCCTCGTCGCGTTCGCCGCGAACCTGCTCGGCGCCGACCTGTTCGTGCAGATCGTCGTGTTCCTGATCGTGTCGGTTGCGTGCCTCGTGGGCCTGCGGCCCGTGTTCGTGAAGTACCGCGACCGCGGCAAGCAGGAGGAGCCCACGGTCGTCGGGCGCACGGCCGTGGTGTGCGAGGAGCTGGACGACAAGGGCCTCACCGGTCGCGTCGAGACGGACGACCGCATGACCTGGGCCGCGCGCTCGGCCGACGGCTCCGTCATCCCCGTCGGCGCGGTCGTGCGCGTCGTCGGCCAAGAAAGCGTCAAACTCATCGTCGAGAGGAAGGCTTCCCAATGATCAGATTCGATCCGCTCACCGTCGCCATCATCGTGATCGTGGTGCTCGTGGTGCTGTTCTCGGTCACCTGCATCAAGATCGTGCCGCAGGCGCAGGCCGCCATCGTGGAGCGCCTGGGCTCGTACCTCACCACGTGGAACAACGGGCTGCACATCAAGATCCCGTTCATCGACCGCGTGCGCTCGGGCATCACCCTCAAGGAGCAGGTGGCCGACTTCCCGCCCCAGCCCGTCATCACGAAGGACAACGTGACCATGTCCATCGACTCGGTCGTGTTCTTCAAGATCATGGACCCGAAGCTCTACGCCTACGGCGTGGAGAACCCGCTCATCGCCATCGAGAACCTGGCGGCCACCACGCTGCGAAACATCATCGGCGATCTGGAGCTGGACACCACGCTCGTGTCGCGCGACACCATCAACGCCAAGATGCGCTCCATCCTGGACGAGGCCACCGACGCGTGGGGCATCAAGGTGAACCGCGTCGAGGTGAAGAACATCACGCCGCCCGCCGCCATCCAGCAGGCCATGGAGAAGCAGATGAAGGCCGAGCGCGAGAAGCGCGAGGCCATCCTTCTGGCCGAGGGCGAGAAGCAGTCGGCCATCACGGTGGCCGAGGGCAACAAGCAGGCCCAGATCCTGGCCGCCGAGGCCGACAAGCAGCGCGTGATCCTGGCCGCCGAGGCCGAGAAGGAGAAGCAGATCCGCGAGGCCGAGGGCGAGGCGTCGGCCATCCTGAACGTGCAGCAGGCCACGGCCGACGGCATCCGCATGGTGCGCGAGGCCGGCGCCGACAACGCCGTGCTCACGCTCCAGGCGTTCGAGGCCCTGAAGAAGGTGGCCGACGGCCAGGCCACGAAGCTCATCATCCCCTCCGAGATACAGGGCATGGCCGGCTTGGCCGCCTCCCTCAAGGAGATCGTGGTGGACAAGTAAGAGCCCCTTTCCGTTCGTCGTCGCGCGCGAGCGGAGAGCGAAGCGCGGGGTCGAAGCAGGCCGACCCCTGTCATCCTGAGCGGAGGCGGCGAAGCCGCCGGAGTCGAAGGATCTTCGGCAAGGGAAGGTTTTCCAAGTCGAAGATCCTTCGACTCCGGCCTGCGGCCTCCGCTCAGGATGACGGGAGGGGGACGGCCTGCGGCCTTCGCTCCGGGCGGCATCGCTGTCTGTCTTCGTTCCCATCTCGGGCTTGTGGATGTTTGCCGCATGCTACTGGACAAAGAACCATCGAAACCGCACAATGGCATCCATAAGGAGTTTTCCGCGTCCCGGCCTGCGCCGGGACGCCTGCGATAGAACGAAAAGGACGTGCCGACGTGATCACCATCGTGCAATCACCCAACCCCATATTGAACACGGTGTGCGAACCGTGCGACTTCGACGACAAGAACCTGCGCAAGCTGGCGAAGCAGATGGCCAAGGCCATGTACAAGAACGACGGGTGCGGCTTGGCGGCGCCTCAGCTGGGCGTGGCCAAGCGGCTCGTGGTGGTGGACTGCGACCAGGACGACTCCGGCGAGCAGAACCCCATCGTGCTGGTGAACCCCGTGCTCGTGGAGACGCAGGGCGACCCGGTGGTGGAGGGCGAGGGGTGCCTGTCGTGCCCTGGCATCTCCGTGCCCATCGCGCGGCCCCCGTGGGCGCGCGTGCGCTACTTCGATCTGGACGGCGAGGAATGGGAGATCGAGGGCGACGAGCTTCTGGGCCGCTGCCTGCAGCACGAGCTCGACCACCTGGACGGCGTCACGATGTTCGAGCGCTGCGATCCCGTCGCACGCATCCAGGCCCTGCGCGACTACGAGCTGGCGCGGGCGGCCGGCGCGAAGCCGGGCGAGACGTCGCTTGAACCCCGGGTGCGCTGATCATGCGCGTGGTGTTCATGGGCACGCCGGAGTTCGCGGCCACCATCTTGGAAGACCTGTCCCAGCAGCACGAGGTCGCGGCCGTGTACACGCGCCCCGACGCCGTGCGCGGGCGCGGCAAAGCGCTCGAGGCCTCGCCGGTCAAGCGCACCGCCGAGCGCCTGGGGCTGCCCGTGCGCACGCCGCGCACGCTGCGCGACGAGGCCGCGCAGGCGGAGCTGGCGGCCCTGGAGCCCGACGTCGTGTGCGTGGCCGCCTATGGCGCCATCCTGCCGAAGGCCGTGCTCGACATACCCGCTTTCGGCTGCTTGAACGTGCACGCGTCGCTGCTGCCCCGCTGGCGCGGCGCGGCCCCGGTGGAGCGGGCCATCCTGGCCGGCGACGTCGAGACGGGCGTGTGCGTCATGCGCATGGAAGAGGGCCTGGACACGGGCGCCTTCTGCGTGTGCCGCACGGCCCGCGTGGACGCCAAGACGGCGCCGGAGCTGACCGACGAGCTGGCGAACCTGGGCTCGCACGCGCTGCTCACGGCCCTCGTGCACGTGGCCAGCGACGTGGCCGAGTGGACGGATCAGGACGAGTCCCTGGTCACCTACGCCTCCAAGGTGGAGAAGGGCGAGCTGAACCTGGCGCCCGAGGACGAGGCCGCCATGGCGGCGCGCAAGGTGCGCGCCTCGAGCGCCGCCCATCCCTCCCGCGCGGTCGTGGCCGGACGTCCCGTGACGGTGCGCTCGCTGCGCGCCGTCGACGACGCGCGCGCCCGAGAGCTGGCGGACGGCATGGCGCCGGGGGAGGTACGCTTCGTCGGGAAGCGGCTGTTCCTCGGCTTCTCCGACGGCGCCGCCGAGGTCTTGGCGGTCAAGCCCGACGGCAAGCAGGACATGGACGCCAAGGCGTTCGCGGCCGGGGTGCAGGGCATAAAGCAGGGAACGCTTGCATGGGAGGCCGTCCATGAGTAACGATCGCGCGCCCAAGCGCTCTTCGGCGGCCGGCATGCCCGATCCCGCATCGGACGCGCAGGGCGGCCCGCGCGGCGACCGTCCTCGCAAACCGCGCGGCGATTCCTCCCGGCCGCAAGGCGGCTCCGCGAAACCCGCGCGCGAGGAGCAGCGATCGTCGAAGGCGAGCCCTGCCCGCCTCGCGGCTCTCGACGTCTGCCGCGAGGTGCGGCGGCGCGACGCCTACGCCCAGGACCTCATCGCCGCGCGCGTCGACGAGTCGCGCATGGCGCCTGAGGACCGCGCGTTCGCCACGCTCCTCGCGCTGGGCGTGGCCAGCAGCGTGGGCACGCTCGACGAGGTGCTCGACCGCGCGCTCAACAATCCCGCCGACGTGCAGGACGACGTGCGCGACGCCCTGCGCATCGCCGTCTACGAGATCCTGTTCCTGAACAAGAGCCCCCATGCGGCCGTCGACCAGGGCGTGGAGCTCGTCCGCTCCGTGCAGCCCCGCGCGGCGGGGCTCGGCAACGCCGTGCTGCGCCGCGTGGTGGCCATGAAGGAGGCGTTCCCCTTCGGCGACCCCACCCGCGACGTGGCGGCGCTCGCGCGCCTGCACGCGTTCCCCCTGTGGCTGGCCAAGCGGCTCATCGCCGATCTGGGCCCGCGGGCGGCCGTGGACTTCATGCGCGCCTCGAACGAGCCCGCCCCGCTGTTCGTGGCCGTGAACGAGATAGAGGCGACCCTCGACGAGGTGCGCTCGACGTTCGCGGAAGCGGGCTCGGCGGTGGAGCCGGTGGAGATCGACGGCGCGCGCGTGCCGGGCTGCTTGCGGGTCCCCGACCCGCGGGTGCTGCAGGACGCGCGGGTCAAGCGCCTGTTCGCGCAGGGCAAGGTGCTCGTGTCCGACGCCGCCTCGCAGCTGGTGGCCGAAAGCGTCCTGCCCGCGCACATGCCCGCCTCGTTTTTGGAGGTGGGGGCCGGGCGCGGCACGAAGACCATCCTGCTGCAAAGCGGCGCCCTGCGCGCCTACGGCAGCCAGATGGAGCTGGTGGCGCTCGACAACCACGCCTTCAAGACCGACCTTCTGCGCGAGCGCGCGCGGACGTACGGCGTGCACGTGGCCGAGGCTTTGACGGGCGATGCGACCGAGCTGGACGAGGTGCTGGGAGCGCGCTGCTTCGATGCCGTGTTCATCGATGCGCCGTGCTCGGGGCTGGGCACGTTGCGCCGCCATCCCGAGATACGCTGGCGCCTCACCGAGGAGCGCATGGGCGAGCTCGCCGCGCTCGGCTTGGCGCTCCTGCGCTCGGCCGCCGGGCACGTGTCCCCCCGCGGACAGCTGGCGTACGCCACGTGCACCGTCGCGCACGTGGAGAACAACGCCGTGGTGAAGCGCTTCCTTGAAAGCCCGGAGGGCGCGGGGTTCGAGCTGGCGCCCATCGCCGGTCGGTCGTGCGTGGCCACGAGGCTCGCTCCCGGAACCTCCGACGCGCACTTCGCCGTGCGCTTCGCGCGCAAGCGGTGACGCGAAGCCCCCTCCGGTTGCATAGATGCTAGAATCGGGTGGATCTGCCTCGGCCGGCGCCGCGTCCGGCAGGCAAGAAGTCAGAAAGGCAGGGACATGCAACCAGCACGCATCATGGAGATTCTCGACGTAGTCGAGAAGGCGGCCATCGCCTCGGCGGAATGGAACGGCAAGGGCGACAAGGTGGCGGTCGACCAGGCGGCCACCACGGCCATGCGCGAGGCGCTCAACGCCATCGACTTCGCGGGCCGCATCGTCATCGGCGAGGGCGAGCGCGACGAGGCTCCCATGCTCTACATCGGCGAGGAGGTGGGCCGCGGCGGCGAGGAGATCGACATCGCGGTCGACCCGCTGGAGGGCACGAACCTGTGCGCCTTCAACAAGCCGAACGCGCTCACCACCATCGCCATAGCCCCGCGCGGCGCGCTGCTGTTCGCCCCCGACACCTACCTGCAGAAGATCGCCGCCGGTCCCGCGGCGGCCGGCGCCGTGCACATCGACAAGACCCCCGCCGAAAACGTGGCGGCCGTGGCCGAGGCGCTGGGCAAGCCGGTGGGAGAGGTGAGCGTATGCATTCTCGACCGCGACCGCCACAAGGATCTCGTCCAAGCCGTGCGCGACGCCGGCGCGCGCGTGCGGCTCATCGGCGACGGCGACGTGTTCGGCGCTATCGCCACGGCCGTTCCCGGAACGGGCATCGACCTGTACATGGGGGCCGGCGGCGCGCCCGAGGGCGTGCTGGCGGCGGTCGGCCTCAAGGCCATCGGCGGCGTGTTCATGGGCCGTTTGCGCTTCGATCTGGACAGGGACGGCGAGGAGAAGCGCTGCCGAGCCGAGCAGACCGCCGACGTCGACCTGGACGGCGTGCTCACCATGGACATGCTCGTGCGCACCGACGACGCGGCCTTCCTCGCCTGCGGCGTGACCGACGGCGAGATGGTGTCCGGCGTGTCGAAGGCCCACGGGTGCGTCACCACCGAGAGCATCATCATGAACGCCGCCGACCAGACGGTCCGCTTCATCAAAACGTGCCGGCGCGGCGAGAACGGCAGCGTCCGGTTCGACTAGCGGCGGAACGCGGCCGCACCCGCCCGATCCCTCGGGCGGGCGAACGAGTTCGGGGCGCCCTCCTGATCGTCCGAGGGTTCTTCCGCGACGCCTGGCCCTGCACCCGAGAAGAGAGAAGCCCATGGAAGAGAGAACTACGCTGTTCGCATACGTGTACGGCGACTTGGCGGGCCAGATAGCCAACGGCACGATGCGCAACGGCGACACGCTTCCTTCCATGAACGACCTGTGCAAACGCTACGGCGTGGGCATCAGGACGATTCGCGACGTGCTGGCGGCACTGCGCACCGACGGCTACATCGCCACCGAGGAGCGCAAGCGGGCGGTCGTCACCTATCAGGTGTCCGAGGCCGACGAACGGGGTATCCGGTCCCTTCTTGCCCGCAAAGACGGGATCCTCGACTGCTACCGCACGTTCGAGCTTGTCATGCCGCCGTTGTTCGCCTTCGCCGCGCGGTTCTGCGACGATGACGACTTCCGATCCTTCGAGCGTGCTGCTTCGCGGGTGGGGGAGGCTCCCAACAAGGGCGATTGGCGGCTTCGCCAGTCGTCGGCCCTGCTGCACCGTTTGCTGGGGAAAACGGGGAACCCGCTGCTTTCCGAATGCTACGCGAGCATCGAGCGCGCGTGCACGGTGCCGACGTTTCCCGGGTTCGCGGCTCCCTACGCCAAGGCGATGGAGGAGATGGACGGCACGTTCGCCTGGGCGGTCGACTCTCTTGCGCTCGGCGACGCCGTGGAGGTCGAGCGGAGGTTCGGTCGGATGTACCGGGAAACGGCGAAATACGTGGAAGCGTACCTTGCCGAGCTGGCCGACGCCTATCCGGACGTGCGGTCGAGCGAGCCGGCCTTCGCGTGGAGCGCGCGGGCCGGACGGGAGCGCGTCTACGCCCAAGTGGCTCGCGACCTGGTGCTCCGCATCTACAACGGCGAATTCTCAGACGGCGACGACCTGCCGTCCATCGCCGAGCTGGCCGACGCCTACGGCGTGTCGCCGTCGACGGTGCAGAAGACGTTCGGCATCCTCAACATGATCGGCGTGGTGCGCACCGTGAACGGCCGCGGCACGCGCGTCTGCCTGACCGACATCTCCTTCGATCGCCGCACGCTCGGCGACGGCTCCTTCAGGCGCGACGTCGAAGTGTTCGTTGACGCCCTGCAGATGCTGTGCGTCGTCCTGCCCGCTGCGGTGGGCACGGTGTCCGGGCGCATGGACGCCGTCGCCCGCGACGTCGACGGGCTCCTTGCGCGGGACGCGGAAGAGTGGGCCGTGCCGCACGCGCTCCTGCGGGCGCTCGTGGACTGCGTGCCCCTTCCGTCGTTCCGGGTCGTATTGGACGAATTGAGCGAGCTGCTGCTCTGGGGCCGCTTCTTCGCGTTCTTCAACCCGGGAGCCTCCACGGAGGAGCAGCGTTCTCTGGGCCTCGATGGGCTCGCCTGCGTGCGCGCGGGAGACGCCGAGGGTTTCGCCCTCGCCATGGTCTCCTACTACCGGGTTCTGCTCGCCGCCGTTCCGGCCTTCTTCGAGCGGGCGGGCGCGTCAGGTTTGAAGCGGGTCGTCGTTCCGTAGGGCTGCGGCGTTTCGCGCGTCGGCCCAGCGCTCGAACTCTTCGCGGGGCAGCGGCTTCGAGAACACGTAGCCCTGTACGGAGTCGCATCCGACGGCGCGGAGGAAGCGTAGCCATCTGTCGTCCTCGATGCCCTCCGCGACGGTCGTCAGGCCCAGCTTGCCCGCAAGGCGCACGACGGCCTCGACCACGTCGCGGGCACGCTCCGAATAGTCTTGGAAGAAGCAGCGGTCGAGCTTGAGCGCGTCGACGTCGAACTCCTTGAGGAGCCCGAGCGACGAATAGCCCGACCCGAAGTCGTCGAGCGAGCAGGTGAAACCGAACTCGTGCATGGCGTCGACCGCCCTCTTCACGTTGCCGATGGCCTCGTTGTCGAAGAAGATGGACTCGGTCATCTCCATCTCGACGAGGTGGCGGGGGACTGCGTGCTCGTCGGCGATGCGGACGAACGGCTGCAGGAACCCGGGGTTCTCGAAATGCCGTCTCGACAGGTTGACCGACACGGGGACCGGTTCGCGCCCCTCCGTGATCCAGCGGGCCAGGAGTTCGCATACCTGCTCGAATATCAACAGGTCGATTTTAACGATGTCGCCCGATTTCTCGAAAACGGGAATGAACTCGACGGGGTTGACGGCGCCCCATCGGGGGTGGTGCCAGCGCACCAGGGCCTCCGCTCCGACAACCTTGCCGTCGGAAAGGCGCACCTTGGGTTGCAGGTTGACGACGAAGTCGCGCTTCTCTATTGAGCCGTCCAGCAGATTCGCCAGCTCTTTCTCGCGTTTGAGGCGCTCTACGGCTTCGGCATCGTAAAAGCGGCACAGCGCGCCCGGTCGGTCGGAGGAGCCCCTGCGCGCGTCGTTCGCCCGGTCGATCATGGCGGCGACGTCAAGCCCCCTGTCCTCGACGACGTAGACGCCGCAGTTCAAAACCAGGTAGTACGGATGCTCGCGGCGCTCGTTGAACGCGTTCGCGTCTTCGGCGATGCGCTCGATGCGCTTCTCGATGGATGTGCGGTCGCTTTCTTTCAATAGCAGGTAAAAGTGGTCGGCTTCGCCCCGCGCGACCGCCTCGTCCGCACCCAGGCAGCCGTCGACCACGCGCAGGATATGGCGGAGCACGTCGTTGCCCTTTTCGTTCCCGAAGCTCTCGTTGATGAGGCGGAAGTCGCGCACGTTCAAGGAGGCGATGCTCCATGCGCCCGAACCGGCGTCCTCGACGAGCTTCTGACAGACGATGCGGAACCGGGACGCGGACATGCCGCCGGTCAGGGGGTCGACGAAAGCGATCTCCTCGATGTTCCGACGATGGCTCCGCTCCAAGGCCAGCATGACGAACAGGATGGCCGCGAAGGCGAGCACCGCGATGCCGACGATGGCGAACGTTTGGGTGATGTAGCGGTTCATGGGCGCCGATACGATATCCGCCGGCACGAGCGTGAGCAGCACCCACCCGTATCGGTCGAGGGGGTTGTAGGCCATGACCACGTCCTCGTCGTCCACCGTGGTGAAGGATAAGGTTCCGTCGCGGCCTTGGCGCATGTCGGTTCTCATGCGCTCGATGTCGGCGACGGCGGCCTCGTCGCGCCGTTCCTGAAACACGTCGTCGAGCTCCATGAAAAAGTGCAGATCAACGGGGGAGATGACGACGTTTCCCTGCGAATCGACGATACACGAGACGCTGGCTCCCTCGAAGCTTCCGTTCTGCATCAGCTTCTGCATGCTCGTTTTGTCCTTAAGGCCGACGAGCACACCGCACACCGCGTCGTCTCGGACGATGGGAACCGTGTATGAGATGCTCTGGCCGTCGAGCACGGTGACGCCCGGTTCGCCCGCCATGGCCGCTCGGAAGCCCGCTTGGGAGGCTATGTTCGACGTGTCGCCCGCGCGTCCGACCACGTTGCCTTCCGCGTCGGCTTCAAAAATCCGTGTGAACCCCAGCATCTCAGCTTTGCGGTCGAGGAACCCCTCCCGCTCGTCTTCCCGATCGAGCCGGACGAGGCTGTCCGCCACCGAGTCGAGGTCGACGGTGATCTTTTTGAGGCGCTGTTCCACGTTGGCTGCTATCTGGGCGGAAACGTCGCTTTCGTACCGCTCGGTCGTCAGGCTCGCGGCCTTCTGGAGTTGGGCGGTGTTGAACACGAGCAGGGCGGAAACGAGGCCGACGAGCAGGACGGCGGCTACGAGCAGCGCCCGCCTTCCCGCTCGGCTCCGTGCGCCGGAGGGGGTTGTCCTCCTTTGGTGGCTCCTGTACTTCGAGGGGTCGCCGTGTGTGCTCTCGTTCATCATTCGTCGTCTCGTAATCATCAGCTTATTGTAAACGTACACAATAATATGTTCGCACTAAGGTATCAGAAAGGGGGACGGGCTGCAATGCCTGCGGCTCGTTTCGCTGTTTCGAACGGGAGCGTCCGCCGATGGGAGCGTTTTCGAGGCCCGCTTCTGCGCGGTCCGGATCGTCGCGCGGGGCGGTGCTCCCCGGCGGGGAAGGCGGGCCGCTTTCTCGCGAGGCCTCGCGGCCGCCTGCGAAGATTTCCCCCTTCTCGCACTGCAACCGACTAAAGTGCTATACAATATGAGGACTTTTATCGGTCGGGCACCGCCTTCGCGGCGATGCCGCTTCACCTGAGAAGGAGGTCTTGCGACTTCTATGGAGCCGAACATCGAAGAGGTGGCGGGGCGCATTCGGGCGCTGCGCGAAGACCTCGACATCACCATGCAGGAGATGGCCGACGCCACGGGCCGCTCCGTCGCCGAGTACGCCGCCCAGGAGTCGGGCAAGCAGGACCTGTCCTTCACGTTTCTGTACAAGTGCGCCGAGCGCCTGGGCGTCGACGTCATCGAGCTTCTGACGGGCGAGAACCCGCACCTGTCGGGCTACTCGCTCACGCGCGCGGCCGACGGGCTGTCCATCAAGCGGCGCGCGGGCTTCGAGTACCTGCACAAGGCGCCCCACTTCAAGAACAAGCTGGCCGAGCCGTTCCTGGTCACCGCACCGTACCTTCCGGAAGAGCAGGACAAGCCCATCCACCTGTCCTACCACGTGGGGCAGGAGCTCGACTACATCATCTCCGGCAAGATGCGCTTCGCCTACGAGGACCACGTGGAGGAGCTGGAGGCCGGCGACCTGCTCATGTACGACTCGGGCCGCGGCCACGGCATGATCGCCACGGGCGGCGAGCCGTGCGTGTTCCTGGCCGTCGTCATGAAGCCCCACGGGGAGACGATTATCTAGGCGCTGCCGCCGCCCGCCGGCCCGCCGCTGCGCGACGGGGCCGGAGGACCCGCGGTCGAGCGCCGACGCACCGATGATCGTATCCGTCTCGCGGCGGATTGCCTGCCGCATTGCTCCCAAGGAAGAGAAACCATGAGAAACATCAACCTTCGCTTCGTCACCGAACGCTACAACGAGGACGGCCTGCTCGCCGACTTCGCCGTCAACTGCCCCGCCGGCTTCAACTTCGGCTACGACGTGGTCGACGACATCGGCGCGTTCGATCCCGACCGCCGCGCCATGGTGTGGTGCAACCCCGAGGGCGAGGAGCACGTGTTCACGTTCGCCGACATGAAGAGGTGGTCGGACAAGACGGCGAACTACCTGGCCGAAGCCGGAATCGGGCGGGGCGACTACGTGATGGTCATCCTGCGCCGCCACTACCAGTTCTGGTTCGTGGCCACCGCGCTTGCGAAGCTCGGCGCCGTCATGGTGCCCGCCACGTTCATGCTCAAGGAGCACGACCTGGAGTACCGCCTGAACGGCGCCTCCATCAAGGCCGTCATCGCCACGTCGCTCGGCGATATCGCGAGCGTGATGGACAACGTGGCCGAGGCGTGCCCCACCGTGCAGGTGAAGATGCTGGTGAACGGCGCGGGAGGCGGACTCACGCCCGAGGACGCCGAGGGCAACCTCGTGTTCCCCGACGACGGCCTGCCGCTGGGCGCGGCCCTCTCGGGCCCGGACGGCGTCTGCGCCGCCCCTGCCGAGCGCGCGGGCTGGCTCGACTTCAACACGGGCGTGCGCGCCGCGAGCGAGGACTTCGCACGCCGCGAGACGGCCGCCGCCGACCCCATGCTCATGTACTTCTCCTCCGGCACGTCGGGCAACCCCAAGATGGTGCTGCACGACTCCGAGTACGCCATCGCGCACCTGGTCACGGCCAAGCACTGGCACAACGTGCAGCCCGACGGCCTGCACTTCACCATCGCCGACACCGGTTGGGGCAAGGCCGTGTGGGGCAAGTACTACGGCCAGTGGCTCATGGAGGCGTGCGTGTTCACGTACGACTTCGACCGCTTCCACCCCTCCGAGATCCTGTCGCTCATCGGGAAGCACGGCATCACGACGCTGTGCTGCCCGCCCACCATGTACCGCATGATGATGGCCGAGGACCTGGATGCCTACGACCTGTCCACGCTCGCGTACTCCACCACGGCGGGCGAGGCTTTGAACCCCGATCTGTTCGACTTCTGGAAGGAGCACACGGGGCTCACCATCTACGAGGGCTTCGGCCAGACCGAGACACCGCTCACCATCGCGAACCTCACGGGGTCGACGCCGCGCCCCGGCTCCATGGGCAAGCCGGTGCCGCTGTACAACGTGGAGATCCAGCGCGCCGACGGCACCCGCTGCGACACGGGCGAGACGGGCGAGGTGTGCATCGACGTGCACGAGAAGGCCGCCGGCATCATGCTGGAGTACTACCGCGACCCGGAGAAGACCGCCGCGGCCGTGTACGACGGCTGGTACCACACCGGCGACACCGCCTGGTGCGACGAGGACGGCTACTTCTGGTACGTGGGCCGCAACGACGACGTCATCAAGTCGAGCGGCTACCGCATCGGCCCCTTCGAGATCGAGAGCGTGCTCCTGGAGCACGAGGCCGTGCAGGAATGCGCCGTCACGGGCGTGCCCGACCCGGTGCGCGGCAAGGCCGTGAAGGCCACCGTGGTGCTCTCTCCCGGCTTCGCGGGAAGCGACCTGCTCACCAAGGAGCTGCAGACGTGGGTGAAGAAGCGCACGGCGCCCTACAAGTACCCGCGCATCGTGGAGTACGTGGACGCCCTGCCCAAGACCGTGAACGGCAAGATCCGCCGCGCCGCCATCCGCGAGGTGGACGAGAAGGCCGCCCCGGAAGGGCTGGTGTGATGGGCGCCTCTTGTCATCCTGAGCGGAGCGCCGCAGGCGCGGAGTCGAAGGATCTTCCAGAACGGGAGACCCCCTTGGCCGAAGATCCTTCGACTACGGTCGCTTCGCTCCCTGCGCTCAGGATGACAAACGCGCCCGTCCTCGTGGTGTGCGGGCATTACGGGGTGGGCAAGACCAACCTGTCGCTCAACCTGGCGCTCGACGCCGCGGCGCGCGGCCTCGAGGCGACGATCGTCGACTTGGACGTGGTGAACCCGTTCTTCCGCTCGAGCGACTACGCGGGGCTGCTCGACGAGGCGGGCGTGCGCGTGATCGCGCCCGTGTTCGCCGGCACGAACCTGGACGGGCCGAGCCTGTCGGGCACCATCCTGCCGGCCATCGAGCAGGCGCGCACACACGAGGGGCGCCTGCTCGTCATCGACGCGGGGGGCGACGACGTGGGAGCCACGGCGCTCGGGCGCTTCGCGCACGCCGTGGCGGCGGGGCCTTACGAGATGCTCTACGTGGTGAACCGCAGCCGCAACCTCACGCAGGAGCCCGCCGAGGCGGCCGAGGTGCTGCGCGAGATCGAGGCGAAGTCGCACCTTTCCGCCACGGCCGTTGCGAACAACACGCATTTGCAGGAATGCACCGACGAGGCCGTAGTGGCCGCGGGCATCCCGTTCGCGGAAGAGGTGGCGCGGCTCGCGGGCCTGCCGCTCGCCTTCACCACGGTGCCGGCCGGCGCGACGGGGCAGGTCGCCGACCGGAAAATCACCCACCTTGCGCCGAATGGGGGGAGCCAAGCGCTCTATCCTGTGCAAGTATATGTAAGAACTCCCTGGCAATAAGACGAGAGAGCAGCGCGCGGGCGCCAACCGCCGCCGGCGCGAGCATACGGACGAGACGAGGAAGGCGGATCATGGCGAGAATCAGCGTAGACGACCGCTTCTGCAAAGGGTGCGGCCTGTGCGTCGACGCGTGCCCCGAGCACATCATGGAGCTCGACAACGACAAGATCACCGCGAAGGGCTACCACCCCGCGTACTGCACCGACCTGGGCACGTGCACGGGCTGCGCGTCCTGCGCGACGATGTGCCCCGACGTTGCGATCACGGTAGAGAGGTAGGGGAACATGGCAGAGAAAGTGCTCATGAAGGGCAACGAGGCGCTCGCCGAAGCCGCGATGCGCGCCGGTTGCCGCTTCTTCTTCGGGTATCCCATCACGCCGCAGACGGAGCTCGCGGCCTACATGTCGAAGCGCATGCCGAAGGTCGGCGGAACGTTTCTGCAGGCCGAAAGCGAGATCGCGGCCATCAACATGGTGTACGGCGCGGCTGCGGCCGGCGCGCGCGTCATGACGTCGTCTTCGTCGCCGGGCATCTCGCTCAAGGGCGAGGGCATCTCCTACATGGCCGGCGCCGATCTTCCGGGCGTCATCATCAACGTGCAGCGCGGCGGTCCGGGCCTGGGCGGCATCCAGCCCTCGCAGGCCGATTACTGGCAGGCCACGCGCGCGCTCGGACACGGCGACTTCCGCGTGGTGGTGTACGCGCCCTCCACGGTGCAGGAGATGGCCGACTACGCGTTCACGGCCTTCGACGTAGCCGACAAGTACCGCACGCCCGTCATGATCCTGGCCGACGGCATGCTCGGCCAGATGATGGAGCCCGTGGTCATGCCCGAGCCGCACGGCGGCTCCGTCGAGAAGCCCTGGGCCACGACCGGCCACAAGCATCAGCGCGCCCACAACGTGGTGAACTCGCTGTACCTCACGGCCGACGAGCTGGAGCGCCTGAACGTGGAGCGCTACGAGCGCTACGCGGCCATCGAGCGCGACGAGCAGCGCGCCGAGACGTTCCTCACGGAAGACGCCGATATCGTGGTCGTGGCCTTCGGCGCGAGCGCCCGCGTGGCGCGCAGCGCCGTGGTCGAGGCCCGCGCGAAGGGCGTGAAAGCCGGTCTCGTGCGCCCCATCACGCTCTGGCCGTTCCCGACCGACGCCATCGAAGCCGTCGTTCCCACCGCCAAGGCGTTCCTGGACGTGGAGATGAACATGGGCCAGATGGTGGACGACGTGCGCCTCGTGGTGGCGGGACGCCGCCCCGTGGAGTTCTTCGGCCGCACCGGCGGCGTCATCCCGACGCCCGTGGAGGTGCTGGCCCGCATCGAGGACCTGAACGCTCGCATGACGAAGGGAGGGGAGTAACCCATGGCTGAGAAGGAACTGAAGACCGTGTTCGAGCGCCCGCACGCCCTGCTGCCCGTGGTGACGAACTACTGCCCGGGCTGCACGCACGGCATCATCAACCGCTTGGTGGCCGAGTGCCTGGACGAGCTGGACGTGGAGGGCGACGCCGTGGGCGTGGCCCCGGTGGGCTGCTCCGTCATGGCCTACGACTTCTTCGGCTGCGACATGATCGAGGCCGCCCACGGGCGCGCCCCGGCGGTCGCCACGGCCGTGAAGCGCGTGCATCCCGACGGCGTGGTGTTCGCCTACCAGGGCGACGGCGACTTGGCCTCCATCGGCATGGCCGAGACCATCCACGCGGCCACGCGCGGCGAGAACATCACCGTCATCTTCATCAACAACGCCATCTACGGCATGACGGGAGGCCAGATGGCTCCCACGAGCCTGCCGAACCAGGTGACGCAAACGAGCCCCTACGGCCGCGACACGGACGCCGCCGGGTTCCCCATCCGCGTGTGCGAGCTGCTGAGCTCGCTCGACGGCGTGGCGTACCTGGAGCGCGTGACGGCCGACTGCCCGAAGAACGTGCGCAAGGCGAAGAAGGCCATCAAGAAGGCGTTCCAGACCCAGATCGACGGCGCGGGCTACTCGCTCGTGGAGGTGGTGGCCACGTGCCCCACGAACTGGGGCATGACGCCGCAGGACTCGTTCACGTGGATGCGCGAGAACATGCTGCCGTACTACCCGCTGGGCGTGTACAAGGACGTGCGCGCCGAGGGCTTCGCCAACGCGTCGGAAGCCGCCGCGGCGCGCGCGGCCGACTGCCCGATCGCGAACCCTGCCGCGCAGGCGGAAGGAGGTGCGCGATGAGCCGCTCCCTGAACATCGTGCTCGCCGGTTTCGGCGGGCAGGGCGTGCTGTTCGCCGGCAAGCTCATCGCCTACGCCGGCCTGCTGGAGGACCGCGAGGTGTCGTGGCTGCCCTCCTACGGCCCCGAGATGCGCGGCGGCACCGCGAACTGCAGCGTGTGCCTGTCCGACGACCCCATCGGAAGCCCCCTCGTGCTCTCTCCCAACGCGCTCATCGCCATGAACCAGCCCTCGCTGGACAAGTTCGCGGACGCCGTGGCCGAGGGCGGCGTCGTGGTGGCCGACTCCACGCTCATCGCCGACATCCCGGACATCCCCGGAGCAAAGATGTGCGCCATCCCTGCCACGGCCATGGCCGAGGAGGCCGGCTTCAAGAAGCTCGCCAACATCATCATGGCCGGCAAGCTGTACGCCGAGACGCGGTTCTGCGCCGAGGACACGCTCTGGAAGGCCATGGAGAAATGCGTGCCGGCCGGTAAAGCCGCCATGCTGGAGATGAACAAGAAGGCATTGCGCCTGGGAATGGAAGCGTAAGCAAGGCGGATTCGCAGGACGAACCGATTGGGACGGATTCGCCGGTTGAACCCGTAGGGGCGCTCTCCGGAGCGCCCGCTCGCGCGCAGCGCGAGAACGCGACGACGCAAACCCCGCGGCGTCGCCGAGAGCAAGAAAGGAACCGCATGGTTGAGGTACTGCACGAGATAGGGCTGCGCATCAAAGGCTTGCGCGAGGCGTGCGACGTCACGCGCGAGGAGATGGCGCGCGACCTGGAGGTGCCGCTCGAGACTTACGAGCGCTGGGAAGAGACGGGCGAGGACGTGCCCATCTCGGCCATCTACCACATGGCCCACAAGTTCGGCGTGGAGTTCACCGAGATCCTCACCGGCACGGCCGCCAAGCTCGACACCTACCAGGTGGTGCGCTGGGGGGAGGGCCGCGAGGTCGACCGCTACCCGGGCTACCACTTCGAGGACCTGGCATGGCGCTACAGCGGCAAGATCATGCAGCCGCTGCTGGTGGTGCTGGACCCCTCCGACGAGCCCGCGAAGCTCGTGACGCACTCGGGGCAGGAGTTCAACCTGGTGCTGGAGGGCTGCGTCGTGGTGACGTGGGGCGACAAGGAGTTCGAGCTGTGCGCGGGCGACAGCATCTACTTCAACCCCGAGCATCCGCACGGCCAACGCTGCGAGGGGGACGTGCCCGCCAAGTTCGTCACCATCATCGCGGAGTAAGTTTCGACCTGCGAGTTCGGGCCTGCGGGCGGTGGAGGCGGCTCGTGCTCGGGCAGTCCTGAGCTCGCACGAACAGCCCGCTGGGCTGTTCGGCTCGTGCGGAATCTGCGCGCGAGCCGCCTCCACCGCCCGCAGGCTCTCTTGCTGGACGAGGAGCGACCGGGGGAGACGAACTTGTCGGCGACGACGGGTGAGAAAGTCCAACCTGCGGGGTTTTGCAGGTCGAGCGTAGGGGCGATCTCCTGATCGCCCGTTCCGGCGGAGCCGGGAAATTGCAGGTATCGGTACGAGAGGAAAGCGCTGCACGTGGATTACATACTCAAGAAATACTGTCCCCGCATCGAGTTCGACTCCTACGAGGACTTCTTCGAGAACTTTCGAATCGACGTGCCCGAGGCGTTCAACTTCGGGTTCGACGTGGTGGACGAGTGGGCGCGCGTGGAGCCCGAGAAGCGGGCGCTCGTGTGGTGCGACGACCACGACGGCGAGCGTACGTTCACGTTCACCGACCTGTCGCGCCTGTCGAACCAGGCGGCCAACGCGTTCGCGAAGCTCGGCATCGGCAAGGGCGACGTGGTCATGATGATCCTGCGCCGCCGCTGGGAGTACTGGGTGTGCGCCGTCGCGCTGTGCAAGCTGGGCGCCACCATCATCCCCGCGTCGCTGCAGCTCACGAAGAAGGACATCGCGTACCGCGCCAACAACGCGCAGGTGAAGATGATGGTGTGCGTGAACGACGACTACGTGTGCGCGCAGGCCGAGGAGGCGCTGCCCGACTCGCCCTCCATCGCCAACCGTGTGATCGTGGCGGGCGAGCGCGACGGCTGGACCCCGTTCGACGAGCTCATCGCGGGTGAGTCCGAGACGTTCGAGCGTCCGTGCGGAGAGGCCGGCGTCACGAGCAAGGACACCATGCTCATCTACTTCACCTCCGGCACCACGGGCATGGCGAAGGCCGTGCGCCACAACTTCGCGCACCCGCTGGGGCACATCATCACGGCGAAGTACTGGCAGCAGGTGGAGGAGGATGCGCTGCACATGAGCGTGACCGACAGCGGCTGGGCGAAGTTCGGCTGGGGCAAGATCTACGGCCAGTGGATAGCCGGCGCCACCATCTTCGCCTACGACATGGACAAGTTCGTGCCCGCGAAGCTGCTGCAGAAGATCCAGGACTACCGGCTGACCACGTTCTGCGCCCCGCCCACGATGTACCGCTTCATGCTGCAGGAGGACGTGGCGTCCTACGACCTGTCGAGCGTGCACAACTTCGCCACGGCGGGCGAGCCGCTGAACGCCGAGGTGACCATCGCGTGGAAGCGCCTGACCGGCAAGAACATCCGCGAGGGCTTCGGCCAGACCGAGGGCCCGGTGCTGCTGGCGACGTTCCCGTGGGTGGAGCCGCGCCCCGGTTCCATGGGCAAACCGTCGCCGCTTTTGAACATCAAGCTTCTGGACGACGACGGCAACGAGGTTCCTGACGGCGAGGAGGGCGCGATCTGCGTCACGGGCCTCAAGGAGGCGTACCCGCCGGGTCTGTTCACGGGCTACTACCGCGACGAGGAGCGCACGCGCGAGGCCGTGGGCGGGGAGTACTACAACCTGCACGACATGGCGTGGCGCGACTCCGACGGCTACTGCTTCTTCGTGGGTCGCAACGACGACGTCATCAAGTGCTCGGGCTATCGCATCGGCCCCTTCGAGGTGGAGAGCGCGCTCGTGGAGCATCCCGCCGTGGTGGAGTGCGCCGTTACGGCCGCGCCCGACCCCATCCGCGGCAAGGTGGTGAAGGCCACCGTCGTGCTGGCGAAGGGTTGGGAGCCCTCCGACGAGCTGGTCAAGGAGCTTCAGAACCACGTGAAGCACACGACGGCGCCCTACAAGTACCCGCGCATCGTGGAGTTCGTGGACGAGCTGCCCAAGACCATCGGCGGCAAGATCAAGCGCAAGCTCATCCGCAACAACGACGGCATCGAGGACTGACGGAAAACCTCGCCGGTTGCCCGCAGGGGCGGACTGCCGCTCGCCCGACGCCGAAACGACAAAAGCAGATCGACAACGCGGCGAGCGCACGGTGCGCTTGCCGCGTTTCTTTTTTTGTTGCGACCGTTCGCGCCGGGCGGGCAGCAGCCCGCCCTTACTGAGGTTCCCCGGGTTGCTCTTCGAAGGCGTTTTTGCTTTACGGCGAACCCTCCGGCGGGCACCAACCTCCCCGCTCTTTCCGCATGGCAACCGCGTTTAACTTGCTTCTGGTACAATCAAGCACATTGCGTGCAGTGTAGACAGGACGGGAGGTGCGAGGCATGGTCGAGATCGTCGATCTGCGCGATTGCGGGAAAAGCGGCCTTTTCTACGGAGGGCGCGCAGGGCAGAAAGAGGGCATCCTCATCGACGGCGAGCCGTGGATCGCGAAGTACCCGCGCACCACGCGCGATTTGCAGGGCAGGCATCTGCCTCCTTACACATCGAGCCCTGTTTCCGAATACGTGGGCGCGCGCATCTACGCGTCGCTCGGCATTCCCGTCCACGAGACGATGCTCGGCTATCGGGCGGGCAAGGTCGTGTGCGCATGCAAGGACTTCACGTATCCTGACAAGCGCCTGTTCGAGTTCAGGGAGATCAAGAACGCGCTTTCGGATGACGATGCGGGCTTCAGCTCGGCGCCGTCGGACGGCGAGAGCGTGTATTTGGGCGACGTGCTGGCCGCTATCGAGACATCCGAGCTTCTGCGAGCGGTGCCGGGCGTGCGGGAGCGTTTCTGGGACATGTTCGTGACGGACGCCTTCATCAAGAACCCCGACCGCAACAACGGCAACTGGGGCCTGCTCATGGACGCGACGCGCTCCTACGAACTGGCACCGGTGTACGATTTGGGCAGCTCGCTGTTCAGCAAAAGAAGCCCCTCCCTCGTCGAGAGCCGCCTGTCCGACGAGGACGAGATCGAGCAGGATGCGTTCGGCACGAACGTGTCGTGCTACCGGTTGCCGACCGAGGACGGCCGGGGCCGCGCCATCCATCCGTTCGAGTACCTCGCCTCCACGCGCAACCCCGATTTGGACGCAGCCGTGGTCCGGTTCGTCGAAGCGGTGGACCTGGACGCCGTCTTCGCCGTCATCGACGGCGTGCCCGCCGAGGCGTTCGGTCGACCGCTCATGACGGAGGGCGTGCGATCTTCGCACAAGCTGCTGCTCCGCCGCCGTTTGGAGGAGGGCTTTCTTCCCGTTTATCGGCGGATCGTAGGATAGGCTCTGCCGCCGTAGGGGCCCGCCCCGCGTCGTCCCGAGCGCAGTCCGAAAGGGCTCGCCCCATGTCATCCTGAGCGCAGGTCGAAGGATCTCCTGCCGCAATGGTATGATACCTGCCATGGATTCCGATCAGCCGACATACCGGGACTTCGCCCGTTGGGCGCAGCAGCCGCTCGATGAGATCGCGCGCGACTGCGACGTGCAGGTGTTCCGCGCGAGCGGGCCGGGCGGCCAGTGCGTGAACACCACCGACTCCGCCGTGCGCATGACGCATCTGCCGAGCGGCCTCGCGGTCACGTCGCGCGAGTCGCGCAGCCAGTTCCGCAACCGGCAGCTCTGCCTGCAGAAGCTGCGCCGCCTGTTCGAGGCCAAGGCGCGCCCGCCGAAGGTGCGCCGCGCCACGAAGATTCCCCGCCGGGCCAAGGAGGCGCGCCTGGCCGACAAGCGCCGCCGCGCCGAGACGAAGGCCAAGCGTCGGCGCGTGGAAGGGGACTGAGCGGATCGCTCGGCCGAATCGAGGTAGGCGGCGCGGCTGCGGCCGCCCGACCGAGGCGGAAGGGTTCTGGTTGCGTCCGTGGCGGCCGTCTTCGATCGTCGGCGCGCCAGCCACGGGTTCCCGCGTTGCCGGCGCGTTGCGCAGCGGCTGGCGAGCCGTTGGTTGCGCGGGGCGCTGCGAGGGCGTGACAATGAAGGCCACGACAAGCACGCGTGCGGCCCGGTCCCGCGCGCGAGGAAGCGAGGCCCTCATGATCCCCGACCAGTGGTACGCCGTCATGGCATCCTCCGAAGTGAAGCCCGGCCGCCCTGTGGGCGTCGTGCGTTTCGGGCGGCGGCTCGTGCTGTGGCGCGACGCGGAGGGCGACGTGGCCTGCTTGGACGGCACCTGCTGCCATCGCGGCGCGGACCTCGCGGCGGGACGCGTGGAGGGCGGGCACGTGCACTGCCCCTTCCACGGCCTGCGCTACGCGGCCGACGGGCGCGTCGTGGCCATCCCGGCCAACGGCCTTGGGGCCGAGGTGCCCGAGAACTTCCGCGTGCGGCCGTGGCTGGCGGTGGACGCGTTCGGCTTCATCTGGGTGTTCTACGGCAAGCCCGCCGACGCCCCCGACGACCTGCCCATGTTCCAGGAGCTTCGCCACGGCTTCCCGTACGCCGAGCGCTCGGAGGTGTGGGACGTGCACTACTCGCGCGCCATCGAGAACCAGCTCGACGTGATCCACCTGCCGTTCGTGCATCCGAACACCATCGGGCGGGGCCATAAGACGGTCGTGAACGGACCTGTGACGAAATGGGACGCCGACACGCTCACGTTCTACGTGAAGAACGAGCCCGACCGCGGCCAGACGCCGCAGACGGCCGACGAGATCGAGGATTGGGAGCAGCTGAACAGCCTGCAGTACCGGGTGCCGAACCTCTGGCAGAATCGCATCTCCGACGACCTGCGCATCTTCGCGGCGTTCGCGCCTATCGACGACGACCACGTGAAGATATACCTGCGCCTCTACCAGCGCATGGTGCGCGTGCCCGTCCTGCTCGGCCTCGTGTGCGCCCTCGGCAACGTGGCGAACGGCGTGATCCTGCACCAGGACCGCCGCGTCGTGCTCACGCAGCGACCGAAGAAGACCGAGCTGCAGATGGGCGAGAACCTGCTGCGCGGCGACCGTCCCGTCATAGAGTTCCGCTCCCGCCGCGACGAGCTCAAGCGCGCCGCCGAGGGACGCTAGAACGGCGAAGCGTTCGCGGCCGGGCGGCTGCGATGCTGGGAGGCGGCAAGGGCGGGTCCGTTCAACCGGACGGGCGAGGGCGGTTGCAAGGCCGTCTTTCTGCCGTTCCGGCAAGTGTTCGGCGGGCAAGTGAGAACAGCCCGATCATCTGCGTTCTTCGCACACCAGCTCCATGGCGTCGAGGAACACCTGCGTTTGCCGGTTGGGCATCGTCGAGCGCCAGACGAGCCCTTGGTGCGCCTCGAAGCGCGGGACGAAGGGGACGAAGACGAGGTCGCTGCCCTCGCTCGTGTCGAAGAGGCCCTCGTAGGTGAGCATGCAGCACATGCCCTGGCGCACGAGGTACCTGCCGTTTAAGGGCAGGTTGAACGTGGCGACGACGTGCATCCGGTCGAGCGCGTCGCCCGCCCAATCGCGCAGGGTTCCCGCGAGCGCCTGGCGCGAGGCGGCGATGCTTTGCCCCTCCAGGTCGGAAGGGGTTATTCCCTCGAGCCGGCCCACGGCGCTGTCGCGCAGCGCGATCGCGCCCCACGTGTCGGTGATCGGCAGCGGCATGGTGTTCATCTTGGCGTGGTCGCGCATCTCGCACTCCAGCATCACGTCGTAGAACCCCCGCACCAGCCCGTCCTTCAACTCCGCGGTGGTGCCGCTGTGGATGGCGAAGTCGACGGCGGGGTAGCTCTGCCGCGTCTCGTCCATGGCCTGGGCGATGAGGGCCATCGCCTGCGATTCGCCCGCCCCGATATGCACGGTGCCGCCAATGGAGCGCTCGGGCGGCATCATGTCGCTCTCGGCCTTCCGCGCCATTTCCACGATGGACTCGGCGTAGTGGTGCAGGATGGCCCCTTGGTCGGTCAGCTCGATGCCCTTGGGGCCCCGCGTGTACAGCTCGCGTCCGAACTCCTTCTCGAGCGACGACAGCTGGCGCGAGAGCGTCGGCTGGGTCACGTGCAGGGTTTTCGCCGCGTTCGAGATGTTGCCCTCGCGCGCGACGGCCAGGAAGTACTCGAGCGTCCTCAGTTCCATGTCGATCCCTTTCTGCTGTAGCCCGGAGCGGCCCCAGGCGACGCGTCGCCGGTATTTCGTGGGGGCGGGCTGTTGCCCAGCTATGCAAAACATGCATACAGAACATTTCACTATAGGCATTTTTCATATTGTAGCAGGCGTCTTACCATCTGGGCTAGAGAGAAACCTCTGACATCGAGGAGAAGGGGGAGCATATGTCACTGCTCGACAGAAGCCTGAAGCGGCGCGATTTCCTGAAAGGGACGGCGGCGGCCACGGCGGCTGCGGCGGCCTTCGGGCTGTCCGGTTGCGCTGCGGGCGCTCAGGCGGCCGAAGGCGACGGCGCGCACGTCGTGGCGTCCGATGCCAGCGTCGTCGGCGGAAGGGGCGAGTGGATGCCCATCCACTGCCATCAGAACTGCAACCAGATGTGCCTGAACATGGGCTACGTGGTGGACGGCGTGGTGGTGCGCCAGAAGACCGACGATGCCCGCGAGGACAGCTTCGACCGCCCGCAGCAGCGCGGCTGCCTGCGCGGCCGCAGCTTGCGCCAGCAGGTGTACAACGCCGACCGCATCAAGTACCCCATGAAGCGCAAGAGCTGGCAGCCCGGCGGCGGTGCGAACGCCCACGGCGAGCTGCGCGGCAAGGACGAGTGGGAGCGCATAAGCTGGGACGAGGCGCTCGATCTGGTGGTGGGCGAGCTGAAGCGCGTGTACGCGGAGTACGGCCAGGACGCCGTCATCTGCAACGGCTGGCGCTGGGCGCCCGGCTCGGCCATGTTCCCCGTCATCGGCGGCGCCGTGTACAACACCGAGACCGAGTCGTTCGGCTGCTGGGCCTTCCAGACCGAGGCGCTGGGCCTGTACTCCTGGGGCGACCATCCCGACATCATGATGGGCCCCGACAAGTACGACCTGCCGAACGCCGACACCATCGTGCTGTACGGCTGCAACCCCGCGTGGGCGCAGCACTCCAGCATGTACTGGCTGAACAACGCCAAGGAGGCCGGCACCGAGTTCGTGTACGTGGGCCCCAGCTACAACGTGACCGCCTCGCAGTTGGGCGCGCGGTGGATCCGCGTGCGCCCCGGCACCGACACGGCGTTCCTGTTGGCCGTGGTCTACGAGATGATCCGCCTGGACGAAGAGCGCGGGAACGTCATCGACTGGGACTTCGTGAACGAGCGCACGGTGGGCTTCACGCCCGAGACCATGCCCGAGGACGCGACGACCGACGAGAACTACCGCGACTACATCCTGGGCGCCTACGACGGGCAGCCGAAGACGCCGGAGTGGGCGAGCGAGATCTGCGGCACGCCCGTGGAGGACATCACGTGGTACGCCGAGCTGGCCGGCAAGGACAACAAGGTGGTGTTCTTCCACAGCTACGCGGCCTCCCGCGTTCTGGGCGCGGAGAACCTGCCGCAGGCGTTCATGACCGTGAGCGCGCTCGGAGGCCACTACGGCAAGTCGGGCCACGGCTCGGCCGCCATCTACACGTGGGACGCCGGCGACTCGGGCTACCGCATCATCCAGCATGCGGGCGGCGACTACGGCTACATCGACAACCTGGTGGCGGCTCCCGCGGCCACCGGGCCGAACCGCTGCATCGAGGGCAACTCGTGGTGGAGCTCGCTTGCCGCGGGGAAGTACCTCTCCACGTCGGAGGGCCCCTACGACCTGGGTTCGGGCGACGACCCTGCGAAGCTGCGCTCCAACACGCCCACCTACCACGAGGCGCGCGAGATGCCGGTCAACCCGCGCCTCATGTTCGCCACGTGCAGCAACTTTATGCAGACGCGCGGCGACCTGTCCACTGCCATCGAGGTGATGCGCGCCGCCGACACCTGCATCTCCCTGGAGATCAAGTTCTCGCTGACCGCCTCGTTCGCCGACGTCATCCTGCCGGTGGCCACGCACTGGGAGGGCAACGACGACGAGGCGTGGGGCGAGCTCTGCTGGCCAAGCCCCTTCGGCGACGGCAACGGGCAGAAGCAGCGCAAGGACGCGCTGGTGGCCTGGCGCCCGCTGGTGAAGCCGATGTACGAGGCGCGCGAGGAGAAGCGCATCTGCCGCGACATCGTCGAGCGCATGGGCTTCGACCCCGACGAGGCGTACCCCAAGAGCAACTACGACCAGTGGCTGGGCTATTTCCTGGGGATGCGCGAGCTGTCGAGCGACCTGTCGCGCTGGGACCCGGTGATCACCTGGACGGCCGCCGACAACGAGAAATACCATGCGGACTACCCCGAGCAGCAGGGCAAGGTGACGTTCGACCGGTTCATGGCCGACGGAAGCTACGTGGCGCAGCGTTCCGAGGGGGATGCGCGCAACTACATCGGCTACCTGAACGACAAGCTGGGCATGGGCGAGAACGGCGAGGTCGTTGTGGCCGACACCGCGTGGCCGCGCCCGTCGCTCTCGGGCAAGCTGGAGATATACTGCCAGTTCAAGGCCGACAACGCGAACCGCACGGGCCTCAACCCCGAGCCCATCAAGCCCTACGCGAACTACTTCGTTCCCTATCGCGGCTACCAGGAGACGTTCGCCGACTGGGACAACAAGGTGAAGGGCGCCTATCCGCTGCAGGCTTACACGCCGCACTACATGCGCCGCGCGCACACCTGCTACGACAACATGACATGGACTCAGGAGGCGTTCAAGAACCCGGTGTTCATGAACGCGCAGGATGCCGCCGTCCGCGGCATCGAGGCCGGCGACACGGTCGTGTGCTACAACGATTTCGGACGCATGCTGCGCCATGCCCAGCCCCTCCAGTCCATGATGCCCGGCACGGTTGCCATTCCGCACGGCGTGCGCTCGCTGCTCGACGAGAGCGACCCCGAGAACATCGTCGACCGCGGCGGGTCCGAGCAGATGCTCTCCGACGGCCGGCAGTCAAACTACTTCCCGCAGGTGGACGGCTACAACAGCCTGCTCATCGAGATCGCGAAGTACGACGGCGAGCCCATCCCTGCCGACTGCGACCGCGGGCCGTTTTTGGCACCCGGCGTCGACGCCGAGGGGACGCCCGCCTACACCGTCGAGGGAATCTACGAAGGCAAGGAGGCGTAAACCATGAGCTTGGGATTCTACGTGAACGTGCAGCGCTGCATAGGCTGCAAGACCTGCCAGGTGGCCTGCAAGGATCGGCACAACCTCCAGACCGCCGGCCCCCGCACGCGCCGCGTGGAGACGTTCGAGTGCGGCGCCTACCCCGACGTGGCGATGTTCCACGTGTCGGTGTCGTGCAACCACTGCGAGAAGCCGGCCTGCGTGGCCGGATGCCCCACCGGCGCCATGTTCAAATCCGACGACGGCACGGTGCAGCACGTCGACGACAGGTGCGTGGTGTGCCGCAACTGCATGATCGTGTGCCCGTACGGCGCGCCGCAGCTCGACGAGGCCGAGAACATGATCGTGAAATGCGACGCCTGCAAGGCGCTGCGCGAGGACGGCCGCAACCCGGTGTGCGTGGACGCGTGCCCCATGCGCGCCATCGAGTTCGGCGACATGGACGAGCTGCGCGCGAAGCACGGCGACGCGGCGAGCGAGGTGCCCGTGCTTCCGAGCGCCGGCATCACGGGTCCGAACCTGCTGCTCGACCCGACGCCCGCCTCGTTGCGCGACGATTTCAACCGGGTGGAGCTGTGAGCGCGAAGGGCGCGGTCCCGGCTGCGGCCGGGACCCTGGACGCAGCTGCGGATCTGGGCGACGCGCGCGCCGAGGCGCTGGAGCTCGAGGGACTGCTGCTCTCCCGCGCGTATCTGTACACGCTGTTCCACAAGCTGTTCGGCGCAGCGCCGGACGCGGAACTGCTGGACGTTCTTCTGGGCGCGGCGACGGCCGACGTGGTGGACGAGTACGCCGCCGACGACGAATCGCTGCGCGGCCTCGGTCGCTTCCTGGCCGCCTTGGCCGCGCGCGAGGACCGAGCGGGGCTGCTCGACGCGGCGCGCGACGAGTACACGCGCCTGTTCGTGGGGCCGGGAGCGCTGCCGGCCCCCACGTGGGAGTCGCCGTACCGCTCGCGGGAGATGACGCTGTTCCAAGAAAACACGGTTGCCGTGCGCGCGGCCTACCGGGCGCACGGCCTGCAGCCGAAGCGCGTCCAGCGCGTTCCCGACGACCATGTGGCGCTCATGTGCGCGTACCTGGCTCGACGCGCGGGCGAGGCGCTGGGCGCCTTCCGGGCGGGCGAGGCCGCCGCGCTCTCCGCAGAGCTGCGCGGCGAGCGGGCGTTCGTCGAGGGGCACATGAACACGTGGCTGGCGGCGTTCGCGAAAAGCCTGCGCGCGTCGAAGACGGCGGTGCTCTACCCGCAGACGGTCGAGGCGTTGGCGGCGTTCTGCGCCGTGGACGCCACGTTTCTGGCCGAGGCGGCCTACTGGGCCGAGGGTCGGACCGACGGGGCGGGCGAGCAGGCTGAGGCTGCGCCGATCGATCCCCCCGAGGTCGCGGCGTTCGCGGAAGTGGGCGGCGCGCTCGCGTCGCTCGAGGCGATGCGCCCCTTCGGCATCGAGGACTACGAACTTGAGGCCTTGCGTCCGTGCGCGGATCCAGGGCAAGGAAGGTGATGGACATGATCTCCGAATTCCCCCTGTTCGCGTTCACGACGCTCGGCGGCCTGGCGGCCGGCGCGTACGTGGTGGGCGCGTTCTTCCCGAGCGCCGGACGCGATGCGAAGCGCTCCTGGCTGTTCCCGCTCGCCTGCATCGTGCTTCTGGGCGCGGGCCTGCTGGGCGTGCTCGGCCATCTCGGGCGGCCCGAGCGCTTCCTGCTCGCGTTGTCCAACCTCTCCTCCATGATCGCCGAGGAGGCCTACTGGTCCATAGCGTTCGGCGTGCTGTTGCTGGTCGATCTGGCGCTGCGGGCGCGCAAGGGCGAAAGCCCGCGCGCGGTGGGCGTCTTGGGCGCGGTGGCGGCCCTCGGCCTCATGTGTATCATGGGCTGGGCCTACTTCACGGCCTACGGCAACCCGGCTTGGGCCGCGTGGCCGACGCTCGTGCTGTTCGTTGCGGGCGACTTAGGGATGGGCGCGGCGCTCTTCGCGCTGTTCGACAGCGGGCTGTACCGCAAGGGCGCGTTCGCTTTCGCGTCTGCCGCGCTCTCGGTGCTCGCAGCAGCGGGCATGGTAGCCGTGGCGGCGCGTTTCGTCGGCCTCGGCCACGGCATGGAGCCCTTTGTCGTCGGCACCGTGCTGGCGGTTGCGGGCGCGGCGTGCGCGCTGCTGGCGTGGAAGGGGAAGCTGTCCGGGAAGGCCGCGGCGCCGGTCGTGTTCGCGTGCCTGCTCGTCGGCGTGGCCGTGGCTCGCTACGCCTTCTACGCCGCGAGCATCCTGTAGCGTTCGGTGTCCTGGAAGGGGTCGGGCCCCTTTCAGGACATTTTGGGCAGGTCGCTCACGCGCCTAGGATGCGCGCGACGCCGTTTTCCACGTAAATGGCCTGCTTGTCGTCGAAGGGGCGCACGTCGAGGGTGCCGCCGTGCTCGCGCATGATCCGGTCGGCGGCGGGACCCAATTCGGGGTTGCGCTCGTGGGGCACCGGGTAGAAGTCCACGAGGCCAAGGCCGGTGAAGTCGTGCAGATCGGGCGCTTGGCCGGGATGGTCCATCGCGCGCGAGTACGCGATGTCGGGAGCCGCGACGATGGCTCCGGCCGACTCCCCGACGTAGAGCTTCCCGGCGCGCACCGCTTCGACGAGCAGCGCGTCGGCTCCCGATTTCCTAAGCTCTTGCAGCAAGTAGAAGGTGTTGCCGCCCGCGACGAAGACCAGGTCGCAGTCGGCCAGCGCGCGGCGCGCGGTTTCGCGGGACGCGGTTGACACGTCGACCACGTTCACGCGCAGGCCCATGCCGCGGAGCACCCAGCGGGTCATGCGCGCCAAGAATCCCAGGCGCTCGACGCGGCTCGCGGTGGGGATGTACGCGACGGATTTGCCTTTGAGGTCGGGCTCGATTTCCTGCAAGAGGCCCGTGGCGTTTTGGAACATCGATACGAGCAGCAATCTCTCCATGCGAGCCGTCCTTTCCCGCTTGACTTGAAGCGCGCTCCAATGGGTATGGTATCAGAGAAACGACGATGAAGGAGGTCGCGGTGAACGAGACGAAGGGCATGCGCAAGGCGGCGAGCATGGATCGCCGCACGTTCGTCATGGGCGCGGCCGCGCTCGGCGCGGCGACGCTGGCAGGGGCCATGGGCGGATGCGCGGGCGGTGAGGAACAGCCCGAGCCGCTGCCCGAGCAGCCGGGCGCCTCCGCCGCGCCGGCGCCCGGGCCCGAGGATCCGGGCGCCGTGCATCTTCCTTACGATTCGGCGTTTCCGCCGCACGAGCCCTTGGGGCGCGGGGTGGGCGCCATGCCGGGGCGCGTGGCGTGGGTGCGCGACGCGGCGGCCGTGACCTGGGACGGATCGGGCTTTTGGTGGCAACGCGAGCACTTCGACGAGGTCGCGGTGCGGCGGATGGTGGCCGACGGCGTCGCCGCCGCGGCGGGCGCGGACGACGCGGCGGCCGGATGGCGCAGGCTGTTCGAGGCGTACAACGCGCGCGTCGGGCGCGAAGGCGGCTACCGGGCGGGACAGAGGATCGCCGTCAAGGCGAACATGAACGGCGCGGGCACCTTCGGATCCGACGAGGACAGCGCCATGAGCTACACGACGCCGGTGCTTTTGCGGGCGCTGCTGCTGTCGCTCGTCGAGGACGCGGGCGTGGCGCCGGGCGATATCGCGGTGTACGACGTGTGCCGCATCTTCCCGGCGCATATGATGGAGCTCTGCTCAGGGGGCGCGCTTGCTGGCGTGCGGTTCCGCTACAACGACCAGGGCGGCCCGAACGACGCCGCGGGCGACGAGGCCGCGCCTGTCAACTGGTCGGCCGACGTGTCCGGTGCGGCCAACGTCGTGCCCGCCTGCGTGTCCGAGGCCGACTACCTGGTGAACCTCGCGAGCCTCAAGGGGCACAGCTACGGGCTCACGCTCTGCGGGAAGAACCACTTCGGGTCGCTCGTGAACTCCAGCCGCCTGCGCCCGCCCGAGGCGGCCGGCATCCACCGCTACGTGTCCGGTCAGACCATGGGCAGCTACACCGTGCTCGTCGACCTCATAGCCAACCACCTGCTGGGCGGCAAGACCGTGCTGTGGATGCTGGACGGCCTGGTGACGGCAACCTCCGAAGGCGCCAGCGTCACGCGTGAGGCGGCACTGTGGGAGGGCGCGCCCTTCGACGGCGGGTTCGCGGCGAGCTTGTTCATGTCGCAGGACCCGGTGGCCATCGACTCGGTGGGCGCCGACTTCCTCATCAACCAGCCGGCCGTCACGAGCCGCAACGCCGCGCTCGACGGCAATCTGGGCGTGGAGAACTACCTGCACGAGGCCGCGCTTGCGTCCGCGCCGCCATCGGGCGCCGCCTACCGCGACGGAGCGGGCAACCCGGTGGAGAGCCTCGGCGTGCACGAGCATTGGAACAACGCGATCGAGCGCCTGTACAGCCGCGACCGCGGCGAGGCGGAGGGCATCGAGCTCGTCCGCATCCTGCGCTGAGCGCGCTGTGCACGATCTCCATTTGACTTGAAGCCAGCTCAAAGTCGTAGACTCAAGGAACGGAAGCGAGAGGAGAAGCGAACATGAGGCGAAACGAGTTGGACCGGCGAACCTTCGTCATGGGGTCGGTCGGGTTCGGCATGGCGGTGCTCGCAGGCGGGATGCTCGCCGGATGCGCCGCGGCTGAGGAGTCGGCGGCGGCGCCCGAGGCTCCCGATCGGCTCGAAGCGCCGGGATCGGACGGTGCGGAGAGCCCGGTCGAAGCGCCCGAGGCGGCACTCGAGCCCGAAGCGGGCGGCGGGCGCGCGCTCGTGGCGGTGTTCTCCCTTTCGGGGAACACGCTCTCGGTGGCCGAGCGCATCGCGGAGACGACCGGCGCCGATCTGTTCCGCATCGAGACGACGAACGCCTATCCGAGCGACTACGACGAGCTCACCGCGCAGGTGCGGCGCGAGAACGCCGAGGGCTTCGTGCCCGAGCTGGCGGGTGCGGTGCCGAACTGGGACGAGTACGACGCGGTGTACCTGGGCCATCCCATCTGGTGGGGCCGCCTTCCCAACGTGATGCGCGCGTTTCTGCTTCAGCACGATTTGGCGGGCAAGGCGGTCGCACCGTTCTGCACGAGCGGCGGCAGCGGCATCGAGGGCGCGCTGGCCGACGTCCGCGAACTGTACCCCGAGGCCGACCTTCGGGAAAGCCTCGCGCTCACGCGCGGCAGCCTTCCCGGCGCGCTCGAGAAGGTGCAACCGTGGATTGGGAGATTGGAGTTCTAACTATGTTGGACGAACTTGATAGGCGCACGTTCCTGATGGGGTCGGCGGGCCTCGGCTTGAGCGCGATGGCGGGCGGAGCACTCGCAGGGTGCGCCGCCGAAGATGAGCCGGTACCGGCCCCGGTTGCCCAGGAGTCGCAAGAGGCCACATCCGAGCTGGCAGAGGAAGCGCCGCAGCCGACGCAGCCCGCGGAGGGCGCGCCGCAGGTGTACTTCACGGCCGACATCAGCGCCGCTGGCCTCTTGCGCGCCTTCGAGGCGCTGGGCGTCGAGCCGCAGGGCAACGTGGCGGTGAAGCTCTCCACCGGCGAGCCGGGTGGACGCAACTTCCTGCAGCCCGACCTGATAGCCGACCTCGTGCATCGGGTGAACGGCACCATCGTGGAATGCAACACGGCCTACGGCGGGCGGCGCGGCACCACCGAGAGCCACCGGCAGGCCGCCGTCGAGCACGGCTTCACGGCCGTCGCCGAGGTGGACATCATGGACGCCGACGGCTCGATGAGCCTGCCGGTGGCGGGCGGCGCGCACCTCACCGAGGACCTGGTGGGCGCGCACCTGGCGGACTACGACCACGTGGTGTCGCTCGCGCACTTCAAGGGCCACGCCATGGGCGGCTTCGGCGGCGCGCTCAAGAACTGCTCCATAGGCATTGCCTCGCGCGAAGGGAAGCTGCTCATCCACAGCGCCGGCGCGTCCACCACGAGCTGGGGAAGCCCTGCCCAAGACGACTTCCTGGAATCGATGGCCGAGGCCGCCAAGGCGGTCGCCGACCACATGGCCGGCAGCATGAGCTACGTGAACGTGATGAACCGCCTGTCGGTGGACTGCGACTGCGACTCAAGCCCCGTCGAGCCGGACATGGCCGACATCGGCGTCCTGGCCTCGACGGACCCGGTGGCGCTCGACCGCGCCTGCGTCGACCTCGTGTACGCCGCGCCCGACGGCGCGTCGCTCGTGCGTCGCATGGAGTCGCGCAACGGAGCGCACGTCCTCGAGCACGCCGAGGCCATCGGCCTGGGCAGCCAGAGCTACGAGCTGGTGGACTTGGACGCCTAAGTCGTACCTAGCTCGTCGATGAACGCGCTCCAGCCGGCGGCGCCCGTTGCGTCGCGCTTGAAAACCCCGGTGGATTCGAGCACGGCGGCGAATACTTCGGCGACCTCCTGTTTGACGATGGGGCAGAGCGACGGGGTCGCCGTTTCGTCGGCGAATTCCGCAGCGCGGCGGGCGTAGACGTCGGCGGCCCAAAGGGCGTGGGGCGCGGTGGCCTCGCAGGCCGTCAGACGCGTTTCGACCTTCTGCGGCGTGCGCCCCTCGCGTGCGGCGCGGGCGAGCTCCTGCTGCACGGCCGGCAGCTCGCGGGCGAGGCGGGGCGGGAGGATGGCCAGCCCCATGATCTCGATGAGGCCGATGTTCTCCTTCTTGATGTGGTGCAGCTCCTCGCCGGGATGGAAGATGCCCCAGGGATGCGCGGCGTCCGTGCGGTTGTTGCGCAGCACGAGGTCCATCACGTAGCAGCCGCCCTCGCGGTGCACGATGGGGTTGAGCGTGTTGTGGCGCACGAGCGCGCCGTCGGCGCCCCGGCTGAACGCGCGCACGCCGCACGCCTCGTTCGAGAAGTCCCGCCACGCGTCCAGCACCCGCGCCGCGCCGCGCGCGAGGGCGGCGCGGTCGCGGGAGGCCAGGCGCAGCACCGACGCCGGCCAGCGCACGACGCCGCCGCGCACCTCAGGACATCCCGGAATCGCAACGGTGCGTTCGACGGGCGCGCGCATCAGGGGAAACGTGTGACGCCCTCCCTGGAAGTGGTCGTGCGAGAGGATCGAGCCGCCCACGATGGGCAAGTCCGCGTTCGAACCGACGAAGTAGAACGGGAACAGGTCGACGAAGTCGAGCAGCCGCTCGAAGCAGGAGGAGTCGATCTTCATGGGCCGATGCTCTTCGGAAAGCGCGATGCAGTGCTCGGGGAAGTACGCGTACGGCGAGAACTGCAGCCCCCACCGCTCGCCGCCCAGCTCGACGGCGGCGATGCGCAGGCCGGGCTTGGCGGGGTGCCCGGGCGCGCCGGGGAACTCCTCGTTCTCCCAGCAGAGGTCGCACTGCGGAACGCGCGAAGGGCCGCAGGCCGGGGGCTGCCCCGCGTGCGCGTCGGCGTTCGCTCGCGCCTTGGCGCCCGCAGCGGGGGAGGACGCCGCAGCGGCGATGGCGCGCGGGTCCTTCTCGGGTTTCGAGAGGTTGACGGTGCACTCGAGCTCGCCGTAGGCGCTCTCGCCCGTCCAGCAGATGTTGCGGGCGACGGCTTCCGTCTTGAGGTAGCCGCTGGCCGTGCCCAGATCGTGCAGGTAGGCGACGGCCGTTTCGGCGTCGCGCGAGAGCAGGCGGTCGAAGGTGCCGCGCACCTCGTCGGGCGGAGGAAGCGTCGCGCTCATCGGGCGATCCGCTCGGCGTGCGCGCCGCGGCCGCCCGCTTTCACGCGCAGGCAGGCATCGTAGCCCAGCAGCCCGTTCATCGATTCGCAGAACGCGTCGACGTCCCCGACCGGCACGAAGGCCAGCACGCTGCCGCCGAACCCGCCGCCGTGGATGCGGTACGCACCGCGCCCGTCCAGCAGGTGCGCGCACAGCGCGAGGACCGTCATGGCGGGCTGTCGCGCGCCCGAGCCGTCGCCGCGCGCCGACACGTTCTGCAGGAACTGCGCCGACGACGCGCCCGATTGCCGCACTCCATCGAGGAAGCCCTCGATATCGCCGCTCTCGAGCGCCCGCCTCTGAGTGGCCGCGCGCCGCGTCTCCTCGAAGTAGTGGAGCGCGCGCAGCGCCGCGCGGTCGCCCAGGCGCTCGCGCACGTCGGCCAGCCGTGCGAGGAACGCGGGATAGGGGACGTCTTCCAATCGGCCGCGCCCGAAGCGTCGCGCGACGGCGCGCATGTCGGCGGGAACGGCCGCGTATTCGTCCGCGTAGGCGGCGTGGTCGCACCGGCTGTCCACCAGGCAGAGCGCGTAGCCGCATGCGTCCCAGTCGAAGGCTATGGGCTCGATGCGCGGCATGGCATCGGAGAAGTCGAACGCCGCGACGCCGCCGTGTGCGCTCGCCAGCTGGTCCTGCACGCCGCAGGGCTTCCCGAAGTAGGTCCGCTCCGCCCAAGCTCCCTCCAACGCCAGCGCCACGGGGTCGGGCGGCGCGGAGCCGGCCGGGTCGCACAGCGCGCGCAGCAGCACGCCGAACAGCACCTCGAACGCTGCCGACGACGAAAGGCCGCCGCCTGCGGGGATGTCGGAGCACGTGGCCGCGTCGAACCCGGCGAGCGTTCCGCCCGCGCGCGCGTAGGCCGCCGCCATGCCGCGCACGAGCGCGAGCGACGTGCCGCGCTCGCCGCCGCGCGCATCCAGATCGTCGCAGCGCAAGGCGACGTCGCCGAAGCCCTCCATGCTCACGCGTATCTCGTCGGTGCCGTTCGGCGCCGCGAGCGCGCGGACGCGGCGGTCTATGGCGGCCGAGATCGTGCGTCCTCCCTGGTGGTCGGTGTGGTTGCCCGCCAGTTCCACGCGTCCGGGGGCGGACGCGAACACGAGGGGATCGGCGCTTCCGCCTCCGAAGCGCTCGGCGAACCGCTCGCGCAGGAGGGCGGGAACCCGGTCTCCTGCTTCCTGAGCGCCCATCATCGCGCATCCTCCTCCTTCGCCAGCTTGTTCACGCGCCTATCGTAGGTCAGCAGCCCGTTCGTCTCCTCCTCGACGTCGGACAGCTGCGTGTACACGTAGCCCGCGAGCCCCTTTGCTTCGAGCGCGTCTGCCTGGGCGAGCGTCTCCCGTGCGGCTTTCCGAAACGACGCGAGGTCGGGGCAGGCGGCGTAACCGTACGACGTGGCCAGCGAGCTGTGGTCGGCAAGGTGGCACGACAGCCCCCCGAACTCCGAGATGACGAACGCGCGCGGGGGCTGCGCCGCGTCCTGGTACACCTCGAGCGGCCGGAAGTAGTTGTGCACGCTCAGGAAGTCCCCGCAGTGCTGGTCGTACCATCCGCTGACCGCGTCGACGGGCCGCGAGGGATCGATCCCCCGCACCAGCTCCACGGCGGCGCGCGCGTCGAACTGCCCCCAGGCCTCGTTGAACAGCACCCAGGTCATGATGCAGGGATGGTTCGCCAGGCGGCGCACCGTGCCCGCGCACGCGTCGGTCCACTCGGCGCGGAACGCCGCGCTGTCAGAGGCGAGCCCGGGGAAGTGGCGCGGGTCGTCGTCGGCGTAGCGCCCCCACGAGCCGCGGAAGAACGTCGGCTTGTAGCTGGAGTGCCACGGGCTCGGGGTCGCGCCGCCGCTTGCCATGTCCTGCCACACGAGCATGCCCAGCCGGTCGCAATGGTAGTACCAGCGGTCGCATTCGACCTTGATGTGCTTGCGCAGCAGGTTGAACCCGAGGTCTTTCATCGTCTGGACGTCGAAGACCAGCGCCTCGTCCGACGGCGCGGTCATGAGGCCGTCGGGCCAGTAGCCCTGGTCCAGCACGCCGCGCAGGAACACGGGCTCGCGGTTGAGGAACAGCCGCGGCACGCCGCGCCCGTCCGCTTCCACGCTCACCGTGCGAAACGCGCAGTAGCTATCCACGCGGTCGCTGCCGTACGCTAGCTCCAGGTCGTAGAGGTGCGGGTCGTCGGGGCTCCACAGGTGCGGTCGCGCCACGTCGAGCGCAAGCTCGCATGTCCCGTCGGTCGAGGGCGCTGCGGACGCGCATGCCACCTCCGCGCCGCCGTCGAGCACCCACACGGCCAGCTCGCCACCGTGCGTCGCCGCGCCGCGCACCTCTGCCTTGATCGCGAGCCGTCCTTCGGCGCTCGCGTCGATGTCTACGCGCTCGATGCGCGCGTCCGGCACTGCCTCCAGCCACACGCTCTGCCAGATGCCGCTCTGCGCGGTGTACCAGATGCCCCCGCGCTCGATCCGCTGCTTGCCGCGCGGCTGCATGCCCGCGTCGCTCGGGTCCCAGACGCACACGGCCAGCTCGTTCTCGCCGGGGGCCATCGCATCGGTGACGTCGAGCGCGAACGGCAGGTAGCCTCCTACGTGCTCGCCCGCGCGCACGCCGTTCACGTAGCACGCGCACGCGTGGTCCACCGCTTCGAAGTGCAGGATGCAGCGCCGCCCGCCCTCTGCGTCCGTGTCGGACGGTGCGGCGAACGTGCGGCGGTACCACAGAAGCTCATCCGGCTGAAGCTGCCGACCGACGCCCGACAGCGGCGCCTCCGGCGAGAAAGGAACCAGGATGCGCCCGTCCCATGCGTCCGGCGGTGCGGCGTCGCGCCAGGCCTGTTCCGCGGCGTCGCCGGCGCCGACGATGGCGTAGTCCCACCATCCGTCGAGCGTCTCGAACGTAGCGCGGGCGAACTGCGGGTGCGGATGCAGCCCCTCCCGCCCGCCGCCCGCGGCCGCCTGCTCGCTCCACGGCGTGGTCAGCGGCCGCAGCTCCGCGTGCTCCGGCTTGCGCGGCGCGCTCGCGATGACGCGCTTGATGTCCAGCATGGCCGCTTCTCCTCCCTCGCGCTGTCTTCGTCCTAATGGGGGACAGTCCCCAATTAGGACGTTTCCCGATGCTCGCGCCGCCTTTGCGCGCGGACGAACGGCAGCACGGCGAACGTCAGCAGCGCCACGACGGCGCCCCCGAGGAATATGAGCGACGAGGGCGTGAACCCGTCGCCCACCACGCCGAACCCGATGACGTCCGACGTCGCGCTCAAGGCCGACCCGATCCACGGCCCCACGAGCATGGGGACGAGCACCGCCATGAAGATGCGCACGCCTTGGAACATCCCCACGTGGCCGGCGGGCGTGTTGTTGCGCACCTCGGCGCCGAAGCACGCCACCGCGCCCAGGTAGCCGCACAGCATGAGCACCGACCCCGCGAACACGCCCGCGGCGCTCGTCAGCAGCGTGAGCGCGAGGCACCCCGCCACGAACAGCGCCAACGGCACGATCACCGAGCGCAAAAAGCCGTGCCGGTCGACCCGCTTGCCGTACAGGATGGTGAACACGGCGGCGATGACGATGCCCGGCGCCATCACGAACACGTAGTTCTCGCCTAGGATGTAGGGGAGCCGCAGGTACAGCACGTAGTAGGGCATGAACACCTGCAGCGCGGTGGCGAACACGAGGTAGGCCAGCAGCACGAGGTACAGCATCCTGTTCTCGGTCACCGCGCGCGGCCGGAAGCCGTACAGCACGCTGGCCAGGTAGCCGCCCTCCTCGCGCCGCTCGGGAGCGGAGTCCTGCATGAGCAGCAGCACCGCGATGCCGAGCACCACCACGGCGCTTCCTATGATGATGAAGAACAGCGGGTAGTCGTAGGTCACCGTGCCGTCGGGCCGCACGATCATGAGGAACATCGCGCCGCCGAACACCGCCAGCATCGCCAGCAGCGGCATGGCCGAGTTCACGCCCTCCACCTTGCCGCGGTTCTTCTCGGTGGTGATGTCGGTGACCCACGCGTTGAAGCACGAGTCGTTCGCCAGGCTGCCGAAGAACGTCATGACGCAGTCGAACACGATGGTCAGCGTCACGCCGAACGCCATCGCCGCCGCCGTCGAGCCGGCCAGCGCGAACGAGATGGTCTGCAAGTAGGCGAACACGATGATGGACAGGCCCCAGAGGATCGTGCCTGCGCCGATGAACGCCTTGCGCTTCCCCGCGCGGTCCGACCATGCGCCCACGAACAGCGTGGTGGCCGTCGCGGTCAGCGCCGAGGCCGACACCATGAGCGCCACGTCGGACAGCGACGCGCCGAACACATCTTGGATGAACAGGTTGAAGAAGTTGTTCTCGAGAGCCCAGGCCACCTGCCCGAAGAACGACAGCAGGATGATGAGCGTCCACGACTTCTTCGTCAGGTCGGGGCGGGGCAGGGCGGTCTTGTCGGCAAGCATGGTCACGTCGATTCTCTCGAGGAAAAACAACCTGATGCCATCCTACAAGATAACGCCCCGCCCTGCACGCGACAGGGGCTATGAGGTGCGCGGTTGCTTCCGAGTCGGTCGACCAGTCTGTCATCCTGAGCGCTGGCGGCGGAGCTGCGGAAGCCGAAGGATCTCGTGCGGTGCCAACCATGGCGATTCCGGCCTCGCCCGTGTGGCGCTGGGCGCCGGTGACCTCTAGCGCAGGGATGCGCCGACGATGCTTCCATTACCTTGCCGGAGCGTAGCGGCTCGTCATCTCGTCCAGAAGAAGTCGCGCAATCGGCGTGAACTGCTGGTACTGCTTCCAAACGATGTTCATGCCCGTGCGGAGGGCGGGCTCGAGCGGTCGGAAGCACAGGTCGCTGTCCGCACCGGTGTTCGCCAGCTTGTCGAAGCTGAGGGCGTAGCCCAGCCCTTCGCGCACCATGACCGTCGCGTTGTACACGAGGTTGATGGTCGCCGCGATGTTGACCTGGTCGAGCTTCTCGCCGAACCACGCGGGAAGGTCTTCCGTCAAGGCCTGCCGCGAGCAGATGAGCGGCAGGTCCAGCAGGTCGTCGACGCGGATCGCCTCTTTGGCCGCAAGCGGGTCGTCCTTGCGCATGACGACGCCCCAGACGTCGGGGTCGGGCACCGCCAGATGGTTGTAACGGGACAGGTTGACGTCCTGCGCGACGATGGCGAAATCGAGCAGCCCCCGGTCGAGGCGGGACGCCACTTCCTCGGTGTCGCCGCTGTACAGGTGGTAGCGGACGTTCGGGCAGCGCTCGTTCAGCGCCTTGAAGCAGCGGGCGAGGTGCTTGATGGAATCGGACTCGGCGCACCCGATGCGGATGTCGCCTCCGGCGATGTCGTCGAGTGCGCGAAACTCCTCGGCGGTCTTGTCCGCCATGTCGAGGATGTCCTCGGCGCGCTTGCGCAACAGCATGCCCTCGTCGGTGAGGTTGATGCCGTAGTTGCTGCGCACGAACAGCTTGCGTCCCAGCTCGTCCTCTAATTCCTTCAGCTGCTTCGACAGCGTGGGCTGCGACACGTGCAGCGACACGGCCGCCCGCGTCATGCTCTTCTCGCGCGCGACTTCCAAAAAGTAGCGCAGCACCCGCAGTTCCATGGCTGCTCCTCGCTCTTGATTTCAAAGTTATTCCATTTTGTAATAATCAGAGATAGAAAACAAGTATTTGCTATTACTGGAGAGGGAAAACATACTGTTGAATGCAAGGCCGACGTGACGGAGGTGGTGGAATGGTCGAGGCATCGGACGTTGAGAGCATCCTGCGCCAGAACCTGATGGATGCCGGATGCGCCCCCGAGCTTGTTTCGCAGTGCATGTCCCAAGTGCGCGCGTGCAACGTGTCCAGTGCGCATCGCCTGTTGGAAGGGCACCGTAGCGCCCTGCTCGACGAGTTGCACCAAGCGCAGCGCAAGATCGACTGTCTGGACTACCTGCTGCATGAGCTGAACAAGAAAGAGGAATAGCCCATGAACGACCGGCGGCGCATCGACCGTCTCGAGTGCCCGGCTCGTCGCATGAAGAGGCGCGCCGCGCGAAAGGAGGCACGAGTGCAATCGATCAAGCTCAACAACGGCGTGGAGATGCCGCTTGTCGGGTTCGGCACGTGGGACGTGCGCGGCGAAGAGGGCGAGCGGATCCTTCTCGACGCGATTGACGAGGGCTATCGGCTCATCGACACCGCGCGCATGTACGACAACGAGGAGATCGTGGGCAACGCCCTGCGCAGAAGCGGCGCCGACCGCAGCGAGATGTTCGTCACCACGAAGCTCAACCGCCCCTGTGCGTCGTACGAGAAGGCGAAGGCGGGGGTGGAGCGCGCGCTCGAGCTGCTGCAAACTGACTACGTTGACCTGCTGCTGATCCACGAGCCTTACGAACAGGCAGCGGAGATGTACCTCGCGTTGGAAGAGGCCCTACGCGACGGCAAGGCGCGCGCCATCGGCGTGTCGAACTTCGACGAGCGCCGCTATGACGCGCTCGTGCGCGAGTGCAGCGTGGTCCCTGCCGTGAACCAGGTGGAATCGCACGTCTACTTCTCCCAGATGGGCCTGCGCGGCCATCTGGGAGCACACGGGACGCGCATGCAGGCATGGGGCTCGTTCACCGAAGGCCGTCGCGACATCTTCGCCGACCCGGTGCTGAGCCGCATCGGAGCGGGGCATGGGAAGACGGCCGGCCAGGTTGCGCTGCGCTACCTGGTGCAGAACGGCATCGGCGTGATCCCCAAGACCGCGCGGCGCGAACGCATGCGCGAGAACCGGGACGTATTCGATTTCGAGTTGTCAGCCGACGAGATGGCGGACATCGCCTCCCTCGACGGCGGCAAATCGCTGTTCGGCTGGTACCAGGCGAAAAGAAAAGCAACGACAACCAATAGGAGGCACAGAACATGAACGACTTCATCTTCCACAATCCCGATAAGGTGTACTTCGGCAAGAGCCAGCTGGAGCACCTTCCCGAAGAGCTCGCGGCATTCGGCACGAAGGTGCTGATGGTGTACGGGGGCGGCTCCATCAAGAAGAGCGGCCTGTACGACGAGGTGCGCGGTCTTTTAGAAGGCGCCGGCATGCAGCTGTTCGAGCTCGCCGGCGTGGAGCCCAACCCGCGTCACACGACCGCCAACAAGGGTGCCGCCATCTGCAAGGAGAACGGCATCGACGTGGTGCTCGCCGTGGGCGGCGGGTCCGCCATCGACTGCGCGAAGGGCGTCGCCGCCGCGGCGAAGACCGAGGACGGCGACGTGTGGCCCCTGGTGGCGGGCGGCATGTGGGTGACCGACGCCCTGCCTGTGGCAGCCGTGCTCACCAACGCCGCCACCGGCTCCGAGATGGACGCCTGGGGCGTCATCTCCAACATGGACACCAACGAGAAGATCGGCCTGGGCGGAAGCGCGCTGATCCCTCGCGTCGCCTTCGAGAACCCGGAGCTCAGCTACACGCTGCCGGCGTACCAGACGGCATGCGGCGCGTTCGACATCTTCAGCCATGTTCTGGACAACTACTACCTCGCCGGCGAGGCCACCTTCGATGTGGTCCTGGAGATGCAGGAGGCCGTCATGCGCTCGGTGGTGAAATGGGCGCCGGTGGCGCTGGCCGAGCCCGAGAACTACGAGGCGCGCGCGAACCTGATGTGGGCGTCGTCCTTGGCGCTCAACACGATCCTCGACGCGGGGACGGTGCATGCGTGCCCGTGCCATTTCATGGAGCACGAGCTGTCCGCGTACTACGACATCACGCACGGCCACGGCTTGGCCATTCTCACCCCGCGTTGGCTCGAGTACATCTTGAACGAGCAGACCGCACCCGCCATCTACCGACTGGGCGCTGCGGTGTTCGGAGTGGAGGAGGGTCTCGCCCCCGAAGAAGGCGCCCGCCAGGCGATCGCGTGCGTGAGCGAATTCGCTTTCGACACGCTGGGCTTGGAGAGCACGCTTTCCCACTTCGGCATCGATGACGAGCACTTCGAGGACATGGCGAAGCACGCCTGCGCCGGAGGCGAGATCCCCGGTTTGCGCAGCCTGAGCGTCGACGACGTGGTGAGCATCTACAAGATGTGCCGGTAGGCGCAATCCTGAATCGCGAGGAAGCCTCGCGCTTGGCCGGCTTGCCGATGGCGGGCCGGCCGGCGGCGTTCTCGGCTGCGGGAAGCTTCGAGGGGCCGTGCGCCGACAAGCCGATCCGTTGCCCCCTTGGCGGGGTGAACCACAGGGCGCGTCCCTGCCCCCTCCGCTTTCTCCTACCTTGGACGCGCCCCTTCCACCTGCCGCCGCGACCGTGCCGAAAGGGGACGCGGGCGGGGAAAGCTATTCCCCGAAGTACGCGGCGATCTCGCGCATGCGCTCGCTTTGGCGCACGCCGAAGGGGCAGCGGTCGTCGCAGTGGCCGCAGCCGGCGCAGTCGCCCGCGTGCAGCGCGAGCTTGCGGTAGTGGCCGGCTGCCATGTCGTCGCCTGCGCGGGCCAGGTCGTAGTACTTGTTCACCATGCCGACGTCGATGCCCTCCGGGCAGGGCTGGCAGTGGTGGCAGTACACGCAGCGGCCCTCGGCCTCCTGCGGCGCGAACGTGCCGATGACGCTGTAGTCGCGTTCCTCCTCGGACGCGTCGCAGAACGCGAGCATCTCCGCCACGTCGGCGGCGTCGCGGAAGCCCGGCAGCACCGTTACCACGCCCGGCTTGTCCAGCGCGTAGGCGATGCACTGCGCCTTCGTGAGCGCGCGGCCGAACGGCGAGGTTTTCGCGTCCAAGAGCTGCCCGCCGGCGAACGCCTTCATGACGGCGATGCCTACGCCGTCGCGCTCGCAGGCGCAGTACAGGTCCATGCGCTCGTCCGCGCGGCCCCGCCCGTAGGCGCCCTTCGAGTAGTCGTAGGCCGGGTTGACGCTGAACATGCACTCGTCCACCAGGCCCGTGTCCAGGAAGCGCCGGGCGACGGAGGGGTTGTGCGAGGAGAAGCCCAGGTTGCGGATCACGCCCTGGCGCTTGAGTTCGAGCGCGTAGTCCCAGATGCCGTTCTCCTGCATGGCGTCGAAGTCGTCGTCCTCGTCCATGCAGTGGATGATGCCGAAGTCGGTATGATCGGTCTGCAGCGTGTCCAGCACGCGCGCGAACTGGCGCTTGATGGCGTCCAGATCGCGGCTCCAGCCGTACTGGCCGTTCGCGCCGTACACCGCTCCCAGGTGCATCTGCGTGAGGACGTCGTCGCGCCGCAGCGCCAGCACGCGGCCGTAGGGCGCATAGGGGGCGGCCTCGGAGGGCGCCAGGTCGAAGAAGTTCACGCCCGCGTCCAGCGCCAGTTCGAGCGCGGCCTCGATCTCGCGCGCGTCGGCCGCTTCGTGGATGGACCCCATGCCGAAGCCGATGACGCTCGCGCGCTCGCCGCCGTGGGGGAAGGTGCGGTATTTCATGGTCATAGGTGCTGCCTTTCGTTTGGCCGTCTCGCTTGAAGTTCGATTCCGCACCATGGTATTCCCTAGAGCGGACTCCAAGTCAAGCGGTTCGCGGGTGCCGGTTGTCCGTAGGGGCGGGCTGCCGCCCGCCCGGTGGGAGGAATCGCAAGAACCGATGCCATGCGGCGAGCGCGTGTGGCGCCTTGGGCCGCGGCTAGCGGAGCCATTCGTCTCCCGCGTCGCCGCACTCGCCCTCGCCGTAGTAGCTTTCAAGCTTGTGGTCCAAGCGCTCGATGGTGGCGGCCAGCTCCTCGGCCTTCGCGGCCAGCTTCTCGCGCTGCTCCACCAGTATCTCGCGCCGCGCCGCCGCCGTGTGCTCTCCTTGCTGGAACAGGGCGACGTACTCCACGAGCGCCTCGATCTGCACGCCCGAGTCGCGCATGCAGCGGATGAACTCCACCCAGCCGCAGTCGTGCTCGGTGAAGTCGCGGATGCCGCTGGGCAGCCGGTGGACGCGGGGGACGAGGCCGATGCGCTCGTAGTAGCGGATGGTGTCCACGGACACCCCGTAGCGCTTGGCAACTTCGGCGATCTGCATGGCGTTTCCTTTCAAGGTCGGTTTCAATCGTCCAAGGGGTTCCCGCGCCGCCTGCCGCAGTAGGGAGGGATGCTGGCAGGCGGCGGGTGAAAGAGTTGGTCTATTTGGTTTCAGTGGGCGCGGTTGCACGTGCCCCATGCTCGACGGTCGTGGGCTTCCGCGCGCCACCTCGCGCCGTTAAGCGCACGAGCGCGAGCGCAAGCACGGCGGCGACCAAGGCGAACAGCGCGCCGATCGGTCCCGTGGCCAGAAGGCCGCCCGCGTTCACCACGACGCCGCCCGCGAACGAGCCGAGCGCGATGCCGGCGTTGAACGACATGGGGTGCAGCGAAGCGGAGAATGTGAGCGCGCTCGGGTAGTCGCGCCGCGCCACGTCCTGGAACAGCATCTGCACGGTGGAGTTCATCACGTACATGAGCAGGCACACGCACGCGATGTCGGCGAGGCCCGCGCCGCCCAGGGGCACGGTCACGGCCAGCAGCGCCAAGAGGCCCGCGTGCAAGGCGAAGGTCAGCGGCAGGGCGCGCATGCCGAAGCGGTTCGCCACCCACCCCGACAGCAGGTTCGACACCACGCATGCCGCGCCCAGCGCGAGCAGGATGACGCTCACGGCGACGCCGCCGAAGCCCATGACGTCCTCGAGGACGGGCGTGAGATAAGTGTAGAACACGTAGGTGGACGCCGCGCCGGCCAAGATCATGGCGATGTTGGCCAGCACACGCCCGTCGCCCAAGAGCCGCAGCTGGGAGCGAAGCGTTACCGTCTCGTGCGCCGCGTGCGCCTTGCGGGGAAGGGTCGGCAGCAGCGCCGCGCTCACCGCCAGGCCGAGTGCGAGCACGCAGGCGTAGGCAGCCTTCCAACCGAAGGCGTCGGCGAGCGCGGTGCCGATGGGCACGCCGATGACGCTCGACACCGAGAAGCCGGCCAGCACGAACGACAGCACGCGCGCCACCTTCCCCGCGTCCACGATCTCGGGCACGTAGGTGAGGGCGATGGCCAGCAGCGTGCCGGACGTGGCCGCCGGCAGCAGGCGCGACACCAGCAGCAGGGCGTAGCCGTCCGCGAACAAGGTGAGCAGGTTGCCGGCGTTGAACACGACGAGCAGCATGGCCGTGAGCTTGAAGCGGTTGACGCGCGCCGTGGCGAGAGCCACCACCGGGGTGGCCACGGCGCAGGCGAGCGCGTAGTAGCCCACGATATCGCCGATGAGGGTGAGGGGCTCTCCCAGCCCTTCGGCCACGTCCGGCGTGATGCCGATGAGCACGAACTCGGCGAACCCGAGCGCGAACGCCAGGGCCACGAGCAGCGCGGCGACGAGTGTTGAGTGGGAATTCGATGCGGTGTGCATGGCAGCGGTCCTTCTGACGAGCGATGATTCTTTCCTCCGCTACCGTACTATGCGTGCCTGATAATAGCCAATGCCTATATTGAAACGTTCATTATGCCTGAAACGTATAGGTTGAAAAACCGCGCGAGATGCCTTGCGAAGCACGTGGAGGTTTCGTGATGCGCAGCGTTTTGGCTTTGACCTGAAGTGCGCTCCAGCCTCTATAACGGATGTGCGGAGGATGCGGGAACGACCCGGCGCGCCGCGTTCGGCGCCGGGTGGACGCAGGGTTCGGGCGCTCGTCGGAACGTTCTTCCGCAGAAAAGAAAATCCGCAGATAGGAGAGCATTATGGGAGATAACTACATCGCGACGCTCGGCGACGACGTCCTGCGGGAGGCCGTCGTGTACAAGAACCGCTTCGGCTTGGAACTGGCAGGCGACCTCTACACGGCGAAGGGTTTGGACCGCGCCGTGCAGCACTCTGCCTTGATCGTGGGCGCGCCCTACGGCGGGGTGAAGGAGCAGGGTCCGTGCGTGTACGCCGACGAGCTGGCGCGGCGCGGCTTCGTCGTGCTGACCTTCGACCAGTCCTTCATGGGCGAGTCCGCCGGGTATCCCCGCCGCATCTCGTCGCCGGAGCTGTTCTCGGAGAACTTCAGCGCCGGCGTCGACTTCCTGGGCTTGCAGGCGTTCGTCGACCGCGAGCGCATCGGCGCCATCGGCATCTGCGGATCGGCCGGGTTCGCCCTGTCCGCCGCGCAGGTGGACGTGCGCATCAAGGCGGTGGCGACGTGCAGCATGTACGACATGTCGGCGGCGGCGCGCGGGATGCTCGACGGCGACGCCTTGCAACAGGCGAAGGAGCGGCTCGCCGCGCAGCGATGGATCGACGCGGAGAACGGGTATCCCGAGTACGTGCCGGCGTTCCCCGAACAGCCCCTCGACGAGGTGCCCGCCGACGTCGACGAGCCGGCGGCCGAGTGGATGCGCTTCTACGCGGTAGAGCGCGGGCACCACCCCCGTGCGCGCGGCGGCTTCACCACCACGAGCGATATCCCGTTTCTGAACTTCCGCCTGCTCGACTTCGTCGACGAGATCTCCCCGCGCCCCATCCTGTTCGTGGTGGGGGACCGCGCGCACAGCAGGTTCTTCAGCGAGAACGCCTACGCTGCCGCGGCCGAGCCCAAGGAGCTCTACACCGTGCAGGACGCCGAGCACATCGACCTGTACGACCGCACGGACCGCATTCCGTTCGACAAGCTGGCCTCGTTCTTCGGCGAAGCGCTGTAGGGGGGGGGTCGCGAGGATGCGAACGAATATGGCGAATGCCGGCAAGGCCGCGACCTTTGCCCTGCTGCTCGCGGCGGGGCTTGCCCTGGGCGGTTGCGCCGCGTCCGACGCGCCCGCGCCGCAGGGCGATGCGCCGGCGGCGGAGGAAGCGCCCGGCGGCGAGCGGGCTGCTTCCGTGCAGGAGCCGACGACGGGCACGCAGGAAGGCGTCGAGGGCGCGGAAGGAGAAGCGGTGGGAAGCATGCTGGTCACGATCGACGGGCAGGAGATCGCGGTCACGCTCGACGACAACGAGACGGCGCGCGCCTTCGCCGCGCTGCTGCCGCTCGAGCTCGACATGCTCGACGTCAACGGCAACGAGAAGTTCGCCGCCTTGGCCGACCCGCTGCCTTCGCACGCCTCCGCTCCCGGCCGCATCGAGGCGGGCGATCTCATGCTGTACGGCGACGACGGCGTGGTGCTGTTCTACGAGTCGTTCTCCAGCTCGTACAGCTACACGCGCCTCGGGCGGGTGGACGATCCAAGCGCGCTGGCATCCGTGGCCGACGCGGCGAGCGTCCGCGTGACGTTCGAGCGGGCGTGAGGGCGATGGACGAGATGCTGAGGCGCGGCCGCTTGCTGGACCGCCGCACGTTCGTGGCGGGAGCCGCCGGGCTGGGCATGACGACGCAGCTCGGCAGATGCTCCGCTGTAGACGAGGCCGCGACCGAGAACGCTGCGCATCTGAAGGCGGGCGCGGAGATGTGGAGTGCGAGAAACCGTCCGCCCACCGCTTGACTTCGAGTTAACTTCAAGACTTACGATGGCGCGGAACGCAAAGCGAACCAATGATAAGGAGATGCGAACATGCTCGGAAATTTCGAATACGCGAACCCCACCCGGCTCCACTTCGGCCCCGACGCGCTCGAGGGGCTGCGCGAGGAGCTGGCGAAGCACGGCCCGACCGTCCAGCTGGCCTACGGCGGCGGCTCGATCAAGAAGACGGGGCTGTACGACCGCGTGACGGCCATCCTCGAGGACTGCGGCAAAACCGTGGTGGAGGACGCGGGCGTCATGCCGAACCCCACGGTGGAGAAGCTGCTCGAGGGTCGCGATCTGGCCCGCGCCAACAAGGTCGACCTCATCCTGGCCGTGGGCGGCGGCTCGGTCATCGACTACGCGAAGGCCGTGTCCGTCTCGGTGCATTGCGACGAGGACCCATGGGAGAAGTACTACCTGCGCATGGAGGAGCCGGAGTGCGCTATCGTGCCCGTGGGCAGCGTGCTCACCATGGTGGGCACCGGGTCCGAGATGAACGCCGGCGCGGTCATCACGAACCACGAGGCCAAGCTCAAGATCGGCCACGTGTTCGGCGACGAGGTGATGCCGAGGTTCGCCATCCTGAACCCCGAGCTCACCTACACGGTGCCGCGCTACCAGATGGTCGCGGGCATCTTCGACGTTATGTCCCATCTTTTGGAGCAGTACTTCTCGGGAGAGGACGACAACACCTCCGACTACCTCATGGAGGGGCTCATGCGCTCGCTCGTGCACTCGTCGCGCATCGCCGTGCGGGACCCGCGCGACTACGAGGCGCGCAGCAACATCATGTGGACGGCCACGTGGGCGCTCAACACGCTGGTGGCCAAGGGCAAGTCCACCGACTGGGAGGTGCACATGATAGGCCAGGCCGTGGGAGCCTACACCGACGCCACGCACGGCATGACGCTCTCGGCGGTGTCGCCGGCGTACTACTGCCTGATCATGCCGTACGGTTTGGAGAAGTTCGCCCGGTTCGCGCGCACGGTGTGGGACGTGGACGCGTCGGGCAAGTCCGACGAGCAGCTGGCCGCCGCGGGCGTCGACGCGCTGGAGGCGTGGATGCGCGAGATCGGCTGCGTCATGAGACTGGCCGAGCTGGGCGTGACCGACGACATGGTCGACGGCATAGCGGACGCCACCTTCATCATGGAGGGCGGCTACCACGCGCTCGACCGCGCCGAGGTGGTCGAAGTGCTCAAGGCGAGCCTCTAAAGCGCTCGGCCCCGTTTCCGCACCTCCCGCCTACGGGCGCGTGACGATTCGGAAGCACGGAGGACGCGGCGGCGGCAAACGGGTATCGTGGTGCGCATACACAAAGCGAAGGCGAAACGCGATCCGCGCGCTCGGGGTGGCGCCGCCTGCGAACGAGGAGGCATTTCATGGCAGACCTGCAAAGCCAGCAAGACCGGATAACCCTGCGCAACGGCTACGGCGTGCCCTGCGTCGGTTTCGGCACGTACAAGATGCCGGACGGCGAAGTGGGCGTCGACGCGGTGCACCAGGCGCTCGAGGACGGCTACCGCCACATCGACACGGCGGCGTTCTACGACAACGAGGACACGGTGGGCAAGGCGCTGGCCACGTCGGGGCTCGCGCGCGAGGAGCTGTTCGTAACCACGAAGGTGTGGAACACCGACCGCGGCTACGAGCCCGCGCTCAAGGCGTTCGAGGAGTCGCGCAAGAAGCTGCACCTGGACTACGTGGACCTCTACCTCATCCACTGGCCCGCCGCGCAGGGTTCCGACGAGGACTGGCAGCGCACGAACCAGGAGACGTGGCGCGCCCTCGAGACGCTCTACCTCGACGGCCAGGTGCGCGCCATCGGCGTGAGCAACTTCAAGCCGCACCACTTGGAGCCCCTTATGGACGCCGCCGAGATCCTGCCCATGGTGAACCAGATAGAGCTGCATCCCGGCTGCAACCAGCAGGCCACGCGCGACTTCTGCAACCGCAACGACATCGTGGTGGAGGCGTGGTCGCCGCTCGGCTCGGGCCGCGTGCTGGAGAACCAGCTGCTCATCGACATCGCCGCCTCCTACGGCTGCACGGTCGCGCAGCTGTGCGTGCGCTGGTGCCTGCAGCGCCGCGCCATCCCGCTGCCGAAGTCGACGAACGCGGGCCGCATCGCCGAGAACGCCCGCGTGTTCTGGTTCAACATCACCGACGAGGACCTGCAGCGCATCGACGAGCTGGACCCCCTGGGCCAAAGCGGCCTGGACCCCGACACCATAGACTTCTAGGATACGTCGCGTCACGAAACCGCTTCGTTCAGGCCCGCTTGCGCGGGCCTTTTTCTTAGTCTCACATTATTTAGCTGGCAGCTAATGTTTTTGATGGGAGGTTTTCCTAGCATAGGCATGGTACTTCCAACAAAGAGGCCGTAAGCCTATACGACGAAAGGAACCACATGAGCGAATATCCTTATCCGGGCGGAGGAAACAATCTTCCTTACGCGCCGCCTGCTCGGAATACCGCGCTTTCTACCTCGGCGATGGCCGTGACGAGCTTGGTGCTGGGTGTTGTTGCTTTGGTCACGTCGGCCATACCCATCATCAACAATTTCTCCTTTCTTCTCGCTATTTTAGGTATAGTTTTCGGTATTGTCGGATTGCACGCCACCGTGCGCGAAACGCGCAAGGGAAGGGCTTTTGCGATAGCCGGATTGGTGACGAGCGCGCTCGCCTTTGTCATTGTGTTGGCATCCCAAAGCATATACAGCGCTGCTATCGAAGAGAGTTTTAACAGCGTGTCGATCGAAGAAGGATCAAGCGGTTCTACTTCGAACCAAGAATCCAGCCCGCAAAGCTCATCGGCTTCGCCCGGTGCCGCGATGGAGGCTCCGACCCAGAAGTACGTCGTAACCAACGAAAGCGGCTCCACAGACGAATATGGAATTGCCTCGGTCGCAGGCACGTTTCAGAACACGTCGGGCAAGAAGATGAACTACGTCTCGCTTGAATACGCCCTCTACGATGGGAATGGAACGAAGGTGGGAGATGCCTGGGCGAGTACCGGCACCCTTGCAGACGGAGATTCATGGAACTTCGAGGCGTCCGGCTTCGTCAACGACGGTGTAGAAGTGGCGTCGTACAAGCTCACTGATGTGAGCGGTTGGTGACGTCTTCTCGTGGGTTCAGCATTCGCCTCTTTATGGAAAACCCCGTTTAGGCATAGTTTGATACTATGAGTCGGAAAACAAAGCAAAGGAAAAGGAAGCGCCGCGTGAAAGAACCCTTGACCGACGAGTTGCTGCAAGAGCTGCTGGATGCTCCCGATCCCAAAACATTCGCGGACGATCACCGCATCAAGGGGCGCAGCTTGTCCAGCTACCTGCAGCAGCTTCTCGACGAGAAGGGGCTCGAACGCGCCGAGGTCGTGCGAAAGGCCGGACTCAACGAGACGTTCGGGTACCAGATATTCATGGGGCAGCGCGGCGCTTCGCGCAACAAGGTGCTACAGTTGGTTTTCGCCATGGGCCTCTCGCTCAAAGAGGCCGATCGGTTGCTGCAGGCGGCGGGCGTCAACGAGCTGTACTGCAAGAACCGGCGCGACGCCATCATCATCTTCTGCCTCGACCGCGGATACGGGCTGCAGAAAACCGACGAGGAGCTTTACCGGTTCGGTGAAGACACGATCTGCTGATGCCGCAAGCGAATCGGCATCGTTCAAGAGCGCTTTCGACATCATCTGGTACCATGGACACCACTATGCCAGACGAACTTACCGAACATCTCGATGCCCTTGCGCGCGACGATTGCTACCGTGTCGACGCCGTCTTGAAAGACAGCGCGTTCGAGACGACCCAGCGCGTCTTCTTCGTGGGCGCGAACGGCGCCGAGCAGGGCCCGTACGTGCGCAAGTACCTCGACGGCGATGCGGGGCTCGGTTTGGCGTACGAGCGCATTATGAAAGCGCAGCGCTCCGGCCGCCGGTTCCTCCACGTGCCGCTTATCGTCGATTGCTATACGGCGGGGGAGCGGCGAGCCGTGGTCATGGAGTACGTGCGAGGCGAGACGCTCGCAGACGTGGTGTACCGCTGCGACCCTTCCGTCGAGTTGGCGTGCGACGTGTTCCCCAAGCTCTGCGAAGCGGTGAGCGAGCTGCACGAGGGGTTCGACCCGCCCATCATTCACCGCGACCTCAAGCCGTCGAACATCATGTTGACGAGCAGCAGCCTCACCGTCATCGACTTCGGCATTTCCCGCACGTTCAACGACGGAGCCGACGAGGACACGCGCCGCTTCGGCACCCGCGCCTACGCGCCGCCCGAGCAGTTCGGCTACGGACAGACCGATGTGCGCTCGGACGTCTACGCACTGGGGATGCTGCTGTACTTCTGCTTGACGGAGAAAACCCCCGATGCGAAGGCGCGCAAAAACGGATTCCACGATGCGCGCGTGCCCCAGCCGATGCGCGCGGTCATCGTGAGGGCGACCGCATTCGATCCGGCCGACCGCTACGGGAGCGTCGTCGAGTTGGAACGGGCCTTCCACGCGGCGGCCAGGTGCTCGGGTATCGCGGACGCGCTTTCGGAGGCCGCAGATCCCGCGCCTATGCAGGATCCCTTGCGAGAGGCGGCGACCGGCGATCCGCGGACGGGCTCCGTGGAGAAGCGCAGGGTCCCCCACACGACGCTCGGGCGCATGCTGTCCCGCGTGCCCTTTGCGCTCGGAGTCGTCTGGGACGTGCTGCTGGCTGCGTTCTTCGCGCTGCTGTGCGTCGTGGCGGTCATCCAGACGATCGATCCCGCCCAAGGGTCGGCGCAGTACGCGGCGGCGCCGCTCGGCTTGCGAGCCCTCTCGTACGGCAGCCTCGTGCTGCTCGTGGTGGGACCGGTTCTCTACCTCGTTTCGGATCGCCGCCCCTTGGGGCGCTTCGTCCCGCGGCTGCTGAGCATTCCCATAGAGCGCGATATGGCCGTGTGCTTCGTCGTGTTTCTTGCAGGGTTGGCGGTGTTCATGGTGACGGGGCAGTTCTTCCCTCCGGTGGACGTGAACCTGGCTGCCGGGTAGGCGGGCCTTCATCGCCTTCGCCGTTTTCTTCCGCAGGTGTCGTCGGGCGATTCTGCCGCACGCCCGGGGTGCTGGCAACGGAAGCGCTTCGGGCCGTTGACGATGGGCTTTTGCGCTTCGGCAGTCGTCGAGGCAGGGATAGAGTGGGACGGACGGCCGGCCGCCGGGGCCGGCGGGCGCAACGCGCCTCTCTCCCTTCCCGAAAGGAGCCGCCCCATGGCAAAAGCCGCACACGAAGCGAATCGGCGTTCCTCGGGCGCGAACGCGGCCTCCTCCGGATCGAGCGCCGCTTCCGTCGAGTCGTCCGCCTCTGGAACGCAGCAGCTCAAGCGCGTGCTCACGGTGCCGGACATGGTCGTGTACGGCCTCATCTTCATGGTGCCCATCGCGCCCATGGGCATCTACGGCGGCGTGTTCTCCGAGTCGGGCGGCATGCCCGCGCTCGTGTACCTCGTGGGCACGCTGGCCATGGTGTTCACGGCGCTGTCCTACGGCATGCTCATCCGCGAGTGGCCGGTGGCGGGCTCGGTGTACGCCTACACCTCGCGCGGCCTCGGCAAGGGCATCGGCTTCGTGACGGGCTGGACGCTCCTGCTCGACTACCTGCTGATACCCGTGCTCATGTACGTGGTGGCCTCCACGGCGCTGTCCGGGCTCGTGCCCGAGGTGCCCCCGTGGGCGTTCGCCGTGGTGTTCGTGGTGGCCAACACGTTCGTGAACGTGCGCGGCGTCGGTCTCACCGACATCGTGAACCGCGTGGCGCTCGTGCTGGAGGTCCTCGTGCTGCTCGTCTTCGTCGTGCTGGGCGTGCGGTGGCTGCTCGCCGACCCAGCTTCGCGCGGGTTCACGCTCGACCCCTTCTTCAACCCGTCAACGTTCGACCCGAACCTCGTGATGAGCGCCGTGTCCCTGGGCGTGCTGTCGTTCCTGGGCTTCGACGGCATCGCCACGCTGTCGGAGGAGGCGAAGGACGGCCGCCGCGGCCCGGGCCGCGCCATGATGGCGTCGTTGGCCATCGTGGGCAGCCTGTTCGTGCTGCAAACCTACGTCGCGGGCTGCATCAGCCCCGACGGAGCCGCGTTCGCCGGCGACTCGGGCAACGCGTTCTACCTCGTGGCGCAGGTCGTGGGCGGGCGCTGGCTCTACATCGTGTGCGCGGTTGCAACGGCACTCGCCTGGGGCATCTTCACCGCGCTGGCCGCGCAGACGGCCGTGTCGCGGATACTCTTCGCCATGGGCCGTGCCGGCGGGCTGCCGAAGCCGCTGGCGAGGATCCATCCGAAGTACCACACGCCCTACGTGGCGTCGCTCTTCGTGGGCGCGCTCACGCTCGTGCTGGTGTTGACGTTCGGGCGGCTGGGAACCGACACCATCTCGCTGTTCGTGAACTTCGGCGCGCTCACGGCGTTCCTCATGCTGCACGTCACCGTCATCGGGTACTTCTTCGTGAAGAAACGCGACGGGCGCTGGGCGGCGCACCTGCTGTCGCCCCTGTGCGGTATCGCGGTGATCGGCTACACGTGGTGGAGCCTCGACGTGCCGGCCAAGGTGCTCGGCCTTATCTGGATGGCGGCGGGGATCGTGTACTACCTGGTGCTGCGCTACGGGTTCAAGCGCGAGGTGAAGATAGGGGGATGAGCTTCGGGGCGGGCGTCGCCCGGCTTCCGGCGGCAACAGGGCCCGAGGGGTGCAAGTGGCGGAGATGCGTGCGAATCGAACACACCCGAGACGTTCTGCGCGCCTCACAACGGCTTTGAAGGCCGCGGGGCCCACCAGGACCCATCCATCTCCATCGAGCAAAATGCAACGTTGAACATAATACGGTAAAAATGCCCGAAACGCCGCAAAATGCGAAAAACCGTCATCTTGCAGCTCGGATGGCGCGCGGAACCCCTCGTCCGCGCGCCATCGCGCTTCACGCGCGCTTGGGGCCCAGCGTGCGCACGTCGCCGTCGCGGCGCGTGACGCCCTGGGCGTCGAAGTGCTCCAGCAGGGGTATGGCGTACTTGCGCGTCGTGCCCATGGCGTCGCGCAGCTCGGCCGCCGTGGCGCCCTCCCGCGTTCGCAGCAGCTGCACGGCGGCCTGCTCGAGCGCCTCGTAGGCGGCCGCGTCGAACGCGAAGTCGCCGCTCACGCGCCGGATGCGCCCGGCCCGCTCGAGCGCGCCGAGCGCGCGGTGGGCCGCCGAGGAGTCGACGCCCGTCTGCGCGACGAGCTCCGGGACGCTCGGCGGTGCGGAACCGGCTGCGGCCAGCGCCTCGGCCAGCGCCTCGGCGGCTTGCTCCTCCATCTTGCGGGCGCCCCCGCCGGCCCGGGGGTGGCCGATCAGGCCGCCGTCGACCACCACGCGCTGGTCGGCGCGGGCGCGCTCGACCAGCGCGTCGACGCACGCGTCCGAGAGCGCGCCGGGCAGGCGGGCGGCGAGCGCCTTCTTCGACACGCCCGTGGCCGCCGGCTGCTCGGCATGGAAGCGAACGAGCGCGTTCTCCAGCGCGGCGTCGAGCTTCTGCAGCACGGCGCGCTCGGCGAAGTGGCCGCCGGCTCCCGCGCCCAGGCGCTCGAGCCCGCCCGCGGCGCACCGCTCCTCGAGCCGCCGGACGGCGGAGGCGGCGGGAATGCCGGCCGCGCGCGCGAGCTCTTCGGCCGTGACGGGCCGCCCGGCCAGCGCGAGGGCCGCGTCGCAGGCCGCGTCCTCGTCGCCAGCGCGCAGCGCGTCGAGCAGCGCCTCCTCACCGGGCTTCAGGTTCGTGCGCCGGCGCGGGTGCGCGTGCAGCACCTGGCCGCCGCCCATCACGCGCACGGGTGTCATGAAGCGCACGACGAAGCGGTCGCCCCCGCAGACGGGCAGCGGCTCGTCCAGCCTGATCTGGGCGTAGGCGCTCTCGCGCGGCGCGAGCTCCTGGCGGCCGTCCATGAACAGCACGCGCCCCGCCACCTCGGCGGTGCCGTGGGCCACGCGCACGCGCGTGCCGGTGGCGAGCGCTCCGGGCACGCCTTCGGCGCCCAGGTACGTGAGGCGCGCGTCGAAGCGGTCCGTGGGCTCGACCGCGCCGGGCGTGGCCACCCATGTGCCGGGGCGCACGTCGTCGGTTCCCACGGCGCCCAGGTTGAGGGCCACGCGGTTGCCCGCGTCGGCGCGCTCGACCGCGTGGCCGTGGATCTGCGCGGATCGCACGCGCGCCCGCGTTCCCTCGGGCAGTATCTCCAGCTCGTCGCCGGCCGACACGGAACCGCTCCACAGCGTGCCCGTGACCACGGTTCCGGACCCCTTGATGGTGAACGCGCGGTCCACGGGCAGGCGGGCCGCCGACCCCTCTTTCGCGCGTGCGAGTCCTTGGGCGGCCTGGGCGAGCTCGGCCCGCAGGTCGTCCAGGCCCGCGCCCGTGCGCGCCGAGACGGCGACGACGGGCGCGTCGGCGTAGGGGGTGCCGGCCAGGCGCTCGCGCACCTCGTCGGCCATGAACGCCGCCCAGTCGCCGTCCGCCAAGTCGGTCTTGGTGAGCGCCACCACGCAGCGGTCGATGCCCAGAAGCTCCAGCACCGCCAGGTGCTCCACGGTCTGCGGCATGACGCCGTCGTCGGCCGCGATGCACAGAAGCGCGAGGTCGATGCCCGTGGAACCGGCTATCATCTGGCGCACGAACCGCTCGTGGCCCGGCACGTCCACCACGCCCATGGAGGATCCGTCCGGCAAGTCGAGCTGCGCGAAGCCCAATTCGATGGTGATGCCGCGGCGCTTCTCCTCCTCCAGGCGGTCGGGGTCGGTGCCGGTAAGCGCCTGCACGAGCGACGACTTGCCGTGGTCGATGTGCCCCGCCGTGCCCAGCACGACGTGGCGCTCGGGCGCGCCCGCGGCCCCCGTCACGCCGCCACCTCGGCGAAGTACTCGGCGAGCCCCGCCGCGATCTCGGCCATCTCGTCCTCGCCGAGCACGGTGCGCGCGTCCAGCAGCAGGGCGTCCTTCTTCAGGCGTCCCACCACGGGCACGGCGCGCTCGCTCACCAGATGCCGCTCGCAGCCCAGCGCGTCGCCGCGCAGGAACGTCACGCGCACGCAGAACGTGGGGATGTCGCACATGGGCAGCGCCCCGCCGCCGGCGCGGGCCACCTCGTCCACCACGTCGAGCTCCGCGCATCCGGTCGGCAGCGCGGCTTCCACCGCGCCGAGCAGCGCGTCGGCGCGCACGCGCACGTCCTCGGCCGGTTCGGCCAGCATGCGCAGCGTGGGTATCTCGGCCAGCGCGCGCTCGGGTTCCAGGTACAGGCGCAGCGTGGCCTCGAGGGCCGCGAGCGTCATCTTGTCCAGGCGCAGCGCGCGGGCGAGCGGGTTGTTCTTCAGGCGGTCGATGTGGCGCTTCGCCCCCACGACGATGCCGGCCTGCGGGCCGCCCAGCAGCTTGTCGCCGGAGAACGACACCAGGTCGCAACCCGCGCGCAGCGACTCGGCCACGGCCGGCTCGGCGTAGGCGCCGAACGCGTCCAGGCGCACGAGCGCGCCCGACCCCTGGTCCTCGTACACGAGCACGTCGGGGGCCTCGGACGCCGCGCCCGCCGCCTCGCGCCGGGCGTTCTCGGCGTCGGCCAGCGCGCGCAGCTCGCGCACGCCCACGCTCTCCGTGAAGCCGATGAGCCGGTAGTTGGACGGGTGCACCTTCAGCAGCATGGCCGTGTCGGGCCCCAAGGCGCGCTCGTAGTCGGCCTCGTGCGTCTTGTTGGTCGTGCCCACCTCCACCATGGCGGCCCTCGAGAGCGCCATGATGTCGGGGATGCGGAACGAGCCGCCTATCTCCACCAGCTCGCCGCGCGACACCACGGCCTCGTGCCCGCTTGCGAACTCGGAGAGCACCATCATGACGGCCGCGGCGTTGTTGTTCACGGCGATGGCGGCCTCGGCGCCGGTGAGCGCGCATATCAGGTGCTCGCAGTGGGCGTGGCGGCTGCCGCGCGCCATGCGGTCCGTGTCGTACTCCAACGTGGAGTAGCCGCCCGCCACGCCGAGCGCCGCCTCCACGGCGGAGGGGGCGAGCGGGCTGCGCCCGAGGTTCGTGTGCACGATGACGCCGCTCGCGTTCACCACGCGCCGCAGCGACGGGCGCGTGAGCGCGAGCGCGCGCACGGCGGCGTCCTCGGCCACGCGCTCTGCCGACACGTCGCAGCGCTCGCCGTCCAGGATACGCCGGCGCAGCGCATCCACCGCGTCCCGCACCGCCTCCACCACGAAGGGGCGGGGGAGGTCGGCCAGAAGCGCCTCGATGCGCGGCGCGCGCAGCACCTCCTCCACTTGCGGGAGGGAGCGGAGCAGTTCTCGGGACGCTTCGGTGGGCATGGGCGGGGCCTTTCTCATGGTCGTCGATTGCGAGCCATTATACCAAGCCGCGATAGACCGGATGCCGGAAAGACGCTACTATGGCGCTATGAGAATCCTCAACGTCACCGCGCAGAAACCCGACAGCACCGGCAGCGGCGTGTACCTGGCCGAAACGGTGCGCTGCCAGGTGGCCGCCGGGCACGAGGCCGCCGTCGTGTGCGGCGTCGGACCGCACGACGAGCCGGCCCTGCCGCCGGGCGTGCTCGTGCGCCCCGTGCGCTTCGAGACGGCCGAGCTGCCCTTCCCGGTGGTCGGCATGTCCGACGAGATGCCGTACCGCTCCACGCGCTACCGCGACCTGACGCCGGACATGGCGGCGCGCTTCAACGCGGCGTTCTCGGCGGCATTGGCCGAGGTGGACGCCGCCTTCCGGCCCGACGCGGTCGTCTGCCACCACCTGTACCTGCTGGCCGCCGTCGCGCGAGAGCGCCTGCCGCATCGGGCCATGGGCGCTGTGTCGCATTCCACCGACCTGCGCCAGATGGCTTCGCACGACCTCGCGCGCGAGCGCATCGTGGCGGGCGTGCGCGGCCTGGACGCCGTGTTCGCGCTGCACGGCGAGCAGAAGCACCAAATCGAGCGCGCCTACGGCGCCGACCCGGCGCGCATCCACGTGATCGGCACGGGCTACAACAAAGACGTGTTCTCGCGAGGGCCCGAAGCGCGCCCGACCGCTTCGGCGGAGACGCGCCCGCGCCCGGCCGAGCTCGTGTACGCGGGCAAGATCGCGGACAAGAAGGGCGTGGCGAGCCTGCTCGCGGCCATCGACCGGATGGACGCGGGGCCGGCGGGGCTGCGTCTGCGCCTGGCAGGCGGCGCGGGCGCGGCGGACGAGTACGAGCGCATCCGCGCGCGGGCCCGCGCGTGCCGGCACCCGGTGGAGTTTTTGGGCAAGCTCCCGCAAGGCGAGCTGGCCCGCGCCTACCGCCGCGCAGACGTGTTCGTGCTGCCGTCGTTCTTCGAGGGCCTGCCGCTCGTGGTGGTGGAGGCGCTGGCCTGCGGCTGCAAGGTGGTCGCGACCGACCTGCCGGGCATCCGCCCGTGGCTCGCCGAGAGCGTCCCCGCCGCGCCCGTCGTCTACGTGGAGCCGCCGCGCATGCTCGGCGTCGACGAGCCGGACCCGGCGGCGCTGCCCGCGTTCGAGCGCCGGCTCGCCCGCGCCGTCGAGGAGGCGCTGGCGCTGCCGCCGCGCCCGTGCGACACGAGCGGCCTGTCATGGGAGCACGTGGCCGACGCGATGGCGGACGTCATGGCCCAGGCGGCCGAAGCGCGCTATAATCTGCGTTAACGGCCCCACGATCCCGGTGCGCGCTTCTGCCTCCGTGCGCACCTCCCGTTTCTGCGCAAAGGGACGTTCGGCCCCATCACCGTGCTTCAAGGGAAGCCGGCGAGCGCGTCTCTGCCCCGCGCCCGCCCGTTCTGCACCGCCGTTCCGGGCGGCGCTTCCGCATGCCTGCGAGCGGCTTTGCAACGAAAGACGAGAAGACGAGACGCAGACCCCTGCGAGGAGGACGCTATGACCGACTACCGCCAGATGTGGACCGACCTGGACATGGACCTGGACACGCACGACCAGCTGTGCGCCGTGCTGCCCGACGCGTTCGGCGACACGTACCTGAGCCAGGACAACCGCCCCGAGAACATGGCCTTCTACGACTTCGTCGTGTCCGAGATACACGGCGTGCGCCCTGCCGAGCTCATCGAGCTGCAGAAGCAGGGCGACAAGGTGTTCGGAACGTTCTGCGTGTTCGTGCCCGACGAGGTGGTCATCGCCTGCGGCGGCGCCGTCACGGGGCTCTGCGGCGGCTCGCAGTTCTGGGTGCCCGCGGGCGAGAAGGTGCTGCCGAGCGACACGTGCCCGCTGGTGAAGGCGTCGCTGGGCGCTCACTTCGGCAAGACCTGCCCTTACTTCAGCGTGGCCGACATGTACGTGGGCGAGACGACGTGCGACGCCAAGAAGAAGGCCTACGAGATACTCGGCGCCGACAAGCGCACCTACGTCATGGACATGCCCCAGATGAAGCGGCAGAAGGACGTCGACAAGTGGACGGACGAGATCGCGGACTTCGCGGCCGAGGTGGAAGACGTCACGGGACGCGCGCTCACGGCCGAGAACCTGGGTGCGGCCATCAAGCTGGTCAACGAGAAGCGCCGCGCCCTCGCGCGGGTGTTCGAGGTGCGCAAGGCGAGGAACTGCATTCCCATCAGCGGCAAGGACGCCCTGCTCATGGTGCAGATCGCGTTCTTCGACGACCCGGCCCGCTGCGCCGAGATGGCGAACAAGCTGGCCGACGAGCTGGAGCAGCGCGTCGCCGACGGCGTGAGCGTGTTCCCGGCGGGCACGAAGCGCATCCTGGTGACGGGCACGCCGCTGGCCATCCCGAACTGGAAGCTGCACCACATCGTCGAGACGAGCGGAGCGGCCGTGGTGTGCGAGGAGATGTGCACGGGCACGCGCTACTTCGAGAACCTGGTGGACGAGCGCGCCGACACGCTGGAGGATCAGTTCAAAGCCCTGAGCGAACGCTACATGAAGAATAACTGCGCCTGCTTCACGCCCAACCCCGGCCGCGTGGACGACGTCGTGCGCATGGCGAAGGAGTACCACGTGGACGGCGTGATCGATGCGAACCTGAAGTTCTGCACGCTCTACAACGTGGAGAAGCCGAGCCTGGCCGCGGCGCTCGAGGCCGAGGGCATTCCGGTGCTGGCGCTGGAGACGGACTACGCCGACAACGACGCCGAGCAGCTGCGCACGCGCGTGGGCGCGTTCGTGGAAATGCTGGGGGAATAGGCCCGTGGAACCCGCCGGAGAAGGCCGCGAGCGCGGCGAGGGGGCCGAGCCCAGCGCGCATGCGGGCCCGCTCGGTCCGGGCGGCCGCGGAGGCGGGCGGGCGGAGGCGCCTGCGGAAGGGGCGCCGGAGGGGCCCGTGGACTGCTACGTGCTGTTCCGCGGCCACACCGACGGGCTCGCGCTGTTCGCCGCGTTGAAGGACGCCGGCGTGGACTCGCGCATCGCGCCCACGCCGCGCGCTGCGCGAGCCACCTGCGGCATGAGCCTGCTCGTGTCGTGCGACGACGAGGCGCGCATCCGCGACGTCGCACGGGAATGCGGCGCCCACGTGGAGGGCGTGGCGCGCCTCGCGCGCCAGATACGTCCCGACCGGGACCGTTACTGCTAAGAAGCGCGGCAAGGGTCCGGCAACGCGAAAGCCGGGCCCTTGTCCTCGCAAGGAAAGGGAGAACCATGCATTACGTGGGCATCGACGTGGGGTCAACCGCCACGAAGGTCGCCGTGCTGGACGCCGACGGCGCGCTTGCGCGCACGTTCCTGTGCCCCACGGGCTTCAGCAGCGTGGACGCCGCCCGGCGCGTGCGCGCGCTGCTGGACGACGCGGGCATCGACGTGCGCGACGGCTCCTGCGTGGCCACCGGATACGGGCGCGTGGCCGTGCCGTACGCCGACAAGGTGGTGACCGAGATCACCTGCCACGGCCGCGGCGCCGCGCGCCTGTTCGGACGCGACGGCACGGTGGTGGACGTGGGCGGCCAGGACACGAAGGTCATCGTGCTGAAGGGCGGCGCGGTGAAGAAGTTCGTGATGAACGACAAGTGCTCGGCCGGCACGGGGCGCTTCTTGGAGATCATGGCCGACCGCCTGGCGGTCGACCAAGACGAGCTCGCCCGCCTCGCGCGGGCCGGCAGCCCCACCGCCATCTCGAACATGTGCACCGTGTTCGCCGAGTCCGAGGTCATATCGCTCGTGGGCAAGGGGGAGCCGCGCGAGAACATAGCCAACGGCGTCGTCGAGTCCGTGGTGGCGCGCGTGGCGACGCTCGCCGCGCAGATGCCGGGCGAGGCGTACTTCCTCACCGGAGGGCTGTGCGACAACGGCTACGTGGTGGAGCGTCTGGCCGCGCACCTGGGAAAGCCGGTGGGCACCTGCCCCGAGGCCCGCTTCGCCGGCGCCCTGGGCGCGGCGCTCAGTGCGATGCCGTGACGCGGCAGGTGTCGCTTCGCTGTCGGTTCCGCGCCGCGCGGGAACGATCGCGGACGCGGCGCGGGGAGATGCTATGATGCGGAGAGTAAACGGAAAGGCTCGCACATGATCTACTTCGACAACGCGGCCACCACCCGGCGCAAGCCGCCCGAGGTGGCCCAGGCCGTGGCCGCGGCCATCGGCTCGTTCGGCGGCGTGGGGCGCGGCGTGCACGAGGCGTCGCTCGACGCCGGCATGGCCGTGTACGACGCGCGCGACAAGGTGGCGCGGCTTTTGGGCGCGCCCTCGGCGGCGCGCGTGTCGTTCGCGGCGAACGCCACGATGGCGCTCAACATCGCGCTCGCGGGGCTGCTGCCCGCGGGAGGGCGCGCCGTGACGACGGCCGCTTCGCACAACTCCGTGCTGCGGCCGCTGTACAAGGCCCGCGACGAGCGGGGCTGCACGGTGGACGTCGCGCCCGTCGGGCCGGATGGGGCGCTCGACTTCGCGGCCTACGAACGGCTGCTGGAGGGCGGGGCCGACGTGGTGGCGGCCACGCACGCGTCGAACCTCACGGGCGACGTGTACGACGTGGCGCGCATGGCGCGGCTCGCCCACGAGGCGGGGGCGCTCTTCGTGCTCGACGCCGCCCAGACGGCGGGCGCGCTGCCGCTGGATCAGGGGAAGCTCGGCGCCGACGTCGTGTGCTTCACCGGGCACAAGGGACTGTACGGCCCGCAGGGCACGGGCGGCCTTTGCGTGGCGGAGGGCGTGGACGTGCCGCCGCTTCTGGAGGGCGGCTCCGGCACGCACAGCTTCGACGAGCGGCACCCGCGCTTCATGCCCGAGGCGCTGGAGGCCGGCACGCTCAACGCGCACGGCTTGGCGGGCCTGGCGGCCGGGGTGGCCTACCTGGAGCGCGAAGGCGTGGACAACGTGGCCGCGCGCCTGCGCGCGCTCACGGAGCGCTTCGAGGCCGGCGCGCTCGCCGTTCCGGGCGTGCGCGTGCTGGGCGGCCACGGCGGCGTCGACCGCTGCGGCATCGTGGCCGTGGACGTGGCGGGGGCCGACTCGGCGCTCGTGGCCGACCGGCTGTCCAACGAGTTCGGCATCTGCACGCGCGCGGGAGCCCATTGCGCCCCGCTCATGCACCGCGCGCTCGGCACGGAGGAGCGGGGCGCAGTGCGCTTCAGCTTCTCCAGCTTCACCACCGAGGACGAGATTGACGAGGGCCTGGAAGCGCTGGCGGCCGTCGCGAGCGGCTGCCCCTATGTGGCAAACAACTGACGATGATTCAATCGCACGACGAAAGGAACCGATCATGAAGGTCATCGACGCATTCGGCATGCAGTGCCCCAAGCCGCTCGTGCTGGCGAAGAAGGAGATCGACGCGGGCTGCCGCGAGCTGTCCGTGCAGGTGGACAACGAGACGGCCGTGAAGAACCTCACGCGCCTGGGCGGCAAGACGGGCTTGGCCGTGTCCGTGGACGACATCGAGGGCGGCTGGCTCGTCTCGTTCGCCGAAGGCGACGGCGAAGCCCCGGCACCGGCCCCCGCGCCGACGGGCACCGCCTGCGCGCCGGGCGCGGGTTGCGGTTACGCCGTGTTCGTGGGCAAGGACCACGTGGGGGAGGGCGACGGAGAGCTCGGCTACAACCTCATGAAGATGGCGCTGTACACCCTGTCCGAGTCCGACGACGTGCCCGCGTCGCTGCTGTTCATGAACTCCGGCGTGAAGCTCGTGGCCGGCGGCGAGCAGCAGGTGGCAGATCATGTGAGCGCGCTTGCCGAGAAGGGCACCGAGGTGCTCGTGTGCGGCACGTGCCTGGACTTCTACGGCTGCAAGGACCAGCTGGCCGTGGGCGAGGTGTCCAACATGTACGACATCCTTGGCCGCATGCAGGAGGCGGCCAAGGTCATCACGCTGTAGGAGGGCCGCCCCGTGCCCCGCTTCCTTCTGGCGTTCGAGTCCACCCACGCGGCCATGGCCGCCAACAAAGCGCTCGCCGCCGCGCGTCCCGCCGTTATCCCCACGCCGCGCGCCATCACCGCGAGCTGCGGCATGACGCTGCGCTTCGAGGCCGACGACGAGAGGGCGGCCGCCGCGCTCGCCGCCACCGTCGACGAGGCCCGCGGCCTGGCCGCCCTCTACGCCGACGAGGCGGGGGAGTACCGTCTGCTGGAGAGGTTGTAGCGATTTCCCCTCCGCGCGGCTATCCGGCGTGCGAAAGCCCGCCTGCAGATCTCGCGTCGGGTCTCAAAGCAAAAGAGACGCCGTTTTCTGAGCAGAATTGACGGTAGGGTACGCGAGATGGAAGGGGCTGGAGCGCATCGAAGCGCGTTTTCCCAGTTCGCGAAATCTAAGCATAGGGGAAGCGAGCGAAAAGGCAGCCGAAGACACCGTTCGGGAGGGTTTGGGCGTGCGGAATCCGTACCTACCGTCAATTCTGCTCAGGAATCGACCTTGCGGGTGCACTCGTGGCGATTCGCGGTCGAAAAACGCGACGAATCGCCACGCGTGCCAGGTGAGACCCGACGCGAAGGAGTCGGCCCAAGCGCACGGGAAAGGTAATCGCCGCGCGCCCTCCGCGGGCCTCGAGACGCCGGGAAGCCGGCGCTCGTCGCGCTGTTACCCCGCGAAGCGGATCGCGCCCGCCTCGCCGGCCTCCACGCGGCCGATGAGCGCGGGCGGCCGCCCGGTGCGGGCCTCGAAGGCGCGCTCGAAGGCGTCCATCGCCTCGGGCGGAACGGCGGCGAGCAGGCCGCCGGAGGTCTGCGGATCGCAGATCACGGCCAGGCGGTTGTCGTACTCCTCGTCGTCCAGCGCGCCCTGCGCCACGTAGCCCTCGGCTTGGTCCATGATGGTGAACAGGCGGTTCGGGCGGCAATAGGCGCTCGCGTGCTCCCACACGCCGTCGAACAGCGGCAGCGCCGCGAAGTCGAGCGCGGCGGCGCAGCCGCTCGCCTCCAAGAGCTCGTGCAGGTGCCCTGCCAGGCCGAAGCCCGTCACGTCGGTGGCGGCGTGCACGCCGGATTCCGCAAGCGCGGCGGCCCCTGCGGCGTTCAGCTCCATCATCGACTCCACTGCCGGGCGCAGGCCCGCGTCGTCCACCAAATCGCAGGCGCGCGCGGCCACCATGATGCCGGTTCCCAGGGGTTTCGTCAGGTACAGCGCGTCTCCCGGAAGCGCGCCGGCGTTGCGCACGATACGGTCGGGATGCACGGTGCCGAACACGGCAAGGCCGTACTTCGGCTCGGCGTCGTCGATGGTGTGCCCCCCGGCCACCACCGCGCCCGCCTCGCGCACGGCGTCCGCGCCGCCGCGCAGGATGGCGCCGGCCACGTCGGGTCCCAGCGTGCAGTCCAGCGCCAGCAGGTTCAGCGCCACGTGCGGAACGGCCCCCATGGCGAACACGTCGGAGAGCGCGTTGGCCGCCGCCACGCGCCCGAACTCGTACGGGTCGTCCACGATGGGCGTGAAGAAGTCCACGGTGAGCACGGCCGCCGCGTCGTCGGAAAGCTTCCACACGGCCGCGTCGTCGCACGTGCCGAAACCCAGCAGCAGCCGGTCGGCCCCCGGCACTCCCTCCCGACCGCCGCCTTCCGCGCCGGTCGCCGCCGCGAGCGACGCCAAGATGTCGTCGAGGTCTCCCGGACCCCACTTCGCCGCTCAACCGCCCTTCGACGTGAGCCTCGTCAGTTTGATGCGCTCGAGCTCGCCCACGGAGCCTCCCTTCCGTTCCGCCTTCGCCGCTTCGCCACGTCCGCGTCTTCGACGCGTGGGCTGCGGTCGGCTCCTCGTCCGCAGCCAGTATAGCAGGACGGCGCTTCGCCGCGAACGGGCGGTGCCGAGCCGGGGCCTCGCGGTTACCGTCGGTGCGAGAACCTGCGCCGCCGCGCCGGTGGCCGACCCGTTGGGCGCGCAGGCCGAAACCCGGCCGCCGCCCAGTGGCTTGCTCTCCTGACCGCTCGCCGCCTCACACTGTCTTTCACCTGCGAAAACATACCGCTCACGGCAAAGGAAACCCAATCGATAGCCTTTCGCCGAAAACCTTACGAAGAGCATGCTCCGCCCTGCGGAGCCTCCTTCAAGCTGCCATGGTACGCTTTTCGCACCGGACGGCGGAGGGCGCCGTGCCGGCGGCCCGCTGCGGGCCGGACCGCGTCGCGAAACGAGCCGTACCCTCCGGCCCTCGGTCGCCTCGCCTCTGCGCACGGTCCCCATGCAGGAACCCTATCAGACGAGTAGGAAGGAACTGAGGACCATGAACCTGTCACGCAGGGGCTTTTTCAAAGCCGCCGGCGCAGCGTTCGCAACGAGCATGGCATTCGAACTGTCCTCGCAGTCGGAGGCGCTGGCCGTTGAGCCGTCCGCCGACTGGAAGCTCGTGAACACGGAGGAGTACACGAACATCTGCTGCTATTGCTCGGGCGGATGCGGCGTGATCTGCTCCACGCGCGATGGCGAGCTCGTGAACATCGAAGGCGATCCCGACCATCCCATCAACGAGGGCGGTTTGTGCCCGAAGGGCGCCACCATGTTCCAGCTGCGCAACGTCGTCGACCCCGACACGCGCGAGATCATCAAGAACACCAACCGCAAGACCAAGCCGATGGTCCGCCGTCCCGGCGCCTCCGAGTGGGAGGACATCACCTGGGACGACGCCGTCGCCGAAATCGCGAACTGGGTCAAGAAAACGCGCGACGCCACGTTCGAGACGGTGGCCAACGGCATCACGGTGAACCGCTGCCACGGCATAGCCAGCCTGGGCGGCAGCCAGCAGAACTCCGAGGAAGAGTACCTCATCAACAAGATGATGCGCTCGCTGGGAGTCATCGCCATCGACAACCAGGCGCGTGTTTGACACAGCCCCACCGTTGCCGGTCTGGCAGCAACCTTCGGTCGCGGTTCGATGACGAACCACTATTGCGACATGCAGAACGCCGACGTCATCATGACCATCGGCTCCAACAACGTTGAGAACCACCCCGTTTCGTCGAAATGGGTTCAAAAAGCGCTCGACCGCGGCGCCACGTGGATCGTCGTGGACCCGCGCTACACCCGCTCCGCCGAGATGGCCGACATCTACTGCCCCATCCGCTCGGGCACCGACATCGCCTTCTACGGCGGCCTGTTCAACTACATCATCGAGCACGACCTGTGGCAGCACGAGTACGTGCTGAACTACACGAACGCGTCGTACCTGCTCGACGAGCAGTACTCGTTCGACGTGAACGAGGGCATCTTCTCGGGCTTCGACGAGGACACCGCCACTTACGACAACCACACCTGGCACTACCAGGTGGAGTCCACGAAGGAATGGGACACCTCCGAGGGCGGAGCCTACGCCTGGGCCGCGGCCGAGGGCGTGCCCGAGTTCACGCCGCCCGTCGTCGAGGTGCCGAAGCGCGACATGACGCTCACGGACCCGATGTGCGTGTTCCAGCAGATGAAGAAGCACTACTCCCGCTACGACCTGGACACCGTGTCCAGCGTGTGCGGCATGGACAAGGAGATCCTGGAGAAGGTGTACGCCACGTACGCCTCCACCGGCGCCCCCGACAAGTCCGGCACCATCCTGTACGCGCTCGGCCAGACGCAGCACACCTACGGCGCGCAGAACTGCCGCTCCATGGGCATCCTGCAGCTCTTGCTGGGCAACGTGGGCGTGGCCGGCGGCGGCGTGAACGCGCTGCGCGGCGAGCCCAACGTGCAGGGAGCCACCGACATGGGCATGCTCGTGGCGAACCAACCCGGCTACCTGAACTGGCCCACCGAGTACGGAACGCCGTCTCTGCGCGCGTGGTGCGAGAAGGAGACGTACTCCGACGGCTACTACACCAACAAGCCGAAGTTCGTCGTGTCCGCGCTCAAGGAATGGTTCGGCGACGCGGCCACGGTCGACAACGACTACGGCTACGACTGGTGGCCGAAGGTGCCGAAGAGCCCCGACTACTCCATCATCGGCTCGTTCGAGCTCATGAGCCAGGGCATCATCAAGGGCTACTTCAACTGGGGCATGAACCCCTGCCACTCGGCCCCGAACGCCAGCAACGTGCGCCGCGCCATGGCGAACCTCGACTGGCTCGTGGTGGCCGACTGGGTGGAGACGGAGTCGGCCTGCTTCTGGAAGGCCCCCGACATGAACCCGGCCGACGTCGACACCACGGTGTACTTCCTGCCGGCGGCGCTCATCTACGAGAAGCCCGGCATCATCGCGAACTCCGGCCGCTGGCTGCAGTGGCGCAACCAGGCCGTCGAGCCGTGGGACGAGGCCAAGCCCGATTACGAGATCTGCGACGTGCTGTGGACGGCCATCGTCGACCTCTACAAGAAGGAAGGCGGCGTGGCGCCCGAACCCATCGTGAACACGAAGTGGGACTACTACGTGGACGGCAAGATCGACCCGCGTCCCGTGAACTGGGCCCTCAACGGCTACGTGTACGATGGCACCGAGTGCGACACGACCTCGGCCGCCCCGAAGACCGAGCTGCTCTCCTCGTTCGCGAACCTGAAGGCCGACGGAACCACGGCCTGCGGCATGTGGATCTACACCGGCTTCTGGGCCAACAACGACGCGCCGCTCGATCCGGCCGAGCAGGCCGCCGGCGGCCGCAACACCGAGGATCCCTCGGGGCTGGGCCTTTACCCGAAGTTCTCGTTCGCCTGGCCGCTCAACCGCCGCATCATCTACAACCGCGCCTCCGCCGACATGGAGGGCAAGCCGTGGAACCCGGACCGCGCGCTCGTGGAATGGACGGGCGAGAAGTGGGTGCAGAACGACGTGGGCGACTTCGTGGCCGTGTCCAACGGAACCCCCGTGCCGCCGAACAACAAGGCGTTCATGATGCTCTGGGAGCAGCACGCGCGCCTGGAGAGCTACAGCATGGGCGACGGGCCCTTGCCCGAGCACTTCGAGCCCTTCGAGAGCCCGGCCGACAACCAGCTGAACGGCCGTCAGAACTCGCCGTGCGTGCGTTTCGCCGAGTTCGAGTCGGTCAAGCGCGGCGACCGCTCCGAGTTCCCCATCGCGGTGACCACCTACTCGGTCACCGAGCACTGGCAGACCGGTGGCCAGACCCGCACGTGCCCGGCCCTGGTCGAGGCCATGCCCGAGCAGTTCGTGGAGATGTCGCTGGAGCTTGCCGAGGAGCGCGGCATCAAGAACGGCGAGAAGGTCCGCGTGCGCAACAACCGCGGCTCGGTCGAGGTCATGGCCTTGGTCACGCCGCGCTTCAAGCCGTTCACGGTGGACGGCAAGACCGTGCACCAGGTGGGCATGACGCACCACTTCGGCTGGGCGGGCGAGTACGCCACGGGCGACATCGTCAACGACCTGCCGCCGAACGTGGGCGACCCGAACTGCTGGGTGCCCGAGTACAAGGCGTTCCTCGTCGACATCGAGAAGATCTAGGGAGGTGTTGAATGATGAGTGACAAAGCCATACTGTTCGACACCTCGCGCTGCAGCGCATGCCGCGGCTGCCAGGTGGCCTGCAAATGCTGGAACGACCTGCCCTCGACGCTCGAGAAGAACGGCAACCCGTCCACGGGCTCGTACCAAAGCCCCATGGACCTGAACGCCACCACGCGCCTGCTCATCTCCTTCAACGAGGAGGCGGGCGGAAGCAAGGGCGTGAAGTGGGCCTTCGGCCGCCGCGCGTGCCAGCACTGCACCGACGCCGGGTGCGTGACCGTCTGCCCGGCCGGCGCCATCACCAAGCACGAGGCCACCGGCCTGGTCACGGTAGACGACTCCAAGTGCGTGGGCTGCCAGTACTGCTCCACGGCGTGCCCGTTCGACGTGCCGCATTACCAGGAGGGCCTGCGCACGACGGTGAATAAGTGCACGGGCTGCGTCGACCGCATCGAGCAGGGCCTCGAGCCCGCCTGCGTCACCACGTGCCAGCCGGACGCGCTTCTGTTCGGCGACCGCGACGAGATGATCGCCATCGCCCACGAGCGCGTCGATTTCCTCAAGGCCAAGGGCTACGAGGACGCGGTGGTCTACGGCGAGGACGAGATGGGCGGCCTGCACGTCATCCAGGTTCTCAAGTACGGCGTGGCCGCGCACGGCCAGGTGGAGAACCCGCAGGCGAACCCGGTTGTGGGTCTGACGCAGATCATGAAGCCGATCACCGGCGTCGCCACGGGCGTGACCGTGGCCGGCCTCGCCGCCATGTTCGCGCTCGGCATCGGGTACAAGCGCGACAAGCTGGCCTACAACCCGGATACGGAGGACACCGTCTCCGTGACCACCGGCGAGGTGGTCAAGCACGGCGACGGCCAAGACGAGGAGTCGGTGATGGAGCACATCACCGAGAACCTGGGCGGCAAGAAAGGAGGCCGTGATGAGTAAGGGACCAGTCATGGTTTCCGCCGAGGAGACCGCGAAGAACCAGGCGTTCCTCGAGCAGATGTCCGCGCGCGGCACGGAGCGCTACATCAAGCGCCACTCCAAGCAGGCCCGTTGGACGCACGGCATCACCATCGTCGCGTGCATCCTGCTGTGCATTTCGGGGCTGTTCGTGTTCGTGCCGCAGCTTGCCGCCGCGGCCGGGGCCGACACGGTGTTCGTCATCCGCATGTCCCACCGCGTGCTCGGCGTCATCTTCGTGCTCGTGCCCTTGATCAGCGCCATCGCGGCACCCAAGGGCGTGGCCCACATCTTCAAGAACCTGTTCGACCGGTGGGACTCCGACGACAAGAAGTGGATGGCGCTGTTCTTCCCGTACCTGTTCATGGCCAAGTGGATCCACATGCCCGACCAGCGCGAGGTCAAGAGCGGCCAGCGCTTCGCCGACGGCATGCTGTGGTTTGCCGGGGCGCTCATGGGCGTCACGGGCGTCATCCTGCTTTTGGGCACGACGCTCGTCGACTTCGGCTCCGGCGTGCACGGCGTGGCGCTGTTCCTGCACGACATCGGCTTTCTGCTGATCGCCGTGTTCGGCTTGGCTCACATCTTCCTGGGCGCGGGCATCTTCCAGCCGTACCGGGGCACGCACAAGCTCATGTTCGGCGACGGCACCGTCTCCGAGTCCGACGCCCTGTACCACTGGGGCCACTGGGCTCGCGAGGAGATCGCCAGCGGCGAGAACGTCGTCGAGAAGAAGGCGTAAGGCACCAAAAAAAACGCGGGACCGCCTGGCGCTTTGCGCGCCGGCGGCTCCGCTGGCCGTTCGCAGGAGCTCTCCCGCAAGCGCCCCTGCGAACGGCCAGCACCCGGGGGTGCTGACGCCGATCGGAAAACGACCGAACGACACGACCAAACGACAAGGAACCCTATGAACCTGAAAGCAATCGACGCGGCCCTGGCCGCCTACCGCGGCAAGCTCGACGAGGGCGATGCCGCCCGTCTGGAGTTCTTCCGCAAGCTGTGGGACGCGGTGAGCGCGGATGCGGCGCCCGGCGCCGGCTACGACGTCCCTTCCGAGGCCGACCTGCGCGCCTGGTACGCGGCGGGAGAGCCCGTGCTCGCGCATGCGCCGGCCGCGATCGACAGCGCCTCGTTCTCGGAGGCCCTCGAGCGCGCGGCCGCCTGCGCGGCCGAGCACGGCGGCTTCGAAGGCGGCACGGTCGAGGCGCTCGGCCGCGTGAAATGGGATCGCATCGTGGCCGCGAGCCCGCTCGACGAAGCCGGCAAGGACCCGGCGGCCTACCTCGACGCTTTGGCGGGGCTGCTGGCGGACGACGGCATGACGGAGGGCCAGGCCCGCACGGCGGCGCTCGTGGCGTCGCTCGCGCTGCGCTCCCAGTTGGAGTCTCCCGCACGCGCCGTTTCCCGCGCGCTCGACGAGGCCGGATGCGAGTTTCCGCATCCGCTGGCCTGCCCGGTGTGCGGCGGCGCGCCGGTCGCGGGCCGCGTGGGGGGCGAGAACTCCACCCAGGGGCGCGGCAAGACGCTCTGGTGCGCGCAGTGCGGCACGACGTGGGAGATCGAGCGCGTGCGCTGCGCGCGCTGCGGCACGCAGAACCAGGCGCGCCTGCACTACTTCAACGTGGAGGGCGACGACGCCCACCGCATCGCCACGTGCGACGAGTGCGGCGGCTACCTGCGCACCGTGTACGCCGACGACGCGCTCGCGCCGTTCTCGTTCGAAGTGGAGGACGTGGTCATGGCGCGCCTCGACGCCATAGCGGCCGACCCGGCCTTCGCCGGCGGAGCGGGCGCGTCCGCCGAATAGCCCCGCGCTCCCGCCGCTTGAACGCTAGCATCGGGAGAAAGAAGGCGCCGCGGGAAGGCGCCGCCGCAGAACCTACGAGGAAAGGAGGCCGCATGGCCGTTATCGAGTACCGGGCATCCGCGCCGCGCACCACGGCCGAGCGGCCCATACGCATATTCCTGAACGACGCCCCCGTGGCGGTGAGCCAGGGCAGCCCCTACGACTTGGCGGAACTGGCCGTGGGCTACCTGCTGTCCGAGGGCCTCATCGCCGATCGCGAACGCTTCGTGGAGGTCACGGCCGACCCCGAGGCGGCTGCCGTGTACGTGGCCAGCGGCGAGCGCGCCGCGGAGGGCTACGTTCCGCTGCACCGCGTGACCTCGGCCGGCTGCGCCCGCTCGGCGCTGCTCTCGGGCGGCGGCGACGTGCCGGCCCCCGCGCGGCTCGAAACGAGCGCGCGCTTCGACGCCGACGCGCTGCTGGCCCAGATGGACGAGCTCTGCGAGCGCAGCCCGCGCCGCAACACCGGCGAGTGCGTGCACGGGTGCGGCCTGGGAGACGGGCGTGCGGGCGGGCTCTTGCTCGTGCGCGAGGACATCGGCCGGCACAACGCCATGGACAAGCTCATCGGCCAGGCGTGGCTCGACCGCGCGGGCGTGGGCGACAAGGCGCTGTTTATCACGGGCCGCATCAGCTGCGAGATGGCGCTCAAGGCCCATCGCGCCGGCTGCCCCGTGCTCGTGTCGCGCAAGTCCGCCACCGACGAGGCCGCCCGCCGCGCCGAGGAGCTGGGCGTGACGCTGGTGTCGCACTGCCGCGACGGCCGCCTGCGCGTGCTCTCCTGCCCCGACCGCATCGCGGGGTAGGGGCCGGGCGGGGAGCCTTTTCCAGCGGGTTCTCGCCGCGTTCCCGGCAACGCTTGCGTGCCGGATCGGCGGCGGGGGCGGGCACGGCTCGCGGGTCGGGCCCGAGCGGTGTACAATGGCGGAAAACGCCCGCTTCGCGTGGTGCAGTCGCCTTCGCGCTCCGGGCCGATCTTGCATGAAGGAGCCGCACATGAGCATCGTCGCCGCCTACGTCGTACCCCATCCGCCGCTCATCGTGCCCGCCGTCGGGCACGGCGAGGAGCGCGCCATCCAGCGCACCGTCGACGCCTACGAGGAGGTGGCCCGGCGCATCGCCGCCCACGCGCCCGACACCATCGTGGTCGTCTCTCCCCATGCCCCGCTCTACTACGATTGCTTCCACATCTCCACCGGCGACGCCGCCCATGGGGACATGGGGCAGTTCGGGGCTTGGGACGCCGCCATGAACGTGCCCTACGACCCCTCGTTCGCCGCCGCGGTGTCGGCTTGCGCCCGCGCGCGCGGCGTGCCCATCTGCGGCAGCGGCATGCGCGACGGCGAGCTCGACCATGCGACCTTCGTGCCGCTCCACTTCGTGAACGAGCGCTACGCGGATTACCGGCTCGTGCGCGTGGGCCTGGCGGGCCTGCCGCCGGCCGACCACCGGGAGATCGGCCGCTGCATCGCCGAAGCGGCGCGCGACCTGGATCGGAGCTGCGTGCTCGTGGCTTCGGGCGACCTCTCCCACAAGCTCAAGGAAAGCGGTCCCTACGGCTTCGCGCCCGAGGGCCCCGTGTTCGACCGCAACGTCACGGCCCTGCTCGATGCGGGCGACCTCGAGGGTCTGTTCACGTTCGACGAGGCGTTCCTCGAAGAGGCTGCCGAGTGCGGGCTTCGTTCGTTCCAGATCATGGCCGGCGCGTTGGACGGCGTGGCCTGCACCCATGAGCTGCTGAGCTACGAGGGGCCGTTCGGCGTGGGCTACGCGGTGGCGGCTTTCGAGGTTCAGGGAGCGGATGGCGACGGAGCGGTGGCCTCGGCGGTGGACGCGGCGGCCGACAGGCGGGGTGCCGACGACGCGGTGGGCGAGAACGGCGCCGACCCGTTCGTCGCACTGGCTCGCGCCTCGGTGGAGGGCTTCGTGCGCACGGGGCGTCCCATCGCGCGCCCCGAGGGGCTTCCCATCGAGCTCGCCGATACGCGGGCGGGCGTGTTCGTGTCGCTGCACGAGGGCGGCGACCTGCGCGGGTGCATCGGCACCATAGAGCCCGTTACCGGCTCCGTGGCCGACGAGATCGTCCGCAACGGCGTGGCCGCCGCAAGCGAGGACCCGCGCTTCCCGCCGGTGGGCGAGGAGGAGCTGGACTTCCTTTCGTACTCGGTGGACGTGCTGTTCCCGCCCGAGCCCGTCGACTCCGAGGCGCAGCTCGACCCCGCGCGCTACGGCGTCATCGTCACGAAGGGTTGGCGGCGAGGCTTGCTGCTGCCCTGCTTGGAAGGCGTGGAAACCGTGGCCGAGCAGGTATCCATCGCCCGCGCCAAGGCGGGCATCGCCGCAGACGAGGACGGCGTGCGGCTCGAGCGCTTCGAAGTCGTGCGCCACGACCGCGGAGGCGGGGCCCGGCGTGGATAGCGTTGACGCGGCGGCCGAGGAGGCTGCGCCTGCATCGCGGCGCAAGGGCCGTGCCGTCTGCCGCGTCTGCCCGCACGCCTGCGCGCCCGCCGAGGGCGCCCGCGGGATATGCCGCGCCCGCGTCGCGCGGGGCGGGGAGGTGGCCTGCGAGAACTACGGCCGCGTGACGTCGCTCGCGCTCGACCCCGTGGAGAAGAAGCCGCTCGCGCGCTGGCGCCCCGGCACGCTCGTGCTGTCCGCGGGCTCCTACGGCTGCAACCTGCGCTGCCCGTTCTGCCAGAACGCCGAGATAGCCTGCGCGGGCGAGGACGACGTGTCATGGCGCGCGCTGGAGCCGGCCGAGCTCGTGGCGTTGGCGACGGAGGCGCGGCCGCGCGGATGCGTCGGCATAGCCTACACGTACAACGAGCCCTTCGTCGGCTTCGAGTTCGTGCGCGACACCGCCCGGCTCGCCCGCGAGGCCGGGTTGGCGAACGTGGTGGTGAGCAACGGCATGATCAACCCCGGGCCGCTCGCCGAGGTGCTGCCGTTCATCGACGCCGCCAACATCGACCTCAAGGGGTTCACGCGGGAATTCTACGATCTCGTGGGCGGCGACTTGGACACGGTGAAGGCGACCATAGCGGCCCTGGTCGCTTGCCCTACCTGCCATGTGGAGGTGACCACGCTCGTCGTCCCCAGCTTGAACGACGATCCCGCCGAGATCGACGCGGCGGCCTCCTGGCTCGCCTCGCTCGATCCTTTCGTTCCGTACCACCTCACGCGCTTCTTCCCCTGCCATCGTATGGCAGACCGCGCGCCCACGCCCGTGCCCGCGCTGCGCGAGCTCGCCGCCGTCGCGCGCCGCCACCTGAACGACGTGCTGCTGGGCAACTGCTGAGGCGGCGCACTGCCTGCGCTCGACTGCGCGGCGCGCCCTCCTCGCCGAACGGTTTGCGCATCCGCTATACTGGCTCCTAACCGCTTTTGAGGAGAGCCATGCTGCCGTATTTCAAGAAGTACCTGTTCGCCGCCTACGCGCTGTCCGTGCTGATACCCGTGGCCTCCCTGGCCGCTTTCTCGGTGGTCATGGGCGGCAACGTGGTCAAGACGCTGCCGGGGCTGTTCTCGTCGCTCATGCTGTTCGTCGCCTGCCTGTACGCCATGCCGCGGATCATGGGCCAGATGGCCGATAGGAAGGCCGACGCCCTCGTGTCGCTGTACAACGACGCCTGCGACCCGCCGGCCTTCCTGGAGCAGGCCGAGAAACCCGCAGGCGCCGTGAAGACACCGTACACCGAGGCGGGCTCGTGGTTCCTCTCGTTCTACGCGCTCGCGCTGGCCGACGAGGATCGGGCGGAGGAGGCGGCGCGCATCGGAGAGAGCATGCGTTTGAGCGCCGTGCAGGCGCAGGATCCGAAGGTTCGGGCGGCGCTGCTCGTGAACATGGAGCCCGTGGTGCTCAGGCTGCTGGGTGCCCAAGCGGCGCTCGGCGCGGTGGAGGAGGCCGAGCGCTTGCTGGCCGGCGCGCAGGACGCCGAGAGCGCCCAGCGCCGCAACTTCCTGGCGTGGGAGCGCGGCGTTCTGGAGGCCCGCCTGGCCGGTGACGACGGCGCGCTGGCGGAGAAGCTCGCGCACGTGCGCCCCCAAGCCGCCTATCCGCTGCGCATGCGCGTGCTGGCCGCCGCCGACGAGGCCGCCGTGCACCGGCGGCGCGGCGACGTCGCGCAAGAGCGCGAGTGCCTGCGGTTCGTCGCGGAGCACGGAAACCGCCTGCCCGCCGTTGCCGCCGCGCAGGAGCGCCTCGCCGAGCTGGACGCCTAGCCGTTCCCAAGCCGCCGCAGCGCGGGGTGCTCGTTTCGGGTCGCATGCCCTACCTCGTGCAGTCCGCCGCCGTTTTGCATATTCCGAAAGATTTCTGCATAAAAGGGGTTACCAAACGGCAACAAAGCGCATATACTGCCCTCAGTCCTTTAAAAGCGGTACAGAGAGACCGACAAGGTAGAACCCCAAGCGCCCACCCGAACAAGGGCGCGACGAGTCGAAGCCTTTGTCTGTCGCGGAGGCTTTTTTCATGCCCGGCGACGGACGCCCGCACGGCGGGGAGCGCGAGGGCGCGAACCGGCGAGGCGGGGTGAGGGTCGCCTGTACCATCCCGAACGAAAGGGGTGGGTGCATGACCGAAGCAGGCACGGTCAAAACCGTCTGCATGGATGCGGACGAGATCGAACGGTCGCTGACGCGCATAGCGCATCAGATACTCGAGACCAACAAGGGCGCGGGCAACATCGCGCTCGTCGGCATCGTGACGCGGGGCGACTTGCTCGCCAAGCGCCTGGCCGAGAAGATCGAGGCCATTGAGGGCACGAAGGTGCCGCTCGGCAAGCTCGACATCAGCTTCTACCGCGACGATTTCGCGACGCATCTCGCCCCCGAGGTGCATTCCACCGACATCTTCTTCGACTTGGACGGCAAGGACGTCGTGCTCGTGGACGACGTGCTGTACACCGGCCGCACCATCCGCGCCGCGCTCGACGCCCTCATGGACATCGGCCGCCCCGCCACCGTGCAGCTGGCCGTGCTGGTGGACCGCGGGCATCGCGAGCTGCCCATTCGCGCCGACTTCGTGGGCAAGAACGTCCCGTCGTCCGCCGACGAGAACGTGCGCCTGTTCCTTGAGGAGACGGACGGCAAGTCCGAAGTTGAGATTCTGGAAATGACTCCGGGCTCCCGTGCGGGTTCGGCACCGCTGGGAGGTGAATAGGGCATGGCCTTCAACCACAAGCATCTGATCGACATCACGGAGTACTCCGCCGACGACATCATGACCGTCCTCGAGACGGCCGTCCGTTTCAAGGAGGTCAACGAGCGCCGCATCAAGCAGGTGCCCACGCTCAAGGGCGTCACGGTCGTGAACATGTTCAACGAGCCGTCCACCCGCACGCGCTCCTCGTTCGAGATCGCCGAGAAGCGCCTCTCCGCCAACAGCCTGAACTTCGGCGGCAGCTCCACCTCCACGGTGAAGGGCGAGAGCCTGGTGGACACGGTGGAGACGCTCTGCGCCTACAAGATCGACATGATCATCGTGCGCGACAAGCACGCCGGCGTGCCGCGCAAGATCGCCGACGTCTCCGGCGCGCACGTCATCGACGCGGGCGACGGCAAGCACCAGCATCCCACGCAGGCGCTGCTGGACCTGTACTCCATCTGGGAGGTCAAAAGCGACCTCGCCGGCCTCAAGGTGGGCGTCGTGGGCGACATAGGCCACTCCCGCGTGTGCGGCTCGCTCATCCCTGCGCTGAAGATCATGGGATGCGAGGTGACGGTGGTCGCGCCGCCGACGCTGCTGCCCGCCCGTCCCGACGTCCTGGGAGCCGACCATGTGACCACGAAGCTCGACGAGGTGCTGCCCGACCTGGACGTGGTGTACATGCTGCGCATCCAGCGCGAGCGCCTCGAGGGCGCGCCGTACCCGTCGCTGCGCGAGTACAACATGCTGTACGGCCTGACGAAGGACCGCGAGCCCCTTATGAGGCCCGACGCCCTCATCTGCCACCCCGGCCCCATCAACCGCGGCGTCGAACTGGATAGCTACATGGCCGACCACCCGAAGCGCTCGGTCATTCTCGATCAGGTCTATGCCGGTATCCTCACCCGCATGGCCGAAATGTACCTGCTGCTCGGAGGGAGCGAAGATGGCCTTACTGCTTAAGAACGCCCATGTGATCGACCCGCAGGTCGGTCTGAACGAAACGGCCGACATCCTGGTGCGCGACGGCAAGATCGTCGAGATCGGCCAGAACCTCGCGATGGAGAAGGGCGTCGAGCGCGACCTGGGCGGCAAGATCATCGTGCCCGGCCTCGTGGACATCCACGTGCACCTGCGCGAGCCCGGCTACGAGCTGAAGGAGGACATCGCCTCCGGCACACGCGCCGCTGCGCACGGCGGCTTCACGGCGGTGTGCTGCATGCCGAACACGAAGCCCGTCATCGACAACGCCGTGGGCGTGGAGTACGTGAAGGCCCGCGCTGCGGCCGTCGGCAAGTGCCGCGTGCACGTGGCCGGCTCCTGCTCGCAGGGCTTGAAGGGCGACACGCTGTCCGAGATGGGCGACATGGTGGCGCACGGCGCCGTCGCCTTCACCGACGACGGCCGCGGCGTGCAGGGCGCGGGCATGATGCGCCGCGTCATGGACTACGCCGCGCAGTTCGACCGCGTGGTGATGAGCCATTGCCAGGACGAGGACCTCGTCGGCGCCGGCCAGGTGAACGAGGGCGTCGTGTCCACGCGCCTGGGGATGCTGGGCTGGCCGGCGGAGGGCGAGGAGATCCAGATCGCCCGCGACATCGCCATCTGCCGCCTCACCGGCTGCCCGCTGCACATCCAGCATTTGACGACCGCCCGCGGCCTGGAGCTCGTGCGCGCCGCAAAGGCCGAGGGACTGCCCGTCACCTGCGAGGTCACGCCGCACCACTTGTTCCTCACCGAGGACGCCATCGGCGACGACTACAACACCTTCCTCAAGGTGAACCCGCCGCTGCGCACGGCCGAGGACGCCGCCGCGCTGGTGGAGGGCGTCGTGGACGGCACGGTGGACGCCATCGTCACCGACCACGCGCCGCACAACGACTTCGAGAAGAACGCCGAGTTCGAGCTGGCCCCCTTCGGCATGATCGGCCTGGAGACGTCGCTGGCCCTCGTCATCACGAACTTGGTCGCACCGGGCAAGATCACCTGGGAGCGCGCCGTGGAGCTCATGGCAGCGAAGCCCCGCGAGATCCTGCGCGTCGAGCGCGTCGCGCTCGAACCGGGCGCGACGGCCGACCTCACGGTCATCGACCCGGAGGCCGCCTGGACGGTGGACGCCGCCGACTTCCAGTCGAAGGCCGTGAACTCGGGCTTCATCGGCGCCGAGCTCAAGGGCCGCGCCACCGACGTCTACGTGGCCGGCTACGCCACCATGGAGGACGGCGCGATCGTCGAGTAGAGGCGCGGTTCGACCGCATGACAAGGGGGATGGGTCATAAGCCCCGAAATCGAATGGCGATTCATAGAGGCGGGTGTCGGGCCGTGCGGTCCCGAAACCCGCCTCGTTGCATTCTCGCGCTCCCTCCGTCCCTCATGCATACTCGGTCCTCGTGCTCGTTCAGTCCTCGCACACGTCTCCGTCTCTCGCGCACCCGGGGGCTGATGCGCTCCTAAGTCCTCGACGCGCCCCTCTTTTCCTCACCGTCTCTTTCCATGCGGTCTCGCGGGGTTTCATGCAGCTCTTTCTCCTCGAAATGCACGAAAATCACCACTGTGAAGCTGTGATGCGACGTATGGAAAAACCTGTTGTCTTCCTATTTGCAAAATGCCAGCTCAAAGCCTTGCGGTTTCGAAAAGCTCATGTTGCTTTTCGCTGTTGGCGCTTCAGTTGTCCTTTTCCATGCCTCTCATGCCGTTCGGAAGCTTCACAGCGGTGATTTTCGTGACTTCGACCCGGCTTCGGATGCATGTGCTACTATGTTGTCGTCAAAGAGCCAATGCAGGCGCTCTTCGTATCAAGAAGCTGTCCAGTGTGGAAACCGACGTCCTTGTTTCCCCCTCCCACGCTTGCAAGATCCTCTCAGCCTAAGGGCGTGCGAGGGGAGTCCTGTGCCCATGAACGGTCCGCGAGTCTATTTCGGCCATCGAACGGCATTCCAAATCCTGCGCGCGGTGCGGCGCGATTCTCGTTTCGCGGTGCGGAGCGGCTCGATCAAGCTGCCCGACCAGGTGCCAAGCGACGAAGAGCTTGCTGAAATCGTCGAACGGTTGAGGGTGGCATATCCGAGCATTCGCATCGATCATCCTGTCCATGTTCTAGTAGGCTCTAGCGAGCGCCGTCGCTTTTCAAGTGCATGCAGGGAGCATGTGGCGTCCGCTCCCTTGGCGGGCAGATCGTTCTGTCGCCTCATGGAAGGCGTGTTCGTAGCGGCACCTGCTTTTGCCCTCGTGCATCTTGCCGCACGCGAGCAGAGTCCGGTTGCCTTGCTGGAGTTGACATACGAGGTATGCGGAACGTACCAAACGCGCCGAACGGGAGTCGATTCAGGTTACGACGTGGCATCCCTCGCATCGGTTCGCGACGTGCGGGATTTCATGTCGCGCAACACGTCGCTCGACGGCGCGCGCAAGGTTGCGCGCATTCTGCGCTACGTCGCAGACGGATCCGCCTCTCCGCGGGAAACGAAGCAGGCGCTCGTGCTGGGGTTGCCGCATGCGCGCGGCGGCTACGGGCTGGGCATTCCCCGAATGAACTACGAGGTGCGTGCGAACCCGGCGGCGCGGGCGCTTACGGGAAAGTCGTTCTTCCGATGCGACCTCTGCTGGCCGGAGGCGAAATTGGACGTGGAATATCAGAGCCGTTGGGCGCACGAAGGCGAGGCCAAGCGTCTCGAAGACTCTCGCAGGACGAACGCGCTCGCGGCCATGGGATGGAAGGTCGTCTGCATCACCAACGACGAGCTCGACAGCCTTGCCGCCACCGATGCGATAGCGAACACGATACGTCGGCACTTGGGAAAGCGCGCTCAGGTGCGCGTGCCTGATCACCATGCGCGGAAGCTGCGGCTTCGACGGCAACTGGGCTTGCCTGCGAAATACGAGTGAGCGAACTCGAGCGTACGGAGCCTTTCGAAATGGCCGCCCGGCCGTCTCTCACCGCTCGCGGTAGATCTGGTGGGCGCCTTCGATGGTGTCGTCGTACACGCTGCGCAGGTAGGCAAGGGCCGCCTTGCCGTCGCGCCTTCTTATGTAGTCCATGATGCGGTTGCGATGTTCCTTGAGCAGCTCGACGCCGTGCTTGCGCCCGTACTCTGCCCAAAGGGACATGCTCGGTTGCTTGAACGAGTTAACGAGCAGCGGCGTTATCGAGTTTCCGCTCATGCAGCTCACCGCGTGGTCGAACGCATAGCATCGCGCGGCCACCTCCTCGGGCGTGGTGCTCGCCTCCAGTTCGTCCAGCTTCTCCTGAAGCGATTCGGTATCCTCGTCGCTCATTTCGGATATGGCTCGCTGCAGGCTCAGCCCTTCGATGGCCAGGTGCACTTCGAGCAGCGACCGTATCTCGCGCTGGGGCAGCAGACCGCCGTTGTACTCCATGATGGAGATCAGGGTCGCGAGCGAGCCCGTCCGCCGATAATCGGTCACGAACACGCCTTTGCGCGGCCGTATCTCCAGAAAGCCCTTCGAGGCCATCTCCGTGATGCCGGCGTTCACCACCGGGCGGCTTACGCCCATCTGCTCGGCAAGCTCGCGCTCGGCGGGAAGCTGCGTGCCCGGCTGGAGCTCTCCCGACAAGATCATGCGCTCGATCTGGCTTACGAACAGTTTTTTCAAGCTCGGTGAAGTGAGCGGTTGGAATTCCATGGTAGCACGATCCTTTCGCGTGTCTCTGGCTATTGGTAATACCACAAACTGCCCCTAAATAAAAGAGCAGGAAGCACATGCGACGTTAAGAGCAGAATACTCTTTCCTTTGTCAGTCCTCTATGGTATATTCACTTCTGGTATTACCAGTAGTGGTAATACCGAAAAGCATATGCGCGGAGCGGGACGGTTGGACGACTGGACGACTTAGGGGAGTCCGGTCGGATCAAAACAAGAAAGGGGACCCTATGCTGTTTCAAGTGTACGGTGAAAACGCCATCTTCCAATGGCTCGGCCTCATCGCCGTTTTCGCCATCCTCATGATCTTGAACTTTTATTCCATCAAGAGCAAAAAGGCGGGCATCTTCTTGCTGCTGGTCATGCCGGCGCTCGTCACGGTGTACTGCGTCGCAGTGAACGTGGGGGCGGCCATGGGGGCTGACTGGGCACTGCGGAACCAGACCCACCTTTACATGAACGGTTGGTTCCACTACGCAAAGCTCTACGCCGCGACCTGCAGCTGCATCGGCATCATCATGGTCCGCTTCCAATGGGGCGTGGGTAAGAAGAAGTGGTTCGCCTACAACGTCATGATCATGTTGAACATCAACATCCTCATCGCCGTCGCCAGCGACGTCGAGCATGCCCTCAACGCTTGGTACGCATGGGAGCTGTCGTCCGAAGGCGTGTGGCTCTACGGAGGCTGGCACAACGTCATGAACGCCATCGCCGGCCTGCTGTGCATCGCGGGCACCACCGCATGGAACCACATCTACGTTTCCAAGCCCATCGGCAAGGACGGCCGCGACCTCATCTGGGCCGACCTTATCTGGGTATGGATCATCGCCTACGACCTGTGGAACTTCGCCTACACCTACAACAACCTTCCCACGCATGCTTGGTACTGCGGCCTGGCCCTGCTGCTGGCGCCCACCGTCTTGGCGTTCGTGTGGAACAAGGGCTCCTGGATTCCCAACCGCGGTCATACGCTGCTGTTCTGGTGCATGTTCGCCCAGGTGTTTCCCCTGTTCATGGAAGGCGATTCCCCGTTCGCGGTCTTGCCGGCCATGTACGCCGACGGCGTTATGACCAACGGGGCGGTGAACGTGCTGCCCATGACCGTCGTCTCGGCCTTGGCCCTCGCCGCCAACGTAGGCTGCGTGATCACGGTGCTCTATCGGTCGGTCAAGCTCAAGAAGAACCCGTACTTCAACGAGATGTTCACCGACACGAAGGACTACCGGAAGGCCATGGAGCGCGTTGCCTTCCAGTCCGGCGTGGACAAGTCCGCGTAACCGCATCGCAAACAGGGCGAGCGGTTGGAGACCGCCCGCCCTGCAGCCCGCCCCGCACAGCGTGCTTATGCAAAAAACCGTCCGCGAATCCGATTCGCGGACGGTTTTTCTATCGGAAAAGACCGGTGAGCCACACGCCCTTGCCCCCCTTCGCGATACCGTAGCGGGGCGGCACGGACCCGATCTACGATACAGTCACGGTGCCGTTGCCCGTGAGCAGCGCCAAGGCGGTCACCAAGCCGCCGGTCAGCATCATGATGATGGAGAGGATGACGAAGAACAGGCACCCTATCCAGGCGAACATCTTGCCGCCCTCGCTCCAGCCCCATCCGTCTTTTCCCACGAGCCAGGCGAAGAGCACGCCGGGGAAGCTCCCGAACAAACCGATGAGGAAGTACCCTGCCTTCGCCGCTCCTGAAAGCTCTCTCATTGTCGTCTCCTTTCTTGTTCGTCTAATGCGCGGACTCAACTATACAGAACGGAGAACAACAAAAGTGCAACACAGCACGACGGCGAAGCGGCGCGGCGTCTCGATGGCTGCAAACCGGACGCAGGCGGGTCAGATGCCCAGCCGCGCGCCTTTGCGGAAGGCTCCCACCGAGAACTCGGCCCACGAGTACGACGGCAGGTAGTCGTTGCGGTAGGCGTTGATCGCCACGGGGTCGCCTTCCAAAAAGCGGTAGCTGTCGCAATCGAGGACGTCGGGGTTGACCGCCAGGCTGTTCCACGCCTTCACCAGCACGCCTTCCACGTGTGCACCTGCGAGCGTGGAGCGAAGGTCGGCCACGAGGGTTTGGTAGTAGCTGCGCTGGGACGCGTTGTACGGGGCGTCCTCCCACAGCAGGGCGCAGGCTTCGCGCGCCGACACGCTGCCGCCGTGGCGGTCGACCAGAAGCGCCAGCAGCTCCTTCGACTTCGATCGCTTGAAGGTGAGCGGCGCGTCGCCCGCGAACACCTCGAAGCCGCCGAACGTCTGGACGCGGACGAGCTTGCGCGGGCTGTTCGCACGGTGCTCGTAGATGAACGTCAACTCGCGCGCCAGCTCTTCGGCCTGGACCGGTTTGAGTAGATAGCCGGTGGCGTGGAGCGCGAACGCGTCCACCGCGTACTGGTCGTAGCTCGTCACGAACACGACGTGCAGGTCGGGTTGCAGGTCCTTGAGCTCCTTCGCCAGCGAAAGCCCGCTCATACCCGGCATCTCGATGTCGAGAAACGCCACGTCCACGGGTTCGCGGCGCGCGTGCTCGAGCGCCGCGCGGGGCGTGGCGAACGTGCGGGGCTCGCAGTCGGGCAGCACGCTTTGCAGGGTTCGGACGAGGTCTTTGAGCGCAAGCGGCTCGTCGTCGATGGCGATGACGTTCACGGAAGCCTCCTGTCGGGCCGGTCGGATTCGTCCTGCGCACAGGGGATGCGGATGGTGGCCACCGTGCCGTCGCCCGGTGCGCTGCGCACGTCGAGCGTTCCCTGGCAGCCTTCCGCCAGCCGCACGCGGACGTTCTGGATGCCCACGTGGATGCGCTCGTCGTCCGGCGCCGCGCTCGGGTCGAAGCCCACACCGTCGTCCTGCACCTCCACCACGTGCCCGCCCTCGTCGTCGTGCGAGGACACGCGCACGCATCCGCCCTCCTCGCGCGGCGACACGCCGTGGCGCACGGCGTTCTCGGCCAGAGCCTGCACGGTGAGCGGCGGCAATTCGAAGTCGCGCGAGGCGATGTCGAACTCCACCCGCAGCCGGCCGCCGAAGCGCCGCTGCTCCAGATTGAGATAGGTCGTCGTGTGCCGAAGCTCCCGTTCGAAGGGTATGGGCTGCTTGCTGGTGAGCGAGGCCATGTTCTCGCGCAGAAACGAGGAGAAGTCCGTCACCGCGCGAGCCGCCTCGGCAGGGTCGCTCGCGCACAGCTCGCGTATGGCGGCAAGCGTGTTGTACAGGAAATGCGGCTGGATCTGGCTCAACATGATGTCGGAGCGCGCCTCGGCCAGCTCGCGCTCGCGCTGGGCCAGAAGCGCCTTGCGCTCGGATTGGATGCTCAGGAACACCAGCAGGATGGCCAGCGCCACCGCCGTGTTCATGAGCGCGATGCCGAAGAAGGCCACCTGCACGACCTCGGCTACGATGGGCAGCGCGATGTAGCTGGCGAAGCCCAGCAGCTCCTTGCGCTCGAGGCAGCTGCGGTGGCGCACGACTATCCCCGCGTTGCGCAGGTGCAGCGCCACGGGCACCACCTGCGCCAACCAGAACAACGGCCCGCGCTCGTAGCCGGTTGCCGGGTCGACCAGGAAGAACATGCCGTTGAACAGGGAGACCGTGCAGCCGAGCGTGTAGAGTGTGAACAGCGCGACCGACAGGGGCAGGTAGCTGCGCGCGAGCGGGGCGCGTTTCGAGAGGTAGGTTTGGATGTAGCCGGTGAAGAACATGAACAGGGGAGCGGGCGCCACGTAGAACGCGAACGTGCCTACCAGCATCACGGCATACTCGACGCCGTCGAGCGGGGCGGCGAACATCCACGCCGTCATGTCGCCAAGGGCCATGACGGCGTTGCAGACGCAGATGCCGGCGAAGCAGAGGTTCGCTCGATCGTGCCGGTTTCCGCTGACCAGCACATAAGCTCCCAGCACTAGGCACAAAAGGGCGCTGTAAACGTCCAATGCTATGTTGAACTGGTTCATCCCACCTCCTTTGCCGGCATTATTGTAGCAGCGTGAACACGCCGCAACGCCGACGGAGCGATCGCGAAGGCGTCCGCTCCGTCGAAAGGCGTGGGAGGATGCCCGTTATCGGCGCGTGTTTTGCAGGTGTCCCGTGCTCCTTCTCGAGAGCAAGTAGGCGCCGGTCGCGCAAACGAGGGCCGCGGCGGCGGATGCGCCGGCGACGAACGGGGCGGTGTCGTCGCCGGTGGAGGCCAGCTTCTTCGCGGCGGCGACAGGTTCGGCGGCGGGCGCGGTCAACGCGCCCAGGCGCTCGAGGATGGCGCGCTCGGCGTCGGTCACCGGCACCTCGCTCACCACGCGGCCTCTCCCTTCGCCGTTGCCGTACGTGCCGCCTTGGTCGATGATGGAGCCGACGGAGTCGAGCGCGCCGGTTTCGTCGTCGATGTTCTGCTTGAGGGTTATGAGCCCTGCGTTGTCGAACGAGCCCGCGTTAACGAGCGGCCCGTACAGGTTCATCTCGCCTGCGTTGCGCAGCGTGCCGTTGTTCGCGAAATGGAGCGAGTACACGTCCAAGGGGGCGCCTTCAAGCGTCAGGTCCGCTCCGGCGGCGTTCGTCACCGGAGCGTCCTTCATGAACCTGGTCTTGCCCGACACGGTCATGATGCCGTTGTTCTGGATACTCGTCATGAATCCTTCCGGCATAGTGGTCATGTCGCCCGAGGACGCGCTGCCGAACGATTGCATCTGCGCGGCGAACTGCAGATCGCCGTTGTTGACGACCGGAGCGTACATGAGTTGCGCCACGTTGCCGGAGAACCGCATGGTGCCGCTGTTGCTTATCTTGGCGAGCTGTGCTTGGAACTGCGAGCCTTCCTCGCATACGAAATGGGCGTTTTGGCTGTTTTCGATGTTGCCGCCCATCATGGCCTGGCAGGCACCGCTTACGACAACGGAACCGTTGTTCACCAGCGGCGAGCCGAGGAATATGGCCGAACCGACGTTCAGGGCCCCGTTGTTGGCGAGCGAGCCGGAGAATCCGGGGAACATACTGCTCAGATCGCCAAGGCCTCCCGACCCGTCTCCTCCGCCGAGACCTCCCAAGCCGCCAAGGTCGCCAAGGTCGCCCAAACCGCCGCCCCCACCGGTGCTGCCCGCGCCACCGATCATGTCCTTGATCGCGTCCGTCATGCCGGCGAGGTCCATAACTATGAGCTGGCCGATCTCGCTTGTTCCGGCAAGGCCGGAGCCCAGCACGAGCGAGCAGCCCACCATGACGCCGGCGCCGCCGAACCCTTCGAGGCGCCCGATCTGGACGGTTCCCGCTCCCGCGGCGTTGAAGGAGAGGCTTGGATCCTCTCCTTCGGGCAAGGTCGCGTTCAACGCGAGGGACATCGTTTTGCCCGACAAGTCGAGGGTGCCGAAGTATAGCTCGACGGCGTGCGAGACCGATTCCTCATTCGATTCGCTGGCTTTCGACGGGACGGCATCGACCACGAGGTGCAGGTTGCGGCCAAGAGGGGTTGCGGGGTCGGCGTTCGCCAAACCCGTTTCCTTGGTGACGACGACGGCTTCGGTCCAATCTGCGGGGGCTTCGTCGGCAAGCATCGCCGAAACGATTACGGCGGAGGCATCGTCAGGATCTTGGGCCACGTGCACCCATACGTCCCGGGTGTCTTCTTTGGTCGCGGTCGGAATCGCCGACGGGTCGAAGCCCGCATCGTTGGGGGCCAAGGCGTCCTTGTCCGCGTCGCCGTCCAGCTTCTCGGTTCGGATGCCGTTCGATGCGGGAACCGACGTCGTTTCGACGGTGGAACCGCTATCGCCCGAGATGCCGCTCGCTTCTTCCGCTTTGTTCTCGCTCGGGGCGGCGCTGTCGGACAGCGCCCCCTGCTCGGCTTTCGGCGGCTCGCCGCCCGGTTCGCGCGGTTCCGTTTGATCGCCCCATGCGAGCGGGACGCCAAGGGAGAACGTCAACAGCCCCGCGCAGGCGAACGACCCGATTTTCCTAACAGTTTCCATCGTGTTGCCTCTCCATTCCTCGAAAACGACGAAGACCATATCCGGCCTCATCGGCGCTTCGTGCGCCAGCCGTTTGGATATATGGGCCCTATGGTAAGGAAGAGACAGCAACAAAAGAACAACAAGGACATGCCGAAGCCGTTCCGTCCTTCGAGACCTGTCAAGTGCAAAACTGCATATTTATTATCTAAACACCGAAAATAATGCAAATAGCGGGCATAATCATCTAAATAGTCGTATACTAGCTTGCAGCCTTTAAGGCGGTACGGAGAGACCGACAAGGTGCGCAGCATAGCTTTCCCAGGACCACGTGCGCCTTTGTCCCCGACGAAGGCGTTTTTTCGTATATGCTGCCCGAACGGAAGGAAGATTTTGAGCGAGATAGCGAACAAGCTGTTGGAAGGCACCTCGAAGCCCACGCCCGCGCCGGCGGCGCTCGTGCTGGAGGACGGCGCGGTGTTCCGCGGCACGGCGTGCGCGGCGCCCGGCGAGGTGTACGGCGAGATATGCTTCAACACGTCGCTCGAGGGCTACCTCGAGGTGATCACCGACCCGTCCTACGCCGGGCAGATCTGCGCGTTGACGTACCCCCAGATCGGCAACTACGGCGTGAACCCCGAGGACGCGCAGGCGGACCAGCCCGCGCTGCGCGGGCTGGTGGTGCGCGATATGTGCGCCGCTCCGTCGAACTGGCGCAGCGCCATGAGCCTGCCCGACTACCTGCGCGAGCACGGCGTGGTGGCCGTCGAAGGCGTCGACACCCGCGCCCTCGTGCGCCACGTGCGCGACCATGGCGCCCAGCGCGCGGTGCTCTCCACCGTCGACCTCGACGAGGCCAGTCTCCTCGCCAAGGTGCGCGCGAGCGAGTCCATCGTCGGGCAGAACCTGGCGGCCACCGTGTCGTGCGCGGGCGCGCACCCGTTCTCGTCGCTGCCGAAGAGCCACGCGTTCGCCGTGGCCGCGCCCGCGTCCAAGCGCCGTCGCGTCGTCGCCTACGACTGCGGGGCGAAGCGCTCCATCCTGCAGAACCTCGTGCGCTCGGGCTGCGACGTGGTCGCCGTGCCGTGGGACACGCCGGCCGAAGACGTGCTGGCCACGAACCCCGACGGCGTGTTCCTGTCGAACGGCCCCGGCGACCCCGAGGCCGTGGAGGGCACGTACTCCCAGGTGGAGAAGCTGCTGGGGAAGGTGCCCGTGTTCGGCATCTGCCTGGGCCACCAGATGATCGCCAAGGCGGCCGGGGCGGGCATCGAGAAGCTCAAGTTCGGCCACCGCGGCGGCAACCACCCCGTCATGAACCTGCTCACGGGGCGCGTGGAGATCACGGCGCAGAACCACGGCTTCGGCCTCTTGTTCCCCAGCTTGGGGCCGCTCGTGTCCGAGCTGTCGGGCGGCTTCAAGGGGCACGAGGACGACCTGCGCTTCTGGGCGCGCGCCGGTATCGCGCCGGTCGCGGACAACGAGCGGTTCGGCCGCATCCGCCTCACGCACGTGAACCTGAACGACGGCACCGCCGAGGGCGTGGCCTTCCTGGACATCCCGGCGTTCTCGGTGCAGTACCACCCCGAGGCCTCGCCCGGCCCCACCGACGCGCACTACCTGTTCACCGCGTTCGGCCGCCTGATGGACGGACGCGAGGACTACCTGGACATCGACATCGCCGCCGACCGCCTGGCCGGCTGGACGTTCGGCGAGCAGGCCGCCACCGTGGCGGGTGCCGCGCCGCACGCGTCCGCGACCGAAGGGGGGCGGTAGCCATGCCGAAGCGCACCGATATCCAAACCATCCTCGTGATAGGCTCTGGCCCCATCGTCATCGGGCAGGCGTGCGAGTTCGACTACTCGGGCGCGCAGGCGTGCAAGGTGCTCAAGGCCGACGGCTATCGCGTGGTTCTCGTGAACAGCAACCCCGCCACCATCATGACCGACCCCGGCCTGGCCGACCGCACCTACGTGGAGCCCATCACGCCCGAGTTCGTGGAGCAGGTCATCGCCAAGGAGCGCCCCGACGCGCTGCTGCCCACGCTGGGCGGCCAGACCGGCCTCAACACGGCCGTCGAACTGGCGCGCGCCGGCGTGCTGGACAAGTACGGCGTGGAGATGATCGGCTGCGACCTCGACGCCATCGAGCGCGGCGAGGACCGCAAGCTCTTCAACGAGTGCATGGCGGAGCTGGGCATAGAGACCTCGCGTTCGGGCTACGCCTACTCCCTGGCCGACGCCGAGGCCATCGTGGCGGAGCTCGGCTACCCGGTGGTGCTGCGCCCCTCGTTCACCATGGGCGGCGCGGGCGGCGGCATCGCGCACGACGCTTGCGAGCTGCACGAGATCGTGGGACAGGGCCTGGAGCTCTCCCCGGCCGGCGAGGTGCTGGTGGAGGAGAGCATCGAGGGTTGGAAGGAATACGAGATGGAGGTCATGCGCGACCATGCCGGCAACGGCATCATCGTGTGCTCCATCGAGAACTTCGACGCCATGGGCGTGCACACGGGCGACTCCATCACGGTCGCGCCCGCCCAGACGCTCTCCGACGTGGAGTACCAGCGCATGCGCGCCGCGTCGCTGGCCATCTTGGAGAAGATCGGCGTGGAAACCGGCGGCTCCAACGTGCAGTTCGCCGTCAACCCCGACAACGGCCGCATGATCGTCATCGAGATGAACCCGCGCGTGTCGCGTTCCTCGGCTCTCGCGTCGAAGGCGACGGGCTTTCCCATCGCCAAGGCGGCGGCGAAGCTGGCCGTGGGCTACACGCTCGACGAGATCGTCAACGACATCACGAAGGCCACCCCGGCGTGCTTCGAGCCGTCCATCGACTACTGCGTGGTGAAGGTGCCGCGCTTCGCGTTCGAGAAGTTCCAGGGAACCGACGACACGCTGTCCACGCGCATGAAGGCCGTGGGCGAGATCATGTCCATCGGCCGCACGTTCGAGGAGTCGCTCGGCAAGGCCATGCGCTCGCTGGAGAACGGGCGCGCGGGCCTGGGCGCCGACGGGAAGGAAGGCGAGCTGCCCGACGGCGAGGCGTTCGCCGACCTGGTGGCGCGTCCCACGGCCGAGCGCGTGTTCTACCTGGCCGAGGCGCTGCGCCGCGGCTGGACGGTGGACGAGGTGTGCGAGGCCACGGGCATCGACCCGTTCTTCATCTCCCGCATGGCCGACATCGTGCGCGTGCAGGAGAACCTGCGCGGCACGCATCTGGACGAGCTCGACGCCGACGCGTTCCGCGTGCTCAAGCGCTTCGGCCTGTCCGACGCGCAGATCGCGCACCTCACGAACTCCGACGAACTCACCGTGCGCACGTGCCGCAAGATGCTGGGCGTGAAGCCCGCGTTCAAGACCGTGGACACCTGCGCCGCCGAGTTCCCCAGCTCCACGGCCTACCATTACAAGACCTACGACGCCGCCGAAACCGAGGTGGCCCCGAAAACGCGCAAGCGCGCCATGATCCTGGGCGCGGGCCCCAACCGCATCGGGCAGGGCATCGAGTTCGACTACTGCTGCGTGCACGCGAGCTACGCGCTGGCCGAGGCGGGATTCGAGACCATCATGGTGAACTGCAACCCCGAGACGGTGTCCACCGACTACGACACGTCCGACAAGCTGTACTTCGAGCCCCTCACGTTTGAGGACGTCATGGACATCGTGGACGTGGAACGGCCCGACGGCGTGGTGGTCACGCTGGGCGGGCAGACGCCGCTCAAGCTGGCCACGGCGCTGGCCGAGGCGGGGGTGCCCATCATGGGGACCCAGCCCGAAGCCATCGACCTGGCCGAGGACCGCGACCGCTTCGCCGCCATCCTCGACGAGATGGGCATAACCTACCCGGCCGCCGGCATGGCCTCCACGTATCAAGAGGCCTGCGTCGTGGCCGACCAGATAGGCTTCCCGCTGCTCGTGCGCCCCAGCTACGTGCTGGGCGGGCGCGGCATGGGCATCGTGTACGACGGCGCGCAGCTGGAGAAGTACATGGCCGAGGCGGCCAAGATATCGCCCGACCACCCGGTGTACCTCGACCGGTTCCTGGAAGGCGCCGTGGAGGTGGACCTCGACGCGCTTTGCGACGGCGAGCAGGTGTACGTGGGCGGCGTGCTGGAGCACATCGAGATGGCGGGCATCCACTCGGGCGACTCGGCCTGCTGCACGCCCCCGTTCGCGCTGTCGGAGGCCTTGGTGTCGCAGCTGCGCTCCATAGCTCGCCAGCTGGCCCTGCGCCTGGGCGTGGTGGGCCTCATCAACATCCAGTTCGCCATCAAAGACCAGGTCATCTACATCATCGAGGCCAATCCGCGCGCCAGCCGCACCGTGCCGTTCACGTCGAAGGCCACGGGCGTGCCGCTGGCGAAGATGGCCGCGCGCGTCATGGCGGGGGAGAGGATTGCCGATCTGAACCTGCCGCCCGACGACCGGCGCCTCGAGCATTACAGCGTGAAGGAGGCCGTCATGCCGTTCGGCCGCTTCCCCGGCGCCGACACGGTGCTCGGCCCCGAGATGAAGTCCACGGGCGAGGTCATGGGCATCGCCGGCAACTTCCCGGCCGCGTTCGCCAAGACGCAGCTGGCCATCAGCTACGCGCTGCCCGAGGGCGGCACGGTGTTCATCAGCGTGTGCGACCGCGACAAGCGCTCCATCGTGTCCATCGCGCGCGACATCGTGCGCCTGGGCTTCAAGGTGGTGGCCACCGCCGGCACCGCCCGGGCCCTGCGCGCGGCCGGCGTGGACTGCGAAGAGGTGAAGAAGGTGCACGAGGGCTCGCCCAACGTGCTCGAACGCATCGCCTCGGGCGAGATCGCCCTCATGATCAACACCCCGTTCGGCCACGCCACGCGCGCCGACGGCTACGAGCTGCGCCTGGAGGCCGTGAAGCACGGCGTGACCCACGTGACGAACCTGGCCGGCGCCCAGGCCATGGTGGCCGGCATGGAGATGGCCCGCGAGAACGGCCTGACCGTGGTGGCCCTGCAGGACCTGCCCCAGTGGGGGTAGGGAGTCTGATAAGGAAAGACGGCGACGGGGGCGGCGGCTCGCTCTCCCGTCGCCGTCGCGTGCCTGAACGCCGCCGCTTTTTACACTCCGAATATCGAGGCGACGTACGACAGCACGAGCTCCATGTCGTCCGCGTTTGCTTGCGCGAGGCGCTTGCACCTTCGGTTCGACAGGTCGACCGTCCTCACCTGCTCGACGCATACGAAGCCCCGCACCTCTTCGTGGTCGATGCCCACATGCAGGGGGTACCCGTTGTTCACGGAGGTGATGGGACAGACGGCGGTCAGGCTGGAGCGCGCGTTGAACGTGTTCGAGCTGACCACGAGAGCGGGACGGTACTTGTTCGGCTCATGTCCCACCGACGGTTCGAAGTCGACGGCAACGATGTCGCCTTGCTCGCAGATCATCACCATATCTCCTTGCCCGCGGGCTCTCCCCAGTCGATCTCGTCGCCGATGCACGGCCAATCCTCGGGCGGCTCATACGTGCCCGTCCATCCTTCGAACAGCTCGTCGAGATCGACCGGATGCGTCGCGATCTTTCGGCGCTGCGGCTTCAGCTCGATGCCCGCAGCTCCTTCCTCGATGATCAGCTTGTCGCCAACGGACAGTCCGTATTTATCGCACAGGTTTTTTGGAATGATCACTCCCTGGCTGTTGCCCCACTTCGTCAGAGTCGCGGATACCATGCCGCCTCCTTTCCGTCTAAACTATGTATAAACATAGTAGCAAGATTGCGAGAAGGATGCAAACGACGTTCGGCGCTCCCTCCGTCAACCTTCCAGGAATTCCGCGAGCATGCCCTCCGGGTCGTTCAGGAAGCGGTTGAGGGCGTCCCATTCCATGGTTTGGCGCAGGCCCACCTCGCGTACCTCGTCGTCGAACTGGTAGATCACCGCGCCGGGCGCCGTGAGCAGGATGGGGGAGTGCGTGGCCACGACGAACTGCGAGCCCGCCTGTGCAAGCCGTACGATCTCGGCCAGAAGCGCCACCTGCCCCAGCTGCGAGAGTCCCGTCTCCGGCTCGTCCAGCACGTAGAACCCGCCGCCGCCGAAGCGGCGCGACACGAGCGCGAGGATGCCCTCGCCGTGCGACACGCTGTGCAGCGAGCGTCCGCCGAAGTAGCGGCGGTCGTCCTCGAGCACGTCCATCTCCGATATGAGGTTGAACAGCGTGTCCGAGCGCACGAAGAAGCTGTCGCGTGGCCGGAAGATGCTTTTGAGCAGGCGCACGTGGTCGCAGAGCTCCGAATGGTCGTCGTGCACCGAGAACGTGTAGTTGCGCGTGCCGCCCTCAGGGTTCAGCCCGTAGGCGATGCTCAAGGCCTCGAGCAGCGTCGACTTGCCCGTGCCGTTCTCGCCGCAGAAGAACGTGATGGACTGGGCCAGGTCAATCGTTTCAATGCTGGCGATGGCCGGGACGTCGAACGGGTAGCCGTCCCTCTCGGAGACGCCCTCCCAATCGATTGACAGCGAAGTCACGTATATGTCGTCCCTCATCGCGCCCTGTTCCCATCGCGTCGAAACCAGAGGTCAAGCATACCCTTGGCGCGGCGAAATGGCCAGCCGCAACAACCGGAAGGTTACGGTTCTCCTTCAGGGCGGGCGGTCTGCTACACTGGATGCGTTTCGTGATTCTCCATGATTCCCTGACGAGGGCAGCCGTACCAGGAACGCAAAGACGGCGCGCAACCTGCGGAAGGGAGTCTTCTCATGGCATGGGTCGTTCTTATCGTGTCGGGCGTTTTGGAGGCGGTGTGGGCCACGGCGCTCGGACGCGCCGAGGGGTTCACCAAGCTGGCGCCCTCGATCGTGTTCCTGGTCGCGCTGGCGCTGAGCATGGCGGGCTTGTCCTACGCGGTCAAGACGCTGCCGACCGGCACCGCGTACGCCGTCTGGGTGGGCATCGGCGCCTCGCTTACGGTCGTCTACGGCATGTTTTCGGGCACCGAGCCGGTCTCGGTGGCGAAGGTGCTGCTCATCGCAGGCCTCATCGCCTGCGTCATCGGCCTCAAGCTCGTGCACGACGGCTCCTAGCAAGATGCGGCGCGATCGGAGTGCCGCCCCGGCCTCGGCGAAGTCGTGGAGACGTCGACTCTCCCGCGCCCGTCGGCGCCTCGATGGCCCATAATGGATGCGAGCCGATTCAGGCGCATCCTTGTTCTAACGGCGTTTGACTTTGACGGAAGGGGAAGGTGCATCGCATGGACGAACCGCTGAAGTTCGCTACCAGGGACGAGTTCAGGGCATGGCTGCAGGCCAACGGCGAGTCGTCCTCCGGCGTCTGGCTGCTGCTCGGCAAGCCCGGCGGCCCGTGCACGCTCAAGGCGGCCGAGGCGCTCGAGGAGGCGCTGTGCTTCGGGTGGATCGACGGGCAGATGCGCCGCATCGACGAGGGCTCCTACCGCAAGTACTTCGCGCCGCGCCGGAAAAACAGCGCGTGGTCGGAAAAGAACAAGGCGCTCGTCGATAAGCTCGAACGGCGCGGCGAGATGGCCGATCCCGGCAGAAGGGCGGTGAAAGCCGCCAAGGAAAACGGCTGCTGGGACGCCCCGAAGGCGCCGGACGTCACCGAGGAGCATATCGCGGCCTTGGAGTCGCTGCTCGAAGGACGCGAGCCGGCCCATGCGAACTTTTTGGCCATGCCCCCTTCGGTGAGGAAGACGTACGCCCGCGCGTACTTCGACGCAAAGACGGACGCTGGCCGCGCGAGCCGGCTCGCCTGGATGACGGATCGGCTCGACCGCAACTTGAAGCCCATGTGAGATGCGCGGCTGCGCAGATGGGACGGCCGCGTCCGGCGATCACGGAATCGACGGACGGGCTTACGAACCCTGCTTCGCCGACGTCTCGCCTTGCGGCTTTGGGGATTTCGGCGGTCTGGCTGACCCGCGCTTGATCGCGATCTCCAGCGCTCCGAGCGCGGCGTAAGCCTCGTGCGCCGCGGCTTCGACCTGCGCCGTGTCGAGGCCGCGCTCTTCGACGACGGAGCGCACGGCGGCCGCGTAGTCGCGCCGGAAGCGCTCGTTGAGCTCGGTCCAGTCAACGTGCGCGAACTCGTCGGCCACGGCGCGGTCGAGCGGAAGCCTGCCCTGCAGCATGAGCACGGCGATGACGGGGTAGCCCGCATAGCCCTGCCAGTACGTGGCGTTGTCGTTCGAGGAGTAGACCGAGCCGTCCTCGCTCCATGTCACGGTGTACGCCTTCGCGCCGTTCGAGGACGCGACCGTCGCGCGCTGCTCGTCGGGATGCGGCTCGACGCGCCCGTCGGCTATGGCTGACCATGCTTCGTGCACTTTCTCGATGGGCGGCAGCTTCTCCACGGTGCTCCTTCGGTTGCGGCGTCATGCTCAGAGACGGCATGATATCAGATGGTAGAATGATCGCCATGAATGCTGACGAACCGTCGAAGAAGGAGCGCCCGTGACGCTTTACGACGATCTGCACGACCTGATGAAACCTTCTGCGCTGTACGAGCGGACCGATGCGGCGTTCTGGGACGACGAGCATATATCGCGCGGCATGTTGGCGGCGCATCTCGACCCTGAATTCGAGGGGGCCAGCCGTAGCTTCGCGTTCATGGACCGCTCCGTCGATTGGATACGCGCCGCGGCGCCTCCGGCGACGCATCCGCGCCTGCTCGATTTGGGCTGCGGCCCGGGGCTGTACGCCGAGCGCTTCGCGCGTGCAGGCTACGCAGTGACGGGCGTCGACCTCTCGCCACGCTCGCTCGACCACGCCCGCCGCTCCGCGTGCGAGCAGGGGCTCGCCATCGACTACCGGCGCCAGAACTATCTCGAGCTCGACCTGGACGGCACCTTCGACATCGCCGTCATGATCTACTGCGATTTCGGCGCGCTGTCGGCTGGCGAGCGTCGCGTCGTGCTGCGCTGCATCCTCGAGCGGCTGCGTTCTGGCGGTGCCCTCGTGCTCGACGTCTTCTCGCGGCGCAAGCTCGAGGCCTTCGAGGAGCGCACGACGTGGGAGGAGCACCCCGCAGGCGGGTTCTGGAACGCGGGCCCTCACTTCGAGGTGCAGCGCTGCAGCCGTTTCGCAGACGCTGTGTCGCTCGAGCAGATCGCGGTGATCGCACCCGGGGGCGCGACGTCCTACCATCTATGGAACACGTACTTCACCCCCGAGACGCTCTCGGAAGAGCTCGAAGAGGCCGGTTTCGAGGTGGCGGAGCTGGTCGGCGACGCGGCGGGCGCGCCGCTCGACGAGGCGAGCCCGACGATCGCCGCAGTCGCGCGCAAGCCTACAACCAGCGCGGATGGGCGATGACACGAATCGTGTCTTGCCGGATCGCCGCGGCTCCGCCATCTTGGAGGCCTGAAAGGGGGCGCGTCCCGTGGATTTCGGAGAAAAGCTCAAGGCGCTGCGCACCGAGCGCGGCCTGACCCAGGAGCAGCTTGCCGCCAAGCTGTACGTGTCGCGCACGGCCGTGTCGAAGTGGGAGACGGGAGGCGGCTCGCCCAACCTCGACTCGCTGCAGGCCGTCGCGCGATTGTTCGACGTGTCGGTGGACGACCTCCTGTCCGCCGACGACCTCATCGTGCTCGCGCGCGACGAGCGGCGCTCGTCGGCGCGCAGCAACGGCCTGCTGTCGTTCGGACTGCTCGACATGCTGGCGATTGCGTTCGCGTTCCTGCCTTTGTACGGCGTTGACGACGGCTCGTTCGTGCGCATGGCCGGCTTGGCCGAGTACGGCGCGTCCGTGGGCTTCGGCGTGTCGTTCGCCGTCATGGCGACGACCGTCGCCGCGCTCGCGCTCGTGGGCGCGGCGGAGGCGACGACGGCCTTAGCCGCCGTGCGAAGGGGCTCGCGCTTCGTCGCCCTCGCGGGATTCGCGGCGCAGGCGGTCGCCGTGGTCGGGTTCACGGCGACCATGCAACCCTACGCCGCCACGCTCATGTTCGCATTGCTCGTGGCGAAGGCCGTCATCGGCTACCGCATCCTGCGCTCGTAACCCCTGGTGGCCGGCTTTGCCACGCACCGTGTCGCCCGTGCGACGCATCGTGGCTTGCCGTCGGGCGGCACGGATCGTTTCATGGAAGCTCGGGACTCGCAAGGGCCCACGTAATCCGTGAGACGAAAGGACAGCTCGATGGAAACGACCTTGACGGCCGCGTGGCTCAACGTTGCGTTCGCCGCGTTCGACACGACGATCTTGGGAGCGCTCCATGCGCTTGCCGAATACGGGGGATTCGCGTTCACACCGCTGTTCGAGGCGGTGAGCTTCGCAGGCGAGAAGGGCGCGTGCTTCTTCGCGCTGGCAATCGTGCTCATGGCGTTCAAGCGCACGCGACGCGCGGGGGCGGTCATGTTCGTCGCCGTCTGCCTGGGCGCGCTTGCCACGAACATCGTGCTCAAGGACCTCGTCGCGCGACCGAGGCCGTTCGAGTCGTCCGCGCTTTACCTGGACTGGTGGCGCTTCGTCGGTGCCGTGCCCGAGGACGGGTTCTCGTTCCCCTCCGGCCACATGACCGCGGCCTCGGCGGCGATGGTGGCGCTCATGCTGGCGTATCGGAATTGGAAAACGGTGCTCGGCGGCTCGCTCGTCATGCTGGTCATGGGCGCGGCGCGCTGCTATCTTGTGGCGCACTATCCCTCCGACGTGCTGGCCGGCTTCCTCGTGGGCGCGCTCGCGGCCGTCGTCGCATGGCTACTCGTGACGAAAACGCTCGATCTGATCGAAGCGCGCCGAACGGAGCGAGGGCGCCATGGGCCCGCTTCCCTTCGCCGGGGTTCCACGCGACGTTGAAACGGGGGCATCTGTAGTCTTTTCTTTCGCATTCCGGCTTGCTAGGCGCTCGCTCAACAGCGGTGATGTTACAATCAGCGCCGAAGAGACGGTCACGCCGCCGCAGGCGAAGCGGCGGTTCGGCGAGAGGAAAGGTCCTTACGTGGCTCTGGTCAACGAACGGGCGCGCATACGCGAGAACGTGTGTGCGGGCCCGAACCTCTACCTCATGACGCTCGACGCGCCCGACATCGCGGGAGCCATCGAGCCGGGGCAGTTCGTGCATATGAAGGTGCCGGGCATGGAGGCGCACATTCTGCGCCGTCCGTTCTCGGTGTACGCGCGCGACGTGCGCACCGGCACGCTGGAGATCCTCTACCAGGCGGTCGGCTTCGGCAGCGACCACATGACGGGCCTCGTGCCGGGGCAGTGCGGCGACGCCGAGCTTATCGGCCCCGTCGGACGTGCCTGGCATCCCGCCGGCGCGAAACGCGCGCTGCTCGTGGGCGGCGGCGTGGGCGCGGCCCCGCTGTTCATGCTGGCCGAGTCGCTTGTGGCCGCAGGTGCGCGCACGGACGTGGTGCTGGGCGCGCAGACCGAGCAAGCGCTCACGTGCCGCGCCCGCTACGAGGCGCTGCTCGACGCGCCGCCGCGCTGCGCCACCGACGACGGCAGCTTCGGGCGCGAGGGCTTCTGCACCTCGCTCGTCGCCGAGGCTTTGGCGGAAGCCGCCGAAGCGGGCGGGCAATACGACTACCTGGCCGTATGCGGTCCCGAGCCCCTTATGAAGATCGTGGCCGGCATGGCCGCCGAAGCGGACGTGCCCTGCGAGGTCTCCCTGGAAAAGCGCATGGCCTGCGGCGTAGGCGCGTGCCTGTCGTGCGTGGTCGACACGGTGGACGGCAAGAAGCGCGCCTGCGTCGACGGCCCCGTGTTCGACGCGCGAAAGGTGGTTTGGTAGATGGGCGAGATAGAAAACGCGCTGCCGCAGACGACGGCCCCCACGAAGGTGGGCATGGCGGTGAACCTGGGCGGGCTGGAGATGAAGAACCCCGTCACCGTGGCGTCGGGCACATTCGCGGCGGGGCGGGAGTACGGGGACTTCGTGGATGTCGCCTCGCTCGGCGCCGTGACCACCAAGGGCGTGTCCCTGAACGGCTGGGAGGGCAACGCCAGCCCCCGCATCGCCGAGACGCCGAGCGGCATGCTGAACTCCATCGGCCTGCAGAACCCCGGCGTGGCCCACCTGAAGGAGCACGACCTGCCGTGGCTCGCCGAGCGCGGCGCCACGGTCATCGTGAACGTGTCGGGCCACAGCTTCGACGAGTACGTCCAAGTCATCGAGGCGTTGGAGGACTCGCCCGTCGACGCGTACGAGGTGAACATCTCGTGTCCGAACGTGGACGCGGGCGGTATGACCATCGGCACGTGCACGGACAGCGTCGAGGCCGTGGTGTCGCGCTGCCGCGCCGCCACGAAGCGCCCGCTCATCGTGAAGCTCACGCCGAACGTCACCGACGTGGCCGAGATCGCGCGCGCCGCCGAGGCCGCCGGCGCGGACGCCCTCTCGCTCATCAACACGCTTCTGGGCATGGCCGTGGACGCCAAGCGCCGCCGGCCCCAGCTCGCCCGCGTGGTGGGCGGCCTGTCGGGCCCGGCCGTGAAGCCCGTGGCGCTGCGCATGGTGTGGGAGGTGCACAAAGCCGTGCAGGTCCCGCTGCTCGGCATGGGCGGCATCTCGACCGGCATCGACGCCGTGGAGTTCATGTTGGCCGGAGCCACGTCCGTGGCGGCGGGAACGGTGAATTTCGTGAATCCGCGCGCTTCGGTTGAAATCGCGGACGGGATAGCGCAGTATTGCGAGGAACAGGGCGTACAGGACGTGCGCGAGCTGATAGGAGCGTTGGAATGCTAAGTTCGTTCGAGAAGGTCCCCGCGCGCGACCGCGTGATCGTGGCGCTCGACTGCGGCATCGAGGAAGCCTTCGACCTTGCCGACCAGCTTCAAGGGAAGGCCGCGTGGATGAAGGTGGGCATGACGCTGTTCTACGCGAACGGCCCGGCCATCGTCTATGCGCTCAAGGAGCGCGGCTTCAAGGTGTTCCTCGACCTCAAGTTCCACGACATTCCGCATCAGGTGGAAGGTGCCGCCTACGCCGCTGCGGGCAGCGGGGCCGACATGCTCACCATGCACACGGTGGGCGGCGTGGACATGATGCAGGCGGCCCAGCGAGGCGCCGAGCGCGCGGCGGCCGAGTACGGCCACGACGTGCCGGCCACGCTCGGCATCACGGTGCTCACCAGCATGAACGACGCCGCGCTGGCCGAGACGGGCGTGAGCCGCGCCATGTCAGACCAGGTGGTGGTTCTGGCCGAGCAGGCGAAGCGCGCCGGCATCTCCGGCGTGGTGGCGTCGCCGCAGGAGGCCGCGCGCCTGCGCGACATCCTGGGCCCCGACGCCTACATCGTCACGCCCGGCGTGCGGCCGGCGGGCAGCGACAAGGGCGACCAAAGCCGCACGGCCACGCCTGCCCAGGCGTTCGCGAACGGCGCGTCGCATCTCGTCATCGGCCGGCCTATAACCCAAGCGCCCGACCCGGCAGCCGCGTTCGAGGCCATTGTCGCGGAACTGTAACCTGAGCGCGGGTTCACTTCGGTTGTTTCCCGCTTCCGACCTCGGGCGGGACGGAATGTAACGGTTAGGCGACGAAAAAGGCTTTTCTCGCGAAGCTGCTCATACAATGTGTGGCGTCGCGTTAGAATTTTTTGGAATTACAGCGATTGACAAGGCAAGACGGATAAATGCGTGATAGTATCACGGAATCGCTTTGGAGAAGAAGGAGAGAAACACGATGGCTATTCCTCAACTCAGCCCGGAAGAACGTCAGGCGGCCCTGGAGAAGGCGAAGGCGGCTCGCATCAAGCGCGCTGAGGTTCGCGACGAGCTGAAGAGCGGCAAGCTCACGTTGGCCAAGGTTCTCGAAATGAAGAACGACCCGGTGGTGGGCCGTATGAAGGTGTCCACGCTCATCGAGACCATGCCGGGCTACGGCAAGGCCAAGGCCGAGAAGATCATGAAGGAGCTGCAGATCGCCGAGAGCCGTCGTTTGCGCGGTTTGGGCGAGCGCCAGCAGACCGCCCTTCTGGAGCGTCTGGGTTAAAACCCCCGTATGCGACACGGCAATCTGTTCGTTATCTCAGGGCCATCAGGTGCCGGCAAGGGCACGCTGGTGGCCCGTTTGTTGCGCGAGGTGCCCGATGCCTGGGTGTCCCGCTCCGTCACGACACGCGCCCCGCGCGAGGGCGAGGTCGACGGCGTGCACTACCGGTTCGCCACCGCCGAGGAGTTCCAGCACCTGGTGGACACCGACGGGCTTTTGGAATGGGCCACCTACGCCGGCAACCGCTACGGCACGCCGCGCGCGACCGTCGAGGAGCACATGGCCCGCGGCGAGCAGGTCATCCTCGAGATCGACGTGCAGGGCGCTTTCCAAGTGCGCGACAAGATGCCCTCGGCCCACCTCGTGTTCATCGAGCCTCCTTCGCTCGAGGTGCTCGAAGAGCGCCTGCGCGGGCGCGGCACCGAGACCGACGAGGTCGTCGAGAAGCGCATGAGGGCGGCCGCAGTGGAGCTTTCGCGCAAAATGGAGTATGATATGCGGCTGGTAAACGACAACCTTGACGAAGCGACCGCCGCGCTGGTGGGCTACGTCAACGAGCAAGCTGAGAAAGCACGAGGTTAAACGATATATGAGCATCATCGAACCTAAGATCGACGCGCTGCTGAACAAGACGGACAACGACCGCTTCCTGCTGTGCGCCCTGGCGTCGAAGCGCGCGCACGACATCAACGACATGATGCGCGGTCAGCGCGATCGCGCCATCCAGCTGCAGACGGCCGTGGAGATCGCGCGCGCGGCCGACAAGAAGCCGCTGTCGCTCGCGTTCAACGAGATCGCGCGCGGCGAAGTGTCGTACGACCCGAACTCCATCGACATCAAGAACCACTAGGTTCCGCTGGCCTTCGGCCAGCGGAACCTCTCGACGCTGCGAAGCCCCACGGTCGTTCAGATGCCGCGAAAGCAACTTGAAGCGTGCTTCTGCACGTGAAAGTTGCTTGGAGCGAGCAGCTGGGCGACCGTGGGGCTTCTCGCTGACTTACTACGCCAACCTGGGCGGTAATTTTCGCGCTTCGCGCGAACCGTTCGATACGAGAGACTCCCATGACTGACTTCCAACGCATCATCCTCGTCCATTACCACGAAATCGGCCTCAAGGGGCACAACCGGGCCTCGTTCGAGACGCGGCTCTTGAAGAACCTCGAAGCGCTGCTGGCCGGCTTCCCTGTGGTGACGATCCACCGCATATCGGGGCGGCTGTGCGTGTTTTTGCGCGAGGGCGCCGACTGGGACACGGCCGTCGCGGCGTCCGAGGTCGCCGGCAAGGTGCCGGGCGTGGCCCGCGTTTCGAGCGGCTTCAAATGCGAGCGCGACCTCGACGAGATGGCCGAGGCGGCCGTGCTCGCGCTTTCCGAGGCCGGGGAATTCTCCACGTTCAAGGTGGCGGCGCGGCGCAACCACACCGATTTCGCCGTGAACTCCATGGACATGAACCAGATCATCGGCGGCGCGCTCTGCGAGGCCTACCCGGACAAGGGCGTGCGCATGAAGAACCCCGACGTCACCGTGGGCGTGGAGGTGGTTCAGAATGCTTCGTACGTGTACGCGCGCTCCGTGCCGGGCGTGGGCGGCCTGCCGGTGGGCAGCTCGGGCAAGGTGGTGTGCCTGCTGTCGAGCGGCATCGACTCGCCGGTGGCCACATGGAAGCTGGCGCGCCGCGGCGCGGTGTGCATCGGCGTGCACTTCTCCGGGCGGCCGCAGACCTCGGATGCGAGCGAGTACCTGGTCGACGACATCGCGCGCGTTCTGGAGCGCACGGGCTGCATCGCGCGCGTGTACACGGTGCCGTTCGGCGACTACCAGCGCGAGATCGCCCTCGCCGTTCCGCCGGAGCTGCGCGTGATCATGTACCGCCGCCTCATGTTCAAGGTGGCCGAGGTCCTGGCCGCCCGCGAGCGGGCGGGGGCGCTCGTGACGGGGGAGAGCCTGGGGCAGGTGGCCTCGCAGACGCTCGAGAACATCCGCGCGACGGACGACGCGGTGGACATGCCGGTGTTCCGCCCGCTCATCGGCACGGACAAGCTCGAGATCATCGGCGAGGCCCAGCGGCTGGACACCTACGAGATATCCTCGCAGGACGCGCCGGACTGCTGCACGCTGTTCATGCCCCGCAGCCCGGAAACGCACGCGAAGCTGCCGGTGGTGCGCGAGGTCGAGGCCGCGCTGCCCATCGAGCGCTGGGTGGCCGAGATCGCGGAGGCCGCCGAAGTGCGCGACTACGCCTGCCCGGCCTACAAGCCCAAGGCGCGCTAGCCGCCCGATCAGCCTAACCGAAAATTCCGGTTGCCTGCGGAACGGTTGAGCGGCATGCGCGATCGTCGCCGCAGGGGCGGGCTGCCGCCCGCCCGGCGCCCCGACCTCCGACTTCGCAAACCCATGCGGCGAACGCACCTGCAGGTTCCAAGCTCGTCGTTCTGCGGCCCCTCGCCACGTGGCCGGCGTAAAGGGAGGCCCTGCGAAGCCCCGCTCGAAGGCCCCCTCTTCGGTCCGCCCGAACGCCTGTGGAAAACTCCGCAGGCGTTCGGCTTTTATTCGACCCGCGTTGGATGCGCGCTGGATCCGTGCAAGGTTTTGCCGGTCGCGGCGCTGGATTCGCGCAAGGTCCGCGTTGGCTGCGCGTTGGGACTCCGACGGTCGCCGTGCAAGGTCGCGGAGCTATGATCGAGGCGCAAGGCGGTCGCGGCGGTCTAACTCGGGCGCCGCCCGCCTGCATCTGACGGGTGGGGAACGGGAGGGGCCATGTCGTTTCAACGGAGCGCGGAGTCGTGGCGCGCGCGGATGCATCTGTCGGGGGCGCGGCTGCCCGTGCTGGTGGGCGTGACCGCCGTGGCGCTGGTCGTGCTCGCGGGGGCGGGAAAGCTGCTGCTGGACGCCGCGTCGTCGGAGGGCTTCGCGGTCGAGAGGTCGGAGAGCGCGGAGCAGGCGGTTCGCGACGATGCGGCCGCAGGTGCCGAAGCGGCTCCGGCTGCGTCGATGCGCGTGCACGTGGGCGGCGCGGTGGCGGCGCCCGGCGTGTACGAGCTGGTCGAGGGCGCACGGGTGCTCGACGCCGTCGAGGCGGCGGGAGGTTTCGCCGAAGGGGCCGCGCGCGACGCCCTCAACTTGGCGCGCGCCGTCTCCGACGGCGAGCAGGTGGTCGTTCCGAGCGAGGCCGACGCCGCCGCGGCGGCGTCGGCTGCGGTGGGGGAGGCCGGCTCCGCCGCAGCCGGAGCGGCTAACGCCAAGGTGAACATCAACACGGCGTCGGCCGCCCAGCTGGACGCGCTTCCCGGCGTGGGAGCCTCCACGGCCGACAAGATCGTGGCCGACCGCGCGGCGAACGGCCCCTTCAAGACGATCGAGGACCTCAAGCGCGTGTCGGGCATCGGCGACAAGAAGTTCGCGGCGCTCGCCGACGCGATCTGCGTCGGCTGACCCATGGCCCGCAGACCGCCGCCCGGGCTGCCCCCTCGTCCGGCCGTGCCGCCGGTGCTGGCGTTCGGCCTGGGCCTGTGGGCGTCGTGCGCCGCCGCGTACTCCGCGGCGCGGGGGTGGGGCGTCGGGGCGTGCCTGGCCGTCGGTGCAGCGGCGCTGGCGGCGGCCGTCGTCGCGTCGGTGCTCCTGCTGCGAAGGGGCGGGCGCGTGCTCGCTTGGTGCGCGCTTCTGGGAGCGCTCGCGGGCGCCGCCTGCGGTTGCGCGGGCGGCGCCTCCCTGCTCGTCGCCTGGCAGGAGGCTGCCGGCGAGCCTTCCGGCCTTTTAAGGTTCGAGGCGATGGAGGATGCCGACGCGGGCCTCTACGGCGCCCAGTGCGTCGGGCGCACGCGGCTTTCGGGAGGGCGCGCGGTGGACGTGCGGCTGCGCTTCGCCGACGGAGCCGCCGTGCCGCGCTACGGCGACGTGTTCGAGGCGGACGTGTCGCTGGCCGCGCCGGACGAGCGCGCGGCGGACTGGTGCTGGCAGCGCGGCATCGCCGCGACGGCCACTGTGCGGCATGCGGTTCCGGCGGAGCGCAGCGACGCGTTGGGAATGCTGCTGGGCATGCGGGCTCGCGCCGTGGAGGTGATTGCCGGCACGGGCGGCGAGGGGGCCGCCGTGCTGCGGGCGCTCGTGTGCGGCGACCGCACCGCGCTCGACGGGACCGACGTGTACGACTCCTTCAAAACGGCCGGCCTCGCGCATCTCGTGGCGGTGTCGGGCGCGCACCTCGTCCTCGTGTGCGCGTTTGCGGGCGCGGCGTTCAAGGCGCTGCGCGCGCCGCGGGCGTTGGCCGTGGCCGCGCAGGCGGCGCTGCTGCTGTGCTACCTCGCCCTGTCCGCCGCACCGGTGTCGGCCGTCCGGGCCGCTCTCATGACGTTCGCCGGCATGTCGTCGTTCTTCGCGCGCCGCCGGCCCGCCAGCCTGAACGCCGTCGGCCTGTGCGCGGCGGGCGTCGTGGCCACGTCCCCCGTCACGGCGCTCTCGGCCTCGTTCGCCCTCTCGGTGCTCTCGACCCTGGGTATCGTGCTGTTCGCGGGCCTCGCCGCGGCCTGGATCGGGCGGCTCGCACCGCGCCTGCCGCGCTTCGCCGCCGAGGCCGTCGGGCTCACCGTCGCCTCGAGCGTGCTCGCCCAGCCGCTGTCGGCCGCCCTGTTCTCCCAAGTGCCGCTCGTGGCCCCGCTGGCGAACGTGGCCGCGGCGCCGCTGTTCCCGCTCGCCTGCGCCGGCGGCTTGGCGGCGACGGTCGCGGCGCTCGCCGTGCCGCCTGCCGGCCCGCCCTTGCTGGCGGCGGCGGCCTTCGCGGCCGAGGGGCTTTGCTCGGTCGCCCGCCTGTGCGCGGGCCTGCCGCACGCGAGCGTGCCTGTGGACGTCCCCGTCGTTCCCGCGCTCGCTTGCGCGGCCGTGCTCGCCGCGCTGCTGTGGGCGGTCTGGCCCGCCCCGAACCCGCGCGCCGCGGCGCTCGTCGCGGGCGCGGCCTTGGCGGCGGCCCTCGCAGGCGCCGTCGTCGTGCCCCGCCTCGCCGGAGACGAGATCATCATGCTCGACGTGGGGCAAGGCGACGCGTTCGTCGTCCGCAGCGAAGGTGCGGCCGTGCTCGTTGACACGGGCAACCAGGACCGCCTGCTGCGCGAGGCCCTCGCCCGCCACGCCGTGTACCGGCTCGACGCCGTCGTCGTCACCCATGGCGACGACGACCACATGGGCTCGCTCGCCTCGCTGAAGGGCGTCGTGCAGGTGGAGCGCGTGCTGCTGGCGGGCGACGCGCTCTCCTGCCCGTGCGAGGCCTGCGCGAACCTGCGGTCCGACGCCGCCGTCCTCGTGGGGGACGAGGGCGTGCTGGGCCTCGCACAGGGCGACGAGCTGCGCGTGGGCGCGTTCTCGCTCGACGTGGTGTGGCCGCGCGCCTTCGTCGACGAAGGGGGCAACGCCGACAGCGTGTGCCTGCTGGCCCGCGCCGACCCCGACGGAGACGGGACCCCGGACTGGACGGCGCTTTTCACCGGCGACGCCGAGCACGAGCAACTGGCCGCGATGGAGGAACAGGGCCTCGTCGGCCGCGTGGACATTCTCAAGGTGGGCCATCACGGGTCGAAGAACGCGCTCACGCCCGAGTTGGCGGCCGCGCTCTCCCCGCGCATCGCGCTCGTGAGCGCGGGCGCGGGCAACCGCTACGGCCATCCGGCGGACAAGACGCTCCAGGAGCTGGCCGATGCCGGCGCGCAGGTGCGCCGCACCGACGAGGAGGGGGATGTTTCGTGCAAATTGAGCGCGCAGGGCATCGTCGTTAAAGCCCTGGGGTAGAATGCGGGGCATGCCAACGAACAAGAAACAAGAAGCGCCGCTTTTGCCCGTCTACCTCGTCGTGGGGGAGGACGCGCTCAAGCGGGACGCCGTCATGAAGCGCCTGCGCGCCCGCCTGGCCGCGATGGGCGACCTCTCGTTCAACTCCGACGAGTTTAACGGCGAGACGGCGGTCGGCGACGACGTCGTCGCGGCGTGCAACACCGTCCCCTTCGCCAGCCCCGTGCGCCTCGTGGAGGTGCGCGCGGCCGACAAGCTCAAGAAGGCCGACGCCGAGGCGCTCGTGTCCTACCTGTCCTCGCCGAGCGAGACGACCGTGCTCGCGCTCGTGGCCGAGAAGCTTGCGAAGAACACGCGGCTGTACAAGGCCGTGGCCGCGCATGGCAAGACCGCCGTCATCGACTGCGCCCCGCTCAAGCGCTACGAGCTGCCCAAGACGGTGCGCGCCATGGCCGTGGGCCACGGCGTCACGCTCACGGAGGGCGCGGCGAACAAGCTCGTCGACCTGGTGGGCGAGGACACCGTCCACTTGGACAACGAGCTGAAGAAGATAGCGCTTGCGCACCGCGGGGCCGACGCCGTGAACGAGCACGAGATCATGGGGCTGGTCACGCGCACGGCCGAGGTAAAGCCCTGGGAGTTCGTCGACGCGTTCGCCGCGCGGGACGCGGGCAAGTGCCTGCTGTACCTGGGCCGCATGGAGTCGGTGTCGCCCCACGCGCTGCTCTCCATGTGCACGTCGCGTCTGCGCGAGCTGGTATGCGCCCGCACCCTCATCGAGCGCGGCAACCCGCGCGGGGTGGCCGCCGCCCTCAAGATGCCCGACTGGCGGTGCAAGAACCACGCCACCTGGGCCCGCGGTTTCAGCGGGGCGGAGCTGCGGCGCGCCATCGTCGCCGCCCGCGACACCGAGCGCGCCATGAAAAGCGGCGCGGATCCGGACGCCGCCTTCTTGGATTGGGTGCTGCAAGTGACCGTCCGCAAAGCCGGCTGAACCGAGGCCGGTTTCGCGAGCCCGGCGATTCCCGTAGGGGCGATCTCCTGATCGCCTGTTCGCGCGAAGCGCGAAAATGCGGCCCGCGGTTGCTTTTCCGGCTGCGCCGGAACGGGCGATCAGGAGATCGCCCCTACGGGAATCGCCTTCGCTGCGAAAATGTCCCAAATGGGGACAGTCCCCATTTGGGACATTTCCCTTCCCCAAACGCGAGGAAGCCCCCGAAAACGGGGGCTTCCTCTTCCTTGATATGCGGACGGATCGCGGGCGATCCCGTTGCATCGAACTACTCGGCGGCCTCTTCGGCGCCTTCGGCGGCAGCGGCCTCAGCCTCGGCCTTGGCGGCCTCCTCGGCTTCCTTGGCCTTGCGCTTCGCAGCGGCGGCCTCGTCCTTCTGCGTCTTCTCGCGGCGCTTCGCCTTCTCGGCGGAGGCGGCTTTCAGCGCAGCCTCGCGCTCGGCCTTGGCGGCGGCCTTCTTGGAACCGGTCTTCTGGTCCTTCTTGGCCGGCTTCACGTAGGCGGCGCGGTCGGCGTCGGTCACCACGTCCTTGACGAGCAGCATGACGCCGCTCTTGCGGTTCGCGGCCTGGTTCTTGTGGATGACGCCCTTCGAGGCGGCCTTGTCCAGAAGGCGGCAGGCGGCCAGCGCGGCGGCGTATGCCTCGGCGCCGTTCTCGGCGGCCACGGCGTCCTTCACGCGGCGGATGGCGGTTTTGAGCTCGCTCTTCACCGCGCGGTTGCGCATGCGGGCCTTCTCGTTGGTGATGATGCGCTTCTTCTGGCTTTTGATGTTCGCCATGTGCTTTGTTCCTCCAAAAATCGAATACCTTGTCTTATGCGAAACTAATCGCGCTGCGCTTCCAGCGATACGGGCGGGCGATGCCTGCCCCTGCGGTCGCACGGTAACCGATCGCCTCGCAACAAGGCCCCGGAGGAGCCGCCCGTGCGGCAAGCGCGCGGGTCGTTGACGATGCATGTGGAAACAGGCGGGATTTCTCTGTTTCGCAGACCAACCGGTCACCAGCGGGACGAATCCGTAATGCAGCCACGTCTGCAGATTTGGCGATAAGATCATCGCACGCACGTATCGCTGGATACACAATGCGATAGAATACCAAACGTTGAGTACGTTTTCACGAGGAAATTCCCGAAAACACGTTTTTCGCTCGTGCACCGCCCATATAGAAGAAAGCGACTATGACCACCGATCCCACCCTCATCCGCAACTTCTCCATCATCGCGCACATCGACCACGGCAAATCCACGCTCTCGGACCGCATCCTGGAGCTCACGGGCACCGTGGCGCACCGCGACATGCAGGAGCAGCTGCTCGACAGCATGGACATCGAGCGCGAGCGCGGCATCACCATCAAGAGCCAGGCCGTGCGCGTGGACTACACGGCCGACGACGGCCAGACCTACCAGTTCAACCTCATCGACACGCCGGGCCACGTCGACTTCACCTACGAGGTGAGCCGCAGCCTGGCCGCGTGCGAGGGCGCCGTGCTGGTGGTGGACGCCACGCAGGGCGTCGAGGCGCAGACCGTGGCCAACGCCATGATGGCCATGAACGCGAACCTCGACATCATCCCGCTCATCAACAAGATCGACCTTCCCGCGGCCGAGCCCGACCGCGTGCGCGAGGAGATCGAGGAGGGCCTGGCCATCCCCGCCGACGACGCGGTGCTCGCCTCCGGCAAGACGGGGGAGGGCGTGCACGATTTGCTCGAGGCCGTGGTGTACAACATCCCCGCGCCCACGGGCGACGCCGACGGGCCGCTGCGCGCGCTCATCTTCGACTCGTACTTCGACCCCTACCGCGGCGTGGTGGCGCTCATCCGCGTGGTGGACGGCTCGCTCAAGAAGGGCGACCGCGTGCGCATGATGGCCACGGGCACCGAGGTGCTGGTGGAGGAGGTGGGCGCGCGCCGCCCCGCCGAGACTCCCATGCCGCAGCTGTCGGTGGGCGAGGTGGGCTACCTGGTCACGGGCCTCAAGGACGTGCGGCAGGTGAAGGTGGGCGACACCGTCACCGCCGTCGCGCGGGGCGTCGACGAGCCGCTGCCCGGCTACCGCGACGCCAAGCCCATGGTGTTCACCGGCCTGTTCCCCATCGACGGCGACCAGTACGAGCCGCTCAAGGAGGCCCTGGAGAAGCTCTCGCTCAACGACCCGGCGCTGGCTTGGGAGCCGGAGAAGTCGCACGCGCTCGGCTTCGGCTTCCGCGTGGGCTTCCTGGGACTTCTGCACATGGAGGTCATCAAGGAGCGCCTCGAGCGCGAGTTCGGCCTGGACCTGCTGGCCACGGCCCCGTCCGTCGAGTACCACGTGTACAAGACGAACGGCGAGATGCTGTCGCTGCACTCCCCGCAGGAGATGCCCGACCCCGGCGAGATCGAGCACATCGAGGAGCCCTACCTGAAGGCGAAGATACTCATCCCGCCCGACTACGTGGGTGCGGTCATGGAGCTCACCACGGCGCGGCGCGGCACGTTCGTCACCATGAACTACCTGTCGCCCACCACGGTGGAGATGCTCTGGGAGATCCCGCTCTCGGAGCTCATCATGGACTACTTCGACAAGCTGAAGTCCAACACGAAGGGCTATGCCAGCCTCGACTACGACTTCGACGGGTACAAGCCCAGCAAGCTCGTGAAGCTGGACATCCTGCTGTCGGGCAAGCCGGTGGACGCGCTGTCGTTCATCATCCACAAGGACAAGGCCTACGACCGCGGCCGCGTGCTCACGGAGAAGCTGCGCGCCATCATCCCGCGCCAGATGTTCGAGGTGCCCATCCAGGCCGCCATCGGCGGGCGCGTGCTGGCGCGCGAGACGGTGAAGGCCAAGCGCAAGGACGTGCTGGCGAAGTGCTACGGCGGCGACATCAGCCGCAAGCGCAAGCTTCTTGAGAAGCAGAAGGCCGGCAAGAAGCGCATGAAGAACATCGGCAACGTGGAAGTGCCCCAGGAGGCGTTCATGGCCATTCTGAAGGTGGACGACTAATGGACAGAGGCATGCTCATCGTACTCGTTTTTGCCATCGCGGCCCTTTTGGCGCTCGCGGTGTTCCTGTTCGGCAGGCAGTGGGGCAAGCCTCTTCCTCGCGACTTGGGCAGCTTGGACGATGAGGGCTGGAGCCTTCTGAAGCGTCGCGTGGTTGGCTCGTTGGCCATAGCGGCCGCTGCGATGCTGTTGGGTTACGTGCTGTTGAGAATTGTGTGAGCGACTGTGTAGACGATTTCGGGACGATGCTCCCGGCATGCGATTGATAGGTGCAACGACATGGGCAAGAAAGACGATTTCGACTGGTTGGACGATCCGTTCGACGAGAAGAAGGCGGCGCGCGAGCAGGTGCAGGCCGCCACGTCGGGCGGCACGAAGATCGCGCTCGGGTGCGGCTGCCTCGTGGCCGTGGTGGGCTTCGTGGTGCTGCTGATCTTCGTCGGCGTCAACATGATCGACGTGCTGGCCTCCTAGGCCCTCATCGCCATGTTCGACTTCTTCCGGCAGCACAGGCTCCTGCTCGCCCCCATGGCGGGGGTGAGCGACGAGGCGTTCCGCACGCTTTGCCGCGAGCAGGGCGCCGATCTCACGTATACCGAGATGGTTTCGGCAAAAGGGCTTTCCTACGCGAACGAGAAAACGCGGCATTTGCTGCGCCTGGCACCCGGCGAGGACCAGGTGGCCGTGCAGCTGTTCGGCCACGAACCCGACACGATGGCCGCGCAGGCCGCGTGGATCGAGGACGAGATGGGCCCGTCGCTGGCCTACCTCGATGTCAACATGGGCTGCCCGGCGCGCAAGATCGTGTCGAAGGGCGACGGGTCGGCGCTCATGAAGGACCCGGAGCTGGCCGCCGCTATCGTGCGCGCGGTTCGCGCGGCCGTGGAGCATCCCGTGACGGTGAAGTTCCGGCGCGGCTGGGCCGAGGGGGACGAGACGTGCGTTGACTTCGCGCGCCGCATGGAGGATGCGGGCGCGTGCGCCATGGCCGTGCACGGGCGCTATGCCGAGCAGCTCTACCGCGGCAGCGCCGACTGGGGCGCCGTCGCGCGCGTGAAGGCGGCCGTGGGCGTGCCCGTTATCGGCAACGGCGACGTGCGTACGGGTGCCGATGCTGTGGCGCTTACGGAGCGCACCGGCTGCGACGCCGTGATGATCGCGCGCGGCGCCGAGGGAAACCCGTGGGTGTTCGCGCAGGCGAAGGCGGCGCTCGCGGGCGAGCCCGAACCCGCGCCCCCCGCCGTGGAGGAGCGCCTGGCCATGGCCCGCCGCCACGCGCGCCTGCTCTCCGAGCGCGAGGGCAAGAACATCGTGCGCATGCGCAAGCACGCCATGTGGTACCTGGCCGGCCTTCCGGGAGCCGCCGCCGCGCGGGCGAGGATAAACGCCTGCGTGTCGGTGGAGGATTTCGACGCGGTGTTCGACGAGCTGCTCGCGTGCGCACGCGAGCACGCCGAGTGATCGCCCGCGCGGTGGAAAGAGAGGCGTTGAGCGTGCACGACGCAGACGACCCGATCGTCGTCGAGTTCCCGCTCAGGGGTGAGTGGGCGGTTCCCAACACGCCGGGAACGCGGGTTCCCAGCCACGGCACCGACGCGCTGGGCTCGCGCTTCGCCTACGATTTCCTGCAGGTGGACTGGCGGCGCGCGGGCAGGCCCTGCTACCGCGCCAGCTTCCTACGCTACCTCCTGCTGGGCGTTCCCATCGATTCCTGCTATTGCTACGGAGAGACGGTGTACGCCCCCTGCGACGGCACGGTGGTGGGGGTGGAGGCCGATTGGCCCGAGCGCAGGCATGCGCGCCTGCTCTCAGACGCGCGCCGGGCTGCCAGGAACAGCGGCTTCGACCCAGAGGTCGGAGACGTGCGCGAGCTGGCGGGCAACCACGTGATCCTGCGCTGCCGGGAAGGCGTGTACGCTGCTTTCTGCCATTTGCGTCCCTCCACGGTGAAGGTGGAGCTCGGCCAGGTCGTGGCGCAGGGCGAGCCGTTGGGCGCCGTCGGGCATTCGGGCAACTCCTACTACCCGCATCTGCATTTCCAGCTCATGGACGACCCTGATTTGACGCGCGCCGCCGGCCTTCCGTGCGCCTTCGCCTCTTACGAAGCGTTTGAGCACGGTGCGTGGAAAAAGATGCACGAGGGCGTTCCGACGGCTGACGATCGGATACGCTTCTTAGCATGACGGTTACCCTCGGAAAGGTTGCACCCATGCCCCACGATCCCTACAAGGCGCTTTACCTGCACGTGCCGTTCTGCGTGAAGCGGTGCGGGTACTGCGACTTCGCCACGTCGGCCGTGCCCGCCGATTCGTCGGAGATCGACGCGTACGTGGAGGACCTGAGCCTGCAGATCCGCCGCAAGGCGAAGGAGGGCGAGCTCGGGGCGCTCGAGACGGTGTATGTGGGCGGGGGCACGCCGAGCCACATCGGCCTTGCGCGCCTGTCGATGCTGCTCTACACGCTCTCCCTGTCCATGCACCTCACTCCCGAGGTGGAGTGCACGATGGAGGCGAACCCGGAGAGCCTCACCGAGCGCATGGTGCGCGACGTATGGGCGCTCGGGGTGAACCGCCTGTCCATCGGCGTGCAGAGCTTCGACGACGACGTGCTGGCGACGCTTGGGCGCGCTCACGACGCCGACGCCGCCCGCCGCGCCGTGGCGGCCGCGCAGACGCGGTTCGAGAACGTGAGCGTGGACCTCATGTGCGGCATACCCGGCCAGAGCGCGACGAGCTTCGAGGCGGGCGTGCGCGAGGCCGTGGCGCTCGGAGCGGCGCACGTGAGCGTGTACCCGCTCACCATCGAGGAGCATACGCCCTTCTACCGGGCCGTGCTGGAGGGCAAGCTGTCGGAGCCCGACGACGACGTGGAGGCCGAGCACATGGAGATCGCGGCGCGCGTGCTGGCCGGGGCCGGCTACGAGCGCTACGAGGTGGCGAGCTACGCGCGCCCCGGCTTCCAATGCCGTCACAACATCGCCTATTGGACGGGCGTGCCGTACCTGGGCCTCGGCCGCTCGGCGGCCACGATGACCCAGAACGCGGAGCGCCGCATGCGCGTGCAGGACGGCCAGGTGACCGACGACCTGGACGCGCGCGGCATGGCCGCCGAGGACCTCATGCTGGGTATGCGCATGACGCGCGGCGTGTCCGACGAGCAGGTGGCGCGCGCGACGGCTCTGCTTCCCGACGCGCCGGCCGTGCTGGACGAGCTCGCGGGGGAGGGCCTCGTCGCGCACGAGGACGCGCGCTGGTGCCCCACCGAGCGCGGCTGGCTCTGCGGCAACGACCTGTACGGCGCGCTGTTCGACTTGGCGCCCTAAGGAGGGCTTGTAGCGCGTCACGTTATGCGTTACAATATCGACATGATAAAGTCATTCGCCGACAGCAACACGGAGGCGCTGTTTTGCGACGGCGTTTCGAAGAAACTTCCCTCGGAAGTGACGGCTCGCGCGCTTCGAAAACTCGATATGATCGATGCGGCGCATACGGCCGGCGATCTGCGCGTTCCGCCGGGCAATCGACCTCATCGCCTGCAGGGCGAGCGATTCGGACAATACGCCATCGCGGTGAACGCCCAATGGCGTATCTGCTTTCGGTTCGAAGGGGAGGACGCCTACGATGTCGAACTGTGCGACTACCATTGAGGTGAGCGTGTCATGAAAGAAACTGAGACCATGTTGATCGTATCGAGGAAGCCGACGCATCCCGGCGAGGTGCTGCGCGAGGAGTTCATGCCCGATTTCGGGCTGAGCGTGGCGCAGCTGGCGAAGCGGCTCTCCGTGTCGCGCCAGTCGGTGAACGAGCTCGTGCGCGAACGGCGTGCCGTCAGCCCGGACATGGCGCTTCGGCTGGCGCGCCTCTTCGGCACGTCGCCGCAGTACTGGCTGAACCTCCAGCGCAACGTCGACCTGTGGGATTCCCTTGACCTCGGCCGCGCATCGATCGAGGGGATAGAGCCGCTGCCGCTATGCGAAATGGGCTAGGCGCCTTCGCTGCGCCGGCCGCGTTTTTGCTTGATTGGGCGCGTTCGGAGCAGGGCCAGTTGCTGGTGGAACGTTCGGGTTACGCGCGCAGGGCGACTGACTGACGATGCGGCGCCTAAAGGGTGCGCGCTTTCCCGCCGTAATCCCCGCTTGCGGTTCAATAGGCGGGTTTCGGAGCCGTTCTGCATATTTCCTCCGCTTTTCTTAGCACTCTCTTGCATCGGCTGCTAAAATGTCTTCTTGGTGCCGCTCGGACGAGGGGCATCGCCGCTCGCACGGGCCGGAGGAAGGCTTGGATGCGAGAGGCGGGGAGGTTGAAGCGAGAGAAGAAGGTGGAGAGGCGTGCTATCGGATCGCAGGCAGCGGGTGCTTGCCGCGCTCATTGAAGAATACGTCGCGCGCGCTCTGCCGGTGGGCTCGCGCACGCTCACGGAACGCTACCAGCTGGGCGTGAGCCCGGCGACGGTGCGCAACGAGCTGTCGGTGCTCGAGGACGGGGGCTACATCACGCAGCCGCACACCTCGGCCGGCCGCATTCCCACCGACCACGGCTACCGCGCGTTCGTCGACAACCTGCTCACGACCGATTTCGCAGGTGACGACGAACGCTATCGCCCGGTGGTGGACGAGCTGCGCCGCAGCGCGAGCGAGCTCGACGCGCTCTTGGAGCAGACGTCGTCTGCGCTCACGCGCATCACGGACTGCCTGTCCATCGTGCTGGCGCCGTCCGTGTTGAACCTGCACATCAAGCAGCTTTCCCTCATTTCGCTCAACCCCTACCGCGCCCTCGTCGTGCTCGTCACCGAGGACGGCCAGGTGTTCAACCGCCAGATGGAGTTCGCCGAAGAGGTGGCTCCGGACGACCTCGCCCGCGTGCAGATGTTCCTGGGCGACGTGTTCACGGGCAAGTCGCTCCAGCAGATCGAGGACGGCTTGGGCCAGGGCATGGCCGAGGCGTTCCGCGACCCGCTCGTGCGCATGGCGCTCGACGAGGTGCTGTCGTGCCTGCAGGAGAGCGAGCTTTCCCGCGCGCACCGGCTGGGCGTGAGCTCGCTTCTGACGAAGCCCGAGTTCAGCCAGTCCCAGGCGCTGCTGCCCGTCATGCAGGTGCTCGAGAACGACACGGTGATGCTGCACATCCTGGACGACGCGGTGCAGCAGGCCGACGGCACGCCCAGCGTGCGCATCGGACGCGAGAACGACGCGGAGGAGCTGGCGGGCGTGTCGGTGGTGGCGAGCCGCTACGGGCGCGGGGACTCGGCCGGCGTCGTGGCCGTCATCGGGCCCACGCGCATGGACTACTCGAAGGTATTGCAGGCGGTGCGCATCGCGAGCGCGGCGCTTCAGGACGTATAGGATCTGCACGGCGCCCGCGCGGAAGCGGCGCCGTTCACGAGGAAGGTGCACAGAATAGCAATGGCCAAGGATCTGTACGAGGTTCTAGGCGTTTCGAAGAACGCCACGGAAGACGAGATCAAGAAGGCGTTCCGACGCCGCGCGCGCGAGCTTCACCCCGACGTGAACAAGGCCGCCGACGCCGAGGATCAGTTCAAAGAGCTGAACGAAGCGTACGACGTGCTTTCGGACCCCGGCAAGCGCGCCCAGTACGACCGCTTCGGCACCGTTCCCGGCGCGGCCGGCGGCGGCAGCCCCTACGGAGGCGGCGGCTACGTCGACTTCGAGGACCTGTTCGGCGGCGGCTTCGGCATGGGCGACATCTTCAGCTCGTTCTTCGGCGGCGGCGGGCGCCAGGCGCAGCGCCGCGAAGGCCGCGACATGGGCGTGGGCCTGCGCGTCACGCTGGAAGAGGTGGCGGCGGGCGCCAAGAAGGAGATCGTCTACGACCGCCTGGCGCCGTGCCCCGACTGCGACGGCACGGGCCTCGGCCCCGACGGCCACGAGGTCACCTGCCCCGAGTGCGGCGGCCAGGGCCGCGTGGTCACCGTGCAGCACACGTTCCTCGGCGACATGCAGACGGCCACGACGTGCAAGACGTGCGGAGGCACGGGCCGCTCGGTCGAGAACCCGTGCCCCGAGTGCGAGGGCCAGGGCCGCGTGCCCGACCGCCAGCGCGTGACCGTGGAGGTGCCGGTGGGCATCCGCGACTCGCAGCAGCTGCGCCTCTCCGGCTTCGGCGAGGCCGGCCTGCAAGGCGCCGCGCCCGGCGACCTCATCGTCACGGTGCGCGTGCAGCCCCACGAGTTCTTCGAGCGCGACGGCGACAGCCTGCACGCGCGCGCGAACGTGTCCATCGTGCAGGCCACGCTGGGCGCCGAGATAGAGATCGACGGGATCTTCGAGGACGAGAAGGTGCAGGTGCGCATTCCCGAGGGCTGCCAGAACGAGCAGGTGGTGCGCGTGAAGGGTCACGGCATGCCGAAGTTCCGCAGCGAGTCGCGCGGAGACTTGTTCGTGCATGTGAACGTGGTGGTGCCGAAGAAGGTCACGAAGAAGCAGCGCGAGCTCTTGGAGCAGCTGGCCGCCGACATGGGCGAGGACGTGCCCGACGCCCGCACGCCCCTGCAGAAGCTGCGCGACGCGTTCCAGTAGGCGCTCTGCCGCTCGGCTGCCTTTATGTCCGAGCGAGCGCAGCAGCGCCCCTGTCATCCTGAGCGAGCGAGGCGGTACCCATGTCATCCTGAGCGAGCGCAGCGAGTCGAAGGATCCCGTGCGGCGATAGCCGTAACGCTTCCCGCTGACGCCGCGCGGGATCCTTCGACTTCGGCCTACGACCTGCGCTCAGGATGACAGGCATCAACACCCGCCGGAGAAAAGGTTCCCATGTCCCTCCCTCATTTCTATCTGGAAGACCAGGTGCTCGCCGACGAGGCCGACGGCGTGTTCCCGTTGCGCCTGTCGCCCGGCGACGCCAAGCACGCGCGCGTGCTGCGCCTGGCGCCCGGCGAGCACGTGGCGGTGGTGGACGCCGTGCGGGACTACTTCGAGTGCGAGGTGGTCGATTTCTCCGACGCGATGCCGCTCGTGCGCATAGCGCAGCGGCTCGACGACGAAGGGGGCCGGCCCACCGTGGTGCTCGTGCAAGGGCTCGCGAAGGGCGACAAGATGGACGCGGTCGTGCGCCACGCCACCGAGCTGGGCGTGGCCGGGTTCGTCCCGCTCGCGTGCGAGCGCTCCATCGTGAAGCTCGACGCCAAGAAGGCCGCCGCGCGCGCCGAGCGGTGGCGCGCCGTGGCCAAGAGCGCCGCCATGCAGTCGGGCCAGCGCGCCGTGCCCGAGGTGGCGGAGCCGACGACGGTCGAAGGGGCGTGCGGACTGCTGGCGAACGCCACCGCCTTGCTCGTGTGCTGGGAGGAGGCCCCGCGCACCGCGCATATAGACGAGGCCATCGCGCAAGGGCTGATGCGTGCGGGCGCGGCTCCCGAGGACGCACGGATCGCCGTGGTGGTGGGCCCCGAGGGCGGCCTTGCGGAGCGCGAGGTCGAGGCGCTTCTCGGCTGCAACCCCCGGTCCTCGCTCGTCACGCTGGGCCCCTCCATCCTGCGCACCGAGACGGCGGGCGTCGTGGCGCCGACGCTCGTCCTCTACGAGCTCGCCCGCATGGCGCGATGCGGCGCGGAGGCGGGCGAACGCCTGCACGGGACGGGCGAGATGCGGGGCGTGCGATGAGGTTCGCCGTCGTCAACCTGGGCTGCAAGGTCAACCGCGTGGAGTCGGACGCGTTCGCCGCCGCGCTCATGGCCCGCGGCGGCGTTGCGGCGGCCGAGGAGGACGCCGACCTCGTCGTGGTGAACACGTGCACCGTCACCGGCGAGGCCGAGAAGAAGACGCGCAAGGCCGTGCGCCACGCCCTGCGCGCGAACCCGACGGCGCGCGTCGTGGTCACGGGATGCGCCGCCGCGCTCGACGCGGACGCGTTCTCGTCCATGGACCCGCGCGTGGAGGTCGTGCCCAAGGGCGAGCTCGCGGCGGCCGCGCCGACCGACGCCGCGTTGCGAGCGGGCGAGGGCTTCCGCACGCGCGTGGGCGTGAAGGTGCAGGACGGCTGCGACAACGCCTGCACGTACTGCATCGTGCACGTGGCGCGCGGCCGCGCGACCAGCCGGCCGGCCGACGAGGTGGCGGCGGAGGCGCGCGCCCTGGCTGCGGCGGGCGTGCGGGAGATCGTGCTTACGGGCATCAATCTGGGCTCCTACGACGATGCGGACCTGCGCCTCGCGGGGCTGCTGGAACGCCTGCTGGACGAGACGCGCGGGCTGGGGTCCCACGGCGGCCCCGATGCGCGTTTCCGCGTGTCCAGCGTGGAGCCCATGGACGTCGACGAGGCGTTCGTGTCGCTGCTGGCTTCCGCCGGGGGGCGCGTGTGCCGCCACCTGCACCTGCCGTTGCAGTCCGGGTCCACGCGCGTGCTGTCCGAGATGGCGCGGCCCTACACGGCCGAGCGGTTCTGCTCGCTCGTGGACGGGCTCTACGACGCCGTTCCGGAGCTCTCGCTGTCCACGGACGTCATCGCGGGTTTTCCGGGCGAGACGGAGGACGACTTCGCCGCCACGCTCGCGGCGGCGCGGCGGTGCCGCTTCGCGAAGATCCACGCGTTCCCGTACTCGCCCCGCGTCGGCACGCCGGCGGCCGCGCGCGACGACCAGGTGCCCGCGCCCGTCAAGGCCGATCGCGCGCGCCGTCTGCGAGAGCTGGGCCGCGAGCTGCGCTCCCAGGAGCTCGCGCGCCGCGCCGGAACGCGCGAGCTCGCCGTCGTGGAGCCGGGCGGCACGGCCCTCACCGAGAGCTACTTCGAACTCCCCGCGCCCGCGGGCGCTCTGGCGGGCTCGCTCGTGGAGGTCGAGTTTCCCAAGGGCTAGGCGGGAATCGTCTTTCGCGGTCCGTCGCAGCGAGCGAAGGCACCGCATCGAACCAACACCGAGACGTTGTCGCCCGAGACGGTCGGTTTCGGGCGGAATTCCGACCGTCTCGGGCGACAACGTCTCCAAAGCCCGGCGTTTCGCGCGAAGCACGTTGCGTTACAAGTGGGCCTTCGCGCGTTCCGTCGTGCTAGAATGGGCGCATCGGCGGCAATGGGAAGGAGCGGGCCATCTCCGATCGCGAGCATCGAAACGGGGCTGCGGACGAACGCGCGGCCGCACGTGCGCGCCTCGAGGCGCGTCGGGCCCGCTTGCACGAAGAGGAGGAACGCCCCTCTCGATCCCGGGTGGCGCCCGTCGATCGCGGACCTTCGAAGAGCCCCGCGCGAAACGCCGGCTCGTCTTCTCCCGCCGCATCCCGGACGGCATCCGCCGCCTCGACGATCTCGTCGTCCGTCGGCAAGGCTTTCTCCGTCATGCGCGATGTCGCCTCGAGGCTTTTCGGCATCCTCGGCCCTCGCGGCGCGCTCGTCGCCGCTGGCGTGGTCGCGATCGTGCTCGTCGCGGTCGTCGTGTTCGCCGTGCGCGTTTGCGCCGGCGACGCGCAGGAGCCCGCCGGCGGCGTCCAGACCGCCGAGGAACAGGGGCAGGAGCCGGCGCCCGAGACGGTGTCGGTGCCCGACTACCTCGATGCCGACCTGGCCGCCTCGCTCATGGAAGCCGCCAAGGGCAACGCCGACGTGGCCTGGGTGGCCAACCATGCCGACGAGTACGCGGTCGACGGCGACGCGGTGCAGTACAAGCTGCTCAAACTCGCCGCAAGCGAGCCCGAGGCCGTGCCGTTCGTGCGCGCCTTTCCCGAGAGGTACCCAGCCGACGCGGGGGAGGCCTCGGGCGGCGAGCGGACCCAGGGCGGCGCGCCGCTGCTCTTCCAGTGGGACCAGCGCTGGGGCTACACGGTGTACAGCTCCACCACGTTCGCGCTCACGGGCTGCTGCCCCACGTCGCTTTCCATGGTGTACCAGAGCCTCACCGGCAAGAGCGACCTGTCGCCTTACGACCTGGGCGTGCGTGCGCGAGAGGGCGGGTACGAGACGCAGTTCGACGGAACCGACGCGACGTTCCTGCTGAACGAGGCCCCCTCGCTCGGCTTGTCGTGCGCGCAGATCGACGTCAACGCCGACGCGCTCGCCGCGGCGCTCGCGGGCGGAGGGCTCGTCATCTGCAACGTGGGCCCGGGGGACTTCACCTCGGCGGGCCACTTCTTCGTCATCGCGGGCTTGAACGACGACGGCTCGCTCGTCGTCAACGACCCGTACTCGGCCGAACGCTCCGCGAAAGGGTGGGACGTCGGCCAAGTCCTCGGCCAAACCCAGGCCCTCTACGCCTACCGCCGCGCCTGACGACGGCCTGCGGGCTCGGCGAGCGGACGAGCCGTCTCCGCTTTAGCTGACCTTCTTTTGCGCATCTGCACCATTTCCCTCTGTCGGTTCGATAACAGGGGCGCAGGTGAGCCTTGAGCGTGGTACAATACCCGCCATGACAGACCAGACGCAAATCACCCTCACGGCGCCCACGAGCGTGAACATGGCGCTCGTCGTGGGGCAGGCAGACGAACTCCTCCACCTCGTGCAAGACGCGTTCCAGGCGCGCATCACCGTGCGCGGCGACACCATCGTGCTCGAGGGGGACCCGCTGGAAGTGCAGTCGCTCACGGCGCTGTTCTCCGACCTCATCAAGCTCGCAGAGGGCGGCGACGAGCCCACGGCCGACTACGTGCGGCGCGCCATCGACCTCTTGCGCACGGCGGAGTTCTCGCCCCAGGCGCTGCGCGAGGACATCCTGCTCACGTACCGCGGCCGGGCCATCCGCCCGAAGACGGCGGGCCAGAAGCGCTACGTGGACGCCATCCGCACCCACACCATCACGTTCGGCATCGGGCCGGCGGGCACCGGCAAGACCTACCTCGCCATGGCCATGGCCGTGGCCGCGCTCAAGCGCAAGGAGGTCGGCCGCATCATCCTCACGCGTCCCGTGGTGGAGGCGGGGGAGAGCCTGGGCTTCCTGCCCGGCACCCTCACCGAGAAGGTCGACCCCTACATCCGCCCGCTCTACGACGCGCTGTTCGACATGACCGACATGGAGCGCGCCACCCAGCTCATCGAGAGCGGCGTCATCGAGATCGCCCCGCTCGCGTTCATGCGCGGGCGCACCTTGAACGACAGCTTCATCATCCTCGACGAGGCGCAGAACACCACGCCCGAGCAGATGAAGATGTTCCTCACGCGCCTGGGATTCGGCTCGAAGATGGTCATCACGGGCGACGTGACCCAGCTCGACCTGCCGCGCGGCATCTCGGGGCTCAAGGGCGTGCGCTCCATTCTCGAGAACATCGACGACATAGCGTTCTGCGACTTCACCGGCAAAGACGTGGTGCGCCACTCGCTCGTGGCGGCCATCGTGTCCGCCTACGACGAAGCCACCAGGAAGGCTTAGGAACATGGACATCCAGATCAACTACGACTACCGTAAAGACGAGCTTGAGAAGCTCCCGCTGCACGAGCTGGCGCAGTTCGTGCTCGCCCGCGAGGACAAGCCCTTCAACACGGAGGTCTCCGTGAGCTTCGTCACCGACGAGGCCATCGCCGAGCTGAACGAGAAGTACCGCAAGAAGGAAGGGCCCACCGACGTGCTGTCCTTCGAATGCGACGGCGTGGACGACGACCTGTCGGCCATGACGCTGGCGGAGGATCCGGTCTACGAGCTGGGCGACGTGGTGATCGCCCCCGACGTGGCCGGGCGCCAGACGCGCGAGTTCGGCACCACGTTCGAAGAGGAGATCAGCCTGCTTCTGGTGCACGGCCTTTTGCACCTGTGCGGTTACGACCACATCGAGGACGACGAGGCCGAGGTCATGGAGAAGCGCGAGGCCGAGATCCTCGAGGCGTGGTCGAAGCGCACGGTGTAGCATGGCCGCTGAAACGGCGATAGAAGACGAGCTCGTGAACACTCCCGACGAGGACGACGAGGACGAGCGGGGCGAGAGCGCCCGCTGCGGCGGCTCGGGCTTCGTGCGAAACGACGCCGACAAGGGCGCGCGCTCGCGCTTCCCGCTCGTCTGCGCGTTCAGGTGCGCCTGGGACGGCATCGCCTATGCCGTGCGCACCCAACGCAACATGAAGATACACCTGGTCATAGCCGTGCTCGCCGTGGCCCTGGGCTTCGCGTTCGGCATCGACACGGCCTCGTGGGCCGCCGTCATCCTGTGCATCGCGGCCGTGTTCGCGGCCGAATGCGTGAACACGGCGGTGGAGTCGGTGGTGGACCTGGTGTCGCCCGAGTACCACGAACTCGCGCGCCGCGCGAAGGACTGCGCGGCCGGCGCCGTGCTCATATTCGCCGCCGTGGCCGTGGTGGTGGCCTGCGTCGTGTTCATCCCGCCCGCCTGGGCGCTGGTGTTCGGCTGAGGCGCGCCCGACAGGAAGCAAGGCATGCCGGGGCTACCGGCTCGACGACAAGGAACGATCAATGGAATCTAACGCGCCCGAGCACTTCAAGTCGGGGTTCGTCACGCTCGTGGGGCGGCCGAACGCCGGCAAGTCCACGCTCATCAACGCCATCATGGGCAAGAAGGTGGCCATCACGTCCGACACGGCGCAGACGACGCGGCACCGCTTCCGCGCCGTGCTCACGCGGGACGACTTCCAGCTCATCCTCGTGGACACGCCCGGCTTGCACAAGCCCCATGACGCGCTCGGCGAGGAGCTGAACACCTCGGCGCTCAAAGCGCTCGAGGACGTGGACGTGACGGCCATGCTCATCGACGCGTCCCAGCCCATCGGCCGCGGCGACGAATGGGTGGCCGAGCAGCTGAAGCGCGTGCGTTCCAAGAAGATATGCGTGCTGTCCAAGGTCGACTTGGCCACGCCGAAGCAGATCGAGGCCCAGCGCGAGGCCGCCGAGCGCCTGGGCTCATGGGACGCCATGGTGGGCCTCTCGTCGGCCACGGGCAAGAACGTGGAGGCCTTCGTGGAGGAGGTCGTGTTCCTGCTGCCGGAGGGCCCTTCCTGGTTCCCGGCCGACATGGAGACCGACCAGCCCATCGACGTGGTGGTGTCCGAGTTCATCCGCGAGAAGATCCTTCGCTCGTTCCACGACGAGGTGCCCCACGCCATCGGCGTGCGCGTGGAGGAGATGGAGTACGACAAGAAGAAGGACCTCCACCGCATCTTCGCCGTCGTCTACGTGGAGCGCGACAGCCAGAAGGGCATCATCATCGGCAAGAAGGGCGCCGCCATCAAGCAGATCGGAACCGAGGCTCGCGCCGACCTCGAGCAGTTGCTGGGCACGCGCGTGTATTTGGACCTGTCCGTGAAGGTGAAGAAGAACTGGCGCCGCGACGCCGCCCAGATCCGCCGCTTCGGCTACGGCGAGGGGGCGTAAACCTTCATTGTGCGCCGGTTGAAACCACAAAGGCGATCCACCATGTTTGCCTGATGCGCCCCTCGTTCGGCCCATTTGGGCCGAACCTTTCCTTTCTGGTCAAATGGAGGTCTACAATGGCATTTGAGCGGGAAAGCGATCAGCCATTGCGTATGACGGCGGATCGTTGGGGAAAGGGGAGATCGTGGTTGACATCGGACAAAAGGTTCGCCTTCGCTTTGCGGGCACGCTCGATGACGGAACCGAGTTCGACAGCAGCGTGCGGCGCGGCGAGCCGTTCGAACTCGTCGTGGGTTCGAAAACGATGTTGCCTGGGTTCGAGAAAGCCGTGAGCGAAATGGAAGTCGGCGACAAGCGCGTCGTGCGCATCCCGGCCGACGAGGCGTATGGCGCGTACGACGAAGCTCTGATCCAAACCGTATCCATCGACTCCCTGCCTGGTGCCGAACGGCTGTATGCGGGCGACATTGTCGCACTATCCAGTCCAGCCGGACCGCTGACTGTTAAGGTCGTCGAAGCGAACGAGGGATCGTTGACCCTCGATTTCAACCATAAGCTTGCCGGCAACGATCTGACTTTCTTTATCGAGCTTGTATGCATCGTGCATGAGTCGGCAGTCGAGCATGAAAAGCATCCGACAGGATGTGCATGCGGCTGCGATCGGCTGAAGCAATCGCTTGCTTCGTGAGATGGAGAGGTGGCGCGAAAGAAGGCGACGGGGAGAGCAGGCTTGTATGGACGAAGCAGGAAAGCCCAGGGTATTTGCACGTAAGCGCGTGATCGGAGAGGTTTCCGTTCGCGACATGGACCATGAGCGCTCTTTGCTGATCGGAATTGATGATCGCGCATACCGCGAAGTCGAGACTAACATCTGGGCTGCGGGTGAGGTGCCGGACGTGTTGTATCTGGGAACGGGAAGGCACGGAGGGGGTATCGTGCTCAGACCGTTGTATGTGCTGGCCGATGGCACGTGGCTCAACGTGTCGACTGGTCGCACCGCGCCATTCGACACGTTGCCTGCTGTTTGACCAGCAGTTGGCGAGGGTGTGCGTTCTTCGCCAGCTGGTTCTTTCTGAAGGGATCGGTAACGCGATGGAAGACAATCGACACGATGCGGAACCGCCTTCGCTCCATACCTGCGAAGGCATCGATCTTCGCAGATGGCGTTTTCGCTGCGAGGGTCTGGCGCGCATCTGCGAAGCAACTGCTTGGTCTGTCGAGCCCGACCTCGTCTACCAGCGCATGACCGATGTCGTGGCCGAAGTCCTGCACTGCAGCCAGACGCACCTGCACCTCATAACGGTGGACGGAGACCAGTTCATCAAGCTCGCCTATCATACCTCCGAACAACAACAGGCATTCCATGAAAGCGTGCTGTTGTCAACGACGGGGCGTACGCAATGGATGATGAGGACACACAAACCTATTGTCATGGATTACGAGCACCCCAACTGCGAGGATGAAATTCCGCCCGAGGCGTACGAGAGCGGCCTCAAAAGTGCCGTAAGCATTCCTCTTCTGGCAGGTGACGAGTTGGTGGGTATGTGCTCGATTGTATACGAAACAGCGGTCGAGTGGAGCGAGGACGGACTTGCCTTCCTGTTGCAGATCGGCCGTGTGCTGGGCGTAGCCATCCAACGGATTCAGATTACGAAAAAAGCCAGCGAATTGCAGATTCTGGACGAGCGAAAACGCCTTAGCTCGGAGATTCACGACAACATATCGCAGCTCGTCGGTTCGCTTTCCCTGAGTGTCGCCGCAGTTCTTGCATCCTACGAGGCGGACGACGACGATGCGGTGCGAGCCGATCTTGAGCGGTTGGAGACGATGAGCGGAAAGGTCATGCGAATCCTGCGCGACGAGATGCTGTCGCTGCGCATCCCCCTCGAGCACACAGATGGGTTCATCACGGGCATCGAGGACTGTCTAGCCCATTTTGAGTCCAGCTGGGGTATTCCTGTTGACTTCCACCGGAGAACATTGAGCAAATCGCTCGTCGTGTCCCTGCAGACGTCGCTGCAGTTGACGCGTATTCTTAACGAGTGCCTCTCGAACACGCTCAAGCATGCCGATGCATCGCATATCGTCGTAACGGTGGAGGAAAGCAACCGCTGTCTCACTATGACGATGGAGGACGACGGGCACGGCTTCGATCCAAACACCGTGCCGCCAGAGCGACTCGGCCTCAAGATCATGCACGAACGAGCCGCCGTGGTGGGCGGCAAGCTTACCATTATTTCGGATGCGAGCGGCACGACCGTCTGCATCGACATTCCGAAGAACAGGTTGGACGGCATGAGAGGATAAGGTGCATGGACAAAACCGGAACTGCGGCTCACGAAAAACCCGCACGGGTGCTTCTTGTGGACGACCAGGTGCTCTACCGAGAGGGCCTGTGCGAGCTGATGCACCGTTGGCCGGAGTTCGACGTGGTGGGCGAAGCTTCAAATGGCAAAGAAGCCGTGGAGTTTTGCCGCCGGATCGCCCCCGATCTCGTGCTCATGGACGTCCAGATGCCCATCATGGACGGTGTCGAGGCGACGGGCATCATCTGCGGTGCTCATCCCGGGATCGCTATCGTCATGCTCACGGTAACTGACGATGACGAGCATCTATTCAGAGCTCTCTACAACGGCGCACGCGGCTATATTTTGAAAGACATGCCTTCGCGCCAGCTTCGCAACCGCCTGCAAGGCGTCATACGCGGGGGAGGGGTTCTTTCCGATGCGGTCACAGCGCGGGTGCTCCGGGAATTTGGGCTGAGCCGTGCGCAACGCTATTCCGCCACGCAAGACGGAGAACAAGGCACCTTTGCGCAGCTTTCCGACCGCGAGGTTCAAATACTCCGCCTCGTGGCAAAAGGGCTTTCGAACGAGGAGATCGGCGCGCAGCTGTACCTGAGCGCCGGCACGGTGAAAAAGCAACTGAGCGCCCTCATGCAGAAGCTCTATCTGTCCAATCGTGTCCAGGTCGCCGTGTACGCGATTCGTGCTGGCCTCGTCGATTGACCGCACCTTCTTGCATGGGGCCGATCGGCCCCAAAGGGAGCCGATCGGGGCAAGCACCCTTTCATTTCCTTTCGGATCCGACCTGAACGGTACCGTCCGTTTAGGGCCGGCGGAGGATTACCGCCGGCGAGCGGCCTTCTTACAATGTCAATCACGCGAACCTCTAAGAGGGGGTCGAGATTCCTGTTGTGGGAAGGAGAACAGATGAAGGAAGAGAAGAGCGGCACGGCCGTCGGCGCATGTGGGGAGCCGGAGACGACCACGTTGCAGAGCATCGCCTGCGGCGGCACGGGAGGCGATCTGACCGCAGTTGACGCCAAGGACGGCAAGATTGTCCGCATCCGTCCGATCAACTACCTGGACACCTACACCGAGGAGGAGCTCGAGCCCTCGATGTGGAAGATCAAGGTGAGGGACGAGGTGTTCACACCCGGCTACAAGTCGGCTCCAAACTACTTCGCATTGGCCTATAAAAACCGCGTGTACTCGAAGAACCGCGTACGCTATCCTTTGAAGCGCGTGGACTGGGAGCCGGGCGGTGACCCCGCCAAGATCAACGCCGCCAACCGCGGCAAGTCGAAGTTCGAGCGCATCACCTGGGACGAGGCCCTTGACATCATGGAATCCGAGGTCAAGCGCATCGTCGAGAAGTACGGTCCCTACTCGGTGCTCACCATCGGCGAGGACGGCCACCGCGAGTCGAAGAACCTTCATGCTGGCGGCGGCATGCACTCGACGTTCATGAGCAAGCTGGGCGGCTACACGCGAGAGGTGCGCACCCCCGATTCAGTCGAAGGCTGGTATTGGGGCGCCAAGCACTTCTGGGGATCGGGCTGCAACAAGGGGCTCGGCATGCCGGCCCCTCCGCAGACCGGCTACAACCCGTGGCACGTCCTGAGGGACATCTCCGAGAACTCCGAGCTCATCGCGTTCGCCGCAGGAGACTGGGAGCTCACGCAGAACTACGCCAGCCAGATGTGGTCGCGCCTGCTCAAGTTCTGGGAAAAGGTGGGCAAGGAGTTCGTGATCATCGATCCGTTCTGCAACTACACGGCGGTCTGCCACGATACCATGAAGTGGATCCCCATCCTGCCGAACACCGACGCGGCGCTCGACTTCGCCGTTATGTACGTGTGGATCACCGAGGGCCTGTACGACAAGGAGTACGTCGACACGCACTCCGTCGGGTTCGACAAGGTCAAGGCCTACGTCCTTGGCGAGGACGAAGAGGGCATCGCCAAGACGCCCGCCTGGGCTGCCGAGCGTTGCGGCATCCCTGAATGGACCATCAAAGCGTACGCGCGCAATCGCGCGAAGAAGGTCACAGCTTCGGTTCACTTCAGCTCCGGCGCCATCAAGGGTCCTTACTCCCACGAGCCCGGCCGCACCCATGCCTACCTGTTGGGCATGCAGGGTTTCGGCAAGCCCGGCGTGCAGCAGGCGTTCATGAACGCGTCGCTTATCGGCAAGGAGACCATCGCCCGCTCGACATCGGCGCCCTTCTCGTCCATCAACCAGTGCCGCATGTTCTACCCTAGCGAGCAGAAGATCCCGCGCACCCTCATCGCCGACGCTCTGAAGAACGGCCATACGGAATGGTGGGGCTCTCCCGCCATCGTGTACGTCGAGACTGCCGAGCAGTTCCAGATGAACAGCTACCCGACGACACCGGAAACCTACGCTGCGGCGCTCGGCACCGTGTCGCCCGAGCTGGCGCGCTCCCAGGGCAAGTCCCTCGAGGAGCTGCAAGCGGCTCTCGACGAGAAGCTCCAGAACATGCCCAAGTTCGACAAGATCCACATGCTGTGGTCCGAGAAGCCCTGCAATATGAACTGCTGGGACGGCGGCTTCAACTACCAGGACGCCATCCGCACCGACGAGGTCGAGTTCTTCGTGACCAACCATCAATGGCTTGAGAACGACTCGCTGTTCGCCGATCTGGTGCTGCCCGTTACGACCTGCGTCGAAGACAACGACGCCATGGGTGGCTCGATGGTGGTCTCGGTGCGCCACGACTCCCTCACGCCTCCGGCTTGCGAGCGCGTCGGCGAATCGAAGTCCGACTTCGAAATCGCCTGCGAGCTTGGCGAGCGCTTCGGCGTTCGCGAGCAGATCGACATGGGCATGACCCAGGACGAGTGGATCAAGTACGGCTTCGAGCAGTCACGCCTCGGCGAAGAGATCACCTGGGAAGAGCTCAACGAAAAGCGGTTCTACATTCCGAAGCAGGACCCCGACCAAGATCAGGTGCTGCCCGGTATGCGCGGCTTCTACGAGGACCCGGAGAACTGGCCGCTCGACACACCGTCCGGCAAGCTCGAGTTCTGGTCCGAGGCCCTGGCCGAGAACTTCCCCGACGACATGGAGCGCCAGCCCATGGCGAAGTGGGTCGTCGGCGGCTCCAAGGAGGACGGCTGGTCCCATGACGAGACCCTATGGGGCGAGCGCTGCCACGACTACCCGCTGCTACTAGTGGCGAACCCCGCCCGCTTCCGCGTGCACGTGCAGGGCGACGATATCAAGTGGTTCCGCGAGATCGAGACCGTGAAGGTAAAGGGCAAGGACGGCTACGACTACGAGCCTATATGGATCAACCCCGCCGACGCAGCTGCCCGCAGCATCGAGGCCGGCGACATCGTGAAGATCTACAACGAACGCGGCACTATCCTCACGGCCGCCTACCTCACCGAGCGCGTCATTCCGGGAGCGGTCATGATCCACAAGGGGTCGCGCGTCGATCCCATCGCCCCGCACTTGGATCGCGGCGGAGCGGCCAACCTTATCAGCCCGAACAACCAGGTGTCCAAGCACTGCAAGGGCTTCGCGGTCTCGGGCTATCTGGTGGAAGCCGCCAAGGTCGAGGACGCCGAGATGGACCAGTGGAAGCAAGACTACCCCGACGCCTTCGCGCGCGACTACGATCCGGCGATCGGCATCAACTACAGCTCCTGGGTCGTGGAGTAGAAAGGGAGACTCATCATGAAGGCTTTTCTCATCGATTTGGATAAATGCGTGGGCTGCCACGACTGCCAGATAGGCTGCAAGGACGAGCACGTGGGCAACGACTGGTCACCCTACGCGAAGCCGCAGCCCGAAGTGGGGCAGTTCTGGCTCAAGGTGAACCAGTACGAGCGCGGCGCACGCCCGCATGTGAAGGTCACCTACATGCCCGTCATGTGCAACCACTGCGAGAACGCGCCGTGTATGGACGCCGCCAAGGACGGTGCGGTGTACCGCCGCGAGGACGGCCTCGTGCTCATCGACCCGGCGAAGGCGAAAGGCCAGAAGGCCATCGTGGACGCTTGCCCGTACCACGCCGTTTACTGGAACGAAGAGCTGCAGATCCCGCAGAAGTGCACGGGTTGCGCGCATCTGCTCGACGGGGGGCATCCCATCAGCGTGCCTCGCTGCGTGGACAACTGCCATGTGGACGTTATCACGTTCGGGGAGGAAGCGGACCTCGACCTCGAGGGCACCGAGGTGCTGCACCCCGAGTGGGGTACGAAGCCGCGCGTGTTCTATCGCGGCCTGCCCAAGAAGTTCATCGCTGGTACGGTGTACGACCCCGAAACCAAGGAGGTCGTCATCGGCGCAACGGTTACGGCGACGGGCGAAGGGGGAACCTTCACCGCCGAAACCGACGACTGGGGCGATTTCTGGCTGCGAGGCCTGCCGAATGCCGACTGGACGCTGACTATCGAGGCCGGCGGCAAGAAGAAGGTGCTTGAGGTGAGCACAACCGAGAAGGACCTGGGCCTGGGCGACGTAGCCCTGGCGTAAAGATGCTGTTCGGGCGGCTTCGAAAGGAGCCGCCCGAACAGGAAACTAGAGGCGCCCGAACGGCAGGCGAATGCGCGGTTGCGGGCGGGTAGAGGCAGGAGCGAACCATGTGTTTCAGACCAGCTGAGGTATCGATGAAAAAATGCCCTCAATGCGGCAAGGTCAACAAGCCCATAGCGACAACGTGCGAAGCGTGTGGAGCCGAATTAGACAATGCGGTCAAGGACTTCGACGCCGACCAGGCGAACCTTGATTCGGCGATGAAAATCCCGAACGCCCCCAAAGCCCCTGCCGCCCCCAAGGCTCCGGGGGCGCCCCGCCCGTAACAACGACGCCGAGACGACAGAGACGTATCAACAACAACAAATCGAGTTAGCTTCTACGGACTAATTTGCGAACGGAGGCTCCGTCATGTACGAGAGGCTTTTGAACAAGTACGCCATAAACCAGTTGGGTTACGTGGTGGACGACCTTGAAAAGGCGGCCCTTTCCCATTCAAGGCTCTTCGGGTCAGGGCCGTTCGTCCACTTCTCCGCCCCGGAGCCCGAGAGCACGATATTCCGAGGCGAGGAGGTAAAGAACACCGTGGACGTGGCCTACGGCATGTACGGCAACTTGCAGATCGAGCTCATCAAGCCCACGAGCACCGACCCCACCCCCTACAACGTGCCGGGGCGGTTGGGTTTCAACCACTTTTCGGTGTGGGTCGACGATTTCGAAGGCGCCGTCAAAGACTTCGAAGAAGCAGGATTCGAGGTTGCCATGCTCATGAAGTCGAGCGGGGGATTGACGGTCGCTTACGTCGACTGCCTTGACCTGTGGGGGCATTACGTCGAGATACACAATCCCCAGCCGTACCTGGTCGACATGTGCAGGAAGCTTGCTGAAGGGTGGGACGGGTCGGACCCGTTCCGCAAAATGGGCACGTGACGTGCTTCGGGGCATCTCTGGATCCCCGGGCCTGTTAATCCAAAACCTTAAGGAGGGGTAATGGATATGACAGATACCAAGAAAACGGAAGTGCAGCAGGGAGAAGAGGGGAAAGCGGGCAACCCGTTCTTTATGGCGCCGAAGAGAAAGAAGATGTTGACGCTCGTCGGCATTTACATCTGCCTCGTCGGCTGCATCTTCCAGTCATCCACGGCATCGACGCTTTTGCCGATGGCGGCCACAGAGATCGGCGGTCTCGATTACTATTCGCTGGCAAACACGCTCTCGGGCGCCGTCGGCGTTATCGCCATGCCGCTTTGGGGGCTTTTCGGCGCAAAGAACCCCGCTGTCAAAAAGCCTTTGTTCGTCGTTTCGATGGCATGCGGCCTTGTCTGCCTGATCGGCCGCGCGGTCGCGGGGGACATGACGTTCATGATCGCCGTGTCGCTTTTCTGGGGTCTTCCCAGCGCCGGCCTTTACGTCATTGGCTATTCCATGATGCGCGATATGTACGATTCGAAGACGGCCGGCACGTATTTGGGCATTTGCGCGACCATGCAGTCCGTCGGTATGCTCGCCGGACCCGTGGTCGGAGGCTTGGTCATGGACTTCGCAAGCTGGCGCGCCGCTTGCGTGCTGATCGCGGTTATCATCGCCCTGGGCACCGTCATGGTTTTCCTCGGCGTCGGCGCAACGAAGCAGGAGGCCGCCGGCATGGCTACCGCCACGGGCAAGTTCGACGCAACCGGCTCGCTCGCCATCGTCGTGTGCCTCGGCTGCCTCATCTGCGGGCTTTCTTTGGGAACGAGCTTCCTACCGTTCGGCGGCATGTCCAGCAATATTGTTTTCATCTTGGCCGGTGTCGCGCTCGTTGCGCTCGTTGCCATAGTAGCCAAGAAGAAGGATTCCGCCGTCGTTCCGCTCAGCGCGCTCAAGAACCGCAACACGCTGCTCTTCACAGCGGGGAGTTTCTTCAGCATGTTTTCCAACATGGCCATATTCTTCTTCATTCCCATGTACGCCATCAGCGCGATGGGCTTGTCTGCCACCGAGGCCGGATTGACCACGTCGATGCTCTCCATCGTCGGGTTGTTCATGGGGCCCATACTGGGCCGCATGATCGGCAAGGCCGGCAACGCACGCGGCGTTCTTGCGGTCGGCAGCCTGCTTCGCATCCTGATCGCGCTCGTGCTCATGTTCTTCTTGGCGCCCGACCTGAACATCTTCGTCTTGTACGTGATCCTGTTTGTCGGCGGATTTTATAACGTCACCTTCGGCGTCGTGTTCTCCGCTGGTCCGCAGATTCAGCTGCCTGCCAAGATCCGCGTGCAGGGCAACTCCGTAATCCAGCTCGGCCAGAACTTCGGCGGTTCCGTCGGCACGGCTATCTACACGATCATCCTCGCAAGCTTCGGCGTCGTGGCCGGCATGCCGATCGCGTTGACGATCTCCGCCGTTGCGGCAGGCGTTGCGCTCGTGTGCTCGCTGTTCCTAAAGAAGCTCGAAGGCCAAGAGCAAGGCTGACGGGCTGGTATGCGGATGCGGCCTCCCGCGTCCGCTACGAACCTTCGTTTCGCATGGATACCATGCGAGAAGCAAGACAGGACGTTTTCTGAAAGGAGTACCACCATGGATGGCTCAATGAAGCAACTGATCTTCAAGACCAAAGGCGAAGTGGAATTGACCGAAGTCCCCATTCCCTCATACGGGGACGACGGCGTGCTGATCAAGGTCGCCTACGCCGGCATATGCGGCTCGGACGTGCACGGATTCACCAAGGGCGGCAGGTATGGCGGCATTGGAGACGGTTCGAAGTTCGGGCACGAGTTCGTCGGCACCATCGTCGAGGTCGGGGCGAAGGTGAAGGAGCTGGCCGTGGGGGACCGGGTGTGGATCGACCCCACCTTCAGCAACACGGACCCGCGCTTCTGTTGCATGGCGGGCGGTTTCGGCGAGTACTGCGGCACTTACAAAGCGATCAAGGACGAGACGGTCTTCGTCATCCCCGATAACGTGCCGCTTCGCAGCGCCGCCCTCATCGAGCCGTTCGGCGTCGCCGTGCACACGAAGAACCGCGGCGGCGTGCAGGCGACGGACAACGTGCTCATGTGGGGCGCGGGACCGATCGGCCTCATGGGATGGGCGGCCATGCGGCACCAGGGCGTCGAGAACATCTTCATAGCCGAGCAGATGCCCGAGCGCATCGAGTTCGCACGCAACCTGGGGGCCGATGTCTTCGACAACACCGAGAAGAGCGCCATCGAGTACGCCGGCGAGAAATTCGGCATCGCCAGCATCAACTCCTACGAGCGCGCCAACGTCGACCGATACCTTGACTACGTCGGCCTCGGGGCTCTCATCAACGAGTACATGGAGAACGGCCGCTGCAACTCGACGTTCGCGACGCTCGGCCTTGACTCGCGCCCGATCACCATCAACCCTGCCGAGTTCATGAGCAAGCAGTTCACGGTGACGGGCTCACGCGCCTATGCGCCAGAGGACATCAAGGAAGTCATCGAGGTGCTCCAGGACGGGGCCGTCGACATCGCGTCGATCATAACGTCGGAGTTCACGCTCGACCAGGCGATGGAGGCCTTCGAGACCGCTTGCGACAAGAACAAGGGCATGAAGGTCATTTTTAGGATGAACGGCGAGTAGCCGTTAAAGCGATCCGGCAGCTTCCTCGGCAGCAAGGGGAGATCACTCGCTGAGGGGATGCCGGATCATCGAGAAAGGAAGAGAAATGGCACTGATAGGGAAACTCCAAATCGTAACCGGCGGCACCTCCGGCATGGGCCTCGCAAATGCGATAGGACTTGGCGCCTACGGTCCCGTGCTCGTCGGCGGGCGTAGCGAGAAGCGCCTGGAAGGCGCCCTTGAGCAGTTGAAGGCGGCGGGCGTCGAGGCTTACGGCAAGACCTGCGACGTCTCCGATGCGGGCTCGGTCGAGGAATTCGCCCAGTACGCCCGAACCATCGGCGATATCGGCAGCGTCGTCAATGCGGCGGGCGTCGATTGGGAGGGCGTCACTCCCGATATGATCATCGACGTCAACATGAAGGGCGTCGTCAACACCACGGAGACCTTCTTTCCTTATCTTGACGAAGGCGTCATGGTCCATTACTCCTCCATCACGGGCTATTTCTACACTCCCTTCGCTGAAGACCTTGCCGTCTGGAACGATCCGACCGCCGAGGATTTCAGGGAGAGGTGGAAGGCAGCGGTGGCTGCCGGAAAGCATCCGAAGCCGAGCTTCCTCGACGACGGCTACACGTACTATGCCGGATCTAAGCGTTTCGTCATGTACTACACCATGGCCAACACGGTTCGTTTCGGCAAGAAGGGGGCTCGCATTTTCTCCATCGCCCCGGGTTCCTTCGACACCCCGATGCTGCAAGGCGGCAGCACCGACAAGGCGAGCATCGCCGAGGGGACCGCGTTCAAGCGTTTCGGCACGCCCGAGGAGATGGCGGACCTCGTCGTGAAGCTCATGGGCCCCGGCCACGATTACCTGACGGGGTGCGACATCATCATGGACGGCGGAAAGTACGCCATGTCCGTCGTCAAGCAGCTCGATTAAGCGAACCGGCTCCGTCCCTTCAAGGGGCGGAGCCTTCCCCAAGAAGCAAAAATCCTTCTGCGGCGGGCGTCCACGGAAGGGGAAGGGGCCGCAATGCGCGATCAGAATTTGTTTGCAGTGTTCATAGAGCCCCTCTCGGAGCCGGGTCTGGAAAGCCTGCGGAACCTCGATGGATCCGATGTGCTGGTGGTCGGCGCCGTCGGAAGGGGAGGGGACGATCGAGACATGGGGATCGTGGCGGGTATAGGCCCAACGGGGTTTCCCGTCGAGGACGAATCGAAGTTCGCCGACGTGCTCGGCCATGTGGGTGCAGACGTGCTCGTGGACTGCGCAGGCGATCTTCGGCGAACGGCATCGTTGCTGAAATCGGGCTTACGTCTGGGTGTCCCCGCACTCGTTTGGGTGCCGCCCTGCGGCTTCGAGAGCAACGACTTTGTGGAGCTGGGCGAGCTCGACGAAGCGGCTTTGGAAGGAGGGGCGCCGGTCGCGTTCTTCGAAGACCCAAAGGATATCCAGACCGGCATCTCGGTCGCGCTGGCAGGACCATCCGGCATCGTTCCCTTCCAGCTCTATTAGCGTACCTGGGTCTCTCGAACAATCAGGCAAACAACCGCTTCCCTTGCCGATAGGGTTGTCGGCTTGGCTTGAACCACGTGATGGATCGCCTGTGGTACGAGGGCCGTCGACGCGGACGAACATGCACGCCCTGCGGATTTCGCACGCAGGCTGAAGAAAAGGAGGAGGATGATTATGCGTATCGGTATACCGAAAGAGCCTTTCGAAGGGCAAACCTTGGTCGCCGCGTCACCCGACACCGTCGCCAAGCTCATCAAGCTGGGCTACGAGATCGCCGTCGAAGAGGGCGCGGGGGCCCGTGCCGGCTACTTCGACGACCAATACCTCGCGGCGGGCGCCGAGATCGTCGGGAAAGAAGAGGCGTGGGGCAGCGATATCGTGACGTGCCTGGACACGCCGCCCGCTGAGGAGCTCTCATTGGTCAAGAAAGGGGCGACACTTCTCGCACGCATGAATCCGGGTGCCAGCCCAGAGCTTATCGGAAGGCTCGCCGTCAAAAACGTCACCGCGCTGGCTCTCGACATGGTGCCACGCCTCTCGCGCGCCCAATCGCTCGACGTGCGTTCCTCGATGATGAACGTGGCGGGCAACCGCGCTGTCATCGAGGCGGCCAACCGATTCGGTCGCCTGTTCGCCGGCCAGGTGACGGCAGCCGGCAAGGTGCCGCCTGCCAAGGTCTACGTCATCGGCGTGGGCGTCGCAGGTTTGGCAGCTATCGGAGCCGCAGGCTCCATGGGGGCAGAAGTGTCCGCCACCGATGTGCGGGCCGAGGTTGCCGACCAGGTCGAGTCCCTCGGCGGCACCTTCGTAGAGATCCCCGTCAGGCAGGAATCCTCGGACGGCTACGCCAAGGAGCTTGCAGAAGAACAGCAGAAGGCGGTTCTCGAGGTCTACAAAGAGCAGGCAGCCAAAAGCGACATCGTCATCACGACCGCCCAGGTTCCTGGACGCCCGGCCCCGCTCTTGCTCACCGCCCAGGCGGTCGCCGGCATGAGGCCCGGCTCCGTCATCGTGGACATGGGCGCATCCGGGCTGGGAAGCAACTGCGAGCTCACCCGGCCTGGCGAGGCCTACACGACCGAGAACGGGGTCACGATCATCGGCTACGGCGATCTGCCGAGCCGGCTTCCGGGACAGTCCTCACAGCTTTTCGGGCAGAACGTCGTGAACCTGTTCAAGCTCGCCACACCCAAAAAGGACGGCGTCCCCATATGGGACGCGGAGGACGAGGTCATCCGGGGCATGCTGGTGACCGTCGAAGGCAAAGTCATGTGGCCGCCGCCTCCAGCTAAGGTGTCTGCCGCTCAGCAGCCTGCCCAGGCGGCGCCCGCCGACGAGGCGCCTGAAGCGGCCGAGGCGCCCGCCTGGAAGAAATGGTGGTGGAAGGTGGCGCTGGGGGTGCTGGGCGTGGCGCTCGTCCTGACGGCCCCTACCGAGATGGCTGGGCACTTCATCGTGTTCGAGCTGGCGGTCGTCGTGGGATTCTATGTCATCACGAGCGTGACCCACACGCTCCACACGCCGCTCATGTCGGTGACGAACGCCATTTCGGGAATCATCGTCGTGGGAGCCATCCTGCTCGCAGGGTCGAGCAACCCCATCGTGGCCGCCCTATCCTTCGTTGCCATGGTCATCGCAAGCATCAACGTGTTCGGTGGCTTCCTGATCACCAACCGCATGCTCAAGATGTTCGAGAGGAGCTCTGAATAATGGACGCCTTCCTGCTTATGGGCTTCGACGCCTCCGCCGGAGTGCTCGACGCCTTGACGCGTTTCCAATCGCTGGCCTACATCCTAGCGGCCCTCCTGTTCATCTTGGCTCTCGCCGGCCTGTCCAAGCAAAAGACCGCCCGGCAAGGCAACGCCATGGGCATCGTCGGCATGGCGATCGCGCTGGTCGCCACCGTCGCGGTGTCGGTCTTCCAAGATCAGGAGGCCGCGGTCTTCACCATCGCCTTGATTCTGGCCGCGGTCCTCATCGGAGCGGCGATCGGCATATGGAAGGCCGCCAAGGTCCAGATGACCGCCATGCCCGAGCTCGTCGCCATGCTCCACTCGTTCGTCGGTGCGGCTGCGGTGCTCGTGGGCTTCAATTCGTTTCTCACCGAGCCGGGCATGGCGGGGGACGCGTCGAACGCGTTCCATATGGGCGAGGTCGGGCTGGCCGTCTTCATAGGCGCAGTGACGCTCACCGGGTCCATCGTGGCCTATTTGAAGCTCTCGGCGAAAATATCGGGCAAGCCGCTCACCTTGCCGGGCCGCAACGCCATCAACCTGGTCATGATCGTCGCTTGTGTCGCGTTGATCGCTTGGGCCATCAACACCACCGGAGTCGAGGAGGGGTTGGTGCCTCTGGGCATCCTCACCGCCATCTCACTCGTTCTCGGCGCCCACCTGGTCCTCGCCATCGGCGGCGGCGACATGCCCGTCGTTGTCTCGATGCTCAACTCCTATTCCGGCTGGGCTGCGGCTATGGCCGGCTTCACGCTGGGCAACGACCTGCTCATCATCACCGGCGCATTGGTCGGTTCGTCGGGCGCGTACCTGTCCTACATCATGTGCCAGGGGATGAACCGCTCCTTCGTCTCGGTCATCCTCGGCGGTTTCGGCGGAGACGCGCCTGCGAAGTCCGGCGAGGCTCGGGATTACGGCGATCACACGGAAACATCGCCGGATGAGGTTGCACAGCTCCTCAAAGAGTCCAAGCGCGTCGTCGTCACGCCCGGCTACGGCATGGCGGTCGCCCAGGCGCAGTATCCCGTCGCCGAGCTGACGCGCAAGCTCATCGACATAGGCGTCGACGTACGGTTCGGCATCCATCCCGTTGCGGGCCGCATGCCGGGGCATATGAACGTGTTGTTGGCCGAGGCCAAGGTTCCTTACGACAACGTGTTCGAGATGGACGAGATCAACGACGATTTCGGCGAGGTGGACGTGGTTCTGGTCATCGGAGCCAACGATACCGTGAACCCCGCTGCCGAGACCGAACCCGATTCCCCCATCGCCGGCATGCCGGTCATGCGCGTGTGGGAAGCGGGCAAGGTCATCGTGTCCAAGCGGTCCATGGGCAACGCCGGCTACGCGGGCGTCCAGAATCCGCTGTTCTTCAACGACAACACCGACATGCTGCTCGGAGACGCCAAGATTTCGGTGGAGGCCATCATCGCGAGCCTTTGAGGCCGCACGTTCCCGAAGCAGGCGGAAGCGATGCTTGAAAAGGTGATGGGAGAGGCGGGAGAGCGCGACCCCGATTCCCTGGTAGAGCGAAGACGATAGCGCACGAGGAGGTTTCCTTATGGCAACGGCAGGTTTGGCAGGTTTTCTGATCGACGAGAGAAAGGACGATGCGGTCAAAAGCGCTCGAACGCGAGGACGGCTCCAAGGCAAGGTCGCCATCGTCACCGGGGCCGGCAACGGCATGGGCTGCGCCACGGCCAAGCTCTTCGCGGATGAGGGCGCCCATGTGGTTGCTGTCGACGTGCGTGAAGACGATTTGGCCCAGTGGCATGGCGCGCGCGACGTTGTTCCGCTGGTTGCCGACGTGACGCTAACCGAGGACGTTGAACGGCTGATGGCCGAGACCAAGAGGCGCTTCGGACGGCTCGACGCGCTATGCAACATCGCCGGCATCAACGACCTCAACTACCCGCTCGTCGACACGGACGACGAGCGCTGGGACAAGGTTATGGACGTCGACCTCAAGGCGCCCTTTCGCCTGTGTCGCTGCGCCGTTCCCTTGATGATCGAGACTGGCGGCTCCATCGTCAACATCGGGTCGTACGCCGCCCTGCGCGGCAACCACGGCGTAAGCTACACGGCCGCCAAAGCGGGTTTGGAGGGATTGACGAGGAGCATCGCCTTCGAGTTCATGGGCAAGGGTATCCGTTGCAACATCATCCATCCTGGGGGGACTCGTACCGATATCGGCATTCATTCCGGCGGCACATACCATGCAGATGGCAAACGACTGTCGAGCATCGTCGCTGCCATGCCGCAAGGATGGTTCGGCGATGCGGAGGACATCGCACGCGCCTGCCTCTTCCTGTGCAGCGACGATGCCGACCATATCAACGGAGCTGCGATATCGGTTGATGGGGGAATGTGCTGCTGCTGATGCCGTTCCGTCGACGAGGCGCGATGGCGGGCTCAGCTCCTGAAGGATCAACCAGCGTTACACGTGAGGGGGAGTAATGGAAAACGAATCAAAGCAGGTAAGCCAAGCTTCAAAGGCCGCGAATCCGTTCATGGCGGCATCGTCGGCGAAAAAAACGCTCACGCTCGTCGGCATCTACATTGCCGTTGTCGGGTCGATCGTTCAATCATCGACGCTGTCGACGTTGCTGCCGGTGGCTGTGAGCGAAATAGGCGGCCTCGACTACTATTCGCTGGCAAGCACATTGTCAGGCATCGTGAGCGTCGCCGTCATGCCGCTATGGGGATATCTGGGTGCCAAGAACCCGGCCATCAAACGGCCGCTGTTCACGGCTTCCCTCCTCGTCGGAGCGGTGGTCATCTTCGCCCGTGCACTTGCGCCGACTATGATGGCACTCGTCGTGCCGTCGACGCTGTGGGGCTTCGTAAGCGCCGGCATCTTCGTACTCGGCTACTCGATGATTCGCGACATGTACGATCAGAAGAGAGCGGGTACCTACCTGGGAGCCTGCGGCACCATGATGGCCATTGGCATGTTGGCCGGCCCGGTGATGGGCGGATTCATCATGGACGTCGCCAGCTGGCGAATCGTATGCCACGTCATCTGGCCCATCCTGCTCGTGGGCGGGCTCATGGTGTTCTTTGGCGTTAAGGCGACCAAGGAGGAAGCAGCGGGCATGGCCAGCGCGAGTGGCAAATTCGACACGTCAGGAACCATCGCCGTCGTCGTCTTCTTGGCGGCGCTGATCTCCGGACTCTCGTTGGGAACGAGCTTCGCCCCGTTCGGCAGCATGGCCAGCAATGCCCTGTTCGCCGTCGCCCTAGTCGCCCTCGTCGCTCTCGTCTTGGTCATCCGCAAGAAGCAGGGCGACGCCATAATCCCGGCAACGGCTCTCAAGAACCGCAACACGCTGAGCTTCGGCATCGCGAACTTCTTCTGCATGTTCTCTAACATGGCGGTATTCTTCTTCCTGCCCATGTACGTGATCACAGTTATGGGGCACTCTGCCACCGAGGCTGGGCTCGTCACCACCGTGTACTCGTTCGTCGGCCTGTTCCTTAGCCCTATTCTGGGTCGCATGATCGGCAAGGCGGGCAACGCGCGAGGCGTGTTGTCGTTCGGCTGCATCATGCGCATCGTGGTCGCGGGCGCGCTTCTGCTGTTCGTCGCTCCCGACGCCAACATATTCGTCATCTACGTCATCATGGTCGTAGCCGGCTGCTACAACAGCGTGCAGAGCTCGGCGTTCTCGGCCGGTCCTCAGATCCAGCTGCCAGCCGACATTCGCGTTCAGGGCAACTCCCTTATCCAGGTGGGTCAGAACTTGGGCGGTTCCATCGGAACGGCCATCTATACGGTTATCTTGGGCGTGATGGGCGTCGTCGACGGCATGCCCGTCGCGCTGACGGTGTCCATCATCACTGCGGCGTGCGCGCTCGTGTTCGCTCTGCGGCTTAGGAAGCTTGCGGACTGATCGCACAGCTTTGCGTTCGGATTGAAACCGTGAGGGTGTTCCCAGGAACGCCCTCACGAAGATCGCCGCCCCTCTTCTTGCAGGTATTGTCACGAAACCGGCTATCGGTCGGATGCCCCTCCGTATCCGCTGATTTTCCGGTACAATACGCAGCGAAGCTGACTTCGCGAGGGAGACGCATGAGCATGATCTGTCCTAACTGCCGATCTGACAACAAAGAGGGCGCGAAATTCTGCAACGAATGCGGGTTTCCGCTGACGGGGCGCATGGCCGCGGTGGCCGCCGCCTCGACGAGCGACGCGACGCTGCGCTCGATAGCTGCCGATGGGCCGGCCGACGAAGACGCCGCCGCGCCTTCGGTCGACGAGGGACCCGACGGGGAAGGCGTCCCCGAGGCCGCCGAGGCCCCTGGGGCAGGGGAAGGAACGTCCGGGGAGGACGACGCTCCCGAGCCCGCGCCGAAAAAAGACGCCGCAGCGCGCTCCTCGCAAGGTTCGGGCCCCTTGGATCCAGCGAGCCTGCCGGTCATAGGCCTTGCGGGCGTCGACGTGGACGAGGACGGCAACGAGTTCGACTTCGGCGACATCGACGACGCCGACCCGGCAGACGCGCGCGCCGAGGACGAAGGCAGGGACGCCCGCGTGCCGAGCGCGGCGGTCACGGCCGACCTTTCCGGTCTCGACGAGTGCCTCGTGGATCCCGGCTACACGCCGCCCCAGGCGGCCTGGCGCTCGGGCGGCACCATGGAGATGCCGCGCGTCGAGGGCAAGGCCGCCCCGAAGCAAAAGGAGTTCCGTGCGCCCGACCCGCGCGAGAAGAAGCACGGCCGCGGCCGCGTGGTCGTCATCGTGCTCGTGCTGCTCGCGGTCGCCGCCGCGGCGGCAGCCGGCATCACGTACCAGATGGAGATGTGGGGTGGCAAGATCGTTCCCGACGTGACGGGCATGACGCGCGCCGACGCCACCTACCAGCTGGAGGGCAAGGGCTTCACCGTCCGCGCCACGCAGGTGAAGTCGGACGAGACGGAGGGCCTCGTGCTGCTCACCGACCCCGAGGCGGGCTGGCGCGCCGAGAAGGGCACCGAGGTGGTCATCCACGTGGCCGTGGCGCGCACCATCCCCGACGTGGTGGGCAAGCCGAAGGACGAGGCGGCCAAGCTCCTCGAGGCCGAGGACTTCGAGCGCGTGACCTTCGTCGACGAGAAGTCCGACACGGCCGAGGGCACCGTGCTCGCGGTGAGCCCCGACGCGGGCGAGAAGGCGAAGGCCACCACGAACGTCACCGTGACGGTCGCCGTGCCCTTCACGGTTCCCGACGTGGCCAACCAGACCCTCGACGCCGCGAAGGCCGCGCTCGAGGAGGCTGCCTACGTGCCCGAGGTCGCGTACTACTACACCGAGGACGTGCCCGAGGGCACGGTCGTCGGCACGAATCCCGCCGCCGGCGAGAAGCTGGCCTCCGGCTCAATGGTGACCGTGAACGTGGCCAAGTCGCGCGCGAGCGTGCTCGTGGCCGCGGCCAAGGACTACCTCGCCAGCGCCGGCACCCTCTCCATCGGCGGAACGACCTACGAGATCATCTCGGTGGACAGCGTGGAGTACACCGCGTACAACCAGACGTCGTTCACCGTCACGGCGGCCGCCGTGACCACGTTGGACGGCGAGACGGTGCGCGGCTCGGCCAAGCAGAAGAGCGGCACCATCGTCTGGGACGACTCCAACAACATCGTGAGCATCTCCTAGGCGCGTGGCCAGCGCGACGTACACGGCGCGCGCCATCGTGCTGCGCAAGACGAAGCTGGGGGAGAGCGACCTCATCGTCACCCTGCTCGCCGAGGACGGCTCGCAGATGCGCGCCGTGGCCAAAGGCGCGCGCAAGCCCTCGAGCTCGTTCGCCGCGCGCCTCGAGCTGTACTCGGTCGTCGACGTGCTTTGCTCGAAGGGCCGCAGCCTCGACATCGTGAAGGAGGCGCGCATCATGGCCTCCCACGAGCGCCTGCGGCGCGACTTGGAGCACGCCGCCTGCGCGGCCCCCATGGCCGAGCTCCTCGACCGCGTGACGCAGGCGGGGCTGGAGGGCCCGCGCCTGTTCGCGCTCACCGAGGCGGCGCTCGATCGGCTCGACAAAGTCGATGCCGCGCAGGCGCCCGCCGTCTGCGCGGCGCACCTGCTGAAGGCCCTGGCGCTCTCCGGCCTGCGGCCGAGCCTGGCGGCGTGTGTGGGCTGCGGCGCGGACGTCGCGGCCGCCCCGCCGAACGGGACGACGTTCGTCTCCTACCGCGAGGGCGGCGTCGTGTGCCCTGCCTGCCGGCCCTCGACGGAGGCCGTGGCCGTGCCCGCGGACACCATCGGATGGTGCAGGGCCCTCATGGGCTCGACGTTCGCCGAGATCGAAGCCATGGACGTCGAACCGTCCGCGTCGTTCGCGGTGCTCCATTTCTGCCAGCAGTGGACCTGCGAGCACGTGGGCGCGAACCTGAAGTCCCTCAACTTCCTGTTCACCTCGGGCCTGTTCTAAACGGCCCGCCCGCCGCATCGAATCGATCGCCGCCGCGCCGCTGTGCGATAATGGGGGCTCGCGAAAAGGAGAAGCAGCATGCATACCTACACCCCGCGCGGCGTGTGCTCGCGCGCCATCAACATCGAGCTCGACGGAGACCGCGTGTCGCGCATCGAGTTCGTCGGCGGTTGCGACGGCAACCTCAAGGCCGTGTCGAAGCTTGTGCAGGGCATGACGGTCGACGAGATAGCCGCCCAGCTGGAGGGCAACACCTGCGGCCGCCGCTCCACCTCGTGCGCCGACCAGCTCGTGCGCGGACTGCGGGCCGCTCAGGCCGCCGAGTAGGCCCAGAGGTTGCGGCACTGGCCGAGCACCGTGTCGAAATCCCAGGTTTCGGCCGTGCGTTCGGGGCTGTTCGGATCGCGTATCACCAGCCGCCCGCGCTCGTTCACGCCGGCGAGCACGATGAAATGGCCCGTGGTGGTGAAGTCTCCCGGACCCACGCTGCATATCACGGGCCGTCCCGCCACGAGCGCCCGGCGCACGGACGCCTCGTCGGCGGGGATCTCCTCGGCGACCAGGCCCAGCTCGGCCGCCCCGTCGGTCATGAAGGCCCAGGCGGTGCCGTCCGCCGTCGCGCATCCCAGCCGCTCGGAGAGCGCTCCCGCGTCGGCGGGGGAGAGGTCGGTCCGCCCGGTGAGCGCCACGTACGCCATGGCCAGGCACGTGGGGCCGCACCCGCTCTCGCCGAAGGCGTCGCCCGCGTAGCCCGTTTGCGCCCAGGCGGGGTCGCGCTGGTACAGCGCGGGCACCTCGCCGGCACGCCAGGCGCTCTTGGGCGTGCTCTGGGGCGCGCTCGAAGACGTCGATCCGGCCGCGGCGCCGTGCCCGAGCGCGGCGAGCGCGCCGACGGCGTACCAGCCCGCCCCGGCGATCGCTGCGACGAGAAAGACGATCAGCGCCGCGCGCGCAAGCCGGCTGCGCCGCCGGCGCGATGCGGAGGCGGTCGGAGTGCGGTACGACGTGCGCGAGTAGCTGCGTGCATCGCGGCTCCCAACGTAGGACATCGGCGCGGTCGCGGAAGTGCGCGCGGCGTGCGCCGCCGTCCCGCGACGCGGCGAGCGATACGAGTTCGTGTACGTCATGGCGCTTTCCTTTCTTCTTTGACGGCGAGGAGCCCCCATCGTTCGACACTCTGGAGAGCGCCCCTACGCAGGCAACCTATCTTTCCGCCTCTTCCTCCAGTATCCGCATGTCGAGGGCCCGTGTCTCAGAAGAACCGGCTACGAAACCTTTAAGTTTTCCTTAAAATTGCCGTCGTGCGCGACCCGGGCGCCCGGCAGGCCGATACAATGGCCGCAAGGGCACGAGGACGAAGGGACGGACTGTGGCGGATGCGAAGACCATAGCGGTGTGCGACGACGAGGCGGCCATCGCCGACCTCGTGGCGCAGCTGCTCGTGGGAAGCGGTTTCGAGGTGCGCACGTTCTACGCCGCCGCCGATTTGCTGGCCGCGGACGATCGCGAGGCGTTCGACCTCGTCGTTTTGGACATCATGATGCCGGGCATGGACGGGTTCGCCTGCTGCCGGGAGCTGCGGCGCGCGAGCTCGGTGCCCATCATCTTCCTCACCGCCAAAGACGAGGAGATCGACAAGGTGGTGGGCTTCGAGCTGGGCGCCGACGACTACGTGGTCAAGCCGTTCAAGCCGCGCGAGCTTCTGGCCCGCGTGCGCGCCCGGCTGCGGCGTAGCGCGGCTCCGGCCGACGACGCCCGCGCGGGGCTGCTCGAAGCGCGCGACGTCGCGGTCGACGAGGGAGCGTACTCGGCCACGCTCCACGGCGAGCCGCTCGCGCTCACGCCCAAGGAGTTCGCCATCCTCGTCTGCCTGCTGCGCGCCGCGGGAAGGCCGGTGGCGTCGCGCGACCTGTTCGAGTCCGTATGGGGCGAGAAGGCCAACGCGCAGAGCAACAACACGGTCATGGTGCACATCAGGCATCTGCGCAAGAAGCTGGCCGCCGTCGACTCGTCGCAGGAGTTCATAGAGACGGTGTGGGGCGTGGGCTACAAACTGGGCTAATGAGGAGGGCGCGATGGACTCGAACGGGTTCGACCTGGCGAAGCAAGACCAGACGAGGCGGCTCTCGAACGCCGTGCTGCGGCGCACGCTCGTGAACGTCGTTATGTTTGCGGTGGTGTACCTCGTGCTGTTCTTCGGCTTCATGTTCACGCTGGGCTCGCCGCTCTCGAACTTCGTGTACAACCTCGTGGGGCAGAGCTACTGGGCCCACACGACCATCGCGAACCTGTTTTTGCTGTGCGTGGCCGTGGGGTTCGTGGTGGGCATCGTGTACGTGGTGCGCTCCGGCATCAACCGGGCGCTGCGCTACTTCGACCTGCTGCTCGACTCCGTGACCGACGTGCTGGCCAAGCGCGAGGGGCCCGTCATGCTGCCGAGCGAGCTGGCCCCCACGGCCCTGTTCCTGAACAACATCAAGGCCGAGGGCGAGCAGAACGAGCGCGCCGCGAAGGCCGCCGAGGAGCGGAAGAACGAGCTGGTGGTGTACCTGGCCCACGACATCAAGACGCCGCTCACCTCCATCATCGGCTACCTCACGCTTTTGGAGGAGTCGCCCGACCTGCCCATGGACGTGCGGGCGCGCTACACGGGCATCACGCTGGCCAAGGCGTACCGCCTGGAGGAGCTGCTCGACGAGTTCTTCGAGATCACGCGCTACAACCTGCAGACCATTCCCATCGAGCGCTCTCGCTTCGACGGCGCGCTGTTCGTGAACCAGGTGATAGAGGAGTTCTACCCGTTGGCCGAAGGGCGCTCGCTCGCCCTCGTCTACGACGGGCCCGAGGAGCTTTCCGTGTTCGCCGACGCGGGCCGCGTGGCGCGCGTGCTGAACAACGTGCTGAAGAACGCCGTGGCCTACGCCGACGCGGGCACCGAGGTGCGCGTGCGGACGGGCTTGGTGTGCGCCCCGGACGGCTTCGTGTGGTGGGAGCTCACCGTGACCGACCGGGGCCGGGAGCTTTCCCCCGAGCACCTCGAGCGCATCTTCGAGAAGTTCTTCCGCGCCGACGCCGCGCGCGGCTCGGGCGAGGGGGGCGCGGGGCTCGGCTTGGCCATCGCCCGGGAGATCGCCCGCGCCCATGGCGGCGACATCTACGCGAAAAGCGACGCGGGGCTCACCTCGTTCACCGTATGGATCCCGCAGGGCCCGAGCGTGCCGCCCGCGAACGCGGCGTCCTAAAGGCCCCGCCGTGCAAGAAAGGATCCCTCGCATGATCGATCTCGAGCCGTACCGTCCCTCCCTCCGCGAGCCGCTTCTCGGGTTCCTCGCGAACTGCCTGCCCGAGTCGGGCCGCTCCTTCGACCCCGAGGGCCGTCACGCCCACTTGCTCGACGTCGACGCGAGCTTCGAGGCTTTTTGGTGCCTCGTCGACCACGGCGAAGTAGTGGGTTGCGCGGGGGCCCGCCGGCTCTCCCCGGAGGCGTGCGAGCTCAAGACGCTGTTCGTGTACGAACGGCTCCAGGGTCGAGGGCTGGGCCGCCGCCTGGCGCAGCGGGTGATCGACCACGCGCGCGAACGCGGCTACCGCGTCGTGCGCCTCGACACCATGTCCACGTCCACGAGCGCCATCGCGCTCTACCGGCGCCTGGGCTTCCGGGACATCGAGCGCTACGACGACAATCCGATGGCTGACGTGTTCATGGAGCTGGACCTCGCGTGACGCCACAGGGGGGGTGCGTTTCGCTCGGCCGGGGCGGCGAAGGGCGCATCCGCGCGCGTCGAGACCGCCCGCAATGTGGGCAACCTGTGGGCGCTCCCGACCCGTCTTGCCCGCAGACGCGCGTTCGCCTACAATGGGTCAGCTGCGAAAACGCAGGCACTTCCCGCTTGGTCCGCATGTTTCACCGCATGCCCACCCAGAGGGGAGCGCAACGAGCACGCACCGGTCCGGACAGGGCGGGATGCGGCGGAAGGCGGCGCAAAGGCGCTGCAGGAAAGGTGGAGAACATGGCAGACAAGCTCAGCATCACCAAGGAGCGCACCGCAGAGCTCATGAAGGAGTTCGGCAAGAACGAGGGCGACTCGGGCAGCCCCGAGGTGCAGGTGGCCATCCTCACGGAGCGCATCCGCAACCTCACCGCGCACCTGAAGGTGCACAAGAAGGACAAGCACACGCAGCGCGGCCTCATGATGCTCATCGGCAAGCGCCGCGGCCTCTTGAAGTACATCAAGGGCCGTGACATCGAGGAATACCGTAGCCTTATCAAGAAGCTCGGCATCCGCGACAACATCTAGCTACGAAAGCCCGCTCAGGCGGGCTTTTTCGCATAGGCGTCGCATCCCGTTCGGACAACGGGATTGAAAACGTAGAGGCGGTCGGAAGCGCAAGGGCGCTTCTGCTCGCGGCCCGCCCGCAGGGAGCGGACGGAGCCGAAGAAGCTTGGTCGCACTAGGGCGGTCAAGGCGAAGAGAAAGAACGTGCATATGGAAAAAATCGTCGAATCCTTCGAGCTGTACGGCAAAGAGTACCGCTTGGAGACGGGCGAACTGGCCAAGCAGGCGACGGGCTCCGTGCTCGTCACGCAAGGCGACACCACCGTGCTGGTCACGGCGGTTATCGGACAGGAGAAGGACTACGACTTCTTCCCCCTCACGGTCGACTTCATCGAGAAGATGTACGCCGTCGGCCGCATCCCCGGCGGGTACCTGAAGCGCGAGGCGCGTCCTTCCGACAAGGGCACGCTCACGGCGCGCATGGTCGACCGCCCCATCCGCCCTGGCTTCGTGGACGGCTTCAAACGCGAGGTGCACGTCGTGTGCACGACGCTCGTGGTGGACAGCGTCAACCCGCCCGACACCATCTGCGTCATGGGTGCCAGCGCCGCCCTCATGGTGGGCGCGGCCCCCTTCGACGGCCCGGCCGCCTGCGTGCGCATAGGCCGCGACGTCGAGACGGGCGAGTTCATCGTGAACCCCACGTTCGAGGAATCCGAGAACTCCGACCTCGAGCTCACCATCGCCGGCACCGCCGACTACATCTCCATGGTGGAGGCCGGCGCCGACGAGATCTCCGAAGAGGACATGCTCGCCGCCATGGCGTTCGGCCAGGAGGCCATCGCCGCGTTCTGCGAGGTGCAGCAGCGCTTCCTCGACCGCGCGAACATCCAGCCCGTCGAGTGGCCCGTCCACGTCGCCGACCCGGCCATCGCCGAGCGCGTGGCCCCGTTCATGGACGAGATGTCCGCCGCCTTGCATGACGCCGACAAGCTCTCCCGCATGGGCAAGGTCGAGGAGCTCAAGGAGCGCATCAAGGCCGAGCAGTTCTCCGACGAGGAGCGCGCCGCCTGGAAGGGTGACATCTCCGCCGAGCTCAAGAAGCTCGAGAAGAAGGCTATGCGCGCCATGGTCATCGCCACCGGCGAGCGCGCCGACGGCCGCACGCCCGAGGAGATCCGACCGCTGTACATCAAGCCGGGCTACCTGCCCCGCGTGCACGGCTCGGGCCTGTTCCAGCGCGGCCAGACCCAGGTGCTCTCCGTGGTGACGCTGGGCATGCTGAACGAGTGGCAGCGCCTGGACACCATCGACCCCGCCGAGGGCAAACGCTACATGCACCAGTACAACTTCCCGCCGTACTGCACCGGCGAGGCGGGCCGCATGGGCGCGCCGAAGCGCCGCGAAATCGGCCACGGCGCCCTTGCCGAGCGCGCGCTCATCCCGGTGCTGCCCGACACCGACGAGTTCCCCTACGCCATCCGCGTGGTGTCCGAGGTGCTCGAGTCCAACGGCTCGTCCTCCATGGCCTCCACCTGCGGCTCCACCCTGGCCCTCATGGACGCCGGCGTGCCCATCAAGGCGCCCGTGTCCGGCATCGCCATGGGCCTCATCAAGGAGGGCGACGACGTGGTCATCCTCTCCGACATCCAGGGCATCGAGGACTTCCTAGGCGACATGGACTTCAAGGTGTGCGGCACCGAGAAGGGCATCACCGCCCTGCAGATGGACAACAAGGCGAAGGGCCTGTCCGTCGACATCCTCGCCCGCGCGCTTGCGCAGGCGAGCGAGGGCCGCGCCCACATCCTCTCCGCCATGCTCGGAGAGATCGAGGCGCCGCGCGAGGAGCTCTCGCAGTTCGCGCCTCGCATCGAGACCATCCATATCCCCGTCGACAAGATCCGCGACGTCATCGGCAGCGGCGGCAAGGTCGTCCGCGGCATCCAGGAGGAGACGGGCGCCCAGATCAACATCGAGGAGGACGGCACCATCCACATCGCCGCCATCGAGGGCCCGGCCGGCGAGGCGGCCAAGGCCATGATCCTGGGCATCGTGAAAGAGCCCGAGGTGGGAGAGACGTTCGACGGCGAGGTCGTGGGCATCAAGGACTTCGGCGCCTTCGTCAAGCTTACCCCCGGCAAGGACGGCCTTTTGCACATCAGCCGCGTGGCCAACGGCCGCGTGGGCTCCGTGGAGGACGTGCTCACCCTGGGCGACGTCATCAAGGTCGAGGTGCTTGAGGTGGATCCGAAGACGGGCAAGATCTCGCTCGACCGTTTGGACAAGCCGGACGCCCCCGAAGGTTCGGCGCCGAGCCGCGAGCGAAGCGACCGCCCGCGCCGCGACGACCACGGCGACAAGGACAACCGTCCCGGCCGCAGCAACCGCAACGGCAGCGGAAACGGCAACAACCGCACCCCGCGCCGCCGTCACGAAGGCTAGAAAGCACCAACGGGAGGGCCGCGCAAGCGGCCCTTTTCTTTCGAGCGCGGTCCGCCGCACTCCGACCCTCGGTGCCGTCGGGGCAACAATGCGCGGGGCGCTCGGCGTTGCGTGGTAGGATGGAAATAGAATCGCAAAGCGAAAGGCTGGAACATGATAAAAGTCGCAGTATCGGGGTGCGCGGGGCGCATGGGCTCGACCGTCGTGGACGCCGTGGGCGCGGCCGACGGCATGGAGGTTGCCTGCGGCATCGACCCGCATGCGCAGGACGGGGCTTTCCCCGTGTTCGCGAGCGTGGCCGAGGCGCTCGAGGGCGCGGACTTCGACGTGCTCGTGGACTTCACGCAGCCCTCTGTCGTGGCCGGCAACCTGCGCGCGGCGCTTCCCGCGGGCGTCGACTGCGTGGTGGGGACGACGGGCCTGTCGAACGAGGTGCTCGCGGAGCTCGCGGCCCTGGCACCGCAGGGCACCTGCCTGTTCTACGCGCCGAACTTCACGACGGGCGCCGTGCTCATGATGGAGTTCGCGAAGGCGGCCGCTCCGTACTTCCCGGAGGCCGAAGTCCTGGAGTTCCACCACTGCAACAAGAAGGACGCACCCTCGGGCACGGCGGTGCGCACGGCCGAGATCATTTCCGAGGCGCGCGGAGGCCGCGCGAGCGAGGCTCCCGGCCGAGAGACCGAGATCGACGGGGCCGAGGGTGCGCGCGGCGCGCTCGTGGCGGGCGTGCCGGTGCATTCGGTGCGCTCGATGGGCTACGTCGCCAGCCAGGAAGTCGTGTTCGGCTCGCTCGGCCAGACGCTGTCCATCCGCCACGACTCCTGGGACCGCGAGTCCTACATGCCGGGCGTGCTGCTGGGCATCCGCAGCGTAGGGGAGCGATCGGGCCTGATTGTAGGTTTGGAGAACTTCATGGCGTGAGCGCGCCCGCAGGTCGCGTCCATGGCATAATAAACGTTTGTACGTTAGGCAAGGTTCGGCGCGTGGACGCGTTTCCACCCGCCGCCGCGCAGTTAGGTGAGGAGTCAGCATGTCGCAGCCCCGTTTCGGCCGTATGATCCCGGCCATGGTCACCCCGTTCGACGAGAACCGCGAGCTCGACCTCGACAAGGTTCAGGCGCTCGCCGCGCGTCTCGTGGACGGCGGCAGCGACTCGCTCATCATCAACGGCACGACGGGCGAGAGCCCGACCGTGTTCTACCCGCAGAAGATCGACCTGTTCCGCGCCGTGGTGGAGGCCGTGGGCGACCGCGTGCCCGTCATCGCGAACGTGGGCGACAACTGCACGGCCGACACGGTGAGCTTCGCGCTCGAGGTGGCCGAGCTCGGCGTGGACGGCTTCATGTGCGTGGTGCCGTACTACAACAAGCCCCCGCAAGAGGGCATCTACCAGCACTTCCGCACCATCGCGAACGCGGTGGAGCTGCCCATCATCCTGTACAACATCCCGGGTCGCTGCGTGGTGAACATGGAGGCCGAAACCACGCTGCGCCTGGCCCGCGAATGCGGCAACATCGTGGCCGTCAAGGAGGCGTCGGGCAAGATGGACCAGATCAAGGCCATCATCGACGCCGCCCCCGAGGGCTTCGCCGTGTATTCGGGCGACGACGCCGTCACGTTCGACGTCATGAAGCTGGGCGGCACCGGAGTCATCTCGACCATCGGCAACGTGGCGCCCGCCCGCATGAAGGAGATCGTGGAGCTGTGCGCGGCCGGCGACTTCGAGGCGGCGGCCGCGGCGAACGAGGCGCTCATGCCGCTCATGAAGGGCCTGTTCGAAACGTCGAACCCCATCCTGGTGAAGGAGGCGCTCAAGCTTTTGGGCTTCCCGGTGGGAGGCGTTCGCCTGCCGCTCGTGGACGCCACGCCCGAGCAGTCCGAGCGCTTGGCCGCCATCATGAGGGAAGTCGGCGTGCTGGACGCGTAAAGAGCGTCCGAACTGACAATGCAAGGTTGCGCCGTCTTCGGGCGGCGCTGCGATAGACAACCGCGACGATCGGACGCGCCCCCATACGGTGCGTCCTTGCGCGCAGTACCCTGCGAAACGCGCGGGCTGTGCAAACGGAGCCGAGGCGAAGCCGGGATACCCGGCTCTTCGTCTATGCGCGTCCGATCGCGCAAGACCGGAAAGACAAGGAATTTATGGAACAACAGAACAACCAGCGTCCCGAGCGTCGCGCTCAGGAGCAGTCCAGAGGCGGCAACGGCCGCAGCGGGGGCAAGGGCGCCGCGCGCTCAGGCGATGAGAAGAAGACGCGCTCGTACAAGCACGTGCAGATCGAGCACCACCGGCCCCAGCTCACGAAGGCGGGCCAGAGCCAAGCGGGCCAGCAGAAGCAGGGCGGCCAGCAGAACGCGCGCCGCAACTTCGATTCGCCCAAGAAGGATCCGAACGCCACGCTCAAGATCATCCCCTTGGGCGGCTTGGACGCCATCGGCAAGAACATGACCGTGTTCGAATGCAAGGGCGACATGATCCTGGACGACGCGGGGCTCATGTTCCCGGACGACGACCATCCGGGCATCGACCTCATCCTGCCCGACTACACGTACGTGCTGGAGAACGCCGACAAGCTGCGCGGCATCATCATCACCCACGGCCACGAGGACCACACGGGCACGCTGCCCTACCTCATGAAAGACCTCGACCGCCAGATCCCCATATACGGGACGAAGATGACGCTCGGCCTCATCGAGGGCAAGTTCGCCGAGCACAAGATCAAGAACGCCAAGCTCATCGAGATCAAGCCCGGCGACCAGGTGAAGCTCGGCTGCTTCACGGCCGAGTTCTTCGCCGTGAACCACTCCATCCCGGGTGCCGTGGGCGTGTTCTTCCAGAGCCCGGCAGGCAACGTGCTGCACACGGGCGACTTCAAGCTCGACCAGACGCCCATCGACGGCGTGACCACGGACTTCGGCGCCCTCGCCAAATTCTCCAAGACGGGTGTGGACCTCATGATGAGCGACTCCACGAACGCCCAGAACCCCAACTTCACGCCGTCGGAGGCCGAGGTGGGCAAGGAACTGCGCAAGATCATCTCGCAGGCGAAGGGCCGCGTCATCATCGCCTCGTTCGCGAGCCACATCCACCGCATGCAACAGATCTGCGACGCCGCGCGCGACAACGGCCGCAAGGTCGTGGTCACGGGCCGCTCGATGATCCAGAACACCGACATCGCGCGGCGTTTGGGCTATCTGAACATCCCCGACGAGGACATCGTCGACGCCTACGACCTGAAGGGCATCCCGCCCGAGCAGGTGGTCATCATGTGCACGGGCAGCCAGGGCGAGCCGCTCTCGGCGCTGGCCCGCATCGCCAACGGCGAGCACAGGACCATCGACCTGGAGCAGGGCGACACGGTCATCATCTCGGCCACGCCGGTTCCCGGCAACGAGAAGGCCGTCACGCGCGTCATCAACTCGCTGGCGAAGATCGGCGCGGACGTCTACGACAAGAAGCGCGCCATGGTGCACGTGTCCGGCCACGCCGGCGCCGAGGAGCTGAAGCTGGTCTTGTCCATCGTGCAGCCCAACGCCTTCATGCCGGTGCACGGCGAGGCCACGCACCTGCGCGCGCACGCCAAGCTCGCCGAGGCGACGGGCGTGCCGGCGGAGAACGTGTTCATCTGCGAGAACGGCGAGGGCCTGGAGCTCACGAGCAAGGGCGTTCGGCGCGGCGAGACCGTGCAGAGCGGCATCGTGTTCGTGGACGGCCTGTCGGTGGGCGACACGTCGCAGGACGTGCTCGACGAGCGCAACGCGCTGGGATCCCAGGGCTTCGCCTCGGTCGCGGCCGCCATCTCGTCGAAGCGCAAGGACGTGGTGGGCGAGGTGCAGGTGGAGATGCACGGCATCACGGGCGGCGACGACGACTACCTCGTGCGCGACGCGCGCAGCACCGTGAAGAACGCCCTCAAGCGCCAGCTGGGCAAGGGCGGCGGCCAGAAGGAGCTCAAGAAGGCCGCGCGCGACGCGCTGCTGTCGCTTCTGTGGGAGCGCACGAAGCAGCGCCCCATGGCCATCGTGAACTTGCTGGAGGTTTAAGCTATAATGGCCGCATGCGCGCAGGCGCATGCGGCGCTCCGGCCGCCCAACCGAACGAGAAACGCACTTTAAACGCAGCATAAAGGAGCTGGGCCGTGGCCCGACAGTCAGCACCCGCATCGAACAAGTCGAAGCCGTCCTCCGGCGCGAAGCCGAAGGGCAAGGCGGCGTCCCCCGCCGAGAAGAGCGCCCGCAAGGGCGGCGGCAAGGCTGCGCCCGCGCATCCCGCCGAAGGGGACCGCATCATCGACGACCGCGCGCGCCGCGACATCACCGGCGTTGCGTTCGCCGTGGCGGCCGTGGTGCTGTTCGTGGCGGCCGTCATGCCCACGAACGCCGTGGTCACGTCCTTCGTGTCGACGGCGCTGCACCTGACGCTGGGCCTGGGAGCCTACCTGCTGCCGTTCTTCCTGCTCGTCATCGGCGCGAGCTTCCTCATCCGCTTCGACCGCGAGCGCGTGCCCGCACGCGTGGCGGTGGGCCTCGTCATGATCCTGGTGGCGGTGCTCGTGCTGCTGGCCCTGTTCACGCCGTTCGCTCCCGGCGAGACGGGCGCACCTGCGGCCCTGTTCGACCCAGCGCAGCTCTCCGCGCGCGGCGGCTATGTGGGCGCCGGCGTCGCCTGGGTCGGTTTCACGCTGTTCGGCCAGGTCATCTCATGCATCGTCATGTTCGGCGTCGTGGTGGCCGGGCTGGTGATCATCGGCTTCTCGCTTTCCAAGCTCATCGAGCGCGTGCAGGACAAGCGCGTAGAGGCGTCCTCCGAGGACGACGGCGTGCTGGGCGCGCCGGCCTACGCCCGCGTGCAGCGCGCCGAGGGGGCGGGCGGCTTCGTGCCTCTCACGGCCGGCGAGGGCGCGGCCGTCACGAACCTGCTGCCGCGCGCGAAGAAGGGGCGCGCGTCCAAGGACGCCGGCGGCGATTCGAAGGCCAAGCCGAAGCGCGCCTCGTCCCCGCTCGAAACGCAGGTCATAGGCACCCGACGCGCGCCCTTCGACGCCCCCGACGCCGTCGAGCAGCCCCTGACGCGCAAACTCGGCCGCGCGCGCGCCGAAGCCGACGCCGGGAAGAAGGCCCCGGCCGCCGCGAAGGCGTCGTCGGCCGCGTCCACGCCGCTCGCCACGCCGCGCCCCGAGGACGGGTTCCAGTTGCCGCCCTTCGACATCCTGGCCACGAGCACGTCGGCCAAAAAGGACAAGGCCACCGACGCCGAGCTCTCCGAGACGGCGGAGTGCCTGCAGGAGACGCTGGAGAGCTTCGCCATCATGGCCGAGGTCGTGGGCTGGGTGGCCGGACCAACGGTGACGCTCTTCAAGGTGGACCTGCCCGCCGGCGTGCGCGTGAGCCGCATCACGGCGCTCGAGCAGGACATCGCCCTCGCGCTCGCCGCGCCCGGCGTGCGCATCTTCGCGCCCATCCCCGGCACGAACTACGTCGGCATCGAGGTGCCGAACCGCACGCGCCAGACCGTGCTTTTGGGCGACGTGCTGAAGGACGCGCCGGCCGGGCCCTTGCAAGTGGCCATCGGCAAGGACGTCGAGGGCCGTTCCATCGTGTCGGACCTGGCGAAAATGCCCCACCTGCTCATCGGCGGCACCACGGGCTCCGGCAAATCGGTGTCCGTGAATGCCATGATCATGTCCATCCTCATGCGCGCCACGCCCGCCGAGGTGCGTTTCATCATGATCGACCCCAAGCGCGTGGAGTTCACGCCGTACAACGGCATCCCACACCTCTACGTGCCGGTGGTCACCGAGGCCCGCGAGGCCGCGAGCGCGCTGTCGTGGGGCGTGGCGGAGATGGAGCGCCGCCTGAAGGTGTTCTCCAAGGTGGGCGCGCGCAACATCGGGCAGTACAACGCCAAGGTGCAGGCCGAGCAGGCGGCTATAAAGAAGGCTGAGGACGCCGGCAAGGAGCCGCCCGCCGCGGAGCTCGGCGAGGAGATGCCCTACATCGTCATCATCATCGACGAGCTGGCCGACCTCATGATGAACGTGGGCAAGGAAGTCGAGTTCTCCATCAGCCGCATCGCGCAGCTGGCGCGTGCGGCGGGCATCCACCTCATCGTGGCCACGCAGCGCCCGTCCACGAACGTGGTCACGGGCCTCATCAAGGCCAACATCACGAACCGCATCGCCTTCAACGTGGCCAGCGGCATCGACAGCCGCGTCGTTTTGGACACGCCGGGCGCCGAGCGCCTCATCGGCCTGGGAGACTTGCTGCTCTCGAAGCCGGAGCTGGCCAAGCCCCAGCGCATCCAGGGCTGCTACGTGTCCGAGGACGAGATCAACGCCGTGGTGGACATGTTGAAGGAGCAGGGCGAGCCGGAGTACCACTCCGAGATCCTGCAGACGAACCTCATCACGCTGGGGGCCTCTCAGCCCGACGGCAGCGGGGGCTCGTGCACGTCGGACGACCCGCTCATATGGGAAGCCGCCGAGATCGTGGTCTCGAGCGGGCTGGGGTCGACGTCGAACATCCAGCGGCGCTTGAAAGTTGGCTATTCTCGCGCCGGGCGTATAATGGACATGCTCGAGGAAAAGGGAGTCGTGGGGCCGCCGAACGGCAGCAAGCCCCGCGAGGTCCTGGTCGACGCCATGGAGCTGGAAACGCTGAAGGCGTTCGAGGCGCAGGACTCAAGCGAGGAGTGACGACGTGGCACAGATGACATTCGGAACGGTTTTGCAGGATGCCCGGGAGCGGAAGGGCATGGACCTGTCCGCAGCGGCGCGCCGTTTGCGCATCAGGCCCGACATCCTGCGCGCCATCGAGGCCGACGACTTCGCGCGCATGCCCCCGCGCGGCTACACGCGCAACATGGTGAACGCCTACGCGCGCCTGTTGGGGTTGAACCCCACCGAGATCACGCGCATGTACCTGGACGAGGCCTACGCCTACCAGGTGGGCCGCGCGCGCTCGGACGTGAGGCCGTCGGGCTTCGACATGGGCGGCACGTCGCGCACGAAGCGCAGCCCCTGCGCGTCGCAGGTCGAGGAACCAGAGGAGCGCCCGGCGCGCCAGAACGCGTTCGGCCGCACGCTCTACGACGACCGAACGTCCTACAGCCGCTCCGACTACGGGCAGCAACGCGGCGGCGCGGGCTCGGGCGGGCGCCTGTACTCCGAGGGCCGCACGCACACGAGCCGCCATACGGCGCTGCCGAACGGCCAGTACACGAACTTCTATGCGGGACCCAAGGCCCCGGGCGGCGTGCAGTCGAAGCTTCCGTTCGTCATCGCCGGCGCGGTCATCCTCGTTCTGCTGATCATCGTTCTCGTGTTCGCGTTCGGCAACAAGGGCGGAGGGGGCGACGACGTGCCCGCCGTGCCGGTGACGGGCATCAACGACACCACGCAGGGCGAAGAGGGCCAGGGCACGCAAGAGCCGGCGCCCACCCCGGTGGAGACGGCTCCCACAAGCGCCAAGGTCGTGTACGAGGTCGCCTCGGGGCAGTCGGCCTATATGGACGTCTACACCGACGACACGATCACGTCCGGCGGCACCGTCGACGGCCCTTCGAAGCAGGAGGTCGAGGTCACGACCGTGTGGAAGCTCGTCACCTCGAACCCCGACGCCGTCACCGTCACCGTGGACGGCGCGAAGGTCGAGCCGGAGGTCGACGAGGGCATCGGCGTCTACACCTACACGGTGGACTTCCCGGTCATCCTCGAACAATGGAAGGCCGACCATCCCGCCGCTTCGACGACGGGCGCGGCCGGCGCTGCGAGCACGGGAACGGGAGCCTCGACGGGCGCGTAATCTTCCGCCGCATGCGCCCCACTCGAACCGCCCGCGACTTCAGCGGGCGGTTCTTTTTCGGCACCACTCCCTTTCGTCTCTGTGGAACTCGCCTGCAATCGCGCGGCCCGCGCCGCGAAATGGGGTATGCTGATCGGAAACTGAAAACGAGGCCCCCCGCGCATGCGGCGGGCAGCGAGGAAAGGAACCACCTATGGCGAAAGAGTCCAGCTTCGACGTCGTGTCCACCGTGGACATGCAGGAGGTCGACAACGCGTTCCAGCAGGCGAAGAAGGAGCTCGCGCAGCGCTACGACCTGAAGGATTCCGGAGCGGAGATCACGCTCGACAAGGCGAACAAATCCATCACGGTGGCCGCCCCGGCCGACTTCGTGGCCAAGCAGGTCATCGACGTCATCGCCACGAAGCTCGTGAAGCGCGGCATCGACCTGGGCGCCGTGAAGTGGGGCGACCCCCAAGCGGCCGCGGGCCAGAGCGTGCGGCAGACGGCGAACGTCGTCGAGGGCATCGACAAGGACACCGCCGGCAAGATCAACAAGGACATCAAGGCCACGAAGCTCAAGGTCAAGGTGCAGATAGAGGGCGACAAGCTGCGCGTGTCGAGCGCCTCGCGCGACACGTTGCAGGAGGTCATCGCCTTCTTGAAGGACAAGGACTACGGTCAGCCGCTTCAGTACGTCAACTACCGCTAGGCTTCGCGATGGAGGAGAAGGCGGCCTTGCAGGCCGAAAGCCGGAAGTCCGTGGCGTTCGTCACGCTGGGCTGCGCCAAGAACGAGGTCGACACGGAGCACATGCGCGAGCGCGTCGTGTGCGCGGGCTACGCGCTCGCGGACGATCCCGAGGAAGCCGACGCGATCGTCGTCAACACCTGCTCGTTCATCCAGGCGGCCACCGAGGAGAGCCTCGAGGCCGTTTTCGAGGCGGCCGACTTGCCGAACGTCGCCGACGGCCGCGCGGCGCTCGTCGTGGCCGGCTGCATGCCGGCGCGCTACGGAGCCGACCTCGAGGACGAGCTCGTGGAGGCGGGCGCCTTCGTGCCGTGCTCCCGCGAGGACGACATCGCGCTCGTGCTGGCCGAGGCGATAGGAGAGGCGGGCAACGGGCACGCGCCCCTTTCCGGCGGCCCGAGCGCAGACGGCGAAGACGCCGCGGCCGAAGGCTCTCCCGCGGCGTGCGCCCCCGTGTCGGCCTACGTGAAGATCTCCGACGGCTGCGACCGCTTCTGCTCGTACTGCACGATACCGTTCATTCGCGGCCGCTACCGCAGCTTCCCGCTCGACGAAGTGCGGGCCGAGGTGCGCAAGCAGGTGGACCGCGGCGTGCGCGAGATCGTGCTCATCGCCCAAGACACCGGGCGTTGGGGCGCCGACTTCTCAGAACCCTCCACGCTCGCCGCGCTCGTGTCGACGCTGGCCGAGGAGCACCCCGACACGTGGTTCCGCCTCATGTACATCCAGCCGGAGGGTCTGACCGACGAGCTGCTGGAGGCCGTGGCCTCCCACGACAACGTCTGCGACTACTTCGACATCCCGCTGCAGCACGTCGACGCGGACATCCTGCGCGCCATGAACCGCACGGGGTCGCGCGCCGAGTTCGAGGCGCTCGCGGACCGCGTGCGCCGCCGCATGCCCCACGCCGCGCTGCGCACGACGCTCATCGCAGGCTTTCCCGGCGAGACCGACGAGCGGTTCGAGGACCTGTGCTCCTTCGTGGAGAACGCCGACTTCGACTACATCGGGGTGTTCCCCTACTCGCGCGAGGAGGGTACGCGCGCGCACGACCTGCCGAACCAGATCGACGAGGACGAGAAGTTCGACCGCGCGCAGCGCCTGCGCGATTTGGCGGACGCCGTGTGCGCCCCGCGCGTCGCCGAGCGCATCGGACGCGAGCTGGACGTGCTCGTGGAGGGGCGCGAGGAGGACGGGCAGCTGTTCGGCCGCGCCATGTGCCAGGCGCCCGAGGTGGACGGCGTCACGTACCTCGAGCGCGGCGACGTGGGCGAGATCGTGCGCGTGAGGATAGAGGACACACTGCTCTACGAGATGGAAGGTGCGTGATAGGCGCCATGGCTTCATCCGACCAGGCGAAATCGAAGTCGACCGACAAGCTGTGGACGCCGGCCAACATCGTCACCCTCGTGCGCATCTGCCTCGTGCCCGTGTTCGTGGTGGCGCTTCTCAGCCCCTGGCCGCAGTGGCTGGGACTGCCGCAGGTGGCAGACGACGCGAAGAGCCTCATCGCGGCCGGCATATTCATCCTCATATCGTGCACCGACTGGCTCGACGGCTATCTGGCGCGCAGCAGGGGAGAGGTCACCGACTTCGGGAAGTTCATGGACCCCCTGGCGGACAAGATACTCGTCTGCGCGGCGCTCTTGGCGCTCATCGAGCTGGGGTCGCTGCCCAGCTGGGTCGTGCTCGTCATCCTGGCCCGCGAGTTCATCGTGTCGGGAGTGCGCATGGTGGCCGCCACCGAAGGCGTGGTCATCGCCGCCAGCTGGTACGGCAAGTTCAAAACCGTGTTCCAAATGGCCGCCATCGTGCTGTTCTGTATCAAGGAATCGTACATGGTGGGCAGCTTCAACGCGGCCTTTTCCGATTGGCTGTGGCTGCTGAGCTGGGGCGTGATGCTCATCGCGCTCGTGCTGACCGTCGTGTCCATGCTCGACTACATAGCGAAGGCGCGCCACCTCATCGGCTTCGGCCCGAAGGCGCGGCGCCCGGTCGCGGCCGAGGGCGAAGGTGAAACCGCCGTCCGTCAGATCACCGCCGAGGAGATCGCGGCCATCGAGCCCGCGGCCCTGGGAACGCTCGCCGGCGAGGTGCTCGACGCGGCGCGCCGGACGGGCGCGGTCGTCGGCACGGCCGAAAGCCTCACGGGCGGGCTGGTGGCAGCCGCCCTCACCGCCGTGCCGGGAAGCTCCGACACGGTGCGCGGCGGCGTGGTGAGCTATGCGAACGACGTGAAGCGCGAGGTTCTGGGCGTGCCCCTCGAAACCCTCGAGCGGCACGGCGCGGTGAGCGCGGAGACGGCGCGGGCCATGGCCGAAGGCGCACGGCGCGACCTCGGGGTCGACGTGGCGGTGTCCGTCACCGGCATCGCGGGCCCGGGCGGCGCCGAGTCGGGCAAGCCCGTTGGCACGGTGTGGATCGGATTGGCGAGCGAGGGGCTCGTCGACGCGCGCCTGCACGAGTTCCCGGGCGATCGATCGCAGGTGCGCCTGCAAACGGTGCGCGCGGCGCTCCAGCGCCTCAAAGAAGCTCTGGAGGCCGTCGAGGCGTGACGTCGCCGCGCTCGATTTCACGGTCGGTTGGCTTCGCGTTGGGGAACCGTTGGAAACGCGTTGGATATCCGTTCAAAAACCGACGGTCGTTTCGTTAGATGCGTGCAAGGTTTCGCCGGTTTTCCTACGGCTCGATTACGGTCGGCGCGCAAGGTCGCGGTGCTATGCTTTTCACGCGGCAAAATGCGCGTCGAGTATTGACAGACAAACATTTGTACGCATAATAGGGAAATGACGAAAAGCCGCTACGCCGGGGGAAGAAGGACCATGAACGACGAAAAAGCGAAGATGCTCAAGCTGACGACCGATTCCATCGAGTCGAAGTTCGGGCAGGGCTCCATTATGAAGCTCGGCGAGGACGGGAAGAACCTCAACATCGGCGTGATACCCACGGGCGCGCTGCCGCTCGACGCCGCGCTCGGCATCGGCGGCGTGCCGCGCGGGCGCGTGGTGGAGATATACGGTCCCGAGTCGAGCGGCAAGACCACCCTCGCGCTGCAGATCATCGCGGAAGCGCAGGCCATGGGCGGCATCGTGGCGTTCATCGACGCCGAGCACGCCCTCGACCCCGTGTACGCGGCGCGCCTGGGCGTGGACATCGACGAGGTTCTCATCTCCCAGCCCGACACCGGCGAGCAGGCGCTCGAGATCTGCGACATGCTCGTGCGAAGCGGCGCCATCGACTGCATCGTCGTGGACTCCGTGGCCGCGCTCGTGCCACGCGCCGAGATCGAAGGGGAGATCGGCGACACCACGGTGGGCCTGCAGGCGCGCCTCATGTCGCAGGCGCTGCGCAAGCTGGCCGGATCGCTCTCGAAGTCGAACACCACGTGCATCTTCATCAACCAGCTGCGCGAGAAGATCGGCGTCATGTTCGGTAATCCCGAGACCACCACGGGCGGTCGCGCGCTCAAGTTCTTCTCCAGCGTGCGCATCGACATCCGCCGCATCGATTCCATCAAGAAGGACGGCGACATCGTGGGCAACCGCGTGCGCGCCAAGGTCGTGAAGAACAAGGTGGCGCCCCCCTTCAAGCAGGCGGAGTTCGACCTCATGTACGGCGAGGGCATCTCGCGCGAGGGCTGCATCGTCGACATGGCCGTCGAGGCGGGCGTGGCCAAGAAGAGCGGCGCGTGGTACACCTACGGCGAGGAGCGCCTGGGACAGGGCCGCGAGGCGGCGAAGCAGACGCTCAAGGAGAATCCCGATTTGCGCGAGGAGATCGAGCTGAAGGTGCGCGAGGCGTTCGAGATCCCCGTCATCACCCGCTCGGCCGACGAGGCAGACGCCATGTCGCCCGTGGCGAAGCCCACCAAGAAGAAGTAGCATGGCCGACGCCCGCGAGGTGAAGGCGCGCCTGCGCGCTCAGATCGCCGCCATCGAGTCGGGTCGCAGACCCCTCGTCGAAGAACATGGGGAGGGCCGTCCGACCCTGGACGGCCCGCTTTCCCCAAGCGACCCCGTCGCCGCCGCGGCGGCTCGGCTGGACGAGCTTGCCAAGCGCAAGGGAGCCGCCTCCGCTCGCGGGAGCGAGTCCCGCGAACCCTTTGGCGTTGCAGGGGAGAGCCCGGTCGGAGACGCGCCGGCAGACCTCGACGGAACCGCCGCAGGCGAAGGAGAGGCCGCCGAAAGCGAGCGGGCCTTCCGCAAGATCGAGCGGCTCGCCCTCATGCGGGAGCAGGCGTCGGCGTCGCTGCGGGCGCGCCTTGCGCACGACGGCTTCTCGGAGCAAGCGTCGTCCGCCGCCGTCGACCGGGCGGTCGCCTGCGGCCTCGTGGACGATGCGCGCTATGCCGAGGTGCTCGTGCGCAGCCGCGTCTCGCAGGGCCGGGGAGCCCAGGGCATCTCGGCCGAGCTCGAGGGCCTGGGCATCGACATCGCCGTCGTGCCCGGATGGCCCGACGAGTTCCCCGTCGATCGCGACAGCGAGGTGGAGAGGGCCCTCGCCCTGCTCGACCGCAAACCTCCCCGTGCGAAGAACAAGCGCGACGCCGCCTACCGCCGGCTCGCGCAAAAGGGCTTCGGAGCCTCCGTGTCGTCCACCGCCGCGCGCCTGTGGACGGAGGCGCACCCGGATTAGCCTTTCCAAGCATTCCGGGCCGCAGTCGGCTGTCTCACTTCCCAAAGCATTCCCTTGTTTGTTGTCAGACAGCTGCACTTGCTCGCTTGACAATATTTGAAATACCCTATATTATTAGCTTTGCCTTATACGGAGGATCAATGAGCTGGATCGTTGATATCGATCTTATCAAGCCTTGGCTCGACAATCAGGATCTCGCCACTATCGCCTGTATCGAAGATGCGATCGGCGAACTCGAGAGGAAGGGGCCGCAGCTGGGCAGGCCGCTTGTCGATCACATAAAAGGGTCGCGTGTGCACAACATGAAAGAGCTGCGTCCCGCCTCGCCCGGCAGATCCGAATTGCGCATCTTGTTCGCTTTCGATCCAACAAGGCGTGCGATCATGCTTTTCGCCGGCGACAAGTCGTCCGGAAAGGGCGATCGGGATACATGGAGCGGTTGGTATAAAACGGCTATTCCCCGAGCAGAAGAACTATACTTCGAGCATATGGGGAAGGGGGAGTAGAAGATGGACATTCACGAGTACGCCTCAATGCGCGGGGTTACCCAGGAAATGCGCGATCAAGCGCATCGAGACACTCAGGCCAAGATCGATGCCTACAGTCTGGCGCAGGCGCGCAAGGAGCGTGATCTCACGCAAAGCGAAGTGGCCGCGCAGATGGGCGTTTCCCAATGTCGCGTTTCCGAGCTCGAAAGCGGCCGGCTGGCAACGATGAGAGTCGACACGCTCTCCCGTTACGTCGCGAGCCTCGGAGGGACGCTGGTCGTCAGCGCCGAGTGGCCCGACAAAACCATTCTTTTGGCTCGATGACAGCGCAGCGCTGAATACACCCATTGGCAGGGTTCCTGCTCTTCGCCGTTGTTCCGTCATGCGGGAAACCGGTCGGCGACCTCGATTTCCGCTATTTTTCTGACGGTACTTCACCAAATGGCGAACAAGCCTTATCATGTGGTACAGCTTGAGTGAGACGTACCCGATAGGGTATTTCATATAGATAAAACTCCATATGATCAGCCCCGTATTGCGTGCTCATCGCTCATGCCCGGTTCGTGGAACCGGTTTTTTCATGTAAACGAGCAATTTGAACCACACACAATCGAAACGCAACGAAAGGGGGAGGCATGCCTGAAATCATTTGGCTGTTCGTCGGCATGGTGATCGGCATCGTCCTCGGCTTCGTCGTCGCCCGTTTCCTGGTCAACGCGTCTACCAAACGCGCGGCGCAAGAAGCCGAGACCGTGGTGGCCGACGCAAAACGACAAGCCGAAACACTGCGCCGCGAGGCTATCGTCGAAGCCAAGGACGAGGTGCTGAAGCTGAAGCAGGACGCCCAAGCCGAGAACAAGGAGCGTTTGCGCGAGGTGCGCGCGGCCGAGAACCGCGTGTCCCAACGCGAGGAGTCGCTCGACCGCCGCGTCGAGTCGCTCGACGCCCGAGAGCATCAGATATCGTCCCAGCAGGGACAGCTCGACCGTCGCGAGCGCGACCTCGAGGAGGCCGCCCAGGAGATCAACCGCCGCTTGGAGCGCGTGGCCGGCATGACGCCCGAAGAGGCGAAGGCCGAGCTGCTCGACACGCTCAAGGACGAGGTCGTGCACGAGTCGGCCGCCATCATCCGCGATTCCGAGGCCCGCACGAAGGCCGAGGCGGACAAGAAGGCCCGCTCCATCCTGAGCCTGGCCATCCAGCGCGTGGCGGCCGACCACTCGGCCGAGAACACGGTGAGCGCCATCCACATCCCGTCCGACGACCTCAAAGGCCGCATCATCGGCCGCGAGGGCCGCAACATCCGCTCGTTCGAGCAGCTCACCGGCACGAACCTCATCATCGACGACACGCCCGAGTGCGTGACCATCTCGTGCTTCGATCCGGTTCGCCGCGAGATCGGCCGCGTGACCATGGAGAACCTCGTCGCCGACGGGCGCATCCACCCGGCGCGCATCGAGGAGATGTTCGGCAAGGCCGAGGCGTTCGTGAACCAGCGCGTGCAGGAAGCCGGCGAGCAGGCCGCCTTCGACACCGGCATCCACGACCTCCATCCCGAGCTTGTGCGCACGCTCGGCCGTTTGCGCTACCGCACCTCGTACGGCCAGAACGTGCTGAACCACTCGCTCGAGGTGGCCTACCTCTCGGGCGTCATGGCCGCTGAGCTGGGCCTCGACCCTATCCCGGCCAAGCGCGCGGGTCTTCTGCACGACCTGGGCAAGGCCGTCGACCACGAGGTCGAGGGCAGCCACGCCGTCATCGGCGCCGACCTGGCGCGCCGCTTCGGCGAGAAGCAGGACATCGTGCACGCCATCGAGGCGCACCACAACGACGTGGAGCCTTCGAGCGTGCTCGCCGTGCTCGTGCAGGCGGCCGACGCCGTGTCCGCCGCCCGTCCCGGTGCCCGCAAGGAAACGCTCGACGCCTACATCAAGCGCCTCGAGAAGCTCGAGGAGATCGCGAACTCCTACAAGGGCGTGGAGCGCACGTACGCCATCCAAGCCGGTCGCGAGGTGCGCGTGATGGTGGAGCCCGAGGTGGTCGACGAGGCCGCCACGACCGTGCTCGCCCACGACATCGCCCACCGCATCGAGAACGAGATGCAGTACCCCGGCCAGGTGAAGGTCGTGGTCATCCGCGAGAGCCGCGCGGTCGGCGTCGCGAAGTAAGGCGCGCTGCGGCATGGCCGACGGCTCGCTTGAATCATTCATAGAGAACGTCAGCGGCGATAGCCATCTTCGGGTCGAGGCCGACCTCGGAGATGGCTTCGTCCGTTTGAGGAGCGCCGAGGCCGAACGGCGCCAAGCCGCGCACGACATCCGCTCCACGGAGGACATCGTCATAGAGATGCTGCGCAACGCGCGCGACGCCCACGCCAAAAGCGTGTTCGCGGCGGTGTCGCGCGAGGGCGACCGCCGCCGTATCGTCATGGTGGACGACGGCGACGGCGTGCCGCCGGCCCTGCACGAGCGCGTGTTCGAACCGCGCGTCACCTCCAAGCTCGACAGCATGCACCTGGACAAATGGGGCGTGCACGGCCGCGGCATGGCCCTGTACTCCATCGCCGTGAACGCCGAGACGGCGCGCATAGCGGCTTCCGACCAGGGCCAGGGCGCGTCGTTCGTCGTGGAGACCGATCTGGGGCGGGTGGGGGAGAAGGCCGACCAGTCAAGCTTCCCCGTGTTCGAGCGCACCGACACCGGCACCGTGGCGGTGCGGGGACCCAAGAACATCCTGCGCACCGTATGCGAGTTCGCGCTCGAATGCCGTCGCGACTGCACCGTCTACCTGGGCTCCGTCACCGACGTCGTGGCCACGCTCTACGCGTTCGGCCTCTCGTCGCTCACGGCGGTGGCGCGCGCGTTCGGGCGCGCCGAGGAGCTGCCCGTGTGCAAGCGCCTGGCGCTGGCCGCCGACCCCGCAGAGCTCGCCCGCATCGCCGACGGCTTGGGGCTCGGCCTGTCCGAGCGCTCGGCGCGACGCGTGATGGACGGGGAGATAGAGCCGTTGCCTCCCTTGCTCGACCGTGTCCGCATCGAAGGCGACCCGGCCGAACCCCCGGATGCGCGCAAGCAGGCTTCCCGCACCGCCAAGGACGCGCGCGGCCTCAAGATCGCCCCGGAGGACCTCGGCGATTTCTCCGACCGCGTCGTCGCCGCGTACCGCGACATCGCGCGGCGCTACTATCTGGAACCCGACGTGCAGCCGGAGGTGCGCGTCGGCAAAGACGGCATCCGCATCTGCATTCCCGTGAGCAAACTTGACTGACCGCCTGTGTTTTCGTGGGAACATATGCCCAGATCGGCCATATCCGCAGGTTGCAAGCCATACCATTAATGGCTAGAATAGCCGTACCGAAAAAAACGGCGCCGAGGCGCCGCACGCATATTGAACGCACGCAAACGCACGAGCAACGTACTCAAACGACGAAGGATATGCATGACCGCACCTGAGCACAAGCAGGACATCGGCTGCCTGAAGGTATCGTCGAAGTCATCGCCCGCATCCGTGGCCGGCGCCATCGCCGGCATGGTGAAGGACGGCGTGAGCGTTGAGATACAGGCCGTCGGGGCCGGTGCCGTGAACCAGGCCGTCAAGGCCATCGCCATCTCGCGCGGGTTCCTGTCTCCGGTGGGCATCGAGATCGCCTGCGTCCCCTCGTTCGCCGACATCGTCATCGACGGCGAGTACCGCACGGCCATCCGCTTCGCGGTCGAGCCCCGCTACACGCGCGGCGTCCCCGTGCCCGCGACGGGCGGGGAGGCCGAAACCGCCGCGTCCGACTCGACACTCTGAGGACACCCATGCGCACCCATACCCCTTTCACGAACCTCGCGTTCTGCATCCGCACGTTCGGCTGCCAAATGAACAAGCACGACTCCGAGCGCATCGCCGGCATGCTCGAGGGCCTGGGCGCGCTGCCGGTCGAAACGATCGAGGACGCGGACGTCGTCGTGTTCATGACGTGCTGCGTGCGCGAGGCCGCCGATACGCGCCTCTACGGCCAGGTGGCCTCCCTCAAAAACACGCCGCTGCGCCCCGGAACGCCGCTTTCGAAGCGCATCGTGGCCGTGGGGGGCTGCATAGGCCAGCGTGACGGGGAAAGGCTCGTTGACGAGCTTCCGCACCTCGACGTGGTGTTCGGCACGCACAACCCGGGGTCGCTTCCGCACCTGCTGGAAGCGGCGCTCGACGAAGGGGGGCACCAGGTGGAGGTGCTCGACGCCGCCTCGTCGTTCCCCACGGAGCTTCCCACGGCCCGCGAGCACGCTTGGGCGGCCTGGCTGCCCATCACCGTGGGCTGCAACAACTTCTGCTCGTACTGCATCGTCCCCTACGTGCGCGGCCGCGAGAAGTCGCGCCCGCTCGAGGACATCGTGGCCGAAGCCGAGGGTTACGTGGCCTCCGGCGTGAAGGAGATCACGCTGCTGGGGCAGAACGTGAACTCCTACGGACGCGACCTGTACGGCAGTCCGCGTTTCGCGGCCGTGCTCGACGCGCTCGACTCCACCGGCATCGAGCGCCTGCGCTTCGCCACAAGCCATCCGAAGGACCTCACCGACGAGGTTATCGGTAGGTTCGGCACGCTGCGCTCGCTCATGCCGGCTCTGCACCTGCCCGTGCAGTCGGGTTCCGACGCCGTCTTGGCGGCCATGAACCGGCGCTACACGCGCGCCCACTACCTGGAGCTCGTGCGCAAGCTGCGCGAGACGCTGCCGGGCATCGCGCTGTCCACCGACGTCATCGTCGGGTTTCCCGGCGAGACGGCCAAGGACTTCGAGGACACGTACCGCCTGGTCGACGAGGTGGGCTACCATCAGGTGTTCACGTTCATCTACTCCAAGCGGGAAGGCACGCCTGCCGCCTCGATCGACGACCCCACGCCGCACGAGGTCGTCCAGGAACGGTTCGACCGCTTGGTCGATCTGGTGCAGGAGCGGGCCTACGAGGCCAACCAAGCCGATCTTGGCGCGACGGTCGACGTGCTCGTGGAGGGCGCGTCCAAGCGCGACGCCGGCCTGCTCGCCGGCAAGAGCCCGAAGAACCAGACGGTGCACGCCCCGCTGCCCGACGGCCTCTCGGCCGACGATCTGGCCGGAACCACGGTGCGGGTGCGCGTCGACGAGGCGAAGACCTGGTACCTAGCGGGCACGGTCGTAGAAGGTCCTTGCGATGCGGACGATCGCTCGGGAGCGGCGGATGGGCGCTGACCCCGCACGATCCGCTTCGGAGCCGTTCCCTCTCGCATCGCCCGTCGTCTGCATCGTCGGACCCACGGCGTCGGGCAAGACGGCGCTCGCGCAGGCCGTGGCGCAGGCTCTCGACGGCGAGGTGGTGAGCGCCGACTCCATGCAGATATACCGCGGCATGGACATCGGGACGGGCAAGCTCCCGTCCGCCGAGCGCCTCGTGCCCCATCACGGCTTCGATCTCGTCGATCCCGGAGAGCCCTATTCCGCCGCGCTGTTCCAAGACTACGCCCGCGCCTGTTTCCGGGACATCGACGCGCGCGGCAAGCGCGCCGTGCTCTGCGGCGGCACCGGCTTGTACGTGCGCGCGGCCATCGACGCCTACGAGTTCCCCAAAGGCGAGCAGGTGGGCAACGCCGTGCGGGAGCGCTACGACCGCATCGCGCGCGAAAGGGGCGCGCAGGCCCTTTGGGAGCTTCTACGCGAGCGCGATCCGAAGAGCGCCGCCATCGTGCCGGCCGCCGACGTCAAGCGCGTCGTGCGCGCCTTCGAGCTTTTGGAGGAAGGCACGAGCCTGGCCGAGCAGAGGGCCCGTCTGGCAAGCATCCCGCAGCTCGCGCCCGCCCGGTTCGTCGGCCTGGCCGTCGATCCCGCCGTTCTGAACGAGCGCATCGACGCCCGGGTGGACGCCATGCTGGAAGCGGGGCTCGTGGACGAGGTTAAACGTTTGTTACAGAGCGGGTTCCGGCGTGGCGTCACGGCGCCGCAGGCGATAGGATACAAGGAGATCGTCGCCGCCTTGGACGGCGAGACGACGATGGAGGAGGCCGTGAACCGCATCAAAACGGCCACGCATCGCTACGCCAAGCGCCAGCGCACGTGGTTCCGCAAAGACAAGCGCATCCGCTGGATCGACGCCGACGATCGAGAGGTCGAGGCGCTGGCGATAGAGGCGATAGGGGTGGCAGCCTCCTCGGACGACGAAACGTTATGAAGGAGAGGCGCGCAAGCCCTATGGAACTGCATTTCGCCAAGCTGCACGGCACTGGAAACGACTTCGTGTTCGTGGACGACTTCTCGCGCGATATCGAACTGACCGCCGCGCAGGTCAGGTTCCTGTGCGATCGGCATTTCGGCATCGGCGCCGACGGTGTCGTGCTCGTGCGCCCCTCGGACGATGCCGACTGCATCGCGCACATGCACTACATCAACGCCGACGGCAGCCTGTCTCAGATGTGCGGAAACGGCGTGCGCTGCTTCGCGAAGTACCTGGTCGATCGCGGCTACGTGCCCTCAGGCGCCAAGCACCTCACGGCCGGAACGCTCGCGGGGCCAAAACCCATCAGCTTCGAGGTCGACGAGAACGAGAAGCTGGTGCGGGCAACCGTGGACATGGGGCACCCGGTACTCGATCCCGCCCTCGTTCCCGTGGCCTCCCGGGCGAACGCGAAGAGCGCGCAGGGCGTCGCGTACGTGCGCGACGTGCCGGTCGACTCGCCCTGGGGAACGTTCTCTTTCACCTGCGCGTCCATGGGCAACCCGCACGCCGTCTGCTTCGTCGACGACTGGGAGGCGCTTCCCGACGCGCTGTTCCCCGACGCCGCGGACAAGCGCCTCGCCACGCTCGACCTGGACAAGGTCGGGGCCTTCTACGAGCGCAGCCCCCTGTTCCCGGAACGGGCGAACATCGAGTTCGCCGCCGTGGGGGAGGAGGGCATCGGCATGCGCGTGTTCGAGCGCGGCTGCGGGGAGACGCTCGCCTGCGGAACGGGCGCCTGCGCCGTGAACGTGGCGGCGTCGCTCACCGGAAGGGCCGGCCGCGAGAACGACCTGCACCTGCGCGGCGGCACGCTCCATATCGTTTGGAACGACGACGACCACGTGCTCATGACGGGTCCCGCCACCGAGGTCTACCAGGGAACCGTCGAGCTGTAACCGCCGCGACCTTCCGGGCGGCCCGTCGACGCAGCCCTCCCTCCCGTCCTCCGACGCTCCGGCCAACCGGGGACGAGAGCCGTCCGCAAAGCAACCACCATCTGAAAGGACTTACGCACGTGAAAACCGCCGCCTGCCTGAACCATATGGCCCCGTACCTGTTCGCCCAGATCGACGCGAAGCGCGACGCGCTCAAAGCCCAGGGGGTCGACGTCATCTCGCTCGGCATCGGGGACCCCGACCTGCCCACGCCGGCGCATATCGTGGACGCTATGGCCGCGGCCATCCGCAAGCCGGAGAACCACCAGTACCCCGACTACGCGGGATCGCCCGCGTATCGCGAGGCGTGCGCGGCGTACATGGAACGACGCTTCGGCGTGAAGCTCGATCCGGGCACCGAGGTGCTCGCGCTCATCGGAAGCAAGGAGGGCATCGCCCACCTGCACACCGCCTTCGTCGATCCCGGCGACTACGTGCTGGCCCCGTCCATCGGCTACCCGGTGTATTCCGGCGGTGCCACGCTCATGAGCGCCAACACGTACTTCATGCCCATGAAAGAGGAGAACGGCTTCCTCGCCGACTTCGACGACGTTCCCGCCGACGTGCTGGCCAAGGCGAAGATCATGTTCCTGGGCTACCCCAACAACCCCACGGGCGCCTGCGCGACCGACGAGTACTTCGACCGCGCTATCGACTTCTGCATAGCGCACGACCTTCTGCTCGCGCACGACAACGCCTACTGCGACATCTGCTTCGACGGCTACTCCGCGCCGTCCATCCTGGAGCGGCCGCGCGCCATGGAGTGCTGCATCGAGTTCTTCAGCCTGTCGAAGTCCTACAACATGACCGGCTGGCGCATCGCCTTCGCCTGCGGCAACGCGACGGCGGTGGGGGCGCTCGGCACGGTGAAGAACAACCTGGATTCGGGGCAGTTCACAGCCGTGCAGGATGCGGGCATCGCCGCTTTGACGGGAGACCAGCAGTGCGTGGCCGACATGAGCGCCCTCTATCAGCGCCGTCGAGACCTCGTGGTGGACGCCCTGCGCGCCATCGGCATGGAGTGCACCGCGCCGAAAGCCACCATCTACGTGTGGGCGAAGGTGCCCCAGGGCGAGACGTCCGCGTCGTTCGCCACGAAGCTGCTGGAACAGGCCCACGTCATCGTCACGCCGGGCTCCGGCTACGGTCCGGACGGCGAGGGCTTCGTCCGCATCTCGCTCACCACGCCCGACGACCGGCTGCTCGAGGCCGTGCGGCGCATCAAGGAAACGATGTAGCGCCGTATCCGGCGGTTTTCGGCGACGGCGCCGGTATGCTATGATAGGGACCGAAGGCAGTCGCCTGCGGTCCCTATCGCTGTTCGAGGACGGAGCAACCAGCATGCAGCCAGCGCGTTTCGTGATTTAGCGGCGCTCGTTCGCCATCGAGGCGAGAGCGTCCACTGACTGTTTCCGCATGCCGTATTCCGCGTCGGCATGTCTTTCGATGCGTTGAAAGGTTGGCTCTATGTCCGAATTCGAATCCGTTATCACGCGGGGGATGACCCCCGTTTCCGAAGAACGCCGCGAGCGCGCCGTCCTCGTGGGCGTCGACCGCCCCGGCGTCTCCTGGCCGCTCGCATCGTCGCTCGCAGAGCTCGAGCGGCTCGTCGACACGGCCGGGGCCGACGTCGTGGCGACCACGACCCAAAAGCTCGACGCCCCGAACCCGCGCACTTTCGTCGGTTCGGGCAAGGCGGAGGAGGTGGCGGAGCTGGCGCGCGCCCATGCCGCCGACCTCGTCGTGTTCGACGACGAGCTGACGCCCTCTCAGCAGTCGAACCTCGAGAAGGCGGTGGGCCGCGACGTGAAGGTCATCGACCGCACGGCGCTCATTTTGGACATCTTCGCGCTGCACGCCACCAGCAAGGAGGGCCGCCTGCAGGTGCGCCTCGCCCAGAACGAGTACCTGCTGCCGCGTTTGCGCGGCATGTGGGCGCACTTGGCCTCGAACCGCATGGGCGGCGGCGTGGGGTCGCGCTTCGGCGAAGGCGAGAGCCAGCTGGAGGTCGACCGCCGCATGGTGCGCAAGCGCATCACGTCCATCAAGCGAGAGCTCAAGCACCTGGCCGATGTGCGGGCCGTTCAGCGCGAGAGCCGCTACGAGAGCGGCATGTTCAAGGTGGCGTTGGCCGGTTACACGAACGCCGGGAAGTCCAGCCTGCTCAACCGCCTGACGAACGCCGACGTGCTCGCCTACGACAAGCTTTTCGCCACCTTGGACTCGACCACGCGCAAGTTCGAACTGCCCGAGGGCCGCGAGATAACCATCACCGACACGGTCGGTTTCATCCAGAAGCTCCCCACCACCTTGGTCGAGGCGTTCAAATCGACACTCGACGAGATAACGGGCGCCGACCTCGTATTGCATGTCGTCGACGCGTCTTCCGACGAGTACGAGGCGCAGATACGCGCCGTCGAAGACGTGCTCGGCCAGATTGGCGCGCAGGATCTGCGGCGCGTGCTCGTGTTCAACAAGTGCGACCTGCTGGACGAGGAGCACCTTGCCGCGCTTCAAGCGCGCCAATCGCAAGCCCAGTTCGTGTCGGCGGCGACGGGGGAGGGCGTCGGCGAGCTGGTGGACCATATCGCGCGCTTGGCTTCGGCGCACGACGAGCGCCTGGACGTGCTCGTGCCGTATAGCCGCGGCGACCTCGTGTCCGTGGCGCACGAGCGATGCCATATCCTGTCCGAGACGCACGAGGAAGGCGGCACGCGCATCGTCATGCTCGCCGCGCCGTCTTACGCCGGACTGTTCCGCCCGTTCGCCATCGACCAGCCTTAGAGTAACTCTAACATCGTTTCGCAGGGGCGGGCTGCTGCCCGGCGCGAGACCGGGGTACCAAAAACGATCATGCGGCGAGCGCTCCGTGCGCTCGCCGCATGATTAATCAATTCAATGCACTGGTCCGCCGAGCGGCCAGCAGCAGCCTGCCCCCACAGTAACCGACACGCTCAACGCTTTGCATGCGCAAGGAGGGAGAAGCCGAGCCGCGCTGCCGCATCCGGCAACCCTACAGACGACGGAACACCGCGACAACCTTGCCCGCGATGGAGCAGTCGGTGGTGATGATGGGATCCATCGTGGAGTTCTCCGGCTGAAGGCGGATATGGTCCGATTCCTTGTAGAAGCGCTTGACCGTCGCGCCATCGTCGATGATGGCTACGACGATGTCGCCGTTGTTCGCGACAGGCTGCTCCTTCACCACGACGTAATCGCCGTCGTTGATACCGGCTTCGATCATGGACTCACCGCGCACCGACAGCAAAAACGACGGCGCGTCGCCCACGATGTCGGTGGGAAGCGAGATGGTGTCCGTGATGTTCTCCTCGGCGAGGATGGGGGAGCCGGCGGCCACGTTGCCCACGAGCGGGACGTTCACCACCTTGCTGAAACTGGGCTGGATGACGTTGGAGGGGGTCTCCGCATCCCCGAGCGGATACGTGAGGGCGATGGAGCGCGACTTGAGAGGGTCGCGCTTGATGAGCCCCTTGTCCTCGAGGGCCTTGAGGTGCACATGGACCGTCGAGGGGGAGGAGAGGCCCAGGCTCTGGCAGACCTCGCGCACCGTGGGCCCGTAGCCCTTCTCGCGGATGCACTCCTCGATGCAATCGAGCACTGCTTTCTGGCGCTTCGTCACTTTGTCGGACATGCCTCGTCCTTTCCCTTGGCGAACAAATGTTTTAATTTTGTATTGACATGAACCTTTGTTCGCTCTATTATATATGCGAACAAAGGTTCTACGCAAGGGCTAGGAGGCAGAAAGATGAAGAATTTCGAGGTGCAGTGCCCTACCGACGGCACATCGGCTCTGCAGCCGGAATTCGATCGTGCGTCCGCAAGCGTCGGGACCATCATCGAATTTCCCCGACGCACGCTCGCGATACCGGGACATATCGCGCCTCTTAATACTCCTGTTCATGGGAGATGCGCACCGCGGCAAAGCGCCGAGACGGCGCGTGGCTTTCGATTAGGCCGCATAGACGGCTGCGCGTACGGTCGTGTAAGGCCGTGGCAGGCGGCCGTTGTCGGCTGCGTGTTCTCCGCCCTGACGCTCGCAAGCATGTTCGTCGGCCTTTAACGGCCGTTTCGAATGCCCACAGATGCTGCGTTTCTGTGGCTGCAGGGCGCTCCCGCCACCCCGGGAGCGCCGTTTTGTTCAAATGCCTTCGATACGAGAGAAATATGTGGTAGACTGCGGTGGACGTCAGGCAAGGGCCGCAGGGCCGTTTGACGCTATCGGCGACATCCGCGCTGCGGCATGGCATCCGCATGAAGGCGCGTGCAAAGGAGATAAGGGACATGAAGTTTTAACGAAAGCCTTCGGGCACCCGCATATCACGTCAGATACGCATCGGGTGCGCTTTCGTTATCGTTCCTCGCGCTCACTTTCGCCATAAAGCTCTCGCGTCCATCCGCCGAACGATCTCGGTTACTCCTATCGCATCCGGTGCCTCTTGAAAAGAGGCCCACATGTTTGTTACCGCCCATCATCTCACCTATACGTACGAAGGCGCCGATACCGCAGCTATCGACGACGTCTCCATCGCGTTCGCTCCCGGCTGGACCGGTATTGTCGGTCCTAACGGCGCGGGCAAGAGCACGTTGCTCGAGCTGGTTTGCGGGAACCTCGATATCCAAGCGGGAAGCGTGACGCCTCAGATCAAAGGATCGATCTGCGCCCAATCGACCGACATGCCGCCCTCGGGGTTGGAAGAGTTTGCCTGCGACTACGGCCCGGAAGCCGTAAAGCTTAGGCACCTGCTCGGCATCGACGACTCATGGCTTTGGCGCTACGACACGCTTTCGCACGGCGAACGCAAACGCATCCAGATAGCGTGCGCCCTTGCCGCCGATCCGCCGCTGCTCGCGCTCGACGAGCCCACAAACCACCTGGACGCCGACACCCGCGATCAAGTCGCGCGAACGCTCGCCCAGTACGGCGGCGTAGGCCTGCTCGTCTCCCACGACCGCCTGCTCCTCGACGAGCTGGTCGATTCATGCGTGTTCGTGGAAAACGGCCGCGCCGCAATGGTTTCCGGCACGTATTCGCAGGCGAGGGAGCAAATGGACTTGCGCCGCAGAACCGCTTGCGCCGAGCGGGCAAACGCGCGCCGCGAGCTCGTTCGCCTCAAGACCGAAAGAGCGCGAAGGGACGGAGTCGCAGCTCGCTCATCGTCCCGACGTTCCGCGCGCCGCCTCGACCCCCGCGACCACGACGGCCGAGCGAGAATCAACCTGGCCGTCGTCTCCGGGCAGGACGGCAAAGTCGGCAAGCTTTCTTCCCAGATGGGAAAGAAGGTCGAACGAGCGGAGAAGCGCATAGCCGATGCGCATGTCGCAAAGGTGTACGAAGGGTCGCTTCACCTGAATGCAGAACCGGCTGGACGCAAGGTGCTGGCTTCGATGGATGCCGGTTGCATGGAATTGAGCGAAGACCGCGTTTTGCATCACCCGAAGTTGCATATCGGCAACACGGATCGCATAGGTTTTGCAGGTAGAAACGGAGCCGGGAAATCCACCCTGCTTGTCGCAATGCTCGAACGGGTTACGCTCGAGGAAGGCGTGGTGAACATCCCGCAAGAAATAGCGCGAGAACAGGGACGTAGGCTGCTCGCGTCCGTAAAGGCCATGAACTCGACGGATCAAGGGCGCCTGCTTTCCATCGTCGCCCGTTTGGATTCGCCTCCGGAACGCATCTTGGGCGGCGACGAGCTCAGCCCCGGGGAAATGCGCAAACTTATGCTGGCTCAGGGTCTCATGGGACGTCCTCGCCTTATCGTCATGGACGAGCCCACGAACCATCTGGACATCAGCTCCATCGAGGCGTTGCAAGCCGTGTTAACCGACTGTCCCTGCGCGCTCGTGCTCGTCTCGCACGACGAGCGGTTCCTCGAGGAGCTCACGACGACGAGATGGGTGTTCGACGTGGAACGGACTGCCCAGAATGGGTTGGGGGACACCCGTGTGAGGGTCGAGGGTTAACGAGTGGGGAAGGGGGTCGAAAGGCCCGCTTCCCGGACAAGAGAGGGCGGGTCTTATCCCTAGCGCCAAGACGGGTTTTTTTGCACGGATCGTCAATGCAGATTGAACCACAATATCTGGTATGTTAGTCTGAACCAAAATCGAGCAAAAGGAGCTTCCATGCGCTGTCCCTCCTGCGGAAATCCCGAATCGAAGGTTGTCGACTCGCGTCCTTCCGAAGACGGCACGGCCATCCGCCGTCGCCGCGAGTGCCTCGATTGCGGGAGGCGCTTCACAACCTATGAGCGCCTTGGCGACAATCCGCTCATCGTCGTCAAGTCGGACGGCTCCTCCGAGGCGTACGATCGCCAGAAGCTCATGCGCGGGCTGCTCATCGCCTGCGCGAAACGGCCAATCTCGCCCGAGCAGATAGGGTCGCTCATCGACAGCATCGAAACCGAGCTGCGTAACGCCTCGTGCAACGAGATCAGGTCCAAAGAACTGGGCGACATGGCCCTCGTTCGCTTGGCCAAGCTCGACGACGTCGCGTACGTTCGATTCGCGAGCGTGTACAAGGATTTTCAGAACGTGGGCGAATTCGCTGCTGCGCTCGAGGGGCTACGCTGATGGAGAAGCTGTCCGTACCCATCAAACCGCTCGATCTCGACCTTCCCGTACCTTCGTGCGCCTATGCGGGCGACGCCGCCGTGGATCTGCGCTCGACCGAGAGCGTGACGCTGCAGCCGTTCGAACGCAGGCTCGTTCCCTGCGGTATCGCCGTGGCCATTCCCACAGGCTACGCGGGCTTCGTGCTACCGCGTAGCGGGTTGGCCGCGAAGCACGGCATCTCCTTGGTGAACTCGCCGGGGCTCATCGACAGCAACTACCGCGGCGAGATCAAAGCCGTGCTCGTCAACCTCGACCCGCATGAGGCTTTCGCCATCGAACGCGGCGACCGCGTGGCGCAGTTGGCCATCATGCGCGTGGCCGATGCATCCTTCGAACCATGCGACGACCTGCCTTCCACCGACCGGGGCGAGGGAGGATTCGGCAGCAGCGGCGTGGGAAACTAACATCGTCCTTCGATAGGCACCACGCATCTCAGTCGATTGCAAAGTCGTCCTACCACGAAGTATTCCGAAATCACTCTTGCGGTTAGAGTTACTCTAAGTTACTATTTCCTATAGTTAGAGTTACTCTAACTATAGTTTTTACCAATGGGTTAGAGTTACTCTAACCCATTAGGGTAACTCGAAACCTACGTGCAAACCGACGCTTGAAAGCCGAAGGAGAACCAATGAGCGCTGTCGAGCAAACCAAGCCGAGCGATTTCGAGGAATCGTTCGGTTGCAATCGAGATCCCGCATACGGTATTGCCGACGTCGTCGCCATGACGGGCATATCGGCCTTCACCATTCGCTATTACGACAAATGCGGATTCTTTCCGAACCTTCATCGAGACAAGCGCGGCGTTCGTTCGTTTTCCGAAGCTGACGTGGCGCAGCTGCATCTCGTGGAGGCCCTTCGGAAAAGCGGGCTTTCGATCGAAGGGATCCAGTACTTCGTCCGCCTATGCAAACGCGGGGCAACCACTCGAGCCGAGCGACTGTCGATATTGCGCGCCCAAGAAACCGTGCTCGAATACCAACGCGAGGAGTTGGACGAGAGCTTGAAACGGCTCCATGCCGCTACGGTGGATTTGGAGGCAGAGTGCCGTTCGAAGAGGCCCGAAGTGCTATAGTGCGTGAGCGAAGCGAGAAAGGGCTCATTTTCCGCGACCTAGGAGTCATCCGAGGCAAAGATAGGGCCTTAGAACGGCTCTCAGAGCCTCATTTATATAACAGCAGGTCAGATGCGTAGTTTTTCAACAGATTGGATATGATTCGCCATGGACGAGCAAAATAGGCCTCCGCAGCCCTCGAAATTGCCCGAGCCCCCGAACCAGACGCCGAAGCCTCAGCCAAACATGCAAGACGTCCGCAGCCTGAAAGTCGCTCAGAACCTTGCGTTGGTGGCCAGCTTGGCCGGACCGGTTTCGATATTCATAGGCGGCGTGTTCCTAAGCACCGTTGGATTGGTTTGCGCCATCGTCGGCCTCAACAAACTCAACGGACTGGCGAAAAAGAACGACGACTTCGCTTTGGCAGCGAAACGGTTGAAGCGCGTCTGCATAACGGCCATCGTCATATGCGGCATAGCGCTGGTGCTGAACGCGATTTCCGCATACCTGATGTACCCGATGGTTCTCGAAGCCATCGAATCCGGCGATTACGGAAGCCTCGGCTCCAACCCGGGAGCAACCCCCGATGCATCCAAGGGAAGCTCAACTTGGGGATAACGCACTACCCCGCAATTATTAGTAATTTATTGATAACATGTCTTATGTAAAGTTAATATTATATTTACATATGCGTGCACATACAGTCTTTTGGAAAGGACGGTGCTGAAAGCACCGTCCTTTCCTCGTTGCGATCCGCTACTTAATGAAATGAGCATTTCCGGCACGATATACCGTGATCCTGTTGTGTCGACAGCTGCATAAACCATGCAATGCCTGCTATTAATTCATACTCCTGCCTTTTTCCATAAATATATTATGATTTGATAAGTTAGATTTTATATCACTCGGCAGGATAAATGATGCTCGCTAGATGTTACGCAATATGGCTAAATACTCCGAGAGATGAAAAGACTTGGCGTGACGATGCCAAGTCTTTTCACAACGCGTGGAAAAGCATGCGCCCGAAAGAAAGAGCGCTCGTTTACGCATGGCTTGCCACTGCCCTGCTCGCCATAGTTTTAGGTGCAGCGACTTCCTTAATTCCGGCGCTTGTTCCTTGGGCGTTTGTGTTGCTCGCTATCGAGTTCATCCTCGGCCATGTGGTTTTAGCCGTATCGAATAAAGTGTCCATACAACAGACGATACTCGTCAGCCCATCTAAGAAAAACGAAACGCTGACTTTTTATCGTCTCCTAAAACAAAATGGCTTTGCAGGAAGAGATAGAATTGCCTTGCTTAAAGACGAAGTCACTCGTGTCATAGATGAAAAAGAACATCGCAAGGAGATGTTTGCCAATAGAATCATTCAAACGGTAATCGGCGGAATGTTGTTTCTATTGCTCAATTTTATTGTAAACCTTATTGAAAATGGATTTGATGTTGATGTGGCTTTGACCGCAGCTGTATTTTTCATTCTTGCCTTTACGGCGGTAGCTGTATTCGCTTGCTTTTTGCGTAACGCATACGAAAACATCCGAGATATCTCTCTTCCGAAGCTCAAGAGGCTTCGGGATGATCTGAACGACATCCTAGTCCTTGAGGAATGGGACGTCCAATGCCAAAGGAGAAGCTCTTGCGCCTCCTTATCTCCGACTACTGTAAGAGCACGACAGCAATACGACAAATTGGAAACACTGGGAACAGGAAGAACGTCATGATCGTTGCCACTCCAACAAATTTCTTTCATACGTCTCCTATCTGACCGTAGAATCGTCTTGTCGAAATGCCTTTTGACGCGTGTCTTCAAAAGCAACGCAACCTTTCGGGTAAACTTATCTTGGGCGAAATACGATAAAAGCACGACAACGAGGCGGCTGAGCATGCGCTATTACATCGACGGTTACAACGTGACGAAGCGGGATCCTTCCACGCGAAGCCTCTCTATCGAGGAGCAGCGCGATGCGCTCGAGCGCCGTTTGCGCATCGAGGCGGGGCGCGTGCTGGGCAGAGCCTCCTACACGATCGTATGGGATGGCGCGGGCGGCGAGGGAATCGTCCGGGAACCCGATCCGCATATCGCTTTCACGCGCAAGCCAACTGCCGACGACGCCATCGTCGAGCGCGTTCGCAGGGCGAAAGAGCGCGTCGGCGTGGTGACGTCGGACCGCGAGCTCGCCGAACGCTGCCGCGCGGTCGCCCTTCATGGAGTGGACGTCCTGCCCTCGGATCGGCTGTTCGCGCAGGCGAAGGACGCAACTAAGAAACGCAAGGGCGCTCCCCTTCCCCGCGACGTCGGCATCCCCCCGAACGCGAACGAAATAAACCGCGAATTGAAGAAGCTTTGGGATATCGAGGACTGAAGATCGAACCTCTCTTTTTCGAATAGCCCCCATCGTCGGTCTCGACAGAGCATCCTTGGTTAGAGTTACTCTAACCAAGGATGCTCTCGCATAGAATCGCTCGCCGAAGCTTCTCCATTTGCCCTCTCCCTGCGTCCGCTTGGCGGCAAACGGAAAACCGCACGATTACAGGATCCGTTGAGGGCTTACGCGCGGCCTCGCTCGGTGCTATAGTGCAGCTAGCAGAACCTAACAAGGAGGGTTCTGGATACAAGGAGGCACGCCAATGGGATATTCGATCTCTTTGCTGTGCTTTATCGGCGCCGCGTTCTGCATCTCGCTCATACGGCGTCTTGCCTAAAGCACAGCGCGCAAAAGGACCGGTTCTCGTGAACCGGTCCTTTCTTTTCGCACGGCGGCGGCTGCGGCATCGCACGAGATACCCTCTCCCACGCGCGGGCACTACCCTTCGTGATGGGCGAATCCACCGGCGTGGCCCGCTTTGGCGCGATAAAGCGCCGCATCCGCTTTCCGAGATAGCTCCAAATACGTGTCGCCAGGTCCCGCGGCCGCTGCGCCCGCCGACAAACTGATAGCCGGAATGCTGCGACGGGCGGCTTCGCGCGCGACGGTGTCGTTGATGTCGCGCACGAGATGGCGAGCCACCTCGTAATCGTCGGTTCCCGACAGGAAGATGGCGAACTCGTCGCCATGCAAACGCGAAGCGAGGTCGACGGTTCTGATGCGGCCCACGATCATCTGGGCCGAAAGCTTGATGGCCTCGTCGCCCGCGTCGTGGCCGTACGTGTCGTTGATCGTTTTGAAGCGATCGCCGTCAAGCATGATGAAAACGCCCCGCTCGCCGTCCTCCATGCGTTCGAGCTCGTCGGACACCGCCTTGCGAAACGACCGCACGTTCATCATGCCGGTGAGATCGTCGATGGCGGCGTCTTTCTGCGCTGCGGCCAGCGCTATCTCCAAGCGTCGCTGCATCTGGCCCAACTCGACGTAGGCGGCCTTGAGCTCGCGGTTCTTCATCCAGCGGCCCGCCTGCATGAGGATGTACGCCAGCAGCAGCTCCACCACCAGCAGGGGCACGAGCCATGCGGCCGCCGTCGCGCCCCAAGCCGACAACGCGGGAGCCGTCACGATGAAGCCGTAGCCCCCTTCCTGGCGAAAATAGCCGTAGCGTCTTTCCCCTTCCAGCTCAACCGCCGTCGCCCTGTTGGGATTGCCCAAAAGCTCGGAAAGGCCTTGGTCGAAATCGCTTCTGAACGCGTCGAACGACTCGGCGGCAGCCGCCTTCCCCTCTGCCTTGGCGCGTTCGTCGTCGGAAAGGACGCCCTTGGCCGCAGCACGCGCCTCTTCGGCCGCCCGCTCGGCGTCCTCGATCGAAGCGCAAAGGTTTCCGCCCAGATAGGCGGCGTCGGTGCTGCCTATGATGGTACCGTCGGCATCGAAGATCATGACTTGCCCGTCGGCGAAGCGCCCGGGTTCGGCGGCCACCTCTTGGATGCCGCCCATCTTCAAATCGTTGGCGACGACCGTTTCTCCGTCGGGCTGCAACTGCGCGATGGTGGACAGCACGTAGTCGTTGGCGTAGCTCAGGTACGGCGGCGTGAACGCGGGTTCACCCTGCGCGGCCACGGCGGCTCGGTACCAAGGTCGTTCGGTGGCAACGTAGCCCGATTCCTCGTACACCGAGTACGGCGTGTCCCAGCTGTACAAATAGCGGCCCTGATAGTACAGGTAAAGTCCGTCGAACGTCTCGCCCTCGATAGCCAGCAGGGACGCGTCCAGGCGCTTGAGTAACGCCTCCATATTGGCAGGATCGGGGTCCGAGGCGATCTGGTTCGCCACCATTTGGGAAAGCAGGAGAAACGAATGCTCGTAACCGTCCATAACGGAGTCGAAGCGCCGTCCGACCGCATCGGCCTGCGCTTCCAATTCCGCATGGATCACCTCGCGCTCGTTCGCACCTATCGCCGCGAACGCGACGACGTTGACCGCTACGGCAATGGCGGCGAAAACCGCCGTGCGCTTGTGCATGCCCCCGCCCCTCCCCTGGCTCAATGTAAAGTTGCATGACATTATAAACAGAGGGGGTCTTTTTCCGTAGATGGAACTCGAAAGTCCCGGTGAAAACGCCTTCGTTGCAGTTCGTCGCCATCTCGCCCGCTTCGGGAAACGCGCGCCAGGACCGCGCTACGATGGCTGCTGCGCGTCTCATACCGCTTGGACGTCCGGCGAGCACCCAAGGGATCGTCCAAGCAATCCGCTGGAAAGGAGCTGCCATGGCCGGCAGAAAAGGAGCCATCGCATTCGGCCTCGTGTACATCCCGGTTGAGTTGTTCGCCGCCACGCAAGACGACGCCGTGCGGTTCAACCAGCTGGCCAAGGACAGCATGCAGCGCGTGCGCTACGTGAAGACGTGCCCCGACTGCAAGCGCGAGCTCGGGCCCGAGGACATCGTGAAGGGATACCAGTACGAGAAGGGAAAGTACGTGGTGGTGAGCGACGAGGAACTGGACGCCATCAAATCGGAGGCCGATCGCGCTATGAAGATCGTGCAGTTCACCGACCTGGCCGACGTGTCGCCCATCTACTTCGAGAAGCCCTACCAGGTGGTGGCCCAACCAGGCGGCGAGAAGCCGCTCGAACTCCTGCGTCTGGCCATGGTCGACGAAGGCAAGATAGCCATCGGCACCACGGTGCTGGGCAACTCGGAAACGCCCATCGCGCTCATTCCTTACGAAGAGGACCTCGTCATGATGACGCTGCACTACCAAAACGAGGTCAAGGACATCCCGAAGGCCCAGCAGCATCCCAGCATCGACGACGCCGAGCTCGACATGGCGAAACGCCTCGTGGAAAGCATGGACGCGCCGTTCGATCCCGCCCGCTTCAAAAACGCGTACCAGGAGAAACTCATGGGCCTCATCCAGGACAAGGTCGCCGGCAAACAGGTGACGGCCGAAAAACCCGCCGCCCGGCCCTCCAACGTCATCAACCTCATGGACGCTTTGGCCGCGAGTTTGAAGGAGCGCACCGGAGAAGACGTCCCCAAGGAGAAAACCGCAAGCAGCAAGCCCCCGTCAAAACGCTCCCCCGCCCGCAAGAAAGCCGCCTCGTAAAAAAGGTGATTCGCCTTGCATTGCGCAAAAAGCAGGCTTTATTCGACTGGCCTGCCCTCGCCAGGGCGCAGTTTCTTCGCCAGGGCCACGGACGCGAAGCCCAAGGCGATACCCAGCACGGCCCCCACGGCGATGTCGCTGGGAAAGTGGACGTACAGGTAGATGCGCGAGAACGCGATGAGGCAGGCCACGACCACGGCCCCCGCCTTCGTCGCGGTGACCGCGCGCCCCTTTTCAGGCAGGCAGCACAGCGCCGTCGCGGCCGCGAACGACACCATCGAGTGGTTCGAGGGGAACGACGAACCGGTGGGTGCGGGTATGAGCAGGCCCATGAAGCCCGCCGCCTCGAACGGCCGCGTGCGCCCGAACAGAGGCTTGAGCACGAGCGCGCCCACGGCGGCGGCCAGCACCACGGCGAGGAGCACGGCCAAACCGTACGTGCGCCGCTTCGGTTGGGCCAGCAGGACGGCCGCGGCCAGCAACCAGACAAGGGCCAGGTCGCCCAAGTGCGTGACGAAGGGCATGACCGCGTCGAGAAAGGGGTTGCGCCATGAACCCTGGATGGCGTCGAGGATGGCGAAGTCCATGCGAAGCCCGCCTTAGTCGCGCGCCGCGCGGTGCGCGCCGCGTGCCCCCATGCTCCCCGTAAGGGCGGCCAGAAGCCCCGTGCATCCGGCGAGCACGTCGTCGTAGGTCGTGGCGAAGTCGCCCGTCCACCAAGGATCGGCCACGTCGCGGTCCGTGCCGGCGTACTCCAGCAGCTTGTGTATCTTGCCTTTCGCCGCCTTGCCTAGCTGGCGTTTCGCGTCGCGCACGTTGGCCTCGTCCATGACGACCACCAAGTCCCAGTCCTCGACGTCCTCGTCGCGCAGGCGGCGCGCCGTCTTGCCGTCGCACGATATGCCCTGGGATTCCAGCACCTCGCGCGTTCCCGGGTGCACGGGGCTGCCGATGACGTCGTCGTGCGTGGCCGCCGAGGCGATGCGGAACCGGTCGACCATCCCCCGCCGCTCCACCAGGTCCTTCATGACAAACTCGGCCATGGGGGAGCGGCATATGTTGCCGTGGCACACGAACAGGATGCGCACAGGATCGCTCATCGCGCACCCCCCTCTTCGTCCGGCTCGACGACCTCCAGGTAGCGCTCGTACAGCTCGGGGACCGTCTTCTTCATGCTCACCGGCTTGAACGTGGCCGCGTCCACCAGGCAATGAGTGCTGCGGCCCGTGGCAAGCGGCTTGTCGCGGTCGAGGTCCTGGCCTTCGCGGAACACCTCGTAGGCGTACACGGTCCTGGTGGGGCGAGCCTGCACGACGCGCGTTCGCACGACGGCCGTGTCGCCGTAGCGCAGGGGCTCGCCGTAGTCGCATTCCATATGGGTGACCGGCGACATGAAGCCCGCCTGCTCGATGCGTTCGTAAGGATATCCCACGGCCTCGAGGAACGCGGTGCGCGCGTCCTCGAAGTACAGCAGGTAATTGGCGTGGTAGACCACGCCCATCATGTCCGTCTCGCCGTAGCGTATGGTTATTGGCGTGCAAACCCGCATGGCCGCTCTCACGCCCCTTCCCTTTTTGATACTATGGTCCTATGGGCAATATCGTATCGTATATCCAGGAAAATCAGCGGACGTTCGCGGAATCACCGTTCAATCCCGTCGACAGCCTCGTGTTCTCCACGCTCTGCTACTTCAATTTCGAAGCGAGCGGGCTCGTGGACCCCTCGTCGCCCGAGCGCGTGCTTCTGCACGACGTGGCGGCGCTGTCCGATTGGCGCCAGCTCACGTGCGCGAGCTGGCTCGAAGACGCCAAGGACACGCGCGCGTTCCTTCACGCGGTCATGGCGAGCCGTCGCCTGCGCGACGTGGCCCTGGCCTTTTACGCAAACGAGCGCTCGAGCGCGGTGGAGAAGCAGTTCTCGGCCACCACGTTCGTCGTGCCGGGCGCTGGCGGCGCGGGCGACCCTCTGGCCTGCCTGGCGTTCCGCGGCACCGACGGCAGCTTCGCCGGCTGGAAAGAGGACTTCAACCTGTGCTTCAAGAGCGTCATACCGTCTCAGCGCGCGGCCGCCGCCTATCTTTCGGGCGTGGCGTCTGCCGTTGCGGGCCCGCTTGCGATCACGGGCCACTCGAAGGGCGGCAACCTCGCCGAATTCGCCGCGCTCGCGGCCGACGAGGGCGCCTATGCGCGCCTCGAGGGCGTCTACAACCACGACGGCCCGTCGTTCCTGGACGACCCCTCGCCCCGCATGCGCGACGCGCGCTTCGCGTCGCTGCTGCACAAGACGGTGCCCGAGTCCTCCGCGTTCGGCATGATATTGGAGCGGCGCGCCGACTACCGCGTCGTGCAGTCCTCGGCGCTGTCGGTGTTCCAGCACGAGCCGTTCTCCTGGCAAGTGGAGGACCGCGACTTCGTGTACCAGGAGGCGCTCAACCCCTCGGCCGTGTTCTTCGACGAGGCGCTCGACGCGTGGCTGCGCGGGAAGACGCCCCGGGAGCGCGAACGCTTCATCGACACCATATACGAGCTGTTCGCCTCGACGGAGGCCAGCACTTGGGCCGAGTTCCAAGAGAACCTGTTCGCGAACACGCGGCGGATGCTGGGATCGGGCACGAAGCTCGACGCCGAGACGAGGAGCTTCATCTGGCAGACGCTCGGCAGCTTGGGCGGCATCCTGAAGAACGAGACCGTCAAGCGCTTCAAGCCCGCGCCGCCCACGTGGTTGCCGCGCCGGCGCGAGGCCTACGACCGGAAGGGACGGAAGCAATGAGCGAGGTATCCGCAGCGGGCGTCGAGCCGAAGGCGGCGTACGGCCGGTTCACCGCGCGCATGGCGTGGCAGCTGGCCGCGCCGCACACGTGGCCGGCGGCCATCCTGCCCGTGCTCGTGGCCGTTGCGGCCGCGTCCGCCGCAGGCGGGGCCGTGTCGGTGACGATGGCGTGCACGCTGCTGGTCATCTGCGTGCTCATGCAGTCCGCCGTGAACACGTTCAACGACTACTACGACTACGTGAAGGGCGCGGATTCCGCCGACGACAACGTCGACCCCACCGACGCCGTGCTCGTGTACAACAACGTGAACCCGCGCGCGGCGCTCGCGCTGGCCGTGGGCTTTCTGGCGGCCGCGTTCGCACTCGGCGTCTACGTCATCTGGACGGCGGGCTGGATACCGCTCGCCATCGGCGTGGTGGGCGCCGTCATCGTGGTGCTGTACTCGGCCGGAAAGACGCCCATCTCCTATCTGCCCATCGGCGAGGTCGTGAGCGGGTTCGTCATGGGCGGCCTCATCCCGCTCGCGTGCTACCAGGCGCTCACGGGCGAGTTCGACCTCCGCGCGCTCCTATGGGCCGTCCCCACCATCTTGGGCGTCGGGCTCATCATGTTCACGAACAACACCTGCGACGTCGAGAAGGACGTGGAGGCCGGCCGCCGCACGCTGTCGGTGCTGCTCGGCCGCGAGCGCGCGCGGAAGCTGTACCACGGCGTCGTGTACGCGTGGATGGCTGCCATCGTGGCGCTGGTGGCCGTGTTCTTCACGAACGGCCTCGTGGTGATGCCCTTCATGCTGCTGGCCGCGTACCCGCTGGTGAACGCCCTTCTTAAGAACCCGCTCGCCCCTCCCGCGCGCGTGGGCGCCATGGCCCAGGTGTGCGGCGTGAACATCGCCCTCGGCGCGTTCTACGCCGCCGCGATCTTCGCGAGCAGCGCGACGCTGGCCCTGTAGGATCCGCCCGCTGCGCCGGCCCGGCCCCTCGGCGCAAACCGACACGAAAAAAGAGGAGAACGCTATGGAAATCGCCCGTCTTGTTCTGGGAGTAGCGCTGCTGATAGCGACGGCGGCCCTAGCCGTGCAGCTTTGGAACGGTCGCTGGCAGTCTTTGATCGCCCGGCCGCAGCGGACGAAGAAGGGGACGTTCTTCCCCGAAGGCACCAGAAGGGCGGGCCAGCGGGTGGCCTGGGTCATGGTGGCCTGCTTTGCCGTCGTCGCCACGCTCATGGCCTCCGAGATGTCCGGGATGGTCGGCAGCGCCCTATTCGCGCAGGCCGCCTTCGTGCTCAACACCTTGGCGCTCGCGGCGTACTGCGGATGCGTGCTGTGGACCGTGCTCGCGCATTGCAAGGCGCACGGCCGTCCCTATTTCGGCGACGGCTTCGTCCACCTGGCCGTCACCCTGCTGGCGAGCTGCGCCGTGCTCACCGTCCTGTCGCTCTTGTTCGCCTGACCGGCATCCCCCGTCGTGCCGCCCTGCGCGTTTCGGAGCTTTCGTCAACAGAATGCTTAAGCCCTTCTTAATACCGTTGCGCATCGTCTTGAATATGTCCGTGACCTGCTAGTATGCAGGATCATGTGATCAGACGACCAAGGGAGGCTGCAATGGAGGAGATGGCGTTGGCCGTCTACGAGCTGGCTGTGGCTTCAGCTTCGACGCTGGTCGCGTTCGTGCTCGTGCGGATGCACGCGCGACGCACGGGTAAATCCGCTGCGCGCCTCGCACCCGTGCTGCTGCTCGCGCTTTACCTGTTCGGTGTCGTTTTCGTTACCGGGCCGCTTACCGTGTACGATCTTACCCGCCATGGTTTCGAAGTGAATCCCCGCCAACTGAACCCTGTGCCGTTCTTCACTCTCGCGCAAGCCGTCGACGTTGGCGACGCGCTCCTTGGATTCGGACTGAACATCGCCCTGTTCGTGCCGTTGGGATTGCTGTTGCCGTTCGTATGGCCACGCGTCGGCCGCATGCTCCCCGTGGTGACGTTCGGGCTGGGCCTTTCACTTCTCATCGAGCTGAGCCAGCTTTTCAACAACCGCACGACCGACGTGGACGACCTCGTGGCGAACACGCTCGGCACGCTTGTAGGGTTCGCCGTCTACGCGCTTTGGCGCGACGCCGTGGACCGTCCCCGCGCCGTGCGAGGCAAGCACGGTGTCTTCGGGCAACCCGCCCTATCTGGAATTACGATGCCCCAAACGAAGGACGCACCCGCATTTGCAAACGCGCCGTGTGCCTGGCGCGCCCTTGGCGAGCCGGCTTTCTACGCGCTCGCCTTGCTCGCCGGGCATTTCCTCCTGTACAACGAGCTCGGCCTCGCAAAGCTGCTCTACGGGTTTTAGAGCGGACCCCTTCTTCGCCTCGCAGGGCCTTTGCTATACTAATACGAGGACAACGAGGGAAAAGGGGTGCGAATGGACGGTATGGAGAAGCTGATCGGCGCAACCATCGTTTCGATAGTCCTGTTCGCGTTCTTCGCCCTCATGGCGTGGAAGTTCTGGCACGGCCGATGGCTGCGCGCCATCGCCGGCAACAACCTCGTGAGCGACGAGGAGTACGACAGCCCCTTCCAGCGAGCGCTCGGCCGGCGTATGGGCGTCGTCATGGCCTGCTGCTGCGTTTCGATGGTCCTTCTGTTGGCGTCCACCGCTGCGACCGCTTTCGACGGCGACTTGGGGGCCGTCATCTCCCCCGCCCTCGTCGGCGCAGCCGTCCTGCTGATCGTCGTGCCGTGCATCTGGGTCGTCGTATGGTCGAACGTGCAGGCACGCCGACAGCGGAACGAGGCGCTGGACGCCGATCCCCCCAAAGCCGAGGACGCCAAGCTCGACCGCAAGGCGGCTGTGGTGCTCGGCGTTATCCTGGGAATCTACCTGTTCATCGTGCTCGTCGTCGTTCCCCTTGCGATCCGCTGACAAGCTACTTCGTGATGAGCACCGGCACGTACGAGGCATGCAGCACCGCCGTGCTCACGCTGCCGAGCATGCCCTTGATGGCGCCCAGCCCGCGGCTGCCCATGACGATGAGACCGCACGGCTCCTTGGCGGCGGCGTTGGCGATGGCTTCCTGCGGCTTCCCGAAGGCCACGCGCAGGTCGACCACGTCCTCGTATCCTTCGATACGGCTCGCGACCTGCTTTCTCAACGTTTCGAGGGCCGCCTGTTCGTTCTCCTCCGTCGACAGCAGCACGCCCGCGGCGCGCGCGGCCGCAGCGAACGCGGGGTCTCCCATTTTGGCGGGGTCGGTGACGCTGAGGATGGCCACGCGCTGACCGAGCCCGTGGCTCACCAGATCGAGCGCGTTCGACAACGCCCGGTTCGAGGGCGAGGATCCGTCGTACGCGACCAGAATCGTTCCGTAACCCATGGCAGATCCGCCTTCCCTCTTGCCGGCGCGGCAGATCTCGGCCGCGCCGGGCGCTCTCGTTCGATACTCGAATTCTACCACGCTGCGATCGGTCCGTAAGCGCGACGTGGCTTTTGCGTCCCATCCGTTGACGAGCCAATGATACTGGTGCCTTACGGTATAATCGGGCTTGAAGAACAAGCAGGTTAACAGGGACGTTTCGAGAACGGCGGGTTGTTCATGGATGGGATCACGATCATGGCCTTGGTCACGGCCGCGCTGGCGCTTGTCGCGCTCGCGCTGATTGCCCTGATGTTTTGGAGAGGGTCCTGGCTGTTCCTGGTGGCGGGACGCGCGGCCGAGGACGAGGCGGAGGACGCCGCTGAAGGCCGTCGGCTCTTGGCGCGGCGCATGGCCGTGGTGCTGCTGATAGGCTGCGCGCTGGTGGCCACGCTCATTCTGTTCGAAGGCTTCAAGCTCGCCGGCAACGCCTCGCTCGCATGGGCCGCCACGATGGCGAACAACGTGGCGTTCGTGGCTCTTCTGGTCGGCATGGTGTGGTTCTTCGTCGTGCAGCGGCCCGACCGAAGCAAGGACGACGCCGCGAAAGAGGAATCCCGCATGGCCGCCCGCGCCCGCTCCGCGCGCCTCGACCACCTGCCGATGGCCACCCTCGTGTTCACCATCGCCTTCATCGCCGTCATCGCCCTCGTGGGCGTGTTGTTCGCAGGCCTGTAGCCCAAGACTGCAAACGTCGTGGGCGAAACGGCTAGATCGCGCTTTGAAAGCCCTCGACCACGAAGTGCATATTGCAGACGCTCCTCTTTGTCGTCCTGAACGCAGACGCGCAGCGTTGAAGTCGAAGGATCCCGCGTGGCGGCAACCGCAAGTTTCCTAGCTAAACTGCATGGGGTTCTTCGACCCCGCGCCTACCTCCACCGCACCTGCACGAGGTCGTCGAAAATCGTCGGCAACGCGGCTAGGTCGAAGGTTTCGAGCAGCTCCTCGGGGGTGGCGGGGTCGCACGTGGGCGCGAGGCCGGTGATGCCGGCGATGTGGCCGATGACGCCCTCGGGCGTTTTGAAGCGCGCGAGAAGCGCGTCGAGGGCGGCGTCGCGGTCGCGCTTCGAGAGGCGCCGGTCGCGTTCGGCGACGATGAGCGGAACGTGCGCGTACCGCGGATGCGGCAGGCCGAGGAGCTCTTGCAGGTAGATTTGCTGCGGCGTCGAGCACAAGAGGTCGACGCCGCGCACGACCGAGCTCACGCCCTGCTCGGCGTCGTCCACCACCACCGCCAGCTGGTAGGCGAAGGCGCCGTCCGAGCGTCGCACGAGGAAGTCGCCGCAGTCGCGCGCGAGGTTCTGCGCGTACGCGCCCTGCACCTGGTCGACGAAGGCGACCTCCCGGTCGGGCACGACGAGCCGCTGCGCCGGGGCGCGGTCCCGTGCGCGGGCGGCGCGCTCGTCGTCGCTCAAGCGCCGGCAGGTGCCCGGGTACACCGGCTTCTCGCCCCGATGCGGAGCCGAAGCAGCGTGAAGGTCGGCCCGCGTGCAGAAGCACGGGTACGCGAGGCCGCGCTTCTGCAGCTCGTCGAAGGCGGCACGATATGCCTCCGTGCGGTCGTGCTGGAAGTACGGCCCCTCGTCCCACGTGAGCCCCAACCGCTCGAAGTCCCGCTGCGCCGCGTCTACGAAAGCCGGCTTCGAACGCTCCGCGTCCAAGTCCTCGATCCGCAGCACGACGCGCCCGTCCTGCGATTTGGCCACAAGCCACGCGACGAGCGCCGCGAACACGTTCCCCGCATGCATCCGCCCCGTCGGCGAAGGGGCGAACCGCCCAACGACGGGGTCTTGGACGGGTGCTTCGACAGACAGGTCGCGCCATTGGGGGTTCAGGCGCTCTACAAGCGCTTCCTTTTTCTTTCGACTCCAGCCTTTGAGTTGCTTTTCACGAGTGATGGCGTCTTCGATGCGTCCACAGCTTTCGCAATACACTAATTCGGTGGCGTTGTAGCGATCGGTGAAGCCCTTAAACGCATGCGACTTATGTTCGACAACACGTCGAGCAAGATCGTTCGTCACTCCGATATACAAGACGGTGCGACGGGCGTTGCTCATGATGTACACGCTGTAAACGTTCGCCTCGGCCACGGGCATCCCCTTCCCGACGTCGCATGCCTCTGTCATTCTGAGTGTAGTTTTATGCGCCGGCTTGCATGATCGTAAGACGGCAATCCGACGTATCGTCATCCTGAGCGGAGGCGCGTAGCGCCGGAGTCGAAGGATCCCGAGCGGTGGCAACCGAAAGACTTCCAGCTAGCGCCGCACGGGATCCTTCGACTCGCTGCGCTCGCTCAGGATGACAAGCGCTAGCGCCGCACGGGATCCTTCGACTCCGCGCCTGACGGCGCTCCGCTCAGGATGACAGAGGAACAAGCTACTTCCGCAAGTCTTCGACGTGCTTGGCCTTGCCCGTGGTGCGCTCGATGCCGCCCGGCTCCACGAGCCTCACGCGGACGCCCACCAAAAGCACGCCCTTGAGCTTCTCCTCGATAGCGCGCCGCAAACGCTCCATGTCCTCGAACGAGTCGGAGAACGCCTCGGGCTTCAGCTCCACGTGCACGACCATGCGGTCGAGCCCGCCCTCGTTGTCCACGACGATGCGGTAGTGCGGCGTAACGCCTTGGATGCCGGAGAGCACGTCCTCCACCTGACTTGGGAACACGTTCGTGCCGCGGATGATGAGCATGTCGTCGCAGCGTGCGCGAACCTTCTGCATGCGCGCCGTGGTGCGCCCGCAGGCGCAGGGCTCGCACGTAACGCGCGTCAGATCGTGCGTGCGGTAGCGCAGCACGGGGATGGCCTGCTTCCCCAACGGCGTGAGCACGAGCTCTCCCATCTCCCCATCGGGCACGGGCTCGCCCGTGTCGGGGTCGACGACCTCCCATAGGAAGTGGTCCTCGGCGATATGTTGCATGTCGCGCGAGGCAAGGCACTCGCCCGACACGCCCGGTCCCATGACCTCGGTCAGACCGTAGTTGTCGGTGCACACGATGTGCATGCGGCTCTCGATCTCGGCCTTGAGGCCCGGCGGGCACGGCTCGCCGCCGAACAGCCCCACGCGCAGCGTGGACGATTCCCAGTCGAAGCCCAGCCTCTCCCCCACCTCGCACATGTGCAGCGCGTAGGAGGGCGTGGCGATGAGCACGGTGGTGCCGTAGTCCTCGATCATGGCGATGTGCCGCTCGGTGTTGCCGGAACCCGCCGGGATCATCATGCACCCCAGCTTCTGCAACCCGTAGTGCAGGCCGAAGCCGCCGGTGAACATACCGTAGCCGAAGGCCATCTGCGCCCGGTCGCCGGGCACGACGCCCGCCATCTGCACGAGGCGCATGATGCAGTCGGACCACATGTCCATGTCGTTTTGGTTGTAGCCCACAACGATGGGCTTGCCGGTGGTGCCCGACGACGCGTGCAGCTCCACCACCTCGTCGAGCGGCACGGCGAACAGGCCGTAGGGGAAGGTATCGCGCAGCACGGACTTGTCCGTGAACGGGAGCTTCCTCACGTCCGCGAGGGTCTTGATGTCCGCCGGCGCCACGCCCAGCTCGTCCATGCGCGCGCGGTACCAGGGCACGCGCTCGTAGGTCCAGGCCACTTGCGCGACAAGCTTCTCAAGCTGGATAGCGCGGATGCGCTCGCGCGAAGCGCACTCGACGGCCGGATTGTGGATGGGCAGGTCGGAGAAGTCCCCGGCGGCGGCTGCGGCGAGCGCCGCGCCCTTGACGGTCATATCGGCCATGTTGCTCACCGTCCCTCGCCCGAGGCGAGAGGCCGGGCCAGGTCGTCTTGCCCGATAAGCTCCACCGGCTCGCCTGCCAACAGCTCTTCGGCGCGGGCCAAGTCCTTCACGGACAGCGCGATGTAGGTGGAGATGAGCGAGTAGCTGTACGTGACGTTGATCCCGCAGTCGGCCATGATGCCCATGACGCGCGCGAGTTCGCCCGGAGTGTCGTCCAGCCGCGCGCACAGCACGTCGGTCGTCGCGGCGGCCGCGCCCATGTCCACGAGCACGGCCAAGGCGCGCTCGGGGTCGTCGACGATGAAGCGCACGATGCCGTAGTCGCCCGTGTCCGACGCGCTGTACCCGCGCACGCTCACGTGTGCGTCCTCGAACGCGTCGAGCACGCGGCGCAAATGCCCGGGCTGGCTTTCCAAAAAAACGCTGATCTGCTGCACGCTCATGCCCTAGGCCCCTTCCCCGTCCGCGAAGGCGCGTCCTGCGCGAAACGCCGCCAGGTTGGCGTCGACGGTCTTCGGCGGCACGCGGTCGGCCACCACGCGCTCCCACGCTTCGACGGGAAACGGCAGGCGCGTGGAGAGCGCGCCCAGCAGAACCACGTTCGTGGACTTCGCGCTTCCGGCCTCCCGGGCCAGATCGCCCGCCGGGATGAGCGTGGCGCCCCTGTCGGCCAGCGTCTCGCGCGCGTGAGCGGGCATGGACGCCTTCCCGGTGGCCACGGGCAGCGGCTTGATGGCCTCGTCGGCCACCAGCAGGTAGCCGCCCTCCGCCAGAAAGGACAGGTTGCGCAGCGCCTCGGTGGTTTCGAACGACACGACGCAGTCGGCCGTGCCGGGATCGCACACCATGGAGGAAACCTCGTCGCCGAAGCGCACCACCGTGGTCACGGCGCCGCCGCGCTGGGCCATGCCGTGGATCTCCGACACCTTCACCGACGCGCCCGCCTCGAGCGCCGCATGGGCGAGAAGGTCGGCCGCCAAGATGGTGCCCTGGCCGCCCACTCCGCACAAGAGCACGGTCGTGGCGTTGCTGGAGTTACTCATGGGAGCTCCCCTCCGTTTGCTCGATGGCGTTGAAGGCGCAGTACTGTGCGCATTGTCCGCAGCCTATGCACAGGCCGGGATCGATGTCCGCGCGACCCGTTTCCGCGTCCTTCGCGATGGCCGGGCAACCCAGCGTCGGGCACACGCCGCACGCCGTGCAGGCGCCCGTCACCGTGTAGGCCGGCTTCCTCGTGCGCTCCAGCAGCACGCACGGCGCGCGGAACACGAGCACCGACAACTCGCTGGAAGACGTGGCGCTCTTGAGCGCGCCGCGCACGGCCTTGGCGTCGTGCGGGTCGATCGTGCGCACGTCCTCCACGCCCAACGAGCGCACCACGCCCTCAAGGTCGAGCTCGCGGCTCGGGCGCTTCTGCAGCGTCTCGCCGTTGAAGGGGTTGCCCTGGCGACCCGTCATGGCCGTGGTGCGGTTGTCCAGCACGCACACCGTGCCCCCGCCGCGGTTGTAAACGGTGGAGATGAGCGAGGACAGGCCCGAGTGCGCGAACGTGGAGTCGCCGATGACGGCCACCACGGGACGGTGCTCCGTGTTCGCCAGCGCCAGTTCGAAACCGTGCGCCATCGACACCGACGCGCCCATGTCCACGCATGTGTCCATGGCGGACAGCGGCGGCAGCGCGCCCAGCGTGTAGCAGCCGATGTCGCCCGTGACGATGGCTTTGATGCGCGTGAGCTCTTTGAACACCAGGCGGTGCGGACAGCCTGGGCAAAGCGCCGGCGGTCGCCCGGGAAGCCCCGCGGGCGTGTCCTCGTGCTCAGGCTCCTTCAGCCCGAACGCCGCGCGGACGAGGCCCGGCGAAAGCTCGCCGTCGCGCGGGAGCAGATTCGCGAAGCCGGACACCTCGATGCCCAGCGAGCGCACGCCCTCGGTCAGGTACTCGGAGGCCTCTTCCACCACGTAGAGCTCGTCCACGCTGTCGGCGAAGGAGCGCAGCGCCTCGGCGGGCAGGGGCCACGTGCAGCCCAGCTTGAACACCGACGCCTCGGGCAGCGCCTCTACCACATGCTGGTACGCCGCGCCAGCGCACACGACGCCCGCGGCGGTGCCTCGGCGCTCGACGCGGTTGTACGGGCAATCCTCGGCCCACGCGTTCAGCGCCTCTATGCGCTCGAGCTGCACCTTGCGGCGCGGCTTGGCGAACGCGGGCATCATGACCCACTTGCCCGCGTCCTTCTCGTAGGGCTTGAGCTCCACGCTCGCACGCGGGCCCGGCTCCACCGGCGTTTTCGTGTGAGACACGCGCACCGAGGAACGGATGAACACGGGAACGTCGAAGCGCTCGGACAGTTGATAAGCCTCGCGCGTGAAGCGCAGCGCTTCGGCCGAGTCGGCGGGGTCGAGCATGGGAATGTGCGCCGCGCGGGCGTAGTAGTGGGAGTCCTGCTCGTTCTGCGACGAGTACATGCCGGGATCGTCGGCGGCCAACACCACCATGCCGCCGCCCACGCCCGTGTAGGCGGCGGTGAACAGCGGATCGGCAGCCACGTTCACGCCCACGTGCTTCATGGTGGACAGCACGCGCGCGCCCGCAGCCGAGGCGCCGATGCCCACCTCCACGGCCACCTTCTCGTTCACGCACCACTCGGCGTACACCCCGTCCTTCTTCGCGAACGCCTCGAGCGTCTCGGTGGAGGGCGTGCCGGGATAGGCCACGCCGATATGCGCGCCCGCCTCCCACGCCCCCTGGGCGATGGCTTCGTTTCCTGACATCAGTTCCATAGACGACCTTCCCCCGCTTTGAAATATCCCTTGGAATTATACGGCAAAGCGCGCCATCCGATCCGGTCAAAGAGCCAAGACCGTTCCGAGCGGCGCGCTTTTCGAGTCTGTGTCATCCTGAGCGAGCGAAGCGAGTCGAAGGATCTTCGATCAAGGGAGGTTCCCGTGCCAGAAGATCCTTTGACTCGCACCTCACTTCTTACCTAGCCGCGCCGCGCATCCTCCCCGGTCGATTCTCGCGCTTCGCGCGAGCGGGCGCTCTGGAGAGCGCCCCTATGGAGATTGCCTCGACTTCGGCGAGGCCGCGCCTAGCGGCGGCACGATCCGCGCGCAGATTCCGCATGGTGAACAGTCCGGTGGACTGTTCACACACCTTCTTTGCGCCCGAGCGGGCGCGCCGGAGATAGGCGAAGCTTATCTCCGGCTGCGGGCGTTTCGTGCGAGCCCAGGACTGCCCGAGCACGGGGCGTGCCGCCGCCAGGCGCGGCCGTCCCGCAGGTTGAAGGGTTATTCCTCCTGGTAGAGCAAGCAGAACGCGCCGATCTGGATGACGTCGCCGTCGACCAGCTTGCGCGGCGCGTCCACGCTGTCGTTGTTCACCCACACGCCGTTGAACGAGTTCGTGTCGTGGATGGCGTAGCCACCGTCGCACGGCTCGATGAGCGCGTGCTCGCGCGACACGGTCATGTCGTTCAGGAACACGTCGCGCTGCGGGCTGCGCCCGATGGTCTGCGGCGCGTCTCCCAGCTGTATCGTCACGCCGGTCTGCGGGCCGCGCACGACGCGCAGGGCCGCCGCGGCGGCCGGCTTCGCCTCGGGCGCGAACGACTCGTCGGGAAGCGTCACCGGCTCGAAGCGCTGCGTGGAGCCGAGCAGCTTGAACCCGCAATGCGGGCACGCCGGAGCGTCGGGCGGTAGCTCGTTGCTGCATACGGGGCATCTCTCGGTCATGTGCGGCTCCTTCTTATAGGGTGTCGCCTAGGCGGCGACGGCGGTTTTGTCGTTGACGAGCGGCGTTTCGTTCAACGTGACGGCAGATGCGACCTGCGGCTGTCCGGACAAACCCCTGAACAGACGATCCCACCAAATGCCGATGCCCTGCAGGAAGTCGGGCGCGGCCACGTCCTCGCAGGCCACGAGGTTCATGGTGGCGATGGTGGCGTTGCGCTGCTTGAACGTGATGGTGCCCACCTTGTCGCCCGCCTTCACGTCGCCGGTCACCTCGTCGAACTCGAGCGACTGGCTTACGTTGCCATTGAGGTCGAATATGCGCACGGACGCCTCGGGGTCGTCGAGCGTTGCCTTCACCGTCTTGTCGATCCACTCGACGTGGGGCACCTCGGCCACCACCGGCACCTCGGCGCTCTTGCCGTTCACGGTCATGGTGGCGGTCTGCGCGCTGTTGGCCAGCCGGTAGCTCAGCTCGTGCTCGTACACCCAGTCGAACAGCTCCCGCGCGTCCTCGAAGCGCTGCGCCTCGGACGTGGAGTGGATGACGATGGCGTAGAGCTCCTTGTCGCCGTTGTTCGCGGCGCCGGCGAACGAGGGGCCGGCGAGCGCCGTGAAGCCGGTCTTGATGCCGATGGCGTTGGAGTAGTAATCGATGAGCTCGTCAGTGGACTCCAGCTCGATGGTGGCCTTCGTGCCGTCGGCTCGGTTCACCACGATGGCCGTGTCGCCGCCGCCCACGATGGCGCGGAACGTCTCGTTACGCATGGCGTACTGGGCCATCTTCGCCACGTCGGCCGCGCAGCTGTGCTGGTCGCCCGCGAACTCGCCGTCGTCCAGGCCGTGCGGGTTCTCGAACACGGTGTCCGTGCAGCCGAGCTCAGCCGCCTTCGCGTTCATGGCGGCCACGAACGTGTCCTCGCTGCCGCCGATCGTCTCGGCTATGGCCACGGCGGCGTCGTTGCCCGAGGGCACGAGCAGCGCCTTGAGCGCCACCTCGAGCGGCATGGCGTCGCCTTCCTGCAGGCCTGCCGACGACTCGCCCACCGCCGCAGCAGCGGCCGACACGGCCACGTTCGTGTCGAGCGTGGCCGCTCCGGAGGCCACCGCGTCCAGCGCCACGACGGCCGTCATGATCTTCGTGATGGAGGCGATCTGCGTGGGGCTCGTCGAATTGCGCTCGAAGTACACGGTGCCGTCCTTGTCCATGACGAACGCGTACTCCGCGTCGATGCTCGGGCACTGCGCCACCGACAGGCCGCGCGCGTCCACGGTCTGGCCGTAGACGACGTCGGCCTTGCGCACGTCGGCCAGGGCCTGGGCGGGCGCGAAGGCGGTGCCGCCCGCCAGCGCCAAGACGAGTGCGCAAGCCGCAAGGCCCGCGCACTTCCTGTTCAAGGTATGTTTGATATCGTTAATCCAGGTCATAGATGTCTTCGGGTCGTACCGGCTCGAAGCCGGCTGCGGTCAGCTCCTGCTCGATCCCACTATCCCCGTCAACCTTGAGCACGTCAATGGCGACGTCGGCGTTCACGGAAAAACAATAGCCGTACTCGATGTTGGCCTCCTGCTCGTCCATGAACGCGAGCAGCTTCGCCAACCCGCCCGGCACGTTGGGCACGCGCACGGCCAGCACGGGCGTGACGGCGGCGCGGTAGCCGGCGGCGCGCAGCGCCTCGGCCGCCGCCTCCGGCGTGTCGGTGAGCATGCGCACGACGCCGAAGTCGGCCGTGTCGGCCAGGTTCAGCGCGTGCATGTTGATGCCCGCGTCCGCCACGGTCTGGCAGGCGGCCGCGAGACGGCCCTTCTCGTTCTCCAGGAACACGGTCAGCTGAGAAATCATCGGCTACTTCCCTTCTCTCAGGTCTATCACGCGCTTCGCCTTGCCCTCGCTCCGGGCGATGGTCTTCGGCTCGACGATCTTGACCTCCACCGAAACCTGCAGGTTGCTCTTCAACTCCACGCCCAGGCGCTTCTTCAGGTCCTCGATCTTGCGCACCTCGTCGATGGGGAAGTCGGGCACCGTCTCCACCTGCAGCTCCACGTGGTCGAGCGGCCCGCGCGTGGTGAGGATGATCTGGTAGTGCGTGGCGATCTCCGGGAACCCGGTGATGACCTGCTCTATCTGGGACGGGAACACGTTCACGCCGCGGATGATGAGCATGTCGTCGGTGCGGCCACGCAGCTTGTCGATCTTGCGGTGCGTGCGCCCGCACGCGCACGGCTCGGAGATGATGCGCGTGACGTCGCGCGTGCGGTAGCGCACGAGCGGGCAGCACTCGCGGGTGAGCGTGGTGATGACGAGCTCGCCCCATTCGCCGTCGGGCACGGGCTGGAGCGTCTCGGGGTTCAGGATCTCGCAGTAGAAATGGTCCTCGGCCACGTGCAGGCCGTTCCTCTCCGCGCACTCCATGGCCACGCCCGGCCCCATGATCTCGGAGAGGCCGTACACGTCGCAGTACTGGATGCCCAGCTTCGCGGCTATCTCGTCGCGCATGTTGTCGGAGGCGGGCTCGGCGCCGAAGATGCCGCCCGAGATCTTGAACTCGGTGGCCGGGTCGTAGCCCATCTCGATGGCCGTGTCGGCGATGAGCAGCGCGTAGGAGGGCGTGCAGGCCAGGATGTCGGTGCCGCAGTCCTTCATCATCTGCACCTGGCGCTTCGTGTTGCCCGACGAGGTGGGGATGACGGAGCAGCCCATGGCCTCGCCGCCGGCGTGCGCGCCCAAGCCGCCCGTGAACAGGCCGTAGCCGTAGGACACCTGGATGGTGGAGTTCTCGTCGCCGCCCACCATGGCGATGCCGCGGGCGAAGCAGTCTCCCCAGTTCGCCAGGTCGCTCTTCGTATGGCCCACCACGGTGGCCTGGCCCGTCGTGCCGGAGGACGCGTGGATGCGCGCCACGTCCTTCTGCGGCACGGCGAACAGCCCGAACGGGTAGGCGTCGCGCATGTTCTGCTTGATGACGAACGGGAACTTGGTCAGATCGTCGAGGCTGTTCAGATCGTCGGGGGTCACGCCGGCGTCCTTGAACGACTGCTGGTAGAACGCCACGTTGTCGAATGCGTGGCGGACGCTCTGCTTCATGCGCTCGAGCTGGAGCCCGCGCAGCTGCTCTGCGGGCATGGTTTCGATGTCTGGCTGGTAGTACACGGATCGATCACCTTTCTTCGGTCTAGTTCTTCGCGGCGTCGCCGTCGGTGGCCGCGCCGTCCGCCTTCTCCTGGGTTTCGGGGCCCGCGATCACGACCTCGGTGATGGGGTCGTACGTCGAGTAGAACGGGTCCTCGCGCAAAAGGGAGCCGTTCGAGGAAGCGACGGTGCGGATAACGGTGATGCTCTTGCCGTCGGTGCCCGCGGTTTTGACGTAGCTCGTGCCCGGCGACAGGGTGTCGTCGCGCTCGGTCTTGGTCTTGTGCTTCTCTCCCTCGGTCCACTCCCCCACGTCGGTGCTCACGCGGTAGCCCGGATCGACTCCGTACAGTGTAACGGTTACGGACCCGTCGGTGTAGCTCGTGCGCATCAAAACATCGGAAGCGGTGTCGTTCTTCCACACGAGGTCGAGGTCTGGCCAGCTGACCGCGGCGTCGCGGCCGGCCGGATAGCTGGCGATGTAGAGCGAGTGGTTGTGGCGCGTGGGCACGGGGTACCCCGCTTCGTACACGGCGTTGAACACGGTGGTGGCCACCTGGCAGATGCCGCCGCCCACGGCGTCGTCGTATTCGCCGTCGATGATGGCGCCCGCGCCCAAGAAGCCGCGCTCGGCATTGCATTCGCCAGCCGTGCCGTTGAACGACCACGTGCCGCCGTCCGCCTGCGCTATGGAGTTGTTCAGCAGGTCGGACACGAGGTGGATGTTGTGGTTGCGGTTCTCGGTGCCCGCACCGCTCGTGTACTCGGTGGTGTACTCCGACACCTTTGCGACGAGCCCCAGCTCGAGGGCCTCGTCGAACGTCGAGGCGGCAGGCGCCAACCCGCTGCCCACGACGACCTCCACGGGCTCGCCCGACGCGGGCCTATGCGCGCTCGCACCGCCCCTGTCGACTTCGACGTCCGCCTCGCCGAGGGCCCCTTCGCCGAAAAGGGCGGCGTTGAGCGCGCTCGCCGTCGCGCCGGCGAGCGGCACCTCGCCCGATCCGTCCGTGCGCACGAGCACGTCGTCGCCGTCGCGCTCGAACGTCACGTGCACGGGATCGCCGGTGCGCGTCTCCTGCACGTGAGTCAAGATGGCCGGTTTCGCGCGGGCCTCGTCTATGGCGGGCACGAGCGCCCACGAACCCTCGCGCTCCTCGGGCGCGGCGGTCACCCAGTCGCCCAGGTCGGTTGCGGACGCCTCCCACGAGGTGCCCGCGTAGCTGAAGCGGGCGCCGGCGGCTATCGCCGCGTTCACGGCGTCGCAGGCTGCCTGCGCTCCGTCGCGGTCGATGCGCAAAGGCGCGTACTCGGCACGCGCGACGAACGAGCCCGTGCCGTTCACGTTCCCCAGGAAAGCCCGGTCGAGCTCGCGCGCGAACGCCGTCCTGTCCACCATGTGCCCGTCATGCCCCTCCGTCACGCTCGCCTGCCCGTCGGACACCGCGATACCGAAATCCACGCGCGGATCGCCGATCGTCGCGTCGATGTCGGACGCGAGGCCCTCCAGCGCGGATTCGCCGTAGTCCGCCCGCACCTCGACGCGCCAGCCGCCGAAAAGAGCCGCGACGCGGGCGCCCAGGCCTCCTTCCTCGCGGCCCACCGCCAACGCCTCGGCCACGAAGTCGTCCACGGGCAGCGTTGCGGACAGCGCGTTCGCGTCGACGGTCCACAGCTGCTTGTTCGCGCGGGCCTCTTCCAGGGAACGCTGCTCGGCGAGCGCCTCGTCCTCGGTCTGCGCCAAGGCATCGGACACCCGCGCCGCGGCCTCGTCGCTCGCGTAGACGGCGACGCTGCCCGCTTCGAGCCGTCCCGCGTAGGTCTGCCCGACGAGCTCGCGCATCTCGTCGGCGGTCTTGCCGGACACGTCTATCTCGCCTATGCTCACGCCCGCGTAGGCGCGGCCCCAGTTGAGCCCCAGGTCGGCAAGGCCGCCTACCAGCAGCACGACCGCCACGACGACCACGACGAGCGCCGCGCGGCTGCGCGACATCAAAGAGCCTAGGGAACGGAACGCCCATCCGATCCCTAGGCCCGCGAGCGCGAGCACGGCCAGCAACGCGCGCCCGACGAAGGAGAGCGCGCGGCGCGCGGCACCGCCCGAAGACGGGGCCTTCGGCGCGTCCTTCGTCCAGAGCGAGGGGGCGTTGTACGAGGAGCCCGACGGCCGCTTGCGAGCAGAGGATACGGACGGGGCCTTGCGGGACGCCGGCGCCGCCTTCGGCACGCGGCCGGTCGCCGCCGAGGGCGAGGAAGCCGCGCGCTTCGCGGGACGCGCGCCCCCTTTCTGGGGCTGTCGGGCGTGCGGACGGGCGGACGGGCGCGCACGCCGCGCCGCATCGTCCTTTCCAGGCGTCCGACCGGCCATGAACTACCGCCGCTCCGGTTGCGCAGCCGCCTCGCGCTTTGCCGCGCGCACCTTGACGAGCGCCGCTGCGACGTAGTACGCGGTGGTGATCAGCGCGAGCACGAGCCCGGCGTACACGAACCAGATGCCCCACGAGTACGGCTCCGCCGACAGGCCGGGCAGCCACGAGGCGTCCACCACTCCCAAGCCGTTCAGCACCGGCCAGTTCAAAAGCAGGGCCGCGAAGCCCACGAACAGAAAGGTCGTGGCCACCTTGCCCAGGTAGATGACGGCCACGCGCACATGGAAGCGCTTGAGGATGGCCGCACCGCCCACCAGCAGCGCCAGGTCGCGCGCGAGCACGACGACGATGATCCACAGCGGTAGCCGGCCCACCAAGAAAAGGCCCGCCACGCCCGCGATCATGAGGATGCGGTCGACGGCCGGGTCGAGCAGCTGGCCGAGCCGCGACACGGCGTTGGTGCGCCGCGCTATCTGGCCGTCCACCCAGTCCGTGCCCGCCGCCAGCGCGAACAGGAAGGTGGCCATGAGATCGTAGCCATTGAAAAGCAGCACGAGGAAGACGGGCACGAGGCACAGGCGCACGATCGAGATGACGTTCGGCACCGTGAGTATGCGGTTGCTCACGTTCTCCTTGCCGCGCTCCTGCTCGGTGCCGCGTCCCTTTTTGCTCGCCATCGTCCTCTTCTCTCGCTGCCCGACCGGCCGTCCCGGCCGCTCCGCATGGGCCCGGCGCCCGAGCCAGCGATGTTCGGGCAAGCCTCCCCACGCAAAAACCGGGCGTGAAGCCCGGTTCGTTGCATATCGGCGTTTATTTTAGCAGTTTTGCGCTCGCCCGCCGCGAAGCCCACGCATCCTTCGCAGTTTTTTAAGCTTCCTGCGCCGCGGCCTTCTTCTCGCGCTCGGGCACCTCGTACGAATCCAGGCGCTTCTCGGTGGCCGGCGGCGTGTACGTGGGCTCCATGGTCAGGCATTGCTTGGGGCATTCGCGCACGCACGTGCCGCACTGCACGCAACGAAAGCGGTTGATGGACCACGTGCGCGCGGGCTTGTCCACCTCGATGGCCGCGCACGGGCAGCGCTTCATGCAGATGCCGCACAGGATGCAGCTTTCCACGTCGTTCACCACATGCCCTTTGAGGCCCGGCGGCGGCGTTTTCTGCTCGGCCGGGTACTGGATGGTCTCCGGCTTGCCGAACAGCGACTTGAACGTCATCTTTCCCAGTTTGAACGATCCCATTCCCGCCTACCTTTCCGTGCAGCTGATGCAGGGGTCGATGGTCAGCACGATCATGTTGACGTCGGCCAGGTCGCATCCGGCCAGCGCCGTGGCCATGCCGGCCAGGTTCTGCGACGTGGGCGTGCGCATGCGCATGCGCTCCAGGTACTTCGACCCGTTGCCGCGCGCGTAGTAGTAGCATTCGCCGCGGGGCTGCTCCACCACGTTGGCCGCCTCGGCGCCCGCCGCCGGCGAGCCCTTCACGTCCACGACGATGTCGCCGGCGGGGATCTTCGCGATCATCTCCTCGATGATGTCGATGGACTGCAGCACCTCCAGCGCGCGCACCTTCACGCGGGCATAGCAGTCTCCCTGCCCGTCCAAAACGGGCTGGAAGTCGGCCAGCTTGCCGTAGCCGCCGTTGCCCAGGCACCGGGCGTCGTTGTTCACGTTCGAAGCGCGGGCGAACGGGCCCACCATGCTCATGGCCAGCGCGTCCTCATGGCTGATGACGCCCACGCCCACGGTGCGGTTCTTCACCGACGAGTCCTTGAGGAACGCGTTGCAGAGCTGGCGGTAGTCGTCCTTGATGCCTTCCAAAACGCGCTTGATCTCGGCGAACATGGCGTCGTCGATGTCGCGCACCACGCCGCCCACCTTCACGACCGAGAAGATGACGCGGCCGCCGGTGGTCTTCTCGAAAATGTCCAGCACGCGCTCGCGCAAACGCCAGCAGTGCATGAACAGGCTCTCGTAGCCGAACGCGTCGGCGGCCAGGCCCATCCACAGCACGTGGGAGTGCACGCGGGACAGCTCGTGCCAGATGACGCGCAGGTACTCGGCGCGCTCGGGGATCTCCACCCCCATGAGCTTCTCCACCGTCTCGGCGTAGCCCATGGAGTGCCCGAAGGCGCAGATGCCGCAGATGCGCTCGGCCACGTAGATGAACTGGTTGTAGTCGCGCGTCTCGACGAGCTTCTCCAAGCCGCGGTGGATGAAGCCGATCTGGGGCACGGCCTCGATGACGGTCTCGTCCTCCACCACGAGGTCGAGGTGCAAAGGCTCCGGCAGCACCGGGTGCTGCGGGCCGAACGGGATGACGGTCGCCTTTCCCATGCTACTCACCTTCCTTCTCGGCTGCGGCGGCCTCGCGGGCGGCCTTCGCCTCCATGGCGGCGCGCACTTTGGCGGCCTTGTCGGGATCCATACCGGCGAGCTTTTCCTCGAGCGCGGCGTCCTTCTGCTCCTGCGCGGCCCCCTCGGCCGCCTTCTTCGCCTTCGCGGCGATGGCCGCGCGGGCGCGCGCCACCTTCTCCGGGTCGGCCCCGGCCAGCTTCAGCTCCGCGTCGTCGTCGCCCGTGGGCACGATGGGCTCGCCGGGCTCCTTGGGCGTCGGATGCTCGGCCTTGTAGGCGGCGTTGGCGGCTGCGGCGGCCTTCTCCTTGGCGGCCTTGGCGGCGGCAACCTTCTTGGCCTTCTCGCGCGCGGCCTTTTGCTCGGGCGAGATGATGGTCATGGGCTCCTTCTGCGCCAGCGCGTAGAAGTTGCCGCCGAAATCGATGGCGATGCCCTGGATGTTCACGCCGAACAGGTCGTGCGTCTCGTTCTCGAACACGAAAGCCTCGAGGAACTGATCGGTGATGCTGGGCACGACCGCGCCCTTCTGGATGGCCTTGATCTCGCGGTTCTCCAGCAGGTTGTCCTTCATGAACGAGTAGATGAGGTCGATGCCCTCCTCGGTGTTCACGGCGAGTATCTGCACGAACCGCCAGCCGTCGGCCTTCTTGGCCGCCGCGAGCGCGGGCAGCTCCTCGACGGTCAGCGGGACGAACGTGGTTTCAAGCGTCATGTCACGCTCCCTTCTTCTGCGCCTGCAGGGCCTTGGACTTCTCTTCCAGAACGCCCAGCCCCTGCACGACCGCGTCGATGATGGCCTCGGGGCGCACGGCGCAACCCGGTGCGTACACGTCGACGGGGATGGCCTGGTCGACGCCGCCTATCACGTTGTAGCAGTCATGGAAGATGCCGCCCGAGCACGCGCAGATGCCGCATGCGACGACCACCTTCGGCTCCACCATCTGGTTGTATATCTCCTTGACCACCTCGATGTTGCGCTCGTTCACCGAGCCGGTGACCAGGAAGATGTCGGCATGCTTGGGGTTGCCCGTGTTGATGATGCCGAAGCGCTCAACGTCGTAGCCGGGGCAGAGCGCCGCCAGCACCTCGATGTCGCAGCCGTTGCAGCTCGACGCGTCGTAGTGGATGACCCACGGAGATTTGGTTGCAAATGTCATGGTTCCCGCCTCCTTACAGGTACGCCAGGACGGCGATGTTGACGAAGCCGGCCACGAACGCCACGATCCAGGCCGACGAGAGCATCGCCTGCCACTTCACGCGGGCGAAGTTGTTGTCGATCCATATTTCCAGGAAGTACACGAGCGCGATCACCGCGATCGCCAACACGATGGACACCGGGTTGGCCCACACGAAGAACATGCCCACCCAACCCAGGAACAGCACGTTCTCGCACCAGTGCATGATCTCCACCTTGGCGAGCGTCTTGCCGCTCATCTCGGTGGTGATGCCCTTGACCAGCTCCTGGTGGGCGTGGTGGGAGTACGAGAGGTCGAACGGCGACTTGCGCAGCTTGATGGTGAGGATGAACAAAAAGCCCAGGAACACGAGCCAGATGCTCGAGACGACGGGCGCGTCGAGCGCGAACACGCCCGCGGAGTCGAACGTGCCGGCCGCCATGTAGAAGGCCACGGCCATGAACAGCACCATGGGCTCGTAGGCCATGACCTGCAGCGTTTCGCGGTTCGCGCCGATCTCGGCGTAAGGCGAGCGCGTGGAGTACGCGGCAACGATGAAGAACAGGCCCGAGAGCGTGATCACGAACACGCTCATGAGCAGGTTGCCCCCCGAGTAGAAGATGCCGCCGGCGAGCAACGTGAACACGAGCGCGCAGGTGATGTAGGTTCCCTCGGTGGAGTTGACGGAAACGCGGTCCTTCTCGATGAGCTTGCGCACGTCGTAGTACGGCTGCAAAAGCGGCGGGCCCACGCGGCCCTGCATGCGCGCCGTGATCTTGCGGTCGAGGCCGGCCAAAAGGCATCCCAGCACGGGAGCCGCGATGGCGAAGACGAGGGTGCCGATGAGAACGAAGAGCAAAGACATGTCAGATCACACCCTTTCCTAGAACAGGCCCGGCAGCGAGATAGCCGAGACGGCGAATGCCACGACGATGACGATGACGCAGGCGACGGTGCCCACGGGGTTGATGCGCTTCTCCCCGAACACGTTCTCCAGATACATGTTGCGCGACGTGGCGGCGGACTCGCCCGAAAGGGAGTTCCTGAACACGCGCGCCTCGTTGTCGGCGCTCACGCCGGACAGGTAGATGTCCACCTTCTTGGCCTTGTTGCGCCCGAGCCCGGCGAACAGCACGATGGCGATGATGGCCGCCGCGATGGAGGCTATCCACAGGTTCGCCGAGGCGATGTCCTGGCCGAGGGTGCCGAACACGCTGTACACGTAGGGCTCCACGATGAGCCACGAGATGACGGGCAGGCACACGCAGCCGATGATGATGAGCACGGCCATGAGCATGATAGACGTCCACTCGCTCTTGTGCACCGTCACCTCCACGTTGTCGGGCCGTCCGGCGATGCCGGAGAGCTTGCCGAGCCACTTGGCCCAGAACATGAACGTGGCGGCCGAGCCGAAGGCCAGCAGCAGCACGAGCGCGATCTGGCCCGTGTCCACGAACGACACGAGCGTGGCCCATTTCGCGATGAGCATGCCGAACGGGGCGATGAACATGCACATGATGCCCAGCATCATGAAGCGCGCCAAGCGGGGCATGCGCTCGAACAGCAGGTCCATGTCCTCGATGTCGCGGCTGCCGATGTGGTGCTCGGCCGTGCCGACGCACAGGAACAGCAGCGACTTCGCGATGGCGTGGAACAGGATGAGGAACGCGGCGGCCCAGACGGCCTCGGGCGTGCCGACGCCGGCGCAGGCCGTGATGAGGCCAAGGTTGGCTATCGTGGAGTACGCGAGCACCCGCTTGGCGTTCGTCTGGGATATGGCCATGAACGAGCACAGCGCGAACGTGATGCCGCCCACGAGGATGACCATGATCGAAGGCGCCGCGGCCAGGAGGCCGCCTTGCGCCGAAGCCGTGCCGGCGTAGAACACGGGCGCCAGCTTGACGAGCAGGAACACGCCGGCCTTGACCATGGTGGACGAGTGCAGCAGCGCCGAGGTGGGCGTGGGGGCCACCATGGCGCCCAAGAGCCACGTGTGGAACGGCATCTGCGCGGCCTTCGTGAGGCCCGCGAACGCGAGCGCGCACACCGGCAGCACGACGAGGGCGGGGTTGTCCACGCCTATCCGCAGGAACTCCAGCAGCGACAGCGTGCCCAGCTGGATGGCGCTCACGTACAGCGCCGCCAGGAAGGCCAGGCCGCCCAGCATGTTCATGATGATCTGGCGGAAGGCGTTCTTGATGGCCTCGTCGGTGCGCGTGTAGGCGATGAGGAGGAACGAGCACACCGTGGTGACTTCCCAACCCGTGAACAGCCACACCATGTTGTTCGAGAACACGATGAGGAACATGGCGGCCAAGAACACGAACATGAGCGCGAAGAACACCGGACGGCGATCCTTGGCGCCTTCGGGCTCGTGAGCCTGGAAGTCCTCCATGTAGCCGAGGGCGTAGACGCAGATACCCGAGCCGATGACGCCGATGATGAACGCCATGAGCAGCGACAGCGAGTCGAGGTACAGGCCCTCGGTGACGTCGATGGCGTGGGCGAAACCGAACTCGAACACGAGCGAGCCGACCACCTGGATCACGGCGAGCACGCAGGCCCACACGTTCTTGTAACGGATGCCGTAGTACAGGATGGCCGCCGCCACGAGCACGCTCACGATGGTGCTGACGTAGTCGATGACAGGCGATTCGAACTCGAACGACACCCAGGGAGCCCCCAGGTAGGTGACCACCAGCCAGATGGACGCCAAGCCGATGACGAGCGCCGAGGCGCCCACAATCACGTTTCTCGCCCGATTGTTGCGCACGACCAACAGGACGGCGGCAACAACCAGCGGGAAAAGGATTAAGAACCCGAGCATAGCCACGTAGCTTCCCCCTTTACCTTTACCGATTGTTTGCGAACATAGATGCGAACATAAAAAGCGACCCATGTCGCTTCGCAGAGCACTTTATCAGAGAAAAGCAACCGGGCTCGGCGCGGGCTCGCTTCGGGGGATTTTGCTCGGTAAAAGGGTTGGAACCGCCCGAAATAAGGCCGGGGACGGCGGCAAAGGCCCGGCGGACGGCAAGTGCCCGCCGTAATGGGTGCATGTAAAATTATGCATATGCACAATTTTGGTACGAACGGGACGCTCCGCTCGAACGCCCCGTCGTCCCTCGGACCGCGGCGAGGGACGCGGAAAGCCGCCGCCCTTCGAAGCCGCCCGGCCGCCCGGGCCCACGCAGAAACGCCCCGCGAAAACGCGGGGCGCCAAAACGATGTTCCGCCTGATCGAGCCTACTTCATCTTGACGACCGGCTTGATGGCCGCACCCGTGCGGGAATCCTCGAACGCCTGGTTGATGTCGTCGAAATCGTAGTACCTCACCAGCTTGTCGAAGGGGAAAAGCCCCTGGCAGTAGTAGTCGACCAACTCGGGAATGAACAGCTGCGGCACGGTGTCGCCCTCTATGACGCCCGTCATCGTCTTCCCCTCGGCCATGATCTCGCCGAACATGTCGATGGTCATCTCGGGCGTGATGCCCACGATGGCCACGGTGCCCAGCGGGCGCAGCGCGGCCAGGCTCTGATGGACGACGGAGGGGACGCCGGTCGTCTCGACCGCATAATGGGTGCCGGACCCCGTAACCTTCCCGATCTCCTCCACCACGTCGACTTCGCCGCCGTTGAACGCATAGGTGGCACCCAGCTCTTTGGCCAGTTCAAGGCGGTTCTCGTGGACGTCGACCGCGATGATGGTCTTGCATCCCGCGATCTTCGCCGCCATAACGGCGCTGAGCCCCACCGCCCCACAGCCGTACACGGCGATCGTGGAGCCGAACTCGGGTTTGAGGCGGACGAGCACCGTCCCGCTTCCCGTCTGGATCCCGCAGCCCAAGGGGCCGAGCAGCTCCAGCTCCACGTCCTTCCTCACCTTCACCACGTTGCGCTCGTCGGCGACGGCGTAGGTGCCGAACGAGGACTGGCCGAAGAACGTGGCCACCTTCGTTCCGTTCTGCTCCAGGCGCTCTATGCCCTCGGAGCCAAAGTTCAAGGCGTTCATCTCCTCGCACGTGGAGGGATGGGCGGATCGGCAGTTCTCGCAATGGCCGCACGACGAGTACGAGAGCACCACGTGGTCTCCCGGCTCGACGGTCTTCACGCCGTCGCCCACCTGCTCGACAACGCCGGCCCCCTCGTGCCCGAGGACGATCGGATAGGGAACGATGCCGTTGTCCCGTGCGACGGCATCCGTATGGCAGACGCCCGTCGCCGCTATCCTCACCAGCACCTCGCTGTCGCGCGGCTTCGCCAGCTCCACTTCCTCGATCTTGAACGCCTCGCCTTTGTCATGGGTGACGGCAGCTTCGATTTTCACGGCATGCTCCTTCTCGATCGCGCGGATACGGGCCATTCGAAGATACGCGTACCATGCTAGGCTCTTGCGAGCCGCGCGCACCGTCGCGCCGTCGACCGGCGGCAACCCCCGCCTGTGCGGGCGTGGAGCGCCGCGGGGCGCGCGGCGGGCGGCAAGAAGGGCGCGGCGAGCGGGTAGACGCTACGAGGCAGGTTCTGCGGCCGCGAGCCCCTCCCGCGCCTCCAGCTTGCGCAGCCGGCGCCACTCCACCGCCAGAAACGAAACCACCAGCAGCGTGGACGTGATGTCGGAGAGCGAGGGCGCGAAGAACAGGCTCTGCAGGGGCGTCATGGGCAAGACGAGCGGCAGCACGTGCGGGCTCGCCAGCAGAAGCGGGATGAAGAACAGTATCTGACGCGTGAGCGTGAGCAGCGTGGCCTTGAGCGCCTGGCCCGTGGCGTCGAAGTAGTTCGCACCGATGAGCGCCACCGGCAGGATGGGTATGAATACCAGATAGGCTATGAGCGCCCACGCCGTGGCGTCCAGATAGGCCTCCGGCAGGCTGAACAGGTGCGCGTACATATCGGGCAGGAACAGCACGGTGAACCAGAGCGGCACCGTGATGGCGATCCCCAACAAGATGCCCTGCCCCAGCGTGCGCTTCATGCGGCCGAATTTCCGCGCGCCGTAGTTGTAGCCGATGATGGGCTGCGCGCCCATGGCGATGCCCATGGACGGCATGATGGTGAACATGCCCACGGCCGAGAGCACCCTCATGACCGCCAGCGCCCCGTCGGAGCCGAGCGGGTCGGCGGCGCCGTAGGAGAGCAGCAGGTTGTTCATGATCATGTTCGACACGGCGAAGCCCAGCTCCATGACCGAGGGGGCCACGCCGAGCGCGCAGATGCGCAGCGCCACGCGCCACTTGATGCCCAGCGCCTCGCGCCGCAGCGGCATGGGCGAGCCCTTCTTCAGGAAGAACTGCATGACGAAGGCGGCCGAGAGCGCCCACGAGCACACGGTGGCCAGCCCCGCGCCCATCATGCCGCCGTCCAACACGATGATGAAGAGGTATCCCAGCACGATGTTCGCGCCCGTGCCCACGAGCATGGAGCCGAGCGCGCGGTTGGGATGCCCCGCCGTGCGGATGAAGTTGTTCATGCCGAACGCCACGAACTGCAGCGGGCAGCCCGCCACGATGACCGTCATGAAGGCGCGCGCGTGCGGCAGCACCGCGTCGTCGGCGCCGGAGGCGCGCAGGATGGGATCGAGCGCCAAGAAGCCGACGATCCAGGCGACGACGCCCGCGCCCAGAAGCAGCACCAGGCTGTTGCCCAGCACGCGCTCGGCCACGCGCTTCTTGCGCTCGCCCAGCTTGATGGCCGCGAGCGCGTTGCCGCCCACGCCCACGAGCATGGCCACGGCCACCATGAACGTCATGGCGGGGTTCGCCACCGTCGTGGCCGCCAGCCCGTTCTCCCCCACCGCGGCGCCCACGTACACGGCGTCGATGACGTTGTAGAGCGTCTGCACGAGCACGCCGAACACGGCCGGTATGGAGAACTCCAGCAGCAGTTTGAGCGTGCTGGCCGTGCCCATGCGGTCGATCTTGGCGTCGCCGGCGCGTTGCTGGTCCGTGCGCTTCACGGGCACGGCAACCTCCAAGTCGCCCGTGTCGAGCGCCGGACGGTGCTCGAAGGGCACCTCGGCCGCGATCTGCTGCTCCCGGTGCAGCTCTCCGTTTTCCGCAGCGGCTTGCTGCGGCTGGTTCCTCTTCTCCTCCATCGCTGCGTGTCCCCACTTGATGCGCACGATCCTGGCAGCGCCCTGGAAGGGCGCGCGATCGTTTGGATTTCCCGGGTTGTCCCGGCAGACCAGACAGGTGGCGGCGGAGCTTCCCCGAAGGGCTCGACGCCGCACCGGCTCGGGTCATCCCGAGCAGAGGCAAGTATACGGGAGCGCCGCGGCCGGGACAACCCTCGAGCGGGCTTTCAACGGCGGTCGACGCACGTTGTTTCGGAAAAAAACGCGCTATGCTGTCAGGAAACCCCTTCCCGAATCGTATTGCAGGTGAAGCGACGTTGCTCGAAACCCCTCCGGCGGCAGCCGGGCAAGAGAAGGATCGGAAGCGAATGGAAGCGAGAAAACCAAGCGAGGCGGAGGCCGAGCGGCTGGTCGAGACCTACGCGGACCTCATACTGCGGCTGAGCTACACCTACCTGAAGTCCACGCACGACGCGGAGGACATCTGCCAGACGGTGCTGCTCAAGCTTATGAACGGCAAGCAGCGGTTCGTTGGGCCGGAGCACGAGAAGGCCTGGATCGTCCGCACGACGGCGAACGCCTGCAAAGACGCGCTGCGCAGCGGCTTCAGGAAGCGCACGGTCGCGCTGGACGAAGCCCCCGAAACGGAGGCGCCCGGCGAACCCGACTCCGACGTGATGGACACCGTGATGGCGCTGCCGCAGAAGTACCGCGAGGCCATCTACCTGCACTATTACGAAGGATACTCCGTTCGGGAGATCGCGAGCCTCACCGGACGGAGCGAGGCGGCCGTGAGCGCGCACTTGAGCCGCGGGCGCGGGAAGCTTCGCACGATGTTGGAAGGAGCTTATGGTGAACAGGGAATATAACAAGGCGATGGACGGCCTGCGGTTCTCGCCCGAGGCGAAGAAGCGCATGACGGCCAATCTGGCGGCAGCGCAGGAACGGGAACAGGCGGCGCGGCCGAAGCCGGACGCCTACGCGGTGCGCGGCGGCAAGCGCCGCTGGCGCTACGCGGCGGCGGTCGCCGCAGCGGTGGTGCTGGTAGCGGGCGTGGGCGGCGTTGCATCTGCCACCGGGAACCTTATGGGCATGGGCAACGTCTTCGACGACCTCTTCAACGGCCCGCCGGCCCAGACCGAGGTGGTCGACAAGATCGGCCGGCCCATCGGAGCGAGCGCCACGTCGAACGGCGTGACCGTGACGGCCGAGGCCATCATCGGCGATAGGACGAACTACGCCGTCGTGTTCAGCATCGCCAAGGACGACGGGACCGCGTTCGAGGGTATCGAACCCTTGGAGAACGGCGTTTTGCCCCTCGGGTTCGAAAGCGGCAGCAGCGTCCACATAGACGGCACGATGTCGGGCGGAGGCGACGGGCGCTTCTACGACGCCGACCCGTCCGACAACGCCATCCAATACGTGGAGCGGATGTCCGTCACCGCGATCGGCAGCAGCATCATCGGGCATACGGCACGCGTTAACTTGAGCGACCTGAAGATGTACGGCGGCGACGGCAGCACTTCGCATGTCGTCGCCGAGGGCGAGTGGAACATGAAATTCGCCGTCGATTACGAGGACACCTCCGTCGACCTGCCCGCCGGAGGGGCCATCGAGGTGAGCGGCATGGACGCGACGCTCGACTCCGCAACCGTGTCCCCCATCGCCCTTACGCTGGAGTATACGGTGCATGAGGTTTTGAACTGGGAGGACCAGGAGTCCGGTCGCATGTCGGATCACAACCAAGACGAGATGGACCGCTTCCTCGACCCCTCCGTCACGCTGAACATGAAGGACGGTACGACGGTGGAGATCGACGCGCTGCGGGGCGCCGGAGGGACGCGCGAGAATACCAACTCCACCTCCTGTAACAAGAGCATCATGTTCGACGAGTTCCTGAACCTGAACGACGTTGTCTCGATAACGATCGGCGGCACGGAGCTGCCTCTGGCATAGCGCGAAGGGCAGCTCGAGGCGGACGAAGCGCACTCTTCGCCAAGTGTTTCAGGAGCAGGGCGTCGACCTACGCGAAGCGGGCCGGACCCCGATGGGTCCGGCCCGCTTTCGGCTCGACCCGTCCCTGCGGCGGGTCGATCGGCTTCAAGCGCCTTAAGAGGCGGTTCTCCTCGTGACGAGGTTGATGAGGGCGATGAGCACCACCGACCCTATCAACGCCACCACGAACGACCACAGGTTGAACCCGGTGAATCCCTCCGCGCCGAAGAAGCTCATGATGAAGCCTCCAATAAGCGCTCCCACGATGCCGGTGACGATGTTCTTGACCAAGCCGCCTTCCGACTTCATGATCATGCCCGCCACCCATCCGGCGAGCCCGCCGATGACGATCCACACGATGATGCTCATAATAGTGCTCCTTTCCGAGGAAACGGTACCTGCCCAGCATAGGGAAGCGCGGCGCACCCGAAGGCCGCAGGTGGGAACCGTATCCTGGGCGTTGCACCTTCGTGATGCAGTCGCACAAAACGAAGGCCGGCCGGATTCATCGGCAGTCCAGATACTCCAGGAAGCGCTGGGTGGCGAGCGAGGCCGCCTCGCGGGTGCGCAGGACCAGCCCGATGGTACGGAAGACCGGCTCGTCCAGCGGCCTGGCCACAATACGGTACGGCGCGCGCCGCAAGATGAGCTCGGGCAGGACGCTCACGCCCAAGCCGCTCTCCACCATGGCCATGATGGCGTAGTCGTCCCACGTGGTGAAATGGGCGCGCGGAACCAGCCCGTCGCGCTCGAACACCTCGGACACCGCCGTGCTGTCCCCCTTTTCCAGCAACATGAACGGCTCCTCGCACAGCTCGGCGGCCGACACGCTCGCGCGCGAGGCGAGGGGATGGCCCTCGGGGAGCACCGCCAGCAGCTCGTCGCGGTCGAGCGGCAGCACCTCCAAATCGGCGCGGGCCGGCAGGCGCAGGAACCCGCAGTCCACGCGGCCCTCGCGCACCCATTCCTCAATCTCGCCGTAGTCTCCCAGCAAAAGCTCGTAGTCGATGTTCGGATAGTCTTTCTGGAACGCGCTGATGACGTTCGGCAGCCAATGCGTGGCCACGCTGGAGAACGTGCCTATGCGGATAAGGCCCGATTGCAGGCCGTTCAGGTCGTCCACCTGCGCCTGCAGCCGGGCATGCTCGTCGCACACGCGGCGGACGAGGGGCAGAAGCCTCGTGCCCTCCGACGTGAGGCGCACGCCGGCGCGTCCGCGCTCCAGCAGCGCCACCCTCCACTCCCGCTCCAGGTCGGCAACCATGCGGCTCACGCCCGACTGGGAGTACGACAGCGCCTCCGCCGCCTTGGTGAAGCTCCCCAGCTCAACCGTGGCGACGAACGCCTGGTATTTCTGGATGCCCGCGTCCATGATCCCCTTCCTTTCCTCCCGGTCCGCACGCTTGCAGCGCATGCAATCACACCGCGAACCCCCTGCCCGCGGTGCAATTTCCGCGCATCTTCCGGCTGCTTGCCGACTGGTTTTGTTCCATGCAATTTTATCATGCTAAGCATGATAAACATTCGCTTTTGTGCTGATTGTTTCTATGAGAAACTATCGCGCGGCAACAAGCGAGGCGAAAGGGCGAGACGACGGTGGCGAAGGATTACGGGAAGTACGTGGGGGCTTTGCTGCTGTTCGGCAGCAACGGCATCGTGGCGAGCGGCATAGCGCTCGCCAGCTGCGAGATCGTGCTTCTGCGCACGCTTTTGGGCAGCCTGCTTTTGGTTGCGCTGCTGGCCGCCTCGCGGCGCGGGATCACGTTCCACCGCCATCTGCGCGACTTCGCCTGCCTCGCCGTGTCCGGTGCGGCCCTGGGAGCCAGCTGGCTCTTCCTGTTCGAGGCCTACCGCCACGTGGGCGTGGGGGCCGCTTCGCTCGTGTACTACTGCGGGCCCATCATCGTGGCGGCGCTGTCTCCGTGGCTGTTCCGCGAGCGCCTCACCGCGACGAAGCTCGTCGGCTTCGGCCTGGTGCTCGTCGGCGTGCTGCTGGTGAACGGCCAGGCGCTCGGCGCGGGGGCGTCGGGATGGGGCCTGTTCTGCGGAGGCATGTCGGCCGTTATGTACGCGGTCATGGTCGTTTTCACCAAGAAGGTCCGACAGGTGGAGGGCTTGGAGAGCTCGGCGTTGCAGCTCGTGTTCAGCTTCGTGGTGACGGCCCTGTTCATGGGCGCGACCGGCGGCCTGTCGGTGCAGCTCTCGCCGACCGACTGGGCCCCCGTCCTCGTGCTGGGCTTGGTGAACACCGGCCTCGGCTGCTTCCTGTACTTCTCCGCCATGGGCGGCCTTCCCGCGCAGACCGTGTCGGTGTGCGGCTATCTGGAGCCGCTTTCGGCCGTGGTGCTGTCCGCGCTTCTGCTGGGCGAGCCCTTCTCCGGCGCGCAGGCCGCCGGCGTCGTCCTCGTGATCGGCGGAGCCGCCTACGCCGAATGCGGAAGCAAGCTGCGCCTTCCTCGCATGCGGCGCGGCCGCGAAGCGGCCCTGCGAGGCGAAGCGGTCTAGCGCATGCTGTCGCGCTTGCGCCGCCTCAGAATCAGACTCGCCCCAAGTCCCGAGATACCGATAGCCAGCAAAGACGCGGCGAGCGGAAGAACGGGGCCGTCTCCGGTTCGGGCAAGCCTTTCGACAGAACCGGAAGGATCGGCAGAACCGGCAGAGCCGGCAGGATCGACGGGGTCGGCGGCGTTTGCCGAATCGGCATGCACGACCAAGGTGCCCAGCTCCTCCGCCGCGGGGATCGCGTAGTTGCCCGCGTCTGCGCTGCCGTTGAAGTCGTAGCTCCACGTGTTCGTCGCGCTGCCGAGATCGGTAAGGGTGCCATCGGTCCATATGTCCATGGTCTCGCCGTTCGGAAGCGCGATCTGCCTGGTGGCGCCATCGTGGGCGAAGGGCACGCCGCCAACCCGCGCGTCGAAAGCAGCCCGGCCGAGGTACACGGTGCCGCCCGCGGTCAACGGGGTGCCTTCATAGCGCTTCGTTGCCGAGTCGGTCACGACGTAGAGCTGGGCCGGAGTCACCTCGAGCTCGCCAAGGCTTTCTTCAGCTATCCAATAGTCCTGGGCATTGATGTCGTTCCAGTCGATCTCGTAGGCGTTCTCCGAAGCGCCCGCGTTGATCTGGCTGCCGGTCGCGCGCACATAGGCCGTCTCGCCGTCCGCAAGCGCGACGGGCGTCCAGCTTGAAGGATCGGAATCGTCCGTGAAGGAGAACGGGATGTCGCTTGCGGGCACGGCTCCCTTGTCCACGTTGACCGATCCGCCCGCGTTCAGCTGCGTGGCGTCGTACGCCTTGTTGGCGCCGTTCGTGCTGATGGCCAATATGGCCTTCACCACCCGGAGGGTGCCGTAGGACGTGGTGTCGAACGCGTAGTTGCTTTGAGCGACGCCGGGGGCCCATTCGATCTGGTATCCGTTCGTCGACGATCCCGCCAAAGTCTGCGCACCGATCGTGCGGAGATAGGCGGCGTCGCCTCCTGCCAGCGTCACTCTCGTCCAGTCGGTTGGCGTAGTGCTGTCGGAATAGGAAAAACCGATGATGTCGGTAGAGGTTCCCCTGCCCACTTCGACCGTTCCCGGCATAGTAAGGGGGATGCCATCGCGGATTTTCATAGCCCCTTGCGTGGTGATGGCCAGCCTGGCCGGCGTCACCTGCAAGCTGCCCAACGCCCCCTCGGTGATATGGTAGTTCGTCGGCTTGATCGGATCTACCGGGTTGGTGGCGAGGTCGTATTGGCAGCCGTTCACGGTTGCCGGGTTCTCGACATCGGTCACCGTGCCGGTTGTCCAGAAATCGCCGACTTCGACGGAGCCGGTTCCCTGACCGCCGTTCACCAGGGTGACGGAAGTCTTCGTACCCGAAGAGCTCGACCAGTGGTCGATCGGCGTCTTGGTACCGGCCTTGGTGCCGTTCAGCACCTCGACGGTCCCGCCCGCGGTAAGCGGAGCGGCATCGTAGACCTTGCTGGCGCTGTCGGTTGTTATCGCAACCTCGACAGGGTTGATCTTGACCTTTATGTCGATGAATGAAAACGTCGAGCCTGCCCTGCTGATGGTTCCATTGATGTTGTAGGCAGAAACCTGCCCATTATCCATGAGCACGTCCTCGAATGCGCCCAGGAAGGATTGCAACGGCTGCTTGACGCCGTCAACGTCGTCTTGGACGGTAACGGCGCCGCCATCGATTGCTGCAACGGTTCCTCTACGGCTGATTGCCGGATAGACGTTCGCGGCTTCAAATCTGATTTGGTCGTATACTTCCAAATGCTCGACGCCGATGATGGTGACGCCGTGCCCTGTCGCATCGTACACGCCCTCGTAACCTACGATGGTAAAATCCATCGACGAACGCGTCCCCGCGTTTTCGGCAGCGGTCACCTCCGGAGTAACGGCATCGGGCGTTTTCGAACCCTCCGAGACGGGAGGGTCCAACAGGGCGCTTTGGCTGGAGCACGCCTGGATAGCCGGTGAAACGACGAGACCGGCTTCTTCCCTGTATGGAGAGGCGCCTTCCAGATCTTGGTCGGCAATCGCCTCTTGCGGCACCGGAGCCTCGGCCACCGCCTCGGTTGCCTCTGCGGAAGCGGGAAGGGCGTTTGCGCCAAAAGCGGGGTATCCTATGCTCGCCGTTAAGGCGAGGGCTAGGGCTGTGCACAAGGCTCTCTTACCCATAGTCTTTCACCGAGCTTTCTCATCGCCGTCCGTCACGTTCGGTGTTCGATAGGCGCGATTATAGCGGGGCGGTATCGAACATGGAATAACGCACGAAATGAGAAATAAGTTGATGCTTTTTGACATGATCGTGCCCCACAGGTGCGGGTTATAGGCCAAAACTTGTACCCAAATTGAGGTCATAAAGCCTGACCAGCGTTCGATAATTTGTCTCTACAGTTGAATCGCATCAACTGCGCACTCGGTCAAAACGTGTACCCTAAATGCTCTTG
>NZ_PPTR01000006.1 GCF_003339845.1 Gordonibacter sp. 28C
CGTATATGTGGCAACCTGGGAAGAATTGCCGGTTGTATGGACGCGACCATTATCAGCCCAAAGATCCACGGTCAAATGAGAAGACGATATGAAGTAGGGGCTCACAATGTTCTACTCATATCGTCTTTTCACAACACCGTTCACTTTCTCCGGTCGGTCAATCCGACGATTCCGATGACAACTGACATCAAAGCGCACAAGGCGATAACCGTTTGTACATCCATCGCGATCACCCCCTCTCGGGGATGCCACCCGGCAAGCGAAGCACCACATCTGCCATTATACGCGCCAAACCGACGCGCAAGTAAACTATTTTCCCAGATCAAATGCCTATTTCGGTTGGATTCCCGCAAGCTTTTTGCATGGTTTCGGCAAGACCCGTGCAAGCTTCAAGCAAGGTTTCGGCAAGCTCGTTAATGGAACTTTCGGGAGAAAATACGAACGAATGGAAACGGAGTCGGCAGATGAAAAATCGGTTGTGGAAAACAGGGGACGCCGCCGCGTCGAAAAGCGAATGCGGCGGCGCCCCTTTCTACGTGCTCGTCAACCGGCTTGCGGCGTCTCGCTATAGCAGCTCCTCCACGGCGGGAGCGACGACGTCGGGCACGGACGCGGTGGGCTCGAAGCGGCGGACGACGTTGCCGTCGCGATCGACGAGGAACTTCGTGAAGTTCCATTTGACGGACGGGCTGGAGGCGAAGTCGGGATCGTTCTTCGCCAGCATGCCCTCGAGCAGGGAGGCGAGCTCGTGACCTTCGTCGAAGCCCTTGAAGCCCTGCTGCTGCTCGAGGTAGGAGAACAGCGGCTCGGCGTTCTCGCCGCTCACTTCGATCTTCGCGAACTGAGGGAACGTCACGCCGAACCGAGAGGTGCAGAACGCGGCGATCTCCTCGTCGGTGCCCGGCGCCTCGTGGCCGAATTGGTCGCACGGAAAGTCGAGGATGTCGAAGCCGCGGTCGTGCAGGTTGCGGTACAGCTCCTCGAGCTGGGCGTACGTGGGCGTGAAGCCGCACTCGGTGGCCGTGTTCACCACGAGCAGCACGCGCCCGCGGTAGTCGGCGAGCGAAACGTCGTTGCCCTGCTGGTCTTTGACGGTGAAATCGTAGATGCTCGTGGCCATGGGACCCTTCTTTCGACAGAGGGGCCGGCTGCGGGATCCTCCCGCAGCCGGCAAGTTCTTGCTTCCCATGATACCTTTAAATGTTATTTCTTTACTAACATTTTACGAAACGGTCATGAATTCGTTACGCAAAGGTCCGCGCGTCACTGATGGCACGTGTGGCACTGGTAGTCGTTGGTGTGGTGACACGTGATGCAGAACTCGGGCGCCGTTTCCTGAACGGGCTCGCCGGAGTGCAGCGCATGGCAGTCGGCGCACGTCTGCTCGGCATGCCCCTCGCCCGCCGAACGGGCATGAGGGTTGACGACGGTGCCCTGCGCGTCGGTCAGCACGGTGACGTCCGCGGTTTTCGCGGCCAGCTCCTCGTAGCTGCCGTGGCAGGCGAAGCAAGCCTGTTCGTCGATGGTGGTGTCGCGCAGCCTCGTGGCGCGCTCCTTCGCCAGATCGGGCGTCGCCCCCTCGTGGGCCTTCTTCAAGCCGGCCTCGTCGGTATGGCACGTCGCGCACGCGTTCCCTCCCTTGGCGGACAGCGCCCCGTAGCAGGGAATGCCTTCGAGCGATTCGTCTTCCGCGGCATGGCAGGTCGCGCAGTCGGCGTCGGCCGTCCAGGCGAAGTCGACGGTGATGGAGGTGTCTTTCGCCAGCGGGCCCTCGAGCGTTTTCGGAGCGCAGCCCGCCCCGGCCGCCACGGCGGCGAGCAGGCAGACGGCGCACACGGCCGACGCGATGCCGGCCTTCGCGTTTCTCATGGTCGTATCTCCCTTGATGAGCCAGCCACACGGCGGGGAATGGGGAGGGAGGGTATCCCCGCCGGTGGCATGGATCCGATTTCGATGCCCGGCACCGCGCGGGTGCCGGGCGAGCGGCGGCGCGAGCACCTAGAGAGGCTGCGCCGCCGGTGCTCAGGTTACTTGGCGTCCCACGCCGTTTCGGCCGCCGCGTTCTCGCCGGCGATGCGGCCGCACACGATGCACTCGGTCACGTTGCCGCCGCCCTGGTACACGAACTTGAAGCACGAGGATATCTCGCCGGCCGTGTACAGGCGCGGGATGGGCTCGTTGTTCCAGTCGATGACGTGGCGCTCGCCGTCGGCCTGCAAGCCGCCCTTCGTGTTCGGGCCGCCCGCCACGAGCGGCATGGCGTAGAACGGAGGCGTGTTGATGGCCTGGAAGCCGGGGTCGGTCACTTCGCCCGTGAGCGAGTTCTTGGTGGCGCTCACGCGGCCGAACTCCTCGTCCACGCCGGTGTCCACCATCTTCTGGTACTGCTCCATGGAGGCGGCAAGCACGGCCGGATCCATGCGGCCCTTGTTCAGATCGTGCGTGTCGCGGATCTTCTGCGCCAGCTCCTCGATGGTGTCGGCCTTGATGAGCCAGCCGTTGTCGATGGCGTTCTGGTTGTCCTTGTCCCAGTCGATGATACCGAAGCCGCAGGTGGAAAGCGTGGTGTTCACCAGCGGGCCCTGCTTGCGCTTCGTTTCGTCGATGATCATGTAGGCGGGGTCGTTCGGGTACTCCAGGTCGATGATGTCCATGTGCACGGCGTTCTTGTACGAGAAGTAGCGGCTCGGATCCTTCGTGATGAGCGTCTCGTCCATGAAGCGCTTGCCCTCGGAGTTCACCACCACGGTGCCGGCGCCGCCCACGGAGTCGGTGATGGAGCCCACGTTCATGGGGCCCACCTTCACGTCCGGGCACGACCAGATGAGGCGCGACGCGGCCTTGCCCACCTTCGCCAGCTGGGCGCCCACCTCGCAGCCCATGCGGATGCCGTCGCCCTCGTTGGACAGCGTGCCGTAGAACGCCCAGCCCGTGATGCCCTGCCCTTCCAAGAACGCGCGGCGCATCTCCTCGTTGTACTCGTAGCCGCCGGTGGTGAGGATGACGGCCTTGCTGGCCTTGACGCGGACGTCCTTGTCGCCCTCCGTGGCCACGACGCCGATGACGGCGCCCTCGTCGTCCACGATCAGGCTCTTGCCCGGCGTCTCGTAGGCGATCTCGATCTTGTCGGCGCGATCGGCGATGCCCGTCTTCAGGCAGTTGAAGAACGCGAGGCCGGCGGCCGTGTCCTCCTTGGGCAGGTCGAGCGTGGGATAGTCGGGGCCGGTGGCCGATTTCATGTACGTGGAGTTGTAGCTCATGTAGCCGCTCTCCTTGGCGCCCGGGAACGAGGGGAACGCCGCGCCGCCGCGCTCGATGACCTTGAAGTCGGGGTCGAGGCTCTGCATGAACTCGACGTTCTTCGGCTCGTATTCCGCGAACTTCTCCACGATGTCGTCCACGAACAGGGGCGACTGCTCGCCCTCGGCCTTCGTGGGAAGATCGTCGCCGCTGAACATGGCCAGCAGGTACTCCTTGAGCGCCTCTTTGTCGCCGTTCGGGTCCGGCGAGTGGAAGATGCCGCCCGACATGACCGTGTTGGACAGGTGGCTGTCCTCGGCGTTCTTCTCCAGCACGAGCACCTTCGCCCCCGCGTCGGCCGCAGCGATGGCCGCGCACGCGCCCGCGCCGCCGAAGCCGACGACGACCACCTCGGCCTCTTTGTCCCACGTCTCGCCGGACGACGCCGCGGCCCCCGAACCGCCGCTGCACCCGGCAAGGCCCAGACCCGCCGTGGCCATGGCCGCGCCCGCCGCGGCAACGCCGGCCCCCTTGAAGAAATCGCGGCGTGAAACTCCCTTTTCCTGCGTCATATTGCTCCCCTTCCTCCGTTTTGCCCTTCGAACAAGCGACTCCCCTTGAAACGTATCGCGTGCTCCGCAAAAGGAGTCTGCGAAACGCAGTATACGAGGGCTGACCTGCATAGATGAAATGCAAGTATCAGATGGGGCTATACGGAGAAGAGCCGATGCCAGCGTTGATGCGCAAGGCTTCATGCAGGTTGCGCATATGCGCCGTTCGCAAGCCGCGATTTGAAAAGAGGACGCGAAAGCCCGGCGGCGCAAGGCGGCGCGGGCGCGCATGCGGGGAAGTGCCGCGCACGACAGAGAAACGCCGAAGCTCGCACCCGAAGCCGGATCGGGAAACGGGCTTCCGGTGCAGAAAGCGCGGCTACTCGCCGAAGAACAGGTCGGAGTCGAAGAACTCCTCGAACGTCACGCCGAGGCCCTTCACGATCTTCTCGAGGTTGATCACCGCCACGTTGCGTTTGCCGGTTTCGATCTCCCCGAAATACGAGCGCGACATGCCGATGAAGTTGGCGAAGTCCTCTTGGCTGACATCGCGTTCCGCCCGCAGCTCCTTGATGCGCAGGCCGATCTTGCTTCGAATATCGTAGTTGCCCATACGGTCCCCTCCCGTTTCCCTCCATAATTCACCATGCCCCGCTATAAGTTGACCCGGTATAAGCGGCAATTGGTGATAGGATGTTTCCGAGGAGTTCGTGTAACCTAAGCGTTACAGGAGGGGTTATGGACATCGGCGTTTTCCGCGAGTTCGCCGAGATCGTGATGCAGGGCAGCTACTCGGCCGCTGCGAAAGCGCTCAACCTTTCGCAGCCCACGCTGAGCCGCCACATCGCCGCCTTGGAAAAGGAGCTGAACGCCAAGCTGGTGGCCGACGTCCTGCCCGTGAGGCTCACGCCGGCCGGCGACGCGGTGTTCCAGGCGGCCCTGAGCATGGGCGACCTCTACACCGGCATGCAGGACGACCTGGCCGAGCTGCGCCGGGCGTCGCCCGAGCGCATCCGCTTGCACGACACGCCCGCGCTCGGGCCGCTGCTCGTTCGCCTCGTCGCCGCGGCGAACGGGACGGTGCGCGCCCATCCGCGCACCGTCGTGGAGTACGTGGCGCCTCGATCGGGGAAAACGCCGGGAGAGGCGGTGGCGGAGGGGCTCTGCGACCTGTCGTTCGTGCAGTTGGTGGAGGAAGTTTCAAGCGAAGGACAAGGCGGCGGGCAGGGCGGCGGCCCGACCTTCCAACCGCCCGAGGGCGTGCTCGCGACGGCGTTGTCCCGCTCGGAGAACCGGCTGGTATTCGGCATGCCGTTCGGGGCCGCCAACGCCGCGGAGGCGAACCTGGCCTCGCTCAGGCACGAGACGTTCTTCTTGCTCGCGCACAAGTCGTGCGAGCCTCTCAAGGAAACGTTCGCCGCAGCCTGCCGGAACCGCGGCTTCCGGCCCATCGTCAAGATGTTCCCTTGCGCCCGCTACGAGGAGCTCTACCTGATGGACCACGGCGACGGCGTCCATGTGCTGTCCGAAGACGACCTCTCGGCCGACGCCTCCCTCGCGCGCCGACTGGAAGAGCGCATGGCCCTCGTTCCCTTGGCGGCCTCCGACGGGCTACGGCTGCGCTGGCACGCGCTGCACCGCGACTTCGAGCCGGCCGTCGACGGCGCCTTCGCCTGCTTCCTCAAGCTGCTGGCCGAACCAAGCCTCCCCTAACGTAGAGCGACGACCGCCGGCTCCTTCGGCGCGGTGCGCCGGTAACGCACCGCGGGATGGCCCAGCACCAGCGTCGCAACCGCCTTCTGCCCCCGTGAGAGCCCCAGTTCCCGGCGCAGCGCCCTAGAATGGTTGACCGCCATGGCGAAGAACCCGCTGTAGAGCACGCCCAGCCCGTGCGCCTGCGCCATGAGCTCCATGTTGGATGCGGCGAGAGCGGCGTTCACCTTGTCTTTCGACACGACCACGATCGCAACCGGAGCCTTCTTGAAGAAGAAATGCTCGTCGATCTCCGTGCGCCGCGCCGTCTCGTCCACGAGGCGCACGAAAGGCATGAGGCGGCGGAACAGGCGCACCGCCAAAGCCTCGCACCGCTCCAAACGCTCGCGCACCACCACGTAAGATACGTCCTGCGCGTTCTTCCCGGTGGGCGTGAGGCGCCCGGCCTCGATGACGCGGGCAACCGCCTTCTCCGAAACGGGACGATCGGCGAAGCGCCGCACGCTGCGCCGCTCGCCGATGGCCGCGAGCAAGCGGTCGGGGTCGAGCGTCGCCGGCTGGCCGACGGGGCGCGGTTCCTCGTCGAAGCCGCTGATGGAAACGGCGGCCTGCGGGCATATCGCCACGCAATGCGCGCACATGATGCAGTCCTGCGCGAGCACGGCCGCCGTCTTGCCGTTCAGGACGATGTTGCCGGCGGGGCAGTCGTCCCGGCACAGGCCGCAACCGATGCAACGTGCGGCGTCTATCGCGATCTCGTGGTGGTGCAGCATGGGAGGCTCCTTCGCGGGTCCAGGTAACGGAAGCGCCGAGCGGGCGACTCCTCGGCGGTCAGGGGCGGTCAGGCGCCGGTCACGTCCTCGAGGCAGTAACGGCGGCGCGCCTTCGTCTTCTCGCCGTACTCGATGGCCCGCGTCGGGCAGCCGCCGATGCAGGCCATGCAATGCGTGCAAGCGCCCTGCCAAACCGGGTGACCGCCCACAAGCGCGATGTTGCCCAAGGGACAGCGCCGCGCGCATGCGCCGCAGGACGTGCACGCGTCCGTCGCCGCGAACGCCTTGTCATGCACGAGCGCGGGGTAGAACAGCGCGTTGACCGGGCCGCTGCGCAGCCTGGCCTTGAAATCGACCGGCGGTTCGGGAAGCGGGGCGTCGTCGGCGATGAGGGCGGCCGCCTTTTCAATCTGCGGGCCGGCGCCTGCCATGAGGGCTTCGCACGTCGCCGCGTCGGGCGTTTCGTACAGGGCGACGTAGTTGTCGGGCATGATCACCGGAGCCAACCCCCGGAATCGCAAGCCCCTCTTCACGCAGAGGCGCTTCGCGTAGGCCGCCGCGTTGCCGACGCTGCCGCCGCAGGTCAGCACGAAATACGCGTCGCGGTTTCCCTCGAAACGCGTCGCGTCGATCCAACGGGCCACCACGCGGGGCATGCGCCACGCGTACGTCGGCGTCACGAACACCAGCGGCCGGTGCGACGAGACCGCGGGCGCGGCGCCCTCCCTCGAGGCGCCTCCGTCCAAGGTGCCTCCATCAGAAGCACCTCCCTTCAAGGCGGCGTTGATGGAAACCAGCTCGTCGTCGAGCTTTTCCGCAAGCCGCCGCGCCGCCCACCGGCTGTTGCCCGTGCCGCTGAAATACAAAATCATGGTGCGTCTCCCGGTTCGGTGGTAAGATTCGATGTGATACATTTTGTATCAGGTTGTGCTTCGCCGTCAATCCGCCACCAGAGACAAAACGGGGTGATCTGTCTCATGGACAAAAGAAAGCAAGCGAACCAGCGCGTGAAGGACCAGCTGCTGGGTGCGCTCATCGAATATGCCGGCCGGAAAGACTGGTCGAAAGTGACCGTCACGGAGCTGGTAGAGCAGGCCGGCGTCGCCCGCGCGTCGTTCTACCGCAACTTCGCCTCCGTGGAGGAGCTTGTCGATTACGGCATCCGGCAAGTCACCCAGCGCTATCACGAGGGCATGCCGGACGGGGACGTCAACAGCCGCGAGCGCCTTGAGTTCAAGTTCCGCTTCTACCAAGAGCACGCCGACCTTGTGCTGGCCTTCCACCGCGCCAAGGCGTCCACGTCGCTGCTCGACCTCATCACCGACTGCGAAATCGATGCCTGGGGCGACATGCCCATGAGCTCGCTCGCGCGCTACGAGCTGTACTTCTACGCGGGCGCGTTCTACAACGTGCTGCTCTGCTGGCTGGAAAGCGGCATGAAGGAGCCTCCGGAAACGATGGCCGCCGAGTTCGCGCGCATGATGGGCGGACCGTAAAAGCTTTTTGGAGGCCCTGGGCGAGTAAACGCCCGCGTAGGCTTGGTTGCTGCCTGCGCGGGCGTCTCTCAGCCTGATATTTCAAGCTTGCCGTTTAAGCTTGGCGGTTTGCCTTCCTTTCCTTGCGCAGCTTCGAGGCGGCCAGCACGACCCCCGAGCCCGCAGCGACCATCAAGAGGGTCGCGGCCGCGCCGCCGACGCCGTCGCCGGTCTTGACGATCCTCGTGCCGTACTTGTTCACGAACTTGACGTCCTTGGGGTTCACTTGGTCGGAAACCGTGCCGGTACGCGGATCGTAGTTGCGCCAGTAGGTGAGCTCCTCGTTCAGGATGCCCCCGCCGACGTCGTGGGCGGTAACCGACGCGTAGAACACCGCGTCCGTGTAGAACACTCCGGAGGCGGACCCCTTCTCCTCGTAGATCTTGAGGACGTAGGTGCCGGCGTGCTCTATGTAGAGGGACGGGAAGGTGATGGTGCCGTCGGCTTTGTTAGTGGTGGATACCCTCCCGTTCGCGTAACCGTTGCCGACTATCTCGTTGGGATCGCCCTTCACGACCTCGGCGGTGAACGTGAACTCGCCGTCGCGAAGGTCGCGGCCCTCGAGCACTTTGAAGCCGGTGAGGGTGGGGTCGATGCCCTTGTAGTTCAAGCAGTTGTCCACGCTGAACTCGATAGCCGTGGCGTCATGGGCGAAATCCGCAGTGAACTGGTTGTGGTCGGGGCCGTCGCCGCCCATGTAGGTGACGGTATAGGCGCCCTGATTGGTTTCGACGAGCGTGTACGTTTCCCCGTCGACGAGCACGTCCGCCCAATCGACGACCTCGGTGACGGAAGCGTCGTCCAAGAAGAAGTCGATGTCGGTTGCCTGGCCCTTGACGTTCACACTGGACTTTCCGTACGCCACGGGATCGCCCTGGGCGTCGCGGAGCTCGAACGCGAAGTCGCGAGCCGTAAAGTTCGCCCCGCCCGACACAGTCTTCGATCCGGCGAAGCCGAAACCGGTATCGAGGATGTTGGTGATGCTGAACTCGATGGCTACGGCGTCGTGGCCGAAGTCCGCTACGAACTCGTTTCCGAGCGCGCCGGTGCCGCCGGAGTAGGTTACAGCGTAGGCCCCCGCGTTCGTTTCAACGAGAGCGTACGTCTCACCGCTGACGAGGATTTGGGTCCAATCGTCGATCTTGGTCAGGCAAGAGGGCTCTTCGTAGAACTCCACGTCGGTCGCCATGCCCTTGGCGCTGACGCTCGCCTTGCCGTAGGCCACCGGATCGCCTGCGGCATCCCTTACCTGGAACTCAAAGTCCCGTGCGACGAAGCTCGCCGAGCCCTCGACCGTCTTGGTTGCGGAAAGATTGAATGTGGTGTTGCGGGTGTTGAGGGCGGTCACGGCTATGGACTGGGAGGCGCCGGAGAAGTCGGGGGTGAACCCGTTGGACAGCGCGCCGTCGCCGCCCGAGTAGGTGACGGCGAAGCCGGAGCCGCCGCCGGTCTCGACCAGCTCGTAGGCCTGGCCGCCCGCGAGCACCTCGGTCCAGTCGGTCACCGGCTCGGTGCGCTGCGCGTCCTTGAAGAAGTCGATGGGCGTCGGGGCGTCGGCGGAGGCCACGTCGGCGCGGCCCCAGGCCACGGCGCCGGAGGCGCCGCGCACCTCGAACTCGAAGGAGCCGGGCTCGAAGTCGGCGGTGCCGGTGACGGTCTTGTAGGCCTTGAAGTCGAAGCCGGCGTTCTTGGTGTTGAGGGCGGTCACGGCTATGGACTGGGAGGCGCCGGAGAAGTCGGGGGTGAACCCGTTGGACAGCGCGCCGTCGCCGCCCGAGTAGGTGACGGCGAAGCCGGAGCCGCCGCCGGTCTCGACCAGCTCGTAGGCCTGGCCGCCCGCGAGCACCTCGGTCCAGTCGGTCACCGGCTCGGTGCGCTGCGCGTCCTTGAAGAAGTCGATGGGCGTCGGGGCGTCGGCGGAGGCCACGTCGGCGCGGCCCCAGGCCACGGCGCCGGAGGCGCCGCGCACCTCGAACTCGAAGGAGCCGGGCTCGAAGTCGGCGGTGCCGGTGACGGTCTTGTAGGCCTTGAAGTCGAAGCCGGCGTTCTTGGTGTTGAGGGCGGTCACCTCGATAACTTGGCTGCTATCGGAAAAAATGGGAGTGAACTCGTTATGGTCGCTTCCCTGACCGCCCGAGTAAGTCACATTGAAGCCGGATCCGCTGCTCGTCTCAACGAGTTTGTAGGTTTTCCCGCTCGTGAAAACAAGCGTCCAGTCGGTGATCTCGGTCGTGCGCGAACTCTCTTTGTAGAACTTGATGGGCGTCGAGGAATTAGCATCCGTGGGGGTAACCGTTCCATAGGCGACCACGGCATCGGAATCGTCGCGGATCTCGAACTCGAAAGTCGAAGATTCGAAGTCGGCCGTGCCGGTTACCGTCTTATAAGCGCTGAAATTGCAGATGGATTTCGCATTGGTGAACGTCACCCAGTTGCCGATCGGCGTGGTGTCTTCGACTATCGTGCCGGACCACGAAAGCGTACCCGGCTCCTGACTGCCCCCTGCTCCTTCAAGGGTTGCCTGGAATCGAGGATCGGAGGGCTCGGTGACTTTATATTTCATTCCCACCGGTATGTTTTTGATCGTTATCGTTTCATTTGGCTTGAGGGTGAGCTTGGCCTTTCCATCGACAACGCGAAGCGTCTCCTGCCTCCATGGCGCAGTGCTCGAGACATAAGGATAGCTTGCGGTTTCGATTCCCAACTCGATATCGAATTCGAAGGAAAGAGAACTATCGGAAATGCCAGTAACCGTTTTCTTTATTTGAAGGCTGCCGTACGAGCCGGCATCCTTTTTGTTCGTGATGGTAACGTACCGGTACTCGCCATCGTTGAAAACCCACTCATAGTCGGCTTCCATTCCCGAAATGGGCTCTTCCACTACTTTGTATTGGTCGTATCCGTCGGCATCAAGCCCGAGGAAACTATGGAACCAACTATTGCTTGAATCGAGGACGGCGGTTTCAACGAACGTGTCACCTTTGTACAAATGAACGGTGACCGGCACAGAGGGCGAGTCGGGGAAGACTTTCCTGACCGAAAGGGTCTTCTCGAGATCGCCGGAAATCAAAACGCCGTTCGAGGCAATCCCGCCTCCTGAACTTCCCGATTCGTTTTCGAAAAACACCACTGATTCGGCACTTTTCGCTTGTGCGTTTGCTTTATCCGAATCAGAAATCTGAGCGGTTAGATTTAAGGTAACGAGGGCGAATTTGTAGTCTTCGGGATTGAGTTCCTCTCCCGTACGCTCATTGATCCATGTTACTTTTCCGCCGCCCAGACACTCATCTGAAGCGTAAAACGGATAGTTGTTAACATTGGTGTTCAAATAAACATCGTTTCCACCCTGGCTGTCGGAAGCGACATTATCAAAAACCGCCGTACTGGACGCAATACCGGATCCAAGCCAAGCGGAACCGGTGTTGCACGTCCAAACGCCTCCACCCCTCTGAGCGGAATTGTCGTATACGAGAAGATTCGCAATGCGGGCGGTTGAATTCACTTCGACATACATTCCGCCGCCATAGCTTTTTGCGTTGTAGTTGTTCGATATCTCTCCTGCGTTTAAATGAGTGTCACCGCAAGTGTATATTCCCGCACCATGCGAGGTGCTCCCTGTCAGGGAGTTGTTCGATATTTTCCCACCGTTCATGATGAAGGTGCCGGCTTTGTTTACGGTAACACCGGCACCTTGCCTATTGTCTTCCGCCATGCTGTTTCCCGATATCTCTCCCCCATTCATGATGAAGGTACCGGGGATATCGGGATTCGTGGTGGTGTTGTAGCCGTTAAACCCCACATCGACCGCCTTGGTGCTTCCAGTCAGCTTTGCACTATCCGCGAGAACGAATTCGCCTTTCGTCAACACCAGGGTGCCGTTTTTCGCGTCTCCGCTTACCACGAGGCCGCCTCCGATAACGAGTCGACCATCGGTTTCTACCGTGATCAAAGGCGAGCTGTTCGCAGTGTTTCTCGTAAGGCTGCCGCCGGAGGAATGGGAGATCAAGGTTATGTCGCTGCCCGCAGGGATGCTGATGGGGCTGGTGACCGATATATCGCCTTGGATGGTGATGGTGGTCGGCGAGCTGCCGGCGCCGGTTATGGCGTTCTGCAAGGCCGCAAAAGTGGTCACTGTGGAATCGGCGAAGGGAACGATCCCCGATCCGGCCAGGGGCACGACGAGAGCCCCGTCGGGCTCGTCTTGCTTGGGAGCGGTTTCTTCAAGGCCGTTTTCTTCTGTTCCGGGGCTCTCGCCCTCTTCAAGGTAGGCTTCGCCACCTCCGTCCTCACCGACGGCGGAGGTCTCTTCGTTCGCGAGCGGCAATGCGCTCGCGCCGATGTCTTCGGGGTCGGCCGCGAAAGCGGTCAGCGTGTTCCCCGGAAATAGCGTTAAGGCCAAGGCAAAAGCCAAAGCGACCCTTGGTAGTTTTCTCATTGGTTTCATTCTTCTTACTCCCGCCCCTATGCAACTTTCACATGCTCGTTTCTAAAGACATGGACATGCGGCGATGCTAGCATGTAGGTTCTAAACAGGTCTTTTCCCAAATCTAAAATGATTCTTAAATCTTCGAGGCAGACGACGGAGGAATTGAATTTCACCTGTTCAAACATGGGGTTCGGGAACCCTGTCCGAGCGTAGGGGAACACTGCAGAAAGCCTCCTTGGGTCCTGCGCCCCGCCTCGCGGGCAAACGTCGTCTCCCTCAAATTGATACCCAACAGTAACTTTTCGCCGAACGGCAATAACCTACACTGTGGATAAAGGGCTTACGCGGGGGCGAAGGGGTGGACGATGCATTTTGATTGCCTTGTTGTCGATGACGAGGAAGCCCTTGGCAGAAGCGTGTGCGAGTACTTCAACCTTTTCGAAGTGAAGACCGAATGGGTTCCGGGAAGCAAGGAGTGCACCGCTTTTCTCAAGGGGAACACGACCGACCTCATACTGCTCGATGTGAACCTGGACGGCGAGTCGGGCTTCAACCTCTGCAAAGAGCTGCGCGAGAAGTCGGACCTGCCCATCCTGTTCATCAGCGCGCGCTCGAGCGACGACGACGTCTTGCTCGGGTTGGGGCTGGGAGGAGACGACTACATCGCCAAGCCCTTCTCGCTCAACGTGCTCCTTGCGAAGACGCAGGCGCTTCTCAGGCGCTACCGCAGAGACGGCGTGGACAACGCGCCGGATTCGGAAACTTGCTCTTTCGGCCGCTACACGCTCAACCAGGCCCGCATGTGCCTCGAGGAAGGCGACAAGGAGATAGAGCTCAAGTCCATGGAGTACAAGCTCTTGACCTACCTCGTGCAGAACAAAAACCGCACCGTCCCCAAAAACGAGCTTTTCCGACGCGTATGGGGCGCATCGGTCACCAGCGACGCCACGCTGAACGTGCACATACACCGGCTGCGCGAGAAGATCGAAGACGATCCCAACAACCCCCGCTACATCAAAACGATGTGGGGAGTCGGGTATCGCCTGGAGGCGCCCGACGCATGAAAAGACGGCTTTCGATACTGGTTGCCGTCTACCTCGTTTGCCTCGCGTGCGTCCTCGCCCTTTTCCACGCCCCCGCCCATACGGCCGTCGATTTGGCCTCCCTCAACGATGCGGCCATGACCGCCAAGGACGAGAACTGGGACGCGAAGCGCCTCGCCGCAGAGCTCGACCACGCCTACGAGCGGATGGCGGCTCAAAAGCAGTCACGCAACATGGAGCTGGAAACCGGGCTGATCGCCCTTCTCACCGTTTTTTGCGGAGCGCTCGCCGCGGCCCTGGTAAGAATAGAGCGAAGGATGATCCGCCCCTTTAGGCAGATGGAGAGCTTCGCCCAGCAGGTGGCTTCGGGCAACTTGGACGTTCCGCTGGCCATCGACAAAGCGAACAGCTTCGGCGCCTTCACCGAAAGCTTCGACCTCATGCGCACGGAGCTGGCGCGGGCGCGCGAGGCCGAGCAGCGCGCCAATGCGAGCAAGAAGGAGCTCATAGCCTCCTTGAGCCATGACATCAAAACGCCCATGGCGTCCATCAGAGCGACCTCGGAGCTCATGGCGGCAACAGCTCGAAGCGACAAGCAAAGAAGCCAAGCCGAAACCATCGTTGCCAAGGCGGATCAGGTGATTTGCCTGGTCGACAACCTTTTCGACTCCACCATGCGCGAGCTGCAGGAGCTGGCGGTGCATCCCCAAGAGCTGTCCAGCCGCGACATCGTCGCCATGCTCTCCAAGGCCGACTACGAGAAAGCCGTGGTTTTCGGAGACGTTCCCGACTGCCTCATCTACGCCGACCCGAACCGGTTGCAGCAGGTCTTCGACAACATCTTGGCAAACTCCTACAAGTATGCGGAAACCGACATCGCGGTAAGCGCATCGCTCGAAGACGACATGCTGGTCGTCGATATCAACGACCACGGAGCCGGGGTTGAAGCAAACGAGCTGCCGCTTTTGACCAACAAGTTCTACCGCGGGAAGAACGCCAAGGAGAAAAAGGGCTTCGGTCTCGGGCTATACAACGCGGCCTCTTTTATGGAAGGCATGGAAGGCGGCCTCGAATGCTTCAACAAACCTGACGGGTTCACCGTTCGCCTCATGTTCACCCTCGTTTAAGCATGCTCACCACGACCTCGGGGCTGCCGAGCCCCTGCAAGGAGACCATGGCAACGGACGCAGCGCGCGAAAACCAACCCCCCATCCTGTCGACGGTCAAACTCAGCAGGTCGTTCTCCGACGGCGGCATCCAACACCACGCCCTGAAGAACCTCGACCTCCAGATCAACCGGGGCGACTTCACGATCATCATGGGCCCGTCGGGCGCGGGTAAATCCACCTTGCTCTACGCCCTTTCCGGCATGGACCGGCCCACCTTGGGGAAGATCTTCTTCGACGGCCACGACATCTCCTCGCTTTCGGACGACAAGCTCGCCGTGTTCAGGCGAAAGCATTGCGGGTTCGTGTTCCAGCAGATATACCTGATAGGCAGCATGAGCCTGATGGACAACGTCCTGGCGAGCGGTCGGCTGCTGGAGCGCAGCACGAGAAAGCTCGTCGTCGAGGCGAAGGGATTGTTCGAGCAGGTCGGCATCGACGAGGATTCGTGGTCGAGGTTCCCGAGCCAGGTTTCGGGAGGCGAAGCGCAGCGCGTGGGCATCGTGCGCGCCTTGATCAACCATCCGGACATCGTGTTCGCCGACGAGCCGACCGGAGCCCTCAACTCGTCTGCGGGAGAATCGGTGCTCGACGTGATGACGGCGGTGAACCGCAGCGGGCAAAGCGTGGTCATGGTGACGCACGACCTCAACTGCGCCCTCAGGGGCAACCGGGTCTTGTATCTGATGGACGGGCGCATATGCGGAGAGCTGGACCTCGCACCGTACGAAGGCGCGGACAAGGAAAGGCGTGCATCGCTTCACGGCTTCTTAGAGCATCTGGGATGGTGAGCGTGAGAAACCTCGTCCCCCTCGCCATCGCCTATATCAGGAAGAGCAGAAGCCAGACGGCCGGCATGGCGGTTCTGGTCATGATTTCGGCCTTTCTCCTGAACATCGGACTCACCTTCCTGTTCCAGTACGGCCAGTTCTTCGATGAGCGCGCCGACGAGCTGAACGTCCCCCACCTCGCCCTCCTCCAACCGGAAGCCGCCACGACACCCGAGCAAAACGACTATCTCGCGCACTATCCGGGGCTTAAGGACTTGGAAACGGTTCCCGTGCTCTCCGCGCAGGGCGAGTTCTACGCGAAGGGCTCGAAGACGACGGCTGTTTTCATATTCGACCGCATCGACGCAGACCAGAACATGAGCCCGCCGACGCTTCTCGAAGAAGGCCGGCCCCTCGACGACGAATCCGTGTACGCGCCCTACATCATGAAAACCGCGGGGAAGTACAAGCTCGGCGACAACTTCACCTTCGCGATCGGGGGTCGGCAAAAAACCTTCACGATCGCCGGCTTCACCGAGGAGATAACCTTCGGCTCGCTCATGAGGACGAACTACCGATTCTATTGCACGCCGGCCGCGTACGCGGAACTGTCCGAAGACCTCCCCCTGACGAACAGCGTTTTGCTCACCGCCCAATTCGAGGACGCCGGCGAAAGCCTCTCCCTGCTCGACGATTATTACCGGGAGTTCTTCTTTTCCCATGAGTTGGAAAACGCCTCGTCTTTCAACATCGAGGCCCTGCCCTTGCAGCTTGTGAGGGAAGACCACACCTCCATCCCCTGGGTCCTCGCCGTGCTGCTGATCGCCTTCGCGCTGATCCTGCTTGTCATATGCCTTCTCACGATACATTTCCGCATCAGCGAGAGCATCGAGCAGAACGTGCAGGACATCGGGGCGTTGCAGGCCATGGGATACACGAGCCGCCAGATCAGCTCGTCTTTGGTCCTGCAGTTCCTGCTGATAGCGCTCGTGGGAAGCATCGCGGGCATACTGCTGGCGTTGGTCGTCCTTCCGGGCATCGCGCTGGTGCTGGAAAGCCAATCGGCCCTGCGGTGGGAGCCCTTGCCCGACGGCGCGCTCATAGCGGCAACCCTTTTCGCCATCTGCCTGATCATTGCCTTGGCAACCGTTCTGGCGTCCCTGCGGTTCAGGAAGCTCCGCCCCCTGACCGCGCTGCGCCGCGGTATCGAGGCGCACAACTTCAAACGCAACAGGTTCCCCTTGGAGACGACGCGCGGGCCGCTTTCGCTGATCATCGGCGCCAAGCAGATCGTCGGCAACGCGCGGCAGGGGGCCATGCTTTCCTTCATCATGGCAGCAGTGACCTTCGCCGCGGTTTGCGGCATCTCTATCTACTACAACGTGGGGGTGGATTCCAGCGGGTTCATCAAGGTCATCACGGGCGAGACGGCGGATGCGACCCTGGTGGTGAGCGACGAGGGCGATACCGAGGAGCTGCTGGATCGGCTCAACGGGGACCCCGACGTGCGCAAGGCCTTCGGATTCCAAAGCACGACGCTCGCCGTCGACGGGATAAACACCGTCGGCTACATCGTGGAGGATTTCGGCTGCCTGGAAGGGGACATGCTCGTATACGGACGGTACCCCAAGCACCGAAACGAGATCGCCATCGGGGGCAACGCTGCGGGCATGGCGGGCAAGGGCGTCGGAGACACCCTGACGGTGGCCAAGAACGGGCATGCCGAGGAATGCTACATCACGGGCATCCTGCAGATGCTCAACCACAGCGGCCTTATCGCCGCCTTGCCCCTCGACAGCCTCCGCTCCCTGCAAAGCGACTACCAGTTTACCCAGGTGTACGTTTCCCTCAACGAAGGGGTGGACGTCGACGCCTTCTTGGACTCGACGGCAGGCGAGTACCGCGAGGCCCTTTCCGCCGCGGTCGACACGAACGCGATGCTCGACGCGAAATACGGCAACTACGCGGACATAGCGGCGCTCATAGCCGCCCTGGTCCTCTGCATCACGCTCGTCGTCATCATCTTGGTGTTCTACACCGGCATGAAGACCACGATGATGCGCTGCAGAAGGGATATGGGCGTCCAGAAGGCCCTCGGGTTCACCACGGCCCAGTTCATGAACCAAATCGCGTTCAACTACGTGCCCATCATCTTCGTCGGCGTGGTGGTGGGAGGCGTGGTGGGGTACTACTGCTTCAACCCGCTGTTCGTTCTCGTCACCGCCGCGTTCGGAGTCGTGAAGACCTCGCTTCCCGTTCCCTACGGATGGGTGGCCGTCACGTGCGTCGTTTTGGTGGCCGTGTCCTACCTTGTGTCGCTTTTCGTCGCGTTGCGCATCCGCAAGGTCTCGCCCTACGAGCTCATAAGCGAGTAGCGGTGCAGAAAGGCACCGCTACTCGCAGCGCCGGCCCCGATCCCGGCCCGGTCCTACGCCTTCTCGGTCTCTATCTCCAGCTCGCCCATCTTTTCCTGAGCGGCGTGCGGGCGACCGGCGTCCACGAACTTGTCGCGCGTCGCCTTCGCCTCGGCCTCCTTGTCGGCCAGGTTCGCCTTCGCCACGGATATCATGAGCTTGATGCGGTTGAGCTGGTTCACCTCGGACGCGCCGGGATCGTAGTCCACGGCCACGATGTTGCTGTCGGGGTAGCGGCGGCGCAGCTCCTTGATCACGGCCTTGCCCACCACGTGGTTCGGCAGACAGGCGAACGGCTGCGTGCACACCACGTTCGGCGCGCCCGTCTTGATGAGCTCCACCATCTCGGCCGTGAGCAGCCACCCCTCGCCCATCGAGTTGCATAGGCTCAAGATCTCGCTCGCGTACTCGGCCAGCTCGTAGATGTCCGCCGGCGGCTGGAAGCGGCTCGACGCCTTGAGCGCGTTCGTCACCGGCGCGCGGAACCGCGCGATGACGTTGAGCGCGATGCGGCTGCCGAACGCGCCCTTGGCTGAACGCCCCAGCGGGTCTTTCTGGAAGATGCTGCCCGCGATGCCGAACAGGAAGAACTCAATGAGCCCCGGCACCACGGCCTCGCAGCCCTCGCGCTCGATGACGTCGACGATCTGGTTGTTCGCCGTGGGGTGGAACTTCACCAGGATCTCGCCCACCACGCCCACGCGCGGCTTCGTGCCCAGGCCCTCCAAAGGCAGCGTGTCGAAATCCTCCACGATGCGGCGCACGGTGTCCTTGAACACGCCGCGCTTCACCCCTTGCGACAGCTGGCCCTTGCATGTGGCCATCCAGTGGTCGAACAGGCGGTTCGCGCTGCCCGGCTCCACCTCGTAGGGGCGCGTGCGGTACAGGCACATCATGAGCAGGTCGCCGTAGCCCAGCGCGTACACGGCCTGCAGCAGCATCTTGGGCGTGACCTTAAAACCGGGGTTGTCCTCCCCCAGGTCTTTGAACGAAAGCGCGATAACCGGGATGTGCGGCAGCCCCACGGCGGCCAGCGCCTTGCGGATGAGCGAGATGTAGTTGGTGGCGCGGCAGCCGCCGCCCGTCTGCGTGATGATCACGGCCAGCTTGTCGGTGTCGTAGCGCCCCGACATCACAGCCTCCATGATCTGTCCGGTGACCAGGATGGACGGGTAGCAGATGTCGTTGTTCACGTACTTCAGGCCCGCGTCCACCGCGCCGTGGTCCACCGACGGCAGAAGCTCGAAGTTATAGCCCTCCTTGCGGAATATCTCCACGAGCAAGTCGAAGTGGATGGGCGCCATCTGCGGGCAGAGGATGGTGTAGCCCTCGTCCTTCATCTGCTGCGTGAACACGGCGCGCGGGAACTCGCTCGAGGCGCCCTCGCGTTGGCGGAAACGCTCGATGACCTCGGGGGCGGCTTTCTCGGTGAACGTCTCGGGCGGCGCGGGCACGGCCGCGGCCGCCGCTGCTTTGAGAGCGGCTTCGCTCTCCTCGGCCAACTCCTCGGCGATGGCCGCCTCCGTCGCGCCGGTCTTCTCGGCCACGGCCGCGTCGGGCGTGGAGATGAACTTGTCGGGGTCGAAGCTCATGGCCGGGCAGCCGCGCGGCATGAGCTCGGCTTCGGCGGCCTCGTCGGCTTGGTCCTTCAGCGCCGCCAGCAGGCTGCGCACGCGGATGCGCGCCGCGCCCAGGTTCGACACCTCGTCGATCTTCAGCACGGTGTACACCTTGCCCGCGCGCTCGATGATCTCCTGCACCTGGTCGGTGGTGAGCGCGTCCAGGCCGCAGCCGAAGCTGTTGAGCTGGATGAGGTCCAGGTCGCGCCGCTCGGTGGCCACCTTCGCCGCCGCGTACAGGCGCGTGTGGTACATCCACTGGTCCACCAGGCGTATGGGGCGCTCCAGCATGCCTAGATGCGCGATGGAGTCCTCGGTGAGCACGGCCAGCCCGAAGCTGGTCAGCAGCTCAGGGATGGCGTGGTTGATCTCGGGGTCGTTGTGGTAGGGGCGGCCGGCCAGCACGATGCCGTGCGTGCCCGTGGCCTCCATCCAGGCCAGCGTCTCCTCGCCCTTCGCGCGGATGTCGCGCTTGAACGCCTCGTCCTCGCCCCACGCGGCGTCCACGGCGGCGTCCACCTCGGCCTGCGTCGGCGCGCCAGATGCGCCCATGAGCTCCGGGTGCGCCTCGACCAGCTCCACGAACAAGCGCTTCTTCAGGTGCTCCTTCTGGTCGTAGGGCAGCCACGGGTTCAGGAACGGCACGTCCGACGTGCGCAGCTCGTCGATGTTCAGGCGCAGCGCCTCGGGGTAGCTGGCCACGATGGGGCAGTTGAAGTGGTTGCCCGCGCCCTCGTCCTCCTGGCGCTCCCACTTGCTGCACGGGAACCAGATGAAGTCGGGGTGCTTGTCCAGCAGGTTCATGATGTGGCCGTGGGAAAGCTTCGCCGGGTAGCACACGCTCTCCGACGGCATGGACTCGATGCCGGCCTCGTAGGTCTTCTTCGTGGACGGGTCGGAAAGCACCACGCGGAAGCCCAGCTTCGTGAAGAACGTGAACCAGAACGGATAGTTCTCGTACAGGTTCAGCGCGCGCGGGATGCCCACCGAGCCGCGCGGCGCCTCGTCGGCAGCCAGCGGTTCGTAGACGTCGAACAGGCGGCTCGACTTGTACTCGAACAGGTTCGGCACGACGCTCTTGTTCTCGTCGAACGTGCCCGCGCCCTTCTCGCAGCGGTTGCCCGTGATGAAGCGGCGATGCTTGCCGGTGATGTCGTCCTTGCCGAAGTCGTTCACCGTGAGCAGGCAGCTGTTCGAGCAGCCCTTGCAGCGCACGGTCTTGTGCGTGGGGGAAAGGGCCTCGATCTGCTCGAGCGTGAGCAGGGTGGAGGCGACGGCCGCCGGGGCGGCCGGCTTGTCGTCGTCGGTGCTCCATGCGGCGCCGGCCTCGGCCTTGCGCGCCTCGCGCGCGACGGCCTCGTGGTAGCGGTCGCGCGCCAAGAGGGCGGCGCCGAACGCGCCCATGTTGCCCGCGATGTCGGGGCGCACGGCCTCGACCTCTGACAGCTGCTCGAACGCGCGCAGCACGGCGTCGTTCAATAACGTGCCGCCCTGCACGATGACCTTCGTGCCCACGTCGTGCGGGTCGCGGATCTTGATGACCTTGAACAGCGCGTTCTTGATGACGGAGATGGCCAGGCCCGCGGCGATGTCGCCCACGGTGGCGCCTTCCTTCTGCGCCTGCTTCACGCGGGAGTTCATGAACACGGTGCAGCGGCTGCCCAGGTCGACCGGGCGCTCGGCCTCGATGGCCGTCTGCGCGAACTCGGCCACGTCCAGGTTCAGGCCCGTGGCGAAGCTCTCGATGAAGCTGCCGCAGCCGGACGAGCACGCCTCGTTCAGCATGATGTGGTCGATCACGCCGTCCTTCACGCGCAGGCACTTCATGTCCTGGCCGCCGATGTCCAAGATGAACTCCACGCCCGGCAGCATCTCCTGCGCGCCGCGCAGATGCGCCACCGTCTCGATCTCGCCGGAGTCCACGCGCAGCGCCTCGAGCAGCAAATGCTCGCCGTAGCCCGTGACCGTGGCGTGGCCGATGCGCACGAGCGGGCGGCCGGTGTCCTCGTCCACCGGCATGGCGTTGTACAGGTTCGCCAAGGCGGCCTTCGCGCAGCCCAGCACGTCGCCCTTGTTGCTGGCGTAGTGCGACCACAGAAGCGCCCCGTCCTCGCCGATGAGCGCGGCCTTGAACGTGGTCGAGCCGGCGTCGATGCCCAGGTACGCCGTGCCCTCGTAGCCCATGAGGTCGCCGCGGCGCACGGTCTCGGAAGCATGGCGCCGCTTGAACGCGGCGTAGTCGTCGGGGGTGGCGAACAGGGGGTCCAGGCGCACGACCTCGGAACCCTGGATGTCGCCCAGGTTCTTCAGGCGGTCGAGCACGTCGGACAGGCGCTCGGCCTTCACCGTTTCGCTGGCCGCGCCGGCGATGGCGCAGCCGTTGGCCACGAACAGGTGGGCGTTGGGGGGCACGATGATGTGCTCGTCGTCCAGCTGAAGCGTCTCGTAGAAGCGTTTGCGCAGCTCGGGCAGGTACTGCAACGGACCGCCGAGGAAGGCCACGTGGCCGCGGATGGGCCGGCCGCATGCCAGGCCGGAGATGGTCTGCGTGACCACCGACTGGAAGATGGACGCGGCGATGTCCTCCTTGCGCGCACCCTCGTTCAGCAGCGGTTGCACGTCGGTCTTGGCGAACACGCCGCAGCGGCTGGCAATGGGGTAGATGGTCTGCTCGTTTCGCGCGAGCTCGTTCAAGCCGCCCGCGTCGGTGTTCAGCAACGTGGCCATCTGGTCGATGAAGGCGCCCGTGCCGCCGGCGCACGTGCCGTTCATGCGCTGCTCGATGCCCTGGTCGAAGTAGATGATCTTCGCGTCCTCGCCGCCCAGCTCGATGGCCACGTCGGTGGCGGGGATGAAGGTTTCCACCGCCGTCTTCGACGCGATGACCTCCTGCACGAACTCCACGCCCAACCATTGGGCCAGAAGCAGGCCGCCCGAGCCGGTGATGGCGATGGTCATGGCCTCGCCGCCGAAGTCGGCCGCGGCCTCCTCCAGCACCTCCACGATGGTGGCGCGCACGTCGGCGTGGTGGCGGCGGTACACGGAGAACTTCACGTCGTTCTCCCCGTCAAGGATGGCCAGCTTCACCGTGGTGGAACCCACGTCGATGCCGATGTGCAGCGAGCCCTCCGCCGGCGCGTCGGGAGCCGCCTGCGCGGTGTCGGGCGTCGTTTGCGCAGCAGTGGAGGTCGCCGCGCCGTCTGAGGCTGGGGCGCTCGCCGCCGAAGCCTCCGGCATCGACGCCGCGTCCTCCGCTTGGTTTTCCTTGGTGCTCATGGGCTCGTTCGCCATGGCCTTCTCCTTTGCAAGTTCCCTCACGTTCGCCCTCTCGGCAGATGCCGGAAGACGCTACAGTTTGATCGATTCGCCCGGCTTGATGAAGAACAGGCGCATGGCTATGAGCGCCATCTCCTCCGAGCTTTCCCGCATGCCCGTCTCTATCCACCGCTCTATCACGCCCAGGTAGGCCGACGCGAAGAACGCCACGTAGTAGCCCACGAACGGCGCGGGATCGTTGCGGTAGCGTTCGTGGAGGATGGACTGGACCAGGTTCGTGCACACGGAGTCGCGCAGGCGCGGGCCGAAGCGCACGTCGCCGCCGGGCCCCAGCACCGCGTGCAGGAAGTCGCCCTGCTCGCGCAGGTAGTCGAACAGCTCCACCAAAAACGGCAGGGGCTTCTTGCGCGCACGGTACGTCATGAGGCTGCGCACGGTGAGGTCCTGCATCTGCGCCTGGAATCGCTCGAGGTCGTCCATGACCTCGTCCTCCAGCGCCGCCAGCAGCGACTCTTTGTCGTGAAAGTGGTTGTAGAACGTGCCGCGGTTCAAATCGGCGCGCTCGCACAGGTCGTTCACCGTGAACCCGTCGAATCCGCGCTCCTCCATGAGCTCGATGAGCGCGTCGCGCAGCGCCCGCTTCGAGCGGGTGATGCGCCGGTCCTCGCAGCACGCCGAAGCGGGACCCGCCGCGACGGGCCCTGCTGCAACCGGCGCGGCCTTCCCAGCCCTCGCGTTCGTGCTTTCTGCCACGGCAATCGCCATGCGCGTCCCTTCTATAACAGCCCGTTCGAACGGCTCGCCGGAGCAGCCCGCCAAGAGCAACCCGCCCGAACGAACTAGGCGCTTTTGAACATTTCGACCAATAATGAACACTTTGTTCAATAGCGGTTATTGTACGAGGAAGCCGCCGAGATTTCAACGCCTCTCCACAAACCCCGGCGGTTCGGCAGAGAGAACCCGACGAAACGCACGAAAATGCGAGCAGAGTTGCGCTTCGAAACCTGCATTCGCAGCCGCGTTCTCAAGCAATTCTTGAATTGCCTGTTCAGAGGCTTAGCGCGTTGGGCGACGAACGAGGCGGAGCGCCTTCATCGCCCCGAGACGTAACATTGCTCGCTTTTTTGTGCGTTTCAGGCGTCTTCCGCCTCCAAACCAGCATTGACATGCACCTGGTCAGGTTGTCATCCTGAGCATGCAACAGTCCAGTGGACTGTTGCACTCCCGAGCACGCGGAGCGAGCGCAGGGAGGCATCGCGAAGCGATGAGCGGCGCAAGCCACCGGAGCGAAGGATCCCGCGCGGCGACAGCCGAAGCGCTTTTAGTTGGCACCGAGTGGGTTCCTTCGTCCCCGTTTCGCAGGATCCCCAGCGTTAAGTCGGAGTCGATGCGAACCCGCCCGTATAGCTCGACGCCGGATCCCCGTCGAGCGGCCGAACAGGGACACGTCGTGGCCGACCCTGCAGCAAAAGCAGCTCTGAAGTCACGAAAATCACCGCTGTGAAGCATCTTGTGCAAACGTCAGGCAAGCCGTCGTCTCGAGACCTGGGGAAACGCACACAACTCGAAAAGAGGGTGCGCCCAAGGAGCGCCCGGAGGCCCTTCGGAGCCGCGAAAACGCTTCACAGCGGTGATTTTCGTGCTTTCAAGGCGGAGTTTCGCGCATGAGACCTACCCACGCATCGAAGCGCCCTGCCCGGAACGGGTGTCCCAAACAGGTACAGGCACTTTTTGGAACATTGTCACCCCGTCGTACGTCGAGCGTTGACACGAGGGGCGCGCTTCTCCTAGCATGGGGGTTCGCGAAGGGAAGGCGCTCGATGGGAACCAAGGAACAACTGCTGCGGATGCTGGAGGACAACCGCGACCGGCACGTGTCGGGCGCGCGGCTGGCCGAGGCCATCGGCGTGAGCCGCAACGCCGTGTGGAAGGCCGTGGAGTCGCTGCGCGCGGAGGGCTACCGCATAGAGGCGGCCACGAACCGGGGGTACCGCCTGGCGCAAGAGAACGACCTGCTGTCGCCCGCCAGCATCGAGCGGTTCCTGCCTGCGAACCATCCGTTCGACATCGCGGTGCGCAAGCGCTTGGACTCCACGAACGCCGAAGCGCGGCGGCGCGCGCTCGGCGGCGCGCGCGAGGGCGCGGTGGTGCTGGCCGAGGAGCAGACCGCCGGGCGCGGCCGTTTGGGCAAGACGTTCTACTCCCCCGCCGGATCGGGCGTGTACCTGAGCATGGTGCTGCGCCCGAGCTTGCAGGCCGACCGCGCGCAGTACCTCACCTGCGCCGCCGCCGTGGCGTGCGCGCAGGCCATCGAGGCCGTCACCGGCAAAGAAGCCCTTATCAAGTGGGTGAACGACATCTACTGCGACGGCCGCAAGGTGGCGGGCATCCTCACCGAGGGCGTGGTGGACATGGAATCGGGGCGCTTCGAGCACGCCGTGCTGGGCATGGGCGTGAACGTGAGGAGGCCCGCCGCCGGCTTCCCCAGCGACATAGCCGACGTGGCGGGGGCCGTGAGCGACGAGGCCGTGGGGGCGCTGCGCAGTCGATTGGCCGCCGAGATGCTCGCACGGTTCTGGCGCATCTACGAGAACCTGCCCGATCTGGCGTTCCGCGAGGAGTACCGGCACCGCTGCTTTTTACTGGGGCAGCCCATCGTGATGACGCGCAACGGCACGCGTATGCGCGTGCGCGCCATCGACCTCACCGCAGATTTCAAGCTGGTGGTGGAGCTGCCGGACAAGACGCGCTGGGAGCTGCCCTACGGCGAAGTGAGCACGGCAAGCGCTTGACGCAAGCGAGGCGCCGCAACGACGGCGCGGCACGTCGGAGCCTGGCGGCTACCGCCCGGTGCGACGCGCCTCCGCGGCGTAATGCGCCCCCGCCGCCAACGCCCCCGCAACCGAAACCGCCGCCAGGAACGCGTAGCCCGCGCCGAGGGACGACCAGCCGGCCAACGCCCCCACGATCATCGGAAACAGGCTCATGCCCACCGCGTACACTGCTTGGAAGAATCCCATGGCCGTCGAGCTTTTCCCAGGAGGGACCTCCACCATCGACTCCGACGTCAGGTACGACAAAAGAATGCCCGTCGACATGCCGGGCAGCGCCTGCAAAACGAACACCGCGTAGATGTTCCCCGCTGCGGGGACCAGCACGCAGTACACGCCCATCAAGACGAACACGAGCGGCACGTAGAACCGCGGCCCCCGGCGGGCGCAGCGCTCCGTGGAGGCGAACTGCGCCGATGCTACGGCGGCCACCATGTAGAACACCGAAGCGGCGCCGACGAACCCCGCGGAGGCGCCCTCGTCCCGAAGGATCTGCGTGGTGAACGACATGGCCGTGGACATCTGGACGCCCTGCTGCACCAGCGCGAGCACCGCGAACAGCACGAGCCGCCTGTTCGCGCACACCGACAGCAGATCCCTTACGGCTGCGAAGCCGCCGGGCCGGGCCGCAGGCGGCGCGGCGGCGGAGGCCGCGTCCGCCGCAGGTGCCTCTACCGCCGCGGCCGACGGGGCGTCGCCGCGAGAAAAGCCCTCGTCCTGCCGGATAAAGGCGCTGGCCGCCACCCCTGCGAAGCCGGCGACCGCACCCGCTGTGCAGAGCAGCGGCATGCCGCCGAACCCGTACAGGGCGGTTCCGAACACGAACGCCAGACACATGCCCAGGTTGCACGCCATGACCATGATGCTCGTCGCCTTCTGCTGCTTGCCCGGTGGGTAGTATTGGCCGTACAGCACCATGAACGATATCCAGGTGGACGCGGCGCATCCCGATATGATGCTGGCTACGAGGTACCCCTGCTCGTCGGGAGCCAGGACCCTGACGACGCAGGCCGCGCCGCCCAGCGCGACGCCTGCGGTGATGATGGCGCGGTGGCGCCCCAGGCGGTCGGCCATCACGCCCAGCGGAATCCTGAGCACGATCTGCATCGCTCCGTAAGCGCCGATAACCGCGCCGACGACCCCCGCCGCGACGCCCATCCCCGTCAAGTAGGGCGTCTGGTAGGGCACGTACACGTACAGGGAAAACCACAGGCACACCACCGCGACGAAGTGCGCCGCCTTGCTTCGGGACATGCGCGTCCACCTCTTAAGAATGCCGTTCCGCCGTCGCTCTTGCCGGCAGCATTATACGCCGACCGCCCAAAGGGGCGCGAATCCACATGAGAAGAAACGCCGGAAAAGGGCCGGGCGCTTCATCGGCCGGACGGTTATTTGCTATGCTGGTTCGATACGCGCACGCACCACCTGAGAGAAAGACGGGACGTCATGCAGATCACGCCGGCCGAAATCGCCGAAACGCTTGCGATGGTGAGCAAGCAGCACCTCGACATCCGCACCATCACGCTGGGCTTGAACCTGCGAGGTTGCACGGACGCCGACATTGACGTCATGGCGCGCAAGGTATACGACCGCATGACCTCCGCCGCCGAGCGCCTCGTGCCCACGGCCGAGCAGCTGGAGCGCGAGTTCGGCATCCCCATCGTGAACAAGCGCATCTCCGTCACGCCCATCGCCGAGATATGCGCCGCCACCGACGCGGAGGACTTCACGCCCATCGCCGTGGCCATGGACAAGGCCGGCAAGGAGGTGGGCGTCGACTTCGTGGGCGGTTTCTCCGCGCTCGTGCACAAGGGCGCCTCGAAGGCCGACTGCAAGCTGATGAACTCCATCCCCCACGCGCTGGCCGCCACCGACAACGTGTGCTCGTCGGTGAACGTGGGCTCCACGCGCGCCGGCATCAACATGGACGCCGCCTACCAGATGGCCGGCATCGTGAAGAAGACGGCCGAGGCCACGGCCGACCGCCAGTGCATCGGCGCCGGCAAGCTGGTGGTGTTCTGCAACGCCGTGGAGGACAACCCCTTCATGGCCGGCGCGTTCCACGGATCGGGCGAGGCCGACGCCGTGGTGAACGTGGGCGTGTCGGGCCCGGGCGTAGTGCGCGCCGTGCTGGCCGACCTGCCCAAAGACGCCGACATCACGTCGGTGGCCGAGGCCATCAAGGCCACGGCGTTCAAGATCACGCGCGCCGGCGAGCTCATGGCGCGCGAGGCCTCCCAGCGCCTGGGCGTGCAGCAGGGCATCTTGGACCTTTCGCTGGCGCCGACGCCGGCCGAGGGCGACTCGGTGGCCGAGATCCTGGAGGCTATCGGCGTGGGCCAATGCGGCGGCCCCGGCACCACGGCGGCGCTCGCCATGCTCAACGACGCCGTGAAGAAGGGCGGCGTCATGGCCTCGTCGTCCGTGGGCGGCCTGTCCGGCGCGTTCATCCCCGTGTCGGAGGACGCCGGCATGATTCGCGCGGCCGAGTCCGGCGCGCTGTCTTTGGAGAAGTTGGAGGCCATGACCTGCGTGTGCTCGGTGGGCCTGGACATGATAGCCGTGCCCGGCGACACGAGCGTGGAGACCATCTTCGGCATCATCGCCGACGAGTGCGCCATCGGCATGATCAACAACAAGACCACCGCCGTGCGCATCATCCCCGCCATTGGCAAGCAGGTGGGCGACCGGTTGGATTTCGGCGGACTCTTGGGCTACGCGCCGGTCATGCCCGTGAACGGCCATGCCGGCACCGTGTTCGCCCACCGCGGCGGCCGCATGCCCGCCCCCATCAACTCGCTGAAGAACTGACGCGAGCCAACAGCGCCTCTCGAAAGCGACCCTGCGGGGTCGCTTTCTTTTAAAAAGGTATCTCCTCGTACGTGAGGCCTTTTTCTTCGGCCAGGTAGGCGAACAGCTCGTCGCAATCGAACACCTTGATGGACGATCTCTCGAAGTCCTTCTGGTTGCGCGTGATGATGGCGTCGGCCTTCAGCTTGAGCGCGCATTGGTACACGCAGGCGTCCTCGAAGTCGTTCCAGGTCGAATCGAGCGCAGCGTCAACATCGGCTTCGGTCAACGAGCAGACGCGCACGAATTGTCGAGCGTGCCGCATGCTTTTCTTCACGCTTTCCGCCTCGGAAGCGCGCCCCCCGTTTGTCAGCAAGTAAAACAAATCCGTGGCTTGCGAAGCACTCATGAACAACTCGAATTCCTGCAAGAATCCCAAGATCATGAGCTTGCGCGCTGAATCGACGAAACCAGGACGCTCATCAAGATAATCGAGGATGATGTTCGTATCGACAAAAAACCTCATCAGAAATCACCTGGCTGCATGAGGCCCTTTGCAATCAGACGATCACGTTTGGCTTCTTTGATGGTCATATCGGAGAAACGCCCTGATGTCCTTATCTTCGGAATGCTATCCACCCAGGCAATCGCCTCTGCGATCTCCTCCTGCGTGTATTTCCGTCGCTCCTGCTGCTCCGGGAACGGCAGCTCCTTCTTCTCCAGCACGTAATCGTACAGGCGGTTCACCGCCTGCGAGGCGTTCGTGCCCAGCTGCTCGAGCATGCGGTTGCCCGCCTCTTTCTTCTCCGCCGACATGCGCGCCGTCACCATTGCATCAGGCATGTTGCACCTCCTCTGTTGTACGTACAACATTATAGTAAGATATGCCTGCGCCTGCAAGCCCCTGTGCAATAAAAGACAGAAAAGATCCGGAGCGAAAGCGACGGGAAAGCGGCGTCCGCTACTTCCCCCGCACCACGGCGCCGAAGGGGAGCAGGGCCAGCTTCGCCTGTTTGAAGCACTGCAGGCCGAAGGGGATGCCAATGATGGTGATGCAGAGCACCACGCCGTTGAGCAGCGCCTCGAGCGCCAGGAACACGCCGCCGAAGACGAACCAGAGCACGTTGAGCACGGCCGACCCCGCCCCGCCGCCGTACTCCACTTCCTTCCCGAACGGGAAGAACGCGAGGCCCGCCATCTTGAAGCACTGCGTGCCCACGGGTATGCCCACGATGGTGACGCACCACAGCGCGCCGACGAGGATCCAGCTCACACCCTGCCAGAGTCCCGCGAACACGAACCACAGTATGTTGCCGAGCACGCTCATGGGCTGCTCCTTCCTCGTCGTTGTTGCAGTATCGCACATAGGCCCGCACGGCACGGGAATCGTTGCCGCATCTTCAGCAAGCCGCCGCCGAGCGGAGGCCAGGATCAGATGTCCTCGCCGTACACCGCCCTCACCAGGTACTCCACGTTGCCCTCGGGGCCGGTGATGGGCGACTCCACCACGCCGGTCGTGCGGAAGCCGGCGGCCTCGAGCGCTTCGCGCACCTCGCCCACCACGCGCTCGCGCACGGCCCCGTCGCGCACCACGCCGCCCTCCGTCTCGCCGGGGCGCGACTCGAACTGCGGCTTCACCAATCCCAGGAACACGCTTCCCTCGCGAGACAGCCGCGCGAACACGGGCGCGAGCTGCGCGAGGCCGATGAAGCTCAGATCGGCCACCAGAACGTCGAACGGCGCGCCGAGTACCTCGGGATCGGCCAGCTTGATGTTCGTGCGCTCGAACACGGCCACGCGCGCGTCTTGCCGCAGCCGCCAGGCCAACTGCCCGTAGTTCACGTCGACGCACGCCACGCTGGCAGCGCCCGCCTGCAGCAGGCAGTCGGTGAAACCGCCCGTGGACGAGCCGATGTCGATGCAGCGCAGACCCCGCACGTCCTGCCGGTAGGCGTCGAGCGCGCCCTGCAGCTTGTGGCCGCCGCGCGACACAAACCGCCGACGGCCGCGCACCACGACCTCGGCATCGGGCGGGACCTTCAACGCGGCGCTTGCGGCGTACACGTCGTCGACCTTCACCTCGTGGGCGAGCACCGCGCGCAGCGCCGCGTCCGCATCGGGGAAGTAGCCCTGCTCAACGAGCAGCGTATCGAGCCTCTTCTTCTTCATGGGAACCAGTATAGCGCAAGCCCGCAAAAGACCCGTCCGCCACGACCCGGCACTGCAGCCCTCCACGGGCGTCTTCATGCTTTCTTAATGCCAGACCTGCGGCCTTAATGCCGCGTTCACGAGGTCTGTCGTATGATGTTCGCGCCATGGAAACCACGCCGACAGAACCGCTCCGCCCGAACCCCGACGACCTGCTGCAGGCCATCGCAGGTGCGGAGACGCCCGACCGCGGCCACCGGGGCCGGCTCAAGATATTCTTCGGCTATGCGGCGGGCGTGGGCAAGACCTACGCCATGCTCGAAGCCGCCCATGCGGCACGGGAGCACGGGCGCGACGTGGTGGTGGGCTACATCGAGCCCCACACGCGCCCCGACACGCTCGCGCTGGTGAAGGGACTGGAAACGCTGCCCGTGCGCGAGATCCCGTACAAGGGCATCACGCTGCGCGAGTTCGACGTGGACGCGGCCCTCGCGCGCAAGCCCGACCTCATCCTCGTGGACGAGCTGGCGCATACGAACGCCCATGGAAGCCGGCACTCCAAGCGCTATCACGACGTCGAGGAGCTGCTTTACGCGGGCATCGACGTGTACACCACGGTGAACGTGCAGCACCTTGAAAGCCTGAACGACAAGGTGTCCGCCACCACCGAGGTCGTGGTGCAGGAGCGCGTCCCCGACCGCATCTTCGACTACGCATCGTCGGTGGAGCTGGTGGACCTCGATCCCGACGACCTTATCGAACGCCTCGAGAGCGGCAAGATATACCGCCCCGACCGCGCCGAGACGGCGCTCTCCCACTTCTTCTCCGCCAAGAACCTGGCCTACCTGCGCGAGCTGGCGCTGCGTCGCACGGCCGACCGCCTGAACCGCAACCTCGAGCGCGGCCTGGGACGAGCGGCGGGCGATGCCGGCGACGACGTGCTCGTGCACGTGAGCCCCTCCCCCGGCAACGCCACCACCGTGCGGGCGGCCGCGCGCCTGGCCGCGGCCTATCGCGGCACGCTGACGGCGCTCGTCGTCGAGCCCACCGGCGAGAGCAAGCTCTCCGAGGAGGACGCCCGCGCGCTGCATGCGAACGTGGAGCTCGCCGAGGAGCTGGGCGCGCACGTCGTGACCGTCTACGGAGACGATCTGGCGCTTCAGATCGCCCAGTACGCGCTTTCGGGAACCATCTCGAAAATCGTCATCGGCTCGTCCGAGAACCGACGCAAGCGCACCTTCCCCTTTCTGCCCGCGCGCGAGACCGTAGCCGACCGGCTGGCGCACCTGTCCTGCACGGCAGACGTCGTCGTCATCGCCGATCGTCACGAGGCCCGACCCACCTCCGGCCCGCGCCTGGCTACGCGCCTCAAGCCCACGCGCACCGACTTGGCGGCCGCGTTCCTCGCGCTGGCGGGCGCCACGATGCTGGGGCTCGTCTTCCACGAGGCTGGGCTCGCCGGCAGCACCATCCTCGCCGTCTACCTGGTGGCCGTCCTGCTCGGCTCGCTCAAAGCCGACAGCTTCTTCTACAGCGTGCTCGCCTCCCCGCTTGCCGTGATCCTGTTCAACTTCTTCTTTCAAACGCCGCGCTTCACCCTGACGGCCTACGGGTTGAACTATCCGTTCACGTTCGCGTTCCTGTTCGTCACGTCCGCCGTGGTGTCGTCGCTCACCATCCGCACGCGCCGCGAAGCCGAAGCGAGCGCCCGCAAAGCCTACCGCACCGAGGTGCTGCTGGAAACGGAGCACCGGCTGCAGGAAGCCGACGGCGTGGACAACATCCTGTCCACCACGGCCGAGCAGGTCATCAAGCTGCTGCGCACCACCGTGGTGATCTACCAGGTAACCCCGGGGGGAAAGCTGCTCGACCCCAGCCTGTTCTCTTCGGGCAACCCCGACGAGAACGTGAGCATGACCGACCTCGTGAGCGAGAGCGAAACCGCCGTGGCCGCCTGGGTGGCCGGCAACAACAAGCGAGCCGGCACGGGGACGAGCACGCTCATGGACGCGCGCTGCCTTTACCTGCCCATTCGCGGCAAGAACGTCGTCGTAGGCGTGGCCGGCATCGTGGTGGCCGACGAGGACCTGGACGCTTTCGAGAAGAACCTGCTGCTGGTCATGCTGGACGAATGCGGGCAGGCCGTCGAACGGGAGCGCTCGACCGAGGAGGCGCACCGCATCCGCCTGCAAGCCGAGCAGGAGAGCCTGCGCGCCAACCTGCTGCGCAGCATCTCGCACGACCTGCGCACGCCCCTCACCAGCATCTCCGGCGACGCGTCTATCTTGCTGTCAAGCGCCGACGCGCTGTCCGACGAGAAGAAGCGGGCCATCTACACCGATATCTACGAGGACGCGCTGTGGCTTGTGAACCTTGTGGAGAACCTGCTGGTGGTGACCCGCCTGGACAACGGCACCGTAGCGCTCAAAACCGAACCCGAACTGGTGGAGGACGTCGTCCGCGAGGCGCTGCACCACCTGAACCGCAAAGCGGCCCTGCACGACCTGCGCGTGCAGATGGAGGATCCCTTGGTCATGGCCCAGATGGACGGGCGCCTTATCATGCAGGTCGTCATAAACCTGGTGAACAACGCCGTCACGTACACGCCCGAGGGGTCGCGCATCACCGTGAGCGCCCGACGCGAGCCGTCCGGGAAGCGACCGGGCGCTCCCGGGTTCGTGGCCGTGTCGGTGGCCGACGACGGCCCCGGCATCGCACCGGGCGAGCGGGCCGAGATCTTCACGATGTTCTACCAAGGGAAGAACGTGGGCAGCGACGCACGGCGCGGCATGGGGCTGGGCTTGGCGCTGTGCAAGTCCATCGTGGAGATGCATGGCGGGACCATCGCCGTGGACGCCCTGCCCGAAGCCGAGCGCACCGACCCCGGCCGCCCCGGCACCGTGATCACGTTCACGCTCCCTGCGGTAGAATACACGGTCGACGAAAGGATGCGCGTCGGGGAGGGCGACAAGGCCGAGTCCGGATGCGCAGACGGCAGGGCCGACGGCGCCGATACGGCGGGCGACGACGAAGGAGGGCCGCGTGGCGAACGCGACTGAGGGCAACGCAGCCTACACCGTGCTCATCGTGGAAGACGACAACGCCGTCAAAAGCCTCATAGCGACGGCGCTCAAAGTGCAGGGGTACCATCTGCTCGAAGCGGGCACGGGCACCGGCGCGCTTTTGGAGGCCACCACGAAGAACCCCGACGTCGTCATCTTGGACCTGGGGCTTCCCGACGCCGACGGCGTGAACCTCATCCGCCAGGTGCGCACCTGGTCGCGCATGCCCATCATCGTGGTGTCGGCCCGCACCGAAGACGCCGACAAGGTGGCCGCGCTCGACGCCGGCGCCGACGACTACCTCGTCAAGCCGTTCTCCGTGGAGGAGCTGCTGGCGAGGCTGCGCGTGGCCACGCGACGCCTGGCGGCCGACGCGCGCAACGACGAGGACGGGCCCGTCTACGAGAACGGCGATTTGCGCATCGACTACGCCGCGCGCACCGTCACGCTGGGCGGCGAGGAAGTGCACCTCACCCCCATCGAGTACAAGCTGCTGGCTTTGCTGGCCCGCAACACGGGCAAGGTGCTCACGCACAACACCATCCTGAAAGAAGTGTGGGGCAACGCGCTGGCCAGCGACCTGCCGTCGCTGCGCGTGTTCATGGCAACCCTGCGCAAGAAGATAGAGCCCGACCCGGCCCACCCCGCCTACATCCAGACCCACGTGGGCATAGGCTACCGCATGCTGAGAAAGTAGAGGGGTCCCGTTCGTCGCGAGCAAGCCCGCACCGTCATGGGCAGTAGTTCCGCCGGGAGACAGAGCTACTGCGCGCTCGTGTCCAGCAGCCGGTAGAACTCCTCGGGGGTCACGGGGCGCGAGAACACGAAGCCCTGCACCATGTCGCACGGCGTCGTGCGCAGGAACGCCAGCTGCTTCGGCGTCTCGACGCCTTCCATGACCGTGTCCATGCGCAAGTCCTTCGCCATGGTGATCACGGTGCGCACCACCGTCTCCTCCGTGCCGGGGCTCGTGCCTTCCAGCAGGAAGTCGCGGTCGAGCTTCAACACGTCGGCGGGCAGGTTCTTCAGCACGTTGAGCGACGAGTAACCCGCCCCGAAGTCGTCGATGGCGCAGCGGAACCCGGCCGCGCGCATCTGCTCCATGATCTCGAACGTGCCGTGCAGGTCGTCCATGACGATGCTCTCGGTCAGCTCCAGCTCGCACAGCCCGTCGGGAATGCCGTAGCGCTCCTTGATGCTCACGTACGAGGGAAGGAAGTCGTCGCGGTGCAGGTGGCGCCTCGACACGTTCACCGACAGCGGCACCACGGGCAGGCCCGCGTCCAAACGCGCGCGCACGTCGCGGCACGCGCTCTCCAACACGAATTCGTCCAACTGCAGGATGAACCCGTTCTGTTCGAACAGGGGTATGAACTCGTCGGGGCCCACGACGCCCTCGCCGGGGCGCCTCCAGCGCACGAGCGCCTCGCCGCCCAGAACGCGCATGCCCGCCACGTCGTACTTCGGCTGGATGAGGTAGAAGAACTCGCCATGTTCGAGCGCGGCCTCCATCGTGCGTTCCAAATCGGCGCGGCGCAGCAGCGCGTCGCGCATGGGCTGGCTGTACGCGCATGGCGCGATCCCGCGCGTGCGCGATTCCCGCTGGGCGATGCGCGCGCGGTCGGTAAGCTCGGTGACGTCGCGCGCCTCGGGCGCGTCCTCCGAGCAGCACAGGCCGATGTGCAGAGCGAGCGGCTTGCCGTTGCCCATGACGGCCCGCGCGCGTTCCACCACGGCATCGCACGTGCGCAGCGCGTCCTCGCGACGGGCATAGGGGAAGAACAGCATGAAATGGTCGGCCGAGAGACGCGCCGCAAAGCCGTCCGCACCCACCGCGCAGCGTAGGATCACGGCGAGCTGCTGCAGAACCTCGTCGCCCTTCGCGTAGCCTTCCACGTCGTTGATGAGCTTGAAGTTGTCGATGTCGATGAAAGCCACCGCCACGCCGCCGCCCTTCGCGCCGGGAGCCTCTCCCTTCGAGCGCTCCAGCAAGCGCGCATCGCCTTCGAGCGTGAATTTGTCGGAGCTGTACAGGCCGGTCAAGCTGTCGTAGTAGGCCATGCGCTCTATCTCCACGCGATGCGCGCGGCTGCTGCGCCAATACACCACCAGCACGACCGTCAGCCCCGCAATGATCACCAGGCAAAGCAGCAGCGTGGCGTTGATGACGGCATCGGCCTGCTCCATGATCACGTCGTTCGGGATGATGGACACCACGTCCCAGCCATCGGTTCCCTCGAGCGGCGTGTAGCAGAACACGTACTCGTCGCCTAGGTACGAGAACAGGGCAACGCCGCGCGCGTTCCGCTCGAGCGCGTTGCGGAACGATTCGACGGCCGCTTGGTCGTTGCCCTCGAACCCCACGATGTCGTAAATGCTCGAGAACGTGCGGTTGCTGTCGCGATGCTGCGAGCGCACGATCACGTCCCCGTCGTCGTTCACCACGTACGAGAAGCCGCTGTCGTTGTAAAACGACAGCGAGAACCGATCCTCCACCTCGCTGAGAGGCCGCGCTTTGCGCACGAGCCCCGGCGTGCCGTCGGCGAAAGAGAACCGCGCGTAGACGCCGATCACGGAGCCGCCGGTGCGCTCGTCCAGGAACGGCTCCAGCACGCCCCGATCGCCCGCCCCCTCGGCTGCGGCGAACTGGGCGGCGGTAAGCGGAGCCGCCTGGCTGTTGTCCGTTCGATACACCGCGCCCGTTCCCAAATCCACGCAAACGTACACCGTGCCGTCTTCGCCCGCGCCGAACAGGGCGAGCTTTTCGGCCAAACGCGCAACGTCGTCGTGCCTTTGCGCAGACAACTCGGACGCGAACAGGTCGAGCGTCTCGAGGTCCTTCTCGAAATACGTGTCCAACGCGTGCTGACCCTGAGCCGTCACTTCCAGAACATCCGTCACGGACTTGTCCCAGAGGGAATCCTGCACGAAGCGCGTGAACAACAAGGTTCCCACGATGACGAGCACGGCCACCAGCGCCACGATAAGTGAGATAAGGGCCTTTCTCGTCTTCATCGGTCGCCGTCCGCCTCCTCCGCCAACAGGCTGCGCATCAGGTCTTGGGCGTCGGCGGCCGAAGCGCCTTCGAGCAGGGACACGACGCTCTTGCGGGCGGCGCCCCATACCGGAAGATGTATGTTGTCGTCCGACCCGATTACCACGCCGGAGGCGAACGCCCCGGCCAACGGTCCGAGCGCCTCGTCGTCGGGAGCGGCGTTGCCCTCGAGCGGGCTGAACGAGCACTGGCTGTTCGCGAAGCGCGCGATGGCGGAAGGCTCGGTGAAGAAAGTCGCGAAATCCTTGGCCGCGTCGACATGGGCGCCGTTCGCGTTCACGCTCACCCGCGTGTCGACGTTCACCACGAGCACGGGATCGCCGTCGAGCACCGGATAGGGATGCACCTCGTAAGCGAGGTCCGGCGCCATGTCGCGCACGCGCACCGACGCCCAGGCGCCTGTGAGCATGAAGGGGTATTGCCCCGTGGCGAACTGCTCGAGATCGTTCGCCGTTTTCTCCGTCTCCAGCGCTAAGGCGGCGTCGACGTACCCCTTCTTGACGAAGCGCTCCACCAGATCGAGGCCGGGGCGCAGTTGCGCGGACAAAGCCTCGGGATCGTCGCTCAGCGCCTCGATACGTTTGTTGGCATCGTCGGCGGCATAGACCTCGGCCATGCCGCGCGCGATGGCGAGCGTCTTGAGCGAGATGTCGTTGTTCGCGACGAGCGGCACGATACCGGCGGAGAGGAACGTCTCGCAGGCGCTTTCGAACTCGCCTATCGTGCGCGGCGCCGCCACGCCATGCGCCGCCAGCAGATCGGTGTTGCAGTACAGGCCGAACGCCGAGATGGACGTGGGCACGTAGAGGATGCGCGATTCGCTTCTCATCTGGCCCAAGGCGAGCGCGCTGAACGTGGGGACGGTGCGCAAGTCGGACAAATCCGCCAGATAGCCCCGTTCCTCGAACAACAGCTCCGTGTCATGGTCGACCATGAACACGTCGTCGCCGTTTCCCGATGCCAGGCGCTTCTCGAGCGCTTCGTAGTACGGCCGGCTTTTGATGCCCTCGTAGGAAACGTACACGTTCGGATGCCCGTCCATGTATTCGCGCAGGATTTCCTCGATGGCTGCGACGTTGATGGACTCGTACTTGCACCCGAAAAACGTCAGCTTCGTGTCGACCGGCGTTTCCTCGCCCTTTTCCACCACGATGTTCTTGCTGGTGGAGCAACCGGGCAAAGCAAGGGACGCGCAAACGCCCGCCAAGCCGAACGCCGAGACAGCTAGGAAGCGGCGGCGCGTGAGAGAGGCTGCGCGACGGCCGGCCCCCGGCACGGCTTCCACGTCGAAAGCAACCTCGCTTGAAGCGAAAGTCCCTTCTTCGGTGCGCCGTGTATCTGGCATGTCCTTGTCCTCGACTCTACGCAGGATAGCTCTGAAAGCTTGATCAAGCGGAATATCCAAAATGTAATGGTACCGTAACCTTGGCCGCCGCGCACCTAAAAAACCGGCTCGCCCGAACGGCAATTCCCTCTCCGAAGGAAAGCCGATGACCGTAGGCGCCGCAAATCGCGCATCGAGCTCCATGCGGGTCAAAGGCGAACGAGAAAGAGGCCGCGCCGCCGGCCTCTTCGTCTCCGAACCACGAGCACATGAGAAGCCGTCCGCCGCGCTCCGAATCCCAGCGTCCGGACGGCCGGCTTTGGGCCTACGGCAACAGCAGCTGGGCTATCTGCACGGCGTTGAGCGCGGCGCCTTTGCGGATCTGGTCGGCCACCACCCACAGGGCCAGGCCGTGGTCCACCGTGTCGTCCTTGCGCAGGCGGCCGACGTAGGTGTCGTTCGTGCCCGCCAGCAGGCCCGGCATGGGGTACTCGTTGTTCGCGCAGTCGTCCATGACCGTGATGCCCGGCGCGGCCTCGAAGGCGGCGCGCGCGGCCTCCACGCTCACGTCGCCGGCGAACTCCACGTTCACCGACTCCGCGTGGCAGCGCAGCACGGGCACGCGCACGCAGGTGGCGGCCACCTTGATGTTCTGGTCGCCCATGATCTTCTTCGTCTCCACGACCATCTTCCACTCTTCCTTCGTGGAGTCGTCGTCGAGGAACTTGTCGATGTGCGGGATGCAGTTGAACGCGATGCGGTGCTGGAACACCTCCACGGCCAGCTCGTCTTCGGGCGTGCCGTCGAGGAACGCCTTCGTCTGGTCGTACAGCTCGGCCATGGCCGGAGCGCCGCCGCCGCTGGCAGCCTGGTAGGTGGACACCACCACGCGCGTGATGGGCGACAGGTCGTAGAGCGGCTTGCACGCCACCACCATCTGGATGGTGGAGCAGTTGGGGTTCGCGATCACGCCGTTGTGCCAGGCCACGTCGCCCGGGTTCACCTCGGGCACCACGAGCGGCACGTCCTCGTCCATGCGGAAGGCGCTCGAGTTGTCGATCATCACCGCGCCGGCCGCCGTGACGGCCTCGCGCAGCTCCTTCGACACGCCGGCGCCGCAGCTGAACAGCGCGATGTCCACGCCGTCGAACGACTCCGGGGTCATCTCCTGCACCGTCAGCTCGCCGGCCGGCACCTGCCCGCAGCCCGCGAACGGCAGCTTCTTGCCCGCCGAGCGCGCCGACGCCAACGCCCGCACCTCGCTCGCCGGGAAATCGAGGTCGTGCAGCACCTGCAGGAACTCGCTGCCCACCGCGCCGGTCGCCCCCGCGATCGCCACCACCGGATTCGCCGGCATCTCCTTCGTCCATGTCATAGGTAGTTCTCCCCTTCCAGGTTGGCGTAGTCAGTCAGCGAGAGGGGTCGGGGTGCGTCGGATTCGCGGGATCGCGGAGGCGAAGCGTACTTCGGTACGCGAGCCTCCGGGATCGCGCGAAGGCGACGTGCGCCGGCCCCTCGCAGCGTCGAATCGTTCCGCCGTTCGGCAGAACGGCGGAACCTCATCGGCCTTTGTTCATCTTCGCCGCAATCTCCTCCGCGCTCAACTGGGTCTCCTCGAACACGCTGTCGGAATCCAAGTCGAAGGCGCTGTGCAGGCAGCGCACGGCCTCGGCGGCCTGCGAGCCGTCCACCACCACGGACAGGCGGATGGGCGACGTGGAGATGGCCAGGATGTTGATCTGGTTCTCCCCGAGCGTGGTGAACGCGCGCGCGGCCACGCCGGGCGACGACTTCATGCCGGTGCCCACCAGGCTCACTTTGGCGATGTCGGCATCCACGTCGAACTCGCGCGCGCTGATCTCGGGCAGGATGCGCTCGATGGTCTCGCGCGCGAGGGCCAGGTCGGCGCCGGCGCACGTGAAGCTGATGTCCGTGAAGCCGTCCTCGGAGATGTTCTGGATGATCATGTCCACGCGCACGTTGTTGCCCGCCAGCGCGCTGAACACCTTCGCCGCCACGCCCGTCATGTCGGGCACGCCGCGGATGGTCACCTTCACCTCGGACGTGTCGTGCGCGATGCCGGTGATGACGGCTTCTTCCATCATGTCGGTTTCCTCCTTGATGTAGGTGCCCTCGGCCTCGGAGAACGCCGAGCGGGAATGGATGACCACGTCGTACTTGCGCGCGAACTCCACGGCGCGCATCTGCAGCACGCCCGCGCCCGAGCCCGCAAGCTCCAACATGTCGTCGTAGGATATCTCGTCGAGCTTCTTCGCGCGCGGGCACACGCGCGGATCGGCCGTGTACACGCCGTCAACGTCGGAGTATATCTCGCACACGTCGGCATTGATGCCCCAGGCCACGGCCACGGCCGTGGTGTCGGAGCCGCCGCGTCCCAGCGTGGTGATGTCTCCGTTCGCGTCGATGCCCTGGAAGCCCGCCACCACGGGGATGGCCCCGGCGGCGATGGCCTCCATGATGCGCTCGTTGTGCACCTTCACGATTTTCGCCTGCGCGTGGGAGCCGTCCGTCTCGATGCCGGCCTGACGGCCCGTGAAGCTCATGGCCTTGTAGCCGCGCGCCTCCACGGCCATGGCCAGAAGCGTCATGGACACCTGCTCGCCGGTGGACAGCAACCGGTCCATCTCGCGCGCGGGCGGGTTGTCGTTGAGCGCGCGGGCAAGCCCCACGAGCTCGTCGGTCGTCTTGCCCATGGCGGACACGACGGCCACGACGTCGTGGCCGGCCTGGCGCTTCGCGATGAGCTTCTTGGCTACCATCTGGATGCGCTCGGGCGAGGCGACGGACGTGCCTCCGAATTTGCATACGATTAGCGACATGGTGGTCTTTCTTATCGTGGTGAACCCCAACGGTTCTCCACTATATCAAACAACCCCGCCGCCCGCTCACGGAAAGACCGCCATCAGCGGCGTTTTCACAGCGAATGCAACCGCCCCGCCCGGGCGGCGAGCCCGAACGAGGCGGTGCGTGGATTCGGGAACCGTGCGCACGGCCCCGACGGGTATGGCTTGAACAGCGCTACGTGGCAGGAGAAGGCAGGGTTTCCTCGCCCGAAGCCTCCTCGATCAAGGGCCCGTCCGTGCGCTTGAGCTTCCGGCTGAGCCTCATGGCCGCCACGGCCAGCACGGCGATGGCCACGTCGCACACGATGCAGAAGATCCACACCGACGAGAACGAGCCCGTGGTCTCGTAGATGGTCGTGAGCAACGGAGCCCCCATGGACCCCAGCACGTAGCCGATGGCGGGGACCAGCGAGTATATCTTGCCGTAGTCCTTGTGGCCGAACATCGCCATGGTCAGCGTGGCGATGCCCGTGCCGAACACGGCGTACATCGAGTCGTTCAGACCGGCGCCGATGCAGGCGAGCACCGGAGACGCGGCGCTGAACAGCAGGCACACGAACGACAGCACCGTCACCGCCGCCCACATGGCCACGGCCCGAGCCGGGCCGAACTTGTCGCATGTCCAGCCGATGAGCGGGTTCCACGCGATGTCGCACAACATGGCCACCGACACCATGAGGCTGCCCACATGCGGCGCGAAGCCGACCGACGACCCGTACATGGGGAACAGCTGATTGGTGACCGTGGTCATGACGATGAGGCACATCGCGGCGATGAGCGCGATGAACGCGGGCGACTTCACGGCCGCCCTGAACGCCACGCCTTCGGTGGGCTCCTTGGCGGCCACGGCCCCGACCTCGGTGTAGCCGTAGGGCAGAAGGCCCTTCATCTCCGGCTTCAGCCTGATGATGAACAGGGTGGAACCGCACATGAGCACGGCGGCGGACAGGCCCAGCACCACGTAGCCCACGCGCCAACCTGCCGTGGAGATGACCGAGTTGATGATGGGGCTCATGATGGCGTTGCAGAGGCTCGAGAGCGCCCAGGCAACACCGATGGCCAGGCCGGTGCGCTTGTAGAACCAGTTGTTCAAGATGATGGCGATGCCCACCGACGTGTTGAAGCCCATGCAGAATCCGATGACCGCGCCCGACACGTACCACATGAACACGTCGTTGTACAGGCACATGACCACGACCGCCGCCGCTTCCACGGCGTTGATCAACGTCAGATGCACGGCGATGTTCATCTTGGGAACCACCCGGCCGGCTATGGGCATGCTGACCGCCTGGCCCAGGCACACGATGGTCATGTAGAACGTGAGCGACGACTCCCCCACGCCCAAGCTGTCGCTCACGGGCACGTAGAAGTTGCCCGCCACCACCGTGAAAAAACCGATCGATCCCGATATCATGAAGCCGCAGGCGAGCACGACGAGCCATGCGTAGCCCTTGGCCTCCCTCAAGTTTCCCTTCATTGACTTCCCTCGCTTCCGAAAATCCCTCCGCGCAACGAGGCGCTGCGCGCGAGCATGGCGCTTCGGACGGGGCGCGCGAACCATGCGCTCTGGGCGAAGTGCTCGATCGAGCAGGGCCCGCGCGCCTTCCTGCGACGCACGGGCCCTGCGTTCCCTACGCGTTCTGAACGGCCGTCTCGCCCTGCGCAGCGGCGTCGACCGCAACGGCATCGGTTCGGGGCAGCCAGCCCAGCTTCTTTCCGAACAGCACGCCCAACACGATGATGAACAGCGGGTACAGGTAGCAGAAGAACGCGTACGGCGCGTAGGTGAGGCACCCCACGCCCAGCACCGTCACCATGTACACCGCACAGGTGTTCCACGGCACGAGCACGGACGTGATGCCGGCGCTCGAATTGACGATGTTGCCCCATACGTCGTTCTTCACGCCGCGACGACGGAACTCCTTGCTGTACATCTGAGTGGACAGCGTGATGGCCGGGTACTGGTCGGGCAGCAGCACGTTGAACAACGCGCCCGAGAACACGGTGGCCGTGACCAGCTGGCCGAAGCGGCGCAGCCTGCTGACGATGGGATCGACCAGCGCGTCCATGAGGTGCGTGTGCTGCATGATGCCGCCGAAGGCCATGACCAGGATGACGATGGAGATGGTGCTCATCATTTCCTGTATGCCGCCGTTGGACAGCAGCGCATCCAGCTCGGCGAAGCCGGTGGTGCTCACCACGCCCAGGTTGGCCACCTCCACCACGGCGGACAAATCGGAGCCCTGCAGCACGCAGGCCTCGATCATGCCGACGGCGATGGCGGCGAGGAACGACGGGATGGCCGGCACCTTCAAGGCGATGCACACGATCATCACTGCGAGCGGAATGAGCGTGACGGGCCCTATGTTGTAGTTGGCGTCGAGCGCCGTCAGCAGCGAGGACACCTGGGCCGAAACGTCGGCGGAGCCCCCCACGCTCAGGTTCATGCCGATGACCAGGTAGATGACCACGCAGCCCGCGCACGTGACGAGGCACGGCACCAAGAAGCGCTTGCACAACGCGAACACGCCGCAGTCGGCGATGGCGGCGGCCAGGTTCGGGCCGTCGACCAGCGGCGAGATGATCTCGCTCACGTACGCACCGGCCACGATGGCGCCCGCGGCCATGCCCAGCGGGATGTTCAACGCGGCGGCGATGCCCAAGAAGGCGATGCCGATGGTGCCCGCCGCGCCCCATGAGCCCAGCACGATGCCCACGGCCGTGGTCACCAAGAAGGCGATGGGCAAAAACAGCTCGGGGCTCACCACCATAAGGCCGTAATAGATCATGGTGGGCACGGTGCCCGACTGAATCCACACGCCCACCAACATGCCGATGCACATGAGGATGAGCACGGCCTCCATGGAGTCGTTGATGCCCTTGAGCACGGCGTCGAGCACGTCCTCCCACGTGCGACCCAGGTACAGGGCGATGCCGCCGGCGATGGCGCACCCTATGACCAACGGGATCTGCGGTTCGGCGCCCAGACCCACCACGCAGCCGAACATGACGACCGCCAGACCGCCGAGGGCGAGCACGCCATGGCGGAACTTCACCTCTTTCTCTGTCTTTTCCCGAGCGCTCACGATGAGATTCCTTCCTGTAGTTCGGGCAAGCTGTTCGCGCGAGACGCGCATCCTGAAAGGACGCCGCAAAAGGGAACGGCCCCTTTTGCGGCGTCGACGCGGCTTCGCCTCTACTTGCCGATCTTCTCCAAAACCGCGTTCATACGGGCCTCGGCGGCGTCGGCCGCGGCGGCGTTCTCCACGGTCTTGGGACAGAGGTAGGCCAGGATCGCGCGGATGGAGTGCTTGCGGTTCTCGGCCTCCACCCAGCACAGGCTGTCCGGGCCGTCCATGACCTCGTCCACCACTTCCTCGCCGCGGGTGGCCGGCAGGCAGTGCATGAACTTGGCGTTCGGCCCGGCGAAGGCCATCATCTCGGGAGTCACCTGGTACTTGGGGTAGAACACGTCCATATAGCTCTCGCCGGACTCCTCCTCGTCGTACAGGCCGTACCACACGTCGGTGTAGACGAAGTCGGCGCCCTTGATGGACTCGATGTCGTCGGAGATGGTCACGGTGCCGCCCGACACCTCGCAGTTCTTCTGCGCGATGGCCACAAGGTCGACGACGTTCTCGACCTGCAGGCCGCCGTCGGATATCTGGTGGCCCTTGGGGCCGAACTGCACGAAATCCATCCCCATCTTGGAGCAGATGAACATGAGCGAGACGGCCACCTGCGTGGCGTCGCCGATGAAGGCGAGCTTGCAGTCCTCGATGCTCTTGCCCTCGGGCAGGTTCTCCATCATGGTGAGGAGGTCGCCGAGCTCTTGGGTGGGATGGTTGTACTCGGACATGCCGTTGATGACCGGGGCGGCGGAGTACTTCGCCAGGTTCACGACGTCCTTGTGGCGGTCGACGCGGGCCATGAGGATGTCCACGAGCGAGCCCATGACGCGGGCGGAGTCTTCGATGGACTCGTGCCCGCCCAGCTGGATGGTGCCCGGGCCGAAGAACTGGGCGTGGCCGCCCAGGTCGGTCATGGCCGTCTCGAAGGAGATGCGCGTGCGGGTGGACACCTGCTGGAAGATCATGCCGAGCGTCTGGTTCTTCAAGATCAGCGGGTAGCGCCCGCCCTCCTTGATCATAGCCTTCATGGACTTCGCCAACTCGATCATGTCGAGCAGCTCTTCCTTCGTGAAGTCGTTGGTGTCGATGTAGTCCTTCACAGCCATGGTGCTCCTCCTTCAAAGGGATTTTGATGCGGCTCCTCGCTTGAGGGCCGTTTTGCAGGACCACCATGCCCTTGAACCGAAACCGTTGAGAAGCTGCAAACGGGTTCATTTTCAGCGCCTTCGCGAACTGAACCTCTCCAAACTCGGCATCCGCGAAGCCCGCCAGGTGCGTTGCGAACGGCGGCAAATCGCCGCTATGCGTCGACTGAACCAATATGAACGGGCGGAAAACGGTTACCGTTCGCTCTTGCGACAGAAGCGGATGCTATGATGTGCGGCGAAACGCACGAGAGCGTCGGGGAAGGAGCGCAGGCCCATGGAAATCGCTTTCTATGCGTACACGATCCTCATCATGACCGCCTGCGTGGCGGCCGCCGCCTCCACGCTCTCACTGTACGCCGTGACGCGCAACGTCCTGTACCTGTGCGTGGCCGCCGGGTTCTTCCTCTACTTCCTCGACCTCATGCTCATATTCTTGGACGAGTACCTGGGACACGGCACCTTTCCCGACGTGAGCGCGTTCTACGCCATACATATGCCCTTCGCCAAGGCGGTGCTGGCCATGGGGGTTCTGGAATCCATCTGGGTTGCCCTGTGCCTGTACCTCGACAAGCGCAAGATCGCCTTCGCCATCGCGCCGGCGGCCGTCTTTTTGACGGCCAACGTCCTTATCGTCCATCTCATGCCGGAAGGCCCCGCGCAGCAGTGGTGCTTCTACAGCACCCGCGAGGCGTTCATTATTTGGTGCCTGGGGTTCCTGGCATTCCAGTATCGCAAGGCGTCGGTGCCGTACAAGGCCAGCATCCGCAAGCTCAAAGCCCCGGCGATCGCGGGCGCGCTTCTATGCGCCTGCATCATCGCCGAAAACAGCTTCATGATCCTTATCTGGGAACCCACGACGGAGTTCATGAACTCGGCGGCGCCCCTGTTCATTTCGGAACGGAACATCTCCGAAAACCTGCTTGCGCTCGTCCTGTCCATATTGGCGCTGCGCCACAGCGTGGGCGTGTTCAGGCTGCGGTACAAAGAGCCTCCCGAACCCCAGAGCACGGCGGAGAACCGCTACGTCGATTCGAATATCGATCTGTACTGCGAGAAGTACGGTCTCACCCGTCGGGAGCGCGACATACTGCGCTGCATCGTGGCCGGGAAGGACTACCAGAACACGGCGAGCGAGCTGTGCCTGGCGGTGGGCACGATAAAGTCCCATACGCACAACATCCTGCAGAAGACGGGCGCGAAGACGCGGCAGGACCTGCAACGGGACTTTTGGAGGAACTGACCGGAGAGCCTCAAGACGGCGATCTTCCGTAAGGGCGGCCAGCAGGCCGCCCTTACGGAAGATCGCCGTGCTCGTCAGAGTTCCCGGCCTATGCCGTTATCACGGTGCCGGTTTTGCCCTCAAGGCCGGCGGCGGCGCATTCCAAACTGGTGATGAGCGCCTTGCCTTCGGGATAGGCGGTCACGTACTCGATGCAGGCCTCCACCTTCGGCAGCATGCTGCCCGGGGCGAACTGCCCCTCGTCGATGTACTTGCGGGCCTCGGCCACCGTCATCGTGGACAGCTCCCGCTGCTCGGGAGTGTTGAAGTTAATGCACACCTTCTCCACCGCCGTGAGGATGATCAGCATGTCGGCCTTGAAGTCGGCGGCCAGCTTGGCGCTGGAGCGGTCCTTGTCGATGACGGCCGGAACGCCCTCGTAGCCGTCGTCGCGCTGGAACACGGGCACGCCGCCGCCCCCGGTGGACACCACGATGTAGCCGGAGTCCATGAGGTCCTTCACGGCGTCGAACTCCACGATGCGCTGCGGCTTCGGCGAGGCCACCACCTGCCGCCACCCGCGGCCGGCGTCCTCCTTGAACGTCCAGCCGGTCTCGGCCTCCTTGGCGCGCGCCTCCTCCTCGGTGAGGAAGGCGCCTACGGGCTTCGTCGGGTTCTGGAAGGCCGGGTCGTCGGGATAGACGACGGTCTGCGTGATGACGTTGGCCGTTGAGCGCATGATGCCGCGACGCTTGAGCTCGTTCAAGATGGCCTGGGACAGCTGGTAGCCTATGTAGCCTTGCGACATGGCGCCCGCCTCGGGGAACGGCATCTCGGGCGTCTTGCCGTCGTTGGCGCTCGCGTAGGCGAACGCGCTGTTGATCATGCCCACCTGCGGGCCGTTGCCGTGGGAGACCACCACGTTCACGCCGTCACCTACCATGTCCACGATGTGCTTGGCGGTGTTCTTGACCAATTCGAGTTGTTCTTGGGGCGCATCGCCCAGGGCGTTGCCGCCCAGGGCGATGACGACCGAGGGGCCGGATCCTTTCGCGTAAGGCATAGCTTTCTCCTTCTTTTTGTCCGTGGGAACTGGATGCCAACGGAAAAGAGCATAGAAAGCCGCCTGCGCGATGGGAAGGCAGAAAAGGGTTCAATGTGCCCACGATCCTTCTTTGAACGGGCAAGGAAGGGCCATGAACCAACTTGAACCCTCTTGGCGAGGACGCTCGGTCGGCCCTCGCACGGCCGACCGAACTAACACCGCCCTACAAGGGCGCTCCCTGAACAGCGGAACAACGATCGCGTTCCACCGGCGGACGCAGTCGCCGCGGTCACTTCTCCGGCATCCTCCACAGCAGCACGAAGCCGATGACGAACAGCACGGATATCGAGAGCACGCCCATGGACGAGTTGCCGGTAAGCTGCGTGAAGATGCTCACCAGAAAGGTGCCCATGACGGCGGCGTACTTGCCGAAGATATCGAAGAACCCGTAGTACTCGTTGGCGTGCTCCTTGGGTATGAGCTTGCCGAACTCGGATCGCGACAGCGCCTGGATGCCTCCTTGGAACAGGCCCACGCAGATGGCCAGGATCCAGAACTCCAGAGCCTCGCGCAGGAAGAACGCCGCGAACAGCGTGATGCAGAAGTACGCGCCGATGGCCACCATGAGCATCTTCTTCGTGCCGAACTTCGTGGACAGGCGCCCGTAGGCGATGGCCGAGGGGAACGCCACGAACTGCGTCACCAGCAGCGCCAGCACGAGCTGCGTGGAGTCGATCCCCAGGTCGGTGCCGTAGCTCGTGGACATCTTGATGATGGTGTGCACGCCGTCGATGTAGCAGAAGAACGCCAGCATGAACAAACGCAGCTTGCGGTCCTTGAAGATGCGCTTGAGCGTGTTCCACAGCCCCGAGAACGTGTCGCGGATCAGACGCTCCGGGCGCTCCTTGTAGTGCGTTTGGTGCACGTCGCGAATGAGCGGGATGCTGAACGCCACCCACCACACGGCCGTGATGAGAAACGCCACCTTCATCCCAACATCCATGGGAATGCCGACGGTCGGCCCGCCCAGCACCACGGCCAGGCACGCGATGAACGGCACGCACGAGCCGATGTAGCCCCACGCGTAGCCCTGCGACGACACCTCGTCGTAGCGCTCGTCGGTGGCCGCGTCCACCAGAAACGCGTCGTAGAACACCATGGAGCCGTTCAGCATGATGGACGCGACCACGTACAGCACGAGGAACGCCAGCGCCGCCGTGGGAATGCCGAGCGCGGCCAGCGCCACGGCGCCCGTGCCCACGGTGCCCACGAAGAACTTCTTCTTGTTGCCCTTCAAATCGGCGAGGCTCCCCAGGATGGGCATGAGCAGCGCCAGAATGAGCGAGGCCACCGTCTCGGCGTAGCCCCACGCCACCACGACCGACGAGCCCGGCTCGGCCAGCGAGGCGAAGTAGACGGGAATGAGCGCGGTCGCAAGCAGCACGAACGCCGAGTTGCCCACGTCGTAGAGAACCCAGCTGCGCTCCTGCTTCGTCATCTTGACTCGCGCCATGTGCGCCTTCCTCTCGTCTCGCGCGCCCCCGCGCGCCCCACGCCGCGCCGCTTAACCTGAAACGTTCTTCACAACTGGGAAACCGACGGTTAACAAGCACCGCCTCATTGTATATGATACCGGGTAGCGTCACCGGTAAATTTCAAGTCAGGAACGGAGCATCGCCCCATGCCGGCTCTCATCACGCACGACTTCTTCGGACAGGACGTCTACGACCGTCTTTTCCGCAACATAGGAGGCACCCGCGACGAGGCGGAGGCGTTCCTGCTGGGCAACCAGGGGCCCGATCCCCTGTTCTACGCGGTGGCGGATCCGCGCCTGCGCGAGCACAACCGCTTGGGCAACATCATGCATGCGGAGAAGCCGAGCGAGCTTATCAAGGCGTTCAAGGACTCCCTGGGCATCTTGGACGAGGACGAGCTGCCGGTGGGCCGCGCCTACGCGCTGGGCTTCCTGTGCCATTACACGCTGGACTCCACCATGCACCCGCTCGTGTTCTTCCACGAGTACCGCCTGTGCGACGCCGGCGAGCCGGGCCTTTCGCGCGACGACGGCCACGAGGTGCACGCTGTTATAGAGAGCGAGCTGGACGAGCTCGTGCTGTTCGAGAAGCGCGGCGAAACCGTGGCGACGTTCCAACCTTGGCGCGAGATACTGCAGGCCAGCGATTTCGCACTCGGCGTGATCTCGAAGATGTACTCCTACGTGGCACTCACGGTGTACGGGCGCATCATTCCGCCCAGCATGTTCGCGCAGTCCGTGCGCAGCTTCCGCCGGGTGCAGCGGCTGTTCTACTCCAAGACCGGCGCCAAGCGCGCCGCCATCGGGCGCGTGGAGCAGCTGGTGCGCCCGTTCTCGTTCTACCAGTCCATGAGCCACCGGCCGTTGGAGCTCACCGAGAGCGCCTACGACAACCGCGCCCACGAGACATGGGAGAACCCTTACACGGGCGAGACGAGCACGGTGGGGTTCTGGGACCTGTTCGACGAGGCGCTCGAGAAGGCTCTGGCGAACATCGCGGCGTTCGATCGCGACGACTTCGATTTGGAGGGCGCGCGGGTGCTCACGGGCGAGCTCGACTTCTCGGGCCGGCCCGTCGTGGCCACGCTCGTATCGGTGGAGGACGGCGGCGGCGCGGGTGCCGACGAGCCCTCCCCTGCCGGCGTCTAGCCCCGCATGCTCGAGGTCGTTCTCACCATACCGTTCTGGCTGGAGCTGGCCGCCGCGCTGACAGGCGGCCTGTCGGGCGCCATGAGCGCCGTACGGGCGCGCTACGACATCTTCGGCGTGGTGTGCATCGCGCTCACGGCAGGCCTCGCCGGCGGCATCATGCGCGATTTGCTCATGCAGAACTACGGCATCTACGCGTTCCAGAAACCCGAGCTGCTGCTGGCCTGCGCCGGCGCGGGCGTCGTCGTGTTCTACTTCGGCAAGCTGGCCGCCTACCTGGACCCCGTCGTGGCGCTGCTCGACAACCTGTCGGTTGCGCTGTGGGCCGTGATCAGCGTGGGCAAGGGGCTTTCGGCCGGCTTGGACATCGTGCCCTCCATCATCCTGGGCACCGTCACCGCCGTGGGCGGAGGCATACTGCGCGACGTGTTCATGAACCGGGAGCCCGAGTCGTTCCAGGCCGGGGCGATGTACGGCTCGGCCGCGCTCATCGGCTCCACGGTGTACGCGCTCATGGCGCAGAACCACGTGCTCGACCAGTACGCGCCCTACGCCTGCGTGGCCATCGTGCTGGCGCTGCGCTACGCGTCGCTGTTCTTCGGCTGGAAGACGAAGCCGCCCAAGGACTACACGGACGTGGTGACGAGCGCCGTGGCCCGACCGGTGAAATCCGTGGCGCGCCGCGTGCGTCCCCCGAAGGGCAAGGTGGAGCGTGAGCGCGAGCGGCGCACGGCTTACGAGCGACTCCGCCGGTTCTGGCGCGCGCCCGGCGCCACGTCCCCCCTGCCGCCGGTGGAGAAGAACGCCGACGGCGCCGCGGCGGATTCAGGACGGCCCGGCGAAGCCGCGCCCGAGACGGCCCCCAGCGATCCGAGCGACCGCATCCACGTGGATCGCGACGAGCTGCGCCGCATCATAGGCGGCGACGCGACGGAGGAAGAGCCCCGCGACCCGTTCGAGCCGCGCTCGTAGCCACGTCGGATCGTTTTGGCGACCGGCAGGCCGCCGGAACCTACACGTTCTTCAGCAGGATGGTGTTCATGGTGTCGGCCACGTGCTCGCAGGCGTCGCAGCACTTCTCCATGCGGTCGAAGATCTGCGTCCACACCAGCACGCGCATGGGGTTGTCGTTGTCCTCGGTGTGCAGCTTGCGGATAACCTGCAGGAACAGACGGTCGGCCTCTTCCTCGTAGGTGTTCACGTCGATGATGAGCTGCTTGAACGTCTTCGACTTCTTGAAGTTGCGGAAGTCCTCCATGGCTCGGTCGAGCGCCTCGCAGCTCTTCTTGATGAGGCAGGCGAACTCGTGCGCGTCATGGTGCATGAAATGCACGTCGTACATGTAGAAGCGCTGCATGACGTCTTCGATGTAGTCGATGATGTTGTCGAGGTACTGCGACAGCTCGATGATGTCCTCGCGCTCGATGGGCGTGATGAAATCGGTGGCCACCGTCTTGAAGATGGCGTGGTTGAACTCGTCGCCCTCGTGCTCGAGCTCGTGCGCACGTTCCATGACGTCGCGCAGGTTCTCGGCCTCGGTGAAGTTCTCGATGGCCTCGATGAGCAGTTCGGCCTCTTTCACGGCCAGCTCGGACTGCTTTTCAAAAGCGTCGAAGTAATCGAACTTGTGCTTCTTGGACATTGAACACTCCTTTTACGAGAAGAGCAGGAACAGATGGGCGAACGCGAACCCGAGCAGGCCGCATCCGGGGAACGTGAGAACCCAGGTCTTCACCATGTCGACAGCGATGCCCCATTTCACGGCGCTCTTGCGCTTGGCGGCGCCCACGCCCATGATGGCCGTGGTGTTGGTGTGCGTCGTGGAAACCGGCAGGCCGGCGAACGTGGAAAGCATGAGGCAGAAGAACGTGGCGCAGCTGGCGGCGAAGCCCTGGAACGGCTCCAGCTTCACCATGTCGAGGCCGACGCTCTTGATGATGCGCTCGCCCCCCACCGCCGTGCCGATGCCCATGTTCAACGCGCAGAAGAACATGAGCCAAATGGGCAGGATCATCTGGTCGGCCTGGCCCACGCCCGTGGCCAGCGTGATGGCCAGCACGAAGATGCTCATGAACTTCTGACCGTCCTGAGCGCCGTGCATGAACGCCACGCCCGCGCCGGACACCACCTGCGCCCAGCGAAACGCCTTCGTGGTGCGGTGGCGGTCCATGTTGCGGCACACCCGGCCGAGAAACTTGGAGTTGAGCCATCCGAGGAAGAACCCGAGCAGCGTGGAGAGCAGGATGCCGTAGACCACCTTCATCCACTCGCCGCCGTTGATGGCGCCGAAGCCGCCCTGCAGCGCGATGGCCGCGCCCGTGAGGCCGGCGATGAGCGAATGCGACTGGCTGGTGGGAATGCCGAAGTACCATGCGGCCACGCCCCACACGATGATGGCGATCATGGCCGCCGTGAGCGCGATGAGCGCCTGCTGCGAGTTGCCGCCGAAATCCACCATGTTGAAGATGGTGTGGGCCACGGCCGAGGTGACCAGCGACACGAGCAACAGGCCCAGGAAGTTGCAGGTGGCCGCCATCAAGATGGCCCATTTGGGCTTCATGGCCCGCGTGGACACCACCGTGGCGATGGCGTTCGGGGCGTCGGTGGCGCCGTTGACGACGATAACGCCGATGTTGAGCAGGGTCACAGCCACCAGTACGGGGTTGGAGGCGAGCTCGGCGATAAACGTAGCCCACTCTATGGTCACGGGTTCCCTTTCAACAAAACAGTAAAAAGGCTCAGCAGTTCATCAGTTTAACGTAAATCTGACAAACAGCTAGGCGGCGTCCTCGCTTTTTACGTCGGCGGACGCACTGTTTGGTAAAATTCACGTAAAGGAACACAATCGAGGCGCCGAAGTCGGGCGACGGACGGCACCTGCGACGCCCATTCGCCCACAGCGCCGGGCTTCGCAGGTGCGGAAGCCTCGCAGGGGCCGACCCGCGTCCGTTCGATGGACGCGGCAGCGAGCTTCGGAACGCGTACAGCGGGCACAGCCCGAGCGCCATAGGGGAAAACCCTCGAGGGAGGGCTGAAGGCGGCATCGCGACCACGTCGGCTGGTAAACTACGAGTGTGTTGCTATGATTTAAAGAAGGCGCTGCGAAAAGGCGCCTTCGACACGGGGGGCCATGCTCGAGGGGGAGCGATCGCATGAACAAAAGGGCGCAGTTGCCGCTGCAGACGGGCGACTTGATCGTCGGCTTCATGGTGTGGGTGATCCTGTCGTCGCTGCTGCCCTACATCAAGCAGGACATTTCCATACCACCCGACCAGCTGGCGTTCGTCACGGCCGTGCCCGTGATACTGGGTTCGGTGCTGCGCGTGCCGCTGGGCTACCTGGCGAACCTGCTGGGAGCGCGCACCGTGTTCCTGGGCAGCTTCGTCTGCCTGCTGTTCCCCGTGTGGTTCATCAGCGAGGCCGCCACCTACGAGGCGCTCATCGCAGGCGGGGTGTTCCTGGGGATAGGCGGGGCCGTCTTCTCCGTGGGCGTCACGTCGCTGCCGAAGTACTACCCGCGCGAACGGCACGGCTTCGTGAACGGCGTGTACGGGTTCGGCAACATGGGCACGGCGCTCACCACTTGGCTCGCCCCGCTCGCGGCCGCAGCATGGGACTGGAGAATCGCCGTCAAGCTGTACCTGGTGCTGCTGGTTGCCGCCATCATCGTGAACCTCGTGCTGGGCGACCGCGACGAGCCGCGCGTGAAAACGCCCATCGTGGCGCAGATCAAGGCCGTGTGGCGCGACGGGCGCCTGTGGTTCCTGTCGCTGTTCTACTTCGTGACGTTCGGCGCCTTCGTGGCGCTGACCGTGTATTTGCCGAACTTCCTCACGTCGCACTACGGGCTGGACGGCGTGACGGCGGGCATGTGCACGAGCGCGTTCATCGTCGCGGCGGCCACCGTGCGCGTCTTGGGCGGCTGGCTGGCCGACCGCCGGGATTGCCTGGGCCTGTTGGCGGGCGTGTTCGCCGCCCTCGTTGCCGGTGCGGCCGTGCTGGCGCTGGCGCCCGACCTGCCCGTGTACCTGGCCGGCATCTACCTGATCAGCGTGGCGTGCGGCATCGGCAACGGCGTGGTGTTCAAGCTCGTGCCCGCCTACTTCATGGGCCAGGCCGGCCCGGTGAACGGCCTCGTGTCCATGTGGGGCGGCTTGGGCGGCTTTTTCCCGCCGCTCGTGCTTTCGGCCAGCATGTCCGCCTTCGGATCCAACGTCCCCGGCCTGGCCGCCTTCGGTGCCCTGGCGCTCGTGTGCTTGGCCGTGGCGGTTTGGGCGCGGAGGCGGCAATCCACGTAGGGGCGGGCTGCCGGCCGCAGCGTCGAGTCGTTCCGCAGTTCGCAGAACGGCGGAACTTCCTACGCGTAGAACGCGAACACGCGCTTGCGCTCGGCTCCGATGGTGGTGAGGCTGTTGTGGCCGGGGAGGACGACGGTGTCGTCGGGCAGCTGCTCCAGGCGCTTGAGCGAGCGGCGCATGTCGTTCATGTCGCCGCCGACGAAGTCGGTGCGGCCGATGGAGCCGCAGAACAGCGTGTCGCCCGACACGAGCACGGGAGCGGCGACCGGGTTCGCGGTGCGCTCCGGATCGAGGAACAGGCACATGCTGCCCTTCGTGTGGCCGGGCGTGACGATGACCTTCCACGGCATGCCGCCGATCTTGAGCGTCTCGCCGTCGGACACCGTGCGGTCGACGGGGCACGGCGCGAAGCGCGTGTCGTCGCGCGGCAGGCTCTGCTCGCCGGATATCATGGGCGCGTCGATGGCGGACGCGACCACGGGGGCGCCCGTCAGGGCGCGCAGGTCCTTCGCGGCGCCCACGTGGTCGGAATGGCGGTGGGTCAGCACGATGGCGTCCAGCTTGCGACCGCCCAGCGCCTCGACGATCTTGTCGGCCTTGCACGTGGGATCCACCACCATGGTGGCGTCGCCGTCCGAGATCAGGTACACGTTGTTCTCCAGCATGCCCATCACCAGGTACTCCACGGACACGCACGTTCCCTTTGCTTTATTGGTCATGAAAGGTTTCCTTCCCTATTTCTGCTTCTTCTTGCCGCTTTCGCCGGGCAGCATGCGGCGGGCGTCGAACACGCCCTCGATGCCGTGCAGCTTGTTGAGGATGATGTCGATGTGCTTGATGTCCGACACTTGGAACAGAAAGCGCATCTCCGCCATGCCGTCGCGATGCGACGTCGTGGACGACGACAGCACGTTCGCCCCCACCTCGGAGAGCGTAACGGCCACGTCGCGCAGCAGGTTCATGCGGTCGAGCGCCTCCACGAGCACTTCGATCTGGTACGACGTGCTCTTCGACGGCGCACTCTCCCACGACACGTCGATGATGCGCTCGGGCTCCGTCATGAGGTCCCGCGCGTTCGGGCAGTCGGCGCGGTGCACCGACACGCCGCGGCCGCGCGTCACGAAGCCGAGTATCTCGTCGCCCGGCACGGGGTTGCAGCACCGGGACAGGCGCACAAGCACGTCGTCGATGCCCTTCACCACCACGCCGTTCGAGCTGTGCGCCTCGTGCTTCTTCGGGCGCTTCACGCTGGTGAGCATGGGCGGGAGCTTGCCCGTGGACATATCGCCCATGCCGAAGCCGGGCGTCTCGGCCTCTTCGTTGCCCTTGTCGACCAGTATCTTGAGCAGACGGTTCGCCACGTGCTGGGCGCTCTCCTTGCCCGTGCCGATGTTGACGAGCATGTCGTCGGGATCGTTGTAACCCAGATGCTCCGACACCGACTTCACGGCCCGCATGGACTGCGCGCTGGAAATGCCCAGCCCGTGCTTGCGCATCTCGCGCGTGAGCTTGTCGCGGCCGGACTGCAGATCGTCGCCGCGGCTCACGCGACTGAAGTACGAGCGTATCTTGCTGCGCGCGCTGGGCGTCTTCACCAGGTTCAGCCAGTCGCGCGAGGGGCTCGCGCTCTTCTGCGTGAGTATCTCCACGCGATCGCCCAGCTGCAGCTCGTAGGTGAGCGGCACGATGGCGCCGTTCACCTTCGCGCCCACGCAGTGGTTGCCCACCTCCGTGTGGATGGCGTAGGCGAAGTCGACGGGCGTGGACCCGGCGCGCAGGCTCATGGCCTCGCCCTTCGGCGTGAACACGAACACCTCGGTGGGCGCCAGGTCGACCTTGAGGTCCTTCAAAAACTCGCGCGAGTCCTGCGTCTCGTCCTGCCAGTCCACCATCTGGCGCAGCCACGCCAGCTGCTGGTCGATGGCGTCTCCGCTCTTGCCGCCCTTCTCCTTGTAGCGCCAGTGCGCGGCCACGCCGTACTCGCTTTGGCGATGCATGTCCTCCGTGCGGATCTGCACCTCCAGCGGCCGCCCCGCCGGGCCGATGACGGTGGTGTGCAAGCTCTGGTACATGTTGTACTTCGGCATGGCGATGTAGTCTTTGAAGCGGCCGGGCATGGGATGCCACAGCGTGTGCACCGCGCCGAGGGCCGAGTAGCAGTCCTTCACCGACTTCACGATGATACGCACCGCAATGAGGTCGTAGATCTCGGAGAAGCCCTTGCCCTTCTGCGTCATCTTTTGGTAGATGGAGTACAGGTGCTTCGGACGGCCCATGATCTGGGCTTGGATGCTCACCTTCTCCATCTCGTCGTGCAGGATGCCGATGATCTGGTCCAAGTAGCCCTCGCGCTCGGCACGGCTCTCCGTTACCATGCGGCTGACCTGCTTGTACTTGTTGGGCTCCAAGTAGAAGAACGACAGGTCCTCGAGCTCCCACTTGATGTTGTTGATGCCCAGTCGGTGCGCGATGGGCGCGTAGATCTCCAACGTCTCGCGCGCCTTGAAGATGCGGCGATCCTCGCGCAAGGCGCCCAGCGTGCGCATGTTGTGCAGGCGGTCGGCCAGCTTGATGACGATGACGCGGATGTCCTTGCTCATGGCCACGAACATCTTGCGGATGGTGGCGGCCTGCTCGTCGGAAAGGCTCTCCACCTCGATGCGCGTGATCTTCGTCACGCCCTCCACCAGCTGCGCCACCTGGTCGTTGAACTCAACGGCCACCTGGTCGGCGGTGACGGACGTGTCCTCCACGGTGTCGTGCAGCAGCGCCGCGCAGAGCGTCTCCACGTCCATGCGCAGGTCGGCCAGGATGAGCGCCACCTCGACGGGATGCGCCACGAAGGGCTCGCCGCTCTTGCGGCACTGGCCCTCGTGCGCCTCGCTCGCGAACTGGAACGCCTTGGCCAGAAGCGCCTGGTCGGGCTCGGTCAAGTACGCGGAGGTGAGCCGCTGCAGCTCGGCGAAGCGCTCTTCGGGCGTCTCCGTGCGGCGCGACCCGCCGTTCTCGGCGCGCCCCTCCGAGGCGAACGCCTTCTCGGCCACATGAGGCCTGCCCAGAAGGTCGTCTTCGACCGTCTGCCTGTGCGACGCCTGCTCGAGCGGCTCTCCCAGCAGCTCTTCGCGCTTATGCTCGGCCTTGCCCATACGAGTCCCCCTTCCTGGTCGAGCCGTCAGGCAAGATGGGGCGCGACACGCGCACGCGCAGGCTGGCCACGTCGGCGCCCATCGCCCAGTCGCGGAACGCGCTGAATATCGCGCGTTCGCCCAGGCCCTCGCGGTAGCGCACGCTGTCGGTGAGCTCCACCTTGCTGTTCGTGTCCACCACGCGGATGGAGCGCGTGGTCTCGCCCGAGGCGTACGCCGTGTGCGTCTCGATGAGCCCGAGCTCGCGGAACACGGCCACGCCGCACGCCGCCGAAGCGGGGCTCACCGCATGCCCGCCCTCGCTGGCGAGCTTCGCCAGGTCCACGTTGCCCAACGTGAAGAACCCGTCGCCGTGGTCGCGCTGGATGGCGCGCAGCCGCCGGTACACCTGCGCCAGGCAATCGTGGTCGGGCGTCATGTCGCGCAGCACCTGCTCGTTGATGCCCGCGTCGTTGCGTCCGAACAGTAAGTGCACCTGGGCCGGCGTGCCGTCGCGCCCGGCGCGGCCGCTCATCTGGTTGAACTCCACCTCGTTGTACGGCAGATGGTACAGCACCACGTGCTTGATGTTCGGGATGTTCACGCCCTCGCCGAACGCCGACGTGGCCACGAGCACCTTGAGCGCGTCGGTGCGGAACAGCTCCTCCACCCGCGCGCGCTCCACGCGGGTGAGGCCCGCGTTGTAGAAGCCGACGAGCGGCGCCATCTGCGGCACGCGCTTGCGCAGCATGCGGGCGACGGCCACGGACTGCTCGCGCGAGTTCACGTACACCACCGTCTTCTCGCCGCCGGCCACGAGGTTGGCCAGGTAGTCCTCGCGGTTCTTCAGGTTGCGTCGGTCGTCCACGCCCAGGTTGGGGCGATCCGCCTCGTCCAGCACGAGCTCGTCCAGCGGCAATGCGCTGCGGATGGCGTCGGCGATGCCGTCGTCGGCCGTGGCGGTGAGCGCCAGCACGACGGGACCGCCCAGCTGCGCCACGGCCTGCCCGATGGCGGCGTAGGCGGGACGCTGGCCCGCGCGGGCCAGGCCGATGTGGTGCGCCTCGTCCACCACCACGAAGCCGATGCGCCTCGATTGCGCGAACTCGTCGGCGTGGTACCCCAAGAACTCGGGCGTGGTCAGCACGATGTCCACCGAGCCGTCGGCCAGCCCCGCGAACGTCTGGCGGCGCTCCTCGGGCGTGCTCTCGCCCGTGAGCACCGATACGGCGATGCCGAACGGTTCCAGCGCCTCGTTCAAGTGGAACGCCTGGTCGGCGATGAGCGCCCGCAGCGGGTACACGAACAGGCTGGCCGTGCGGTCGCGCAGGGCGCGGCAGGCGGCGTGCACTTGGAACACGAGCGACTTGCCGCGGCCCGTGGCCATGACGGCCAGCACGGAGCGGCCCGCGTCCAGGTGGTCGAGCACGGTGCGCTGCGACGCGTGGAGCGCGCCGTCGCCGATGATGGCGCGCACGATATCGGCCTCGAGGCCCGCGGGGTCGCTCGCGGCCTTGCGCTCCCACTGCTCGCGGTTCGCCGTGCGGGCGGCCTCGTACGCCTCGACGTCCTCGGGGTTGTGCGCCACGTCGGCGCACAACTCGGCGTCGCTCGTGGCGTACAGGTCGGCCACGAAGCTGAGGTTCTCGGGATTCAGGCACGCCTCGAGCGCACCGCAGGTGCGTGCGGGCGCGAGCGACTGCAGCATGGCCTTCACCGTGCGCCGTCCGCGCCATTCGTCTATCTGCACCTCAAACGCGGCGTTCACCACGCTGTCGGTGTGCATGAGCGCCTCGATGTCCGTGCAGTGGAACATGATGCCGGCCACCGTGTTGCGCCCGTCGGACAGCGAGCACGAGAAATGGTTCTTCTCCGCGCCCACGGCGCGGCAGTTCACCAGCGTCACGTCGCGCGCGAGGAAGCACGGCACGGGGTTCTCCTGGCCGAAGGGCGCCAGCGCGTCCAGCTTCTCCACGTTCTCGAGCGTGAGCTCGTCGAGCGCCACGCACGTGTCGATCTCGATGAGCGGATGGAACGCGCCTTCGGGCAGCTCGTCCATGTAGGCGCACAGGCGCTCGGAGAACGCGGGCAGCTTGTCGGCCGGCAACGTCACGCCCACGGCCGCGTCGTGCCCGCCGAAGCGCGTGAGCAGATCCGACGCGCTCTCCACGGCCTTGAACAGGTTCACCTGGCCCACGCTGCGTCCCGACCCGCGCGCCTCGTCGCCGTCGATGGTGAACAGCAGGCTGGGCACGCCGTAGGCGTTCACCAGGCGGCTTGCCACGATGCCCTTCACGCCCTCGTGCCAGCCGTCGCCCGACACCACGAGCGCGCGCTGGCCGTGGTAGAGGTCGGCCGCCTGCGCCTTCGCGATCTCGGAGAGCTCGGCCTCGATGGTGCGGCGCTGGTCGTTCACGGCCTCCAGCTTTTGGGCCAGGCGGCACGCCGTGTCGAAGTCGTCGGTCATGAGCAGGTCGAGCGCCAATTGCGCGTCGCCCATGCGGCCGGCGGCGTTCAGGCGCGGGATGAGCGAGAAGCTGAGGTTCGTGGCGGAAACGGGCTTGTCGGCGGCGCCGCTCGTACCCAGAAGCGCGGCGATGCAGGGGCGCGGCGCGTCGTTCATGCGGCGGATGCCGTCGGCCACGAGCGCGCGGTTCTCGCCGCGCATGGGCATGAGGTCGGCCACCGTGCCCAGTGTGGCCAGGTCGGTGTAGCTGCGCCACAGATGCGGGTAGCCGAAGCGGCCGCCCAGCACCTGCACGAGCTTCAGGGCCACGCCCACGCCGGCCAGGATGGCGCTTTCGCACGCCTCGTCGCACTTCGGGTCGGCCACCGGCACGCCCTCCGGCACCAAGTCGACCGGCTCGTGGTGGTCGGTCACGGCCAGACCCACGCCGGCCTCCACGATGGCGGCGGCCTCCACCTTGCAGGCGATGCCGCAGTCAACCGTGACGATGAAGTCGGGCTCGAGCGTGAGCACGCGTTGGAAGGCGGCCTCGGTCAGGCCGTAGCCCTCGTCGAAGCGGCGCGGGATGAACGGGTCGGCATGGGCGCCGAGCGCCCGCAAGCCGCGCGTGAGCACGGACGTGGCCGAGATGCCGTCGAGGTCGAAATCGCCGAACACGACGATGCGGCCGTCCTTCCGCATGACCGCCTCGAGCGCGTCGGCCACCTCGGACAGGCCCGGGATGCCGTAGGGGTCGAGCCAGTCGCGATCGAGCGAGGGCTCTAGGAACGTGCGAACCTGTTCGGGTTCGACGATGCCGCGCGCCACGAGCGTGGCGGCCACGAAGCGCGGCAACCCCAGGCCGCGCTCGATGCGCGCGACGGCGGCAGGGTCGGCCGCTTTGATGTTGAACTGGGCAGACATGGGCGCTCATACCTCACATGCGAAGAGTCGATATTTCACGCCTCATTGTCCCACAATCCGCCCGCCGTGTCACCGGAGGGAGTCGAGCGCGCATGAGAAGAAGATGAGAGGACACGTTCCTGAAGAGGCGGGACCATCATGGTTGGAGGGGTCATGATGGTCCCGGTGCCTCAGACCACGGCTATTATATGACATAGTCTAGTATTTGAAAAGAGCTTGCCGCGGTCTTTTTCAGCGTTCGTATACGATCTCCCCCATGCGGGACACGTCGTAGCCCACGATGGTGGCTATCTCCTCGCGAAACGGACGCGAGCGCGCAAGCTTCGCCACCGTGTCCACGATGCGTTCGACGCCGGGGCGCTTCACGAGCGCGATATCGAGCCATTCGTCTTGCAGCGGCAAGAAGTCGACGCCTTCCACCTGGTGAAAGACCCGCTCCGCCCCGATGCCCACGTCGGCGGCACCGCGCGCGACGAACGAGGCCATGGACAGCGCGGAGTTCGCCTCGCGATCGTAGCCCGCGAGCTTCGAGCGGTCGGCGTCCAACGCAGAAAGCGCCTCGTCCAGCAGGATGCGCGATCCGCACCCGCGCTCGCGGTTCACCAGGCGCACGCCGGGTCGCAGCAGATCTTCCCAGGTGCGCAGGTTCTTGGGGTTGCCGCGCGCGACGATGAGGCCCTGGCGGCGTTTTACGAGGCGGACCATCTTCACCGGAAGGCCGGGCATGAGCCGGGCGACTGCCTCCACGTTGTACGAGCGCGTGGCGCCGTCGTATAGATGGACGAGCGCCGCGTGAGCGCGGCCGAGGTAGGCGTCCACCAGCGCCGCGTAGCTGCCTTCGTACACGCGGCTGATCGACGCGTCCGCAGCTCCCAGGTAGTTCGCAACGACGTCGCCGATGACGTCGTTGCCCGCGATGACGTACTCGCCCGGCGGCGGCGATGCGGGACGCAGGGAGCCGGCGACCTCCACCGGTTTCGACGCGGTGCGCGGAGATCCCGTGCGGCGCGGCCTGGCGGCAGGCTGAGCCTCCGCTTGGGGACGCAGCCGCTTCGAGCGCGCGATGTAGTTCTCGACGTCGCCCATGGTGAAGCGCATCTTGCGCCCGATGTGGTACGACGCTATCTCGTCCCGCTTGACCAGGTTGTAAACGGTGTTCTTGCTCACTTGGAGAATGCCGGCAACCTCGTCGGCTGTCAGAGCGTCGCTGCTGGACACGGGCCTTCCCTTCGAATATATCCATATAAAAATAGATTCTAACAAGGATAATATAGAGGACGCGACGCCGCCGCGCAAGCGCTTCACGTGCGATTACGCCTTATCCGCACGCGAAATGAGGCGAAGCGAAGCGAAGCGCGGCCCCCTTCTCTCTGCCATCCTGAGCAGAGCGCGGAGCGCGTAGTCGAAGAATCTTCGACTACGCGGGACCCCCTTCGTTGGAGATCCTTCGGCCTCGGCCTTCGGCTCGGGCGGCGCGCGCTTGATGGGATTTGGCGGAGGGTGCATACTACGGGAAATCTCTATCGGCGTTGGAAGGAGGCTCGGTGCGCTCGCAGGCGGTCGGATACGCGCTTGCCGTGATCCAGGCGGTCCTCTACTCGACGATGGGGGTCATCGGCAAGTACCTGTTCGGCACGGGGCTGGAACCGCCGCAGGTCATGGTGCTGCGCTTCAGCCTGACGTTCGTCATGCTGGGCGCCTTCCTTATCGTGTGGCGCAGGCAGCCGCTTTTCAGCCGCCAGCCGCTCGTGTACGTGCAGGGTGTGTTCTTCGTGGGCAGCGCGCTTCTGTACTTCATGGCGGTGAACGAGATCACCGCCGGCCTGGCCACCGTCATCCTCTACGCGTACCCCGCCGTCGTGGCGCTCATGGGGACGCTCGTTTTTCGCGAGCGCCTCACGAAGAGGATCGTGGCCGCGCTCGTGCTGGCCATGGCCGGCGTCGTGCTCATATCGGGCGTGCTGCCGGGATCCGACCTGCGGCTGTCCCCGCTCGGGGTGCTGTACGGCGTGGGAGCCTGCCTGACGTTCGCCGTCTACTCCGTGCTGGGACAGAAGGCCGTGAAGAAAGACGGCACCTTCACCATCACGTTCTCGCTCACGGCCGTAAGCCTGGCGGTGCTGGCCGTGTCGTTTCCCGCTACGTTTCCCACCATGCTCGACCTGACGCCCGAACAGCTGGGGCTGGGCGCGGCCATGGCGCTGTTCAACACCATCATCCCCGTCGCGATCCTGCTCGTGTCCATCAAGATCATCGGCGCGACCAAGGCGTCGCTCGTGGGCACGTCCGAAACGCCGTTCTCGCTGCTTTTCGCCTACCTCGTGCTGGGCGAGACGCTCACGGCTCTGCAAGGGCTCGGCTGCGTGCTCGTCGTCGCGTCGATCTTCGTGGTGACGCTGCCGGGGCGAAAGGGGCACGAACGGCGGGGCGGGATCGCGGAGAAGTAAAACTGTCGCAACGAAGAGGATCGACGAGCGAGCTGAAGAAAGCTATGCGGTCATCAATAACGATCATCGGCGGATCATGCTGCTTCCTAACAAAAAATCAGGCTGACTTTAATCGAGTCGGAAACTGAAAACGCCAAAACACTTCGTTTCGGGCCGCTCTTGTAAACATTGACGAGCTGCTGGCAAATTATCAGTTACATGCCCACAAGTGCCGCGTACCCTTCGCGGGAGGCGCGGCGTTCTTTTTCGCACTCTTTTCCATCCTCCGAAACATGCGGGCTTTCTGAATCGTATGCTTCTTCAAGGAGGTGAAAACATGCCGAACCACGATGATCGAACGGACGCGGAGGCGTTTCTCAGGCAGGCCATGGCCGATTGGGGCGACGCGGTGTACCGGCTGGCGCTCAGCCAGACGCGATCGCGCGCCGATGCGGAGGACGTGTACCAGGACGTGTTCTTGCGCCTGCACAACGACGCCACGCAGTTCGAGAGCTCCGAGCACGTGAAGGCATGGCTGCTGCGCGTGACCGTGAACCGCTGCCGCGATCTGGCACGATCGGGCTGGAAGCGCCGCACCGTCGCCCTCGACCCCGAATGGGACGCACCCGACACTCCCGCGCGCGACGACGAGGATGCCGCTGTGTGGGACGCCGTGGGCCAACTACCCGAGCAGCAGCGCACGGCCGTGCACCTGCACTACGTGGAGGGGTATTCCACCGACGAGATCGCACGCGCGCTCGACTGCCGGCCCGCGACGGCCCGCACCTGGCTGTTCCGCGCTCGAGCGCGCATCAAGGAGCTGCTAGAAGGCGACATATCCGAAGAAGGGTCGCCAGCCGAGCCTGAAGCGACCGGGCAACCCGACTCGCCGACCAAGCCCCGTCCGCCCAACATCAGCGGCTTGCGCTGCGCGGACCAACCCCAACCGATTCCCTCCATCCTCCCTTCGAAAGGAGGCCTTTCATGAACGAAGATCCCCTGAACCGCTACCAATCCATGATGAGCGACACCCACGCGCCCGCCCACTTGTCCGAACAAGTGCTCGAACAGGCGCGCGCGCAAACGTCCGAAACGCTTCAGCCCGCCAAGGTGGACAGCCCCCATACGCAAGCAGCCGTCACCGCATTCTCCGTGAAACGCACCCGCGTCAAAGGCTTCGCCATCGCCGCATGCACGGTGTTAGCGCTGGGCTTGGGCGGCACGGCTCTCGCGCTGGGGCTGCCCGGCCTGGCCGGAAACGGCGACGCCCCGGTGGCTGCCAACTCCTTCCAGCTGGCTGCCTTCGCCGACGAGGGAGCCGAGCCGTCGAACGGCCCCGTAACGCTGAGCTCCGAAGACTTCGCACCCTCGCGCACATCGGCCGGGCCCTTCTACGACAGAGAGACGGATTCCTACCCGGGCCCCATCGTGGCCTCGCGCGCCTACAATCTCGACCTCACGTGCTCGGGCGACAACATCGCCTCCATCACCTACGAGCTGCAAGGCGAGGGCGTATCCTTCAACAACTGGCAGCTTACGCCCGAGTACCTTGAGTCGAACGGCGAAGTTGAAGTAGGAACCACCGTGGCGACCGCAGATCAGGACAGCACGTTCACCGTCGATTACGACGACCAGGACACGAAAGCGCCCGACAGCGTGCACCACGAGCTGTTCTTCAACTACACGCTCGATGAGGACGAGATGGCGGTGTGGGATGAATTCCAGGCGAGCACCGCTCGCCCAAGGGTGCCGCGCGACAGCGCGACCGATGAGGAAATCGCAGCTTGGAACGAAGCGTTCAACAAGTTCGAGCTTGTGCTCGGCCAGCATGATGCCAAGATCATAGCGCAGGCCAGGATCGCAATCACCGCCACGTTCAAGGACGGCACGACCGCAACCAAAACCTACCGCCTCACCCCCGTGGACAACTTCGAGCAAGCGTACTCCGAGTATCTCGCAGTTCGATCCTCCCCCGACGGCGCCACTGCGCCAAACCGCTCCATCCTCTACACGCTCGACGAGGTGACCGGCTAGACGCCCGCGCTTGGCAAAGCCGTATTTGCGGAAACAGCGGCCGCGCTCTATGATGTCGGGAGCCCGAACGATGTTCGGGCTCCCGTTCTTTTGCCCAAGGAGCCGCCTCATGAGAATTGCCGGATTGCAGAAACTGACGTTGCTCGACTATCCCGAGCATACGGCGGCCACCGTGTTCCTTCCGGGCTGCAACTTCCGCTGCCCGTTCTGCCACAACGCCGCGCTCGTGCTGGATCCGAACGACACGGTCGGCGATACGCCCATCGATGAGTTCTTCGCGCTTCTGGACAAACGGCACGGGCTGCTCGACGGCGTGTGCATCACCGGAGGCGAACCGCTGCTCCAGCCCGATCTGGTCGACTTCTGCACGCGCATCAAGCGCGAGGGCTTCGCCGTCAAACTGGACACGAACGGCAGCTTTCCCGAGGCGCTGCGGGCGCTCGTAGAGACGGAACTCGTGGACTACGTGGCCATGGACGTGAAGAACGCGCCCGAGCGCTATGCGGAAACCGTAGGCGTGCCCGGCTTCGACGCGGCCCCCATCAGAGAATCGATCGACTACCTGTTGTCGGGCGCCGTGCCCTACGAGTTCCGCACCACCGTCGTGCGCGAGCTGCACGAGCCCGCCGACCTTGTGGCCCTCTCCCGCTGGATAGCCGGCGCGAGCGCGTGGCACCTGCAAAGCTTCGTCGACGCCGACACCGTGCTCGCCGGAGCGGGCACCCTGCACGCCTACGCCCCCGCCGAGCTGGAAGCACTGCTGCCCGAGCTGCAACAGGCCGTCCCCAACACCCGCTTGCGCGGCGTTTGATCAGCCGAGTCCCCAACCAAGTATTAAACCAAAATCGGCATCCCACGGCGCGGCATCTGACGGCGGCTTGGCACAGCACGATCCGAAGCGGACCGCGTAGTCCCCGGTTTTGCAGTGAGATCTGGCAATGCTGCTAAAAAAAGACGTTTGTGAACGATTATTTTGAAGTAATTATATATAAGTAATATTATCATTTTATAAAACCCCAATTGAAAGGTTCGCTGCTTATATTATCCTCGCATACGATCATGCACAAACGTCTTTTTGAAGCAGAAACGCCCGCCAAGGAAGCCTTTTGCCTTTGGACACTGGCGAACCGTCCATTGTTGTTTGATGGCTTCTTGCATGTAGAAGGTGCGCTTCTTTTCGTCCTCCACACGAATGAGCAGGCGATAGTGAGATCAGCAATTCTGAGCACATTGTGCTCAGAATTGGAAACGTTAAATGCAACTGCGTCATATGCCAAAGATTACATTCGTTGAAACCTTTCCCAAACTCTCTCGTTAATCTTTTCGACTAAATGATTTTTGAATTGCGCACGCAGCGTGTGCGCAATTCGCTACACAGCGTGTAGCGAATTCAGCGACGCCGAAATGAGGTGTTACCCCCGTCCTTCTGCCTCGCCGGCGAGCCCCCCCCCGATGCGCTCGCCGCTTGCTCCTTCTTTCTCGGAAGGCATCGCGCCGGACGGCCAGCAGGCCGCCCTTACGGATGTGCGAATTCGGCACGCATCGAGGGCCGAATTCGAGACACCGCATGCCTCGAATCATGCAATTCGGAACACACCGTGTTCCGAATCCCTTCCAACGTAAACGGGACCGGACTCTTTCGAATCCGATCCCGCTCTCTATAGGGCGCTAGCTGTCAGTATGCTGGCAATGGGGTGCGATTGTATTCGCCGCGCGCCCTCTCGTTAATCCGACGCAAGCGTCGGGAACTAAGCAACCACCTGCATCTTCATCTCGTTGATGCGCTGGAAAACCGGGGCCGCGCCGCCGGTGATGGCCACGGAGCCGTCGGCTCCCACCTCGAGCATCGTGGGGGCCTGCATGATGCGGTAGCGCTGGGCCAGCTCCACGTTCTCCTCGGCCAGCAGCTCTTCGTAGGCGATGCCGGCCTCGTCCATCTGGGCGGCGGCATGCTTGCAGTTCGGACAGGTGCGCGTGGCCACCAGGTACAGGCCCGCCGGCAGCGTACTGTGATCGGGCGCCGGCTCGCCCGCGGCCTCCATGGGCACCGTCACGTGCGTGCCCGCCTGCCCGGCCTGCTCGGCCGCGGCCGTCACCTGCACGCCCTCGCGTGTGAGGTGCGAGTGCCCCAGGTCGTACTCCACGCGGTCGGCGAACTCCTGGCTCTTGCCGTCGTTCCAGTTCTTCACCGGGCGGTAGTAGCCGGTGATGCGCGAGTACACTTCCGTCTCCTCGTGGCAGCACGGGCATTCGTACACCTCGCCGGCGATGTAGCCGTGGTTCTTGCACACGGAGTACGTGGGCGAGATGGTGTAATACGGCAGCTTGTAGTTCTGGGCGATCTTGTGCACGAGCGTGGCCGTGCTCTGCCAATCGGGCAGCTTCTCGCCCAAAAACGCATGGAACACGGTGCCGGACGTGTACAGCGTCTGCAGCTCGTCCTGCACGTCGAGCGCGCTGAACACGTCGTCGGTGTATCCCACCGGCAGGTGGGACGAGTTCGTGTAGTAGGGCTTGCCCTGGTCGTTGGCCGTGACGATGTTGGGGAACTGCTCTTTATCGTGCTTGGCGAAGCGGTACGTGGTGCTCTCGGCCGGCGTGGCCTCCAGGTTGTACAGGTCGCCGTATTCCTCCTGGTAGTCGGCCAAGCGCTCGCGCATGTGGTTCAGCACGTCCTTCGTGAACGCCTGCGCCGCCTCCTGCGTCATGTCGGCGCGCAGCCAGCTGGCGTTCAAGCACGCCTCGTTCATGCCCACCAGGCCGATAGTGCTGAAATGGTTCTCGAACGTGCCCAGATAGCGCTTCGTGTACGGGTAGAGGCCCGCGTCCAACAGGCGCGTGATGACCTCGCGCTTCGTGTGCAGCGAGCGCGCGGACACGTCCATGAGGTAGTTGAGGCGACGGTAGAAGTCGGCCTCGTCAACCGCCTGGTACGCGATGCGCGGCATGTTGATGGTCACGACGCCGATGGAGCCCGTGGACTCGCCGCTGCCGAAGAACCCGCCCGACTTCTTGCGCAGCTCGCGCAGGTCGAGCCGCAGGCGGCAGCACATGGAGCGCACGTCGGACGGCTCCATGTCGGAGTTGATGTAGTTGCTGAAATAGGGCGTGCCGTACTTGCTGGTCATCTCGAACAGCAGCTGGTTGTTCTCGGTTTCGCTCCAGTCGAAGTCGTTCGTGATGGAGTACGTGGGAATGGGGTACTGGAAGCCGCGGCCGTTCGCGTCGCCCTCGATCATGATCTCGATGAACGCCTTGTTCACCATGTCCATCTCGCGCGCGCAGTCGCCGTAGGTGAAGTCCATCTCCTTGCCGCCCACGATGGCCGGCTGGTCGCGCAGGTCGGCCGGGCACACCCAGTCGAGCGTGATGTTGGAAAACGGTGCCTGCGTGCCCCAGCGCGACGGGGTGTTCACGCCGAACACGAACGACTCGATGCACTGCTTCGTCTCCTCGTAGCTGAGGCCGTCCTTCTTCACGAACGGCGCGAGGTACGTGTCGAAGCTGCTGAACGCCTGGGCGCCGGCCCATTCGTTCTGCATGATGCCCAGGAAGTTGACCATCTGGTTGCACAGGCTGGACAGGTGGCTGGCCGGCTTCGACGTGATCTTGCCGGGAACGCCGCCCAAGCCTTCCTGGATGAGCTGCTTGAGCGACCAGCCCGCGCAGTAGCCCGTGAGCATGGACAGGTCGTGCAGGTGGATGTCAGCGTTGCGGTGGGCGTTGGCCACCTCGTCGTCGTAGATTTCGGACAGCCAGTAGTTCGCCGTGATGGCGCCGGAGTTCGACAGGATGAGGCCGCCCACGGAGTACGTGACCGTGGAGTTCTCCTTCACGCGCCAGTCCTCCACCTTGACGTACTGGTCGACGAGATCCTTGTAGTCGAGCAGCGTGGCTTTTGCGTTGCGCACCTTCTCGCGCTGGCGACGGTAAAGGATGTAGGACTTCGCCACGTCGGCGTAACCGGCCGTGGAGAGCACTTCCTCGACGCTGTCCTGAACGTCCTCGACGCTGATGATGCCGTCTTCGATGCGGGGCTCGAAGTGGGCGGTCACGTTCAGGGCCAGAAGGTCGATCGTGGAAGGATGGTACTGCTTCTCCAACGCATCGAATGCTTTGGCTATGGCGGACGATATCTTGGCGATGTCGAATTCCGCGATCTTGCCGTCGCGCTTCTGAACCTGATACATGCGGTCTCCTTTGTGCTGTGCTTGCCCTCTTCAACCTGCGCGCCCGAAAGGCGGCATAAGACTCGACGGCCGCACTGAGTCCGCCGTCGAACGATGAGTTCCACCCTAACAGCGCTATGGGCCCTCGTCAATGGATGTCACCCATATGTTGAAGATGAAAACACAACGAACAACAACATATGGTAGATTTCACGATCTGGGGTTTTGTGGCGACAGGTGAAGAACCGCTACGAAAGACGACCTGCGAGAATAGAACAAACCAACCATTCACCCCGTCCCCAACTCGCAAAATGCGCTTTCGTCGATCCCGTGGATTTCGGCAGGCGGGAGAGGGCGCTGGAATCCCAAGGCGGCCATGCTGGCGGCCGCAGGCCTGGTGGCGGGAGGGCGCTGCGCGGACTGCCGAACGAGCGGCCGCGAAACGTTTGGAGCAACTCCGGGCCGCCCAAAAAGCACGAAAACGCCCGCAATGTTGCGATCAAAATCGATGAAGGCGCCCATCCCGTCCGCCTCTTAAACAGGCAAAGGCTCTGAACAGGCGATTCAAGAAGCCCTTGGGCACGAACGCAAATTTGGGCTTTCGAAACGCAACATTGCGGGCGTTTTCGTGCTCTCAGGCCAAGAGCGCGTCTGCTCTGCGGAGAAAGGAGCAGGATCTCCTTGGATCCCGGATGGCGAAGGGGCCTTGCGCAAGCGCTCGTTCATCGCTCGCGGCAGAGTTTGCCCCAGCGCTCGCGGCGGGCTATGATGGAACGCGACGACCGTCTGAGCCGAGGGCCGCGCATCGTCCAAACGTTTTCTGACAGGAGCCGCTATGGAAAGCACTCGACATCCGCTGCGCTGGATCGCGCCCATCGCCTACGTAGCGTCGATCAACGGGATCCTCGTGCTGGTCGGGCTCTCCATAGAGCTCGATCCGGAGTCGACCGGCATGTTCGATGCGGGTTTCGCCGCGCTCGGACTGTGCACAGCCATCGCGTACGTCGGCGGGATCGTGGAGTGCATCGTGCTTTTCGCCCGCGAAGCCGAGGGCCGACTCGCCTTCGCGCGACGAGCGACGCTGCTCGTCAAGTTGGGACTCATTCCTTTCTTCTGCCTTGGCGGCCTCATCATGGCGATGCTGATGCTGCTGTCGCTGCATCCGGTTATGGCCATGCTCGGATGGGTGTCGCTGCCGTTCGCAGCCGCGATCGGCTGGATCACCATGATGGGAGGCTCCCTGTGGGCCATCGCCTATGCGGGCGGTCTGCGCGCCGAAAAGCGCATATCCACCGGCGAGTGCGTCGCCCACATCGTTCTGCAGCTGTTCTTCTTCGCGGACGTCGTCGACGCGATCGTCCTGTTCGTGCGCGGTCGCAAACGCGAGAAAGGCCCCGCTGCAGCGGCAACGCCTTACGGCGCGGCGTTCCCGAGCCAGCCCGGCGGATTCGCGCCGCCGTACCCGCCGGGAACCGTCCCTCCTGCGCAGGCGTATCAGCCGACGTACCCGCCGACCGCTCCGCCGCCGTATTCGCAGGGGACTCCCGCCCCGCTTCCGCCCGACCAGAGGCAGGATCCGCGATAACACGTCAGCCGCCGTGCGCCCCTTGAAAATGCACGTGCACGGGAAATAGCGTGATGAACGCGAGGAATTCTCGCTGAGCGCACCCAGCACCGTCATACTGTGACAACGAAAATACGAGAACAGACCGAAACACCTTTCGAGAACAGGAGAACCCTCCATGGGAAACTGCCTCGTCGCGCAGTCCGGCGGCCCCACCGCCGTCATCAACTCCAGCCTGGCCGGCGTCGTGCGCGCCAATCAGCTGAACCCCGTGTACGACCGCGTGTTCGGCGGCCTGTACGGCATCGAGGGCACGCTGGACGGCCTGCTGTACGACCTCACCGACCTCACGGGGCACGACATCGAGCTGCTGCAGCAAACGCCGTCGTCCGCCTTGGGCACGTGCCGCTACAAGCTGAAGCGCGGCAACGACGCCGACTACCGCCGCCTGGTTGAGGTGATGGACGCGCACGACATAACCACCATGTTCTATATCGGCGGCAACGACTCCATGGACACGGTGGACGCGTTGGCCGAGTGGGCGCGCGACAACGCGCCGGGCAAGCGGTTCATCGGCATCCCGAAGACCGTGGACAACGACCTCGTGCCCGTGGACCACTGCCCCGGCTTCCCGAGCGCCGCGAAGGTGGCTTGCGAGATCACCCACGCCACGCACCTCGATTACGACGCGTACACGCGCCCCGAGGTGTTCGTGCTCGAGGTCATGGGCCGCGACGCGGGATGGCTCGCCGCCAGCTGCTGCGTCACCGGCGACGTGGACCTGCTCGTGCTGCCGGAGGTCGACTTCGACCAGGACGCGTTCTTGGCCGAGGTGCGCAAGAAGTTCGACGAGAAGGGCAAGTGCTACATCGTGACGTCCGAAGGGGCGCACTTCGCGGACGGAACGTACCTGTCGGCCGGCAACGCCGCCGACGACGGGTTCGCGCACGCCGTGCTGGGGGGCGCCGCGGCCGCCATCAAGCAGATGGTCGTGGACGCCGGCATCGTGCCGCGCGGCGTGGTGCAGGACCTGTCGCGCGCGGCTCGCTCCAGCAACTTCGCCCAGAGCATCGTCGACCGCACCGAAGCCTGGGAGCTGGGCATGAGCGCCCACATGCGCAGCGCCGACCCCGCGTTCACCGGCCAGGTGGTGGGCGTGCGCCGCGACGAGGCCGCCGCCGCGCAGGGCTCCTACAACGCGAAGTTCTTCTCCGCGCCCGCCAGCGAGTTCGCGAACTTCGTGAAGCACTTCCCCGCCGAGTGGATCCTGCCGAACTACCAGGGCATCGCGCCGGAGGCGCTCGAGTACTTCCGCCCGCTCATCAAGGGCGAGCCGCGCGTCATCATGGAGGGCGGCATCCCCGCGACCATCGTGCCGTTCAACCGACGCTAGCAGCGGTGGCGGCGGCGCAGACTGCCGCCGCCACCGCCCGCCTACGCAGCGTGCGCACGTCGCGACCCAGGTAGCCGCCCCCCGCGAGCGCCGACCCCCCCCCCGCCGCCACCGTTGTCGGCCCCGGGCCGCAAGGCGCTGCGGGACAGGTCGACAACGGGCCAGCTCTTTCGGGGCGACAATGTCAGCCCAGTCGCCCAGTCGTCCCGGTCGCCTTACCGGGGCGCGCGAGAGCAGGCAGTCGAAGCAGCGGCTGCGCCTCGGTGCGCTACGATTGGTGCACGGGCAGCTTCGTGCCGTCGTCCACGAGGAAACAGCCGCTGCCACGTTCGAGCTCCCTAAACTTTTGCTCCAAGCGCAGTATCTGCACAGATGAAAGTCTCAACGCTTCTATACTTGTTCGCGCTCAAAAGGCGCGTGAGGAGGAAGCATGCTCGGAAACCAGCAAGGCCGAAAGACGATGTCGGACCGCCGCGCCATCGGCGCTGCCGCGGCGCTTACGGCAACGTTGCTCGCGCTGACCCTTGCAGCAGGATGCTCGGCAGCCCCTTCGGAAACAGCTGCGGAAGAGGCACCGCGAACCGAATTCGGCACGGTAAGCGATGCGGAAGGCAGTGCCAACCCGGACGCCACCGCCCCAAGCGCCGCGACCGCCAAGCCCGCTCCGACGCCGACGTTCGACGAGCGCGCCGCCGAGAAGACAGCCGCGCTTACGCTCGAGCAGAAGGTAGCGCAACTGTTCGTCGTGCGGCCCGAGGCCATCACCGGCGTCGACACCGCCACCCAGGCCGGCGCCGTCACGCAGGAGGCACTGCACGCCTATCCGGTGGGCGGCATCGTGTACTTTCAGAAGAACCTGCTCTCCGCCGACCAAACCAAGGAGATGATCGTGAACTCCCAGGCGTACGCGCAGGATGCGTGCGGGCTGCCGCTGCTCGTGGGCGTGGACGAGGAAGGCGGCACCGTGAGCCGCATCGGCGGTAACCCCGGCTTCGCCGTGCCGAACGCGGGCAACATGGCCGACGTGGGTGCCGCCGGCGACCCGGCGCAGGCGCAGGCCGTGGCCGCCGCCATCGGCGGCTACCTGCGCGAGCTGGGCTTCAACCTCGACTTCGCGCCCGACGCCGACATCTGCGGCGATCCGGCCGTCGACGTCATGGCGCTGCGCTCGTTCGGCGGCGACCCCACGCTCGTGGGCAGCATGGTGGCCGCGCAGGTGAGGGGCTTCTCCGAGGCGGGCGTGCTCTGCGCCGCCAAGCACTTCCCCGGCATCGGCGGCGTGCTGGGCGACAGCCACGAAAGCACCATCGTGTCGAACAAGACGCTCGACGAGCTGCGCGCGTGGGAGCTCGTGCCCTTCGAGGCGGCCATCGAAGCCGGCGTGCCCCTGGTGATGGTTGGGCACCTCACCGCGCCGAACGCCACTGGCAACGACGTGCCCGCCTCCATCAACTCCGTCATCGTCACCGACCTGCTGCGTGGCGAACTGGACTACGAGGGCCTCGTCATCACCGACTCCATGGGCATGGGCGCCGTGGGCGGCTTCTGCACACCCGACCAAGCGGGCGTCGCGGCCCTGCAAGCCGGGGTGGACCTCGTACTCATGCCCGAAGATTTCGCCGCCGCCTACCAGGGCGTCCTCGATGCCGTGAGCTCGGGAGCGCTTTCCGAGGAGCGCATCGACCGGTCCGTCACCCGCATCGTGAAAGCGAAGCTGGCGCTGACCGAGAGCTAACGGAGAGCTGCCGCCGGCGCCTCGGGCGAGGTTTCGCCCTCCCCCGCCGGCAGGCCGCGCTTGAGCACGCGGTACGTGAGTCCCGCGATGGCGAACGCCACCAGCATGGTGCCCACCGCCACGGGAACCAGGTTGCCGCGCAGCGCGTCGAACAGGCCGCCGTACACCAGCTGCCCCACCGGCTGCGCGCAGTTCGCCAGGGACATGGCCAGCGCGATCACCTTCCCCACCAGATGGGCGGGCGTTTCCATCTGGATGAACGAGATGGCTTGGATGCTGAACATCGTCGCGCACGCCATACTGGCGAACAGGCTGGCCAACAGCACCCCGTAGGCTGCCATCGCATCCATCGGCACGCCCAGCACCACGGCCACCGGCATAAGTGAAAGCGCGGCCACCAGCAGGAACACCGGCGCCTTGCGCAGGCTCAGGCGATTGCCCAGCGCGCCCACCGCCACGCCGCCCGCCAGGCCGCCCAGCGCGAGCGCGCCTTCCGCGAAGCCCATGAACTGGTTCGGCAACCCCAAAATCTGCGTCACGGTGACGGGCGTGCCGATGATGATGAAGGCCGACACCGTGACGTTGATGCCCGCGACCAGGAAGATGGTCTTCAAGATGACCGGCCGCTCATGGCGAAGGAAGGCGAGGCTCTCAGCCAGATCGCCCACCACCGTGCGCACGACGCCCTGCCCGCGCTCGACGCGCTGGAAGGGGATGCGGACGAACGCCACGATGAGCACGGCCGAAAGGGCGAACGCCGCGCCTGCCACCATCACCACGGGCTCGATGCCGAACAGACCGAACACCAAACCGCCGATCACGGGGCCCACCAGGCCCGACAGGGCGCTAATCTGGCTCACGATGGCGGTGGCCCGCACCACGTTCTCGCGCGGCACCATGAACGGCACGGCCGCCTGCACCGTGGGCTGGTACACGCTCTGCACCGCGTACAGCACGATGAGCGCGCAGATGGACATGCCGATGAGGTCGACCGTGCCGTCGAGCGCCAGAAACGCCGCGCACGTCAGCGCCAGCAGCACGTCGAGCGACGCCATGATGCGCCGCTTGTTCACGCGGTCGGCCGCCACGCCGCCGATGGGCGTGAGCAGCAGGTACGGCAGCCACGCTGCCGCCGACACCGCCCCCATGAGCGCGGCCGACCCCGTCACGTTCAGCACGTAGAGCGGCAGGGCGAAGCGCAGCACCGCGTCGCCGAACAGCGATGCGATCTGCACGATGACGACCGACACGAACGATCGGTTGAACAAGGTTGCCATGGTTCGATTCCTTTCTTTCATACCTTCGGTTGGTATGTATCTTGGCTAAAAAAGATGCTGCTCGAAGCAGCGTAGCGCCGCAGCCTTACGAGGAGTGCGGCAGGTGCAGCCGACGACGCGGTGCGCGGCGGCGTGTGGCGCGGCGGGCGGCGAACCTGCGATCATCGGATCATGCTCGCCCTCCCCTCTCCTGCAGCTTCTGCTCGTAACCGCTGCGGAAGTCCTCGAGCATGCCGGTGATGCGTCCGGGCTTGACGTTCAGCCCCATGAGGTGCAGCAGCTCCACGTAGTAGTCCATGCGGCGACGCAGCTGGTCGGCATCGGTCATGCGGAACATCGGGCTCACCCACAGGTTCGCCAGCATGAGCACGACCTCGGCCATCTCGCGCGGATGCTCGGTGCGGATGGTGCCGTCCTCCATCCCCTGCCGGATGATGGGCTCCACGAACCGCGGAGCCACTTCCTCGACGATAGACCGGTACTGCATACCCAGAAAACGGCTGTTCTTCACCGGGTCGGGCTCGACGGCCACCTCGGCGCTCAAGGGCAGCTGCGGACCATCCATCGACGCCTCGAACAAGGCCTGCATTTTCTCGAGGCCGGTCATGCGCGGATCGTCGCGAATGGCCACCAGCTCCTTCATGAGCGGCGCGCTTTCGCGTTCGATGGCCGCGTCGAGGATGTCCTCCTTCGATTTGAAGTGATGGTACACCGCGCCTTTCGTCACGTTCAAGTTGTCGACGATGTCCTGAATGGTGGTGTGCTCGAACCCCTTCTCCACGAACAGGCGCATGGCCACGTCGAGGATGCGGCCCACCGTCTCCTCGGGATGCTTGTTGCGCGCCACGGGCCCTCCTCTCAGGTAGACGAACAAACAGATGATCCAGATGAAGCACCTCAGCCGGTACGCAGTACAGGCCGACGACCTGCCGCCCGCTCCCAGCGCGCGACGAATACGCTCTATACATACCAATGGTATGTATCATACGCTATGCAGCGTCGCGGGGCAAGGGACGATTTCGTGAGCGATATGAGATACTGTGACGGTACTTCGGTGAGAGCGATCGAGAAAGGCAGGGGCGTGTCCGGCAAGAAAAGCGTGCAAAAGCGGGGCCTGGCGACGAAAGCACTGATCGTCGCGCTGTTCACGGTGTTCGGCGCGGCAGTCGGCTACCTTGCGGGCCACTTGACTCGCGGCACGGAGAGTCCCGATGCCGATCCCCTGGGCACCGCCGCATGGATCGTGGCGCTCGTACTGCTCTTGGCGGCGGCCTACTTCCTGCAGGTGGTCGTGCACGAGGCGGGGCACCTTGCGTTCGGGCTGGCCACCGGCTACCGGTTCCGCTCGTTTCGCGTGGGCAGTCTCATGCTGGTCCAGCAGGACGGTCGCCTGCACTTCAGGCGGTTCTCCGTGCAGGGGACGGGCGGCCAGTGTCTCATGGCGCCGCCCGACCTCGTGGACGGACGCATCCCCTACCGGCTCTACAACCTGGGCGGCGCGCTGGCGAACGTGCTCGTCGGCCTGGCCGCCGCTGTGCCAGCCTTCCTGCTGCCGAAGGGGCTCAGCACCGCCTTCTTCGCGTTCGTCGCCATCATCGGGCTCGCGTTCGCGTTGACGAACGGCCTACCGCTCACCGTGGGCGGCGTGAACAACGACGGCAAGAACCTGCGAGCGGCAGGCGAGGGTCCCGAGGCGCTGCAGGCATTCTGGACCATATTGAAGATCAGCGAGGCTCAGGCGGACGACGTGCGGACGAAGGACATGCCCGCCGCGTGGTTCGCCGCACCCGCCGAGCCCGAGCAGCTGCGCAACCTCCTCGTGGCCTCCGTGGCCGTCGTCGCCTGCAGCCGGTTTCTGGACGAAGGGCGCATCGCCGAGGCTGCCGAGGCCATCCGCAACCTGTTGGAAGGCGAGACCAGTATGCTCGGCCTGCATCGCTCGCTGCTGAAAATCGACCTCGCGTACTGCGAGCTCATGGCCGGGAAAGGGGCGCAGGAGGTGGAGCGCATCTTGGACGCCGACGCCCGCAAGCTCATGAAGGCCATGAAGAATTACCCGTCCGTGCTGCGCACGCGCCACGCCCTGGCGCTTCTGGCCGAAGGCGATGAGGAGAAGGCCCGGCGCGTCCGCGAGGAGTTCGGCCGCATGGCGACGCGCCACCCCTACCCAAGCGAGATAGAAGGCGAGCGGGAGCTGATGGACGCCGCTGCCGCCCGTTTTAGCGAGCGCGTTGAGTGCGAGACCGCCGCCCGCATGGCCAAAGCGCAGGGAATCGGCACGCACGCAACCGAGGAAGGAGCACCCGCATGACCGCCCACGAATGGCTCGACGAATGGCTCGACGAATACCTGCTGGACAAACCCGGCGCAACCAAAGACTACAAGGTCGAATGGGAGTGGTGGCGCTATCAGGTGGGCGGCAAGATGTTCGCGGCAACCATGCAACCCGGCGAGCAATACCACGAGTACGCGGGCCTCAACCTGGTGTCGTTGAAGTGCGATCCCGTGTGGAGCGAACGGCTGCGCGCCGATTGGGGCGGCGACATTCTGCCCGGCTTCTACGCCGACAAACGATGCTGGATATCCGTCGACCTCGACGGCGCCGTGCCCGAGGACCTGCTGCGCGATCTGTGCGACCACTCGTACGCCCTCGTCTTCGCCAAGCTGACGAAGAAGCTGCAACGCGAGATAGCCGGCGAATAGCACCGCCCGTCAAACAGCGCGTCCGATGGAAGACGCACGGGCCCTGCGCCGCCAAACCGCTCGATTCCAACCGCGAACGAGTGCGGCCGTGCGCCGAAAACGCCGCACGCGCGCCATCGCCCGCCTGTGCGCAGAAGACCGCCCTGCCATAATCAAGCCGACACCCCTTTGAACGCGCATGCGACGACGGAAGGCGGCTCCATGAAAGGCTTCGAGCGCGACGACCTCCTGCTCTCCCTCTGCGGGCTGAACTGCGGGCTGTGCTCGATGCGCGTGGGAGGCTACTGCCCCGGATGCGGGGGCGGCGCCGGCAACCAGGGCTGCGCCATCGCGCGATGCGCGCGGGAGCGGACGGGTATCGAGTACTGCTACCAGTGCGCCGAGTTCCCCTGCCGCCACTACGACGGCATCGACGCGTACGACCTGTTCGTCACCCATCTCAACCAGCTTGAGAACCTGGAGCGCGCGAAGCGCATCGGCCCGGACGCCTATCGGGCCGAGCAGCGGGAGAAGGCCGCCGCCCTCGCGCTGCTGCTGGACCGCTGCAACGACGGCCGACGCAAGACACTGTTCTGCCAAGCTGCGAACCTGCTCGATCTCGACGACGTGCGCCGCGCCATGGAGCGCATCGAGCCCGTGGCCGTCGACGACGCCGTGCCGCTCAGGGAACGCGCCGCCTTCGCAGCCGACACGCTCAAGGACCTGGCCGCCGAACGCGGCATCGACCTCAAGCTGCGCAAGAAGCCGAAAGCGTAGCGGACGGCGGCGAGCCCGCCAACGTCGCTCGCCATCGACGCACGCTGCTCGCTGCCGTTGCCGCGCCCATCGGCGGCAACCGCCAGCCGCCGAGCAAGCGCCGCACGCTAGGGCTCCGACGCACCCGCCTCGGCGAGCACGTCCTTCCCCCACGCGCACATCTCGTTGAGGATGGGCACGAAACTGCTCCCGCGCTGGGTGAGCGAGTACTCCGTTTTGGGCGGCACCTGGTGGTACAGCTCGCGATGTACCATGCCGTCGGCCTCGAGCTCGCGCAGCTGCTGGGTGAGCATCTTGGGCGTGGCCTGCGTCATAAGGCGCTGCAGCTCGCCGAACCGCAGCACGCCGTGCTTGCTCAGATGCCACAGGATGAGCACCTTGTGCTTGCCGCCCACGATGTCGATGGTGGCTTCGACGGGGCAATGGTAGGCGCTCGGACAGGTTTTCATGCACGGCTTCCTTCCCCTATGCGCGAGGCATTCGCGCCTTCTTCCGAATACGAGGCTTTTCGGCCGCCTTCCAAACGCGCGTGTCAGCGCCTTCCTCCGCATGCGAGGACGCCAGCCGGGCAGTTCGCAATGCAGGAGCCGCACGCGGCACGGTTGATCGGGGCGCAACCGACCCCCTTGCTTTCCTTTTAGATAGTATATTCCAAAAAAGTGCCTACTTGCCTGAAAGATACCGACGAGTAGCATAGGCTGCGAACGAAGCCGGCCCTATCCACCGAAGAGAACAGGAGCACCTCATGACGTTTCTCGACCTTGCCAAAAAGCGCTGCTCGATCCGCGCCTACCAACCCGAACCCGTCGAGCGGGAAAGCATCGACGCCATCGTCGAAGCCGCCCGCGTCGCGCCGACCGCCGCGAACCGCCAACCGGTCCGCATCGTGCAAGTGTCCAGCGAGGAGGGGCTCGCGAAGCTGGGCCGGGCGGCCAACCTGCACGGCGCGCCGCTCGCGTTCGTCGTGTGCGCCGACCGCGAGCGGACATGGAAGCGCCCGATCGACGGCATGCGCACCGTCGACATCGACGCCTCCATCCTCACCGACCACATGATGCTGGCCGCCACCGACCTGGGTTTGGGAAGCGTGTGGATATGCCACTTCGACCCAGCCGTCGTGCGCGCGGAATTCGATCTGCCGGAATCGCTCGTGCCGGTGAACATCCTGGCCGTGGGCCATGCCGCCTGCGAGCCGAAGAGCCCCGACCGCCACGCCGTCGAGCGGATCCCCGCAAGCGAGCTGGTGACGACGGCATAGCAGGGTCGCAGCGGCGGCAAGGAGCGAGACTCGTTCGTGCGAAGGCGCGCCCCGGCCGTCCTTTTCGGCTTCGCCGGCAAGGACGGCCGGGATTCGCTATCGAGCAATGCTCTCTCCAGCGACGCTCGATCGAGCCCGTCGCGCCCGCCCCACCCCGCGCGAGTGCGACCAGTGGCGCACGTACGCGCCGCCGATGATCGCCGGAATGATGGGCGAGGCCGCCTGCGCGACGAAGATGCCCACGTAGCCCACGCCCAGCACGCCGCTCAGCAGAAACGCCAGGCCGAAGCGCACGGCGAACGCGTCTATGAGCGAGTTCGCCAGCACGAGCCGCGGCGAGCCGGCGCCGAGCGCGAACGAGTCGAAGCTGTACATGGCGGCGTAGAACAGCCCGTTCACGCTGCACGTGATGCGCAGGTAGAGCACCGCGATGTCGAACGGCGCGCCCTGCCCAAGGCCGTACAGCGTCACGATGGCCGGCGCCAGCAGCTGGATGAGCACCTGGATGCTCAACGTGACGCCGATGTTGAACCGTGCGCCCAGCCGCGCGACGTCGCGAGCGCGGGCAAGCTCGGCAGCCCCGACGTTCTGCGCGGCGGCCGTGGTGATGGCCTGCCCGATGGCCCAGCACGGAAGCCCCGCGATGGTGCTTATTTGCAGCCCCACCCCGGCAGCTGCGGCCACGTCGGTGCCGTAGCGGTTGAGCAAGCCGGTGACCAGCGCGTACGACAGGTTCACCACCGCCATCTGCACGGCGGAGAGCAGGCCCACGCGCAGGACCGCGCCCACATCGGCGACCCAGTCGAACGCACGGCCGCGAAGCGGGCTGCCCCCGAAAGGCCGCACCTCGGGATAGCGCCGCCACACGAACGCGAGCGCCAGCACGGCGGAGAGCCCCTGCGCCGCCACGGTGGCCACGGCGGCGCCCGGCACGCCGAGGCCCGCCGGGCCCACGAGCACCAGATCGAGCGCCACGTTCACGAAGGCCGCCGCCCCCACCAACACAAGCGGCGTCCAAGCGTCGCCCTGCGCCTTCAGAAACGCCGCGGCGGCATTCATCAGGAACGGCCCGACGGCGCCGCAGCACAGCACCGTCGTGTAAGCCACCGCGCCTTCGAGCGCGGCGGCGGGCACCGCGTTCGCCACGAACGCAGGCCGCGCCAGCAGCACGCCAGCCGCCGCGATGCCCACCGACGCCAGCAACGCCACCGCGAGCGTGGCCGCGAAGGCGCGCCGCTGCGCCGGCAGGTCGCGCGCGCCCACCGCCCGCGCCACCACCACGCCGCCGCCGGCCGTGAGCCCGATGACGAACGCGTTCACCAGGAAGACGGCGTTCACCGCGTTGCTCATGGACACGAGCCCCACGTCGCCTACCACCTGGCCGATCACCACCATGTCGACGGCTTGGTACACGTACTGCAGAAGGTTCACCGCCATGAGCGGCAACGCGAACGAGAGCAGCTGCCGGAACAGCGGCCCCTCGGAAAACGAAACGGTCGATGAAGAAGAAGCCATAGGTCCACCTCGGAAGATCGGGATGCGGAAACGGAAAAGCGCGCGGGACGGCCGTCCCGACGCGCATGAAAAAGCGCCGCGGATGAAGCCATCCGCGGCGCTCGAGGTTCCGGCATCCCGGCATCGACGACGAAGCCCTAGGCGGCGCGCCTCCCGATGCCGACGACTATGCTCGTCCCTGCTCCGTGCGATGCTTCATCGGCGATCACGCGCGGAGCGGCAGCCCTGCAAAGTATCACGAGTCCTCCAAAGGGGTGTACGAAAACGCGCCCAGCATACCGCGCCGCCTCGCCGCCGTCAACCGGGCGACAGAACCGAACGAGAACCGCAAAAGGCGTGGCAGCCCTGTTGGCATCGGTCAACGGACAAGAGACAAATCCCTCGGCAACGGCCGCATCCATCGGGTGCGGCCGCATACTGTTCTGACAGCATCAGCCGAAAGCCCCCGTGCGCGAGAAAGCCAGAACCGCCATGTCCCTCGAATCCATCCTGCCCGTCCTCGCCGTCTTGGCCGTGTTCGCCGCCCTGCTCGCGGGCTTGCGCTTCATGAAGGCCAAGGGCGCGGGCTTCACGCCGCGCGTGTTCACGGCGCTGGGGCTGGGCATCGTGTTGGGGATCGGCATCCAGCTGGCGCTCGGGCGCGGAAGCGACGCCGCCACGACAGCGCTCGATTGGATGTCGATCGTGGGCCAAGGTTACATCGCGCTTCTGAAGATGCTGGTGATGCCGCTCGTGTTCGTGGCCATCGTGGGAGCGTTCACCCGCACGAAGGTCACGGAGAACCTGGGACGCATCAGCGCCGTCGTGCTGGCCGTGCTGCTGGGCACCGTGGCGGTGGCCGCGCTCACCGGCTGGGCGGCGGTCGCGTTCTCGGGGCTCGCGGGCGCCAGCTTCACCGACGGCAGCGTGGACGCCACCAAGCTGGACGCGCTGCAAACCAGCCAGCAGCAAGTGGCCGACCTCACGCTCCCGCAGGAAGTGCTTTCCTTCATCCCCACGAACGTCTTCGCCGACCTGGCCGGCACGCGCGCCACCTCCACCATCGCCGTCGTCATCTTCTCCGCCATCGTGGGGCTGGCCTACCTCAAGCTGCGCGATAAGGAAACCGAGCAGGCCGCGTTCTTCAAGCAGCTCATCGACAGCCTGTACGGCATCGTCATGCGCATCGTGTCCATGGTGCTCGCGCTCACGCCCTACGGCGTGCTGGCGCTCATCGCCCACGTCATGGCCACGAGCGACTACGCCGCCATCCTCGACCTGGGCAAGTTCGTCGCCGTGTCCTACGGCGCCATCGTGTTCATGTTCGCGGTGCATTGCCTTATCCTGCTGGGAAACCGCGTGAACCCGCTCACGTACCTGAAGAAGGCGTTCCCCGTGCTCAGCTTCGCGTTCGTGGCGCGCACGAGCGCAGGCGCCATGCCGCTGAACATCGAGACGCAAACGCGCGCGCTGGGCGTGGACGAGGCCACGGCGAACTTCTCGGCCAGCTTCGGCATGTCCATCGGGCAGAACGGGTGCGCGGGCATCTACCCCGCCATGCTGGCCACCATCATCGCGCCCACGGTGGGCATCGACGTGCTCTCGCCCGCCTTCGTCGCCGGCCTCGTGGCCGTGGTGGTGATCAGCTCGTTCGGCGTGGCGGGCGTGGGCGGCGGCGCGACGTTCGCCTCGCTCATCGTGCTGGGCACCATGGGGCTGCCCATAGAGATCGTGGGGCTTTTGGCCTCCGTCGAGCCGCTCATCGACATGGGCCGCACCGCCCTCAACGTGAGCGACTCCATGGTTGCCGGCGTCACCGCGTCGAACGCCGTGGGAGACCTCGACCGTGCCGTGCTGGGCGACCCGGCCGCCCGCGTGAGCGGCGAGGGGCACGCGGGGGTATAGAAACCGCAACCGTCCAACCGAGCACCTGCCGCACGAACCTACCAGTCGATTTCCTCGTACACGATACCTTGCCGCTCAAGCTTCCTGAACAACTCTTCGGGCGTGACGGCCTCGACGGCCGATGCGTGAAAGTCCTTGACGTTTCTGGTGACGATATAGTCGGCCTTAATCTTCTCGGCACACCGCGCCACCAGGCAATCCTCGAAATCGTTCCATCGCGCCTTGAGCGCTTGCTGAGCGTCCTCGGGCGTGATGCCGACAAGCTGTAGAAAGGACAGGTTGTGTTCGATCATGTCTTGCGCGGCTTGGCTTCCGTAGTCTTTGCGCAGCAGGTAGTAGATGTCCGCCAGCATGTTGACGCTGATGTACGCGCCAGCCTCTTCCGCCACTCCCAGCAGGCAAACTTTGCGCGACATTTCATAGAACGGCTCGCGGCGGTCGATATGGTCGATCACAATGTTGGTGTCAAGCATCAAGTCCATAGCGATCCCTCAATCGAGCCTCGCGAATCTCGCCATCGCTCATGCCGGAAGGCCGTTTGGTGTGGCATTCGTCGAATGCGGCGATGCGCCGCTTGATTTCTTCTTTGCTGGGCTTTTCCCGTTCGTCGAACGGAAGTTTGTCGTGCTTCACCGTATAATCGAACAAGCGGCGCACGGCCGAAGAAGGCGTATAGCCGTGCTTTCGCATGACCGCCGTAGCTTGTTCCTTGACGGCGCCGTCCAAGCGAACGGTCAAAACCGACTCCACTATGCACCTCCTATACTGTATTACATGTACTACAGTATAGGAGAAAGCTCTTAAAAACGCAAGCCGTTCTCATCGCCCGTTCTCGGGCAGACTCTTCCTCAGATAGTCGAGGGCCGGTTTGGAGAAGGTGTCGAACACGACGGCGAACACCGTGTCGAGGTACGGCTCCTCCCCCGCCCGAGCATCCTCGACGTGCCCCGCGAGCGCGCCGAGGATGCCGTCCGCCATGAACGCGACAATGATGCGCGCCCGCGCATCCAACTCGTCCCATTCCACCCCTAGGTCATCGAGACGCGACTTCACCAGTGCGGCCTTCACCGCGCGGGCGAGCTCGGAAGAGCCGTGGCTGCCCACCAACAGGCACAGCCGCTCGATGTCGCACCTCGCCGCATCGTCGAAGCCGATTGGAGACGAACCGTCCGCAAGGTAGCCGCGGACGAGCGCGGATATCTGGTCTGGCAGGCTCTCGGCGGCCACGCGCGCGGCCATGTCCTCGATGCCCTCGAAATGGTAGTAGAACGTGCCCCGGTTGCATCCGGCCTGCGCGCATAGCATGCCCACGGTGATCTCGCCCACCGGATGTTGAGCCAGCAATTCCCAGAAAGCGTCCTCCAAGCGCTCGCGCGCCGTGCGCTCCCCCTCTTGGTACTTCGGCCGTGCCATCGACTTCTCCCTTGCCGGACGGGTGCCTTCCGCGTAATTGGACAAAGACCCTTCGTTGCTCATTTTAATACAACATAACGTCCAATAAGATACGAATTGAACAGTACGTTGCATTCTTTGAAGAGATTGGAGAGCTGCCATGATGGAGAAATTGGGAAGGAAGCGGCTGCTGATGCCGTTCGCTGCGCTGCTGGCGGCGGGACTGGCCATGACGCTGGTGGTCTATCCCATGATGAACGCGAAGCCGAAGGATCTGCCGCTGGGAGTGCTGTCGCTCGACGAGGGCGTCGAAACGCCGCAGGGGACGATGAACGCGGGCAACCTGATAGCCGAGCGCATCGTCGACGGCGATGCGGCGATGGGCGCGCCGGAGGGGACGTCCCTCGACGGCGACGCCGCATCGTGGACGCGCTACGGCAGCCAAGCTGAATTGGACGCCGCGCTCGCCGACCACGAACTGTACGCCGCCGTCATCATCCCGCAAGGCTATACCGCCGCGCAGGCACAGGCGCAGCTGGCCGCCGCGCAGGCAAGCTCGTCCCAGGTGGCGCAACTCGACGCCGCCCAGGTCGGGGTTGCTCAAACGACGCAAGCACCGCAGCTCGCCGCAGACCAAGCCGAGCCCATCCGCGTCGTCGTCGACGAGGGCAAGAACCCCATGACCGCCGCCTCCGTCGAGTCGGCTATCCAGGCCATGGCGGAGCAAGCGGGATTGGACGCGCGCATCGAGCGGCTGAACGCCCCCAGCCTCGGAGGCGGATCGCTGGCCATGTTCGTGCAGTTCACCGTGCTTCCGACATTCATCCTGTCCGTCGCCTGCTCGGTCTCGCTGTTCGTCGCGACGCGCGCGAAGCGCGGGACGGCCCGCTCGCGCCGGCTGCAAACGGCCGGGGTGCAACTCGCGCTGGCCGCGCTGCTGTCGTGCTGTGTGGGATTCGCCGTCGCCGGCCTCGTGGGAGGCATTGCGGGGCTCGATATCCCTGTGGCGAGAACGGGGCTGTTCCTCTGGCTTGCCAGCTTCTGTCTCATGGCCTTCTTCGTGGGGTGCCTCGACGTCGCCGTTCCGCTGGGAGCGTTGGCCATACTCGCTTGCTTCGCCTGCGGCCTGGCCACCGGCAACCTTCCCTACGAGTTCTTGCCCACATTCTGGCAGGACTGGCTCTACCCGTGGGTGCCCCAACGTTGGATGGCCGACGGCGTGCGCAGCCTGTACTACCTGAACGGCGGCGCGTGGAACGCTTCGTGCCCGACGCTCGTCGTCTACGGTATCGTAGGCTTTGCCGCCCTCGCGGCCGCCTCGCTTGCCCCTCGTCGAAACGAGGGCAAGCGAGGCGAAGCTCGAGCCTCCGCAGAACCGGCATTGGGCGGGACTCTGTCTTAGAGCGTTTCCAACACCTTGCGCAGCTCGTTCTGCACGCTGTTCTCGACGTTCGTGCCGATGACCTTCGTGGCTATCTGTTTGATGGCGGAGCGGGCGTTGCCCATGGCCACGCTCGTTCCCGCCATACGGAGTATCTCGTAGTCGTTCATGGAGTCGCCGAACGCCATCATCTCTTCAGGCCGGATGCCGTGGGCGTCCAGCACCTGGCCCACGCCGGTGGCCTTGCTCACGCCGCGCTGCATGACGTCGATCCACTTGCGGCCCGAAGGCGCGAACACGAAGTCGTCGTCCAGCTCGCGCGTGAGGATGTAGGCCATGTCCATGACGGCCTCGTCGCAGTACACGGATGCTTTCAGGATGCTCGTCCGCGGCGAGGGAACGTCGAACACGCGCACGGGATTCGGCAGGTTCTTGTCCACCTCGCGCTCGAAACGCGCCTCGTCGTCCAACAGGTAGCTGCGCGTTTCGTCGAACAGCGCCAGGTGCATGGTGTCGAACAGGTCCACGACGCGGGCCAGCCGCTTCACGGCCGCGTGCGAGAACACCTCCAAGTCCACCAGCTCGCCCTCCACGACGACCTGCGCGCCGTTCGACGCCACGAAGTCCATGCAGTCGACCACGGGCTCGAACAGGTCGCACAGCGTGTCGAAACGCCGCCCCGACGTGGCCGCGAACCTCACGCCTCCTTCGCGCAGGCGCAGGATAAGGTCGAAGGCGCCGTCGGGCACGCACTCGCTTCCATCGAGGAACGTGCCGTCCATATCGCTGGCGATGAGCTTGATCATGCAGGAACCTCCCGTGTTGGGACGCAGCCGGAAAACACCGCGTCGTTTCCGCTTTTCAAGCCATTGTACGGCCCGCTGCGACGCGGCACCGTTTCTTCACCCAGACTTTGCAGGAATTTGAACAAGCCGACAACTTCGCCAGGCGCGCGATCAGGGTGCATGAGGCGTTTCGGTCGATGCCGATATCTAACGGCGTGGCAGGGCCGAAGGCTCAACACTTCCGAGACAAGCCGAATAGTTTTTCGACCTGCTTCGTGCAACTTTTTCGAATCTGTGATGGCTCGGGAAGCTCCGAATTCGCCTTTTGCGAAAAGTTTGCGGGTATTTGCCCAGTTCGGCTTTTTGGCAAGTCTCTAAAAAACCCTTACGAGCCATCACAGCTTCGATTTTTTTTGCACGCGCATCCGCAGGCGCCGTCAAACCAAGGTTGGCATGCCTCCGCATAGCGCCTGATGCGATCGGGCACTATGCTGTTCCAAACGGGCTTATATCACGTTTGGTTTACAACGGGCATCCGCGATGTCGAACGATTCCGCAGGCTAAGCCGCAGGATGATGGACATACAATCTTGCTTCTTTCGCACCGCGCAGCTTCAAGCTTCTTTCGACACCTCGAAGCCCGCCAGTTTTTGCCCGCGGAAGGCGGCGTGCGCTTCGGTGAGATCGCGCAGCTCCCGCGCGTCGACGGCATCGGTCCACAGGCTCGCCGCAACCTCCAAGCCGCCGCCCTTCTTCTTGCCGGTCCACGTGCCCACCACTTCGCCGCGACGCACGACGGCGCCCGGATTGGCCACGGTGCGCCATATCCGGCGCTGCAACGCCTTGTCCGCTTGGAGGACGGTGCGGTCGCGCTGGTCGAGGTAGGGGTCGTGCGCCGACAACAGCAGCAGCTCGCGCTCGAGGGGCTCCGGAGAGAGCAGGCGCTCCTTGTCGGCGGCCAGCACGTACGCCCGCTTGCCTTCGTGCGTCACCGGCTCCATCTCGTCGGCGGCGGCGCTCCACAGGCGGCGCGCCTGCTTGCCGGAGCACCCCAGCCAGCTGACGAGCCGGTCGGGCGTCGAAGGGCCGTAGCAGTGCAGGAACTTCCGCACGAGCTTCTTCGGCGCGTCCGCGTCGAACTCCGGCGGGCGGCCGAGCCACGCGCGCAGCGACGTGAACGTAGGGCTCGCGCCGTCGCGCTCGCCGAACGCCACCAAGCCCTCGAACGAACAGGGGCGCAGCAGGAAGGACACGGCCGCGCCGCCCACCGTCTGCTTGTCGGGGCTCCCGTACATCGACGGCGCGCGCCAAGGCCCCCGCTTGCTCGCGGGAAGCAGCGGCTCGATCCAGTCGGCCAGCGTTTGGTCGAGCGCGGTCTTGCCGACGATCACCTCGCCGTCCAGCTTCGGCATGACGCGCTCGAGCAGGGCGAGCACCTCGTCGAACCCCATGTCCAGAAAATCGAGCGCCAGGCCGATGCCCTTCGTGTAGATCCACGGTTCGTCGCCCTGCGGAACCAACGCGGACAGGAACGCGGCGGCATCCGCCGCAGGGAACACCACCGGCGCGCCGCGGAAGCTCCACGCCTGCACGAGCGAGCGCTCCTTGTACAGCAAGCGCTCCATGTCCTTTGCATCGAATGCGGGAACGCGGTTGCGCAGCGCGGCCTCCCATGCGCCCGGCGGGGTGTTCTGCATGCCGCACGCGCCTGCGACGGCGAGCGCGTCGGCTTCGCCGTACCACGCGTCCAGGTGATGCGCTTGCAGCCTGAAATTGCGAATGCGCTCGATGCCCGGCTCTTCCATAAAGCGGCTCCTTTCGGTGCCCGACATCGCACACCTTATCAAAAGGCGCATGCGAACACCATGGAGATCGCACGGGTTCTCGGCTGATCGCCTTTGCAAAACCCCCGGTCACAGCTTCCGCAACCTGAGCGTGCGCGGAAAAATGCAAAACGCAACACCAGCTTGGTGGAGCGTGCGGGCCCGCAATCGCATGATAGGAGCCGCGAAAGACGCGTCGCGTCCGGCACCGCGGGCCGACAGCTTCCACGAGGCGCCGCGCGACTTTCGGGTATGATGCATTCACGAAACGAAAGGATTTCCGATGAGCTTCGCCGACAACCTCGTTTACCTGCGCCAGCACTACGGCGTCACGCAGGAGAGCCTTGCCGAGCAGCTGGGCGTTTCGCGCCAAACCGTGTCCAAGTGGGAGGCCGGCACCAACTACCCCGAGATGGACAAGCTGCTGACGCTGTGCGACCTGTTCCGCACGAACCTGGACGACCTCATGCGCGGCAGCGTGCAGGTGACGAACGACAACGATACCGAGCGCTACGACCGCCATATGAACCGCTTCGACCTGTCCATGGTGGCGGGCGTGGCCTTCATCCTCGTTGGTGTGGGCGTGCAAGGGGCCCTCGACGCCGTCGGGGTGTTCGGTGAGAACTTCGAAGCGGCCGTGTTCCTGGCGTTCGTGGTGGTGGGCGCGATGATCCTCATCATGGGCGCGCTCAGCCACGGCGAATTCAAACGCCGCAACCCTTCCATCGAGCCGCGCTACCGCGATGACGTGCTCGACCGTTTCAGCCGTCGCTTCCCCCTTTTGGTGGCGGGCGGCGTGGGCCTTATCCTGTTAGCGGTGATCTTTCTGGTGGGCATGTCCCCGGATGACGGAAACGCCGTGGTGGGCGGTGTGCGCTTGGAAGATTTCCTGTTGCTTTCCTTCATGCTCATCATCGCCCTGGGCGTCGGCACCATCATGTGGGCGTGCCTGCAGAAGTCGAAATACGACCTGTCCGAGCTCACCTACATCGGCCATCGCCGCGAGCTGGGCGCCGACTTGCCGTCCACCGCGAACGTGAAGTCGCCCGAGCAGGTGCGGGCCGAGTCCATCATGGGCGTGGCGTGCGGCATCATCATGCTGTTGGCGGTGATCGTGTTCCTGGTATGGGGCTTCGTTCCGCTGTTCGACCAGGTCGACGGCTGGGACGGCATGGACAAATCTGCGCTCAAGGAGGCCGTTCGCAGCGGCCAGGGCGGCTTCGCCGTCAGCTGGATAGCGTTCGTGGTGGGCGGCATCCTGTGCGGCATCGTGTGCCTAGCGGGCAGCGTGCTGTTCAAGTCGCAAGACGATTGGATCGCCGAGGCGCGCCAAGAAGACGCGTGGATGAAGTACGCGCAGAATTGCGCAAAGGACGATCCTGGGGCGCGCGGCCCCGAGCAGCAAGCCGACGGGCAGCCGGACCAGACGCCAACTCAGGCCGCCGCGTCAAAAGAGCCTCGGCCTTCCGCAACGGAAACCCCTCGCCCGCCAAGCGCAACGCAGAACAGGTCGACCTGGAAATAGGGGAACGCGCTACTCCCCCAGCTTCTCGGCGGCTTCGAGCCACTCTTCCTCGAGGGCGTCCACCTGAGCCTGCAGGTCGTCGATCTGCGTTTGGAAGTCGCCGAGAGCGGTGAAGTCGCTCGGGTCGGCGGCGGCCATCTGCGCACGCACGTCGTCGATCTTGGCGTTGAGCGTTTCCGTTTTGCGCTCGTTCGACTGCATGAGCTTGCGCAGCGTGCGTATCTCACCGCCGGAAAGCCGCTCCCCGGCCCCGCTCGCGGCATCGTGCGATCCAGCTTCGGTCGCGCCCGAAGAGGCGAAGGGGCGGGCGGCGTCCACAAAGCGAGTTCCGCAGCCCTGCGAGGACTGTTTGAGCGACTGGGCGGCGCCCGCCCCTTCGCCGGGACGGGTCGAATCCCGCGCCTCCGTCAGCCTCAGATACTCGTCGACGCCACCGGGGAGGTGGCGAATCCGCCCATCCAGCAGGGCGAACTGATGGTCGGTCACGCGCTCCATGAGGTAGCGATCGTGCGTCACCAAAAGCAGCGTGCCGGGCCAGCCGTCAAGCAGGTCCTCCACCGAGGCCAGCATGTCGGTGTCCAAGTCGTTGCCCGGCTCGTCGAGGACCAGCACGTTCGGCTCGTCCAGCAAAATCAGCATGAGCGCCAATCTGCGCTTCTGGCCGCCCGACAGGTCGCATACCGGCTCGTTCAGATCGGCGCGCGTGAAGCCCAGCTTCTCCAGCAGCTGCCCCGGCGTCATCTCCTTGCCGTCGAGCATGGTGCGGCGGCTGTAGCGGCCCACCACCTGCCGCACGCGGTCGTCGCCGAAGCGCGCAAGGTCGTCCAAATGCTGCGACAGCACGGCGAAACGCACCGTTTTCCCTATCTTCACCAGGCCCGACGTGGGCTTCTGCAAGCCCTGGATCACGCGCAAGAGCGTGGTTTTGCCCGCGCCGTTCTCGCCGACGATGCCGTAGCGGTCGCCAGGGCCGATGATCCAGTCCACGTCGTCCAACACCGTGCGGCTGGAACCGTCCGCGTTGTCGAAGCGCACGGTTACGCGCTCCAAGTCCACCACCTGCTTGCCCAGTCGCGCCATGGCCATGCGCTTGAGCTCCAGCTCGTCGCGCAGGGGCGGCACGTCGGCGATGAGCTCTTGGGCGGCGGCCACGTGGAACTTCGGCTTCGTCGCGCGAGCCCGCGCTCCGCGCGAGAGCCACGCCAGCTCGCGACGCAGCTCGTTCTGGCGTTTCTGCTCGGCCAGCGCGGCCAGGCGGTCGCGCTCCACGCGCTGCATGATGTAGGCCGAGAAGCCGCCTTCGAACGGGTCGACCTCACGGTCGTGCACCTCCCACATGCGCGTGCAAACCTCGTCGAGGAACCAACGGTCATGCGTGACCACCAAAAGCGCGCCCGCTCCCTGCTTCCAGCGCGTCTTCAGGTGCCCGGCCAGCCACGTGATGGCGCGCACGTCCAAGTGGTTCGTGGGCTCGTCGAGCGCGAGCACGTCCCAGTCGCCGATGAGCAGCCGCACGAGGTCAACCCGCCGTCGCTGCCCGCCCGACAGCGTGCCCACCCGCGCGTTCCAAGGGATGTCGGAGGCCAGCCCCGCGATGACGTCGCGGATGCGGGCGTCGCTCGCCCACTCGTACTCCGGCAGGTCGCCCACCACGGCGCGCTCCACGGTGTCGTCGTCGGAAAGCGCGTCGGCCTGCCCCAGCACGCCCACGTGCACCGAGCCGTTCTTCAGCACACGCCCTTCGTCGGGCTCCAGCTGGCCCGCCAGCAGGTTCAGCAGCGTGGACTTGCCGTCGCCGTTGCGGCCCACAATGCCGATGCGGTCGCCCTCGTCCACGCCTAAAGAAATCCCGTCGAACACCGTCTTCGTGGGGAATTCCACCCGCACCTTCTCGCATCCCAGCAGAAACGCCATGAAGAGCCTTTCTTTCTCTTGAGCAAAAACCTTGTCGAAGCATACCTCACCCGATTCGCCCCCACCAGAGTACCACGCCCTTTACGCAATGAAGCCATCGACGCCGAACGTCGCGCTACCGGATCGGGCGTTCACCGCTCGATCTCGCACGGCTTCGACGAAACGGCGCTTTTCCGCCGCAAGCCGGGATCGACATGCCGCAACGTGGTCGCCTAGCATCGCCATGGTGCAGCAGGTCCGAACGCCGGTAGCGCTTCGATTTGCCGGCGCGGGGCAGCTTCCGCTGTTAATCCATAATTGACACGCCCGTGCGCAGCGCCTGACGGCGATCTGGCGCTGCGCAGCCTCGAACGAGGGAATGTCAATGGCGGTTCAACGGCGGGAAGCCCCCGATTCGGCACAAAAACCGAGTTCAGGGAATCCTCGATAGGGTGCGTAACGCTTCCGCGTCAAGCTCGGGAATTGCGACCTGCGGTTTTCTTTCGAATGCCCGACGAAGGGCACCGGAATGGGTCTCGAATATTCCCTGAACTCGGTTTTTGTGCCGTATTGCGGCATGCCGAGCAAAGCGCCTCGCCCACAAATGCCGAAAAAGCGGGCGCGGTGAGCGGTGCGGCCGAACACGCTGCTGGCGAGCGCCCGCCACGCGCCAGATGCGTGCCCGACACGCGCGAAAGGTTTTCCGCGTCCGCCGCGGTTTTCCCTTCGTACGCCGTCGAACTTCCTCCCGCCTTGCGCGACATCGTTCCGACGTGCCGTTTTCCCTCCTCAAACCACCGGCGCGGCGCACCTACAATGAAGGCGTCCCGAGGAGGGGATCGTTCGAACAAGGAGGGAATCATGAAAGACGAAGCAAAGCGAGGGCTCCCAGGCGAAGACGCCAAGGCCACGGGAAGGCACGCGCTCAGCCGGCGCAGCTTCTTCAAGGCAGCCGCCACAGCGGGCATCGCCACGGCGGCGGGCGGCGCGCTCGCCGCATGCGCGCCGTCGCAAGCAGCCTCGGAGAAGGGCTCGGGCGACAAGGCCATGGCGGCGTTCGAAGCGGCTGCGGCGCCCATCGAGCCCGTCGAGCCGCCGGCATCGTGGGACTTCGAAGCCGACGTCGTCGTCGTGGGATCGGGCGGCGGCGGCATCACCGGCTCGGTGCGCCTGGCGGACGCGGGCAACAAGGTCGTCATGCTGGAGAAGAACGAGAAGACCGGCGGCACCTCGTCGTACGGCGGCATGTTCGTCAACTTCGGCGGGCACCGCATGGCCAACGAGGTGGAATGGGCCTACCCCAGCTACCCCTACGACCCGAACAAAGTGGTCGCGTACGTGAACGACCTGCAGCAGATGACGGTTGACCCGGAGCTGCTGTACGCCATGGCGGTGGAGGGCCCGCTGTGCATCGATTGGATGGCCGACGCCCTCGAAGTCCCCTGGGCGCCGTCGAGCAAAGGCCCCGCCGGCATGAAGAGCCTGTACTGGGACGGCCAGATTACGGCGAAGAACTCCATCGAGATCAACCACTTCCCCTTCGAGATGATGACCGAAACGGCCAAGAAGCACGGCGTGGACATCCACACGAGCACCGAGGCGCTCGCCCTTGTCATGGACAACGGCGCCGTGGTGGGCATCAAGGCGAAAACACCCGACGGCGAGAAGTTCTACCACGGGAAGAAGGGCGTGCTCCTCACGGCCGGCGGCTTCGAGATGAACCGCGCCATGCTGAGCAAGTACACGCCTACCTGCCTGCGCGGCATCGTGAACGTTGCCACCCCGCCGTACAACGACGGCGCGTGCATCCGCATGGGCCTGGGAGCGGGCGCCGACCTTTCCGGCTACAACTCGGTCGCCTGCTTCGACGGCAGCGTGGAGTGGGAGCCTTACGACGAGTTCGCCACCACCATGAACGCCCACGTCAACAAGGACGGCAACCAGGCGGTGCGCCAGCCTTGGCTGCTCATCAACCGCATGGGGCAGCGCGTGCCGTACCTGAGCACCGGCGGATCGTCCTACCCCTTCCAGAACACCGACCCCGACTCCATGGTCACGGCGCTCACCGACCAAGGCGCCGTGGAGATGAGCCAACCGGGCGGGCGCGCCTACGTGTGCTTCGACTCGAAGTTCGAGCAGCTGGTGGGCGACAACTACTTCAAGCAGTCCGTCTGCCGCGTGGGCAAGGTCATCCCCGACGACGACCCGCTCATCGACCGCGTGCCCGAGTGGCAGCGCGACTGGCGCAACGCGTTCCAGATCATGGTGGACGCGGGCGCCGTGAAGGAGTGCGACACCATCGAGGAGCTGGAAAAGGAACTCGGCCTGCGCGAGGGCGTGCTGGTGAAGGCCGTGGAGGATTGGAACAAAGCCTGCGAAGCCGGCGAGGACACCGTGCCCACGTACAAGTACGATCCCGAGTGGCTCATCCCCATCGGCGACCCGCCGTACTACGGCGCGAAGATCGGCGGCAACCTGTTCGCCACGAAGTGCGGCCTGCGCATCAATCCGAAGATGCAGGTGGTGGACACGGAAGGCGCGGTCATACCCGGCCTGTACGCCGGTTGGCACACCGCGGGCGGCTCCAACGGCGAGAACAACATCGCCGGCAAGCCGTTCAACGGCATCTACGGCGACGTGGGCCTGTCGTTCGTGGGCGGCTACATGGCGGCCGGCAGCATCATCGACGAAGCCTAGACCTTCCGCAAACCGCGCCCTCCCTCCCTTCGGCGCGGACGGCGCCCCGCGAGATTCCCCTCGCGGGGCGCCGCGTTGTTCGAAGGGTCTTGAACGCGCGTGGCGCGCGAGATCGGCACGTGAGCGGCAGAACGGCGCGCAGGCCGTGCGGCGCGCCTGGAACCGAAACTACCGCGCGAGCGCCGCCGCCTTCAAACGCTCCAAGAACGCGGAGCCGCACGCGTCGAGGCGCTCGGGATCGCACAGCACGTGCAGCTCGCAGGGAATGGAGAAGTCCTCGACCCCGAATATCCTGATGTCCGGGCTCGATCTCAACCCCGAGCGCGATCCCGCCAACGCCACGCCGAACGTCTCGCCCAGTCCGGACAGGTACAGGTCCAGGTAGTTCGCGCACGGCTGATTGTCCGGCTCCACCGCCACGCCGACGGCGGCGAAGTAATCCGACACCGTCTCGCCCGCGCATACCATGTTCCGCGAATTCCCCAGCAGCAGCGTGTATCCCTCGAGGTCGGCTGCGGAAATGCGCTCCTTCTCGAACAGGGGGCACGTGCGGTTCATCCAAAACAGGCACTCGCCCGTTTCAAGATAGAAACTCGACACCCCCTCGGGCAGCGAAAGCGGCTCGACGGCGTCCGTGCACCCTCGGTTGCGCAGATGGGCGAACAGGGACAGATCCACTTTGCCTGCCTGCACCGACTCGACGTTCGCGTACGTGCCCGAAGCGAACAGTATCTCGATATGCTTGTCGGGACATTCTTCCTTGAAGGCGGCTATGGAGCCCAGCAGCAGATCCTCGAACGGCGGGTAGTCCAACGTGCCCACCACGAGCGACGAAGACTCGGCGGCGAACGCGCGGCACTCCTCCACGCTCTCGTCCACCACCTTCACGATGGCGCGCGCCTTCTTCAGGAACAGCTTGCCCGTGGGCGACAGCTCCAGCGCCCCGCCGCGCTTCACGGTGAGCGGCGCGCCCACCTCGTCTTCGAGCGCGTGGATATGAGCGCGCAACGTGGGCTGCGAAACGAACAGCTCCGCAGACGCCTGGGCGTAGTTGAGCGTGCGCGAGAACGCCAGGTACTCTTTCAAGTAAGCGGTTTCCAATGGTATCCCTCCCCTCTACCATTGTCCCCCACTATACACGAATCGCGCGCAGCGTGCGCCCGACGAGCCGGCCCCGAACGCCCCCCTATTGCATGATCGTCATCACGGCCACCATGAACGCCACCGTCAGCGCGAAGCCGCCCGCCATGATGGCCCACACGGCGGGGCGGGCCCAGTTCATGGTCCAGCCGATGCCGAAGCGCTCGGGCAAGAACAGGCTGGGGTCGTCGGGATTGAAGTAGAACACGCCCAGCTTCCAATGCTCGTCGTCGTCGGCCAGCAGTTTGTCGGAGGCGCTCATGCGCGCGAACACGCGGGCGCCGCCCTGGCCGTACACCAGGCTGATGGCCAGCGAGCCCACCACCATCACCAGCGCCAACGCCACCACGAACACGCCCGCCTGCCCCAAGCCTATCACGCCGATGAACGCCAGCTCCATCACCGGCCCCAGCAGGCTGAGGGCCAGGCCGCCCGCCACCAGCAGTATGCTCTGGGCGCGCGCGAACATGCCGTAGGCCAGCGCCGACGTGGCCGGCGCGTTCGGGTTCGACGGCTTCTTCGACCGCAGGATGGTCCAGTGCGAGAACACCATGCACGCCGCCATGAACGCCACGATGAGCACGGGAGCCAGCACGGTGAGCGGGGTTTTCTCCATGTACTCCGTCACCTCGCCCTGGAAGTTCATGTGCTGCGGGATAAGATCGGGCATCTGGGCGTACCCCACGATGCCGATGGCCAACGTCAAAGCGACGACGGGCAGGTACAGCAGGTTCCACTTGAGCGGCACGGCGCGCGGCACGGGCGCGTCGCCCACCACGGCAACGGTCTCCTGCGCCGCGGCCTGCCAACCCCTCTCTTTCTTGTACGTCCGCACTTTCGAGCGGAAGTACAACATGAGCCCGTAGCTCATGCCGCAGATCAGCAGCGTGCCCACGCAGAGCACGGCCAAAGCCACGCCGGCGTTCCCCGTGAACGCGCCGAAGGTGCCTGCAGCCGTGAGCGCCGCCGTGAGCGCGCCCATGATCAGCGCATAGCGCAGCTTGAGCACGCGCAGGTAGGGATCGTGCGCGGCGGCGTCGGGCACGGTGACGGCGAACACCTCGCCGCGTCGCATGAGGAACGGCGTCACGACGGTCATGATGCCCACGATCGGCACCAGCAGGACGGTCAGGGCGAGCATCGCCGTGGCGAACTCCGTTGCGTTTCCCTCCACGGCGCGTCACGCGTCCTTTCCGCAGGCGGGGGCGAAATCGGCTGCGGCGGGGAGCATTGTCGTGCCAATGGATCGATTGGCCTGTGATGCCGGCGAAGCCGCGTCGGCGTCGGTCCGCTCGCCCGCACCGTAGGCGCGCGCGGCTTGGGCCTGGGCGCATTCCAGAAACTGCCCCCAGCTGCCGCCGCGCGCACGGTGCGCCAAGGCCAACTCGAACAGCTCGTTCTCCATCTTGCCCAGCTCGATGCGCGCGCGATCGGCGCGATCCTCTTCGCAGGGGTCGGCGATGTAGGCGCCCGAGCGGCCGCGCATGAGCACGTAGCCCTCGTCGCGCAGCACGGCGTAGGCCTTGTTCACGGTGTGCAGGTTGATGCCGAGGTCGCTCGCCAGCGAGCGCACGCTGGGCAGCGCCTGCCCCGGCACCAGCTCGCCCCGCGCGATGGCCGCGATAATCTGATTGCGCATCTGCAGGTACAGCGGCTCGTCGGCCTTTTGTTCGATGCGGATTATCATAAGCTTCTCTTCCCTACGAGAACAATCCCGTCATAACGAGCGCCAGCGCGCCCACCGCGGCGCCGATGGCGCCCAGCAGCAGCCCCACCTTCGCACGCGTGACCGCGAACCAGCACGTTCCGAACAGTCCGATGCCGATCGACGCCGCAAGGGGGAACCACTTAGGCGCGTATCCGTTCGCCTGCCCGGTGAGGCCCACATGCATGACCACCTGGTCGGGAAGGACGATCCACTGCGCAATGGCCAACGCCACCACAACTGCCGCCAAGATCGCGGCCACGGCCGCGCCCTTGGGGCCTTCCAAAATCGCTCCTTCGTATCTGCTCATGATACCACCCTTTCCGTATCCTATCTCAACCGCCACCCGCTCTCACGCCGCCTCGCCACCATTACGCGACCAGCCGCCCGTTCGTCGTCACCCGGAACAGCGCCACCGACGCCGCCCCTATCGACACGGCCACCACGAGAGAGGCCGCCGTGCCCAGCAGCGCCGTGACCGCGATGCCCGCGCCCGTGCACGCCATGCCTCCCATGATGGCCACCATCACCGGCATGCCGCGCTTCACCGGCTCGTACACCGTCGTCCAGTCGTAGCGCGGATGGCGCGCGTCCACCGCCAAACCCACGAACGCGGCGAACAGGGACAACCCCAGCGGCACCACGAACATCGCCGCCACCGACACGGCGTCGAGCGAGAACGCCAGCGACAGCGCCACGCCGCCGATCGCCACCGTGGGCAGCGCGAACAACAGGTTGACCGCAGCCTTCGCCCCCAGGATGGTGCGAGCGGAGACCGGCGCCGTGAGCATGACCCAGCGGCTGGAGCCCTCGAGCGACACCGACGGCGCCGTGGTGGACGAGATGCCCACGCAGAACGCGACGACCCAGGGCAGAAAGCCTCCGACGAGAGGCGCGAACTCGGCCGGCAGCGCGTCGAGCGACAACACCCCCATGACGCGGGCCGCCACGGCCGCGATGCACGCCACGACAACCAGCACGTAGCCCATGCACCCGTTCAGCAGGTAGATGGGCGTGGCCACCAACAGGCGCAGCTCCTTGCTCACCAGCGCCCGGAACGGCGTTCGCGCCCGTAGGCCGCGCGCGCCGCGCGCCGCACCGTCAAACGAGAACGAGCCGTGCGGCCGCGAGGACATGAGCAGCGAGTTCACCGGCACGAACACGCGCACCAGCACCGCCAGCAGCACGGCCCCCGCCACCAACGACACGCCCGCGAACAGCGCGAACGACAGCATATCGCCGGACGCGATACCCTCGGCGGCCCAGGCGGCAGGCGGGAAAAAGCCGGCCATCTGCGCCACCGCCTCCGTACCCAGGGCGGCGAGCGCAGCCTCGTCGCCCGACTGCCCCGACAGCGCGAACGAGCCTGCCACGATGGCCAGCACCGCAACCAGCGACAGCACCACCATGACGATGTTCGCGTGCCGGAAGCGCGAGGAGAACGCCGCGATGAGCGCCGCCAGCACGATGGCCGCCGCCAAAGGGGCGAGCGGCGCCAGCACGATGGACAGCGCCATGAGCACGACGGACAGCGCACCCGCGCCCGCATGGGCCGCGTACACCGCGAACGCCGGCACCATGACCAGCAGCCCGAACACCACGCTCATGGCGTACAGCGACGCGATGCGCGACAGCACCACGGACAACGTGGGCACCGGCAGCGACATGACCAGGTCGTAGTCCTTGAAGGCGAACAGCACGCCGTTCGTTTTGAGAAACGCCGCCACCGCGCCGGCAACGGCGCCCACGAGCACGGCCACCAGCGGGATGGCCTCGACCATGCCCAGCTGCGCCATTCCCTCGGCCACGCCGACGCTGTACAGGGCCGCCACCGCCACGATGGCCGCCACGACCAAAGCCGCCAGCGCCAGCGTGCGCTTCGCCTTGGCGGCGTCGGCGTGCAGCGCCTTGTTGATGCCGAACAATCCGAGCAGCTGTATCTTCAACAGCAGGATGAACGAACGCATGACGGTCTCCTTTATGTCTTCCGGCCGCCGCGGCGGCTTTCGCCCTCACGTCCGGCCGCAACGCGCTCGGCCACCGGCTCTTTGCCCGCTTCGGCCTCGCGGTCGATCATGTCCAGGAACACGTCCTCCAGGCTTTCGTCGCCCACGACGTCGACCGTGGGGCCGCATGCGCGCAGCCGACCTTGCTTGATGATGGCCACCTTGTCGCACAGCTTCTCCACCACTTCCAGGACGTGGCTGGAGAAGAACACGGCCGAACCGCGGTCGGCCAGCTCGCGCAGCATCTCCTTCACATGGAACGCGGCCTCGGGATCCAGGCCCACGAACGGCTCGTCCAGCACGAGCAGCGTAGGCTCGTGCACGAGCGCGCCGATGAGAACGAGCTTCTGCCGCATGCCGTGCGAGTACGACGAGATCAGGTCGCCGAGCGCCGATGTCAGCCCCAGCCGGTCGGCGTGCGCCTGTATGCTCGCGCGACGCGCGTCGGCGGCCACCCCGAAGATGTCCGCGATGTAATCGAGGTACTGGATTCCGGTGAGAAACTCGTACACGTCGGGGTTGTCCGGCACGTAGGCCGTGACCTGCTTGCAAGCCAGCGCGTCGGTGCGCACGGAGCGCCCGGCGATGCGGATGTCGCCCTCGTCGAAGTCGGTCACGCCCACGATGGCGCGGATGAGCGTGGTCTTGCCCGCGCCGTTATGCCCCACGAAGCCGAAGATGTCGCCGGACATGACTTCGAGCGACACCCCGTCGACCGCGCGCTTCGACCCGAACGCCTTCACCACGTCCTTCACCGCCAGTACGGGCGCCTTGCCTTTATCGTTCATGGTCCGCCTTCCGATCCGATGCTTTTCTTTTTGTTATATTTATGCTATAACAGATGGAACAAAGATGCAATTGGTTTTTCACTACTGGAAATTCCACGATTTAATCGAGGGCGATAAGGATAGAGAACCAACGGATAGAGAACGGCTAGAGAAGCGATAGAAAGCGAGCCTCGAAAAACCGAGGGGCTATGGAACTGCGGGGTTTTCGGGAACACGGAGCTGCGGGGCCTTCGAAACACGGGGGCAAATCGACTTTCAAGCGCAAGCACAAGGCGAAGCCGAAGGCTAGACGCAGAACAACGCAGCTTCCAAATGTTTCACGTGAAACATTTGTACGTTTTTACAGCGAAGGATGTACCGTGCGACGAAGCGCCAAGATAGGAGCGGAAGAGAAAGCGAAGACGGAGCAGGTGCACTGCATTCGCATTTTCGTTCATCAAAAAACGAATGCGCCAGCGCGATAGCGCGCCGGAGCGCTATCGCGCGATAGCGTGCGAAAGCGAGAGAGGATGCGACAATGAAGCGAATCGTCATTTTCCTGGCCGTCACGTTCGGGCTCACGTGGGCCTACGAATTCGGGGTGGTCTACCCCATCGCCACAGGGGGCCTCGCAGGCGTGCCCGACGTGGCCGCCCAGTTCGTCACCGGCGCGGCCATGTTCTTCCCCGCCCTAGGCGTGCTTATCACGCGCCTGGTCACGCGCGAAGGCTTCAAGAACTGCGTCATCAAACCGCGCGGATTCAAAAAGACGCTGCCGTGGTTTTTGATCGCATGGTTCGGACCGGCCCTGCTCGCCTTCATCGGCGCGGCCGTGTACTTCCTCGCGTTTCCGCAGGATTTCGATCCCAACATGTCGACGATGGTGGCCGCGACGCAACAGGCCGCCGCGTCCGGAGGAGCCGAAATGCCCGCCGAAGCCATCAAGATGATGCTGCTCGCGCAGCTTCCCTTCGCCGTGTTTCTCGGTCCCGTGCTCAACATCGTCACGACGTTCGGCGAGGAATGGGGCTGGCGCGGCTACCTGGTGCCGAAGATGGCCACCCACCTGCGCATCGTTCCCACGCTGCTGGTCACGGGCGTTATCTGGGGGCTGTGGCACGCACCGCTCACCATCATCGGGCACAACTACGGCGTGGGCTATCCCGGATGGCCGTTCGCGGGCATCGCGGCCATGTGCGTGTTCTGCATCGTTTTGGGCATCTTCTTCACCTACGTCACCGTGCGCACGGGCAGCTGCCTGGCCGCCGCCTTCGGCCACGGGGCCGTCAACGCGCTCGCAGCCGCGGGCATTATATTCTCGGTCACGGGCGGCAACCCGTTCGTCGGCCCCATGCCCGTGGGCATCCTGGGCGGCAGCGCCTTCATCGCAGTCGCGGCGTTCATGCTGTGGGATCTGCGCCGCCGCGAGAAAGCGGGCACGCTCGACATGCCGAAGGCCGGCCTACCCGACGACGTGCGGAAGGGCGACGTGCTGACCGAGAAAGCGAGAGCAGAGGCCGCTCGCTAGCGCCAGAAGACAACGAACCCGGAAGGCCGCAACCGAAGGCAGGCGCCCGACGCCGCGCGCAAGACCACGCGCCGCGAGAACCGGAGAGCCGCCAACGCGGCAATCCCCGTAGGGGCGGCCTGCCGGCCGCCCTGCGCAAACCTGTTCCCTGCAGAAAAATCATGCGGCGAGCGCATCGCGCGCTCGCCGCATGTCATACATCTTCGTATCGTGCTCCGCCGGGCGGGCAGCTGCCCGCCCGGCGGAGTCTTCTCAACTTGGCGGGCAATTCTCATGCGACCCTTCCGTCGCAGCGAGATGCGGTAAAACTTTCATGGTGCCTTCTACCGCACTAAACGACGTGCGAGCCGACCTCCCATCGCGGCCGGACGAACACCTTTACAAGTGCGACACCACGAGGTCGCCCATCGCCACGGTGCCGACGATCTTGTCGGCGGAAGTGTCGGCTTGCCTGATGTCGCCCGTGCTCCAACCCTCGTCGAGCACGGCGGTCACGGCGCGGCGGATGTCGTCGGCGGCCTCGTTCATGTCGAAGCTGTAGCGCAGCATCATCTCCACGGACAGGATCTGCGCGAGCGGGTTCGCGATGCCGCGCCCCGCGATGTCGGGCGCGCTGCCGTGGCTGGGCTCGTAGAGCGCCGTTCCGTCGCCGAGCGATGCGCTGGCCAGCATGCCGAGCGAGCCCGTGATCTGCGCCGCCTCGTCGGACAGGATGTCGCCGAACATGTTTTCCGTCACCACCACGTCGAAGTCGACGGGACGGCTGATGAGCTGCATGGCCGTGTTGTCCACGAGCAGGTCCTCAAGCTCCACGTCGGGGTACTCCTGGGCGCCCACGCGGTGCACGATCTCGCGCCACATGCGGCTGGTCTCCAGCACGTTCGCCTTGTCGACGCTGGTCACCTTGTTGCGGCGCTTGCGCGCGGCTTCGAACGCTTGGCGCGCGATACGCTCCACCTCGTACTCGCGGTACTCGAGCGTGTCGTAGGCGCGCTGACCCGCCGCGCCGTCCGTTCCGCAGCCCGCTTCGTCGTAGAAGCGCTCACGACGGCCGAAATACAAACCGCCCGTCAGCTCGCGCACGATCATCATGTCCACGCCGTCCACGATTTCCGGCTTCAAGGTGGACGCGTCGGCGAGCGCGTTGAATATCTGCACGGGACGCAGGTTCGTGTACAGGCCGAGCGCCTTGCGGATGCCCAGAAGGCCCTGTTCGGGACGCGGCTTCGACGGATCGGTGGTGTCCCACTTCGGGCCGCCGACGGCGGCCAGCAGCACCGCGTCGGACGCTTCGGCCACGCGCAGCGTCTCGTCCGGCAGCGCCGTGCCCGCCTCGTCGATGGCGCACCCGCCCAGCAGCGCCTCGGTGTAGGAGAACGCCGTGTCGTACTTCGCGCCCACGGCGTCGAGCACTTTCACGCCCTCGGCGATGATCTCCGGCCCGATCCCGTCGCCGGGCAGTAGGCAGATGTCGTAGTTCTTGGTCATGACGCTACTCCTTGCCCAACTTCTGACGCGTGCGGTTGATGAGCCCGCCCGCCTCGATGATCTCGCGGATAAACGGCGGGAACGGCTGCGCCTGGAACGTGGCGCCCGTCGTCTCGTCCACGATCACGCCGCTGTCGGCGTCCACGCTCACCACGTCGCCCTGCTTGATGGCGTCCACGGCTTCGGGGCACTCCATGATGGCGAGACCCGTGTTGATGGAGTTGCGGTAGAAGATGCGCGCGAAGCTCTTGGCCACGACCACGTCGACACCTGCCGCCTTGATGGCGATGGGGGCGTGCTCGCGCGACGACCCGCAGCCGAAGTTCTCATCGGCCACGATGATGTCGCCCGGCTTCACGCGCTCGACGAACGACGTGTCCAGGTCCTCCAGGCAGTGCTTCGCGAGCTCCGCCGGATCGGACGTGTTCAAATAGCGGGCCGGGATGATGACGTCGGTGTCGACGTCGCGCCCGTAACGGTGCGCGGTTCCTTTGAATTGCATGGTCGCTCCCCTTCCCTAGTCCAGGTCTTCCGGCAGGCCGATGTGGCCGAGCACGGCGCTTGCCGCAGCGACGGCCGGCGAGGACAGGTACACCTCGCTGGTGGGGTCGCCCATGCGGCCGACGAAGTTGCGGTTCGTCGTGGCGATGGCGCGCTCGCCCGCGGCGAGGATGCCCATGTAGCCGCCCAGACACGGGCCGCACGTGGGCGTGGACACGGCGCAGTTCGCGTCGAGGAACACGTCCATAAGGCCCTCCTCCATGCACTGGCGATACACCGCCTGCGTGGCGGGGATCACGATGCAGCGCACGTCGGGATGCACGGTGCGGCCGCGCAGCACGTCGGCGGCCTGGCGCATATCGACGATGCGGCCGTTCGTGCAGCTGCCGATGACGGCCTGGTCGATCTTGACGTCGCGCGCCTCGGCGGCCGGGCGCGTGTTCGAAGGCAGGTGAGGGAACGACACGGTGGGCACGATGGAGGCGGCGTCGATCTCGTACACCTTCGCGTACGCGGCGTCTGCATCGGAGTGGTACTCGGTGTAGGGACGCTCGGTGCGGCCGTCCAAATAAGCGCGCGTCACGTCGTCGACCTCGATGAGGCCGGCCTTGCCGCCCGCCTCGATGGCCATGTTCGAGATGCTCATGCGCTCGTCCATGCCCATGGAACGGATGGCGCTGCCGGTGAACTCCATGGCCTGGTAGAGCGCGCCGTCCACGCCGATCATGCCGATGATGTGCAGGATGACGTCCTTGCCGGTGACGCCGGGGGCCAGTTCGCCCTCGATCTTGAACAGCAGCGACTCGGGCACCTTGAACCACGCCTTGCCGGTGGCGTAGCCCACGCCGGCGTCGGTGGAGCCCACGCCCGTGGCGAACGCGCCCAGCGCGCCGTACGTGCAAGTGTGGCTGTCCGCGCCGATGATGAGGTCGCCCGCACCCACGACGCCCTGCTCGGGAAGCAGCGCGTGCTCGACGCCCATGCAGCCCACCTCGTAGTAGTGGATGATGCCCTGCTCGCGCGCGAAGTCGCGCACGATCTTGGCCTGCTCGGCGCTCTTGATGTCCTTGTTGGGGACGTAGTGGTCGGGAACGAGGGCGATCTTCGTGGGATCGAACACCTTCTCGACGCCGATCTTGCGGAACTCCTTGATGGCGATGGGGGACGTGACGTCGTTGGACAGCACAAGGTCGAGATCGCATTCGATCAGCTGACCCGGCTCCACTTCGTCGAGTCCCGCATGGGCGGCGAGTATCTTCTCCGCCATGGTCATGGGACGTGGCATGTGCGCTCCTTTGTGCGGTGGGTCTCGTGAAAACGTCATCGATTGTACCACTCCACCACTCCAGCATGAAGAAGAGCCCCGAGGGGCTCTTCATTGTGAAGCTATTTTCCAGAAATGCGCTACGGTTTACCACGTGCCGTGGTAGTCGTAGCCGTAGTAGCCGGCCGAACCCATGGCTCCGGCCACCATTGCCGTCACCATACCGCCGATGGCCAGGCCGATGAGAATGCCCAGCACGATCCACACGACGAAGCCGATGATGGTCCACTTCAGAGCCTCGCTCTTCACCTGCGGCAGCTTGTCCACGTTCACGAGCCACGAGATGACGATGCCGGGTATGCCCATGAGCGCGCCCACGACGAACCAGCCGAACTTCATGCCGCCGGTGAGCTGCATGAGCGGCGCGGGCATGTACATGGGCTGCGGTTGGGGCTGATACGCCGGCTGCGGAGCCTGATAGGGCTGCTGCGGCGGCATCTGCTGACCCATGGGAGGCTGCTGCGGCTGCACGGGGGGAACGGACTGCGCGGGCTCGGAGGGCTCGGGCACAGGAGGAACGGGGGCACCCTGATCGGTGTTGTTCGTGTCTTCAGCCATGATGACCTGCTTTCGTCGAAGTTGCTTGGCAGCAAGTATAAAAGGCACGTCGCGCCACTCCGACATACCCAGCAAAAACGTCATCGAACCGACACGCAAATACACCGATTGGTGTAGGTCGCGCAGGGGGGGTCTTTCCGCACGCAGATAGATAATCAAGTTAAGCGGGATAGATTCTTAAGATCGAACTCTGCATTCTTGCACAATTAGCGAACATTTGTTACTATTTATAACATTCAAAAGGGAAGGCGATTATTCGCCACGCGGCCTCGCCCGTTCCGATTCCAAGAGAAGCGAATCAAGGAGGACGCCATGGCGCAGCTGAACGCACCCGAATACGCTCCATTCGAGAAACTCAAGCATCGAGACGAATTCGGTAACGAATATTGGCTTGCCCGCGAGTTGGCGCCAGTGTTGGAGTACAGCACGTGGCACCGGTTCCAGGATGCGCTAGATCGTGCGATGCTTGCATGCAGTCACAGCAAAATACCTGTTCAAGATCATTTTTCCAAGGTCGGAAAAATGATCGAGATCGGAAAGGGCGGCAGGCGAACCGTCAAGGACTACCGCCTCTCCCGTTACGCCTGTTATCTCGTTGTCCAGAACGGCGATCCGCGCAAGGAAGTCATCGCGCTCGGGCAGACCTACTTCGCCATACAAACGCGGCGCCAGGAGATAGCCGACGCCTTCAACGCGCTCGACGAGGACAGCAAGCGCCTCGTCGTGCGCGGCGACGTGCGGCATTGGAATCTGATGCTGGCAGATGCAGCCGAAAAGGCCGGCGTCAAGACGAGCATCGACTATGCAGCTTTCCAAAATGCGGGATACCAGGGCCTATACGGAGGACTAACCGCGAAAGATATTCACAAGCGAAAGCGCCTAAAGAAAACTCAGAAGATACTCGACCATATGGGCAGCGAAGAATTGGCGGCGAACCTGTTTCGCATCACGCAGACCGAAGCCAAAATGCGACGCGAAGAGCCCCAAGGTCTCGAGCCTGCAAGCGGAATTCATCGCACGGTCGGCAGCGCCGTGCGCAGTACCATAGTCTCACTTGGAGGAACCATGCCAGAGGACCTCCCCACGCCCGAAAAAAGCATTGGACAGATAGAGCGCGAGCAACTGGACCGCATCGGCGAAGAAGATGATGACGACCCCGCTCTCGGACAGTAGAAAACGCCGCAGCAGAATATACCGGACACGCAGGTTGGCGCAGTAAGTCAGCGAGAGGCGCCCTCGCAGTGTCGAGCAGTCCCGGCGGTCGTCAAACCGCCGGGACTACGACAGCGCGGAGCACAGGGCGTCGAGCAGGGTGATGGCGAAGTGCTGCGCCGAGCGGCCCTCGCCGGCGTCTTCCCACACGGTGCCCGGCAGCTCCACGGCTATGCGCGACGGCGCAGCGGAGTCGGCCACGCCGATGGCCGTCTCCAAACGCAGGGGCAACGTGGCCTCGTCGTCGAAGCTCACGCGCGGCACGGCCTCGGCCGTGTCCTCCTCGGCCAGCACGATGTGCACAAGCAGCATGTCCCGGTCGGGAGCCACCAGAAGAGAATCCGCGCTCACGATCTTCGAAGCAGGGCTCGTGGCCAAGGCGAGGTTCGACATGCGCGAGGCCACGCTGCGCGTGAAGTCGCGCGTTCCGAACAGGCACAGGGCATTGTGCTCCAGCACGTCGGCCGCGCGGGCGAATCCCAGATGAACGGCCTCGTGCACGGCTTCCTTGCCTTCCCAGGAATGATGCAGGTTGCGGATGGCCGAATAGGTGTACGCGCCCGCGATGCCGTCGGACGGCAGACCCAAGTTGAGCTGGAACTTGCGCAGGGCCAGCTCGGTGTACGCGCCGAAGATGCCGTCGTTCGCCCCGCAGGCGAATCCGAGCGCGCCCAGCGCCTGCTGCAGCTCCTCGACGTCGTGGCCGTGGAAGTGCGGCATGCGCAGGTACAGCGTGCGGTCGCCCAGGAAGTACGAGGCGTCCACGAGCGTCGACCAAACCTTGTCGGTCACGTCTTCGCCGGCAGGCAAGCCCGCCTGGATGCAGAAGGCCCGCACGGCGGCTGCGGTCCGCTCGTCGAACACGCCGTCGACGGCGGCCTGGTCGAGCAGCCCGATGGTGGCGAGGCGCTGCTGCACGTCCTCGACCGCAGCGCCCGTGTCGTGTCGTTTGATGGTTTCCATGAGGTCATGGTACCGCAGGGCGAACACCCTCCGACATGCGCAAAGGGGGTTTCACCAAAGCAACAGAGGCAAGGCGCAGGTTGGCGTAGTAAGTCAGCGAGGGCGGGCCGCAGCGTCGAGGGGTTCCGGCGGCCGGCAGGCCGCCGGAGCAACCTACTTCAACCTGTTGACGAACCAATCGGCCATGGAGGTGAGCAAATCGCGCGACGTGGAAGGCCGCACCATGTCCACCAGGCGGTTCTTCGCGATGCTCGTGAGGTTCTCGGCGTAGTTGCGCGCGTACTCTATGCTGCCGGACGCCTCCATGATGTCCACGGCCTCGGCGAGCACCTCGGGGTCCTTCTCCTTCGACGAAAGGATGTCGATAAGGCGATCCCGATCGACGGAATGCTGCAGCGCGTGCACCACCATGAGCGTGCGCTTGCCCTCGGTGATGTCGTTGCGGAAGTCCTTCTTGGTGCTTTCCTCGGAGCCTACGAGGTTCAGCAGATCGTCCTGGATCTGGAACGCGAGGCCCGTGTCCAGGCCGTAGTTGCGCAGCGCTTCCACCTCGGTCTCGGTGCCTTCGCCGATGATGGCACCGATGGCCAGCGGCACGGCACCCGAATAATGCGCCGTCTTGTGCGTGGCCATGACGAGGTAGTCCTCGGGCGTGATGTCGTAGCGGCCGTCGCGCGCCCAGCCGATGTCGAGCGCCTGCCCCTCGATGGTGCGGCGCGTCATCTCGATGAGCTCGTTCACCACGCGCACCTTGCACGCGTCGTCGAGCAGCGGGTCGTTGATTACCGTACCGTTCACCAACGACAGCGCCAAGTCTCCCATGTTGATGGCCAGGCCCAGCCCTTCCGTGAGATGCAGGCACGGCTCGCCGCGGCGCAGCTCCGCCTCGTCCGCGATGTCGTCGTGGATGAGGGCGGCCGAGTGGAAATGCTCGATGGCGGCAGCGGCGCTCGTGGCGCGCACCATGTCGCCGCCCACCGCGCGGCAGGCAGCGAAACAGATGAGCGGGCGGTGGCGCTTGCCGCCGTTTTGGCTGTACGCGGTCAACGGATCGTACAGGTACCGGTTCATGTCAGGGTGCGAGCCCTGGGGGATGTACGAGTTCACCAGCGCGCCGACCCGATCGGCGTAGCAGGTGAGGTATTCTTCGAAGGTTTCGGGCGGCTCTTCGACAGCCGCGATGATGTCGTTGATGTTGTCCATAACGCTTTCTTCGATAGACGGATAGACATTGCCCTAACGCGCCGACCACGCTCGGCGCAGACGCTTGAGCAATCGTACCACAATCGCCTCGCGCGCCATGAACCGGCAAGGCGACCGGCACCGTCATCTACGTGAAAACTGCATGCTCTGCCGGATGTATACGAGGGTTTGCATAAGCAGCGCGAAACCACCTCATCGGTTCGAGCCCCGCCGGGATATCCCGGGCGAGTGCCCGCCTGCGCGTTGTCCAACCTGGTAGGAGCGGTGGGACTCGAACCCACATATCCGAAGATGGCGGATTTTAAGTCCGCTGCGTCTGCCAATTCCGCCACGCTCCCACGCGACCGCGCTCGCCCCGGCGAAGCGTCCGCATTGCGCGGGGCTTGCCGAAGGCAGCTTGTATATGGTAGCAAATTTTCGACGCGATCGGGACGAGCCGCCCCGACCAAACGCGCGCCCGCCCTATTCGGCCACCCTTGCCGCGTCCAAGACGATGCCGTGCAGGATGTCCGATTCGCTCACCGTGAACGAGGGCATGCCCGCCAAATCCAGAACCACCTGCAGAATAACCAGGCCCGCCACGATCACGGGTGCCCGGCCGGGGTCGAGCCCCACCGTGCGGCGGCGTTCGTCCAGCGTCGCGCCGGCGAGCTGCGCGTACACCTCGTCGAGCACGGGCCGCTCGACCACGGAACGATGCACGCGGGACGAGTCGTACTCCGCCATGTGCTCGTGCACGGCCACCACGCTCGTGGCCGTGCCGGCCACGGCCACCACGCGCTCGAGCGCGAACCCGCTGGCGCGCAGGTCTTCGAAGTAGGGCCGCATGCCGTCCGCGATCCAAGCACGGGCACGATCGAGCTCGCCTGCGGCGGGCGGGTCGGCAGCAAGGAACTTCTCGGTCACGCGTCGGCATCCGATGTTGAACGAGTGCGCCTGCACGGGCTGGCCTCCTGCCTGGCCCGCAACGAGCTCCGTCGATCCGCCGCCCACATCCACCACGAGAAGGCGCTCGCCCGCAAAATCGCACGACGCACCTGCGAACGACAGCGCCGCCTCGCGCTCGCCCGGCACGACGGCAAGCGTCACGCCCAAGTCGGCCAGCATGGACACGAATTCGTCGGCGTTCCCCGCATCGCGCGAGGCTGACGTGGCCACGGCCGTCACGGTCACGGGGCTTCCGTCCGTCGGAGCGCATTCTTCGAGTATTCCTCGATAGCGCGCGACGACCTCGGCCACGCGGCGCATGGCCTCGGGCTTCAGCATACCCGTGGCGTCCACGTCCTCGCCGAGGTTCGTGATGGCGTATTCGCGCCGCAGTTCGTGCAGCGCGCCCGCGTCGTCGATGTCGGCCACGAGCATGCGGCACGTCACCGTGCCGATGTCGATGGCGGCGTAGCGGCCGGGGCGCAGCGCGCCGGCCGCCGAGCAGGAGGGCGTGGGATCAATCAAATGGGAAGCCATGGGGTTGTCGGTTCCTCCTCGTGCGCAGATGGACCTGGTAATAGAGAGCGCCGGCAGCCTATTTCACGCCGAAGAGAACGTCGAGCGCCGGCGAGTACCACGTCTCGGGCGCCTCGATGCTGCCGGGCACGATGTTGGCCGTGAAGCCGGAGCCCGACCCTTCGCCTCCGTCATCGGAAAGGCCGTGCACGTTGGCGGTCTGGTAGCCCTCCGGCACCCAGCCGAACTGCTCGTGCGCCCGGTCTTCGATGCCGGCGTCCGTCTGCAGGGCGCCCACCTCGGATTCCAACGAGGCGTTGCGCTGCTCGATGGCCGCGTACTCCGCCTCGAGCCGATCGTGCTCGCGCACGGAGTGGTACAGCTGCTGGGCGGGAGCGTACAAAAACCAGCACGAAAGCAGCAGGCACACCAGCACGCCGGTTCCGGCTATGAACTTGGGCGAGCGCTTCCATGCCGAGAGCACGGCAAGCGGGTTGAGCGCGGCCAGCGAGAACGTCCGGGTCTTCCCCGCCGCATCGTTCTGCATGCGCGCGGCGCGCTTGTGGTTGGTGCCCATCTCACCCTTGTACACGGCTGCGCGCGAACCCGTGGCCGCCGCATCGCTCGTGCGGCTGCCGCCGCCGAACTGCTTGTCGAACTTCTTGTCGGCACGGCCCTTCTGGCGCTTGCGACGAAGCTCCTGCAAGCGCGAGCGCTTCTCGGGAGCTTCTTGCGCCTCGTCGACCTCGTCGACGACGCTCTGCTTGGCGTGGGCTCCGCGACGTGGCGAGGAATCGCCTCGCGCGGCGCGGGAGCTGCGCTCGGAGTATGCGGTGACGGCGGAACGCGGCGACGCGCTGCCCGCCGTGCCGGATACGCGGGCGGCCGAAGAGGCCACGCGGGCGCTGGAACGACGAGAGGAAGCACTCTGCACCCTGCCGGCGGCAGGATGCCTGCGCGTGGACTTTCCCGGCGCAACAGAGGACGGACGCGCTGCGCCCGTTTCACGTTTCGCCTCGTCAAACGAAAGGATATTCGCTTGGTTGCCCAATGGAGTGCGCTCCTCTTAGCATCGTGGTTCGTTGATGGTGGGTGTAATGCCAGAAGCTTCGTCAAGGATACCACAGAAGCACGGCACCCGCCACCGCGCGCGAGGGGCTCGCCGGTATGTTGGGAAACCGTTGAAACGCGAGCGCCAGCACGAAAAACGCCGCTTGAGGCGGCGTTTCCAGGTGGCTAAAGACTGAGCTTCTTAATATAAGAACTCCATTTTTTGAACGACTCGTCGCTGATGGCGTGCTCCATGAGGCAAGCCTCCTTCTCGGCCTGCTCTTCGGGAATGCCGAGCGCCTTCGTAAGGAACGTGAACAGCATGTGGTGGCGGTCGAGCACCGACGAGCCGTAGGCGTAGCCTTCTTCCGTGAGCGTGATGTCGCCGTAATACGGCTGATCGGCAAGGCCCTTCTCTTTCAGCGAGGTCACAGCCTTGTTCACCGAGGCTTTGGAAACGCCGAGTTTCGTTGCGATGTCAACCGAGCGTACCGGCACCTCCGTCGTGCCGCCCAGCATGACGATGGCTTCAAGATAGTCCTCGTGCGACATAGACATTTTTTCCAAGGGAAACCCTCCTTCGCGCCTCGCCCATGGTACCACACCGCGCCCCCGGCCCGAAAGGTCGCCTTCGGGTTGCCGGCAAGCGCCGTCAGGAGAGAAGAGGAGGAGTGCCGGCGGGGAAAAGAGGGGGGAATCCCCGCCGGCGATGCTGTGCGGCGATCAGGCCAGACGAGAGAGGAGCCTTCGCCGCCGTGTCAGCAAGAAGAGGAGGCAGAGAGCGATGCCCGTCGTCGGCGCCTGTCGAGCGCTTTTCGAATCCCGCTGTCGCTTTCTGACATTTGTTAGTCTATGCTAACTTACTGTTGCGGTCAATAGAAGTTTCCCTTGGTTTACAATTCCTTCACATATCGGCAAGAGCCTGCGGCGTCGTGCCTCAAAACCGGCAGGGCCGGGCAAAAGCCCGGCCCTGCCGCCTGATGGATGCGACGAGGATGCGCTACGGTCGAACGCTCGCCTGCTTCGCGGCGCGCTCCATGTCGGCGACCATGACGTCCACGGCCCCGCATCCGGAGCAACCTGCGCAGCCCCCTCCCGCCGGCTTGTCGCCGCAGTGGTCGTGGCAGTCGCAGGTTCCGCGCCTCATCAGTCGGCGCACCGCCAACACGGCCAGCGCTGCGACGATCATTCCGATAACGACGGTGGCCGGGTTCATATCCAAAGACAACATGGGCTTCTACCTTTCTAAACGGACGCGCCTACGCAGCGTTCTTCTCGGCCTCGAGCCGCGCGGCACCGCCCAAGCCGTCGTACTTCGGCATGGGGCGGAACAGCTGGAACAACATGGCGACCAACGCCGCGAACGCCGCGCCGGTCCACACGGTGAACCCGCCGCCGCCCAGCAGCATGCCGAACTGGTAGATCATCAGCGCCACGACCCACGCGAACACCGTCATGTAGCCGATGGCGAACCACGTCCACTTGGCCGAGGCCATCTGGCGGCGGATGGTGCCGATGGCGGCGAAGCACGGGGCGCACAGCAGGTTGAAAGCGCAGAAGGCCAGGATGGCCGGCACGCTGCCGCCCATGAGGGCGCCGAACGCCATCCACATGGACGGATCGGCCTCGCCCGCATCGCCGAGGCTCGTGAGGATGCCGACGGTCGCCACGACGTTCTCCTTGGCCACGAGGCCGGTGATGGACGTGACCGTGGACTCCCAGTTGCCGAAGCCGAGCGGCGCGAACACCCACGCGACGGCGTTGCCCAGACCGGCCATGAGGCTGTACTGGATGTAGCCGTCCATCTCGGTGTCCAGCAGGCCGAACGCGCCCTCGTAGAACCCGAAGTTCATGAGGAACCAAATGACGATGGACGACAGGAAGATGATGGTTCCGGCCTTCACGATGAAGCTCCTCACGCGCTCCCACGTGGCCAGAAGAACGTTCTTCGCAGCCGGAATGTGGTACTGGGGCAGCTCCATGATGAACGGCGTGGCCTCGCCGGCGAACATCTTCGTCTTGCGCAGCATGATGCCCGAGATGATGATGGCAATGACGCCCAGGAAGTAGAACACCGGGGCGATCCACCAGGTGGAAGCGGCGTCCGCACCGGCGATCGCGCCGAACACGAGCGCGATGATGGGCAGCTTCGCGCCGCAGGGGATCATGGTCGTCGTCATGATGGTCATGCGACGGTCCTTCTCGTTCTCGATGGTCTTGGTGGCCATGACCGCGGGCACGCCGCAACCCGACGCGATGAGCATGGGGATGAAACTCTTGCCCGACAGGCCGAATTTGCGGAAGATGCGGTCCATGATGAACGCGACGCGCGCCATGTAGCCGCAGGCCTCCAACAGGGACAGCAGCAAGAACAGCACGATCATCTGGGGAACGAAGCCGAGCACCGCGCCCACGCCGGCGATGATGCCGTCGACGACGAGGCTCACGAGCCAAGGGGCCACTCCGTTGGATTCGAGCGCGTCGGTCGCCACGGGCGTGAGGCCCGGAACGTACACGCCGAACTCGGCGGGATCGGGCTCCTCCTCGGCCAGAAGCGCCAGCTCGCCTTCGGTCGCGCCCGCCTCTTCGGCAGCCGCCACGTTCTCTTCCCAAGCACCGACGGCCTCGTCGTACTGCTCGGTGCCGGTGTAGAGCCAGCCGTCGCCGAACACGCCGTCGTTGGCCCAGTCGGTGAACAGCGTGCCCACCGTGGACACGGAGATGTAGTACACCAGGAACATGATGACCACGAAGATGGGGATGCCCAACCAGCGGTTCGTCACCACGCGGTCGATCTTCTGCGTGGTGGTGGTGCCCTTGAGCGACTTCTTCACGGTGTCGGACACCACGTCGCCGATGGCGTCGTAACGCTCGCCGGTGACGACGCTCTCGGCGTCGTCGTCCATACGATCCTCCAGCGCCTCGCGAACGGCGGCGATGGCGGAGAGGTCGCCGGCGGGCAGGTTGAGCTGGTCGATGGTCTTCTGTTCGCCTTCAAGCAGCTTGATGGCGAACCAACGGGCCACGTTCGGCGTCACGCGCGCGCCCAGCACGTCGATGACCTTCGCCAGCGCCTCCTCGACTTCGGGGGCGAACCGCATGTCGGGCGCGGCGGGCGCTCCCTTCTTCGCCGCGTCGATGGCGGTTTCCAGCAGGTCGTCCATGCCGCGGCCTTTGAGGGCCGACGTCTCCACCACGGGGCATCCCAGCTTCTTGGAGAGCAACGCCGCGTCGATCTTGTCGCCGTTCTTCTCCACCAGGTCCATCATGTTCAGGGCCACGACCACCGGAAGGCCCAGATCGAGGATCTGCGTCGTCAGGTAGAGGTTGCGCTCCATGTTCGTGGCGTCCACCAGGTTGATGACCGCGTCGGGGCCACCGTCCAGCAGGTAGTCGCGCGTCACGATCTCCTCGGGTGAGTACGGCGAAAGCGAGTAGACGCCCGGCAGATCCGTGATGGTCACGTCCAAGGCGTGCGTGTAGGCGCCCTCCTTCTTCTCGACGGTCACGCCCGGCCAGTTGCCCACGTACTGCGAGGCTCCGGTCAGGTCGTTGAACATCGTCGTCTTGCCGCAGTTCGGGTTGCCGGCAAGCGCTATGCGAATTCCCATGTTCTGCCTTTCCCACGTTCCTTGCACGGTCCGGCGTTTCCCAGCGTCGCGCCGTGCCTGTACTCGAAGTTAACTGTAACTAACTCACTCCCAAAAAATAAGCGCCGAGGCGCTATTCGCGCGAAGCGCGAAAGCAAAGCCGCTGGTCCGCCGAGGTCAGCGAGGGTTTTCGTGGTGCTCCAGATTGGCGTGATGGGCTGGGCGAAGCGTGCTTCCGCACGTGAGCCCAAGCCAGCGCGACAAGATGGAGTGCCACGGAAAGCCACCCCTGAAGGGACTTGCTGCGCGGCGCAGCAGTCGGCACGTTTCGCTGGCCGTCAGGCCAGCGAAACCAGAATGCTCTCGGCTTCGCTCTTGCGCAGCGACAGCTCGTAGCCGCGCACCGTGACCTCGATGGGGTCTCCCAACGGCGCGACCTTGCGAACGAACACGTCCGTGCCCTTGGTGATGCCCATGTCCATGATGTGGCGCTTGATGGCGCCTTCGCCCGTCAGGCGACGTACCGTTGCCGACTCGCCGATAGCGATGTCGCGCAGCGTTTTTTGACCTTCTCCCATGTTCCTTCCCTTCCTTTTCGCCCATTGCCCGTGCATTGCTAACTTAGATCGATGGGATGCGCTCGCATTCGGGCAAGCGCCCGGCGCTTTCGCCGTCTCGCAACGAGCGAAGCACGCCGAAAGGCTCTGCACAACGCCAGCCGCAACCCTTTTGGCTGCCGCCGCGTGGAATCCTTCGGCTGCGCTTTCTGCGGTCGCCTCGCTCAGGATGACAGCGGAAAACGCGTCGGCCCGCACGCCGGCACACGCAATAGCCTGTCGACTCGCACGCTGTTTCACGTGAAACATTTGTACGTAAAAAAGGCCAAGAATCGAGTGCCGAAAAACGAGGACGAAAAAAACGAAAGCGCGGAAATCGAGCCTCCGGAACGGCGCGCTACGCGGCGGCGTTCGTGATGATGCGGGACGCGATCTGCTTGTTGAGCGCGACCTGCGTGCCCTTGACCTCCACGATGAGGTCGCCCGCAGCCTCGGACATGATCGTCACCCGCGCGCCCTCGACGAATCCCAGGTTCTCCAGATGATGGTGCAAGTCGCCCTTGCCGCGCACCTTCGCGATCGTCGCCGTCTCGCCGTTCTTCATGAACGACAGCGGCATCTGGTGGCGCGAGGCACCGGCCATGACGCTCGCGCCGGCGTACCCGGCCGCCCGTCCGTTCGCACTCGCTACCGTTGCGTTGCTCATGTCGGCTCCCATCAGTTAGCTTCGTATAACAAAAAGTATTCTATAGCAAACTTTCGAAAAATGAAAGCCTTGGCAAACTTTTTCTTGGAAGAGCCCGGCGAGCCATCGAAGAGAGGCGTCGCCCAGACCGTCAACCGACCGAGCACCAGGACAGCGGCTCTCCGCAGGGAGTCCATGCGCGATTTCGAATTGTTTACGGGTTTGCGGGAATTGGGTATTGGATGAAAAACGTGCGTTTGCGCCGCGTTCGTTGTTTTCGGAACATAGTATACTGTGAATGGATAATAGGCCGAGGGGATTCGAGCAGAAAGCGCAGGACATGGCTGCAAACCATTACATCGACACGCGGGGGGCCAGCGCGCGCCCGGTCACGTTCACAGAAGCCGTCGTCGACGGGTTGGCGGCGGGCGGCGGGCTGTACGTGCCCGAACGCGTCCCGGAGCTTTCCTTGGAGGAGATCGCGGCGCTGGCCCAGCTGCCCTATGCGCAACGTGCGGCACGCATCTACCGCGCGTTCGACGTCGACCTGCCCGACGAAACCGTCGATGCGCTCATGGAGCAGGCCTACGGCGACAACTTCGACGACGAGCGCATCTGCCCCATCACCTCGCTCACCGCGAACACCCACGTGCTGGAACTGTGGCACGGCCCCACGAGCGCGTTCAAGGACATGGCGCTGCAGTGCCTGCCGCGGTTCTTCTCCGCCAGCGCCGCCCAGCTGCGCGAGCAGGGGAAGCTCGACCACGACTTCCTCATCTTGGTGGCCACGTCGGGCGACACGGGCAAGGCGGCGCTCGAGGGCTTCCGCGACGTGGACGGCGTGTGCATCGGCGTCATGTACCCCGACGGCGGCGTGAGCGACATCCAGCACAAGCAGATGGCCACGCAGCGCGGCGGCAACGTGCAGGTGTGGGGCGTGCACGGCAACTTCGACGACTGCCAGACCGGCGCGAAGAACGTGTTCGGCGACGCCGCGTTCGCCGAAAAGCTGCAAGCCGACCACCGCATCGCGCTGTCCAGCGCGAACTCCATCAACTGGGGGCGCCTCATGCCCCAGATCGTGTACTACGTGTCGGCCTACGCGCAACTCGTTGCCGACGGCAAGCTGGGGCTGGGCGACGAGCTGGACGTGTGCGTGCCCACCGGCAACTTCGGCAACATCCTGGCCGCCTACTACGCCAAGCGCATGGGCGTTCCGCTGGGCATGCTCTTCTGCGCCAGCAACGAGAACCGCGTGCTCACCGACTTCATCAACACGGGCACCTACGACATAGCCGACCGCGATTTCGTGCTCACGCCGTCGCCGTCCATGGACATCCTCGTGTCGTCGAACCTGGAGCGCCAGCTGTTCGAGCTCACGGGCCGCAATGCGGAAGCCATCGCCGGCTGGATGGCCGACCTGCGCGAGAAACGCGCGTTCCGCGTGGATGCGGACACGTTCGCGCAGGTGCGCGCCACGTTCGCGTCGGACTCCATCGACAACGCCACGTGCCTGGACACCATCAAGCGCGTGTTCGACGAGCACGACTACCTGCTGGACCCGCACACGGCCGTGGCCTACCGCACGGCCGAGAACCTGCGGGGCGAGAACCCCGTGCTCGTGGTGAGTACGGCCCACTGGGCGAAGTTCGGCGACAACGTGTATCGCGCGCTGCACGGCCTGGAACCGGGTGCGGCGCTGCCCGCCGACGTGGCCGCGCTCACGGGCTGCGCGCTGAACGAGCTCATCGCACGGGAAACGGGCAAGCGCGACGTGCCCCGCGGTTTGGCCGAGCTCGACGGCCTGCCCATCCGATTCGCCGACGTCATAGACAACGGCACGGACGACATCGAAGCGGCGGCGCTGCGCTTCCTGGAGAGGCTCGACGCAGCGGCTTCTGGACAAAACGATTGACGGTTCCCGCAACGGCGGTGGACACGACAAGAGAAGGACGAGGATAGATTATGAGCGAACTTTCGAACCTGAAGCCCACCATCAGGCTGTCCATCATGAACCCCGATTCCGAAAGCGGATCGTTGTTCGGCCGCGGTATAGCGAACCTGTGCCTGGGCGTGCGCGAGACGGGCTCGCTCAACGCCTCGGCCAAGGGCATGGGCATGGCCTACAGCAAGGCATGGCGCATCGTGAAGGACACCGAGGCGGCGCTGGGTATCCAGCTGCTCGACCGCGACGGCGCCCACGGCAGCACCCTGACCGAGGCCGGCAACAAGCTGCTCGACGCCTACGTGGCCATCGACGCGAAGCTGCAGGAAGACGCCGAGAAGGAATTCGCCCGCATCCTGGGCTAACGGAAGGGCGCCCCATGCGGGAGGCACCGCTTCCCGCATGGGTTCGTACTGCTAACTAGCAGCCGCTGGCGCAGGTGAAGGAGCGCTCGTCGCGGGAGATGCCGTGCTTGACGCGATCGGACTCCTCGGCGGTCTTCGCGTCGTTCCAGCGATCCATCGTACCCACGAGGTAGCCCGTGATGCGGCGTATGCGATCGAACGGCTCCGGCTCGAAACCGTAGCTGATACCCACGTCCTCGCCGTCCACGTCCAGCTTCAGAAAGCTCAGCACCTGATGGGGGTGCTGCTCGTGGGCACGGGCCACGTACGCTTCCACCTCGCCGGTCGTCACCGGCTGGTCGTCCTCGTTGGCGTAGACGACGGTCACGTCGACGCCGGAAACCTTCAGTTCGCTGTGCTGGGCCATGGTGCTCTCCTCTAATTGGTATGATTAAAGTATCATTTACGAAAACTATCATAGCATACGGGAGATCGCCTTGGCGAGATTTTTCGGCAACGGTCGGGAAACGGAACTACACTACATGCAGTGGTTGGCAACAACAATCGCCCATCGATGGTAGCCCCGTAGGGTTGGAGGTTATCGAGTTCGATAGTACGTTATGGCCAGTTGGGTGCGGTTCCTCAAAGACAGCTTCTGCAAAATGGCGCTGATGTGGTTGCGGACCGTGCCCTCGCTGATGTAGAGCTTCGCGGCTATCTCCTTGTTGTCTAGGCCCTCGGCCACCTGCTCCACGATGGCGCGCTCGCGCTCGGACAGGCCGTCGAGCATGGACGCCGTCTTGGCCCTCTCCGTTTCGGGAGCCGGAACGAGCGCAGCCGCTCCGCTCGCCGCCGTGCCGCGCACGAGGGCGTCCACGCGGTCGAGCACCTCGCCGCCCAACACGCTTTGGCCGGACATGACCGTGCGCAGCGCCGGCGCGATGGTGGCCACCTCCTGCTTGATGAGGTAGCCCTTCGCGCCCAGCCGCAGGGCGCGCACGATGTACTCGTCGTCGGAGAACGTGGTGAGGAACACGATGCGCGCGTCCGGATGCGCGGCCAGGATGCGCTCGGCCGCCGCCAGACCGTCCGTGCCCGGCATCTGGATGTCCATGAGCAGCACGTCGGGGCGCTCGCGCTCGAACAGCACCGCGGCCTCGCCGCCGTCGTGCCCCTCGCCCGCCACGGTCACGTCGGGCTCGGCGGCCAGGATGGTGGCGAGCGACGTGGTGACGAACGGATCGTCGTCCACGATGCACACGCGGACGGGGTCGGCTGGCGTATCGCTCATGCGAGGTCCTCCTTCGGTACGGTGACGAACACCTTGAATCCCTGGTCGTAGTCGACGCGGAGCATGCCGCCCAACGCACGGGTGCGGTCGGCCATCGTGGCAAGGCCGATGCCGCGGCCGGCAGTGGCGGCCGGCGTCGCCTCTGCTCCCTGCCGGTCGAGCAGGACCGCCGGTGGCGGCGTGGAGCCGTTGTCGTGCACGATCAGGCGATAGAACGCCGGATAGGCGGCCACCGACACGGACACGCGGCTGGCGTCCGAGTGCTTGGCGGCGTTCGACAGCGCCTCGCGCACGATGGCGATGAAGCAGTAGCCCACGTCGGGCGGCACGTCGGAGGCGCGATAGTCGATGTCCACGGCGAGCGTCGCGCAAGCTGCCGCCGCCTCCCGAAGCTGCGTTTCCAGGTCGAACGCGTCGTCGTGCAGGTCGTGCACGCTGGCGCGCACCGTGCTCATGGCCTCGTGCAGCGTGGATCCCACCTGCGTCAGCTCGCCGCGCACCTGCTCGTCGTCGCGGTGGACCACCTGCAGCGCCTCAACTTGCATGATGGAGCGCGTGAGCAGGTGCCCTACGTTGTCGTGGATCTCGCGCGCGATGCGGCCGCGTTCGGCCAGCGTGGCCAGTTTCACCTCGAGATCCTGCTTCTCGCGCAGTCCGCGGTTCTTCTCTTCGAGCGCGAGCGACGTCTCTTGCACGCTGTCGCGCAGGAGACGGTAGGCGGCCTGCTCGGTTTGGGAGCGATACGTGCGGTACGACAGCAAAAACGCCAGCGAGCAGCCCAGCAGCAGCACGAACGTGGCGGGAAGCGGCAGGCGCACAGCTGCGGCAAGCGCCGGCAGCGCCCAGCACGCGCGCACGGCGGGGTGGTTGTCGCGCGCCAGGTCGTACACCGCGAGGGGCAGAAACAACGCGAAGGTCGGCAGCGCGAGCGCGGCGAGGGAGAACGCCAGAGGAGGCAGCGCCGCCCAACGCCCCGGCAGCACCTCGGCAGCTGCGGCGGCCACCACGGACACGAGCAGGGCCACGAGCAGCAGGGGCTCCCACGGCACGAGGGCGAGGCCCGCCAGACAGCAGACGAGCACGATGGCTTTGTCGACGACTCTTTCCATGGGGCCATGGTAGCAGGTCGCGCGCCGCCGCAGGAGCAAGAATGTCCCTCTTTGTCATCCTGAGCGGAGCGTCGAAGACGCGGAGTCGAAGGATCTTCGAGAACGGGAGGCTTCCTTTGCCGAAGATCCTTCGACTTCGGCGCTTCGCGCCTCCGCTCAGGATGACAGCTTGCGGCATCTCTGGCAGGTGAATTCGTGACATTTGTCACCCCGCGCGGGCCGATCGATGACGCCGCTCACTGGCGGCGAGCCCGGCGACGCGCGATGATGGGTTCAGCATACGGCACCGGCCCACGGCCGCGCTGCCAGCTCCGCCCGCCCCTGCGTGCGGCCGGTTTCGAGAGAGGATAAGACCATGGAAGACATCATCGCCGTCGACAACCTGGTGAAGCGCTACGGCGACGTGATAGCGCTCGACCACTTCAACCTGCATATCGCACCGGGCGAGGTGTTCGGGCTTCTGGGGCCGAACGGCTCGGGCAAGACCACCGCCATCAACTGCATGCTGCAGCTGCTCACGTACGACAAGGGCTCCATCAGCCTGTTCGGCGAGCCCATGGCCCCCGCGCGCTACGACCTGAAGCGGCGCATCGGCATCGTGCCCCAGAACGTGGCCGTGTTCGAGGAGTTGACGGTTCAGCAGAACATCGACTACTTCTGCGCGCTGTACGTGCAGGACAGAAGCCGCCGCGCCGCGCTCGTCGAGGAGGCCGTGGCCTTCGTGGGCTTGGAGGACTACGTGAAGTATCGCCCCCGGAAGCTGTCGGGCGGCCTGCTGCGCCGCCTGAACATCGCGTGCGGCATCGCGCACAAGCCCGAGCTCGTCTTCTTCGACGAGCCCACCGTGGCCGTGGACCCGCAGAGCCGCAACGCCATCCTCGAGGGCATCCTGCGCCTGAACGCGCAGGGCTCCACCATCGTGTACACGAGCCATTACATGGAGGAGGTGGAGGAGATCTGCACGCGCATCATGATCATGGACCAGGGCCGCGCGCTGGCCACCGGCACGAACGACGAACTGAAGGCCATGATCGGCACGGGCGAGCGCATCCGCATCGAGGTGGACGCCGCCGACGACGCCGTGCTGGAGGCGCTGCGCGCGCTGCCGTGCGTGGCGGGGGCGACGTTCGACGGCGCCATGCTGGAGGCGGCCTGCGGCAACGGGCAGCACAACGTGGCCGACGTGCTGGCGGTGCTGGCCGCGCGCGGCGTGGCCACGGGGCGCATCTACGCGGAGCCGCCCACGCTGAACGACGTGTTCCTCGAGATCACCGGCAAAGCGCTGCGCGACTAAGAGGTACGTGCACCGATTAAGGAGCTTTTTATGTGGAACGTGTTCAAGGGGGCGCTCATGGTGCTCACGCGCAAGCGGGAGCTGTTCGTGTGGTCGCTCGCCTTCCCCATCATCCTGTCCACCATGTTCATGTTCATGTTCTCGAACCTCGACAACGCCACGGCGTTCGACCCGGTGCCCACGGCCGTGGTGACCGATGCCGCCTACGAGGGATCGGCTTTCGCCGATGTCGTGGACAAACTGGGCGAACCCGGCGACGACCAGCTGCTCGACGTGCGCGCGTTCGCGACCGCCGGCGAGGCGCGCGAAGCGCTTTCCGCCGGCGAGGTGCAAGGCGTTCTCTCGGTCGATGCGGACGGGAATCCCCTGTTATCCGTGACCCCCGACTCCGGCGGGCTGGGAGTGGAGCAGATAGGGCGCACCATCCTGAACACCGTCGTGAACACCTACGTGCGCGACGCCGACCTTGTCGCCGGCATCGCCGAGGACAACCCGATGGCGCTCGTCGACCCCGACCGTATCGAGGACGCGCTCGCGCACGGCGCCGCCACCGTGCAGGTTTCGCTCACGCATGCCGAGCCCGCGCAGTCGGTGCGCTACTACTACGCGCTGCTGGGCATGGCCGCGCTGTTCTGCGGACAAGTGGGCATGCTGGCCATCTGTGAGGCGCAGCCGAACCTCTCGCCGCTGGGCGCGCGACGCACCCTGGGCGCCACGAGCCGCGGCAAGACGCTCGCGGCCACGTTGGCGGCCAGCTGGTTGATCTCGTTCGTGTGCCTCATGGCGGCGTTTTTGTACATGCGCTTCGGCGTGGGCATCGACTTCTCCGGGCGCGAAGGCCTCTGCGTGGCGGCCCTCGCCGCGGCGGCGCTGCTGTCCACCGCGCTCGGCACCCTGCTGGGCTCGCTGCCGAAGGTCAGCATGGGCGTGAAGACCGGCCTGCTCACCGCGCTCACCTGCTTCCTCTCGCTGTTCGCGGGCCTGTACGGCGAGCCGTGCATGGAGCTGGCCGACAGCATCACGAGGAACTACCCCCTGCTCGCTTCCCTGAACCCCGCGAAGGTGGTCACGGACCTGTTCTACAGCCTGTACTACTATGACTCGCTCGGGCCCTTCGCCCAGAAAGCCGGCATCCTCTTGGCGATGTCCGCCGTGCTGTTCGCCGTATCCGCCCTGTTCGTTAGGAGGCAGCGCTATGCAAGCCTTTAAAGCCGCCCTGCGTATCGTCATGAACCACCCCGTGTACCTGCTGGTGTACGTCGGGTTCCTCAGCCTCATGGGCGTGTTCATCACCAGCAGCGTCAACGTGGGCGGCGACGGCACCGAGTACACCGCGTCGAAGGCGCCCTTCGCCGTCATAGACCGCGACGGCAGCCCGCTCTCCGAGAGTCTGACGGCTTTCTTGAGCCGGCAGGGAGAGAAGGTCGAGGTGATCGACGATCCCTTCGCCATGCAGGATGCGGTGGCCACCGGCCAGGTGCGCTACCTGCTGGTCGTTCCGGAGGGCTACGGCGACGACTTCGTGGAGGCCGCACGCGCCGAGGACGCGGAACCGGTGCTGGAGTCGGCGTTCAGCTACGGCACCATGGCCGGCACGCTGGTGGACGAGCAGGTGAACCAGTACCTGGGCCTCGTGCGCGCCGCGGCTGCGCTCGAGCCCGACGCGCCCGCGGCTTCCGTGCTGGCGCGCGCCGACGAGGCCGCCGCCGCGTCGGCCGAGGTGGAGACCGTGCACGCGGCGAACGGGGCCGCTCCGGCCGACCAGTTCGCCTTCTACCTGCAGTGGGGCACTTACACCATGACGGCCGCCGTGGTCGTGTGCGTGGGACTGCTCATGAGCGCCTTCAACCGCACCGACCTGTACCGCCGCAACCTCATCTCGCCGATGAGCAGCCTGCGGCTGGGCATGCAGAAAGCGGCGGCCAGCCTGCTGGTCACGGCGCTTGTATGGGCGATTTCGAGCGGCATCGGCCTGGCCGCGTTCGGCTCGTCGCTTGCGGACGTCCCCCTGGCGGCCGTCGCGCTGACGTTGGCCTGCGCGTTCGTGTTCGCGCTCGTGCCGTTGACCATCGGATTCCTGCTCGGGCAGCTGGGCGCGAGCGAGATGATGGCGAACGCCGTGGGCAACATCCTGGGCATGGTGATGTCGTTTCTGGGCGGCGCGTGGATCAGCATCGAGCTTATGGGCCCCGAGATCCAAGCGCTTTCCCGGTTCATCCCCACGTCTTGGTACACCGACGCCGTGAGCAAGAGCGTGCATCTGACGGACATGACGTTCGCGTCCGTCGCCCCGGTGCTGGGCGATATGGGCATCGTGCTCCTGTTCGCCGCCGCCCTGTTCGCCGTGGCCCTCGTGGCCGGCCGCGTGCGCATGCGCTCGTCGGAGGCCGGCGGCAACGCCGCCGCGAGCATGACTGCAGCGTAGCGAGTTTGGTCCCAACACCCAGCTGCAAACCGGCCCTTGCCGAGCGTTACGACTGCTCGGCAAGGGCCTTCTTCTTGGGACGGCCCGGTTTCGGCGGGTTCGCTTGGCGCTCGCGAATGCTCCAGAGGTAGACGTAGTTGTCGCGGCCGATCTTCTTGGAGGCCAACTGGCCCGAGCACACCATCTGCCGCACGCGCGCATCGCTCACGCCGAGCAAACCCGCCGCCATCTTCGTGGTGAGCAGCCCTCGCTCGGTGGTGACGTCCACCGAAATGGCAACGAGCAGGCCCTCGTGCTCTTCGGGGTAGATCGGCTTCGGCAAGGGCTTGTCTAGTTGGAGGTAGTCGTCGATCATGATCCAAAGGGCGTCGGCGCCCATCTCCACCGCATCTTGAATATCATCGCCCTGCGTGACGATGCCGAAGTCGTTCAGGTAGGCGCAGTAGCCAACCCACTCGTCTTTGACAATAAGTGCTGGGTAAGTGTACCTCACGTCTGCTCCTTCCGATGAGACTTACCGCCAACCTGCTTCTTTCTTGATGCTCTCCCACATCCCCTTGGCCATCTCCCCGCGATGCATCGGCAATACGATCCTTGCATCACCCTTCGACAGCTTTCGGTGCGAGCCCGTGCAGCCATCGTCATGCCAGCCCTCTCGCAAAAGCCGACGATATATCTCGAACGGTTTCGGAGGCATTGCCCTTTCCTTTCACTATAACGCTAAAGTTAGTATTACTCAAGAGTTAGATTTAATGCCTTCTTTCATGAAAGCGCGATGCCGTCGTAGGCGGGGGTGCGCCACAAAAGGTACGCCGCAGTGTTGCGAACGAGACGGGCCGTGCGCATGGGCGGGCCCGAAGCGTCGGCTTCGGCGTAGGCGCCCTGAGCGCAGGACGCTTCGCGCACGCGCCCCATGTCCTCGTACCACGCGCTCGCCCCGCGGGCGAACGCCGCGCGGTCGCCGTAGTGAAGCGACGCGGACGGTGGGAGCAGGGTCGACGGGTCGAGTAACGGACGCTCGAGCGCTTCGTCGAGAAAGTAGGCACGCGGGGAGCCAAGCAGGCACGACGGATCGGCCATGGCGTACGACAGCTCCACGCGGTTGCGTGCGAACAGGTCGAAATCGCCTTCGACCAAGGAGCCGTCGACGTAGGCCTCGGTGCAGGCCGCGTCGCGGTACCAGCCGTCGACGCCGGCGCACTCGGGTTTCGCGGCGGCCTCCCAAGCGGCTTGCGGCAGGGTGTAGGCGCTCCCGCGATCGGGCTCGTCGACGAAGCACGGCTCCGCGTCGCCGTCCGCGAAGCAACGGACGCGGGCGCGGGACGAGCGAACGCGAGCCGACGCGGTTTCGACTTCGCCCCGGTACGGCACGTCCCCGTAGCGCGCATAGGCTTTGACGACGCAGACGAGGTACGCGTCCTCGTCGGCCTCGGCCACTTCGTAGGCGGGGTCCTCACTCGCCCCCCGCACGGATTCAGCGCGATCCCCCGGCGCTTCGCCACGGTACCAGGCGTAGCGGTAGAACATCCCGGCGGTTCCCGGGCGGTTGCGAGGCAGACACGCCCGATCGGGATCGGCGGGCGCGAGCACGGTGCCCGGCTCGACTTCCCCCGCCTCGTCGACGCCGGAAAGCGCCATCGCGCCCGGCTCCCGTTCGCGGAACAACGGCTCTTCCAACATCCAATGCTGGTTTGGGTTGTTCCAGTTCCCGTAGCAATTCCACTGGGCGACGTTCGTGCCGTCCGCCTGCCCGCCGCCTTCGAGGTCGAGCGCGCAGCCCGAGCACTCGGGCACGATCAGATGGTAGCCCGTTCCCAGAGCATGGAGCCAGAACGACTGGTTCCACCCACCGGTGCCCTGCCACAGGTGCACGTTGTCGCCGTCGTTCCAATCGTTGCTGGACACGTCGGCGAACAGGGGCGCGCTGCCGGTGTGCACGGACACGAGGCACGTGCGGCCCTGCGCGCTCGTGAGCACGAGCCAATGCTGGTTCGTGTAGTCCGACGCGCTCCATGCCAGCACGTTGGTGCCGTTGGACGTGCCGCCCCCGAAGGCGTCGAGGCGCAGGTGCGGAGCGGCCTCGGGGCGCAGGGTCGCGATCTTCCCCTGCCACGAGCGGTCGTCTGCCAGCGGATGATGGGGGATGAGCTGCGAAGCCTCGGCGGTCGTGTCGATGCCGTAGGCGCTGTCGGGGGAATCGCACCAGGCCCTCACGCCCGCCCAGGCCCACCAGTCCCACGCCTCGCGGCGCACGCGCAGCGCATGGGTGGCGTAGGGGCCTTGGAACCAAGCGCAATCGTAGACGGTGTCGTAGAAGCCGCTCGTGGAGGACATCCACGCCCCGGATTCATTGCGCACGAACGAGTCGACGTGCGTGTCGGGGTAGTCGGTGAACCACGTGGGCGACCAGATGCCGCCGTTGGCGTAGTAGGACGTCACGCTCACCTCAAGGAACAGCTCGGTCATGCGGCCGACCGTGGCGTTGCAGCTCACGGCGAGCCACACGCACCCGTTGCTGGAGTAGCCCCAGCCGCCGTCGTAGCCGAAATGCGCGCCGGGGCGCGCCGCGCCGCCGGCGTCGCCCCAGCTTCCGCTTCCCACGCCGCCCCATGCCAAGCGGGGCGCCAACAGCAACGACAGCGCCGCCGCCCCGCCCAACCCCAGAAAGGTGCGCCGCGCGATGCTTCGCCCGCGAGGCGAAGGAGCGCTCCCGCCCGCAACGGGCTTGGGCTCGGCACCGCGAGAATCGCCCGGCGCCGGCGCACCGGCAGCCGCCTCGGCGCCCCAAGACGCCTGCGCGTTCCTTCTCTTCTCCATAACGAACCCCCTTATTGCAGCGTGTCGTTCAAGAACTTCAGCAAGTCCACCACCGTCGGCACCACCACGAGCGCGATCGTCGGCGGCAGGAAGCAGAACGACAGCACCACGTCCAGCTTCGTGGGCATCTTGCGGATGCGCTCGAGCGCCGCCGCCTGAGCCGTCTCGCGTGCGAGAGCGGCCTGGGAGGACAGGCCCTCGGCGATGGACGACCCCTGGCTCACCGCCTGCGCGAGCTGCGCCACGAACGCCGAGACGTCCCGGCTCTTGCACCGTGCGGCCAGATGGTCGAGCGCCTGTTCGCGGGAGTGCCCGAGCAGGTTCACCTCGCGGTCCACCGCCTCGAACTCCCCCGCGAGAGGCTGCTCCAGGTTCTGCGCGACTTCGCGGAAGCACTGCTCCACGGGAGACCCGGCCGCAATCGCGATGCCCAGAAGCTCCATGGCGTCGGGAAGCTGCGCCTCGATCGACCGTCGCCGGCGCGCGACGGCGCGCGCGAGCGCGAGGCGCGGCGCCGACCAGCCGGCCACGGCCGCGGCCGCCGCGGCCGAGCACGCCGCTAAGGGCGTCGCCCCGCACGCCGCCAGGAACGAAACGCATGCGAGCGCGCCGCACGCCGAAGCCGAGACGATGCGCGCGGCGCGCCACGTCTCGGGCTCGAGGCGCCATCCCGCCTGCGCGATCATGGTGCGGTAGGCGTCGCCGTCGGCGCGCGTCATGGGAAGCACCCGCTCGATGCGGCGCGCAGCTGCAGCAAGGAAGCGCGCAAGCGCGCCGCGCCGCCCGGCAAAGCCGGGTTCGACGGGGTTCGCTGTCGAACCGCGCGCGCCCGCACGCTCCGTCCGAGCCCGTGCCGTCGCCCCGTCGGCCGCCGGACGCTCGGCGCGCGGCGTCGCATACCGCCTCACCAGGACCTCGTAGGCAGCGCATCCCGTCGCGCCGCCAATCGCCAGAAACGCGATGATCGCAAGCCATGAGCCTTCCATCAGGGAACCCTCTCTTTCCGTTTGCCCCGCATGCCGCCGTCACCGACGCTCGAGCGACGTGACCGCATGGGACATCGCAAGACCGGCCGCCTCCATGGCCGCCGCGATGCCGAGCACGGCCCACCCCAGCGGCTCCGTCGCGTAGAACCGGGCGAAATCGCCGTTCGTCGCGTACATGATGAGGAAGATAGCGGGCATGGCGCCCGCTACGAACCACTTGGCCAAGCGCGTTCCGGCCACTTCCACCTTGAGCTCGCGCGCCGCCTTCAGGCGGGCGTTCACACGCGACGAGATCATGGCCAAGGCCGCCGCCACGCTGCCGCCGCTGCCCTGGCGCATCCTGGTTGCCGAGGCGAGCGTCCTCACGTCCTGGCTCTGGGTTCGACGCGCCATCGCGTCGAGCGCCTCGTGCAGGGGCATGCCGTACGCCGCATCGGCAAGCACGTGCGCCACCTCGCCGCGCAAAGGGTCGTCCATATGCACGAGGGCCACGCGCAGCGCGCGCTCAAGCGTGAGCGAACCGCGCAAACCGGCCGCTATCTGCGGAAGCGCATGGGCGAGCTGAACGTCGAACAGGTCGCTCCGCGCACGGGAGCGGCGGCGCACCAGAAGCTGCGCCGCCGCGAGAACAGCCCCCGCCGCAACGGGTCCGAGCGCCGCGGCGCCGCTTGCCGCGGCAGCGCAGATCCCCGCCGTCGCGCTTGCGCCTGCTACGAGCGCGGCCCACCGGCGGGGGGCCATCCCGATGCCGGCGGCACGCAGGCTCTTGGCAAGCGGCGTGTCGCGCTCGACGCCAGCCGGACCCGTGCCCTTCGACCGCCTGCCCGCCTCCGCCCGCTTCGACGGCTCCCTCGAACCGACGAGCGCCTCGCGCCTTCGCTGCTCCAACCGGTCCTCCCTGACGCAAGCCAGCACCTTCGCCGCCAGAAAGACGCATGCCGCCGCGATGGCGGTCGACGTCGCTATGTACACCATCGTTCCTCCTCCGATCACAACCACCTGCTCAAGCGCTGCCGCAAACCGGCCGTGCCCCCCGTTGCCGTTGCGCCCCACCCTTCGCTCAGAACTTCCACCCGCATTCGCCTTGGGAAAATGTCCTAATTGGGGACTGTCCCCTTTTAGGACAAATTGGGGACCTTCCCCTTTTGGGTCGGAAGCGGCGCCTCACGCCGAGAAGAACCATTCCGGGTCGTACCAGACGCCTGCCGCCCTCATGCGCTCCTTGATGTGCTGCGGCTGGATGCCGCGCGCCCGCCACGAGCCCACCACCCAGCCGCCGTCGTCCACCCCCTCCACGTCGAAGGCGAACAGCTCGGCGCGCGGAATGACCGTGCCGCCTTCTGGCAAGGGGTCGACGGCCACGATGCTCGTTACCCTGCGGCTCCCATCCTGCAGGCGCTCGACGTGCACGACGAGCCCGCCGCGCAGCGACTCGGCTATCTGCTGCATGATCACCTCGCGATTTAGGTCCCCGTCCGCATAGCCGACCATGGTGCGCAGACGGCTGATGGCGTTGCCGGGGTCGTTCGCATGCACGGTGGTCATGGATCCGGGGTGGTCGGTCTGCATGGCCTGCAGCATGTCGTACGCCTCCGCGCCGCGGCACTCGCCCACGATGATGCGGTCGGGGCGGCGCCTGAGCGCGATGGCCACCAGCTCGCGCATGCCCACCGCACCCTCGCCCTCCACGTTCGCCTCGCGCGTCTGCATGCGCTCCGTGTGCGGCGTGCGCAGGCGCAGCTCGGGCGTGTCCTCGAGGGTGACCACGCGCTCGTCGGGCGAGATGAACTCGGAGAGCGCGTTCAGAAGCGTGGTCTTGCCCGACCCGGTGCCGCCCGAAATGACGATGGGGCAGCGCGCGGCCACGGCCGAGCGAAGGAAATCCGCCATGGCGGCCGTGAGCGCGCCGGCACGTTCCAGATCCCCCATGCTCATCAGGTCCGCCTTGAACATACGCAGGTTCAAGGCCGGACCGTCGGGGGCAAGCGGCGGGATAACGTACGTGGCGCGCGCCCGCCCGCCCGGCAGCATGGCGCACCCCATGGCATGCGCCTCGTCGCAGCGAACGCCTGCTTGCTCCGCTATCTTGTCGATGATCCGACGCACGTGGCTCGCGTCGTCGAACGTCACGTCGGGCCGGCGCTCCAACTTGCCCGCCCGTTCCACGTACACGATGGGTGGCAAGTAGGACAGCGCCGGATCGTTCAGGTCGACGCCGCCGCCGTTCACCATCACCTCGGTGATGGATCCGTCGTCGAGCAGCGGTTGGAGCGGACCGTAGTACAGGAAGTCGTCCACGAGCGCCCGGCAAAGCACCTCCGCCTCGGCGCGCTCCAAACGGGCGCCGTAGCTGAACCGCAGGGCTTCCACCGCCTCGGCCACGAGTTCTTTCACCTGGTCCGGACCCGTCGCGCCGCCGCCCAGCTTCGCGGCCACCTCCTCGCGAACGGCCGCCTTGAGGGCACGTTCGAGCGTCCTATCCATCGACGGGCTCCTCTCTGCCGATCGCCTCGGCCGCCGCATCCGGCACGGGACCGCCCTGCGTCGGCTCCGAAAGCACGGGCATGAGCACAAGGCTCACCTTCCCCGTCCATTGAGCGGCCCGAACGGCGTCGGCCTGCTCCGGCGTCACCTCCAGCGTCACCGACGCGTACGCCCCGTCGCCGCCCACTCGATCGCCGTCGAGCGACAGGACGCGCACGTCGTCACAGATCGTGGCCAGCAGGACCTCCCCCGATGCCGCCCCCTCCAAGGCCACCACCCGCACGCGGTCGGACGGGCGCAGCTGGCCGGCGAGCCCCGACTCGGCATCGACGGCCACGGTCACGGCCTGCCGATCGGACGAGAGCGCTGCCGACAGGCGCGCACCGTCCGCACGACCCGACACGGCTGCAGGCGTGACCTGCGTGCCTGCCGGCATGTCGACGAGCGCGCGCTGGCCGAGCAGCGACGCGTCGCCTTCGAGGGCTTCGCCCTCGAGCGCCGTCCGCACGCGCAGGCTGCGCGGCACCGAACGCACCTCGAACGACGACGCCGCAAGCACGTCTCCCGCGCTTATGTCGGCGGCCGCCACCAACGTGGGCTGGGCGTCCGCGCCTGCGGCGGCCACCGTCGCCTGCGCAGACAGGGCCGCCCACGTTCCGTACGCCGCGGCCACCAAGGCCACCGCCACCGATGCCGCCGCTACGGCGGCTAGACCCTTAACCCGTTGAGGATCGCGCCCCTCGCGCACATCGGGCGCGCCTGGCGGACGACGGGACCGCGCTCGTCGCTCAACCGCAGCGCCCACGTCGCCTCCTGCGGACGAGCCGGCGTTCTCGCGGCTGGCGTAACCGGACGGACCGCCCGCCCGCTCCCTCGTTCGTTGCATGATCATGGTTCCTCCTTATCAGGCGCCTCGCTCGCCGCCGCTACGGCGGCGCGAACCTCGCGCACCAGCTCGGCAGGGCATTCGTCAAGGCGCGCAAACCGCATTCGCGCAAGGGCCGACGCCTCGGCTCCGGCTCCCAGCTCGAACGCCTCGCCCCCCGCGCCGTCAGGGCGCCACACCGCCGACCCGGCGAACGGCTCGGCCACCACCACCCGCTTCGACGCTACCGGCAGCGACGAGATACCGAGCCCGCGCGCGAACACCGTGGGCACCTGTTCGCGCATCTGCACTGCGATTCCCCAGACGCGCCGCGAGGCCGGCAGATCCTCTTTCGGCACCTCGTAAAACCACACGGTGACATCCCCCGAGAAGCCCTCCGTGCGCAGCGTTTCGGCAATTCGGCGCGCGACGGCGAGCCCCGGGTCGCCGTCGTTCTTCGCCGCCAGCGCGAACGAGGCGCCGAAGCAGGCGTCGCGCGCCTCGTCGAGCGCGTTCTCCTGGCCAACCTTCACCGCGCAGGTGATGCCCTGGTCCACCGAGAACGCGAGCACGGCAAACAGGAGCAGAGCCGCCATCACCGCGAGCGGCGCGATGGAGCCGCGCTCGCCGGGTTCGAACGCACGACCGTTCCATCGCGCGGTGCGCGCCTCGGAAACGCCGGCCAACCCGCCGCTCACGAACCCACCGTCACTTCCACGACCCTTCCCTCCACGTGCTCGCACACCACGTGCCGCGCGATCGTCCGATGCGCGAGCCCGGGGATCGCCGCCAGGGAAGGCAGCTCGTACGCCACGTCGAACGACACGCGGGTGGCGTCCGTGCGCTGCGAGACCGCCGCGTCCTCGTCCGCACTCGAAACGACCCCTGCCCCGAACGCCCTCGCCGGGCCCTCTTCGGCGACCGACATCGTCACGTTCTCGACCCGCAGCAGCTCGGGCTTCAGCAGCGTCGCCGAGCCCAGCACCTCGTCGGCCACGAACCGCTCTCTATCGGCGGCGAACGCGAGGCCCGTCGTGTCCATCTGCCGGCAGGCGCGGGAGAGGTCGGCCGTGAGCCGGCTGATGGACAGCATCATGCTGCCTGCCTGCACCACCGCGAACACCGCCAGCAGCACGAGCGACACGGCAGCCACCGACTGCACGACCTCGCTCCCCCGCTCCAAGGGACACGGCGCGTTCGGCCCTCTCGTCGCGCTCACGTCTCCTCCGCCGTCTCGTCGACCACCCCGCGTGCCTGCGCCGAGCAGGAGAACGCCGCGCCGTCCGCGCCTTTGGAAAGCAGCGTGCCGAGCGGCGTCAGGTACCGGCCGCGCACGGCAACCGACGCCTCCACCGGGCGCGTCCGCGTGCGGATGGTGCGGGAGAGGAACGAGTCGGCCTCGTCGTCGTACAGCCGGTACGCGAACGAGCATTCCTCGACGTCTCCCACGTCCACGTCGATGGAAAGGTCGAGCCCCTCGCCGGCAAGCGACGGAGCCGCCTCCACCGCAGCCTCCCGCAGCTCGTCCGGAGAGGACGCCGATGCGGGGCGCGCCGCCACACGGCGGCAGACGGCATGGGCCGCCGTGCCCGCCTCGGCGCCCAAGAACACGACGCGTCCCAAGTCGATTGCGGCGAACAGGAACGTGAGCAGGATGGGCATGGCCACCACGGCCACGACGGCGCTCCCGCCCTGTTCCGACCGCCTACTTGGCCGCACCGGATGTCACCTTCGAGAACATGTCGGTGATGTTCGTGCCCGCCGTCGTGAGGGCCGTTTGTATGTTGCCCTGCAGCAGCATGAGCGCCGCCCCCAGCCCGACGGCGAAACCGAGCACGATGACCGTCTGCACGATCTCGGACCCGCCGCCCTCCTCGCCGCGCACGATAAGCGCCCTCAGCTTGCCGCACGCACCCATCGAATTCTTTTCCTGTTTCATGATCGACACCCTTTCTCGTTTGTTCGCAGACGCCCCTTCGGCACCTGCCTTTACCTGCGCGCAAAACGCATCGCGCGCTCACGCCAGCAACACGCTCGCCGCCGTCCCGCAGGCCAACCAGACCGAGAGGAACGGCGCCATGGGCATGCCGTCGCCCAGCTTCAACCTCCGCGTCGCACAGCCGGCCAGGGCCGCAAGGCCCGCCAACGCATAGCACGCGGCGAAACCGCACGCTGCCCCCGCGCCGGTGGCCAGGGACAGCGCCCCCATGCACCGCACGTCGCCCCGGCCGACGGCGCCGCCGGGGCAGCGCACGCGTAGCAGGCGGTTCGCCAGCGAGCACCCCCCGACAACGGCGAGGGCGAGCAACAGACCGGCGGCCACGCCCTCGAGCCCGTGCGCCGTCGCTTGGAACGCCGCGCCTGCGAGCGCGACGGCGGCGCACGCCTCAAGCGGTATGGTGCGGGCCCGCACGTCGCACACGACCGCGGCGACCATGGCGAAGACGCACGCGCCGAGCAACGTGGCGGCGAGAACGTCCGGGACAAGCGCCGCAGCTGCGGCGAACGCCGCGCCCACGGTCAGCGCGCAAAACGCGCGGTCGCGCACACGGGCCCGAAACGAGTAGCGTCGGCAACGCTCGTCGTCGGTGCCCGCCGCAACCAGGCCGTCGACCTTGAAGCCGACGCTCGCAAGCGCGCGAATCCGCTCCTCCGTGAGCGTTCCCGCCAAGCCCGCGGCGCATGCCTCGTCGCGCCATATCCCCACCGCCCCCTCGGTTCCCGGCGCCGTGCTAACCGGCTCGTCGTTGGGGTGGTCGCGCTTGAAGGATCGGTAGACCTCCAACGAGTCGTCCCACCATGCATCCGCGCGGGCTCGCGCACGGCGCAGCAGCGCGTCGGCCGCCCAAGGGACGGCGAGCCATCCGAGCAAGCCCCCGGCAACCGCGAGCACGGCGACGAGCGCGGCGCTCACAACCTGCCGCCCTCGACCGCGGCGGAACCAGGCAAGCCGTCCGGCCTGGCGCGGTGCCCGAAAGCCGAACCCGGCAAAACGGCTTGCGAGCCCTGGGCTCCGGCAAGCGTAGTCGCCGCTTCGTTCGACGCGGTCGCCCCTTCTTCCGACGCCGTTTCCGCCAACATCGGGCAGATGCTCACGACCAAAGAGCACGGCGCCTCGGCGGAGCCCCCTTCGACCGGCCTTCGAACCTCGTACCCGCCGTCTGCGGAAGAAGCACCGGGGGAAGCCGATCCCGGCAACTCGAAGCGCACGATCCAGCCGGTCCGGTCGAACGGCGCGGCCCTCGCCGCATGGCGCGCCGAAGCCGTCCGCCCCGCGCTTCCGCCGAAGCGCTTCGAGTCCATCGAGGGCCGCGGCTCGACGCGGCGACCCGTCGTCATCGCCTCGGAGGGCGCGCCCGCGGGCGATTGCCCGGCGTGCGGGCCGGCGTGCTTCCCTTCGTGCGAAACGGGCCTCTCGCCAACCGGGCGTTCGCCCGTTCCGCAAGCGTTATCCGCCGTTTCCAACCGCGTCGCCACAGGGGCGCGGGCGGGCGGTTCTCTCCATGCAGCGGCTTTCTCCCGTTCAGGGGACCATGACGCCGAGGGCCGCGCCACCGCGTCGTCGGGTTCCCAGCCGGCGTCCTCGGCCGCAACGAGCCTCCGTTCCTCCTCGCCGCCGAAGCGATGCATGCATCCGTAGCACACCTCCGCATCGTCGAAGGTGCGCGCACGGCATATAGGGCACGTCTTCATCGGACCGTCTCCTTCCCTCCGCTGATCATGACTTGGTCGCCCACGGCGAACCACGGCGCGTCGCACGAGGCGAACCGCTCGACCACGGCCACGGCTTTGTCGTTGCGCAGCCGGCGCAGAGGGCCCACGGCGCGATGGGCCTCCACCACGAGCCCCGCGCGGTCGACGAACGCGACGTCGATGGCATGGCGCATGCCCACCGTGTGCACGTCGTTGCACGACACGAGCAGGAGCGCTTTGTCGTGAGGTCCGTCGAACAGCAAGCCGGCGGCCTTGCGGCGCGCACGCGTGGCCAGCATGAGCGCCGTCCGCTTCTCAAGGCGCTCGGTTCGGTCGGCTCGAGCGGAAACCGTGATCCTGCCCCGCTTGTCCGGCATCCCCCCGGCGCTTCGGCTTTCGCCCGAAGCGGAGCCCTTCTCCTGCGCAAGGCGCTGCGCTCCCTCCTTCGCTTTCTCCACCATGCTCATCCTTTCCCATCGGTCGCCGCGCATTGCACGACGACGCTCGTCGTATCCCCCGTTCGCACGCACGAGACGTAGGCCCACGTGCGCGGCCCTGACTCCTTCACGAACGACCCACCCGCATCGCTTCCCGAAGGCACCGCCGTCCAACCGCGCTCGCATAGCGCGCGCCGCGCGGCCTCGAACGCGCGTGCCGGCTCCTCGGGCACCGCGAACCCCACCACCGACCCCCCGGCTCCCACCCGCACGTCGGCGCGTCCTTCCATCGGCAGCACCTCTTCGGAAAAGCCGTCCGGCAGCGAATCGGGCGCAGCGGCGGCCCCCCTCTCCGCCGTGCCGAACGCCAGATCGCGCACGTCCAGCTCCTCCGCAGCCAAGGACAGCGCCTCGCGCGCCACGCTCGGCCGCACGATCTTCAACACGGCGTCCGCTGCGAGAGCCAACGCGAGCAGCGCGGCTAGGACGGCGATCGCGCAGCGCCCGCGACGGAAGGCCGCGCTCATAGCAGCACCCCCGGCTTGTACGGATCGACCACGAGCGACACGGCGTGCTGCAGGTGCGGCAGCGCCACGCCGAGCACCGACGATTTCAAACCCATCCCGAACAACGTCGGCGAGAACTCGATGGTCGCCGTGAACTTCGCATGGCCGCCGTTCACCTCCTCCACCGCCACGCGCGTGGCCGTGTACGGCCGGTCGCACGCCTGCTCCACCGTTTGGGCGATCTGCGCGCAACTCTGCTCGAGCCCCTGCCCGTAGGCGGGCGACGCCGCATGCACGCGCACCGCCTCGCGCGCCACGCGGTCGAACGCCGCGCACTCGGAGAAGAACAGCAGCGCGTTCACCGCGATCACCGCCACGGCGATAAGCACCGGAAACACCACGGCCAGCTCCACCGTCATCTGCCCGCGCTCCCGGATCGTCGGCACCGCAACGTGCGCGCCCGTCGGCTTCGCCGTCGTCACTCCCATGCCCTCACCCCCGTCACCTGCGCGTACACCGATCGCACTCCGTCCGCCACCCCGCTCGCGAAATCGGCTGCGGCGTCCCTCGCCGCCTGCGGCAGCGCGATGGTGATGGGAATGGCCGGCCCGCCGTCGCCGAACAGCCGCACCGACGCGATCTCTATAGTGCCGTCGAGCCCGGCGATGCCCTCCACGGCGGCGGCCTCCGCGGCCGTGACCACCGAGGAGAACAGATCGGTCGACGCAAGCGGGTGCGCCACCGCCTGGGCCTTCACGGCGAGGAAGCGCGCCGTGAACGACGCGTCGTCGGCTGCGGCCGCATGCGCCGAGTTCACCAGAACCGGTTTCAGCGCGTCGAGCTTCGCCGGCTCCAAGCCCAGCGCCCCCGCGACCTTCTCGAACGCGCCCGCCGCCCACGACCCGAGCCCGCTCGCGCTCGCGAACGGCAGCGCATCCACCGCACGCTCGACGGCGCCCTGAACGGCCTCCTGTCCCTCGAGATAGGCGCCCAGCAGCCCCGACCAGCAATCGAGCACGACGCCAAGCGCGCCGGTCGCCGCACCCCCTCTCTCCCGCAACCCGTCGAGCAGCGACGAGACGACGTTCTTCCCCTCGTCGGAAGGCTCGGCCAGCAGCGTCGCCGCCGACACGGCGGCCCGCGCGCCCAGCTCCCCCGCCTCGCGTACGAACCCGCTGGCGAAACCGGTGGAGGCGGCGGCCGCGTTCGCGTTCGCCGCGAAGGCCACCGCGCCGAACCGGCCGGGAGGCGCGGCGTCTATGCGCATGTCGGCGGCCCGACGCAGCACGTCCAGGCAGCCGTCCAGCAGCCCGCCGGCCCTGCCCTTCACCTCGGCAGCGAGCGGGTCGAGCTCGGCACGCGCCTTCCGGTAGTCGTCGGCCGCCTGCGCCACGGCTTCGTAGTGGTATTCGAAGCCGTTCTCTATGGACGTGGAGGCGGCGGCCACCTTTCCCATGCTGGCGGCCGTGAACCCGCAGGCGGGGCATGCAGGGCACCCTTCCGCCTCCATCTGGGCGATGGACATCGCCCCCGCCGCGCCCGCCGCCTCGGGGCACCCCGGCCAGGCGTGCGCGACCGTCTGCCCCGCACCGTCCGACGTCGTCGGATAGACCGCCTCCGTGTAGAGCGTCGTCTCGCGCATCTCGGCCGTGTTCTTCGGCAAATGCGGGAAAAGCGCGTCGAACGACTCGGCGCTCTCGTGCACGTAGCCGCGACCCACCTCGTCGGACGCGTACGCGTAGAATCGCTGGCGCAGCGCCGAGCGGGCACGGTCCTCCACGGAAGCCCCCTCGGGCTCCTCCGAGGCCAACCGGCGCGCGTAGTAGGCGCGGGCGCGGTCGAGCGCCACGGAGAACGACCAGGCGTCGACGCTCGCGTAACGGGGGTTGTCCGCGCCCGCCAGGCCGGCGAGCGTCGACGCCCGCTCGTACATGCAGTACCCTGGAGCGTCGCCGCAGTCGCGCCGGAACGCGCGCTCCTTGCAGGCGTTCGCCTCCTGCGCGGCCTCCTCGGCCTCGGCGGCGGCCCGCTTGATGTCGCCGGCTTCGCGCTCCGCCTCGCCCACCAGGTCCTCGGCGCCTTCCACCGTCCCCAGCGACAGCTCCTCGCCGTCGGCCGGCACGAGCACGGCCAACCCTAGATACGACGCCCCCATCGCGCCGCCGTCGTTCGCCGACGCCACCGACGCCGCGTTGGCGGTCGCCAGGAAGGGCAGCGCCTTCTGCAGGCGGTTCAACCCCGCAACGGCCTTGTCGGCGAACGAGTCGCGCGCCTGAACCACCTTGCGCGCCGCATCGAGCAAGACCTCGGAGGCGGCCGCCGTCGCCGGCGTGCACAACGCCGCCACGCCCAAACCGGTTGCCACCGCGCTCGTGAGCGAGAGCGACAGCACCACGGCGTCGCACACGCGCACGACGATCATGAACTCGGCCACCTCGTTCTCCGCGGCGAGCGCCACCGCATCCGCGACGTCCTGCACGTCGGCCGACGCCGAGCTCACGCGATACACCTGCGCCGACGTGAACACGAGCGACAGCGTGATAAGCAGCGCCAAGGCCACGCCCACCGTGGTGAACCCGTCCTCGTCGCGGAACAACCCGATCGATCGACGGGCGCCTCTGAGGCGGGAACCCCGCAAAAGCGATCGAAGACGACCAGGCCTCCCGTTGGGCGGAAAGTCCCGAGCGGGGACGGCAGGCGTCGAGGTTCTCGTTTTCATCGCAACCACGCCCCGATCCACCTCGCCGGGTCGCGCCCGGTCTCCGTGCCGTCGACCCATGCCGGCTGCGTCGGCGTCGACGTCGTCGCCTCCACGTGCAGGTTGCCCGCCGCGTCGGTCATGCCGAGCAGCGCGGCGCCCGCGTCCAGCAACGGCAGCGGCCGCACGTCGGTGCCCACGGTCACGCTCACCGTCTGCGAGCCTTCGTCGCCAACCAGCTCGATATCCCAGCTGCACCCTCCGCGATGCACATGGAAGCAGTCGAGCGGGGGCACCGCGCCCAACCGATGGCGGACGAACGCCTCGCAGCTGCCGTCCATGTCGCCCAGCGCCTCGGTCTTGGTGGCGAGCAGCCGGCAACCTTCCGCCGCCGCGCCCTGCATGACCATGCGGTCGTACAGCAGGATGCCCGGCTGCAGAAGCAGCAGCAGAGCCACGAACAGCACGGGGATGAGCACCGCCGCCTCGACGGTGGCCTGCCCCCGCTCTCCTCCCCCGACGCTAAGCGCCCGGAACCCCTTCGGCATCCGCCCGACCATGTCCGCCTCCTTCCCTTCCCCGTCAATACAGAAACACGTCCGCCACCGCGCCCGGCGCGACGCCCTGCACGTGATGCGACGCCGCCGTCAGCGCGTGCTCCACGAACAGGCCGCCCTCGAAGGAGCGCCACAGCGCCCCGCATGCCACGATCACCGCGAGCAACCCCGCCGTGACCAAGGCGAATTCCACCGTTCCCTGGCCACGCTCCCCGCCGCAGGCCGCGCGAAGCGTCCTGCGCGCGGGAACCGGGCGGCGAAGCGCACGCGATCCTCTCCGAGGGACGCGCGCGGCCAACTCGGGCGGCGGCCCCCCATGCAAGCCGGCCATGCGCGTCACAGCCCGTTTATCCCGCTCGCAATGGCGTCCCACAGCTCCTGCAGCTTCGGCCGGAACACCGTGATGGCCAAAATGGCTATGACCACCAGCACGCCCGCCAGGATGGCGTACTCCGTCGTGCCCTGGCCCTTGGCCCGCGCAAGCCTCATGCGGCACGCGGCCGACCAGCGCGGCAACGCCGCCCGCCACCCGTCGAGCCAGCGCCCCGACACCCCGCCGTGCAACCGCCCCGCATTCCGCACGCGGGCGAGACCCTCTCTCCGAACCTCCATCGCAAGCTCCTCTTCTTCCGCGCGTCCCTCGTCGCGAGGGCGCGACCGCCGTCTAAAACCCGTTCGCCAGCTCCAGCAGCACCGGCCCCAGCACCAACAGCAGCATGGCCGGCAGGATGAGGGCGCCCGTGGGCATCATCATCTTCACCGGGGCCTTGGCCGCCCGCTCCTCCATGCGCGCCCGATGCTCGGCGCGCGCCTCGGACGCCGCCGCTTCCAGGCTCTCGGCCAACGACGACCCGAACCTCAGCGACCGCACCGCGTTCTCCACGACGCGCGCGAGCGCCTCCGAGTCGTAGGAGGCCGCCAGGTCGCGCAGCGCCTCGTCGCGCGTCGACAGCCCCAACGACCAGCGCCTTCGAGCCGACAGGCAAGCCTGCGCGAGGGGCGTGGCGAAATGACCGCCGTACAGCTCGAAGCTGCGGTCGAACGACAGCCCGCTGCGCAACCCCAGGGCCGTCACCTCCAGCATCTCCGACAGGTGGCGCTCCACCTCCCGTGCACGGCGCCGTTCGGCGTCGCGCACGGCCCAACGCGGCGCGGCCGCGCCCGCCAACAGCCCGCCCGCGCCGAGCAGCAGCGCGAACTCGTTCGACAGCACCGCCCCCACGAGCGCTCCGGCAAGGGCGAGGGCGAGCGCCAACCGCGCCCGGCTCTCCCGGTAGCCCTCCAAGCTCACCTCGGAAGCGATCCCCGCCTTTCGAGCGTGCTCGGAGAGCCAGGCCTCGGAGCGGCCCATGGAGCCGCCCGGCGCCTTCTCGCGTCGGACGCGCGCATCCGCCGTCGCGTTCGGAGCGAGGGGCCGCGTCGCCCCGAACGCGATGCGCCGGCTCAGGTCCGCCATGTAGCGCACCACCAATCCGGCGCACCCGTCCGTCGCGGCAGCGGCGGCCTCGCCCCCGGCCAGGCGGCCGAACGCCGCGCGCCTACGTGCGGCCGCCTGGCGCCTCCGCGCCGCAGCCCGCCCGAGAAGCGCTCCGGACGTTCCGGCGAACGCGCAGGCAAAAGCCGTCAGAACGCCGAGGCCGTTCACGACGCGGCTCCCGCCGCCAGCACGCGCCGCACGATGCCCACGCCCGCCGCCTGCATGCCCAAAGCCAGCGCCAGCAACGCGTAGCCGGCCGGGCTGGCGAAGAACGGCGCCAGGAAGTCCTCGCTCACCAAGGAGAACACCGCCACCAACGCGAACGGCATAACGCTCACCACCTGGGCCGACAACCGCGCCTGGGCCGTCTGCACCTTGAGCGACCTCTTGAGGGCGAGCTCCCCTTCCACCGACTCGCGCGCGGCGTCGAGCACCTGCTTCATGCTGCCGCCCGTCTGGTGCTGCACGTCCAGCGCCACGGCGACGAACGCGAGCTCCGAGGCGCCGGAAGCCCGCCTGACGTCCTCGAGCGCCCGCGCGGCGCTCCCGCCGGTTTCCAGCACGTGGGCCGCATGCGCGAACACGGTGCGCAAAGGCTCGCTCGACTCGTCCGCCACCTGGGAAAGCGTCTGCTGCAGCGAGAGGCCCGCCTCGAAGCACGTCCCCATCGACCGAAGCACGTCGGGCACCGCGTCCCGCACGCCGTCGCGTCGGCGATCGCACGACGACCGCACGCGCCACCCGACCGCCGCCAGGGCGCACGTCACGACGGCGAGGGCTCCCGCGACGCTCCGCGTCGCAACCAGGGCCGCCAACCACAAAGCCGTGCTCGCCACGACGACGCAGGAAAGCAGCGCCCGCTCGGTGGTGGCGAAGCGACGCTCCTTCAGCAGACGCACCGCCTCGTCCGCGAACCGCCTCACGCGCGCGCTTCCCAGCAGCGCGTCGGCAAGCGGGATCGCCGGCGCGAAGCCGTTGCGCACCCTCCACGCTAGACGCCCGGCACGCGGCGCGTCGGAACCGTGCGCGACAGACGCCGCGTCACGACGGTGCGGAGCGGACGCCAGCAAGCCGGATGCCAGCAACGTCGCGGCGGCGAACGAGAGCGCCAGGCTCAAGCAGCCAAGCAGCAGGCGCGTTTCCATGCGGCCACCTCCTCGGCATCGGCGCAACCGCGCGCCGGGAGGTCGGCCGTCCACGCCGGGGCAGCCGTCCAACGCCCGCGGTCTTCCGCTTCGCCTCGTTTGAACAAGGAATTCACCACGCAGCGACGGCGTTCGCGATCATAGGAGAGCGCCGCGACCTCCGCTACGCGCCGCGAACCGTCCAGCGCACGCGCCGTCTGCACCACCAAATCGACGGCGCTGGCGATGTTCGCCTCTATGACGTCCACGGGGAGGTCGGCTCCGTAGCGCACCATCGTGGTCAGGCGGGCCACCGATTCCTCGGGAGTGTTCGCGTGCAGCGTGGTGAGCGAGCCGTCGTGTCCGGTGTTCATGGCCTGCAGCATGTCGAGCGCCTCAGCCCCGCGGCACTCGCCCACCACGATGCGGTCGGGCCGCATGCGCAGCGCGTTCGTAACCAAGTCGCGAATGGTCACCTCGCCGCTTCCTTCCGCATTGCGCGGGCGGGCCTCCAAGCGAACCACGTGCGGATGCTCCAGAAACCGCAGTTCGGCCGAGTCCTCTATCGTGATGATGCGCTCTTGGTGCGGGATGACGCACGACAGCGCGTTCAAGAGCGTGGTCTTGCCCGACCCCGTGCCGCCCGACACGGCCACGCTCCTGCGCGCCCGTACCGCCCACGTCAAAAACGTCCGCATGGCCTCGTCGAACGATCCGCCGGCCTCCATGTCCTCCAGCGTCATCACGCGCCGCGCGAACTTTCTGATGGTGAGCACCGGGCCGTCCAAAGCCAAGGGAGGGATCACGACGTGCACGCGATGCCCCTGCGGTAAACGGGCGTTCACCATGGGCGACGATTCGTCGATGCGACGGCCCAGCGGCCCCAGCACGCGATCGACGAGCGCACGGAGCTGCCCCTCGTCGGAGAACGCCCGGTCGCTGCGGAACAAGCGCCCGTCCCGTTCGAAGAATACGTTCCGCGGGCCGTTCACCATGACCTCCGTGACGGTGTCGTCAGCCAGCAAACCCTCCAGAGGACCGAAGCCGAACACCGCGTCGACGAGCTCGCCCTCGAGCCGCGCGCGACGATCCGCAGAGACGACGGACCATTCCGAGCCCTCGAACACGCGGCGGCAGGCGCTGCGCACCTCGTTGCGGGCGCGCCCGGGGTTCTCCATCTGCAAGGCCGCCACCTCGTCGGCCGACACGAGCGTCTGCACCTGCTCCTTCAACGCGTCCAGGCCGGGGATCTCCCGCAAGCCGTCGCGCGGCTCTTTTCCGTTTCCCGCTCGCTGCACCCGCTCCAACAAAGTCATGGCCTGCCCCTCCTTCCCCCGCGTCGACGGTTCAGGCCGAACCGCCGCTCCGCCCTCCCGTCGCTCGGTTCCGCCACGCTCAGCGTGCGGCCCTCGCAACCGGGCAGCACGTCCACCAGCACATGCTCCAAGCTCGTGCACAAATCGTTCTTCACCGCGATGAGGTCGAGCGGCTGTCCGGCGCCCATGAGCTCCTCGACCTCGCCTCCCCCTTCGCGCAGCTCCACGGCCGCGGCGCCACGCAGGGCGCACGACACGTCGATGGACGTGAGCGGAGCCCCCTTGGCGCAGCGGTTCGCCGCGAACAGGAACGGCCCCGTGGCGATGCCGCACCGCGCGCACAGCTCGAGCGCATGGCGGCACGCGCGCAGCGACGACGGCCTTTGATCCACCAGGAACAGCGCCTTCGAGCAACGCTCCAACAGCAGCGCATGCTCCTCGGCCCACGACGCCCCCGTGTTCGCCACGATGACGTCGAATCGGGCTTGCAGGTCGTCGAGCAGACGCGGCGCCTCGCGAACCACCGATTCCGCGTCCTCGAGCCGCTTCGGGGCGGCCAGCACGGCGGGCACGAGGCCTTCGGGCGCGAGCGACGAAGCGCGGGCGGGCGCGGCCAGCACCTCGTCCACGGCAAGCGCGTTCGGCACGCCCGCCAGCTCGCGCGCGTCGCCGAAGCGCAAGTCGAAGTCGAGGAGCAGCGTGCGGTACCCCAAGCCCTGCGCGAACAGGGCGGACAGCGTTGCCACCGTGCTCTTTCCCGCTCCGCCGCTGCCGCTCACCACGGGCAGCACGAACGCCTGATGGCTCGCGGCGACCGTCGGCCGGCTCGCGGCCGGCGACGACGCGACGCGGACCGCCGAGCGCGGCTCGCTAAGATCGACGCGCGCATCCGCCCCCTCTCCACGCCGAAGCTCGACCGCTTCCATGCCCCTTCCGAAGCAAGAGGGCGCGGTCGCTCCTCGTTCGGGCCCTGCGCCCGGACGCGACGGCTGCGCGCCGGGCACGCTCTTCGGATCGGCGGCGCGCCCTCCCCCGGCCTCGTTGCGGTCCGCATGCCGCCGCTTCGCCTGCGCGTAGCGCTCGACGAACGCCTGGCGCGTGAGCGATGCGTCGATTCCCGCAGCCGTCGCGCGGCTCATCAGCGAGCCCGTTCCCTCGAACGCCAGCAGGCACACGCGCAGGTCGGAGCGGTCGCGCTTGAGGGCGGCGGCCAGGTTGATGGGCTCCACGTCGTCGCTTCCCGCCACCCACGCCTCGTCCACGCTGCGGTCGCCGCGCAGAAACCGTCGGGCGTCCTCGCCCGACGTGAACAGGCGCAGCCAGTCCTGCCGGGCCAGGTTCTCGCCCGCCAGCCCGATAAGGTCGGGTCGCCGGATGCTCTCCGCATCGGCGCACAGCGCCACGGTCGACGTCATAGCGAACCTCCCGTTCCGGCGGACGACCGACCGTCCGCCTCCCCTGCGCCGTCGGACGCGGGCAGCGCGAAGTACAGCTCCGCCTTGCGCGACGCGGCGATGATCTCCTGCACCGATTCCGGCTCCACGGCCACCGTCACCCACGTCACGTCGGCCGAGGCCGCGCCGTCGGCCCCGCTCGAACTCGTGGCGAGCACCAGCACGTCGCGAGCGACGGCCGCCGTGGACACGTCTCCCGAGGCGTACAGGTCGGCCCGCGCGCCCGGAGCCAGCGCCCCGCCCACGGCCTGCACCGTTTTAGCCGGCACGCTCAGCGCCGCGTACCCCGCAGGCACGTCGATGGACGCCGAGGCCTCGCCGAAGCGCTTGAGCGACACCACTTCGCCGGCCAGAATGGAGGACGTCGCCGTGCGCCCCACCACCTCGGACGAGGAGCGCGCCGCGTCTGCGGGCAGCAGGTCGGCCACCCACAGCTTCGTCTCGACCGCCGCCGCGTCCACCTTCTCGCCCGCGGCCACGTCGCGCCGCGCCACGCACACCTCGATCTGCTCGCCTCCGTACCGGGAGAGCGCCTCAGCACGGGCGGCCTCCGCATCGCCTCGCACGCTTTGCAGGTAGGCGAACACGCACGCCGCGCACAGCACGCCGCAGGCGATGCCCACCGCCGTTGTCGTCTTCCTTCGTTTCATCGCTGCCTCCGCATCTGGGGTTCCGTGCCTCCAGTATGCATCCGCAACCTTGCCGGGGAACCGTCACGGCACCCCACGCGAAACCGCCCCGATCTTGCACGGTTCCAACGCATCGACCGTCCCGACCTTGCATGCGTCCAACGCGAATCCAGCGCGCTTCCAACGGAAATCAAACGAAGGGATTTAAAACCCTGATGGCGTTTAAATCAAAAGCGAATCAGCCTGCAAAAAAGACGCGGTGGAAAACCCGGCGAAACGGAGGATGCGCGCACGAGACGCGTTGCGCGAACCCGCGTTCTGTGGGAGAATGACTGTTCTGCCGCCGCAAGGCGCAGACCACGGGCGATTGGCGCAGCGGGAGCGCAGGTGCTTTACACGCACAAGGTCAGCGGTTCGAATCCGTTATCGCCCACCACGCGCAAAAAGGCCGCAAGCCAGAACGGCTTGCGGCCTTTGTTCGTCAGCCGAAAAACGCGGCCGACCTTCTTTCGAGAAAACCCCGAAGCTACTCGCCTGCGAGCGGCGTGGGCACGGAGTACGCGCGCGCCTGGTATTCCTTGTCCAGGTCGTAGAGCGCCTTGGCGTCGGTGCCGAACAGCTTCATCTTCGTGATCATGTCCTCGGCGTTCGTCTCCTCCTCCAGCTGCTCCTCGATGAACCAGTCCAGGAATTTCATGGTGCGGTAGTCTTTGACGTCGTGGGCGGCGCCGTAGATGTCGTTGATGAGGGCCGTGACGTACTGCTCGTGCTCGAGCGCGGCCTCCAGCGGCTCAAGGTAGGTCGAGAACGTCTTGTCGGGCTGGTCGATGGCCTTCAGCTTCACGGAACAACCGTTGTCCAGCAGGTACTTGCGGAAGATCAGGGCATGGTCGCGCTCCTCGGCCGCCTGGATCATGTACCAGTTGGCGAAGCCCGAAAGACCCTCGTCCTCGTAGTAGTCGGCGAACGACATATACAGGTAGGCGGAATACAGTTCCTTGTTGATCTGATCGTTGAGCAGCTCGTACACATGCTTGTCCATGATTCCTCCTGGGGAGTCGGCCGCGCGCGTTGGCGACACGGCAACCATCACTGTCGAAATCAATGATACTCCCACTCCGCGACAAGGGGAAACGGTGCGCGAACGGCCCTCCAAAAACAGCACAGAGCAGCCTCGGGCGCTCGGATCAGTCCCCGCTCCCAAACGCCTCGGCCAGCTCGTCGTCGCACGCCGCCTCGGCCGTCGGTGCGCACGCTGCCGCATTCGCCTCCCGCCGCCGCTTGGACAAGCGCCACGCCTCGCCTACGAGCACGGCCGCCAGATACGCCACCAGCAGCACCAGGGCAACGCCGCGCGAGACGTTCGATCCCAGCAGCTGGAACGTCAGCATCCCCAAGGCCATGCTGGCCGCGCAGCTTGCGCAGAAAGCCGCGAACATCTTCGAGAAGCCCACCTCGGAGCTCTTCGCCGACCAGAACAGCACCACGAGCCCCAGCACGTTGAGCACGGCGATGCCCAGGTACGACAGCGCCGAGAGCGCCAGGCTGTTGGCCTCCGGGAACAGGACGGCTAGCGCCGGAGCCGTTAGCATGACGGCGGCCGCAACCGGCAACCCCACGCGGTAGAACGTCTCGAGCATGCCTCCCGCAGGATCGCGCACGCGCGACGCCACCTGCCACGCCACGATCGCCACCAGCAGGTACGGCAACGGCTTGGGCACGATCCCCGCACCCAAGCCCGAGGCGAGGGGCCAGAACGTGAGTCCGATGACGAAGAAGTTGAACATGAGGCCGGCCACGGCGGCCCATCCCTGCCGCATGACCTGCCATATGGTAACGCTGGGCACCCAGTTCTCGTCGACGTCGCGCAGGCCCGCCCGGATCTCGTCGGCGCGCACGATGTCGCTGGCCAGCAGCGGCAGGCCGCCGCTCAACACCAGCACGAGCAGCCCCAGGCAGAACAGAAACGGCGACCCGGCGTGCATCATCGCGAACCACCAGCACGAACCCAGCAGGAACGACAGCCCCGTGCTGAACAGCGACCCTTGGAACGTGAACGATCGGTAGTAGCGCCCCCACTGGCGCAGCAGGCACGTCAGCCCGAAGCCCAGAAGCGCGCCCGAGCACACCGCCGTCATCAGCGCGGGCAGCGCGTCGAGGAACAGCGCGAAGCCGACGCCCGCGCCGGCGCTCGCCAGCCCCACGCCAATGGACCAGCGGCGTTGCTCGTCGTCATGCGCCGACACGGCCACGGCCAGGCACAACGTCACCGCCCCTCCCAAGAACGCGCATGCGAACGGCCCTGCGGCAGAGGACTTCTCGAACGCGAACAACAAGATGTTGTCGGCATGCAGGCACAGCGCGATGCACGCGAGCACGCAGGACAGCGCCAGGCTCACCGGTGACCATGCGCGTGCAAATGCCTTCATCGTAAACGTCGTCCCTTCTTCATTCGAACCTCACATTATAGGGCAAGCGAGAGGCTCTTCCGAGGGCATTTCCCAATCGTACCTGTGAAGTGTGTGGTTTTGGATGCAGCTCGGGCGTTCGAAAGCGCATACGCCTAAAATGTTAACCTCAAGCACCTTACGGGTTCATCACACGTTAGCATCGGCGCCCGATCGCCCGCCCCTCGGACTGCCGGAAGCGAAAGGCAGTTCCATGCTCCAGCTGCTCAATATAAGGAAATCGTACACCACCGGCACGTTCACCCAAGTCGCGCTCGACGACGTGTCCATCTCGTTCCGCGACAACGAGTTCGTGGCCATACTCGGCCCCTCCGGCTCGGGCAAGACCACGCTGCTGAACATCGTGGGAGGCCTCGACCATTACGACTCGGGCAACCTCGTCATCGACGGCATATCGACCGAGCAGTACAAGGACCGCGACTGGGACGCCTACCGAAACAACCGCATCGGCTTCGTGTTCCAGAGCTACAACCTCATCCCCCACCAAACGGTGCTGGCCAACGTGGAGCTGGCGCTCACGCTGTCGGGCGTGTCGCGCGCCGAGCGCCGCGAGCGGGCCGTCAAGGCGCTCGAGGAAGTGGGCTTGGGCGACCATGTGGACAAGAAGCCCAGCCAGCTGTCCGGCGGCCAGATGCAGCGCGTGGCCATCGCCCGCGCCCTCATCAACGACCCCGAGATCCTGCTGGCCGACGAGCCCACCGGCGCGCTCGACTCCAAAACAAGCGTCCAAGTTATGGACCTTCTCACGGAAATCGCCAAAGACCGCCTGGTCATCATGGTCACGCACAACCCGGAGCTGGCCGAGCAGTACGCCAACCGCATCGTGAACCTGTCCGACGGCGTCATCCGCTCGGACTCCAACCCCTACGAGCCCACGGCGCAGGAGATGCACGAGAGCGAGAAGCCCGTGCGCAAGACGGGCATGTCGTTTCTCACCGCACTCGCGCTTTCGTTCAACAACCTCATGACGAAGAAGGGCCGCACGCTCATGACGGCGTTCGCGGGCTCCATCGGCATCATAGGCATCGCCGCCATTTTGGCCCTGGCCAACGGCGTGAACAACTACATCAAGTCCGTGGAGGAGGACACGCTGTCGGAATACCCGCTGCAAATACAGAGCACCGGCTTCGACATGACCTCCATGATGCTGGGCGCGGCCACCGGCGGCGCAGGAGGGGGCTCCGAGGGTTCGGACGAGGAGAAGAGCGGCAGCGAGGACTCCGTGCGCGTCGTGGAGATGGTCACGAACATGTTCTCGAGCATCGGTTCGAACGACCTGGCCTCGCTCAAGGAGTACTTCGACAGCGGCGAGAGCGGCATCGACCAGTACACGAACGCCATCGAGTACTCCTACAACGTGGCGCCGCAGATATACAGCTCCAACACCGAGAAGCTGCGTCAAGTCAACCCCGACAAGTCGTTCTCCGCACTGGGCCTCGGCTCCACGAGCAGCTCGAACAGCCTCATGTCCATGTCCATGTCGACCGACATGTTCTCCGAGATGCCCAGCGACCCCGGCCTGTACGAGTACCAGTACGACATCAAAGCCGGCAGATGGCCCGAAAGCTACAACGAATGCGTGGTGGTGCTGACCGGCAACGGCAGCATGAGCGACCTCATGCTGTACACGCTGGGCCTGCGCAACTCCGACGAGCTCGACACCATGGTCAAGCAGTTCGCCGCCGAAGAGGAGGTGACCACGCCCACCGGTATCGAGTACCCCTCGTACGAGGACATCATGGGCGTGACGTTCAAGCTGGTGAAGGCGACCGACTACTACGTGCATGACGACGAGTTCGGCGTGTGGAAAGACAAGACGGACGACACCAACTACATGCGCGACCTGGTGGCGAACGGCGAGGACATCAAGATCGTGGGCGTGGTGCAGCCGGCCGAGGGCGCGTCGGCCACCATGCTCAGCTCGGGGATAAACTACCCGTCCTCGCTCACCGACTATGTGATCGACCAGGCGGCCGACAGCACCATCGTGAAAGACCAGCTGGCCCACCCCGACACGAACGTGTTCACTGGCAAGCCCTTCGGCGAGGAAGACGACGGCGAAAGCGGCTTCAACATGGAGTCCCTGTTCACCATCGACGGCGACGCCATCCAAGCGGCCTTCACCATCGACCAGAGCAAGCTTGCCGTGGACATGTCCAGCGCGCTGAACCTGCAGGGCAGCCTGCAGAACATGCCCGCCGCCCCCGCGCCGAACATGGAGGAGATCGGCGGATCGCTCAACATCGACCTGCCCGTCGACAAGGTTTCAGGTCTCATGACCACCCTCATGGAAGGCTATGCGAAGTATTTGCAGGACTTCAACGCCGGCAACCCGCCTTACATCAAGGACGCGAACGGCAACATCATCGCCAATCCCGACTACAATCCCGATGCCAAGCCCATGACCGCCCAAGAGTGGATGAGCCAGCCTGCGGTGCAGGGTCAAATCGCTGCAGCCGTTCAGGGCATGGTCGACCAGGACGCCCTGCAAGCCCAGCTCGCCACCGCCCTGCAAGGCTACGTCCAAACCACCATGACCACCTATATGACCGCCATGTCCAACGAGCTGCAAACGCAGGTCACCTCGGCTCTGCAGCAATCCATGAACCAGATGGCCAACAACATGGCCTCCGCCATGTCCATCGACCCCGACAAGTTCCAAGAAGCCTTCAAGATGAACATGAGCGAGGACGAGCTCGGCGAGCTTATGATGTCGCTCATGGGCAAAGAGGACGCCTCGTACGACAACAACCTGAAGAAGCTGGGCTACGCCGACTTCAACAAGCCGGGCGGCATCGACATCTACCCCATCGACTTCGAGAGCAAAGAGAAGGTCATCGACATCCTCGACGCCTACAACGACCGCATGACGGCCGACGGCCAGGAGGACAAGGTCATCACGTACACCGACTTCGTGGGCACGCTCATGTCGTCGGTCACCGACATCGTGAACATGATCAGCTACGTGCTGGTGGCGTTCGTGGCCATCTCTCTGGTGGTGTCGTCCATCATGATCGGCGTTATCACGTACATCTCGGTGCTCGAGCGCAAGAAGGAGATCGGCATCCTGCGCTCCATCGGCGCCAGCAAGGGCGACATCAGCCGCGTGTTCAACGCCGAGACGCTCATCGTGGGCTTCGTGGCCGGCACCATCGGCATCGGCGTGACGGCGCTGGCCTGCATCCCCGCCAACGCCATCGTCTACGCGAACTTCGACGTGGCGAACGTGGCCCAGCTGCCCTGGCAGGCCGCCATCGTCCTCGTGGGCATCAGCATGCTGCTCACGTTCCTGGCCGGCCTCATCCCCTCGAGCGCCGCCAGCAGGAAAGACCCCGTGGAAGCGCTGAGAAGCGAGTAGCATCCACTCCGTCCTGAAGCAAGGGGCGGCCCGGTGTCGCCCCTTGCTTACTCTATCAATCCCAGCTCGCGCGCCTTCAGCACGGCGTCCATGGCGTTGTGCACGTCCAGTTTGCGGTAGGCGGCCTCCGTGTGGCTCTTCACCGTGGACAGCGACAGGCCCGTTTCCTCGACGATGTCGCCGTTGCAACGGCCCCGGGCAAGCAGCGTGAGCATGAGCGCCTGCTGGCGGGACAGCTTGACGGGCTTCTTCTTCGGCACGACGTTCGCCGTCACGCCCGCATGGCGCTGGGCGGCGGCATGGGCGGCCAGCAGCAGATCGTGCACGTAGGCGCGCGTCAAAGGGCCGTCGTACTCCGGCATGGATACTTGTTTGAGCAGGCGTTTGAGCACCGGCTCCACCGAAGCGCCCTCGTCGGCCACCACGCGCACGAACCCGAAAGGAGCAAGCGCCGCGAGCGCGTCCGAAAGCGCGTCCGCAGCTTCGGCCTTCTTGCCGTACGCCCACAGAAGCGACGCTTTGAGCGCACCGGCCTCGCCCACGTCGAGCGGGCGGTTGAACTCCCGCCCGAACCGATCCAACAAATCGATGACGCCCAGGGCTTCCGCCCGATGCCCCAGCGCCAGGTGCGCCCGCGCCGTTGTGAAGTGCTGGGACACGCGGTACAGCTCCACCCGGTCGACCTCGGTGACGAAGAACTCGTCGAGCCAGGCGCGCGCGACGCGCTTGTCGGCGTCGAACAGCGCCAACTTCGCCCGGTGCGCCTTGAGGTTCGGCAGGAAGAACGGCGCCTCGCGCTCCACCAAGCCGTCGAGCTCCTCCAGCACGGCATCGGCCTCGTCCGCGCGGCCCAACTGCCAGAGAATTTGCTGATGCATGACGGCCACGCAGATGCGGCCCTCCACCTTGTTGTCGGGAACCATGGCGGTCCGCACGCGCTCGATACCCTTTAGCGCCTCGTCCAGCCGATTGCGCTCGTAGGCGAAGCACGCCGGAAGACCTGGCTCGATGTAGCGCCACTCCTGGCCCAGCAGAAGCGAGAAGTTGCCCTCCAGCTTCCGCATACTATCCTTTTCCAGCGCCAGGTCGGAGTAGTCCAGGTTGCTGCGATGCATGTAGGGCAGGTTGTGCGTGAACGACGCGATGTTCGTGGCCAGCCCCTCGGGCGTGAACCGCTTGATGAACCGTCCGAACGTGCGGAAGTGCCTCACCTTCTCCAAAATGCCCGTTCGATGGTCCACGCTGTAAGCCAAAAGGGCGTATTCCATGAACCGCGAGTCGGCGCGGGCGATGCGCGGAAGGTTGCGGTACACCGCGTCCATATGGCGTTCGAACAGCTCGCGGCGACTGGTGAGGTAAGCGTGCCACGCCCCCAAGACGTGCAGCGGCGGGCATTCCTTGAAGGCGCGCTCGGGAATGCCGGTCACGAAGAACGTGTTGAGGAAGTCGGCGTACTCGGCGACGTTGCCACGGTTGTTTTCGAACAGGAACAGCAGCAGGTAAGCGTCGATACCGCGGTAGTCGCCGCTTTCCATCCAGAAGCGCAGCGCGCGCGAATAGTCGCGATGCTCGCGATAGTACGCGGCGGCGGCCTTGCACAGCGTCGACCGGTCGACGCCGTCCGTCCCGGCCTTCTCGCGCAGGAAGTCCTGGAACAGGTGATGGTAGCGGTACGTGTCGCCGTGCAGGCGGCTGAGGAACGTGTTCGTGCGGTTGAGCTCGTCCATGACGGCGCGAGCGTCCTCCCGTCCCGTCAGCAGCTGGGCCAGCTCCGGGTCGAACTCGTCCACCACCGACGTGCGCAAACAGAAATCGCGCAGAGCCGGATCCCACGCGTTCCATACCTGCGACTCGAAGTAGCTGGCGAACAGGTAGAGGCTGCTGCCCGAATCGATCCGCCCCGTTTTGGCCACGGCGGCAACGCCGATGGCCCAACCCTCCGTGGCGACGAACGCGACGCGCGACTCCTCGGACGTGAGCGTGCGCCCCAGGCTTTTGAAGTAGCGCCGTATCTCGTCTTCGGTGAAGCGCAGGTCGTCGACTCCGATAAGCTGCGCCGGCTCCCTCACGACGCTGCGCAGCTCGTCGGGCAGCTCGTTGCGCGACAGCAGGAACACCGAGAATGCGCCGGGCAGGCGCTTGAGCACGGCCGGCAGCGCCTTCATGATCTCGCGGTTCGTGACAAGGTGCACGTCGTCCAACACGAGCGCATGCTGTTCGGCAGGCGGCAGCATCTCGGCCAGCATCATGATGACGTGCTCGACGGGAGATGCGGAAAACGACGGGCTTGCAAGGATGCGGCGCATGCCCTCGTTGTCAGGCTGCACCGAGAACAGGCCCGTGGCCAGCAGCTTGAAGAACACCGTAGGCGCGTTGTCGTAGCGGTCGAGGCCGATCCACACCACCTTGCGCTTGCGAGCTTTCAGCCACAGCAGCGTCGAGACGGTTTTGCCGCTGCCCGCCGGCGCCCCCACGTAACCGAATCGCAGGGCACTGGCGGCGTCGAAGCAACCGATGAGGCTACGGCGTGGCGCGCACACCTCCGGCAGCGCCGCAGGCGTGAACTTATCGCTCAGCAGGAGTGCGCTGTCGATGGGGGCTTCCTGATCCATGAATCCGACTCGCTCTCTTCGCATTCGGCGTGGCAGTCTTTCCTCAGGATAGCAAAGCATCCGGCAGAACTTCTGTAAAACCCTCGTACCGGCCGATGTTTTCTTTTTCCCGCAACGCGTATCGTGGTGTCGGATAATCCTAAAATCAGGAGGATTGATCATGGCAGACGGCACGAACCGCTTTTCCGCACCGAACCGCCTTCGCAACGCCCCTCGACACCGTTCAGCAAATCGAAACCGATGTCGAGGCGCCTTCGCCTGCTTCGGTCGCATCGCGCTAGCCTGTGTGCTCGTGTTCGGCCTTTCGGCCGCCCCCATCACATCCTTGGGACGTGCGTCGCAAGCACACGCCGATCCCAACGACGCAACCAGCGCGCCCAGCACTTCGGAGCCTTCGCAGGCGCTCGCCAAGGCGGGCGAGACCGACGAAAATACCGAGCCCGACGGCGAAAACAACCTCCCAGCCGCCCCCGACGGCGACATCGAGCCGAACGAACCATCAAAGCCCGCCATCGTCGCAACCTCTGACGACGACCTGAGCAGCGGGCCCGCCGTCCGCGGACCCGCCGAGTGGGCTATCGACAAGCTGTTGGACATCGGCTTCGACCTCGTGGCCACGGCCGCGCTCGACTCCCTTGGCAATGCGGCGGACGCTTCGGGCAACGAGGACCTCGTCAAAGTCGTGGACTTCGTCGACGGGATTCTCGGCGGCAGCGCGAGCATCGAGCACGAGTGCGACAAGATACTCGGCGCGGTCAACGAGCTGAGTCTGCAGATCACCGATCTCGAAAACCACATCGACGCGCAGTTCCTCGAGTTAGAGCGAACCATCACCCTCAACCAGATCGAAGAACAGCGCAAGCAGATCATTCAAATGAGCATCTCGGTTTACGCGCCGGCGCTCACCGCCTACACCGCGTACATCCAGGCATCGAAAGACTATTCGGACGCCATCGGAACCACGAACGAAGCGCATCGCCTGCAGGATGCGCAAACCAAAGAGCGCGCGCTGGTGAAGGCCTTCGACGATCTTAATTACCGAAACGACCTCACCACCGTGGAAAACTACGGCGTGAACATGGGCAGCTACACGAACCACCGCTACCTGTACTACCTCAACCAGTACGCCGATGAGACGCTCGCGTTCGACCACCAACGCTTTGCCCTGCTCACAGCGGGCATCAACGACGTAGCCACGAACCTTGGCGTCATCACGTACGTGGAACGCCTCGAATACGACTACTGGGCGGCGAAGGCCGCCAGCGACCCGAACGACGTCGCGCTCCAGCAAAAGGTGCTCGACCTCGAAAACGAGCTGACCACCAACCTCGACCGCGTCGTCCGCGACATCAACTACGTCTCCTCGGAATACGCCAACAAAGACAACGCGGCCGATTGGCCCCGCACCGACCTGCTCACCCTCATGCGTCCCTACGACTTCGAGACGAGCTACTCGTTCAGCTACCAGCCGTCTTCGAGCAGAAGCTTCGACTATTACCACTGGGACGACCATTACGGCTACCAGACCCGTACCTGGCACTACACCGCCGAAGCGAAAAAAACCACCCAGACGATGAAGGCCTATCGCGCAAGCGTGGGCGGTCAGGTGTACCTCGTGGTGGACGGCGACGTCGGACTCACGTACGGCTCGAGAACCGGCGACGTCATTCACGGCATGCGCTATTGGGAGAAGATATCGGAAGGGTTCCTGCCGATCTCGAACGAGTACGTCGGATTCCCCGATCAGGACTTCTACAACCTCCAATCGACCGCCGACGGAGTGTACAAGATGCCGAAGGACTTCTCCCCGCTCGCGCCCATCGTGCAGGGCAACAGCTACAAGAGCTCGGGCGGGTCGCTGGTCGGCCACCTTGCGAAAAACGGCATGAGCTCGCTTGGATCCGAGGCGTACGTGGTCATGAACTCGTATGTCGAGCCGATGTACCCCACGGGCGCAATCAGGCAGAACCACTACACCACGTTCTACTGGTACAGCACCCTCATCCCCACAAGCGGCGATTATTCGAATTCGAAGGCCTCCCTCACCGCCGAGGACACGGCGCCGGACTCACGCCTGCTCGCCGTGCTTGCGCAGGAACCGAACAAGCGCGAAGCGCATCCGCTCCACCTGGTGACCGAGGGTAGCGGCCTCGCCCTTGCGGCGACCGACCTGTCGGGGAACGCCCTGCCCGCCAACGTGCCGGCCGGCACGCGCGTCAAGCTGACCGTCACGGCGGCGGATACCGCCGCGCTCGACGCGCTCGTGCTCAAAAGCGCCGACGGCGACGTGTTGGAAACGTTCGCCAGCGCCGACACGGCGAACCTCGTGACCGGCGGCACGAACAACGCCGTGTTCACGTTCACCATGCCCTATCAGGAGGCCTCGCTCGTGGGGACCCCTGGCAAGGCCGAGCCGAACCCGCTGCACTTCGCACAGGACGCCGACGGCGCCTATCTGGTGAGCACGCTCGACGACCTGGTGAAGGTGTCCGCCGCCTACGATCAGCACGCGGGCATGTACCGGGGAGCCACCTTCCGCCTCGCCGACGACATCGTCAATGTGCGCTTTCCCTTCCCCGTATGGTCGACCCCTATCGGCACCGAAGACCATCCGTTCGCCGGCACCTTCGACGGAGCAGGCCATGCCATCGGCGGCTTCACCATGAACATGGAAACCGGCCCGCTTGCAACGCAGAAATTCGGGGGCATCTTCGGCGTCATCGACGCGAGCGCCGTCGTGCACGACGTCGCGGTCTATGCGATGGACTACCGGGGCAACGACGCGAACCACACCATCGGCGGGTTGGCGGGAGCCAACTACGGCATTATCGACAACTGCTCGACCGGCTCGGCGCAAACCGGCATCACGGTGGACCCCAGCCTCACCGATCTGACTTTCCTCGATCCCAGCTACCTTCCGCTCATCAACGTGACAATCACGGGATACGACGCGGGCGGGCTCGTCGCCTACAACCGCGGACAGGTGATCAACTCCTGGTCGGGCGCCGATGTTTCGGCTTCGGCGAACGGCGGCCACGGAGGCGGCCTGGTCGGTTATTCGGACAGCGGCTCGACGGTGTGGAACAGCTACGCAATGGGACGCGTACGCAGCGGTCACAGCGTGGGCGGCCTCATCGCGCGCAGTTACGCCGACGTGCACAACACCTACTACTGCGGCAGCGAGGTGACGGGGAGCATCCGAGGAAGCTTCATCGGCGAGAACCATCACGACGTGTTCTCGAGCTTCGTGCGCAAAGACGTGGTATCGAAACCGTTCGGAACCGGCTACCAGGGGGACAGCCCCGACGCGAGCCTAACCGTGATGGAAAACGAAGCCATGGCCTCGTTCCTACTCGAGCAAGCCCTCAACAAGGAAGTCGTCGGCAACATGAACTTCTGGACGTGGAACGCGGAAGAAAACAACGGCTACCCCTATCAGCTGAAGGATCCGATGATCCAGCGAACCGTCACCGACGAGGCGACCGGCGTCACCCTCACGGGAACCATGCACGCCGCCGCCCAGCTCGCCATCGCCCCTCTTAGCGAAAGCGACGTCGAACGCCAAACGCTGTACCGGCATGCGCTTGACAACGGGCTGCTCGGCGCGATGACGGCAAGCTACAACGCCTTCCTGCCGGTGGTGGCGAAGAAGTCGGGGCAATCGCCCCTTGAAGGAACCGTCACGCTCAGCTTCCCTCTCGCCGAGGGGCAGCGCGGCGGCACCGTCAAAGTCCTGCAGCAGCACGTGGACGGCGTTACGACGCTCGACGCCCTTGTGAAAGACGGCAGGGCGTACGTGGAGATCGACGCGCTCACGCCGTTCGCCGTCGTGACGTCGACGAACGACGCGGCGCCGTCCGTTCCGGCCGGCAACCCGGCGTCGCTCGCCCCCACAGGCGACGCGATCGACCCGTACACCCCGATGGTGGCCGCCGTAGCCGCAATCGCCGCGCTGGGATGCGCAATGACGTTCGTTTCGCGCGCATCCGCGCGCGCAAGGCGACAGGCTGACACGACGGACGAATAAGGACATAATTACGCTCAACGCTTTTTTGCACCATTGAAGACATAAGCGAGAAAAGGACCCGACATGACCCGACATCATCACGCGCTCGACCGCCGCACGTTCGTGACCGGGGCGTTCGCCACCGGCGCTCTCGTGGCAGCGGGAAGCGCCCTGTGCGGCTGCGCGGCTGGGGGCGCCGAAGCCGACGGCGCATCTGCCGGGAAAGCCGCGCTCGACAACTTGAACGCCGACGTGAAACCCGCGACCGACGCCACCGCCGAAGCCAACGAGGGCGTGTACGCCCTGCTCGACTTCTCCGACGAAACCGAGCGGGAGTTCGCCACGCGCGGGCTCATAGCCGCGCCCGACACGCTGGAGATCGCCGACGACAACGGCAAGGTGGTGTGGAGCCAGAAAGCCTACGCGTTCCTCGACGGCTCGGGCAACGCCGGCGACGTGGACGAAACGAGCGCGGCGGCCGACGCGGACGGAACCGGCCCTGCCGACGCGCCCGACACCGCCAACCCCAGCCTCTGGCGCAACGCCCAGATCAACCACCTCTACGGCCTGTTCGAGGTCATGGACGGCATCTACCAGGTGCGCGGCTACGATATGACGAACATCACCTTCGTCCGCGGCGACACGGGCTGGATCGTGTTCGACCCGCTTATGAGCTGCGAGTGCTCGCGCGCCGCGTTCCAGCTGGTAACCGACAACCTGGGCGAGCGCCCGGTGACGGGCATCGTGATGAGCCATCCCCACATCGACCACTACGGCGGCATCAAGGGCATCGTGTCCGAGGAGGAGGTCGCCGCGCGCAACATCCCCATCATCGTGCCGCAGGGCTTCGCCGAGCACGCCGTGGCCGAGAACGTGTACGCCGGCAACGCCATGGGCCGGCGCGCCGGCTACCAGTACGGCACGTTCCTGAAGGCCTCGCCCACCGGCAAGCTGTCCATCGGCATCGGCATGGGGCAATCCACGGGCACCGTATCCTACCTGGCGCCGAACGACGTCGTCACGACGACGGGCGAGACGCGCACCGTCGACGGCGTGGACATGGAGTTCCAGATGACGCCCGGCACCGAGGCTCCGGCCGAGATGAACACGTGGTTCCCCGGCTACCGGGCGCTGTGGGTGGCCGAGAACTGCACGGCGACGCTGCACAACCTGTACACCCTGCGCGGCGCGGAGGTGCGCGACGGCAACGCCTGGGCGAACTACCTCATGGAAACGCTCGCACGTTACGGCAACGAGGCCCAGGTGACGTTCCAGGCGCACAACTGGCCGCACTGGGGCGCCGACTTCATCCGCGACTACCTCACGAACACCGCCGCCCTGTACAAGTTCATCGCCGACCAAACGCTCATGTACGTGAACCAGGGCCTTACGTCCAACGAGATCGCCCACGCCATCAAGCTGCCTGCCGACCTGGAGAAGAACTGGTACACGCGCCAGTACTACGGCACGGTGTCGCACAACGCGAAGGCCGTGTACCAGAAGTACATGGGCTGGTACGACGCGAACCCCGTGCACCTGGCCGCCCTGCCCCCGGCGGAGTCGGCCAAGAAGTTCGTGGAATACTTCGGCGACGCGGACGCCGTGCTGGCGAAGGCCGCGAAGGATTTCGAAGCGGGTGCGTACCAGTGGGTTGCCGAGGTGACGAACCTCGTGGTGTTCGCCGACCCCGGCAACCGTGCCGCGCGCCTGCTGTGCGCCGACGCGCTCGAGCAGCTGGGCTTCCAAGCCGAATCGGGCCCCTGGCGCAACGCCTACCTCACCGGCGCGAAGGAGCTGCGCGACGGCGTGGACGCCGACCCGAAATACCAGGCCACCGGCAGTTCCGACATCCTGCGCGCCATGACGCCCGCCATGATGCTGGACTACCTGGGCATCCTGCTGGACGCGAACGCGGCCGAGAACCTGAACCTCACCGTGAACCTGGCGTTCACCGACGAGGACCCCTACCTGCTGACCGTGCGCTCGGGCGTCGTGCTGTACGAACGCGGCACGCAGGCGGAAGATGCCGACGCCACGCTCTCGATGCCGCGCCTGGGCATGTTCGCCATCCTCAACCGCGACGCCGACGCGCAGGCCGCCTCGATAGCCGTCGAAGGGGACCAAAACGTCATCGCCAAGCTCACCGAGCACCTGACGGAGTTCGACTTCTTCTTCAACATCGTGGAGCCGTAAGGGAGGAAAAGCGGAAGCAGGGCCGGTACCTAGACCTCCTCGCCGAACAGCAGCCGGAAGATGTAGCGCGTGATGGTGGCGCGGCGCACCACGCCCACCAGCACGCCCTTGTCGTCCACCACGGGGATCTTCTTGTACTTGCGCTTGCCCAGGATGTCGGCCACGCTGCCGACGGACTGGTCGGGCAGCACGCACAGCACCTTCTTCGTGGCCAGCTCCATGACGTTGCGGTCTTTGAGAGCGCGCGCCTTGTCCTCGAACGACTCGTTGTCGTACAGCAGCATGGTGGAGTAGCCGCTGAATATGGAGCGCGTCTTCTGCTCGGCCACGGCCTTCATGATGTCGCCGTCGCTGATGAAGCCCACCACCCGGTCGTCCTCGTCCACCACCGTGATGCCGCTCGTGCCCTTCTCGCTGAATATCTGCACGACCTCGCCGAGCGTCTGGTCGTAGCGGCAGGTGTAGGCCTCCTGCTCCATGATGTCCTTCACCGGGTGTTTCATAAGGCTGCTCCCTCGGGGGTCTCGTGCGCGACGGGCGGCTGGGCGCCTCGCGCGGTTTCGCCGGCACGTGCGGTTTTCGGCACCGGCGTCGATTCGGCAAGACGCGCCGCGACCTCGTCGTCGGCCACCGTCGAATCCGGAACCAGCTCGATGCTCGCCGCGCCGCGCTGTTCCGGCTTGCGGCGGTTGCGCACCTTCAGAACGGCCAGCACGAGCGCCACGGCGGCGATGGCGGCCGAAACGCCGTAGGCCACGTCGATGCCGGCGGCGGTGGACTGCACGGGGCCGGCGTCGGCGTTGGCCGCCGTCACCATCGTCATGATGGTGACGATGAGCGCCGTCGATATGGCGCCGCCCACCTGGCGGCCGGTGTTGGAGATGGCGTTGCCGTGCGCTATCTGGTCGTTCTCAAGCGAGTTGATGCCCCAGGTGGTGATGGGCATGTTGGCCAGCGTCAAGCCCGACGACTGTACGACGTAGGCGCACACCAAGTACCAGATGGCCGTGGTCGACCCCACGAACGCGAGCGCCAGCATGGAACCGAACAGCCCGGTCAGGCCCACGACCGCGATGACGCGCGGCCCGAACCTGTCGAACAGCATGCCGCTCACGGGGCTTAAGAAGATGGTGCACACCGCTCCCGGCGTCATGAGGATGCCGGTCTCGAACGCCGTCAGACCCAGCACGTTCTGCAGGTAGATGGGCAGGATGACGCTGCCCACGGACAGCGCCGAGTTGATGACCGTGACGATGACGGCCGAGTAGGCGAACGTCGGGCGCTTCAGCACGCGCAGCTGCAGCAGCGGCTCGTCGATGTGCAGCTGGCGCCGCACGAACCACACGAGCGCCGCCACGCCCACGATGATGGGCAGCACGACCAGAGGGCTTCCCCACCCCAGCGTGCTCGCGCTGGAGAACCCGTACAACAGGCCGCCGAACGCCACCGTGGACAGCAGGATGGAGGGCACGTCGAGGTGCGGCCGCTTGAGCTCGCCCACGTTCGCCAGCAAAAAGAAGCTCACTGCCAGCACGATCACGGCCAACGGCAGCATGGCGCCGAACATGGCGCGCCAGCCCATGGCGTCGATGATGCCGCCCGCCACCACGGGGCCGGCGGCCGGCGCGCAGCTCATGACGATGCCCGACATGCCCATGGCCGTGCCGCGCTTCTCGGGCGGGAAGATGAGCATGGGCACCACGGCCACGAGCGGCAGCTGCACGCCCGCGCCGGCCGCCTGCAGAACGCGGCCCACGATGAGCACGGGGAACGACGGCGCCACCGCGCAGAGCGCCGTGCCCGCGATGAACGCGATCATGGACGCGAAGAAGAGCTTGCGCGTGGGGAACCGGTCGATCAGAAACCCGCTGATGGGAACCATGATCCCGTTCACCAGCAGGTAGATGGACGTCACCCACTGCGCCGTGCCGGCCGTGATGTCGAACGTCTCCATGAGCTTCGGCAAGGCCGGGGAGAGGACGGTCTGGTTCAGGATGGCGAGGAACGCGCCGGCCAGCACGACCCCGATGATGGTGAGCTCCTTGCGCGTGGCCTTGTGCTGCTGCGCGGCCACCGGTTGTTCTGCTTTCAAAACTTGGTCACTGCCTTTCTTCGGAAAGAGCAGGCGCCGACGAGGCGTGCGGACGCGACGTTTGAGCGGCGGTCGAACGGAAAGCGCGGCGGTTCGCCTGCGCGGATGCTCGATCGCGTCGTGCGCCAACGGCCTTGCGGGCCCTATGCGGTTGGAAAGATTGGTGGGGTTCGAAGAAAGCTGCCGCTTACCACAGCATGTTCGAACGGGACGTCGTCGCCTCGGCGCGACGTGTCGGGAAGGCGGTCATCAGAGGAATCCCTTCCACACGCCCGCCTGCACGGGTTCCGCGGCATCGTGTCGCATCAAAGCCTCGCCGTGAAGCGCCGTCATGCCGTCTCACCCCTGTGGTTGCGCGCGCTGGGAGCGCGCTTTCTCGTCTCGTTCCCCTCAAGTATAGCGAAGTGAAAATACCCCGTACCTTCGAGAAAGTTCGCCGTTCAAACGAACTCCACATGACCGCGGAGCCTTGCCAGCCCGGTCGACGGAACGCCCCCGCCAAAGAAAAAGGCGGCCGGTCCCGGCGACGTGTCGCGGGAACCGGCCGCCGAAGCGCGCGGCATGGAAGGCGGGAAGCCACACGCGGACGATCAGGCCTTGCGCACCTCCACGAACAGGTCGAGCTGCGCGGAGCCGCCGCCCACCGGGTCGCACACGCCGCCGCCTCCTTGGACGGTGGGGTCGTCGGGCAGCAGCTCGTTCATGATGAGGCCGCGTCCGCGGCCTCCGGCGTAGCCGCTCTTCTGCTTGCCCGGCACGTCGCCGTCGAGCACGCCGGATTCCTCCAGGTAGTCGGGCGCCGGCGCCAGCACCTCGCCGTCGACGACGAGGGGGCGGGCCCGGTACCCCGTCTGCCCGAACGAGAAGTTGCAGCCCACCACGCCGGGGCGGATGCCCTCGGTCACGCGCACGTGGCCCGATTCCGAGCCCATCGGGCCCGCCACCTTCACGGCGTCGCCGTTTGCCAGGCCGCGCACCGCGGCGTCGGCCGGGCACATCCACACGAAGTTCTCGGTGCCCGTCTCGCGCAGCCAGGGCGAGGCGATGGTGCGGTGCGTGCCGTTCGTGCGCGCCTTCCAGTTGACGAAGGCGAGCGGACGCTCGGCCGGGGCCTCGAACGCCGAGCCGTCGGCGTAGGCAACCGGAGTCGCGGCGGCCAGGCCGTCGAAGTTCTTCCCGGTGAGGGCGTTTTTCGTGGACGCCGTCTTCGGGTCGTAGAACGTGCACAAGCCGGCGTAGCGCGTCTTGATGAGGTCGCCCTCGTAGCCGTCGTCCTTCGCGGGGTCGGCCGATCCGAACCGGCCGCCGCGATTGAGCACGTAGACCACCTTCGGCCACTCGTCCTCGTCCACGGCCGCCTTCCATGCGTCGAGGTCGAACGCGTCGCCCAGCGCGCGGGCGCGCACGCGCTCGAACAGGGCCAGCTCCTCGGCGTCGGCGTCGGGCACCGGCTCGCCGGCGTAGGCGATGTTCGCGGCCATCTTCAGCCAATAGTCCTGCTCGTTTGAAAGCGGCGCCGTCTGGCCGCTGTCCTTCTTGCCTTTCGGCACGGCTCCCTCGCCCACGCCCGGCAGGCCGAGTCGTTCCATGATCTCCAGGTAGACGTCCTCAACCGATCGCGGGCCCTCGTAGGCGCGGATGGCGGGCTGGCCGAACTGGATGAGCTGGTACTGCTGGTTCGGGTAGATGGGCTCCTGGCTGAACCGCTCCAGATAGGTGCGGTCGGGCAGCACGAAGTCGGCGTAGCGGGACGTGTCGCCCACCTCCACGTCGAACGACACCAAGAGGTTGATCTTGTCCGTGTCGCACAGCACGTCGGCCATACGGTCGCCGCCGGGCGTGGAGTCGACGAGCGAATGGCGGTGGATGAACAGCGCGCCCAGGTGGTCGTACACGTACCCCGCGCGCAGCGTGGGCACGATCTCGTGCGAGAGGTTGCCCGGCAGCGGGTACCACGGGCGCGGTGCCGGGTAGCCGTCCTGTTTGAAGTAGCTCGTCTTCTCGTACTCCGTCTTCTGGCGCGTGATGGGAATGCCCCAGCCTTCGTGCGCGTTCGGCACGGATTGCAGGTCGTAGCGCCCCGTGTAGGGGGCGAACTTCGCGGCTGCGGCGATGTGCCCGCCCTTCCAGTCGTGGTTGCCGATGAGGAAGTTGAGGTACGAGACGGCGCGCACGGCGTCGTAACCGTTCGCGTGCATGGCGGGGCCGCGGTAGCTCATGACGCAGGCGCGCTTGCCGTGCGAGGTGAACTCGCGCGCCACGTCAACCACGTCGGCCACGTCGATGCCGGCCGCGGCGGCGTACTCCTCGATCGTGCGCTCGGCCAGGCGCTCCTTGAGAAGCGCGAACACGCTCGCAACCCGCGTGGGCTTGCCCTTCACGTCCACCACGCCGTCCACCTCGAGGTCGGCGGGGCCGCCGAGCTCGTCGGCCGCCACGAGCTCGCCGCCCGCGAACACGAACCGCGCGTCGTCGGCAAGGCCGCCCTCGCCCGAGCGCCCGAGCAGCTTCGCCGTGACCACGGGCCTGTTCGGCAGGTCGACGGCCACGAGGTGCGTGGCGTCCGACCAGGTGGGCTCGCCCAAGGCGGCCGCCGCCTTCTTGCCGGGCGCGCGCAGATAGGCTTCGTCGTAGCGTTCGTTCTGCACGATCCACGAGGCCATGGCGAACGCGAGGTCCGCGTCGTGGCCGGGAACGACCGGCAGCCACACGTCGGCCTTCGAGGCGCTGCGGCCCTGGCGCGGGTCCACCACGACAAGCTTCATGCCCCGCTCGCGCGCCACCGACAGGCGCGGCGCAAGCCAGGTCGGCCCCTTGTTCGCGGTCATGGGCTCGGTGCCCCAGATGATGAGGCACTCGCAGTGGTCGATGTCGGCGTACATGCGCTTGTGCCCCGTGGTGGGGTGCGTGCGCGCGTTGCCCATCACGCCGGTCATGCCGCACACGCCGCCGTGGTTGAAGTTGTTCACCGAACCGAAGCACTTCTGCGTGAAGCGGTCGCCTATGAGGAACATGCGGTCGCCGCCGCAGCTGCAGAACAGGTTGGACTTCGGCCCCAGGTCGGGATGCTCCACGTCGATGAGCTTGTCGGCCCATTTCTGAGCGAACGCGTCCTTCGCCATCTCTCCGGCCTCCACCAAGGCGACGTCGGCCTCCACGTCCTTCTTGGGAGCGTAGGCCCACCATTCGGCCACGCCCGGCGTGCCGAGCGACGGCGAGCCGTTCACGATCTCGTCGACAGCCTCGTCCCACGACACCGTCTCCCACTCGTCGGAGCCGCGCCCGCCCACGCGGCGCAGCGGCTGGGTGACGCGCAGCGCGTCGTGAGCGAGCTGGATGCCCGCCTGGCCCTTCAGGCAGATCATGCCGCCGTTGGTCGCGCGACCCTCCACGGCCATGGAGCCGTCGGGCGCGAGCGCGTCGACCGGCGCGGTGCCGTAGGACACGGGCGCGTAGGGCTGCGAGTTGAGCGGCGAGTAGGGGTTGCCGGATATCTTGCGCACGAGCGCCGTGGCGCCCTCCGCCGCGGCCGCGCCCTCCGCGGCGTCGGCCACGCGCACCTTGATGGTGCAGTAGGTGTTGCAGTTGTTGCACATGGACAGCACCACGTCGTCGGCACCGTAGGCATCGGACGCCCGGCCCCGGCCGTGCGGGCTGTCGGTCAGCGGGTCGTTCGAAGCCATGTAGGCGCCCAAGCCCGCACCGCCCGCCAGCGCGCCCAGGGCCACGGCGGCGCTCGCGCCCACGACCGCCCTGCGCGACGGCGTGCCGAACGCCCCGCGCGAATCCTCGTTATGCCATTGATCCATCGTTGCCCTCCCGTCTTGCCGCTCACGCGGCACCTTCAACGCCATTGCCGACCGCACCTTCGCCCGCGCCCATCGCCTCAAGCGGCAGAAGGCGCGCGGCCAGCCCGTACAGGCCGATGGACAGCCCGAGCACGAACACCGCCACCATGATCTCGCCCAAGCTCGGCACGTACACCGGGGGCGCCATGCCCGCCAGCAACGGCACGGAGAAACCGGCCACCACCAGCACGTAGCGCAGCGCGAGAATGCCCGCCATGGCCGACAGGGACGCGGCCACCGCCAGACCCGGCGAGCGCCGGGCGGCGCCCAGGGCCAGCAGCAAGGCCGGAACGACGAACCCGAGGCCGATCTCCCCGACCCAGAACAGCGGCGCCAGGTACCCGCCCGTCATGACCGCCACCGCGTCGGCGGTTCGGGGATCGCTGGAAAGCAACGCGGGCGCCAGCTGGAAGAACACGCAGAGGGCGAGCGCGAACAGCGAGGCCGCGAACACGCGCGCAAGCCCCGTGCACGCCGCCTCGTCGGGACGGACGCCGCGCAGGCGGCAAAGCAGCCGGTAGACCACGATGAGGAACGCCGCCGCCGTCACGACGGCCATGACGTAGAACAGCACCGAGGTGATGCCGCCTTCCCACAGCCCCCGCGCCTTCACCGCGGCGAAGAACATGCCCGTGCCACCCGGAGGCCCCACGAACGACGTTGCCACGCCCACGCCCGCCAGCACGCGAACGACCAGGTTCACGTTGCCGCGATGCGTGTCGGCCCTTCGCCCGGCGGCGGTTTCGCCGGCTGCCGCGCGGGCCCCGCGATCGTTGTACAGCACGAGCGCGAACTGCACGACGGCCACCACCATGAAGAAGATGTACGCCTTGATCTCCCAGGCCAGGGGCGAGGACCAATGGAAGAACAGCAGCGTTCCCAGCGAATGCCTGATGGCGCCCAGGTCGATGCCGATGAAGATCATCGACACGATAAGCGACACGATGCTGCCGCCCAGCGCAAGCCGCGCAATGGGCGCGAAGCGAGGGAGGCGCAGCAGGTAGACGAGCGCCGACACGAGGTACAAACCGCCAGCCAAGCCCGAGAACCAGACATAGACCGCAACCCACAAACCCCAGGGCACGGCGTTGGTCGCGCCGGCCATCGACAGGCCGTTCGCCAACCGGTCGAACATGAAGAAGCCGCCGGCCGCCAAGAGGGCGACCACGATAACCGCCCAAACGGCGGTTGCCCGGCGGGAAAACGGCTCGACGCCGAACGGACGCCTTTTCGCTTGCGTGCGTGCCATGGCGATCACCTCAAATAGTAAACGGACGGTTGGGTACCCAGCTCTTCCTTCAAGCGGAATGCACGGGGCGAGGCGGCCATACGGGCGACCTTCGATGACGGATCGGCCAGGTCGCCGAAGTAGCGCGCGTCGCCGACACACGTCTCGCAGCAGGCCGGAGCCTCGCCCCGCTCGATGCGATGCACGCAGAACGTGCACTTGCGCACGGTGCCGTACGTGGCGCGGTACTTGCCGCGCACGCCCCGGTCCACGCCGTACTCGGGCACGACCACCTGATCGGCCGCCTGCATCTCGCCGGCGTAGCTTTCGCCCTCGTCGGCCGAGCGGGCCCCGTACGGACAGGCGGCGATGCAGTACTTGCAGCCGATACAGCGGTCGGCGTCGATCACCACGATGCCGTCCTCGCCGCGATACGTGGCCTGCACAGGGCACACGGCTACGCACGGCGGGTTCTCGCACTGCATGCAGGGGCGCGGCAGCACCTCGATGCGCATGTTGGGGTACGCGCCCGCCTCTTGCTCCAGCACCACGTTGTACGACACGCCCGGCGGCGTGCGGTTCTCCGCCTTGCACGCCACCGTGCACGAGTCGCACCCGACGCATTTCGCCAGGTCGATGACCATGCCCCAGTGCAGGGAGGCCGAATCCTCCATGTTGGCACCTCTTTCCTCAAGTTGACCCGCACGGCATCGTGCGGACTGCGGCCGCCGGCTCGCTCGAACGCGCGAGAGAAGCCGACGCGTTCGCGAATCCAGCCGGTTTGCGAGCCGTGCGCCTCCTTACCCTAGCGCTTGGCCGCAGCCGCTTGCGAAACGTTGATCCTCCGTATCGGTTTTGGCGGGAGCATGAGAAGAAACATGCCGTTCACCTGCGAAAACAATACGGTCGATCCAATATCGAAAAGCACTCCTCAAGGAGTGCGGAAAGGAGCCGGGCGCCACGGTAAGGGGAGGGGACACGTGGCGCCCGTCGAGCAAAGGCGGCGCCGAAGGGGGTCGGGCCGCCCGAAGCGCCTCCGCCTGCGATCGCAGGCGGGGCGTCGGGAACGTTGCGTTAAAGGAACAGCACGGGCAGCGCGGACAATATGACCAGCAGGCGCAGCAGGAAGCCGCCCACGAGCACGCCCGCCTCGCCGATGAGGCTCACCACCAGCGACGTGGTGGACGTTTCCACCCGCTTGGCGATGAACACCGGATAGCCCTCGATGAGAAACGGCGCCACCAGGCCCAAGATCACGATGCCGCCCCAGAACGCCGGGGCGTACTGCCCCGCTATCAGGGAGTGCACCGACGCCGCGCCCTCGAAGCTGCCGGCGCTCACGATGACGAGCATGGTGAACAGCACCACCATCTCGATGGCCGAGAGGATGACGTGCGACTTCTTGATGAGCCACATGTGCTCGAAGCGCTCGCGGTCGGCGACGAGGCCCACGAGCGACGTGGCCGCAAGGCCCGCCGACAGCGCCGACACCACGAACAGGATGGGCAGGACGGCGTTGTTCCACAGCGGGTACGCCTTCACCACGCCCAGCAGGAAGCCCGTGTAGGCCGCCACGGCGAACGCGAACACGATGCCGATCCACGTGAGCCACTTCGGCACCCTCTTCTTCAGTATCTCGAGGATGGCGGCCGCCAGCGTCACCGGCATGTAGATGCAGATGAAGTACACGCCCAGCGTCATGACCGAGCCCGGGTTCGACACGAGCCAGAAGAAGCGCAGCGGGTTGTGCAGGCCGGCCTCGGCGTCGATCATGAGCATGAGCAGGCCGATGCCCACGAATACAGGCGCGATGATGCGGCCCGCCACGCGCATCTTCACGCTGTCGGGATACTTGGCCTCGACGAACGCGGCCGTCAGGAACGCCCCGGCCGAAGCGCCGGCCAGAAACAAATACCATGCGATCAAAGGTCCCCAAACCATGGTTTCATCACCTCACGTAGTAGATCTTGGACTCGGTCAGGTTGCTCGCGAGCGGCTGCGCATGGTACTTCGCGATAGCCTGCGAGACGTCGCTTTCGGGGTCGTCCAGATCGCCGAACACGCGCGCGCCGGATATGCACGTCCCCACGCAGGCGGGCGGGTTGCCCGGCTCGCCGTTCTCGTAGCAGAAGCGGCACTTCTCCACCACGCCGGTCGATTCCTGCACGATGCGGGCGCCGTAGGGGCACGCGGCCATGCAGTACTTGCAGCCGATGCACTTCTCCGGGTCCACCAGCACCACGCCGGAGTCCGTGACGTACGTGGCGTGCGTCGGGCACACCGCCGCGCAAGGCGCGTCCTCGCAGTGCTGGCACTGGGTGGGCACGATCTCGTTGTACACGTTGGGGAACTCGCCCGTCTCTATCTCGTGGAACTTGATGAAGGCCTCGGTGGGCTCCAGGTGGTTCTTCGCCTGGCAGGCCAGCCGGCAGGCGAAGCAGCCCACGCACTTCTTCGTGTTGATCAGCATTCCGTAGCGTGCCATGTTATGCCTCCACCTTCTTCACCGTAACCGCAACCTCCTGGCTCATCATGGAGCCCACGCCCGGTTCCATGTCGAACGGGATGAAATCCGTGAGCGCGATGCCGTACTGGTACGCGCGCGTCTGCGCCGGCGAGTCTCCGCCGTAATGCGTGGGAAGGAACACCGTGCCGGGTTTGAGGCGCTGCGTGACGCGGGCCTCCACCTGGCCGGTGTGCTCGCTCGACGCCACCTCCACCATGTCGCCCGTCTGCACGCCCAGCTTCTCGGCGTCCTGGGTGGAAATCCAGAGGCGCTCCATGTGGTACTCGCGCGAGATGGCGTTCAGGCACTCGATGTTCTGCGTCATGGTGTGGGAGTGGATGCCTTGCTTGCCGCCCACGATGTAGAACTCGCCGTCCTTCGGCGTGACCTTGCGCGGGATGTAGCCGATGACCGGGTTCAGGCCCGCGGCCCCCACGGCCTCGGAGGAGAACTCGAACTTGCCGGACGGGGTCTTGAACTTCGGCATGCCGTACTTGAAGTCCGGGTCGGGCAGCTCCACCACGCCCTCCTCCTTCATGACGTCGATGTCCACGCCCACGGTGGCCAGCTGCGCCGTTGCCAGATCCTCGGCCGTGAACTGGAAGTACTCGCCCACGCCGCACGCTTCGGCCAGGCCGTTGAATACCTCGTCGCACGTTTTGGCGTCCGGCAGCACCTTGTCGATGGCCGCGGTGCGCATGCCCACGTAGTGCTTCTTGCCGCCGATGAACTCGGGCAGCTCCAAGCGCTCCAGGTACGTGACCTCGGGCAGGACGTAGTCGGACTGCAGCGCCGTCTCGGACATCTGCACGTCGATGGTCACGGCGAGCTCGGTCTTCTGCAGCGCCTCGGTCCACATCTTCGGCTGCGCGTAGCCCTTGGCGGCGTTGCTGTTGTAGAAGAACAGGCCCTTCATGGAGCCGTCGAGCGCCGCCTTGAGCGCGGCCAGGTTCGTGCCGGCGCTGTCGAGGGCGAGCGGGTACTCCTTGTTGCCCACGCGCTTGGCCTCGGGCTTGGCCGGGTCGGCGAAGCGGGCGTCGGTGAGCTTGCCGGCCGCCGGGGACGACGTGAGCAGCGCGCCCCCCTTGGCCCCGTAGGAGCCCAAGAGCGCGTTCACGGCCGAGGCGGCGCGGGCCGTCTCGAACGAGTTCTGGTACGAGCAGCCGATGACGGCGCGCCAGCCGGCTTCGATGGAAGCGGCCGGGGCGGCCTTCGCCAGGGCGCGCGCCAGCTCCTGTATGCGCTCGGCGGGCACGTCGGTGATCTTGGCGGCCCATTCCGGCGTGTACTCCTTCGCCTGCGCGGCGAACTCGTCGAAGCCTGCGGTGTTCTGCTCGACGAACTCGTGGTCGTAGAGGTCCTCTTCGATGAGCACGTTGCACAGGGCCATAATGAAGGCCAGGTCGGTGCCGGGGTTGATGGGCACCCAGTCGCTGGAGAAGATGCCGGAGTTGTTGAGGCGCGGGTCCACGCTCACGATGCGCGTGCCGGCCTCCTTGGCCGACGCGAGGCTCTGCACCGACGAGGGGCGGATGCCGTCGCCGTAGCTGCGGCCGATGAACATGACCATCTTCGCGTTGCCGAAGTCGGTGGAGTAGTTCGACGCGCCCATGGTCTGCATGTAGGCGCTCTCCTTCGACAGGTTGCACGACGAGGAGTGCGCGTACACGTTCGGCGAGCCCAGCGCGTTCATGAAGCGCTTGGAGTAGTACTTGCCCGACGGGCGCGGATCCTGGATGATGGCCAGCGACTCGGGCCCGTTCTTCGCGACGATGGCCTTCACCTTCTCGCCGATCTCCTTGAAGGCCGTGTCCCAGTCGATGGGCTCGAACTCGCCGTTGTCCTTGCGGCGCAGCGGTTGCGTGACGCGCTCGTCGGAGTACGCCATCTGGGCCAGGCCGTGGCCGCGCCCGCAGATGCGGCCCTTCGAGTACGGATGCGTCTCGCTGCCCTTGAGCGTGTACAGCTTGCCGCCCACCGTGGTGGCCACGAGGCCGCACTTGCTGGAGCAGCCGTTGCACAGCGACGGCGCCTGCCGCACCTCGCCGGACATGCCGTCGGCCTCGGCCGCTTGCGCCCGGTCGCGCCATGCGCCCAGCGAGAGCGATCCCGCGGCGGCGAGAGCCGCCGTGGCGGCGGTCCCCTTTAGAAACGTTCGCCTTGAAACGTCTTCGAACATCCCGTTCCTCCCTTTCGTTCGTTCATCGTTCCACGTATCCCAAACGGGCGAAACCGCACCCGTTGTTTCTAGCTCAACGCCATCCGCTCCCTGTTCGGAACGACCGCTCGGACGAGCGCGTCCGTCAGCGCGACGAGGGCCCGCAGATGGGCGACGCCCTCCGCGAGTGCGGCGCGGCGCACGGGGTCGAGCGCGTCGGCGCGTGCCGCCTCGTCGGCCTTGCGGGCCAGCGCCGCGTCGTAGTCGTCCAGCCAATCGAAGTGGTCGGCCGCCAGATCCGCCGCCGCCTGCGCGTTGCCGTTCTCCGCGAACAGGGCCAGCAGGTCGAGCAACAGCGAAAGATGGTCGGGCATGGCCGCGTAGCGCTCGGGCACGTCCAGCTCGAGCGCCGCGCACACCGCTTGGATGTGCCGCGCGGAGTCTCCGAGGTACAGGCCCCGCTGCGCGCCGAAGGCGTTGCCGGGAGCGGCGGACCACGGCTTGTAGAGCGACTCCACCGGCAAGGCCGCCAACGGCATGCCGGGCAGGAGCACATCGTTCTGCAGCGTCGAGCGCACCTGCCATGGAGGCAGTGCAAGGGCGCGCTCCGCTGCGCCGCAGGCGAGCGGCGCCGCCGTCTCGCGCACGTCCCGCCACGCGGGGTTTCGGCATGCGTCGCCGTATTCCGCTTCGGTCACGGATGAAAACAGCGGCGCAATGAGCGATAATGCGTATGCCAGGTTCGATGTCGCGTTCACGAGGGTCGGTTCCTTTCTTCGCTGTCGCCATCGTAGGCGCGCACGTGAAAACGGTTGTCATCAATAATTGATGATTTGCGCGTTTTCCCTGATAGAGGTTCTATCTAAAAGCCATGCCGCTGCGGGGCGGAGCGGAAACGCCCTCCGCCTTCCTGCGGCCGTCACACGAGGTGGGAGGTTCCGTTGTCCGTCGCACACGAACGGCGCAGCATGCGCATGGTGTGGAAAACGATGCGCCTGCGCCATGTGGGCATGGCGTTCTTCTGGGCCTGCAGCATGCTCACGTTCCGCAGCTCCATCCTGCTGTCGGGCACCGCCGACACGCCGGAATACGAATCGCTCGTGGTTATCGTGTCGTTCGTGGCCAACATGACCGCCATGCTGGCCGTGGCCGCTTGGGTGGAGAACGATCCCGTGCGCATCGACCGCATGCCCTCCTGGCCCATGCCGGTGCTCGTGATCGCGGGATTACTGCTGGTGTTCGCCGCGGGCCGCGTGGGCGGCGCCGCGCTGCTGCCGCTGCTACTGGGCGGGGCCGTGCTCGCGGGCGTGGGATACGGTTTCTTCTGGGGCAGCTGGGCCGACTGCTACGGACGCATGCACCCCGCGCGCACCTCGTTCTACCTGCCGGTGGCCTTCCTGCTCACGGCGGCGCTGTTCCTGGCCGTGTCGCTGGCGACCGAATATCTGGGCGTGCCCGCCATCGCGCTCATGGTGCCGCTGCCCTTGGCCGCGTACGCATGCCTGCTGCGATGCCGTGCCGAGAAGCCGGACGGGCGCGCCGCGGCTTCGGGAGGATCGAAGCGCTCGCTTGCCGCCCTGGGCTCGCTCGTCAGCTTGATAGTTGCCAGCCTGGTGCTATCGTGCCTGTTCGGTTTCGTGTGGGAACTCACCGTGTTCTCGGTGGGGTCGGTGAACGAGGCGCACCTGGCGCCGCTCGTGGCCAACCTCGTGGTGGCCGCAGCGCTCGTGGGGCTGGTGCTGTACGCCCGCACGCGCATCAACCTGGATATGGCGTACCGCGTGATCGTGCCCGTGATCGTGGTGCTGTTCGCCGTGCTGCCGTTTTTCTGGGAGACGAACCCGGTGGCGCTCAACATCATCATGAGCGCCAGCTACGGGCTGTTCGACGTCATCATCTGGTCGCTCGTGGTGGCCTGCTCCTACGACTTCGCCGTGTCGGGCTACATCGTGGGCGGCATCGTGCGCTCGCTGTCCGTGCTGTTGCGCCTGATTGGCATGGGCATCGGGTTCCTCATCACGCTCGTGCCGGGCAAGCCGTCGGCGCTCATCGTTGGCGTGTCGATCGGCGCGCTGTACGTGCTGGTTATGCTGGGTCTGTTCAACGCGCTGCGCCGCAAACGCCGTTTGACGTCGACCGGAGGGGGTGTCGAGGAGGCGGACGGGGGGCCTGCGGCGATCGAGGGCGAAGCCGAGCGCGCCATAGAGCAGGAGCCGGCCGCCGACCTCGCGTCCGAAGCCGACGAACCTGTCGCGAGCGCCGCCGCGTCGAAGCCGGCCGCCCATGCGGCGGACGGGACGCAAGCCGCCGCTCCCCCGGCGGAGGACGACGCCGATCAGGCCCTGTTCGCCGCCATAGCCGAGGATTACGGTCTCACCCGCCGCGAGGCCGAGGTGCTGCCCTACCTGGCGCGCGGCCGCTCGGCCAAGGTCATCGCCGAGGCCCTGTTCGTGTCCGAGAGCACGGTGCGCACCCACATCCGCCGCATCCTGGAGAAAACCGACCTGCATTCCAAGCAGCAGGTCATCGACCTGATCGAGAAGTACGGCTAGCAGCCGTCACGCCTCGGGCTCGTCCCGCTTCACCGCAGGACGCAGCAGGTCCATGAACTCCTGCTGCGAGTGCACGCCGCACTTCGCGTAGATGTTGCGCGCGTGAGCGTGCACGGTGTTGAGCGATATGACGAGCTCGTCGCGGATGTAGGGCCGGCTGCGTCCCGCCAAAAGCAGCTCCGCCACCTCCGTCTCGCGGTTCGACAGGCCGTAGGCCGCGCGCAGCTCCTCGGCTTGCTGCGCGAACAGGGCGTTGATGTCGTCAGCGGTGGACGTGCCGCCCGCGGCTTCCGCGTCCACCTCGTCCTCGCGGGCCTTCCAACGCGGGCTCATGCGGAAAAACGACCAGCGCGGATTGAAGCCCACCACCATGGCCACCAGCAGCACCGCCACGAAGAACAGCAGCGATTCGTTCATCACGTTCGTGGCGGTCACGCCGTCGATGACGATGAGACCGTAACCCGTTCCCAAGAAGATGCCAACGCCCTCGGCGGCAAACATGGCCCCGAACAGGACGTATGCCGGGATACGAGAGCGCCGCACGTATTTCGGCGCCGCAATCCAGAAGCTGAACTGCACGCCGAACATGCCGATGAAGTTCACCGTGTACGCCACGATCCTCTGCACCGGGTCATCGTAGTTGTAATATAGCAGCGCATAGCTCAGCAGCAGAAAGGGCAGACCCCATCGGAACATGAGCGTGAAGTTCAAATGGCGCGACAATTTTATGCACGACAGCAAGGCGATGATGGAGAGCACGGACGAGCACGAGAACGGCACGAGATAATGCATAAACCGATCGCCCACCACGTCGGGCGTGGAGAGCAGCCTGAAATAGGCGAACTGGAACCACAGCATGGCAAACAGCAGGCACAGCGTCACGATACTCGCCAGCGCATGGACGAGTTCGCGCCCATGCACTCGCCGGTCCACGTCGGCAATCCCCTCGTCCCCGCCGTGCGCCGCTTCGGCGGTGCGGAACGCGAAGTACATCGAAAGAACGGGGAGCAGGGCGTCCACCACCATTGACGCGGGCCCTTTGAGCGCGAGCAGCGCGAAATAGATGAAAAACGACAGGATGAAGGAGGCGGGGGCCGAAAACTCGATGGCCGCCTCGTTGTACCTGCTCATTCGATCGCCCCACACCAACGCCATCAACGCAAAACCCATGCCCGCTATCATGCCGCCCACAGCCGACACCGTCTGATAGGTTTCCACGCTGAAAAAGCTCGTCCAAATAACCGCGGTGCCGCCGGCGGCGAGAAATGCCGCCGCGAATCCGCAGGCCTTCTTGCCAGCGAGCGACGTTCTGGCAGAAGCGAGCATGACCACGATGGAGCCGATGGCGATGAACAACCCCGCCCACACCCACACGCGTTCGCTGCTTCTAACCACATGGATAATAGGAACGAGCCCGCACGAGAAGAACGAGTAGTAGTTCCAAGCCAAGAAGAAGGCGAACCCTATCGCTTGCCTCCGATACACCCTCATATGTTCTGCAAGATACTGAACCATGCGGTTGTCCCCCAAGACAGATCTGGGGATCGCCGAGCGATCCCTCCCCCCGTTCCATGGTACCGCAAACCACGGGAAAAGTGGCTGAAGCCTCGCCTCTCCCATCTGCGGAAAAAGGAAAATAGTCACATCATGACTATGCCTTTGGAGACGTTTGGACATGTTTTACGGCAACGTGGTGATGCGCCCGCACCCTGCGCCGGGGATGATGGCGGGAAGGTCGGGCGCATTCGCGCGGTCGACCGGTTCACCGGAGGAGAAGAAGGAGGGAGTATGGCAAGCATCAACCTGGATCGCAGGAGCTTCCTAAAGGCCGCAGGCGGCCTGGGAGCCCTTTCGATCGCCGGCGTGGGGATCGCCGGCCAACCGCACAAGGCGCATGCCGAAGATGCCGCGTTTCCCGAGCAGAAACACGGGCAACCGCTCGAGGCTGTCGTCGACCCCGCAACGGGCAAGCTCGAAATCAACGACGACGTGATCGTGCGCTACAGCGCGTGCCTGGGCTGCTACAGCTCGTGCGGCAACCGGCTCAAGCTCGACCGCGCATCGGGCAGGCTTATCTCGGTGGGCGGCAACCCCTACCATCCCAGCTGCGCGTACCCGTTTTTGAACTTCGACGAGCCGCTCAGCGAGGCGTACCAATCCATGGGGTTCGCATCCGGCAAGGGCAATCTCACGCGCGGCACCATTTGCGGGCGAGGCCAAGCGACGCAAGACGTGTACGCACAGCCGAACCGCATCACCGCACCGCTCAAACGCGCCGGAAAACGCGGCGAGGGCAAGTGGAAACCCATTAGCTGGGACGACCTTATCAAGGAAGTCGTCGACGGCGGCAAGCTGTTCGCCGACGCGGGAGAGGATCGCGAAGTAGAAGGCTTCAAGGCGTTGCACGACACCGAAACGTCCATGAACCCCGACCAGCCCGACTTGGGACCCGTGTCGAACCAGTTCGTCATGCTGGGCGGGCGCGGCGACGGCCGCACGACCATCGGAACCAGGTTCACCAACTGCTTCGGCTCCCTGAACCAGTACGGCCACGGCTCCACTTGAGGCGGCTCCCAAACAGCGCGTGCGCTGGCAGAGACCGCTTCAAACAACACCCAGCCCGACCTTGAGGAAGGCGAGTACGTCTTGTTCATGGGCGCGTTCCCCGGATCGAACGGAAAGAGCTTCCAGGGAATAGCCAAACGCACCCTCGAACGTCTGAAAACCGGCGAATGCACCATCGACGTGGTCGACCCGGTTCTTGGCAACGGATGCGTCACCCCCACCATCGAGGGGATCAACTGGATACCCATCAAAACGGCGACGAACGCCGCATTCGCGCTCGGCATCGTTCGGAAGATACTCGAAGACAAAACGTACGACGCCGCGTTTCTCTCCTATCCGAACTACCAAAGCGCATTCGCGGGCGGCTTCGCCTCCTACACGAACGCAAGCCACCTCGTCATCGTCGACGAGAGCCACCCGAACTACCGCAAGCTCATGCGCGCATCCGATGCGGGGCTCGAAGAGCCTCCCGCCGATCCGAAGGCAACCACGCCGGTGCCGTATTACGTCGTCATCGACCAGGCCACCGGGCAGCCCGCCATCCACACGCAAAGCGATGCCGCGCAATTCGAGTACGAGGGCGAAGTGAACGGCGTGAAAGTGCGCAGCAGCTTCTTGTTCCTTAAGGACAACGCCTACGAGCACACCATGGACGAATACGCCGAGATCACCGGCACCTCCGTTGCCACCATGGAGCGCATCGCCAAGGAGTTCGTCTCCCACGGCACCAAGGCATCGGCGCGCCTCGGCTTCGGCGGCTCGGCGACGGCCAACGGCACCACCGGCGTGCTGGCCTACCCGGCCCTCAACGGCCTTATCGGCTCCGCCCAGATGACCGGCGGCTGCAATTGCTACCGCATCGGCTCGAAGACCACGACCGACGGCGATCGCTACAAGCTGGCCACCATCAAGGGCAAGCCGACCGTGTCCGCCAAGAACGCCACGTACATTTGCCGAACGCAGAAGCTGTTCTCGCAAACCGACGAGTACAAGGCGCGCGTCGCAGCAGGCGAGAAGGACCCGAAGCCCAAGCTTCCCTGGCTCAACGTGCCTTCCACCTCCGACAACCAGGCGCTCGTGTCCATCGTGAACGAGTACCCCTATCAGGCGAAGATCCTCGTGTCCTGGATGACGAACACCATTCAGGCCACCTCGGGAGCGTTGCGCGACAGCGTGATCGAAAAGCTCAAGGACACGTCCGTCGTGCCCCTGCACATAGCCTGCGACGCCTTCATCGGCGAGCACGCGCAGCTGGCCGACTACATCGTACCCGACACCACGCCGTTCGAAAGCTTCGGCCTGGTCACGCAGGAGGGCTATTGGCGCGGCAAAGGCAACACCGTGCGCTGGCAGGCCAAGCAGCCCAGCACCGTCGAGCTGTCCGACGGCCGTTTCGCCAGTTTCGAGGCATTCTGCGTCGACGTGGCGAAGGCGTGCGACATGCCCGGATTCGGAGACAACGCCATCGAGGCCACGGACGGAACGGTCTATCCGCTCAACGATGCGGCGGACTTCTTCCTGAAGGCCGTGGCGAACCTGGCCTTCGCCGAAGAACCGGTTGCCGACGTGAGCGCCGAGGACGTGAAGCTGCAGGCGCTCGACGAGCTTCCCGCCGCTTGGAAGGACGCCGTCACAGACGAGGAGTGGCCGAAGGTCCTGAACGTGCTGTCGCGCGGCGGGCGCTTCTGGCCTATCGAAACGAGTCAGAAGAACGGCCGCAGCGCGTACGCCAAGGAGTACCTGATCCAGTATTACAGCGAAAAGAAGGCGCTGAACAAGAACCCTTATTCGGGAGCCTTCCCCGATGCGGCGCTGCGCTACGTGCCCGAGGACTTCTGCGACCGCACGCCCATCGCCGAGGTGTACAGCGAGCAGGAATGGCCGTTCCGCTCCACGAACTACAAGCCGCGCTTCCGCTCGATTTCCATGCAGGCGAACAGCCCCATCATGAGAGACCTGTGCGAGAAGAACTACCTGGAAATCAGCTTGGACGACGCAGCCGCGCTGGGAATCAAGGATGGCGACACCGTGAGCATCACGAATCCCACGGGCGACGTCATGAAGGGCGAGGCCATGGTGCGCGCCGGCATTGCGCGCGGCACGTTCGGCGTGGCCTACGGCTACGGGCACCATGCGTACGGCGCGCAGGATACCGAGGTCGACGGCACGCTGACAAAGGGCGATCCCGCCATCGGCTCGGGCGTCCATCTGCAAACCATGCTCGACCCGACGCTCGAGGACGGGGTTATCTACCCCCACGTCGACAGCGACGCCGGCTCGCCCGGCCGCAGCGGCGGCATGTACAAAATCGAGAAGGCATAAGGAGGGGTAAAAGATGACTGAGAAACGACTCGGCATGTTGATCGATTTGTCCCTCTGCATAGGATGCAACGCCTGCGCCGTGGCCTGCAAGCAGGAGAACGGCGTGCCGCTTACGAAGTTCAACACCTGGGTGGAAAGCTGGGACGTGGGCACGGGCGAGCAAACCCGCCGCGCCAACGAGCCGAAGCTGTGCAACCACTGCGCCGACGCTCCTTGCGTGAAGGTGTGCCCCACGGGCGCCAGCTACCGCACCGAGGAAGGCGTGGTGCTGGTGGACGAGGAGAAGTGCATCGGCTGCAAATATTGCATGGCCGCCTGCCCGTTCCAAGCCCGTTGGGTGGACGACGACACGGGAGAAGTGGGCAAATGCACGTTCTGCTACCACCGCTCGTCCCAGGGCCTGCTGCCCGCCTGCGTTTCGACGTGCGTAACCCGCGCGCGTTACTTCGGCGATCTGAACGATCCCGAGAGCGACATCGCGAAGAAGGCGGCCGAGGCCGGAGGCGAGGCGCTCTACGCCGACCTCGGGCTTGACCCGGCGGTGCTCTACGTGGGGCTCTCCCAAGTGGAGAGCATGCCGGTAACATCCGCCATCCATCGTGGCGGTAACGTCGTCAAGCCGCTGGAGGGGTGATCAGCATGGTATGGGATGGAATCATCGCCTGTTATCTGTTCTTGGCAGGGTTGGGGGCCGGCGCATTCGCGCTGGCCGCGCTCGCGGGCTTCGTCAAGCCCGATGCGACGAAGCTGCGCCTTGCGGGCTACCTCATCGCCCCTATCGCGGTGGCCGTGGGCACGGTGCTGCTCATGGTGGACGCCAAGGCGGGACTTATGAACCCGTTGCGCTTCTTCGGCCTGCTGGCGAACTTCTCGTCGGTCATGGCGTGGGGCGTGGTCATCCTCATCTTGTTCATGATCGTGAGCGTGGCGGCGCTCGTGATCATGCTGAGGAAGAAGAGCACGCCCAAGGCTCTCGACATCGTCGGCCTTGTTTGCGCCGTGGCCGTGGCCATGTACACCGGTCTTTTGCTGGGCGACGCGCCCGGGTTCCCGCTGTGGAACCCCGTCGTGCTGCCGCTGCTGTTCCTGGTGTCGGCCGTTTCGTCCGGCTTCGCCGCCGTCCTCCTGGCGGCGCACGCTGGCAAGACCGGGGAGCCAGAAGGGCTGGGTTTTCTCAAAAAGACCGGCTTGGCGCTCCCCGTGCTGGAGGCCGTGCTCGTGGTCGCGTTGCTGGCCGTGACGGCCTCCGTGGGCGGCAGCGCGGGGCCTGCCGCGGCCGCTTCGGTGGCCAACCTCGTGAGCGGGCCCTACGCCGTGGCGTTCTGGTTGGGGCTCGTGGTCGTGGGTTTGGCACTGCCCTTCTGCCTCGAGCTGGTGCGCGCCGCGCAGGCGAAGAAGAACCCGGAAGCCGCGTCGTCCGGCATGGCGATCGCCGGCGAGGCGTGCGTGCTCGTGGGTGGTTTCCTGCTGCGCTACCTGGTCATCATGGCCGCCGTGCCCTTGGTGCTGTTCTAACGCTACGTTTCTGAGAACCTACCCGTTTGGCATCCGCAGCCGCTCCCTCCCTCCCCGAGCGGCTGCGGAGCGGGCCGTTGCACGACGGGGGCGGCCGCCCGTTGGTCGCCTCCGCAAGAAAGGAAGCCCGTGGAAACGACGATCGACGAGACGGCTGCGGAAAGCGCGATGGAAGCGCGAGCGGCCGGACTGGTGTACGAAACGCTGGCCGAGGCGCTGCTCAACGTTCCCGACGAGCGGATACTGTCCGATGTCGCCCGCGTGGCCGACGTGCTCGGCGCGGAGGGGCTCGATCGCTTCGAGGCGAGCGCCGATTTGGAGCAGCGGTACTTCGACCGCTTCTTCGTCCCCTCGAGCCCCTACTTCGTGCCCCTGAGCGAAAGCTGTCTGCGCGGATCGGCCGTCGTGGACGGGGGCCGGCGATACGGGCCCACCGCCGGGCCCGACATTGATCACGTGGAGCAATGCTATCGCAGCTGGAGCTTCGAGTTGTCCTCGTTGACCGGCTACCCCTTGGCCGTGAAAACCTTGCGGGCCGACAGCTTGGCGAGCGAGCTGGCGTTCGCAGCGCTGCTCGCGCAGGCCGAGTCGGAGGCTCGAAGCGAGGACGAGGCGAAGCGGTGCCGTACGTGGAGGGGGCGGTTCGTCAATCGACATCTTGCCCGATGGGCCGACCAGGCAGCAGAGGCCGTCGCCGAGACGGACGACGATTTCTTCGCGCGCCTCTGCGCGCTCGTCGCCGCATGGGTGTCTTTCGACCAGAGGGGCCTCGCGGCGCGGACGGATTCCGCCAACGCATAGCGCCCCTCGCCCGAACGGACCCCACGGCGCAATCCCGCGCCGCGTTGCTTAATCGGTCACGTCGCCCGACTGGTTCAGGCTGATGAAGTCGCCCACGAACGTCGAAGGCGCTTTGAACAGCGTTTTGAAGAAGTCTTTCGTGCGCGCGGGGATCTCGCGCAAGTCGTATTGGGTCTGCTTGCTGTAGGTGTGGTAGTCGCTCGGCACGCCCACGGCCGCCAAACCGAGGCCTTGCGCGGAGTAGAGGGCGCGGTACAGGTGGTAGGTCTGCGTGGCCACCACGATGCGCTCGGCGCCGAACACGTGCTTGGCGCGGTACATGCTCTCGTAGGTGGAGAAGCCGGCGTGGTCGCTGAAGATGTCCTCGCTGGGCACGCCCTGGGAGATGGCGTAGTCCTTCATGGCTTTGACCTCGTTGTACGACACCGTGCTGTTGTCGCCGCTCATGATGATCTTCGGCGCGGCACCCGCCCGGTACAGCTCGATGCCGTCGTCGAGCCGGTCCTGCAAGATGCCCGACGGCGTGCCGTCGGCGAACACGGAGGCGCCCAGCACCACGATGGCGTCGGCGTCGAAGGCCGCCGCCTCGTCGACGCCGACGATGGCGTCCTTGGTGGTGACGATCGTGGCGACGTTCGTTCCCGCAACGACCAACGCCGCCACGACCGCGCACCCGACCACGAGCCACACCATACGCCTCAACCATCCATGTTTTTTCTCACGTGTCATAGGCTTCGATGATAGCAAACGAGCGCCGCCCTCGCGCCGCAACGCCGTTCCCGTCATCGAATCTCACGGACTTGTCCACAAACAACGGTTGAAGCCGCACACCTGCCGCCCGAGGCCGGCAAGCACTGCGCCCTACCTCTTCGGCAATACGCAACGGTGCCCCGGCGTCTTGCTGCATCCGTTGCACGAGACGCAACGCGGCGCGTATTCCGGGTCGTCCGCCCAACGGTCCACCAGGTCGGGCTCGCAGATGAGCGGACGGCACAGGCCGAACCCGGCGATGCCGTCCTCGGCGGCCAGGCGTTCCATGACATCGAAGCGCCGGTTGCCGCCCGTGAGGACGACCGGCACGTCGACCTCGCGGGCCAAGCGCCGCGCGAATGCGCCGAAGAACGGTTCGCCGCCGAAGTCCCGCGCACGGCAGGCGCGCCACGCTCCACTCACTTCGATGGCCGAAACGCCGTGCTCCGCGAGCAGCTTCGCCGCCTCCAAACCGTCGTCCTCGGTCAGCCCGCCTTCCACGCCGTCCGAGCTGTTCAGCTTCACCATCACCGGGAAATCCGCGCCCGCCGCGCGGCGCACCGCTTCGACGGTTTCAACGACGATGCGAGCACGGTTCTCGATGGAGCCGCCGTACTCGTCCTCGCGGCGGTTGAGCAGCGGGTTCAGGAACTGGCTCAGCAGGTAGCCGTGGGCGGCATGCAGCTCCACCCCGTCGAACCCGGCGTCGCGGGCGCGCACGGCCGCGGCGGCGAACGCCGCTTCCAACTGGCGGATGTCGCGCATAGACGCCTCGACGGGCACGATGCCCGTCTTGGGGTTGGCCACCGCCGAGGGCCCCAGGATGCGCGCGCTCGGCGGTTCGAGCTTCGTCGCCGAACCGCCGTACACGATCTGCGACACGACGCGCGCGCCGCGCTCGTGCATCGCGTCGACGAGCGCTCGGTACTCGGGCACGAACGAATCGTCGTAGATGCCCAGCATGCGCGGGTTCGGCTGCTCGTCGGCCGTCACGTAGGCGTACCCCATGACGACGGTGCCCACGCCGCCTTCGGCCAGCTCTTCGCAAATCGCGGTCAACTCAGGCGTGAGGTGGCCGTCTTCAGTTGCCAGCCCCTCGTACGTGGCCGCCCGCACGAACCGGTTCCGCGCCCGCAGCGTTCCGATCGCCAGCTCCTCGAACAATGCGCTCATCTCAACCTCGCTCACTCGTCAACGTCATCGAACCCCACCGCCTGCGATGCTTGCGGCAACGACCCGAACGAGTCAAACAGCTCGGCGCGCATCTCGCAGTGCTTCCGCGTGAAGCCCGGATCCTGGTATCGCAACCGTTTTCCCATCCGTTTCGCCAGCTGATGGGCTAAACGGTTGAACGCGCCGCTATCCATCACCTGCCCCCTCGTCACCGTGACCGCCGTGACGCCCAACGACAAAAGCGTGCTGCGGCGACGCGCGTCGCTTTCTTGCCGTTCAGGATCCGCATGATACAACTTGCTGTCGTATTCCAGGCAGAGGTTCAACCCGGGCCAGCACAGATCGCACTCGCAATAGCCTCTATCCGCCAGTTTCCGCAAACGAGGCGGCACGTCGATGCGATGGTTGAGCACGGGCTTCAGCAAAGCGTAGCCGCCCAAACCATACGGCAGGCACAGCAGCATGGCGAGCGCGGTTTCCATCGGCGAGGCGGATCCGTTCAAAACGTACTGCAAGGCTCGCAGCGCCTTCGCGCGCCCTTGCACGCTCGGCGTCGCCTCGACGAACGTCCTCAGCTTGGCAACCGAGGTGAGCGGCGCGGGACGGCGCACGGCCGGCCCTCCTTCGACCAACGCGTACGTGCCGCAAAGCTCGAACCCCAGCTGGATGAGGCCGACAAGCGAAAGGCGCCTGGCCATCTGCAAAAAGCAGAACTCCGGCGTGCTCATCAGAAAATCCTCGCTCGCACCGACGACCGATTTCTCGGGAAGCGCGCTCCAGACGCAACCGACCACGGAGGACGTTCGCGAGCGCGCGCCGTCACAGCCGACCAGCGCGCATAAGGGAAGCGCGCATCCGGCCGGGCGGCGGTTTCCGCCGACGAGGTGCGGCCTTTCCTTGGCGGCCATCACCTCGCGGGCGCGTCGCGTCGCCTTTTGGCGTTCGCGGTAATCGCCGAGGTAACCTGGACCAACCAATCTCCAATACTGGAGCGCCGATGTATATCCTACAATTATTTCCATAAAGGTCATCATAGGCAAATCTGGCAGAAATTGCGAGTTGAGGGAATGATTTTCGCACGGAAATCGAAAAAGCCTGCATACGATCTGGAAAACCCCAGGTCGGCAGATTTTTAGTCGCGCTTTTGCTAAGTTTGCCGGTTCATACATTCCCTGAACTCAAGATTTATGCCAAGTTCGAGGATCGCGCCGACTGCAAACGACGAGCGGCCCTCGCCCACCCGCCCCGTTCACCGCGAGACAAGCTGCCGCGCGCGAACCACGCACCCGACCCGGTTTGAACGGAATAAGGCAGCCAGCCGCCATCTGAAAAGCAAAACCTTTCCTTGAAAGCCAAAAGGCGGCCCGGAAGTCCAGACCGCCTCTGTTCATAGCCTTGTCACGCGACGGTGCCCCCCCGACACGCCGCGAAGGAGAAGCCCTACTTCGCCACGATGTTCATCAGGCGGCCGGGCACCACCACGACCTTCTTGACGTCCTTGCCCGCGAGCATCTGCTCGGCCGCGGCCAGGGCGGCGGCTTTCATGTCGTCCTCGGGCGCGTCGGCGGCCACCGTGATCTTGGCCTTCACCTTGCCGTTCACCTGCACGGCCAGCTCCACCTCGTCGGCCTTGGCCTGCTCGGGGTCGAACTCCGGCCACGGCTGCTCGTAGACGGAGTCCTGGCGGCCCAGCGCGGTGTGCCACAGCTCCTCGGCCCAGTGCGGAGCCAGGGGCGCCATCATCTTCACGATGACCTCGGCCACGTCGGCGTCCAGGGCGCGCAGACGCTCGTCGGCGGCGCGCGTCTCGGGCGACACCCTGCGCAGGTAGTCGCTGGCCGCGTTCACCAGTTCCATGATGGCGGCGATGGCGGTGTTGAAGTTGTTGCGGTCGAAGTCGTCGGCGACTTTGCCCACCACGCGATGCCGCTCGCGGTTGAGCGTCTCGGCCGCCTTCTCTCCCTCTTCGCGCGACGAGCCTTCCTGATAGAACGTCTCGTCGCCCGCTTGGCAGAGGAAGTCGTTCACGATGCGCCATGCGCGGTTCATGAACTTGTAAATGCCGGCCAGGCCGTCCTCGTTCCACTGCAGTTCCTTGTCGGGCGGAGCCATGAACAGGATGTAGGTGCGCACGGCGTCGGCGCCGTAGCCGGCGATCATGTCCTCGGGCGAGATGACGTTGCCCTTGGACTTGCTCATGACCTCGCCGTGCTCATCCAGCACCATGCCCTGCGTGAGCAGGTTCGCGAACGGCTCGTCGAAGTCCACCAGCCCCAGGTCGCGCAGCACCTTCGTGTAGAAGCGGCTGTACAGCAGGTGCAGGATGGCGTGCTCGATGCCGCCGATGTACTGGTCCACCGGCAACCAGCGGTTCGCCTTCTCGGGTGCGAACGGCAGCTCCTCGTTGTGCGGGTCGGTGTAGCGCAGGTAGTACCAGCTGGAGCACGTGAACGTGTCCATAGTGTCCGTCTCGCGCTTGGCCGGGCCGCCGCACACGGGGCACGTGGTGTTCACGAACGCCTCGTGCGTGGCCAGCGTCTCGCCGGCGGCCAGGTCGATGTCCTCGGGCAGGCGCACCGGAAGGTCCTCCTCCGGCACGGGCACGAGGCCGCACTTCTCGCAATGGATGGCCGGGATGGGGTTGCCCCAGTAGCGCTGGCGGCTGATGAGCCAATCGCGCAGGCGGAACTCCACCTTCGTGCGGCCGAGGCCCTGGGCCTCCAGATCGGCGACGATGGCGTCCACGGCCGGCGAGTGCTTGCCGCCCGTCATGCCGGTGTACTTGCCGGACTGCACGAGCACGCCCTCGGCGTCGTAGGCGTGGTCCCAGTCCACCGAGGTCACGCGGCGCTCCCGCACGCCGTCCAGCTCGGGGAACAGCGGGTCGTCCTCGCCCAAGATGATGGGGATGATGGGCAGGTCGTACTTGCGCGCGAACTCGAAGTCGCGCTGGTCGCCGCACGGCACGGCCATGACCGCGCCGGTGCCGTAGTCGCTTACGATGTAGTCGGCCACCCACACGGGAACCTTCTCGCCGTTCACCGGGTTCACCATGTAACGGCCGGTGAACGCGCCGTGCTTCTCGCGGTCGCCCTGCGCGCGCTCCACGGCGCTCACCTTGGCGGCGCCCTCCACCACCTCGCGCACGGCGGCCTCGTACTCGGTGCCCTCCACCAGTTCCATGAGGCCCTGGTACTCGGGCGCCAACAGGAAGAACGAGCAGCCGAACAGCGTGTCCGGGCGCGTGGTGAACACGGTGATCCGGTCGGCCTCGGTGGGCTCGGAGGGCGCTTCGCCGTCGGGCCCGCACAGCGTGAACGTGACCTCCGCGCCCTCGGAGCGGCCGATCCAGTTCGCCTGCATCTGCTTGACGCGCTCAGGCCAGCCGGTGAGCTGATCCAGGTCGTCCAGCAACTCCTGGGCGTAGTCGGTGATCTTGAGGTACCACTGGGTGAGATCGCGCTTCTCCACCGCGCCGTGGCAGCGCCAGCACGTGCCTTCCGTGACCTGCTCGTTGGCGAGCACGGTCTCGCAGTTCGGACACCAGTTCACGGGGCTGTTGCGGCGCTCAACCAGGCCGCGCTTCCAGAACTGCAGGAATATCCACTGGCCCCAGCGGTAGTACTCCGGATCGCACGCCACGACGGTACGGTCCCAGTCGTAGGAGAATCCCATGCGCTTGAACGACGCCTTCTGCGTGTCGATGTTGGCGTAGGTCCACGTAGCGGGATGGCTGTTGTGCTTGATGGCGGCGTTCTCGGCCGGCAAGCCGAACGCGTCCCAGCCCATGGGATGCAGCACGTCGAAGCCGCGCATCTTGGAGTAGCGCGCGACCACGTCGCCGATGGTGTAGTTGCGCACGTGCCCCATGTGGATATCGCCCGACGGGTACGGGAACATCTCCAGCACGTACTTCGTCGGCTTCGAGGTGTCCTCCGTCACCTGATAGAGGTCGGTGTCGGCCCACTCCTTTTGCCAGCGAGGCTCGATCTCATGCGGGTTGTAAGGTTTCATGGTCATGTTGCTTCCTCGAAACGTATGGGCAATCGTAGTTGCACATTGTAGCAGTGTTACCGCGCTTGCAGGAGTTATTAGCGCGTATCGTCGGGCAATCGGCATGCGCGCGCCCGGCTCGCCCCCTCTGACATGACAAGGCCTTTGGGTGGGTTCGGGCAACCCGCACGCCTTCCATCCGTCGAATATCTTCGGCAGGCCGCTGCCGGAACGCTCGACGATTTCGACGAACGAGAATATCTTCGACATGGTCGCGTTGCTTGGGTCGAAAAAACGCCCCCGGAAACGGCAGCTTTCATATCAACCCGAAAGCCGCCGGGATTTGCAAGCTCGATACGATCCGGCCTGCGCAGAGGCGACTAAACCCCGCCGACGATCGAGCTGGAAAGCGGAATATTCCTTGATCAGCGCCGCGCGACCCGGTTTCCCTCGAGCAGGGCGCCGAACCAGTAGTGTGCGACGCCGGCCAGGACGATGCGGTCGCCGAACGCGAGCTCGAACGGCTGGCGGCCGTCGCGCACGCTGTCGTACACGACGCAGTCGTCGCGCAGAACGCGGCTGCCGTGCCTCGACCCTTGGTCCTCCAAGCACCAAACGCCGTTTTTGTTGACGATGCGACAGTGCGACCGCGAGACGTACGGATTCGACTCTATAACGTCGCAGTCGGTGTAACGTCCGATGGCGAACGGACGGTCGTCCGTCAGGGTCCACCAGTTGGCCATGGCGCCCTGCTCGTCGCTCGCGTACTTGATCAGGCAGGCGCGGTTTTCCCGCAAACAGGGCCGGTCCTCGGCTTCATCCGGAACGACGAGCGGCGTCTCGTCGGCCAGCTCGAACACGAGGCGCTCGTCGAGATACCCGAACGTCATGAGATGGAAGTACGAGGACGCGAGCACGACCAGCTGTTCCCGGCATCGTTCAGGAGGGAGTTCTTCGCACCAAGCGAACAGGGAGCGCATCTCGTTGGAGATGCGGTCGGGGTTGAGCTCCACGCGCCCGTCCTCGCGCTCGTTCTCCAGCCCGCGCTCGACGTCTTCCCACAAGGCGCTGCGGAAATAGCCGGCCGCCTCACCGGCGTCGCAGCCCGCCTCTTCGCACAGCTCGGCGCAGAGGAGCCGCGCGGCCTCGTCGAAAGCCCGGGGGTTCTTTTCGTAGCTCATGCGGAAATCTTCCACATAGCGCCGCGAGTGGATGAGGCGAGACAAGACGGCCGCCGTTCGCTTGCGAATGGTGGGGTTGTCGTGATTGATGTAATGGCCGTTCGTTCCGATGTAGGAATAGAGAACCTTATGATTGACCCGGCCGTGCGAGAGCGATCGAATATGCTCGGCGAAGTAGTACAGCGCCGTGTGCCATCCGCAATCCTCGCCCGGCACGTCGAATGATCGCGTCTTCTCGGTGTTCGTCGTCGACCGCACCTTGACCCCTTGTCTCTGTTGCTTTTTCAAGCCTGCGTTTGCGCAAGTAAACGATCACTAGGTTATTCGTCTTGGGGAGGTCGCCCTATTGCGCAACACCATTCGTTATATCACCGGCCGGCAAATCAGGCTGGGGACGAAGCGCGAACGCAGGCGTGGGAAGGGGTTCCGCGAAGTTGGCCAAGGTAGAGGACGCACTCGAGTCGGCGTAGCGCTCCTTCAGCCGTTCCATCCGTTCCACCAGCTCAAAGGCGTTCGGGCGCTCTCGCGGATCGAGGGAAACGCAGGCTTGGAGCGTTCGCCGGACATCGCGCGGCAATCCGTCATCGATGCGCGGTCCGGCGCCTCGGCGAAAGCGCGCCGACCAAAAGGAAAGGTCGCGGCGCGGGGAGGGCGGGAACGGATACGGCCACAGCCCCGTGAGCACCTCGTGCGCCACGATGCCGAACGAGAACACGTCCATCGTGTCGTTCTCCCAGCCCTCGTTGCGAAGGATCCCCTCGGGTGCGGCGTATCCGTACGATCCGCAGGGCACGGCGCCCGCCGGCCCGTCCAGGAAAAACGCGGTGTCGAAGTCGATAAGGGTCGCTCGATTGCACGGCGAGCGGGAGATGATGATGTTCGAGGGCTTGACGTCTTGATGGACCAGTGGCGCCTTCGGGTCGAAACGGAGCAGATCGCGAAGGCAAACGGCTACGGCGAGCAGCAGCGACAGCGACTCGGAGAACGGAACCGGCCGGCGTTCTCGCGCCCGCTGCGCGATCAAATGCGAAAGCGTCGCCCCCTCGACCCACGTGAGCATCGAGTAGAGCAGCTCTCCGCAATCGGAGCGGGGCGGCGACTCGCCCACGATCCCGTATGCGAGAACGTGCGGCAGACAATCGCCCTCCCCCGCCGCAGCGCGAGATCGCGCGCTCTCGGCCAGACGCGAGAGCAGCTCGGTCTGATGCCGCAAGTACGGACCCTCGGCCCGTACGGTTTTCAGACAGCACCTGCGCTGGGAAGCCGCATCGGATGCGAAACGGCAGACGAACACGTACGAACGGCTGCTTTTCGACACGAGTTCGATCGACAAAGGCTGTGATGCCCACCTGCGTGCTTCGACGCGGCGCGCGGAATGGATATGCATGCCCGATCCTCCACTTCGCCGAAGCGCCCTGGACGTCAAGGCGCATGGTCCGTTCGGAGGCCCTCGTGGAAAAACGTTTTGAGCAAGGAGTGCTGGCGAACGTGCGCGGGAGGTCGCTCGCACCGCCTTGGGGCAGTGCTCTGACGTGCGCGCCGACGGTTTTCGGGAGGCCTCCCTCATCGCAACTATAGCCCGTTGAAACGCCTATACGAGTTGCGCAACTTCAAGTTAGACCAGCTCGAAGACGCACGAACCGCCATCGGCCGAAAGTCCGAAGCGGGGCGGGCACGCCATCCGCGAAGGCCCCCTATGCAGGCGAGTTTTCGCACGCGTCAAGCAGGCGCAGAAGATCCGCGAACGGCGCGCGGAGAGCGACGGGCTCGCACCGCAACCGGCTGGCGCGGGGGACGGAGACGGAACAGCGCGCGGATCAACGCCCGAGGACGAACACGAGGCGGTCGTCGCCGGACAGGCGGTCGTCGTACGCGTAGCCGGCCACGTCGAACGCCCGCAGGTCTTCGGGGCGGCGCACGTCGTTCTCGGCGCACCAGCGCATCATTGACCCGCGAGCAGCCTTCGCCGCCGTGGAGCGTTGGACGAGACGGCCCTGCGCATCGACGGTTCCGAACAGGCAGGTGACGATGCGCGGGGGCGGCGCGAAAGCGGGGTTTCCCCTGTCGTCGAGGCTGCCGGCCCGCGCGTGCGGAACGACGGCCTTGGCGTACTCGACCGAGGCCAGGTTCACGATCACGTCGGTTTCGGCGGCAAGCGCACGGTAGAGGCTGTCGCCCCAGAAGGCGTAGAGGTGGGGCGCGCCGCCTGCGGGCAGCTTCGCCTGCATTTCCAAGCGGTACGGCACCACGCCGTCGAGGGGACGGAGCATGCCGTAGAAGCCCGAGAGGATGCGCAGGCGCTCCTGCAGGTACGCCAGCTGCGCCTCGTCCATGACCTGCGGCGCGAGATGCTGGTACTGGATGCCCTCGTAGGCGAGCACGGCCGGGGTGAGCGCGCTGGCGCGCAGGTCCATGGTGCGGACGCGTTCGAAGTTGAGCTCGGCCAGCGCGTCGCTGCACCGCCAAAGCGCCTTCGCCTCGTCGTAGGACAGCGCGCGCAACGTGCCGAGCAACAGCTCGGTTCGATCGAGGAACGCGGGCAGGTCGCGCCAGGCGAAGGCGTCGTCCACGACGTTCATCTTCTTGGCGGGCGATACGATGAAGCGCACGGTTATCCTCTCTCCGCCTCAGCGCGCCGGCGCCGGCCGTCGCGAGCCTTCGCGCCGTCCGAAAGCGAGGCGTCCGTCCGTCTGCACGAGCGGCATGGCGCTAGCCGCGCCAATCCCGACGCATGGCCTCCCATTTCGCGTCGCGGCCCGCTTCGACGGCGGCCGCGTCCTCGTCGGTGAGAGCCCTGAAGCGGCCTTGGCGGCGCAGGTACGCGCCCACGCCGGCGAACTCCTTGGGGTCGCGGTTGAGCTTGAAGCGGCCGCCAGGCACGCCGCTCACTTGCTCGCCCTCGTACTCGGCCAGGTACCACAAACCCGTGTCCACGATGTCCTGCGCGATGTCCACCGTCTCGTCCACGCCGCAGCCCCAGCCGGTGGGGCACGGGGCGATCACGTGGATGTAGCGCGTGCCGCGTATGTCACGGGCGCGCTCCACCTTGCGGACGAAATCGTTCAGGTAGCCGATGGACGCCGTGGCGGCGTAGGGGATGCCGTGGGCGGCCACGATCTCGAACAGGTTCTTCTTCTGCGTCAGGCAGCCGCGCGCGTTCGAGCCCGCCGGCGTGGTGGTGGTCTTGGCGCCGAACGGGGTGAGCGAGCTCTTCTGGATGCCCGTGTTCATGTACGCCTCGTTGTCGTAGCAGATATAGAGCACGTCGTCGTTGCGGTCGATGGCGCCGGAGAGCGCCTGCAGGCCGATGTCGGCCGTGCCTCCGTCGCCGGCGAAGCCCACCACCGTGCAGTCGTCGGGCTTCTTCCCCTGCGCGCGCAGGCCGGCCTCGATGCCGGTGAGCACGCTGGCCGTGGCGGCGAAGGGCGTGATCATGGCGTTGTTCGCGAAGGCGAGCTGCGGGAAGTTGAAGCCGACGGCGCTCATGCAGCCGGCCGGCAGCGCGGCCACGGCATTCGGCCCCAGCACCTTGAGCGCCGCGCGCACGGCGAGCGACCCGCCGCACCCGGCGCACGCCTTGTGGCCGAAGAAGAACTCGTCGTCGCTGATGTTCTTGGCGTTGACGGCCATGGTTACCGCCTCCCTTCCGCGACGGCGTCTGCCGGCGAGTCGATGCCCAGGAACGACACGCACGCGACGTCCGTTTTGCCGCCCGCCGCTTCTTGCAGCACCCGAAACATGCCCTTCATCTGCGCTTCCGAGATGTCGTCGCCGCCCAGGCCTCCGATGAAGTTGTACGTGGGAACGCCCGCCCCTGCCTGTTGGAGCGCGGAGTTCACGTTCGTGAACACGGTGCCCTCGGCGCCGAACGACACGTCCTTCTCCAGCACGCCCACCGCACGCGCGCCGCGCACCGCCTGCACGACGGCGGCGGCCGGCATCGGGCGCAGATAGCGGATGCGCAAAAGCCCCGCGCGCTCGCCCGCCGCGCGCAGCTCGTCCACCACGGCGCGCGCAAGGCCCGCGATGGATCCCAGCGTTACCAGCACCACGTCGGCGTCGTCCGTGCGGTACGCCTCCACCATGCCGGGATAGCGGCGGCCGAACACCTCGGCGAAACGCGCCTCCGCCCGTTCGACGGCCGCCGGAGCGGCTTCCAGCATGTCGCGGTGCTCCCAGTACTTGAAGTAGCGGTCGTACTCGGACCCCGCCGAGAAGCCGATGTTCACCGGATGCTCGAAGTCGAAGCGGTTGCCCGCCCCGTCGTAGGGCGGCAGGAAGGCGTCAGCCTCTTCGGGCGCGGGCACGTCCACCGTCTCGTAGGTGTGCGTGAGCGCGAATCCGTCCAGGTTCACCATGACGGGCGTGCGCACCGCCGGGTCCTCGGCCACCGCGTAGGCCATGAGCGCCAAGTCGAGCGCCTCCTGGTTGTCCTGGGCGTACACCTGGATCCAACCGTGGTCGAGCAGCGAGAGCGAGTCGCGCTGGTCGCCGTAGATGTTCCACGGCAGCGCCGTGGCGCGGTTCGCGTTCATCATGACGATGGGGAACCGGCCGCCCGACGCGTAGGTAAGGCACTCGGCCATGTACAGCAGGCCCTGGCTCGACGTGGCCGTGAACGTGCGCGCGCCCGTGGCCGCAGCCCCGATGGCGCACGACAGCGCCGAGTGCTCGGACTCCACGTGCACGTACTCGGCCGCCAGCGAGCCGTCCTCCACCATCTCGCTCAAACGCTCCACCACCACCGTCTGCGGCGTGATGGGATACGCGCTGACAACCTGCGGGCGCGCCAGCCGCACGCCCTCGGCGAACGCCTCGTCGCCGGAAAGGAACCGTTTCATCGCACGTCCCCGCCTTCCCCGTCGTGCGCGGCCTCGGCGGCGAGCGCTTCCTTCTCCGAAACCATGGCGATGGCGCCGAACGCGCACATCTTCGCGCAAATGCCGCAGCCCTTGCAGAAGTCGTAGTCGATGGCCACGCGCGTAGCAGGCTGCTTGAGCGAACGTGCGGGTTGGCGCAGTGGGTCAGCGAGGGTTTCCCCGGTGCCCGATATCGTGGGGATGGCGGAGGCGAAGCGTACTTCGGTACGCGAGCCTTCGGCATCGCCGCGAGATCGGGTGCCGGGGGAAGCCGCAGCGTCGGCCGGTTCCGGCGGCCGGGAGGCCGCCGGAACCTTATAGACCGTGCCGTCGGGGCAGTACATATAGCATTGCAGGCAACCGGTGCATGCGGCAAGGTCCACCACGGGGCGCACGTTGCGCCAACCGGCGTTCGTCATGGTGAGGTAGCCGGCCTCGAAACACGTGGCGTGCGCGAAGTCCTGCGGGTCGAGCGCGCCCGAGCGCAGAACGGGTATATGCGCGGCGCGGCGCGCGGGTTCTTGAGTGCTCATCGGGCCTCCTCCTCGCCGTCGGTACAGCCCAGCTGCGCACGCACGGCATCGATGATCTGCAGGTTCTTCGCGTGCAGCTTCGCAGGCATGTACTGGCGCACGGCCTCGCGCACGTCGTCGGCGTCCAGCCGGTCGCACAGCGCCGAGAGCGCGCCCAGGAACACGGTGTTCGGGATGGGCCGGCCCAAGACGGCGCTCGAAATGCCGTCGGCGTCCAAGGCGACGATGCGCTCGTCGTCGAACGCGCCCGTGCTGTTCACCAGCACGGTTCCACCCGGCTTCAGCTCTTCCTCCCAGCCGTCGCCCAACAGGGTGTCGTCGAGGTAGACGACGAAGTCGGCGCGCTTGATGGCGCTGCGGTCGCCGATGGGCGCATCGCTCATCTTCGTGAACGCCCGCATGGGCGCGCCGCGCCGCTCAGGTCCGAACGACGGAAACGCCAGCGCGTGCCGGCCCTTCTTGAACGTCGCGGCCGCGCCCAGCAGCCGGGCCGCCGTGAACGCCCCTTGGCCGCCGCGGCCGTGCCATAGAACCTCGATCATGCGAATCTCCCGTTCTCACGTGCGTCGATCCTGCAAGTATAGCGGTACCGCCGGAGCAGCGCAGCAACGCAGCTGCCCTGCCGCCGCCAATCTTCCGTTAATGGGCAAACCCCGCACCTCGCGAATGCAAACACCATCTTGATTTCTGAGCAGAAATGACGGTTGGGTACCGCTTTTCAGGCGTCGGAGCTTGCTTGGGAACCTTTTCCTGCTCGCAATGCCGAAGGCGGAAAAACGCGAGCAGGGGAAACGCGGTCTCGCCTGTCGGCCACCGAAGACGAAGCGGTACCCCACCGTCATTTCTGCTCAGGAAACCACTTTTCTTTTGCATTCGGGACGTCGGCAACGGTCGATGCCGGGCCGGCGTTAAATCCCACCATGAGCATCGAAAGATGCGGAAGTCTGGAGCTTCCAGCTTCAACGCGGCGTTTGCTGCTGTCGTGAATCTTAGGGGGCCGGCCTCGCGCTGACTATATAATGCTCGAAAGAGAGAAACGGTAAAGGTGAAACGCGAAGGAGTTGGCGAGAAAACGTCATGAGCCGCAGCATATTTGACAGAAAACGCTCGTCAGCACAGCAAAAACCGACCGATTCCGGCATGACGCCCGCAGACGCGCGGCCGAAAGCCGAAACCGCAAGCTCCCGAGGCAGGCACGGACGCCCTGAACCGGAAACCGACGTGGACGAAGGCCGCGAGCACGCCATGCACGACGGCGAAACGCCGACCGGCGGCACTGCGCGCCGCGGCGATGGCGAATCCGCCGACGACGCCTCCCGCCGCAGCCAAGGCCGCTCCTCCCGCGACGGCAAGGCGCGCAAGCCCCGTAAGCCCAACTTCGTCACACGCCAGGTGAACCACTGGTGCAACCGCCTGCTGGGAGCCGTGTCCGAACGCTCGCTCGCGCAGCAGGAAGAAGAGTACGCGGCGCACCGCACCACGCGCGACTACGTGTGGAACTCCATCGGCATCGGCGCGTGGGGCATGGTGTTCCCCATCCTCACCGTCGTGGTCACGCAGCTCGTGGGCGTGGAGCAGGCCGGCATGTTCTCCATGGCGTTCGTCACCGGCATGCTGCTCATGTACCTGGCCAACTACGGCGTGCGCACCTACCAGGTGTCGGACCTGGACGAGGCCCATTCGTTCTCGGACTACCAGGCGAACCGTTGGATCACGTGCGCCGTCATGGTGGCGGCGGGCGCGGCGTACTGCATGATCCGCGGATATTCGGACGAGATGTTCACCATCAGCCTGGGCGTGTACGTGTACAAGATGGTCGACGGCCTGGCCGACGTGTACGAGGGGCGCCTGCAGCAGGTGGACAAGCTCTACCTGGCCGGCGTGTCGCAGGCGTTCCGCTCGGTGATCGTGCTCGTCGCGTTCTCGCTGTGCCTGCTCGTCACGCGAAACCTGCCGGTGTCCTGCATCGTGATGGCCGTGGCCGCCGCGGTCACGTTCGTGGTGCTCACGTTCCCGCTCGCGCTGTTCGAGACGCCGAAGTCGCGCCGCGTGAGCCCGGCCAGCGTGGGCAGGCTGTTCAAGCAGTGCTTCCCGCTGTTCCTGGCGCTGTTCCTGTACGCGCTCATCGACAACATGCCGAAGTTCGTCATGGAAGGCGTGCTGAGCTACGACAACCAGCTGTACTTCAACGCGCTGTACTTCCCCGCGCAGGGCATCTTGCTCACCATCGGCCTCATCTACAAGCCGCTGCTCGTGCGCATGGCCGAGGCGTGGGGCGACCCCGCCAAGCGCAGGAAGTTCGACCTGATCATCGTGGCCATCATGCTGGTGATCGTGGCGTACACGGGGGCGACGGCGTTCGTCATGGGATGGATCGGCATCCCCATCATGAGCTTCTTGTACGGGCTCGACTTCGAGCAGTTCCGCGGGCTTTTGTACATCATGATCGCCGCGGGCGGCGTGACGGCGGCTATCGATTTTCTGTACCAGGTCATCACCGTGCTGCGGCGGCAGCGCGCCGTGACGAAGCTCTACATCATCACGTTCGGGTTCTCACTGTTCGTGCCGCTTCTGCTGGTGAACTTCACCGGGCTTCCGGGCGCGGTGATCGGCTACCTCATCGTCATGTGCATTCTGCTCGTGCTGCTGGTGAGCGAGTACATCAGCATCCGCCTGGGCTTCTCCAAGGAAACGGAGGACGACGGGGACGCGGTGGGCCCGGGGCCGAAAGCGCTCGGACGCCCCACGACGGCGCGCGCGTCCGCCCACGAGAAAGCGCGCGTGCGCGCGATCGAGGCCGAGCTGGAAGCCGAAGGCGGGGCGACCAACGGCATGTCGCCGGCACGCGCCGCCGCCCACGCCAAGGCCCGCGCCCGCGCCGAGGAGCCTTCGGGACGGGCGAAAGCCGACGACGAGGGGACGCTACCGCAGTAGGTCGTCGGAATCCAAAAGAAACATGCGGACATCCCGATGCACGATGCCGTTCCGGCTCCGATCGACCTTGTCGAGCGACAGCACGTACTTCGGATAGTCGCTTCGCAGCTCCTCCAACGGCTTGAACTCCCGTTCAATCGTCGACTCGTCGGCCAGCAGGTAGCACACCTGCACATACAACTTGCGCGACCCCTTCGAAGCTACGAAATCTATCTCGCGCGAAGCGACGCTCGGCTTCCCAGAAGCGCTTTGACTTTCGCCGGAAACCTCGAAGGGCTTGTCGCCTACCGTCACGCCCCAGCCGTAACGGAGCAGTTCGAGGAACACGATGTTCTCCAGCACCTGATCGATATTGCGGTCGTTGTTCCCATACACCGCTTCCCGCAAACCTTGGTCGACAAGGTAGTATTTTTCTTGACTCTTGAAAACCTTCTTGCTCATCACGTCGACCCGTGGCGCACGGTACAGCAAATTGGCGTTGCAAGCCACTTGCACGTACTTCAGCACCGACCCGATGGATATGGAGATATTCTCGCCCTCCAGCATGCGCTCGATACTGCGCCCGCTGAACGTGTGGCCGATGTTCGCGATCAAGAACGGGAGCAGCTCCCCCAGCAACGACGCGTCCTTGATGCTTTCCCGTTCCACCATGTCTTTCAAAACCACGGTATCGTAAATGCTCAGCAAATATTCCCGACTGGGATCAGGCGCATAATCGAGGTACGAAAGAAACGGAAATCCTCCGAGCACTCGATAGACGTCGAACGCGTCGTCCACCGTTTCATCAACTCCGTCATCCGTTCGAAGGCGCACGAACTCCGAAAACGAGAACGGGAAAACCTCGAACTCCACGTAGCGTCCGCTGAGGTAGGTGGCGAACTCGCTTGAAAGAAAATGCGCATTGGAACCCGTAAGATAGACGTCGATCTCGAATTCCGTCTGCAACCCGGGAACGAGCCGCTCCCACGCTTCGACTTCTTGCACCTCGTCGAGGAAGAGATACCCCTTCGAGCCGTTCAATTCGCCAACCCACGTCCTCACCCGTTCATACAGAAGATCAGGATCTTTAAGATGGCGGTTCGCGTATGCCTCCAAATTGATATCGAGCATATTTGTATCGGGCACGCCTTGCGATTGCAGCTCCGCGCGCACGAGTTTGAGGAGCGTCGACTTTCCCGATCGGCGCACTCCGGTGACTACTTTGATAATCGGTTTGCCGATAAACGGGCGAATCCTGTCAAGGTAAAGCGGGCGGTCTATCATAGGGACCTCCAAATTTGTTCATTGTAATTGACAAAATAGGCTTTAATATACTTTTTGTCAATTACAATGAACAAATAGGTCATCCACGAAATACCGCCTGAAGCAGCGTTGCCGCTGTAAGCGAAGCGGTCGCCTGCCCGCGCCGAGGAACCTTCGGGACGGGCGAAAGCCGACGACGAGGGGACGCTACCGCAGTAGCGCAAACAACCTGGGGCATCCGCTCTCCATTCAGCGGCTTACCGAAACCATACTCAGATTTGGCCGCATCCTGACGCCTATCTGACCGTTCGCTAACAAGGCGTCCCTATCTTTAGCAGGGTAGCTTTCGTCGGCGCGCGAGCCCATGCGCGCCACCAACCGAACGGAGTGTCCATGAACGCAAGACCCGCCTATCGCGCCCGCGCGGCTGCGCTTTTCTGCGCAGCCGCCGTCGTCGCGATCGCGACGACCCTCTGCCTTGCGCAGACGGCCTTCGCGGACGACTCGCCGACGGCGATGACCCAAGAGCGCATCGACGCCGCCAACGACGCGTACAACAACAAGGCCGCCAAGCTCACCTTCCTGTCCATGTCGGACACCGAGTTCGGGGGCAACGCGAGCACGGCCGACGAGGCGCAGGCGCTCGCCTACCAGGCCAACAACTACCTGTACCAGCGCATTGCGGCGTGGGCCGCCAAGAAGAACTTCGACGTCCAAGCGGTCATGGACAACGGCGACGTGGTCGGTGCGAACGAGGCCGAGTACAACGCCCATGTGGCGGGGAACAGCGCGAAGCCGGCCGGTTGGTACCGGGCCATCGAGCAGGTGTTCTCGGAAAACTTCGGAAACGACTGCTACATGCTGTTCAGCCAGGGAAACCACGATATCGCCGACCTCATGGGAACGACGTTGGACGAGAAGCACAAGGGCGATGGGAAATGGTTCTATCCGAACCAGAGCACCAACAACATAAGCAACTACCACGTGGTCGTCAACGGGTACGACTTCATCACGCTCGACTACAACGGGCCGACGACGTTCGGATACGGCGGTCAGAGGACCGGTTACCAAGACTTCCTCAAGCAAACGCTGGCCGACATCAAGGGCCGCGGCGACTACGACCCGAAGAAGCCCATCTTCGTGCAGATGCACAGCGGCTACCAGGGCACCTCGCTGGGCGGGCCCTTCCACGCCAACTACGACACCGCCGGGGCGGACCTGCAGACCATCCTCAAGGACTATCCCCAGGCGCTGGTGGGGTCGGCCCACACCCACTTCTCGGTCGAGCCGGAAACGAGCATCTACCAGAAGGACTTCACCTTCTTCGAGAACGGCTCCATGAACTACATCTACCAGGACGTGCCCTCCGATTTCCTGGGAGGCGGCTACTTCGGCGGCAACCAGGGAACCGGCGAGATCTCCGAGAAGACCTGCAATTTCATATCCGTCCTTGAAGACGGCTCGACGGTCATCCGCCGGTTCGACGTCACGCACGAGCGCTGGATCGGCATGCCCTGGGTGGTGGACACGACCCAGGGGAAGGCGGGCTTCCAGTACACCGACGGCAAGCGCAGCACCACGGCCCCGTGGTGGGAAGACGGCGCCGCCGCCACGGCCGCCAACCTCACGGAGACGTCGGCCACGCTCGGGTTCACCCAGGCCGTGGACGACCAGCTGGTGAACTACTACGAGATCGGCATCACGGACAGCGCCGGCAACCCTGCTTCGTTCAAGGCGAACCAGGTTCCCGACTTCGGCAACAACGCGCCCAAGTCGTTCACCGGCTCGTTCAAGGCGTACTCGCGCTGGTACATGACGCCGCAAACCATGGGTTTCGACCTGACGGGGCTGAAGCCGGCCACCACCTACCGCGTCAAAGTCGTCGCGTACGACGACTTCCAGAACGCCTCGGCCGTGCCCCTGGAGGGAACCTTCCGCACGGCCGGAACGATGGAGTTCCCCACCCTGCCCGAAGCGACGCTGCCCGAAGACATCGAAGACGACCTGTTCTTCGACATGGGTTTCGAGGGCGACCTGAGCGACTCCGTCGGCGGCGTGACGGGCACGCCGACCGGGAACGTCGGCTTTGCCGACAGCTACCGGGCGGACCACGGGAAGGCCGTTCGACTGGGAAGCGGCAACGGCACCTACATCGACTTGGGCAAGCCCGCGCAGCTGGATCTGGGCACCGACAAGAACCTCACCGTCAACTTCTGGATCAAAGTCAACTCCCATAGCGGCTACTCGTCCATCCTCAGCAACAAGAACTGGGCGAACTGGTGGCGCTCCGGCATCAACGTCGCCCCCCAGGCGGGCGACACCACCAAGCTCGAGTTCACCTTGGGAGACGGAACCGGCGGCAGCGGAGGCGTGTACTGCACCGGCGACGTGGACAACTACGTGGGCGCATGGCACATGATGTCGTTCACCGTCGACCGCGAGAGCCAAACCGCGCGCACGTACTTCGACGGAGAGTTGAAGAAGGAAGCCGACATAGCAGGCGTCGGCAACATGACCAGCAACCTGCCCCTGTACCTGGGCATCGATGCGAGCAGGCAGTACGGCAACATCGGCTTCGACATGGACGACCTGCAGATGTGGGCCCGCCCGCTCGCCGAGGACGACGTCGCCGCGCTGTACGCGTCGACCGACCTTTCGAAGGTGCGCGAAGCCCTGGCCGACGGCATCGCCTACGCGCAGGAGCTCAAAGCGCGCATGGACGTGGACGCCCAGAACGGCCGCGTGTTCGACGACACCTTGACCGCCGCGCTCGACGCCGCCGTGAGCGAGGCCCAGGCCGCCACCGACGCCACCGCGCAAAACGCCTTCTCCGCGCTGAAAACCGCGGTGGAGAACGTGGAGAACCAGCCGGTGCGCTACCAGGTGAAGGCAACGGCCGAGAACGGCACCGCAACGCCCGAGAAGGATGTCGTCGACGCGGGCGATGACGCCGTGTTCGACCTCGCGCCCGCCAGCGGATACCAGATCGACGGCATGAAGGTGAACGTGCAGACGGGCCAGGCCTACACGGTCGAGGGAACCAAGCTCGTCGTCGAGAAGATCGACGGGCCCGTTGCCGTGAGCGTATCGTTCGCCGAGGTCACCGACAACCCCGGAGGCGACAACCCGGGCGGGGACAATCCGGGAGGAGACAATCCCGGCGGCGACACGCCGAGGGGAGACGGCGGCACGGGCGGCAAAACTCCGCCGCGCGGCACGCTCACGCCCCTCGCCGCGACCGGCGACGAAGTGCCGTGGACCTTGGGCGCTCTAGCGGGAGTCGTCGCGCTTGCCGCCCTCGTCGCCTTCGGCTCGTTCGCCAAGCAGACGGGACGGATGGACGCGGAAGCATGCGGGGAGGACGGAGAAACCGCTCCTATCGCCTTCGCAGATGACGACGAGGCCATCGTGCCCATGAAGCCGGTGTCCACGACGTGGACGATCGGCAAGAGGCACCTCTTCTGATGTAGCCCCGCGCAAGCGGACGGCAAAGCGAAGGCCGGCCCCTGCGAGGCCGGCCTTCGTCGTTGAGGCGCGAGCGGCCACGGAGCGGCAAGCGAGCGAAGCGATGCCTGCCATGCGGCCGGAGGCCGCATAACGGCCGGCCGCAGCGTCGGCAGGTTCCGCGGGCCGTAGGCCAGCGGAACCCTAGAACCGGGCGTACTTCACCAGGTTCTTATTGAGCGTGTCCACGAAGCGCTGGCCCGTCTCGCCCAGCTGCTCCCCCTTGCGCACCACGTAGCCCAGATGCAGCTGCACGTCGGTGTCCAAGGGCACGGTGTTCAGGCCGGCGCCGTCGGAGATGCCCACGAGGATGCCGCTCGTCACCGTGTAGCCGTTGAGCGCCACGATGAGCTCGGAGAGCGAGGCGCGGTCGGTGCAGGCGATGCTCTTGGCGCGCGGCGTGGCGGCCAGGGCCTCCTCGGCGAAGGCGACCGGCGAGTCCTCGTCCTGCTCGAAGTACAGGTACGGGTAGTCTTCCATGTCCTCCAAGGTCAGGCTCGCGGCGTTCACCATGGGATGGCTCGCCGGCAAGGCGACGCGCGGGGCGGACTGGATAAGCTCGACGAACTCGAGGCCGGCCGCATCGAGCGCGGCGTTCACCTCGTCGGCCGTGGCCGAGGTCTGGAACAACACGCCCAGCTCGCTCTTCCCGCTCGCAACGTCGTCGATGACGCCGCGGGTGGTGCGGTCGCGCAGCGCGTAAGCGTAGGAGTCACCGCCCAACGCCAGCACAGTGTGGGCGAACGTCTGCACGTTGAACAGGTAGTGCTGGCCGGAAACGGCGAACGTGGTTTCAATGGTCATAGATGGTTCCTTTCAGCGAGATCCTTCGACTCCGCGCCTGCGGCGCTCCGCTCAGGATGACAGGGAGGGTTATCGGGTCTGGCAGCCGCGCTCGTCGATGAAGCGCGACGCCTTGTGCTCGGACGACGTGCCCAGTTTGCCCGCATCATACACGATAACCTTCTGCGGGCGCACGCCCACGTGGGCCTTGATGGCGGCCATCGTGCGGGCGGCCACCTCGTCGTAGGGTTCCTCGCTGCCCAGCGAGCGCTCGACGGACACCTCGTACTTGCAGGTGAAGTCCTGCTCGTACACGCGAATGGAGTACTCGCCGGTCAGACCGTCCAAGCCGCGCACCACGTACTCGATGTCGGTGGGGAACACGTTGACGGCACTCACGATGAACATCTCGTCCTTGCGGCCGGTCACATAGATGCGCGCCAGCGTGCGGCCGCATTCGCAGGTGTCGGTGGACACGTAGCCGATGTCGCCCGTGCGGAAGCGGATCATGGGGCGGGCCTTCTTCGACAGCGTGGTGTACACCAGCTCGCCCGTCTCGCCCGGGGCCAGCACCTCGCCCGTGCGCACGTCCACCGTCTCCACGAGTATCTGGTCCTCCACGATGTGCAGGCCGTCGTGCGCCTCGCAGGCGGCCGCGCACGCGCCGTAGATGTCGGATAGGCCGTAGAAGTCGACCACCTTCGCGCCCCACAGGTTCTCGATGGCCTCGCGCGTGGACGGGATGGACCCGCCCGCCTCGCCGGCCACGATGATGGTGTGGATGTTGAAGTCGGCCTTGGGGTCGTAGCCCTTCTCCTTCGCCACCTCGCCCAGGTGCCAGGCGTAGGACGGCGACGTCCAGATGACGGTGGGCTGGTACTGCTTCAGCACGAACAGCAGGCGGTCGGAGGGCACGGCGCCCACCCAGATGGCCAGCGCGCCCAGGCGCTGCGCGCCGATGACGTCGGGCCCGCCCACGTACAGCGCGAAGTTGAGCGCGTGCACGTAGCGGTCGTTCGGCCGCATGCCGGCCTGCCAGAACAGGCGCGCCTCGGTGTCCTGCCACAGGTCGAAGTCCTCCTGCGTGAAGGGGCTCACCGTGGGCACGCCCGTGGAGCCGGACGAGGTGGCCATGAAGATGACGTCCTCTTCGGGCACGGAGCACATCTCGCCGAAGAACGAGCCCACATGCTGGGTCTCGCGCTCGGTCTTCTTGTCGATGAACGGGAACTTCGCGATGTCGGCCAGCGTCTCGATGTCGCCCGGCTTCACGCCGGCCTCGTCGAACGCGCGCTTGTAGTACACCGTGTTCTCGTACGCGTAGGCCACCATGTCCTTCAGGCGTTGCAGTTGCAGCGCTTCCAGTTCGGGCCGCGGCATGCATTCGATCTCCGGATCGTAGTATTTCTGGGATACGGGGATGTCCTTCGCCATGGTTACTCCTTGCTCGGTTCCGTTTTTGCAGCGTATAGCATGAAACCACTAACGGGCGGCAAATACAACCATGCACGTCATTCGATGTTTTGATGCTTTGCTATCGCTCGTTTAGATAGCTCGGCGGAACGCGGAGGCGAATGTCCCAAATGGGGACTGTCCCCATTCGGGACATTCGGATGACGCCTAACCGCGCAGCGCCCGCAGATCGGCGTTCCACTTCTTCGAGAACGGCAGCACGTCGATCAAGGCCACCACCGAGAGCACGCCCAGGATGGAGAACACGGCCAGCGGGCTGTCCACGCCGCCGGCCGCCGCCTGCGCGGCCATGCTGAGCAGCGAGCCGTAGATGATGGACGTGTTGATGATGGACAGGTTGAGCGGATACTTCTTCGAACCGTAGCGCTGGCGCGCGAAGGCCGACGCCACCACCGGCTCGCCGCCGTAAGCGAAGCCGCAGCACAGCGCGCCGGCAACGTAGAGCGCCGGCGTGCCGGTGGCGAAGGCCCCGATGATGCAGGCGCAGGCTGCGGCGGCCACGGCGCCGTCCACGAACATGGTCACCTTCACGTTGGTGCGGTCGTAGATCATGCCCACCACCACGCGCGCCAGCCCGTTGCACGTGGACACCAACCCCACCAGCAGCGTGGCGAAGGCTGCGTCGAGGCCGACGAGCTGGGCGTTGGCCGCGCAGTTGCCGATGGTGGCCAGCCCGATGGCCACCACGATGACGGCCCATATCCAGAACAGATACAGGATGGGGGTCTTGAGAACCGCGTCGCCGCTGCCCGGATCGTGGCCGGCCGCCGACGCCTGCTCGGGCGCCATGAGCGCCACGATGTTCTCCGGCGGACGGCGCAGCATGAACGCCGCAGCCACCGCCACCACACCTCCGGCAACGCCGATGCCCGCGAACACGGTGCCCAAGCCGAACAGGGGCACCAGATTCACCGACAACGTGCCCAGAATGAGCGACCCCAGACCGAAGCCCATCATGAGCACGCCCGACGAGAAGCCCACCTTGTCGGGGAACCACAGGTTCGTCGTGGACACGATGGTGTTGTACCCCATGCCCACCCCCAAACCGCCCAGCACGCCGTAGCACCCGTACACCATCGCGATGCTCCCCTTCGCGAACAGCCCCGTGCCCGCGAACCCGCAGAAGAACAACGCGGCCGCGATGACGATGGCGCCCTTCACGCCGATGCGCCGCTCTACCTGAGAGCCCAGGATGGCGCCGATGCAGAACGCTATCATCATGATGTTGAACGTAAGGCCCACCGCGCCCTTTTCAAGCTCGAACGCCGCGCTCATGGGCGCTGCGAACATCGAGAACGCGTAGATGAGCCCGAGGAACAGCAAGGCGAACGTCGAGCACGCCAGCGTGCGCATGCGCTCGCCCTTGACACGGGCAACCGTCGAATCGGACATGGAGCTCCCCCTCCGTTGCGAGTTGATGCCGCCTTTCGGGCCCCCTAGCCCACGGCCGCGGCGCCCGAGACCCCGGCACCGAGCGGAAGCGGCACTTCTTCGCATGCATTGTCGCCGAAACCCGCGCCGTCCCCGTATGGCCGGCCGAGTGATATCCCCCGCTTTCATACCGGCATCGTGAGGGCGACTTCGTCGGACGGACGGCAGAGCGCCCCGGCGAGGACATCCGGCTATCGGAACAGGCGATAACCGGGTACAATGACGACGACAAGCCCGGCGACCCAACGGAGCACCCCATGACCTTGCAGCAGCTGCGCTACCTCATTGCGATAGCCGAATACGGTTCCATCAACGCGGCGGCGCAGAACCTGTACGCCTCACAGTCGAACCTGTCCACGGCCATCAAGGAGCTGGAGCAGGAGCTGGGCATCACCGTGTTCACGCGCAGCAACCGCGGCGTCACGCTCACGAACGACGGCACGGAGCTTCTGGGCTACGCGCGCCAGGTCATCGAGCAGGCCGACATGCTGGAGCACCGTTACGCCACCGGCACCGACCAGCACCTGCGGCTCGCTGTCTCCACGCAGCATTACGCGTTCAGCGTGCAGGCGTTCGTGAACGTGGTGGAGCAATGCGAAGGGGACGACTACGAGTTCATCCTGCGCGAGAGCGCCACGGGCGAGATCATCGACGACGTGCGCACGTTCCGCAGCGAGGTGGGCGTGCTCTACACCGACGGCTTCAACCGCCGCGTGCTGCAGAAGGCGTTCGACGACGCCGACGTGGCCTACTCCCCCCTGTTCGACGCGCGCGTGCACGTGTTCGTGGGCGAGCATCACCCGCTGGCGGGCGCCCGGCTGCTGGCCCCGGAGGACCTGGAACCCTACCCGCGCTACTCGTTCGAGCAGGGCACGGCGAACTCGTTCTACTACTCCGAGGAGCCCCTGAGCTACCTGCCGCACGCGCGCAACATCCGCATCTCGGATCGCGGCACGCTCACCAACCTGCTGACCAGCCACAACGGCTACACCTTGTCCACCGGCGTGCTGTCGGCGGAAATGCAGTCGGGCATCGCCAGCATCCCGCTCGACGTGGACGAGCGCATGCAGGTGGGCTACATCATGCACAACGAGCGCCGCCCGAGCCCTCTGTTGCTGCGCTACATCGACGAGCTGCACGCCATCATCAAGGCCAACCCCGGGGTATCGGCGTTGCCGTCGCAGCAGGATGTCCAAACTTCTTGAAACGAAAAAGTGCCGCCCCATGAGAGGACGGCACTTTGCCCATTTGAAAACGCAAACCTCGGCTTAGTGAATGGTGTTGCTCACGTAGGGGGTCTTGTCCTTCAGCACCACGTCGTGCGCGCCGCCTTCCACGATGGACGTGGACGACACCACGGTGAGCTTCGCCTTCTGCTGCAACTCGGGAATCGTCAAGGCGCCGCAGTTGCACATGGTGGACTTCACCTTGGACAACGTGAGGTCCAGGTTGTCCTTGAGCGAGCCGGCGTAGGGCACGTAGCTGTCCACGCCCTCCTCGAACGACATGCTCTTCTTGTCGCCGCCCAAATCGTAGCGCTGCCAGTTGCGCGCGCGGGCCGAGCCCTCGCCCCAGTACTCCTTCATGTAAGAGCCGTTGATGTTCACCTTGTTCGTGGGGCTCTCGTCGAAGCGGGCGAAGTAGCGGCCCAGCATGACGAAGTCGGCGCCCATGGCCAGGGCCAGCGTGAGGTGATGGTCGTACACGATGCCGCCGTCGGAGCAGATGGGGATGTACACGCCCGTCTCCTCGAAGTACTCGTCGCGCGCCTTCGCCACCTCGATGGTCGCCGTGGCCTGGCCGCGGCCGATGCCCTTCTGCTCGCGCGTGATGCAGATGGAGCCGCCGCCGATGCCGATCTTGATGAAGTCGGCGCCCGCGTCGGCCAGAAAGCGGAAGCCCTCGGCGTCCACCACGTTGCCGGCGCCCACCTTCACGGAGTCGCCGTAATGCTCGCGGATCCACTCGATGGTGAACTTCTGCCAGGCGGAATAGCCCTCGGAGCTGTCGATGCACAGCACGTCGGCGCCGGCTTCCACCAGCGCCGGCACGCGCTCGGCGTAGTCGCGCGTGTTGATGCCCGCGCCCACCTGGTAGCGCTTATGGGAATCGAGCATCTCGTTGGGGTTGGATTTGTGAGAGTCGTAGTCCTTGCGGAACACCAGGTACATCAGATGGTCGGCGTCGTCCACGATGGGCAGCGAGTTCAGCTTGTTGTCCCAGATGATGTCGTTGGCAACCTTCAGGCTGGTGTCCATGGGCGCCACGATCATGCTCTCGCGCGGCGTCATGAAGTTCTCCACCTTCTCGTCCATGGACATGCGCGACAGGCGGTAGTCGCGGTCGGTGACCACGCCCACGAGCTTGCCGTGCGCCGAGCCGTCCTCGGTGACGGGCATGGTGGAGTGACCGTGCTCTTCTTTGAGAGCCACCACGTCGGCCAACGTCATGGAGGGCGAAAGGTTCGCGTCGCTTGTGACGAAGCCGGCCTTGTAGTCCTTCACGCGGGCGACCATGGCCGCCTGGTTCTCGATGGTCTGGGAGCCGAAGATGAACGACAGGCCGCCCTCGGTGGCCAATGCGATGGCCATGCCGTCGTCGGACACGGACTGCATGATGGCGGACACCATGGGAATGTTCAGCGAAATGGCCGGCTCCTCGCCGCGCTTGTACTTCACGAGCGGCGTTTTCAAGCTCACGTCCTGCGGGATGCACTCGGACGACGAGTAACCGGGAACAAGCAGGTACTCGTTGAACGTGCGGGACGGCTCTTCGAAATAGTAGGCCATGAACTCCTCCATCTGCGGTCGGCGCGGTCTGCGCGGGTGGGTGCGCGGATGCGATCGGCGCGGCCATAAGCCGCAGGCTCCCCCGTCAAGCATCCGTTGCTCAGGTGTTATCCGCTATTATAGCCACGGACACGGGGCGAACGGGAGGAATAGCGCCGAATGTGAAGAAATATTCGCGCGAGGCGGACGCTAGACGGGGCGTGGTTCCAACCGAGCTTCTTACCGACCCCATCCATAAAGATGGAAGAATCGGTTAGATTTGACGAAAAAGCACCCCTACCCCTACCCCATCCCCAACCACACCTGCACGATGGGCACGTAGCCGGCCACGAACACCGCCACGATGAGCACGGGCAGCGCAAAGCGCACGTATCCGCGCGCCCAACGAGGGAAGCGCGCGCCCTCGCCCGTGTCCGCCTCGGCCAGAAAGCCGTTCCAACCCCAACCGCGGCGCGTGGTGCAGAACAGCAGGAACACCAGCGCTCCCAACGGCAGCACGTTGTTCGACATGAGGAAGTCCTCGATAGCCTGGATGTTGCCGATTCCGGGAACCTCGAAGCCGGCCCACAGGTTGAACCCCAGCACGCACGGCAGCGACAGCAACGCCAACGCCACGCCGTTCACCAGACACGCCCTGTGGCGCGACATGCCCCACTGGTCCATGCTGAAGCTCATGATGTTCTCGAACACCGCGATGATGGTGGACAGGGCGGCAAAGCTCATGAACAGGAAGAACAGCGTGCCCCACAGCTGGCCGAACGGCATCTGGCCGAACACCGACGGCAACGTGATGAACACGAGTCCCGGGCCGCTGCCCGGCTCCACGCCGAAGGCGAAGCAAGCGGGGAAGATGATGAGGCCCGCCATAAGCGCCACGAGCGTGTCCAACCCCGCGATGCGCAGCGCCTCGCCCGTCAGGCGGTAGCGTTTGTCGATGTAGCTGCCGAAGATGGACATGGAGCCCACGCCCACCGACACCGTGAAGAACGCCTGCCCCATGGCGGCGAACACGGCGTCCACGAACGTGCCCCATCCGCCTTCGAACAGCTTCCCGAAGTCGGGCATCAGGTAGAACGCCAACCCCTCTTCGGCGCCCGGCAGCGTGATCGCGCGCACCACCAGCACGGCCAGGACGGCGAACAGCGCCACCATCATCACCTTCGTGATGCGCTCCACGCCGTTGCGCAGGCCCGCCCGCGTAACCAGCACGCCGATAAGCACCACCAGCAGCATGAACGCCCCCATCAAAAGCGGGTTTGCCAGCAGGCCGTTAAACACGCCCTCGACCGCCCCGGCGTCCAACCCTTCGAACGAGCCCATGCCGCTGAACACCATGAAGGCGAGCATCCACCCCGCCACCGTGGTGTAGAACATCATCAACAGGTAGTTGCCCGCAAGCGCCGCCCATTTGAACCGGTGCCACTTCGAGCCCGCCGGCTCCAGCTCGTCGAAGCTGCGCGCGACGCCCTTCTGGCTCGCGCGCCCCACGGCGAACTCCATCACCAGGATGGGCAGTGCGAACACCACCAGGAACAGCAGGTACATGAGCACGAACGCCGCGCCGCCGTACTGCCCCGTGATGTAGGGGAAGCGCCACACGTTCCCCAACCCGATGGCGCATCCTGCGCTGATCAGGATGAACCCGAATCGGGATCCGAATTTTTCTCGAGCCATGTCGCCTCGCTTTATGGAAAAGCGCCCTGCGTAGCCGCCAAGGGCGCGTGTGAGCAATGCGAGCAGTGTAACGGAAAACCCAAAAGCGGCCAACTGCGTATCATATGAAGGCAAGGTAACTGCGAACGGGCAGCGGAACCTTCGCAAACGACGTCCCCTTCCCGCAAGACGAGAAATTTCCAAAAATCGATCGGTTCTGCTAAAAAATGACGTGATTTTTTAGCAGAACTAGCCTTGTCGCCGCGTTTTTGCAATAGCCGGGAAGGCGCAGTCGCTCGCAGCGGCTCTCAAACCATACAGCTTTGCCCAAAACAAAGGGGGAGTCCGGAAAACGGGCTCCCCCTCCACGGCGCATCCGCGGTGGCTCGGTACGGCCGCGCCCCACATGAGCATACCGGCCGCTGGGCAGACCTACGCGTTCTTCAGAAACGCCTCGTAGCCCTTGAAGGCCTCGTAGATGTCGGCTTTGCTCGTGACTTCCCAGGGGGCGTGCATAGACAGCACGGGCACGCCTGAGTCGATGACGTCCATGCCGTACTTCGCGGGGATGTAGGCGATGGTACCGCCGCCGCCCACGTCGACCTTGCCCAACTCGGCCGTTTGGAACGACACGTCGGCGTCGTCCATGACGCGGCGGATGCGCGCCACGTACTCGGCGCTCGCGTCGTTGGAGCCGCTCTTGCCGCGCGAGCCCGTGTACTTGTTGAACACCAGGCCCCGTCCCAGGTAAGCGGAGTTTTTCGGCTCGAAGGCGGCCGCGTAGGCGGGGTCGAAACCGGCGGACACGTCGGAGGACAGCATGCTCGACGCCGCCAGCGCGCGGCGCAGCGGCAACGGGCCGCCCTCGCCGGCCAGCTCCATGATCTCGGCGACGGTATTCTCGAAGAACTGCGAGGCCATGCCCGTGGCTCCCACGCTGCCGATCTCTTCCTTGTCCACCAACACGGTGAGCAACGTAGTGGCGGGCACCTCGTCGGCCAGCGCCAGCTGGGCCGCGAGCGACGTGTAGGCGCACACGCGGTCGTCCTGCCCGTAACCGATGACCATGCTGCGGTCGAAGCCCAAATCGCGGGCGCGTCCGGCGGGCACGGCCTCGATCTCGGCCGACAGGAAGTCCTCTTCCTCGATGCCGTACTTGTCGGCCAGCAGCTTGAGGGCGAACGCCTTCACCGGCTCCTTCTCGGCCAGCTTCTCGTAAGCGGGCTTGTCGGCTTCGGCGTCGGCATCCTCCGCCTTCTCGGTGCCTTCGACCTCGTCCTTGTCGATGATCAGCGGGCGGTTGCCGAACAGGATGTCCAGGTCCTCGCCCTCCACGACCTCGTTGCCCTTCTTCTGCATCTGCTTGTTGGCCAGGTGCACCAAGAGATCGGTCACGCAGAACACGGGGTCGCCCGCGTCCTCGCCGATGTTGACCTCCACCACGGTCCCGTCCGTTTTGGCGATCACGCCGTGCAGCGCCAGCGGCAGCGTGACCCACTGGTAGTTCTTGATGCCGCCGTAATAATGTGTGTCCAGGTGCGCCAAACCGTTGCTCTCCGAGAACGGGTTCTGCTTGAGATCGAGGCGCGGCGAGTCGATGTGCGCACCCAGGATGTTCATGCCCTCCACAAGCGGAGCCTTGCCCAAGTGCGCCAGGATGAGCGCCTTGCCGTGCGCCTGCGCCCACACCTTGTCGCCCGCCTTGAGCACGCGGCCCTCGCGCACCGCTTCGTCGAGCGAGCGGTAGCCGCGCTCCTCGGCCAGCGCGATGGCCGTCGCGGCGCATTCTCGCTCCGTCTTGTTGTCGGAGATGAAGTCGACGTACTCGGCCGCAAGCTGCTCAAGCGACTCGAGGTCGGCCTCGTCGTACTTCTTCCATGCGGTTTCGTGTTCCATGCCGCTTCCTTTCGCATCGGGTGTGCAAATTTCTTTGATCGCGCCTATTATCCACCAAATATGTCGGCGGCACGGCGTTCGCTATCGTTTCTTTGCAAAGCAGAGCCCCCCGATTTGCCCACTATCCACAAGAATGTTGCAGCCGGGTTAGCACCAGAAAGAGTCGCTGGATCTCTCGATGCGAAAAACACCAGTTCATAGGCGTGAGAGTTTGCGAAGGGTGGTCAACGCCAGCCCATCCCCCGCGCCGCCGTCGTCGAACGGAGTCGGATCTGCAACAATCTGATGAAAAACGTGCTTTTCCCGAGCGCGAGCTTTCTTCGTTCATCGTGTACGATGCGCCTGCAACGGTCTGGATTGCAGATGAAAGACGGGAAGGCAATGAGCGAATGGCCATCGCAGCTTCAAGTCGTTAAGCCGCAAGACGGCGTTCCCGAACCCCTCCAGGGCCGATCGTCAAGCCACCGGCCCTAACGTGCGTTAGACTCGCCGTGGTCATGATTCGCATCGGCCCTGTTCATACATGGCGCTTCAGCGGCGAACCTTCCTTTTTCTTGCCAAGGCCCGCATCGCCGCACCGAGCGCAACCGACGATGCGAGCAGCAGGCAGGCCCACGCTGGCGCATTGACGGTATCGCCGGATTTCGGCATCGGGGAAAGGCCGTTGCCTTGATCGTTGCGGTCCTTGGTGCTCAGGACGTACGTCGAGGCGTGGCGATGGAAAAGGGTACGGTACGGTCGTTGTCGAGAACGGCGTCTTGATTGCACGACTCGAGCGCGTCGCTGCTTTCGTCGTAGTGGTACAGGAAGAATTTCTGCCGGGGCGCAAACGAGCCGAATCGTTCCAAGTTCGCGTGCACTTCGATCATGCCGGGAAGGGGTCCTTCGTGGGAGAACCGCACGCATGCGGCCGAACCGTCGGCGGCAAGATGGGAAACCCCCGCCTCTGTTGGGGTGAGCAGCGAGAAGCCGAGGCGCACGTCGCGTGTCGTATCGGTTATGTCCGCTCCCTTGAAAATCCACCGGAGCATCGACTGCGAGCCGTTCGCGCGCGCGTCGCCGTCGTCGAGCTTCATGTTCATGATGATGTTTTTGCCACTTTCCTTCAGATAGGCGAGCACGCTTTTGTCGAGGACGTCGGTCTTCTTGACGTCGAAGCTCACGTATTCTTGTTTCGAGCCCGCAAGCAAGTCGATGACCTTTTGCGCGTCCAGGAAGCCGTTTTGGTCGAAGCAGGCTTCGGTCTCCGTGCGAGTGACGTCGAAGTAGTACGTCTGCTTCTTTTCGAGCATGAACCCGATATCGAAGGTTACCGGCTCGGTGCCGTCGCGTCCATTCGCGTTCGAGACGGTGATGTATTCGGGGTACCAGTCGTCGCCGTCAAGGTAGACGGTCATCTCGTCGATCTGGCCGACGTTTTTATCGTACGTCATGCGGAAACGGTCGACGACGCCGTTCTCGAAAGCGGAGCTATCGCCGCCGCGGGCGTAGGACCACACGTTGCCGTCGCCAACGTTCATCGGCGGAACGAATACGGCCTTGTCCCCGCACAGATCAAAGAGGATGTTGGTATGCTCGGCGTCCCCGTTGTGCTTGTCCGCCGTCTTCACCTCGTGTTCGTAGAGAGGGGGCTCGTCGTCTTTACCGTCTATATAGACGCGGGCGTAGGCGGCCCCGCTCACCCACGTGCTCACGTTCTTGGCAGAGCCGAAATCCCCGATAATCCCCTCCGACAATCCAGTCTTCGATCCGCCGGATTGCCAATAGCACGTGAGGCTTCCGAGAAACCAGTTGCAGCTGTGCGAATCGCCGTCGAATTTGAACGAGAGCCACTGCAATTCCGCGGACGACACATCGCCCGGCAGCACGATTTCGGGAGTCGTGTTTTGCCCGAAATACAGGAAGTCGCTGATCTAATATGGCGAACCTCGAACTGGAATAGCGACCGATTCGAGAAAAAAGTTGCTGCTTTTAAGCTTTCCTCGCTATACTGGCCTCGCATCGAAACGGAGGGACGACCATGTCTGAGCCGAAGACGAACTTCGCCATGCTGTTGCGCTTGCTGGGAGCACGCCCGCGCGACGTGTGCGAAGCGGTGGGTGCCGACAAGAGCCTCGTGAGCCGATGGACGAACGGCAAACAGAAGCTGATGCCCGGTCATGGCTGGGTGGACAAAGTGGCCGACTACCTGCTGATGCTGGACGGGCGGCTGAAGGAGCCGGTGCTCTCCGAGGTGCTGGCGGCCTACTATCCCGAAGACGTGCTGGACACGCCGACGCTCCGGAAAGAGGCGTTGCTGGGATGGCTAACGACGGTGGGGCACCTTCCCGTCCAGCACCAACCGGGCGAGAACGGGCTTGTCGGCCTTATGATGGCGAAGGCGGCGCAGTTCGCAGCGTCGAAGGAAAGCCTTGATCCTGCACCGGCGCAAAAGAAACCGAACCAGCCGCTGCCCATGAGAAACGCCGTGGTATACGGCAAGGCAGGCGTGCAGGGCAGCGCTCTCCAGTTCATCGATCTGATCATGCAGCAAACCGAACCGCAGGACATCCTGTACGCGTGCCCCGAGGGGCTCGACATGTACACGCGCGACGAGAAGTTCGGTGCGGTGCTGATGGACCGCATGATGGAGATGTTCGCAGCGGGGCACACCCTTTCGGTCGTGCTGCGCACCGACTACAAGATGACCGACGTCTCGGCGTTCTCCGGACGGTGGCTCGTGGCCCATCTGCTGGGCTATGTGAAAAGCTACTACTTCGACGAGTTCCACAAGTCCTACGACGACAAGATGATGGCGGTGGTCGAGGGGCGCATGGCGATGAAGGTGGCGGACAGCAAGCAGGGCGATGACAGCGGAATCTACACCGCCATCTATTTCGACGGCCCCACGGTGGCCGAGGTGTGGGGGGAGTGCTCCGACTACCGAAAGCGCTCCAAACAGCGATTCCGCTACCACCTGTTCGAGCAGCCGGACGGGTATCTGCGCGGCGTCGTGCCGTTGCCCGACCGGGCGCATTACCGGTTCGCCCGGCTGCCCCATTTCGGGCTCGCGGGAATGGATCGCGCGCAGGAGGACTTCGGCCTGTCCGCAGAGGAGCGCGAACGGTTGCTGGAGGACTTCGGCCCGTTGTTCGTGCCGGTCGCGTTCTTCGAGGCGCAGGCTCCCGTGCGGCATCTGTATTGCGAAAACGACATCGAAGACGCGCTTTTGAAGAGCCGCCATGTGTGTCCCGAGCTTTCCACCATATGCGGGCGCAGGGTGATCATGGCGACCCAGGCGCTCGTGGACCAACTGGTGCTGATGAAAAGGGCGTTGGAGGAGCACAAAAACCTCGAGGTATGCTTCTTGCCCGACAACCAGTTCAAACGGCTTACCTTGCAGATCGTCTGCTGGGGCGACGTGGTCGCCATCGGCTGGATTGACAGAGGCAAGAGCACCGCCTGCAAGGACTACACGAACACCAACGCGCTCACCGGCTTCTGCGAATCTGTCTGGGACAGGATCCCCGGCATGCTGAAAGGCCGTTCCCTAGCGATCCGGAAGATCAACACGTGGCTGAAGAAAGCCAAGAAGTACGGGTATGCGGTGAACGGCTAAGGGCGGGCCCGTCGCAGCCCACGCACCCCTTTTCTCCGGCAAACTGTGAATGTTCAAAGGAGGCGCAAGCTAAATCGATTACCCTCTTGCATCAGGTCAGGCAAAGTCGTAAGATGATCTTATTGAGATTTATTCTTAATAAGAAGAGACGAGATCACCAACTAGAAGGAGACGGCCCACATGAAAGTGCGCGCGCAAATTCCCACCGCTGAAAACTCCACCAACTTCGATATCGTGTCCGACAGCTCCACCACCGTTGGCACCACGCTCGAGAACCTGAAGGCCGCCATCGGTGGCGAGACCGGCGCCTCCGCCAAGTACGCCGCGTTCGCGAAGGCCGCCAAGGAGCAGGGCTACGACCAGATCGCCCGCCTGTTCGAGGCCACCTCGGCCGCCGAGCAGATCCACATCGGACTCGAGTACGCCCTGGTCGTCGAGGCGGAGCCCGACTACGAGAAGCCCGCTGCCCCGGATTGCTCCGGCGAGGCCACAAACCTGAACCTCATCTCCGGCGCCTGCGGCGAGATCTACGAGACGTCCGACATGTACCCCTCCTTCATCAAGAAGGCCCAGGAAGAGGGCAACACGAAGGCCGTGCAGGTGTTCACCCGCGCGAAGCTGGCCGAGTCCGTGCACGCCGAGCGCTACCTGGCCGCGTACAACGACATCGACGCCGCCGACGACGACAAGTTCTACCTGTGCCCCATCTGCGGTTACATCCACAAGGGCGAGGACTTCGAGAAGTGCCCCATCTGCTTCTGCCCGAAGGCCACGTTCACCGCGTTCTAAGATCTGCCGAACACCCGCGTTCGCTTCCCACCGAACGCGTTTTCCCCGAAAGCGACCGCCGACCAGGCGGTCGCTTTCGCGTTTCGCGTACCGCCGCACTTACTTGGATGTTTCACGTGAAACATCCGTTCGTCCTTCGAGGGAAGCCGGCTTGCGCTACCATGGAACGAGCGGAAAACGAGGAAGGCGGCACCACCATGGAAGAGGCAAGCGAGACATCGACGGCAGAAGGCACCGCGCCATCCGGCGCATCCCCCACCATCGACGGCATCTTGGCGCACAACAGGGCGTTCGTGGAGCGCGGCGAGTACGAACGATACGCGACCGACAAGTACCCCGACAAGAAGCTGGCCGTGGTGTCGTGCATGGACACGCGGCTCACCGAGCTCCTGGCTGCGGCGCTCGGGCTGAAGAACGGCGATGCGAAGATCATCAAGGTGGCCGGTGCGGAGGTGGCGCATCCCTTCGGCAGCGTCATGCGTTCGCTGCTCATTGCCGTGTGCGAGCTGGGCGTGGAGGACGTCATGGTCGTGGCGCACACGAACTGCGGCGCGCAGCACATGAGCGGATCGGACATGATCGACAACATGCGGCGCTTGGACGTGTCGGAGGAACGCATCGAGTTCGCACGGCACTGCGGCATCGACTTCGACCGCTGGCTCGCCGGCTTCGGCGACACCGAGGAGTCCGTCCGCAAGAGCGTCGACCTGATACGCAACCACCCCGTCATGCCGCCCCACGTGCGCGTGGCCGGTTTCGTTATGGACTCCGTCACCGGCGAGCTGAAGCCAGTAGACGCACGGTAGCCAAACGCCCTCGTAAGGGCGGCCTGCTGGCCGCCCGGCGAGAGCACGATGCGCTCGCCGCACGTCCTGATCAAGGTTGCGATAGGCTTGCACCGGGGCGGGCTGCTGCCCGCCCTTACGGTTCTCGGCCGGCGCTGCCGGAACAAACCCGCAGCTCGCCCCTACCGCTCGACCAGGGCGGCTTCCAGCACAAGATCCCGCGTGCATTCTGCCGGGGTGAACGGCACGTGGACGTCCGGAGCGAGGCCTCGGCCGAGCGTGCCGCGACCTTCGTGGGCAGCCTCCGTCTTGGACATGGGGTACACCAGCGAGAACCGCTCGTCAAGCGCCACGGAAAGCAGGTTCGCGTAATCCAAGCTTCCCCGCGTCGCGCGACCGACGGTGCGCACCTTGCCGCAGCCCGCAGCCGCAGCCCGCTGCGCGATGGACGCCAAACGCTCGCCGGAACCGCTTGTTCGCACGTCCGTGAGCAACAGCGTTTTCTGACCCTCGGGTGCCGGAGGGAACAGCATGTCCTCCTCGAACTCCGCCTCCATCACGAACCCTTTGCCCGCGCAGGCGGCCACGTGCTCGATCTCCGCCTGCACCCAACCCTTGCCCGACGCGTCGCTCATATCCATGAGGTGCGCGAGCTGCATCGCGCGCATCCGGGCGTTGAGCTGGGAGTAACGCGCGTACACGATCTCCTGCCCCATGAGGTCCTTCAGGTTGACCTCCCGATCGAAGAACAGCGCCATCAATCCGAACGCGTTGCCGATCATGCCCTCCTCCACGTCGCGCACGTCGATTATCACGCGGTCGGCCCGCTGGATGTCGTCGAAATGCCGCTGCATCGCCTGAAGCACCGAAGCGTCCGCAAAATGGTGGGCCGTTATGACCGCCGCGCGCTCGCCGCCGGTCGGACCCGCCCCCTCAAGCACCTCGATCGTCGGAAGTCGCAGGCTTTCGGCAAAACTCGGCATCGGAAAGCGCCCAACGGGCATGCTCTCCTCGGATCCGTCGGCGCGGCGCACGGCCACGTTCGCGCACGAGGCCAGCACGTCGTCCCATAGCTGGCGTTCGGGATCTTCCCCGTTGACGGGGTTGTTTATCAGCCGGGCCAAGAATTCGTCGGGCTTGAGCCCGTCGAGCCCGACGATAGCGTCACCCGCCACGAGGCGATCGTCCTCGCGCACTTCGGTCGCATACAGGTCGTCGCCGTAGCGGCGCACCGAAAAACCGCACGTCGTAGGCCGCGCGTTTGACTTGCTCGAAGCCTCGAATACCAGGCTCGGATCCAGAAACCCCGCCAGATATTGGTTCACGCTTCTCACGAACGATTCATCGTCGACGCCTCCGGAGGCCTCGGCGGCTGCAATCGCCGCAATCCACTGCTGAGCGCTGTTGCGCGGCGCGCATTCGGGCTGACCCGCGTAATCTTCTTCGATGATCTGCGCTACCGTGCGCAAGATCGTCTCGTATTTCCCAGGCATACTTAACCTTTCATCGAGTTCGCATCGCCCCGCAGGGCCGCACGTCGGCATGCGCTCAGCGCGCCTCGCCCGCTTCCATGAGGATTTCGCCCGTGAGCGCCTCCACGCGCACGCTGTCCACGCGACCGTCGGACACGTCGAGCTTGGCGACGCAGCGCGGGAAACCGCCGCGAGGGCGGAACGCCGCTCCGGGGCATATGACGTACGTGGCGGGCCGGGCTTCGGGGCCGGTGATTATCTCGGGCACATGGGTGTGGCCGTGGACGCACACCTGCGGGATGGGATCGCCCGGCGCGAGCGCACCCGATCCGGCGAAGCTGATCTTCACGTCGCGCGGGTAATGGGCCACCAGAAAGCGCACGCCGTCGATGACGGGATGGGCGAACCGGCCGACCGCTTCGCCGTACTCGTCGAAGTCGTTGTTGCCGAGCACCGCCGTGACCGGAGCCAGCGTTTCCAGCTCGCGCAAAATGGCGGGGTTGCCGATGTCGCCCGCATGGATGATATGGTCGCTGTCGGCCAACGCCGCGTACGCCGCCTCCGACAGCTGTCCGTGCGTGTCCGAGATGATGCCGATAGTGGTCATGGCGGGGTGCCTTTCTCGCTTGAGCGGCGCATCTCCGTCACCGCTCAACCAGATCGATCAAATCTTGATGCGTATGGATATCTAGTTTGGCGTACACGTGCTTGACGTGCGCCTTCACGGTGTTTCGCGACACGACCAGCTGCTCCTGAATGTAGGCGCGGTCGCGTCCGCGCGCCAGCATCATGAACACTTCCCGCTCTCGCGGGCTCAGACCGTAACGCTCGGCAATCGCCTGGCAGCGCGCGGCGAACTCCTGCTGGGGAGACCGTGTCGCCGCTTCCTCCACCGGCGTGACGCCCGCGATGGTCTCGGCGAAGCTGAAGCGTTTGAGCCCGATGAGCGCGTAGCCCACGAACACGAGGATAAGAGCGCCCATCACCAAGGCGACCGACGGCGACTCGGCACCGAACAGGTCGTTCGACCACACGCCGAGCGCCGCGCCCGCTATGGACCCAAGGCCCGAAACGCCGCGGCCCCAGGCAAACGTCGCCACGGCGGCACGCGGGTTGCGCCCCGCCACGGCGATGAGCACGAGCCACGCCACCATGTCGAACAGCGCGTTTCCGGCCGCAAGCAGCGTCACGCTTCCCGCGGCCGCGTACGCGCCGCCCGACGACACCGCCAAAAAGCCCGCCACCACCAGCAGCACCGACACCTGCGCCAGCAGATCGGCCGGAAACGCCCGCCGTGACAGCAGCACGTACAGAGCCACCGCTGCCACGGGCACGATGCCCAGGAAATCGGACACCGGCACGCCGCCCACCTCGCCGAAGCGCAGTGAGTAGCCGAACGCCACGCGGAACAGGAACAGGCACACGAACAGCTGGCTGGCCAGCGGCAAGAACGTCGAAGGCTGGGTGACGGAGAAGTCGGCCGGGGCCTCGCCGCTTTCCGTAGCCTGCAGCACAGGCTGGGCTGTTCGCCATACCAGCGCCACCGTGACGAACGGTAGCAGCGTGAACAGCACCGTGCCCATACCCGTCGGGATCACCCAGACCAGTGCCGTGGCCGCGTACTCCGCCACGAACGCCAGCGCGATGCACACGCCCGCCTGGCGCACCTCCAAGTGCGAGGCGGCAACGCCCACCATCACGATGATCCACCCCCTGCCGACCGACAAGGCGCACGCAGCCGCTGTGAGCGCAACCGCGTTGCCGCCGTACAGTCCTACCGGCAGCAGCCCTGCACCAGCGACAAGCAGCGCAAGACATGCCGCCGTAAGCGCCCGAACATGCAAAAGCGAAGGCCGAAACGTGGCCACGAGACCGACGGCGATGAGCGTGACGGCGTTGGCAAGCACGGAAACGTCGCGCGCGTAGGTGAACACCGCATCGAAGCGCGGAAACACCACCGCGTTCATAAGCGACGTGATGAGCAGCACGCACGCCAGCGCGGCGCAAGCCCGCCAGAACGCGGGCGCGAGCCAAGACGAAGACAGTGTTGGGGAATCGACCATTGCCGCCATTGTAGCACGGAGCACATCGTGCTGGCCGCAACGCCAACAGGGGAAATCCCCCCTGCGCAAGGTCGGTTGGGTATGCGCGCAACATATCGGCAAGGTTCGCACGGCGAAGGTGCAAGAATCGGGTTATAGGCCAAAACTTGTACCCAAATTGAGGTCATAAAGCCTGACCAGCGTTCGATAATTTGTCTCTACAGTTGAATCGCATCAACTGCGCACTCGGTCAAAACGTGTACCCTAAATGCTCTT
>NZ_PPTR01000007.1 GCF_003339845.1 Gordonibacter sp. 28C
GTATATGTGGCAACCTGGGAAGAATTGCCGGTTGTATGGACGCGACCATTATCAGCCCAAAGATCCACGGTCAAATGAGAAGACGATATGAAGTAGGGGCTCACAATGTTCTACTCATATCGTCTTTCGTTCCAGACAATCTTGTCCCGCGGACGGGACCCTCCGGAAACCCGGACTCCCTAATATTACGGTTCAATGACTTTTTCTCTCCGCTTCGTTCGCCCGAACCATTATTCATATACTGCGAGTTAGGGCAACCGAAACGCGATCGGCGTTCTCACCCCGGCGGGAACGCCAGCGCACGCCGGCATGGCGAAAGCGCATCGAGGGGAAGGAACTTCTATGGCGGGCACGAAGAAGACTATCGCGGAAAGCGCGCAGACGGCCGTCGCGCGCAAGATCCTCGACTACGCGCAAGGGGGCGACCCGGCCGTCCAGCTACCCAAAATGCTCAAGGCCGTGGACACGCTGCTCCCCAACGACTACCTGGTGGAGCAGCGCGCTCTGTTCCACCAGGTCATCGACAACCCCGACAACAACTGGATGGTGCTGCTGAAAAGCCTGTGGACCGACGTCGACGACGGCGTGCGCACGAAGGCCGTCGAGAACCTCCTGGTGAACGCCAGCCTCATCGGCCTCAAGCGCCAGGACAATGCGGCGGCCGAATACGGCTGCAACGTGCCGTGGGCCATGCTCGTCGATCCGACGAGCGCCTGCAACCTGCATTGCACGGGCTGCTGGGCCGCCGAGTACGGTGACAAGCTGAACCTTTCGTTCGACGAGCTGGACGGCATCATCGAGCAGGGCAAGGAGCTGGGCGTGTTCTTCTACCTGTTCTCGGGCGGCGAGCCGCTCGTGCGCAAAAGGGACATCGTCCGTTTGTGCGAGAAGCACGGCGACTGCGCGTTCACCGCGTTCACGAACGCCACGCTCATCGACGACGCGTTCGCGGAGGACCTGCTGCGCGTGAAGAACTTCATCCCCGCCATATCGGTGGAAGGTTTCGAAGAGGCCACCGACGCCCGCCGCGGCGACGGCACGTACCGGGCCGTTCTGCGCGCCATGGACGTGCTGAAGGCGCACCGCCTGCCCTTCGGCGTGTCGTGCTGCTACACGCACGACAACGCGCGCTCCGTGGGCAGCGAGGAATTCGTCGACGACCTCGTGGCGCGCGGGGCCAAGTTCGCCTGGTTCTTCACCTACATGCCCGTGGGATGCTCCGCGCCCACCGACCTGCTGGCCACGGCGGAGGACCGCGCGTTCATGTACCGGCAAGTGAGGAAGTTCCGCGAGACGAAGCCGCTGTTCACCATGGACTTCTGGAACGACGGCGAGTTCACGCAGGGCTGCATCGCGGGCGGGCGGCGCTACCTGCACATCAACGCGAACGGCGATATAGAGCCGTGCGCCTTCATCCATTACTCCGACTCGAACATCCGCGACACCACCGTCCTCGAGGCGCTGCGGCGCCCCCTGTTCATGGCCTACCACGACAGCCAGCCGTTCAACGACAACCACCTGCGCCCCTGCCCGGTGCTCGACAACAAGGACAAGCTGGCCGAGATGGTGGCCTCGTCCGGCGCGCGCTCCACCGACCTCGAACAACCCGAAGACGCAGCGGCCCTCTGTGCCAAGACGCACGCCACGGCCGACAAATGGGCCCCGGTGGCGCAGGAGATATGGGAGGACGGCCACTGGACGACCGGCCCGAACAAGGGCCGGCGCAAGTAGCCGCGAACGCCAGGGAGCCGGCGACAACCCCCTAGTCCCCGCTCTCCACGCTTTCCGCCTCCCACCGTATGCCGAGCACCTCGGGCATCGAGAGCAGCTGGGCGAGCGCGTCCTCGATGTTCTCGTCGTCGCGGGAAAGCGTGAACACGGTCGCCGAGACCACGACGATGTCGCCCGGCTGGTCGGTCGAGGAGATGGACCGCACGACGAAGCCGGGCCGATGGACCGCGTCGAACACGATGTCGCGGATGACGAGCTCGTCGTCGCGCATGCAGCGGACCTCGAACGTGTACTCCGTTCCCATCGACTCGCGCGCCTCCGGGGCGGTCTCGCGGCCGTCGAGCAGGGACGCCACGGGGCGCAGCAGCATGTTGGCGCCCATGACGAGAACGCTCCCCAACGCCGCGAGCCACATGAGGCCCGCCCCTGCCAGCGTCCCCACGGCCGCCGACGCCCACAGCGTGGCGGCCGTGTTGATGCCCGACACGGCCGCGCCGTGCTTCATGATGACGCCTGCGCCCAGAAAGCCGATGCCGGAAACCACCTGGGCGGCGACGCGCGACGGGTCGCCGTACCCCATGCCCTCCGGCACCATCAAGGCCCCGGCCGACGTGAACAGCGCCGCGCCGAGGCAGACGAGCGCGTTCGTTCGAATGCCCGCCGCTCGCCCGCGCCACTGCCGTTCGAAGCCTATCAGGGCCCCGAACACCAAGCCGGCGAGCACGCGCGATACGATCTCTAAGTCCAAAACGTCCACGTGCGCCTCCTTGCGCGTCGTTTTCGTTCACGCCGCAGAGCAGGTCAGCCCTCGAACGGTTTGAACGCGAGCCAGAAAACCAGGTTCTCCGCCACGACGATCACGGCGACCGCCGCCATGCCGACCCAGAACCCCATGTTCAATCCCATGAAGTCGACGGTGCCGAACAGCGCCGTCCACAATTCCTTCCAATCCATCTCTCTACCTCCTCGGTGTCCAGGTCGCCGAGCGCGTCGGCGACGGTGCGCCGGGACGGCTGGGGAGCCGCCCCGGCATCGGTTACGACGTCGATCCCGTCCGCCCGCTCACAAAAGCTCTCCGTAGTGGCGCACGTACGCCTTCTTGAGACTGGTCGCCAGCGCCATGTACAGCAGGATGCAGGGGATCAGGTAGGCGAAGTACGCGCCGGGCAGGGGCGCCAAGCCGATGGCCGCGCCGAACCCGGTGAACGGGATGCAGGTGAGCACGGCGATGCCGGTCATGGTGAGCAGCATGACCGGGGCCGACGCGCGGCTCTGGATGAACGGCAGCTTCGGCGTGCGGATCATGTGGATGACCAGGGTCTGGCTCCACATGGACTCGACGAACCAGCCTGCCTGGAACAAGGCCACGTAGGCGGTCTGCATGTCGAGCAGCTGCGCCCCGCTGTACACGGTCGCCAAATCGTTGTACAGCACGCCGCCCGAGACGAACGCCGGGCAGAACACGAAGTACATGAACAGGTAGGTGGTGAAGTCGAAGATGGAGCTGGTGGGGCCGATCCATATCATGAAGCTCTCGATGGACGATGCGTCCCACTTGCGCGGCTTCTCCAGGAACTCCTTGTCCACGTTGTCCCACGGGATGGCCATGCACGACAGGTCGTAGATCAGGTTCAGCAAGATGAGGTGCACGCTCTCCATCGGCAAGAACGGCAGCAGGGCCGACGCGGCCAGCACCGAGAACATGTTGCCGAAGTTCGAGCTCGCCGTCATCTTGATGTACTTGATCATGTTCGCGTAGGTCTTGCGCCCCTCGACGATGCCCTCCTCGAGCACCATGAGGTCCTTCTCCAGCAAAATGATGTCGGCCGACTCCTTCGCCACGTCCACCGCCGTGTCCACGGAGATGCCCACGTCCGCCGCCTTCATGGCGGCGGCGTCGTTGATGCCGTCGCCCATGAACCCCACGGTGCGGCCGCCCGCGCGCAGCGCCGTTACCACGCGCGCCTTCTGGTCGGGAGAGAGCTTCGCGAACACCTGCACGACCTCGGCGGCCGCGGTCAGTTGGGCGTCGGTCAGCCTATCGACGTCGGAGCCCAGCAGCATCCGGTCCACCTCGAGGCCCACCTGGCGGCAGACGGTGCGCGCCACCTTGTCGTTGTCGCCCGTCAGTATCTTCACCGAGACGCCGTGCTGCCGCAACGCGGCGATGGCGTCCGCCGTGGACTCCTTCGGCGGGTCGAGGAACGCCAGGTACCCCATGAGCACCATGTCCGACTCGTCGGCCACGCTCAGCACGCCCACGGGGGCGGGGTCGCTCTTCTGCGCCAGGGCGATGACGCGGAACCCGTCCTCGTTCAGATCGTCCACGGTGCGCAGGATGTCGGCCTTCACGTCGTCGGTCAGCGGCATGACCTCTCCGTGGTACTCGGCGTGCGAGCACACCGCGAGCATCTCCTCCACGGCGCCCTTGGTGACCATCTGCACCTTGCCGCACCCGTCCCGCACCACGGTGGACAGGCGGCGCCGGGCGAAGTCGAAGGGCAGCTCGTCGATCTTCTCGTACGCGCTCGACAGGTCGACGAGCTGCGGGTTGGCCGCCTCCTCCTCTTCGGTCTTCTGGATGATGGCCACGTCCATGAGGTTCTTGTACCCGGTCTGGAAGTAGCTGTTCAGGTACGCGTGGCGCAGCACGCGCACGTCCTCGTTGCCGTGCACGTCCAGGTGGTACTCCAGCACGACCTTGTCCTGCGTCAGCGTTCCGGTCTTGTCGGTGCACAGCACGTCGATGGCCCCGAAGTTCTGTATGGAGTTCAGGTTCTTGACGATGGTCTTCTTCTTGCTCATGGACACGGCGCCCTTGGCAAGGCAGGTGGTCACGATCATGGGCAGCATCTCGGGCGTCAGCCCCACGGCGATGGAGATGCCGAACAGGAACGCCGACAGCCAGTCGCCCTTCGTCAAGCCGTTGATCACGAACACCAGCGGCACCATGACCAGCATGAAGCGGATGAGGACCCACGACACCGCGTTGACGCCCTTGCTGAAGCTGGTCTCCACGGCCTCGCCTGCGGCGCCGGCCGTTATGGAGCCGAAAAGCGTGTCGTCGCCGGTCGCCACGACGACCGCCGTCGCGCTGCCGGAGATGACGTTCGTTCCCATGAAGGCGAGGTCCCTGCAGTCGGTGAGGTTCTCGAAGTCCTCTACGGGCTCCGGCGTCTTCTCGATGGGCTCGCTCTCGCCGGTGAGGGACGACTGGGCCACGAAGAGGTCCTTCGCTTCGAGCACGCGCACGTCCGCGGGGATCATGTCGCCCGCCGACAGCTTGACGATATCGCCCACGACCACGTCGTCGAGCTCGAGCTCCTGCTCCCCGCCCGGCTGGCGCACGACGGTGCAGGTGGTGGTTATCATGGCAAGCAGCTTCTCCGCCGCGTTGCCGCTGCGCGTCTCCTGCACGAAGCGGAGCGTGCCCGAAAGGATCACCATGACGGAGATGATGACCACCGTGGTGGGGTCGACGTCTTCGGGCGTGCCGTCGAACAGAGACAGCGCCGGGAACAGCACGTCGGTGCAGACGGACACCAGAACCAACACGGTCAGAATGGCCGTGAAAGGGTTGACGAACGCCTCGACGAGGCGCCGCCCCAAAGACTTGCGCTTCTCGTGGGTGACCTTGTTCGAGCCGTATTCGGCCCGTGCGCGCACGACCCCTTCGTCGCCCAGCCCGGCCATCGACGAGCTTGTGCTGCGGAGCACGACGTCGGAGCTATGCTGGGCCGCATAGCGCAGACGCGCTTCGCATGCCTCGCGCCAGGGCTGGAGCGCGCTTTTCTTGTCGGCCGCTTCCCTACGGGTAACGACCTGCTTCTCCAAATTCATATCCTTGTCTCCTTCTCCGAGAGAATGCAAGGCGCGCATGCCGAGGCAAGGAGAGGGCCGAGAGGGACGCGCCGAAGAGGGCGGGTTCCGCACAGCCGTTCCGTCACCTGAGCAACACGCACAGCATTGCGTTGCTAGGTCCAGGTCCATCGTCCGATTTCATGATGCCCACCTCCTCTGGTTGGCGGTTTCGTATGCCGAACGCTCTAACGGGCGAGCGCAGCGGTGTTGACGTAGCGCTTCGACTTGCTGATGAACACGGCGTCGGCGCAGGCCGCGACGGACCACAGCGCCATCAGCGGACCGAGCGCCGCTTCGCGAAGCCCGGGCACCAAGCCGCAGGCCAGCAATACGGCGCCGCACAGCATGACGATGCAGCCGAGGTTCCTGTTGACGCGGCGCAGGTTGACGCGCGCCTTCTCGCTTTCGGGAACGGCCCTCCATGCGCGGGAACGGGACAGCGCGCTGCCCCGCAAAAACGCCGCGCCTGCGACGAATACCGGGACGGCGAACAAGATGCACAGGGTGCCCATGAAAAACCTCCGTTCGTTTCGCGCGCACCGGATAGGAGCGCGCGGCGGGACGACGGCTCGCCGCCAGCGTAGGAAAGCGCACGGCACGTCCGCCCTTCTCGTCGAAGGGCTCGTGCGGGGGCGCGTTCCGTCAACGCGGGCGCGACTGTCGGTCGTGATGCCTGCGGAAAAGAAGGAGCGTATGCGGTTGCGTTAGGAAGCGGTTATTCGGAATGGTCTTGCATAGAGCAGATCAACGTAAGGGGAATCTGACCGAGGCAAGGCATACACGAAACCGTCCCGTGCAAAGCACGTAGCTTCTACTTCGACCAGAGCTACTGTCGGTACTCATGAGCCCTCACCTCTTTTCTTTGCGTGCCGAATGTTCGATGCCGTGTTCGAGAGCGAGGCCCCGAACACGGCTCGCAGTATAACCCTACCTTGGCGAGATTTGCGAATTTTGTTACTAAACTTTACAGAGGGGTTCCGTGAAGGGACGCGAAGGCTCGCGCGCCGCCATGTCCGGTAAGAGCCCGGCGCGGGGCTCCGTCGGGTCTTTCGGCTGGCGGGATGCGCGTCCGGCCCCGCGCGGAGCCCTTGCTCTCACTCCTCCAGCAGCTTCGGCACGTCGGTGAGCGTTTCAACGACGTCGTAGCCGCACCCCGCCTCGACGCCGTGGCGGTCGACGATGACGGGCCTTACGCCCGCCGCACGAGCTCCGTCCCCGTCGGCGTCGGGACGATCCCCCACGTGCACGACGCGGGACGCCTCCACACCCAGCTCTTCGCACGCCAGGTCGAATATGACGGGGTCGGGCTTGCGGTAGCCCACGACGGCCGAGGAGACGACGGCGTCGAAGTACGGCAGCAGCCTCAGATCGCGCAGGAGCCCTTCGAGGCCCGCATCCCAGTTCGACACCACGCCCAGCATGAGCCCGCGCCGCTTGAGCGTTCTCAGGCAGCCCGCGACGTCGGGATAGAGCGCCCAATGGTCCCCTTTGCGGTACGATTCGTGCACGGCGGCGGCCATGCCGTCGGCATCGTGCGCGATGCCGGCCAGATGGCACACGTAGCGGTACTGGTCGAGCCAAATGGCCACCGAGCCCTCGTGCGAGCACCAGAAGTCGCCGTCGCGCAGGTACTCGGCCTCGTAGTAGGCGTCCATCGCCGGCATGTGGGGCTCCACGTCGCGCACGGTCAGGCGATGGCCGCGCTCGCGCGCCACGCGCGCGAACGTCTCGGCCACGGAGGGGCTCGGGTAAAGGAGCGTCGACCCCACGTCGAACAAAACGGCTTCCACCATGTCGAATCCCCCTTCGCGGGTCCAACCGGCTGACAAGGGACGCCGAGGCGTCCGGGCCCGCGCCAGCCGGCGGAGCCCCTATTCCGTATGGCCGTCGTCGGGCTCGATGTGCACGAGCGTGTCCGCCACGTTCGGGAAGCGCGCCCGCACGGCGTCTTCCACCTCGTCGGCAAGGGCGTGGGCCTCCCCCACGGTCATGGAGGGGTCCACGAGCACGTGCAGGTCGGCGTACACCTCCCCCTCCGTGCCGCGCGTGCGGATGCGGTGGGCGTCGCGCACGCCGGGAACCGCGACCGCCGCCGCCCTCACGTCTTCCTCGGGTATGCGGGCGCGATCCGACAGCGTGGCGAGCGCGTGCTTGAACACGTCGTAGGCGGTCGCCAGGATGGCGACGGTCACGACCAGCGCCATGACGGGGTCGGCCACGGGAAAGCCCAGCGCCACGGCCGCCAAGCCGACGATGACGCCGACGGACACGAGCGCGTCGGACAGCGTGTGGTTCGCGTCGGCCGCCAGCACCTCGCTCTTGAGGCGCTTCGCGCAGCGCCGCTCGTAGGTGGTCACGCCCAGGTTCACGGCCAACGTGCCCACCATGACCGCGAACGAGACGACGGTCACCTCGGCCGTGTACACCCCGGACATGAGCTTGCCCACGGCGCTCGAGCCCACCTCGAAGGCCGCCAGGAGCAGCAGCACGCCGATGACGAGGCTGGCGTACGTCTCGAACTTAGCATGGCCGTACGGGTGCCCCTCGTCGGCGGGACGGGCGGCCAGCGCGATGCCGACGAGCCCCACGACGTTGCCGGCGGAATCGAACACGGAATGGATGCCGTCGGCCTGCATGGACGCCGACCCGCTGACGGTGCCGTACGCGTACTTAGCCGCCGCCACGGCCAAGTTGAGGAAAAGGACGACCCACAGCACGCGGCGGATCGATCCCATGCGCTCCGAAACGGGGCCTTTCGTCGCCAGCGTTCTGGTCATGGGGCACCTCCGTCCAAACGAGCCGATATACGAAAAGGAGAGCCACTCGGACTCTCCTTCTAGCTTTTCTGGTGTCGGAGGCGGGATTTGAACCCGCACACCCGTTGTGTGGGCACTAGCACCTCAAGCTAGCGTGTCTGCCGTTCCACCACTCCGACGTATGTATGCTGCCTTGCAAGCAACGGAGGTTATTCTACCTGAACCGTTGCAGCTTGTGAAGAGCGAATTTCCTCTATTTTGCGATCGTGCCCTGCGGGTAGATGATCATGAGCACGATGAGCGAGAGCAGGAACACCACCGCGAAGATGATGGTGATGCGATCGAGGTTCTTCTCCACGATGCTCGTGCCGGTTTGCGTGGAGTACACCGAGCTGGCGATCATGTCGGATATGCCCGTGCCCTTGCCGGAATGCAGCAGGATGAACACGATGAGGCCCAAGCCCGACACGACGAGCAGGATGAGCATGATGATAAGGAACGGGTTCAAGGCGTCTCTCTTCTTTCCACGTGAGGACAATCGTTTACACAAGTTATGAAGTATACCCGAAAGGAGCCCGTCATGGCAAGCGCATCGCCAAGCGACGTCGCAAGCGCCGCAAAACGTCCAGACGACCCGCGCGCATCGGCCCGCTCGCCGCATCGTTCGCCCCTTCGTGCGCCTTCCCCGGAAACCGCTACGCCGGGCGGGCAGCAGCCCGCCCTTACCGAAAGACGCCCTTACGCCAGCAGGCTTCTTCCCGTCATGACGAAGGGTGCCGGAAGGCCCACGAGCTCCAACAGCGTGGGCGCGATGTCGCAGAGCGCGCCTTGGGAGCCGTCGAGCGTGCGCCCCGTGCCCGCGAAGTCCACGAACGCGAGCGGCACGGGGGCCGTGGTGTGGGCCGTGAAGGGGCTGCCGTCCTCGGCGAGCATCTTGTCGGCGTTGCCGTGGTCGGCCGTGATCAGCGCCACGCCGCCCTTGCGCTCGAGCGCCGAGAGCACCTGGGACACGCCCGCGTCCACCGCCTCGACGGCGGCTGCGGCGGCCGGGATGACGCCCGTGTGGCCCACCATGTCGGGGTTCGCGAAGTTCACGATGTACACGTCGGCCTCGTCGGCGTCGATGGCCGCGGCAAGCGTGGCGGCCACGTCGGGCTCGCTCATCTCGGGTTGCAGGTCGTAGGTGGCCACCTTGGGGCTGGGGATGAGCGCGCGCTCCTCCCCTTCCTTCGGCTCCTCGCGCCCGCCGTTCAGGAAGAACGTCACATGGGCGTACTTCTCGGTCTCGGCGATGTGGTACTGGCGCAGGCCCGCCTCGGCCAGCACGTCGGCCAGCACCTCGCTGGGGAACTCCTTGGGGAAGGCCACCGGCGCGGGGATCTCGGGGTCGTACTCGGTCAGGCACACGAAGCTCACCTGCGGGTACGCTCCGCGCTCGAAAACGGAGAACGCCGGGTCCGCCAACGCGCGCGTGATCTCGCGCGCGCGGTCGGGGCGGAAGTTGAAGAACACGACCGCGTCGCCGTCGCGCACGCCGCGTTCGGTCAGCGCCACGGGCGCGACGAACTCGTCGGTGACGTCGTCGGCGTAGGAGGCGGCCATGACTTCGGCCGACGTCGCGTCCGTGCGCGGTTCGGAGGCCACGACGGCGCGCCAGGCACGCTCGACGCGCTCCCAGCGGTTATCGCGGTCCATGGCGTAATAGCGGCCCGAGATGCTGCCGACTTCCGCCGTGCAGCCCTCGTCGGACAATTCGGCCAGCACGCCTTCGAGCTCTTCCAAGTAGCCGGCACCGCTCTTGGGCGGCACGTCGCGACCGTCCATGAAGCAATGAACCGCGATATGCGCCACGCCCGCCGTCTTCGCGGCGCGGGCGAGCGCGTAGAGATGCTCGTTGGAGGAGTGGACGCCGCCGTCGGACACGAGCCCCATGAGGTGCAGCGCCGCGCCTGGCTGCGATGCGGCGGAGAACGCCTCGTTCAGCACGGGGTTCGCCGCCAGCGAGCCGTCGGCGCAGGCGCGGTTGATGCGCGTGAGCTCTTGGAACACCACGCGACCGGCTCCGATGTTGAGGTGGCCCACTTCGGAGTTGCCCATCTGCCCGTCGGGCAGGCCCACGGCCTCGCCCGACGCCTCGAGCTTCGTCCACGGACGGGTGGCGAACACCTCGTCCAAGCACGGCGTGCGCGCCTGCGAGATGGCGTTGCCGGGGCCCGGTTCGGCCAAGCCGAAGCCGTCCATGATGACGAGGCACGCGGGAAGGGTAAGGTTTTCGGCTGACGCCGCACGGGATTCTTCGACTGCACTCACTTCGTTCGCTCCGCTCAGAATGACAGGAGGCGGCGCGGATCCCGCGCCGCCAGGACAACAGGGTATTGCAGGTTGCCATCCTGAGCGCAGGCCGAAGGTCGAAGTCGAAGGATCTCCGCTTGTCGAAAGATCCTTCGTCCCCGCTTCGCGGGGCCTCCCTGCGCTCGCTTCGCGTGCTCGGGGTCTCGACCGTCCGCTGGACTGTCGTATGCTTTGCTCGCTCAGGATGACAGCAGGGGGGTTTACAGGCACGCCTCGATCAGCTGCACGAACGATTCGCACTTGAGGCTCGCGCCGCCCACGAGCCCGCCGTCGATGTTCGGCTGGGCCAGCAGGCCCTCCACGTTGCCCGGATTCATGGAGCCGCCGTACAGCACGCGCATGTCCTCGGCCGTCTCGCTGCCGTACAGCTCGGCCAGCGTGGCGCGGATGGCTGCGCACACGGCTTCGGCCTGCTCGGGCGTGGCCGTGCGGCCCGTGCCGATGGCCCAGATGGGCTCGTAGGCCACGACGCACTTCGCGGCGTCGCGCCCGTCCACGCCGGCGAAGGCCGCGCGCACCTGGGCGGTGACGTACTCGTCGGTCGTGCCCTCGTCGCGCACGGCGAGCGACTCGCCCACGCACACGATGGCGTACATATCCGCATCCACCAGCGCCTTCACCTTGCGGTTCACGTCCTCGTTCGTCTCTCCGAACAGCTCGCGGCGCTCGGAGTGGCCGACGATGGAGCACGCGCAGCCTATCTCCTTGATCATGGGAACGGAGATCTCCCCCGTGTAGGCGCCCGACGCCTCCCAGTACACGTTCTGCGCGCCCACGGATATCTTCGTCTTGTCGAAGTCGAGCACCGTCTTGGCGGGCTTGAGGTCCACGTAGGGCGGGCAGATGACGATGTCCACGTCTTCCGGCCACTCCTTCTCGTATTGGTTCGAAATCTCCTGCGTGAGCACCACGGCCTCGCCGACGGTGTTGTTCATCTTCCAATTTCCCGCCATCATGGGCTTGCGTGCCATGTCAACCTTCTTTCACTCTCGAAGCATCCGTGAAACGTCCCGAAAGGGGACGGTCCCCTTTCGGGACGTTCGCCAACCTGCTACCTCAGCGCCTCCACGCCCGGCAACGTCTCTCCTTGCACCAGCTCCATGGAGGCTCCGCCGCCGGTCGAGATGAACGTCATCTTATCGGCCAGTCCGAACTTGTTCACGGCGGCCACGCTGTCGCCGCCGCCGATGACGGTGTCCGCGTCGGCGTTGGCGGCCACGGCGTCGGCCACGGCCTTCGTGCCGGCTTCGAACGCCTTCATCTCGAACACGCCCATGGGGCCGTTCCAGAACACGGTTTTGGCCTCGGCCACGGCGTCGGCGTAGAGCTTCGCCGTCTCGGGCCCGATATCGAGGCCCATCATATCACCGGGAATGTCATCGACCGAAACCGTTTTGGTTTCGGCATCTTCCGCGAAGCGGTCGGCGCACACGACGTCCACCGGAAGCAGCAACCGCACGCCGCGCTCCTCCGCCTTGGCGATCATGGCCGCCGCGCGCTCCACCCAGTCCTCCTCCTTGAGCGAGGCGCCCACGGCTTTGCCCTGCGCCAGCAGGAACGTGAAGCACATCCCGCCGCCGACGATGAGCGTGTCGCACTTGTCCATGAGCGCGTCGATGACCTTGATCTTGTCCGACACCTTCGAGCCGCCGAGGATGGCGGTGAAGGGGCGGCGCGGCTCCTCGAGCATGCCCGAGAGCGTGTCCACCTCGCGTTGCATGAGGTAGCCCGCGTACGCCGGCAAGAGCGCGGCGACGCCGGCCGTGGACGCATGGGCGCGGTGCGCGGTGCCGAACGCGTCGTTCACGTACGCCTCGCCGAGCGCGGCCAGCTCCTCGCAGAAGGCGGGGTCGTTCTTCTTCTCGCGCTTGTCGAAGCGCAGGTTCTCCACCACGAGCACGTCGCCGTCGCGCAGCGAGGCGGCCTTCGCGCGGGCGTCGTTCCCTACCGTGTCGGCAGCGAACACGACGGGCTTGCCCAAGAGCTCCGAGAGCCTCTGGGCGGCGGGACGCAGCGTGAACGCCTCCTCGAAGCCCTCTCCGGCCGGGCGGCCGAGGTGGCTCATGAGGATGACGCGCGCGCCTTGCGCGACGAGCTTCTCGATGGTGGGCAGCGCCGCGCGGATGCGCGTGTCGTCGGCGACGGCGCCGTCTTTCACCGGCACGTTGAAGTCGACGCGCACGAGCACGCGCTTGCCGCGCGCGTCCAGCTCGTCGACGGTTTTGATCTCGGCCATGGGCCCTCCTGCCTAAACGAGAAACGAGCCTGCCAAGGCAGGCTCGTTTCAATGAATGCTGTTAGAGAAGGATCTTGACGAGGTCCTTCACGCGGTTCGAGTAGCCCCACTCGTTGTCGTACCAGGAGATGCACTTGACGAAGTTGCCCTCGCCGCCCAGCACCATGGTGAGCTTGCCGTCGTAGATGGAGGAGTGCGGGTTGTCCACGATGTCGATGGAGACGATGGGGTCCTCGGTGTATTCCAGGATGCCCTTGAGCGGACCCTCGGCAGCAGCCTTCATCGCGGCGTTGATCTCGTCGATCGTCGCGTCCTTCTCAAGCTCCACCGTGAGGTCGACCATCGAGCCGTCCGGCGTGGGAACGCGGGTGGCGAAGCCGTCGAGCTTGCCCTTGAGCTCGGGAAGCACGAGCGACACCGCGCGGGCGGCGCCCGTGGTGGTGGGGATCATGGACATGGCGGCCGCGCGGGCGCGACGCAGGTCCTTGTGGGGAAGGTCGAGGATCTTCTGGTCGTTCGTGTAGGAGTGGATGGTGTTCATGTAGCCGCGCTTGATGCCGAAGTTGTCCAGCAGCACCTTCGCGAAGGGAGCCAGGCAGTTCGTCGTGCAGGAGGCGTTCGAGACGATGTTGTGCTTCTCGGGATCGTACTGGTCGTCGTTCACGCCCATGACGATGGTGATGTCCTCGTTCTTGGCCGGCGCGGAGATGACGACCTTCTTGGCGCCCGCGTCGAGGTGCGCCTTGGCCTTCGTGCCGTCCGTGAAGAAGCCCGTGGACTCCACGACGACGTCGACGCCCAGCTCGCCCCAGGGGAGGTTGGCGGGCTCGCGCTCGGAGAGCACCTTGACCGCATGGCCGTCGGCCACGAAGCCGTCCTCGGTGACCTCGACCGTGTCGAAGGCGCGCCCGTGGATGGAATCGTACTTGAGCAGGTGGGCCATCGTCGGAATGTCGCCGAGGTCGTTCACTGCCACGACCTCGATCTCGGGATCGTTCACCATCGCGCGGAACGCCAGGCGGCCGATGCGACCGAATCCGTTAATGCCTACTTTGATTGCCATGCGTATCCCCTTTCATGAAAGATACTTGGTTGCCCATCGTAACGGGCTGATCATACCACGCAAGCCGCCAGCAGGCACAACCTTGCCGTTCTCTCCCGAGAAAAAGCCGACGAACGGTTCTTCCTCCGTCATCCATCGGAAAACCCCCGGGCGAAGGCCGACGCGAAAAGCCCCGTTCCGAACCCTTCGCCCTCCCCCGTTTCGACGTGCGGAAAACGCCCCACAAGGGCGCCGCCGCCCTCCCGGGACGTCAGCCGCGTGTCCTAATTGGGGACAGTCCCCAATTAGGACATTTTGGAAGAGGTCGCGCGGGCGATGGTTTTGCCGCCGATGCCCGTCAGGCGCTCGATCTGCCTTATCGACAGGCCGGCGTCGCGAAGGGCCGCGAGGCATTCGTTCCTTCTCGCTTTTGGAAGCGCCTTCACCTCGACGGGCGCGCACTCGAACGACTCCGACAGAACGGCGCTGGCAACCTCGCCCATCCCGTCATCCGTGACGCGATGCCCGCCGGCGAAACAATAGCGCCCCGCAGCGTCCTCGGAATGGAACGCCGCGAACGCGTCGACCCCGCCGAGCATGTCCAAGACGGTCGACGTGGCTGTGATCTGCGGCCTTCCCACGTACTCGTGGTAACTGCTCCACCAGTACTCTGCCGCAGTGGAAACGCCCGCTTTCGCAGGGTTGTTATGGATGTAGCGAACCGCCTCGAGCAGATAGGAGTCGCCGTCAACGGGAAAGCTGGCGTATCGCCCTTGGAAAACGTGTCCCGCATGCCCGCTTTTCCGGTTGAAGTGCTGGGCGTATCTCGTCGCGATGACGCGCATCGCGCTGCTCAACCGCAAGCCCTCGTCTCGAAGCAGCAGGTGCGCATGATTGTCCATAAGGCACCACGCGATGATGTCGATGCCCTTCTCTGCAAACTGCGCCGCCGCCGTATCGACGAAAACCCCTCTGTCGGCGTTGTCTTCGAAGATAAGCTGCCTGCCGTTCCCTCGCAGCACCACGTGGTAGTAGCCGGATTCCGAGACGGCCCTTGCCGAACGCGCCATAACGCCTCCCCTTCCGATCTCCGTTTCCTTTTTTCAAAATGTCCCAATTGGGGACTGTCCCCAATTGGGACATTCAGCCGCGGATCTCGCGGGCCATCTGCTCGATGCGGCGGACGCGGTGGTAGACGGCGGATTTGGACAGGGGCGGGGTCGCGCGCTCCCCCAGCTCCTTGAGCGTGGCGTCGGGGTAGGTGACGCGCAGGCGGATGAACTCCTGCAGGGCCGGCGGCAGGTTCTCCATGCCGTGGGTCTCCAGCACCGCGCGTATGGCGTATATCTGGTCGACCGACGCGTTGGCGGCCTTGGCCTGGTTGGCTATCTCGGCGTTCGTCATGCGGTTCACGTCGTTGCGCACGCTCTTGATGACGCGGGCGTTCTCCATGGAGAGTGCGCTTTGGTGCGCGCCGGTGAACGCGAGGAACTCCAAGATGGCGGCGCCGCTCTTGAGGTAGACCATGTACGAGCTGCGGCGCTGCATGACGCGCGCGTTGATGTCCTTGCGCTCGAGCAGCTCCACCAGCCCCTCGGCCAAATCCTCGTTCTCCACGGTGATCTCGAAGTGGAAGTCGCCGCGGGGGTCGGACACGAAGCCGCTGCCGAGGAACGCGCCGCGCAGGTAGGCCGCCGTGCAGCATTCCTTCGCCACGAGCTCGTCCTTGATGCCCAGTTCGAGCCCCTCGCCCGACAGCACGCCCATGTCGCGCAGCGAGTCCGCCAGATGCGGCTGCGCGGGCACCTCGATAAGGTAGTTCGGCGTTTTGTGCAGCACGCTGCGGCGCACCGTGAGCTCGGTCTTCAGGTGGTAGAGCTCGTGGAGCAGCTTGATGATGAGGCGCGCCACGCTGGGCGCGTCGGTGGCCACCTCGATGCGGTACGTGCCCTGGCCGCTGAAGAACAACGTGCCCTCGATGCGAACGAGCGCCGCCAGCGTGGCCTTCTCGCAGTGCGAGCACACGGGAGGGACGCGGGCGAGCTCGTCTTTCACCTCTGCCGTGAACGACATAGCTTCAGCACCCCCGAAAACGCGTCGCGCAGGGCTTGCGGATCGTGCCAGGTGGGGCTGTGCGCGTCCACCAAGTCGCGCGCGATGACCACCGGCCCCTGCTGCTGGATGACCTGCACGTCGCGGTAGCTGATGCGCACCGGGCGGATGCGGCCGGAGAGGTCCGCGTCGTCGAGTCCCGATGTCGAGGCATGCTCGGGGTCGTCCCCGGTCATGGCGCCGAACACGCCCGTGGCCGGGCTGTCGGGACGCAGCGGCACCGGCGTGTGCACGAGCACGTAGTCCACCAGCCCCCGCATGCCGTGGTCCATGAGCGCCTCCACGTGCTCGCGCGCCGTGAGGCCCCACGTCTCCCCTTGCATGTCGGCGAGCGAGCACACGAACAGCGTGCCGGCCTGCGACGCGCGGATGGCGTCGACCACGCCCGGCACCAGCAGGTTCGGAATGATGGACGTGAACAGCGACCCCGGCCCCAGCACGATGAGGTCGGCGGCGCGGATGGCCTCGAGGGCCGGCTCGTAGGGCTCGACGGGGCGGTCGGCGCGCAGCGCCACGCGGGCGAGCGCCGTGCGGGAGTGGCAGGCCACCGCCTGCCCTTCGAGCTCGCGGCCGTCACGGGTGCGCGCGACGAGCGTCACGCGGTCGAGCGTGGAGGGGCACACATGGCCCTGGGCGTCCAGCAGCCGCTCGCAGATGGCGATGGCCTCGGGGAACGACCCCGCGGCGTCCTCGAGCGCCGAGAGCATGAGGTTGCCGAGCGTGTGGTTGCCCGCGAACGGGAAACGGTACTTGAACGCGCGCGCGAGCGGGTCGGACGGGTCGCCCGCCATGGCGGCGAGGCACTTGCGCACGTCGCCGGGAGGCGTGACGTTCGCCTGCTCGCGCAGCACTCCCGTGGAGCCGCCGTCGTCGGCCATGGCCACGACGGCGCTCGTGTCGAGGCCCATGGACAAAAGCGTGCGGATGGACACGGGGGCGCCGGTGCCGCCGCCGATGACCACGGCGCGCAGGTGCTCGCCGGGCTCGATGCACGGCGGCGCGGAGCCGAGCGCCGCGAAAGCGGCGGTGGCGGATGGATCGTGGGTGAACGCGGACATGGCCATGAGAGCCGCCTTACGCCTGGGGGGCGGCCGGCTCGGGCGCGGCCTTCTGCGGCACGCCCGTGATGCGCCCGTCGGCGCCCTCGGCGAGCGCGAGGTCGCGATGCGCGATGCTCACGCGGTAGCCCTTCGTCTTCAGGTAGTCTCCCGTCGACTCGGCGAGCGCCACGGAACGGTGCTGGCCGCCCGTGCAGCCCACGGCGATGGCGAGCTGCTGCTTGCCCTCGGCCACGTAACCCGGCATGACGCAGTCCAGAAGCGCGCGCCAGCGCTGCTCGAACTCCTCGGTCTCGGGGCGGTAGAGCACGAAATCGCGCACCGGCTTGTCCAGGCCCGTGAGGGCGCGCAGCTGCGGCTCGTAGTAGGGGTTCGGCAGGAAGCGCACGTCCATGACCAGGTCGGCGTCGAGCGGGGCGCCGTGCTTGAAGCCGAAGGAGTACACGGTCACGGCCAGCCCCTGCTGCTCGGTTCCGGGCGCGAAAAGCGCGCGGATGGCAGCACGCAACTGAGCCGGCAGCATGTCGGTGGTGTCGATGACGTGGTGGGCCGCCTCGCGCACCTCGAACAGCAGGTCGCGTTCCCGCTCGATGCCCTGCACGATGGAGGCGCCGTCCGCGCACAGCGGGTGGCGCCGGCGGCTGGACTTGTAGCGCGCGACGAGCTTGTCGTCGGCCGCGTCCAGGAACAGGATGCGGTAGTCGATGCCCTGCTTCTTCAGCTTGCCGAGCTCCGCCGTGAGGCTGGCGAAGAAGTCGCGGTTGCGCGCGTCGCACACCACGGCCAGGCGGCGGTGCTCGTCGGGCTGCCCCGGCATGCCCGTGAGCTCCAGCAGGTTCCCGATGAGGCTCGAGGGGAGGTTGTCCACGCAGAAGTAGCCCAGGTCCTCGAACGAGTGCATGGCCTCGGTGCGTCCGGCCCCGCTCATGCCGCTCACGATGACCAGTTCGGGCATGCTCGCCAAGTCGGCGGTTTCGTCAGTCATGCTGTCGTCCTTCCCTCGTCGTTTCCGCGCCTTGCACGACCGCCTCCACCGCCGCGTCCACGACGGGCGACGAGGCTGCCGCCGCGCCCGTGCCGGGCGGCGGGCAAGCCGCCTGCGCGGCGGAGGCGGCTTGCGCCTCGGCCTCGCCGCCCACGACGCGCTCGTCTTTTCGCTCCCTATTATACTGCTGCAGCACGCGGTAGAGCTCCTCGGCCACCTCTTCGGGCACGACGCGCGCCTCCTTGATCTCGTCGAGCGCGGCCGCTTTCAGGTTCCTGAACGACTTGAAGTGCTTGAGCAGCGCCTTCTTGCGCACGGGGCCCATGCCGACCACGTCGTCGAGGATGGAGGCGGTCATGCCCTTGCCGCGCAGCTCGCGGTGGAACGTGATGGCGAAGCGGTGCGCCTCGTCGCGAACCTGCTTCACCAGGTAGAGCGACGCGGAGCCCGAGGGGAGCACCACGGGACCCGTGTCCTGCCAGGGCACGAACAGCTCCTCGTCGCGCTTGGCCAGGCCGCACATCGCGATGTCGTCGATGCCCATCCGCTCGAACATCTCGAGCGCCGCCGACAGCTGCGGCTTGCCGCCGTCGAGGATGACGAGGTCGGGCTTGCTGCCGAAGCGCTCGTCGGCCATGCGCTCGGGCGCGTAGCGGCGGCCCATGACCTCCTGCATGGACAGGAAGTCGTTCGCCTCGTCGAGCGGCGTCTTGATCTTGAAGCGGCGGTACTGGTTCTTGTCGGGCTTGCCGTTCGTGAACACCACCATCGAGGCCACCGTGTAGGAGCCGTGGATGGTGGAGATGTCGAAGCACTCGATGCGCATGGGCGGCTCGTCCAGAGCCAGCGCGCTCTCCAGCTGCAGAAGCGCGTTGTTGATGCGCTTGTCGTCGTAGTTCGTGCGCACCTTGTAGCGCATGAGCGTGTGCTTCGCGTTCGTCTCGGCCATGCCCACGAGCTCGGCCTTCTCGCCCTTCTGCGGCGCGGTGATGCGCACCTTGGCGCCGTAGGGGCTGGCCAGCTTGCTCGTGAGCCACGCCTCCATGGCCTCGCGGTCCTCGGGCTCGTCGCGCAGGATGACCTCGTGCGGAATGGACGTGGTGGCGTCGTAGTAGCGCAGCAGGAACATGTGCAAGAGGTCGTCGTCGGGGACGTCCTTTCCGCGGTCGAGCACGAACTCGTTGGAGTTCATGATGCGGCCCTCGCGCACCATGAACACGTGCACGCCCGCCACCGTCTCCTCGCGGAACAGGCCCACGACGTCGGCGTCGAGGTTGCGCGCGGACACGGCGTGCTGCTTGTCGGTGAGGCTGTTGATGGTGTCGACGCGCGCCTTGATGCGCGCGGCGCGCTCGAAGTCCAGCTCGGCGGCGGCCTCCTGCATCTCGGCCGTCAGCTCCTCCACGAACTCGCGGTGCTGCCCCGAGAGGAACCGCTCGATCCGCTTGACGTTGACCTGGTACTCCTCGGGCGCGATGCCGCCGCAGCACGCGCCGGGGCCCAGGCCCACGTGCGCGTCGAAGCACGGGCGCGCGTCGTGCGACATGAGCGCGAGCGGATCCTTCTCCAAGCGGCGCTTGAGCTGGCGCCAGTCGGCGCACGACGTGGCGCACAGAGGCACCACGCGGCGCGCGATGTCCACCATGTCGCGGGCGGCGCGGCTGTCGGTGTAAGGGCCGAAGTACCTCGTGTCGGCGCGGTGCTTCTCGCGCGTGTACTTGATGGCGGGGAACACGTCGCCTTTCGTGAGCGCGATGAACGGATAGGACTTGTCGTCCTTGAAGTCGGCGTTGAAGAACGGCGCGTGCTGGTTGATGAGGTTCTTCTCCAGCACGAGCGACTCGTGCTCGTTCTCCACCACCAGGTAGTCGAAGCTGTCGATCTGGTCGACCAGCAGGGGTATCTTCGCGCGCTCGTCCTGGAAGTTCACGTACTGGCGCATGCGAGCGCGCAGCTGCTTGGCCTTGCCCACGTAGATGACCTGGCCCGACTTGTCCTTCCAGAGGTACACGCCCGGCAGCGCGGGCACGGCATTCAGCTCCTGCTTGATGCGCGCGAGCTTGGCGGCGAGCGTCTCGTCGGCGGTACCGTCGCCCAGGCGCTCGAAGCCGCCGGCGTCGGCAGCTTCGAGGTCGTCGCCGTCGAACGGGAACTCGTCTTCGGGAATGATGTCGGTGGGATCGTCCATGCGGTCAGTATAGCAAACCGCACAGGCGTTCCCCTGAGCGCGCCCCCGCTCCACGCGGTTTGCAAAAGCGGGCGGTGCGGGAGGGGCGGGAGCGCTTCGTCCGGGCAACGCCTCCATGAGCTGCGGCACCGAATCGACGTAACCCTTGCGTAACCTTCGGCATACGTCGATCGCAACGCAATTGGTGAAGTCGAGCGAAGAGTGCCTCCCCTCGCCGTTCTGCAGAACGAGGATCTCCGGCTCGCCGCAGTAACGTCGCTTCGTTCGCGCCGGGATTGCGCGGCGCAAGGGAAGCGAGGGCAGGCTTATCGGGCCTCGTCCAGCTTGGCCTTGAACGAGATCGTGCGGGGCGTGTCCAGATCGTCGAACGCCACCTCGTAGGCCCGCTTCTCGGTGTCGACGGCCTCCACCCGCCCCGCGCCGAACACCGCATGGGACACGCGGTCGCCTACGGCGAAGCGCGCGTCGCGAACGAGGTCGGCCATCCAGCGATCGGCAAGCGCGTAGGCGGCGCGGGCATCGTCGAGCTGCTGTTCGGCGGGCCTGTTCGAGAACTCGAGCGCCGCCGGGTCGATGTCGAGCAGGAAGCGCGACGGGTAGCGCGGCGCGCCCTCGTGCGAACGCCCTTCCGCCTCGGTGAGGTACAGCCCGTCGCGCGCCCGCGTCATGGCCACGAACGCCAACCGGCGCTCCTCCTCCATGCCCTGCGGGGTGCTCGTCTTGCGCGACGGGAGAATGCCCTCGTTCATCGAACAGAGGAACACGTGCGCGAATTCCAGGCCCTTGGCCGCATGGACGGTCATGAGCCGAACTTTGTCCTGCGCGTCGTCCATCGCGTCGGCGTTTGAGAGAAGGGCCGTATGCGCCAGGTAGTGTTCGAGCGTCACTTCCTCCCCGCACGTCGTCTCGAACTCGTAGACGGACTGCTTCAGCTCGGCCAGGTTGTCGAGCCGCTCCTGGCTGCCCTCGGTGCGCAGCGCGCGCTCGTAGCCGCTTTCCGACAGCACGGCCGCCAGGACCTCGGACACCGGACGGCCCTCGTACGACGAGCGGAAGCGGTCGACCAGCTGCAGCAGTTGGCGCGCCTTCGTGCGCTTGAACAGCTCGTCGTCCACGAAGCGCTCGAGCGCCTCGTACAGGCTGCATCCCAGCTCGTCGGCCTTCTCGCGCAGAAACGCCATGCGCCGGGCGCCCAGGTTGCGCTTGGGCGCGTTCGCCACGCGCGCGAAGTCGAGATCGTCCTGGTATGCGACGAGGCGCAGGTACGACAGCGCGTCCTTGATCTCGCGGCGGCCGAAGAACGGCACGCCGCTGTACACCGCGTGCGGCACCTCCGCGCGCAGAAGCGCCTCCTCCACCGGCCGCGACGCGTAGTGGGCGCGGTAGAGCACCGCCATGTCGCGGTACGCCACGCCCTCGCCGTGCAGCGCGAGGGCGCCCTGGGCGATCCACGCGGCCTCGTCGTCCGAGCTCTTGGCGTGGTGCCACACCGTGGGGCCGTGGACCGCGCGCATGGCGACGAGCCGTTTGGGCACGCGCTCGCGGTTCTTCTCGATGAGCGAGTTGGCCACGGCCACCACGCGCGGCGCCGACCGGTAGTTCTCCAGCATCATGACGGTGCGCGTGCCGGGGAACCGCTTGTCGAAGTCCAGCAGGTAGCGCACGTTGGCGCCGCGCCAGGTGTAGATGGTCTGGTCGGGGTCGCCCACCACGAACAGGTTCTTGTGGTAGCCGGCCAGCACCTCCATGAGCTCGTGCTGCAAGCCGTCGATGTCCTGGAACTCGTCCACCATGACGTATTCGAGCCGCTTCTGCCACTTCAACCGGATGTCGGGGTTCTGCTCGAAGAGGTGCAGCACGAACACGATGAGGTCGTTGTAGTCCAGCCCGAAGCACTTCTTCTCCTGGTAAAGGTACCCGCAGAAGATGACGTCGCGGGCGTCCGTCGCATCGAGATACTTCTGCCGCAGGCCCTCGAGCGGCATGGCCAGCATGTCGCGGTAGTAGTCCGGGCGCTCCTTCAGCTTCATGATCTCGATCATGTCGCGCGCCTTGGAGAACGTCATGTCCCGCAGCGTGAGCCCGCGCTCCTCGTAGATCGTCTGCAGCATGGCGTCCACGTCGGCGTTGTCCAGCACGAGGAAGCTCTTCGGGTACTGGACGGCGTGGGAATCCTCCTGCAGCACCGACACGCAGAAGCCGTGGAACGTGTTGATGTAGCCGGTGTCGGCATCTCCCGTGAGACGCCGGATGCGCCGCCTCATCTCGTTCGCCGCCTTGTTCGTGAACGTGGCGCACAGGATGTTGCCGGGCATGATGCCCAGGTCGTTCACCAGGTAGGCGAAGCGGTGCGCCAGCGCCCGCGTCTTGCCCGTGCCCGCGCCGGCTATCACGCGCACGTACCCTTCGGTGGCCGTGACGGCCTCGCGCTGCGCGGCGTTCAGGCGCGGGGCGCCGTCCCCGTCGTCGCCGGGCCGGGCGCTCGTTGCGATATCGATCATCTGTTCCATAAATACAGTATATCAAAAACGTACGGATGTTTCTCATGTAGTGCAGATTGTTTTCGCAACGGAGTTGCTTCGAGAGCCGTCGCCGCGCGCGCTCTTGGCAACGAGCACCAGCTTCGCGGCCCCGGCGGCGGCGAGCAGCGCCGCGCAAACCAGGAGCACGGCGGACACGTCGGGGGCGAACGTGAGCAGGTCGCGCCAGGGAACGCCCCAGACGAGCGGCAGCCCGAGCAAGGCCAGGGGAGCGGCGACGTGCAGCAGGACGGCACGCGCGGCCCGGAAGGCCCTTCCCCGTCCGCCGGATCCGCGGGACACCGGCCCGTCCCCCCTGCCCGCATTCCACCGCCGAAGCGCGAGGAGCGGCAGGGCGCAGGCCGACAGGGCGCACACGTACAGCGCGTCGTCGCGCCGGTGCGCCTGCCGCACCCAAGCGGCGTCCACCGGCTCCGGATCGGCGCCCACCGCCGCGGCCACCACGCCGCCCGCCATATCGAAGAACAGGCCGTCTCCCCCGGCATGGTCGCTCGCATCCCCCAGCACCACCACACCCAGGTCGCGCTCGGGCAGCAGGCACATGCTGGCCACGTAGTTCTCCACCTGGCCGTCGTGAGACAGCACCAGCTCGCCGTCGTCCCAGCAAAACGACGTCCACCCCATGCCGTAGAATGTGTCGCCGTCGGGGTCGGGCACGCGGTCGAGGAACATGCTCGCCACGCCCTCGGGCGACAGCACGCGCGCCCCGTTCGCGCCCTCGCCGCCGTTCAGGTACATCTGCAGGTAGCGCGCCATGTCCCCCGCGCTGGCCGCCACGTACCCCGACGGGGCCGCTCCCCACGCCTCGTCGCCCGAACGGTGCACGAACCCGTCCGCAACGGGAACGCCGAACCAGGTGCGGTGCCCCGGCGCCATGCCGAGCGAGGCCGCCCGCGCCGGGTCCGCGCTCGAGGCCGTCATGCCGAGGGGGCCGAGCACCCGGCTGTCCAGGTAGTCGGCGTAGCTCAGCCCCGACACGGCTTCGACGATGCGCCCGAGCAGGTCGTAGTTCGCGTTCGCGTAGGAGAACTCCCCGAACGCCTCCCCCACGCGCGCGTCGGCGAGCGAATCGTAGTACCCGAACCCGCTCGTCTGGTTGAGCAGGTCGCGCACCGTGACGGCGGCGGGCACGTCGTACGCGGGCGCGTAGGCCGATGCCGGGGCATCGAGGTCCACCGCGCCCTCTTCGACGAGCTGCATGACCGCGAGGGCCGTGAAGGACTTGCTCAGCGATCCGACGACGAACGGCGCGTCGGCGCCGGGGCAGTCTCCCAGCGTGCGCAGGTAGAGCACCTCCCGCCCGTCGACCACGGCGACGGCGCCGCCGGGCACGCCCGTGGCCGCAAAGCTCTGGTCCAGGTACGCGTCGATACGCGCGGCGAGCGCGGCGCCTTCGGGCTCTTGCCCTTCCGGAGGCGCCTCGGCCCCCAAATCGCCCAGGTCGCTCCCGACAAAGCCGTCGCCCCCGTCGTCGGGCTCGGCAGCGGCGGCGTCCGGCTCCGGCGCGGGGACCGGCCCGCATCCCGGAAGCAAGAGGCACGCAAGAGCCAGCGCCAGCGCCGCGCACCATGCGGCGGCGAGGGCCGTCGGCCCGCCGCGCTGCCGTTCCGCTATCCGTTTCCGCATGAGACGCCTCGCCCTAGAAGTTGCCGTAGACGAACTGCACGGGCCCGCTCAGGCCCGAGAACAGGACGAACCACGCGAGCAGCGCCGCAAGGAGCGCCGTCGCGGCGAATGCGAGCGCGGCCGCCAGCAAAGGGCGCGCCTCGACCGCGCGGCGCACTCCGTCAGCCGCTGCATGCAGCCGCTCCATCACGCACCCCCTTCCGCCGCGCCGGCCAAGGACGCGCCCGCGTCGCCCGCCGCGTCGAGCCCTTCGGCCGGCCCGAACGCGCCGCCGCCCAGAAACGCGTCGTCGCGGCCGTGAACGTAATCGTAGAAGGCCCGCTCGGTGCGCACCCAGCCGCGCCAGCCGGGGTGCACGGTGTCGCACAGGAAGTACTTCTCGTACTCGCAGCTCGAGAAGTCGGCGTAGGCCGCGCCCGCGTCGTCACAGATCGAGCGGACCCGCTCGTAGAACACGCTCCGCGTGCCGGCGTCGACGCCCTCGCGGTCGTACCAGGCGCCGTGCATCGGCAGGATGACCACGAGCGGCTCGATGCCCGTCTCGCGGCACACGTCCAAGAAGCACGCGAGGTCGCCGTACTCCTCGTCGGCGTGCTCGAAGTCCTGCCCGCGCTCCGCGTCGTATCGGGAGTTCTTCTGCCAGTACGCGTCGTAGACCCCGTAGGGGTTCGTGGTGCAGGCGGCGTCCCCCGACGCGTCGGCCTGCGCCAGCAGCGCCTTCCAGTCGGGCTCGCCCGTGGGCTTGCCGGACGACCGGACGGCGCTTTTGAGCGGCGACTGCGCGATCACCTGCGGCAGCCGACTGCGGATGCGCAAATCCTCCGCGAAGGAGAACGCCGCGTCGTTGGCCGCGTCCACCACCGAGTCGCGGTTGGCGGCGGCGACGTGCGCGGCGTCCGCGCCGAGCGCCTCCACGCGGGAGCGCACGTAGGCTTTCGTCTCGTCGGACACGCGGGGGTTCGCGACGAACTGCCGGTACAGGCTGTACGAGAACTTCGAGGAGAACTTGTCCTGCGCGCCGTTGCCCTTGAAGAACCATTGCGGAGACACCACGATCATGGCCTTCCCGTTCTTCGCCGCGCCTCCGTAGGCCCCAGCCGCGACGGCCTGCCACAGGCTCTGGTCGTAGGCCTCCCCGATGTAGGTGAGGTCCACGCCGCACGCGTTCTCGCCGAACACCGCCTGCGGGCATTGCGCCACCTTGTCCTTCGAGATGTAGAACTCGGACGACCCGAACGCCAGGTAGCCGTCGTCGCTCATGGCGGACAGCGTGAACGCGGTGCTCTCGGACTTCGCGTCCGAGTAGACGTAGTCGTAGAGCCGCGCCGGATCGTGGTCGGTCGGGCTCGGCAAGAGGAACGCGTCGAACCCCGCGAACGCGAGCGCGGCCGCCAACAGGCCCGCCAGCACGCCGCGGAGCAGCAGGCGGCCTTTCCCGCCGTCGCGTCCCCCGCGCGCGGGGGACGCGGCCGATACGGATGTCGAAGGGCTCGAAGCCATGGGCCTTCCCTCCGCCTACAGGCGTATCTCCACCTGGTGGACGATGAGGTTCACCGTGTTCATCTCGTCGCGCTCCACCTCGGTGGGGGCGATGGACACGCCGAACTCCTCCTCGATGGTCACCAGAAGCTCGATGGCCCCCATCGAGTCCAAGAGGCCCAGCGCGAACAGGTCCTCGTCTCGGCGGGCGCGCACTTCGTCGTCCTCGCAGATGTCCTCCAGGATGTCGAGCATCCGCTCCTCGAGCTCCTCGTGCGTGATCTCAGCCATGGAACGCTCCTTTCACGAGCATCGTTACCTGCCCCGAGAACAGGGCGAACCCGAACATCACCAGCTGCAGCGTGACGAACCAGGACGCCGCCCTGAACAGAGGGCTCTTCTTGTGGGCCTTGTAGAACCCCGACTTCTTCTGGAACGCCTCGGTTCCCGCCAGCAGCAGGCCGTGGTACAGGCCGTACAGCAGGTAGTCCGCCGTCAGGCCGTGCCAGGCGCCCATGAGCGCCATGTCGAACACGAAGCCCCAGCACGCCGTGGTCAGGCGGCTCTTGAACCAGCGGTGCCGAAGCGCCAGGCGCGAGAACCGCATGAACACGAAGTCGCGCAGCCAGAACGACAGCGTGATGTTCCACCGGTTCCAGAAGTCCTTGACGTCGACCGACGCGAACGGCGCGCGGAAGTTGCGGGGCGTGCGGATGCCGAAGCAGTAGCTGGCGCCCATGGCCATGAGGCTGTAGCCTGCGAAGTCGAAGAACAGGTACAGCCCGTACACGTACGCCGTCCGGACCTGCGCGCCCAGTTCCGCGACGAACGGTCCCGAGCCCCACGCGGCGGGCGCGTAGAACCGGTGCAGCCACACAGCCACCACGAACGCGTAGACGGCGCCCGCGAGCAGCAACAGGATGCCGCGCGCGAGCAGCCCTGCGTACTCGTCGCGCGGGCGCACCGCGTTCGCGTCCTCCAGAAAGCGGCGCGAGCGGTCGATAGGCCCGGAGGTGAGCACCGGGAAGAACAGCAGGAAGTACAGGTAGTCGAGAACGCCTGTCTTACCGACGACGCCGTCGCGCACTTCGAACAGCACCTGCAGCGCCTTGAACGTGACGTAGGACACGCCCGCGAACCCGAGCAGGTTCTGGTCGAACACCGCCCCGACCTTGGCGGAAAGGAGCGGGACGAGCACGACTCCGACGGACGCGTAGAAGCGCGCGTTCGACGAGGGCTTCGCCAGAAGCCACTTCGCGGCCAGCACCGCCGCGGCCGTGAAGCCCGCCGCCACGGCGAGGCCCGGCAGGTCCTTGCAGAACAGGCACGCCAGGAACGCGGCGGACGCGGCCAGGCCGTAGCGTTTGAGCGGCCTTTCGCGCAGGCCGAGGAAGGCCGCGCCCGCGACGGCGGCTGCCAGCAGCATGAAGAAGCTCGGATCGACGTAGAACGACATGGCGGCCCGGCCCCTACGCCTCGGCGAGGGCCTTGCGGTCCACCTTGCCGTTGCACGTGAGCGGCAGCTCATCCAGCAGCTTCACCGTGCGCGGGACCATATAGGAGGGCACGCGTTCGGCAAGCCCGCGCTTGATGGCCTGGCGCACCTCGAACTCGTCGCGCGCGCGGCGCTCGAGCACGACGCACGCCTTCAGATGCGACACCCGGCCGCGGCGCACGACGGGCACGACGGCCGCCTGTTTAACCGAAGGCAGCGCGCCGATGTTCTCCTCGATGTCCTCGAGCTCGATGCGGAACCCGTTCACCTTCACGAGCGTGTCGAAGCGCCCTTCGCAGTGCAGCACCCCCGCAGCGTCCACGTGCCCCGCGTCGCCCGTGCGGTAGGCGCGCACCGCCCGCCCGTCGGACAGGCGCGTCTCGAAGAACGCCGCGGCGGTCTTCTCGGGATTGCGGAAATAGCCCTTCGCCACCGTGTCGCCGACTATGACGATCTCGCCCGTTCGGCCCGCCGCGCACGGCTCGCCCGTCTCCCGGTCCACGATGCGGATCTCGGTGCCCGGGCGCGGCCGACCCACCGGAAGCGGGGCGGGATCGGCCAGTTCCGCCGCGCCGATCTCGCCGTACGTGACGGCCACCGTCGATTCCGTGGGCCCGTAGGTGTTCGCGATGCGGGCGCGCGGGAACCGCTGCGCGAGCGCCGCGGCCGTGCCGTGGTGCAGCGCCTCTCCGCAGAACAGGAACAGGCGCACATCGGGCAGGAGATCCTGGTCGAACGCCTTGTCCGCCAGGCAGAGATCGGCGAAGGACGGCGTAGAAACCCACACCTCCACCTGGGAGGCGCGCAGGTCGGCGAACAGGGCGCGCGCGTCCTCCGCCACCTCGCGGGGGACGGCGTACAGGCAACCGCCCGTCGCCAACGCCCCCGCCACCTCGTATTCGGACAGGTCGAACGAGTACGGCGGCTGGTCGAGGAACACGCAGCCGCCATCGGCGACGACGGGGAACGAGCGCACCCATTCCGCGAAGCGCGCGACGTTGTCGGCGCTCACCTCGATGCCCTTGGGCCGTCCCGTGGAACCCGACGTGAAGATGACGTACTGCGTTTCCTCGCCCGCCACCCAGCGGGATCGGTCGGGCGGGCACGCGGGCTCCGGCCGATCCGCCCCGACCAGGGCGCGCAGATCGATCGCGCGGCCGTCGGGCGCGAGCGCGCGCAGAGCCTCGGGCACCCCTTCGGCCGCCAGCAGCAAAGGCTCCCCCAGCTGACCGATTATGTCCGCCAGCCGCGAAGCCGGCATCTCCACGTCCACCGGCACGAAGGCGTGACCGCTCTTCAGGCAGCCGAGGAAGCCCGCCGCCATGAGCGCCGACTTGTGACCGAGCACCACCACCGGTTCGCGGCCGCCCGTGCGCTCGGCCAAGGTCGCGGCGATGGCGTCCGACAGCTTCCACAGCTCCCCGTACGTCATCGTCGCCCCGTCGCCCGATCGATACGCCGGCGCATCGGGACGATCCAAGGCCCATCGTTCGACCACCGCCAGCAATTCGTTCTCGCCCGCCATGCTTCTCCGCCTGTCTCTTCGAACCTTCGCCCAACCCTTCCCTGCTGCCTGGGCGGGTTCAAAAATAGTCGTAGAATATGTGCGTGCCGTAGCGATCACCAACTACGCACATTTTGATAACCAAGTTGGCGCACAAGCCGCACAAAGCCTCTAGAATTCGCCGCAACGCCGCCCGTGCGCCGTATAATCGAGAGCACCCCCACCGTTTCCGCAACCGCATGAAAGGACGATCCGCCATGCCGCCCACCATCTACATCGACGCGGACGCCTGCCCGGTCACCTCCGAGGCGCTCGTCGTCGCGCGCAAGAGCAAGGTGCCTGTGGTCGTCGCGGGCAACTCCACGCAGAACCTGGCGCGCCACATCCGGCGCGGCGACCCGCGCGAGCCCACAGGCGGGTTCTGGGTGGACACGCTCGCCGTGGGCGTGGGCGCCGACGCGGCCGACTTCGCCATCGTGCAGGAGCTCGAGCCCGGAGACATCGTGGTCACGCAGGACATCGGCCTGGCCGCCATGGCCCTCGGCCGCGGCGCGCGCGCCATCGGCGTGCGCGGGCGCGTGTTCACCCTGGCCACCATCGATCTGGACATGCACATCCGCCACGAGGAGAAGAAGGTGCGCCGCCAAGGCGGCCGTACGCACGGCCCCGCCGCCTTCGAAGAGGACGACCGCGAGCGCTTCGTCGCGAATCTCCAACGCCTGGTGAACGAGGCGCTGCGGGAAGAGGGAAAGCCTAGTCCGAGAGACGCCATTTTCTGAAAAGCGGCCCGACGGGATCGGCGCGCGCGACACGATCTTTGTCGAGCCACACGGGCGTCGTAACCTCTATCGTGCCGTCCTCGAGGACCTGTTCGGCGGGCACCTCGCCACGAGCCAGCGCGCACGCTCCGCAGACGAGTGCGAGAACGGTTGCGAAGAGGGCGGTAAGGACGAACAAACGCCAGTCTTGCGGCTTTCCGCCCAACGCAGCCGTGGCGCACAGCGGAGCCGCGATAAGAGCGAGATGGCGGAAATCCACATCGGCACGTCGTACACCACGTTCATAAGCTGCAACCCGTTCACAACTGCCAGCCCATGGCAAACGGCAAAAAATGCAAAGGCCGCGACGTTAGCGCACAAGCAAAAAACTCCCGCCGCCGCTGCCGCGCGGGCGGAGCGAGATACGCATTCCATCCAAAGATCACCTGCTCTCCCAGTAAGCCGATGAAGTGTCGTCGTTGCCCACGATCACGCCGGCGAGAAGCACGTTGTCCGTCGGAAGCTCGGAAAAGCCGACGACGACCCCGTCCATCCCCCATTGCAGGCCCTTCATGCCGAAGAGGCGGCGGACGTCCGCCCTTTCCCTCACCTGGTACGTCGCGCCGTTCTGCAACACGCCCTGCCCGTCGTCGACGCGGAACGAGAACCCTCCGTCTCCGATCTGCGAGGTCACGGTCCCCGTGACGCGGTACGCGCTTCCCGTCTCCTCGAACGCGGCCTCCGTCTCGGCCAGCGCTTCGGCCGCCTGCTCCTCCTCGGAGCGCGGCGCCTCGACGCTCGGCGCGGCTTCGGGCGGCGCCGGGGCCCTTTCTCCAAACTGTTCGACGGTCCACTCGCCGTTCGCATCGCGGCGCTCTCGACGTCGCGGCTCGGGCAGGGTATCCAGCTCGAAAGGATCGTAACCGCCGCTGCCGTACCACTCGCTTCCGATCAACGCGCCCTTGAACAAAGGTCCCTGGTACTCGTAATAGCTCACGTTCACATCGAGGAAGGCGTCGACCTCCGCGACGGCCCGCTCCCCTTCGAACTCGACTTCGTGCTCGATATCCGAGAAACCGAGCAGGAGGAAAAGGTAGAGCTCCAACAAGAGCGTTGCAACCCACACGATCAGGATGGCGCCCCCTTTGGCGAACTCCCCCAGCACGCTGGCAAGGCGATCCGTCGTCCTCGCCCACCACGTGAACCACGTGGCAACGAACAGCGAACCGCCTACCAGGGGAAAGATGGCGAGCGCCGAAAACGCCCCGACCCGCAGCTGCCACCCGCGCTGCGCGGCATAAGCGGACAATGCGAGCATCATGCAAACGGAAAGCGCGACGAGCAGCAAAACGAGCCAGCGAACAGCGCACGCCGTCGCGCTGACAGTTTTGCGCAGGCGCCGCGGGGATTTGCACGGCGGGCTGGCGTCTATGGGGCGCTCGTCTTTTCCCCGCTCAGTCATATCACTCCAACAGGTCGGAATCGGCCAGGGACGAAAGCTCGCTTTGCTTCGCAGACGAACCTCTCGAACCGCCACCATACCCTTCGGCGCACCGGTTATCAACATGCTCCGCGCAAGCGCCAAGAGAAACGGACACGTCGCCGAAGATGCAATCCCAAGGATGCAAGCAGACGAAGGGGCGCGCAGAGAGAGCCCTGGTGCACGAAAGAGTCTTCGAAAGACACGAAATTCACCGCTCTGAAGCTCTTCGGCCGCTCCAAGCGTGAATTTCGGGTCCTCTTTCGGGACGCCCCCTTTCCCGAGCAGGCCTTTTCTCAAAGAGCAAAGGCCGCAGACGGGATAATCGTTGCCCTGACGCTTCACAGCGGTGAATTTCGTGCTTCAAGGGCATCGTTTGCCGCATCTAGGCAACGAGGACGTCGCCAACGCCGCAACGTAGATCGAACGTAGCTTTCAGCGCTTCGCGCTCGCGCGCTCCGGCTCGACTGGTTCCCCGGCGCTACGACTCATCGTTCTCCTTCGCCAACTCCTCGAAGGCCGCCTTCATGGTGGGGTTGTTGCGGGTCAGGCGCTTGATGGTGAGGTCCTGGGCCTTGTTGTTCGCCAGGCGCAGGTTGTTCTCGGAGGACAGCAGGGCGTCCTTCGTCTTCTGCAGGTGGGTGATGGTCTTGTCGATCTCGTCGATGGCCGTTTGGAAGCGCCTGCTGGCCAGGTCGTAATTGCGCGCGAACCCGGTTTTAAACGACTCCATCTGCTCTTCGAAGCGCGTGATGTCGATGTTCTGGTTGCGCACGGCCGCGAGCTCGGCCTTGTACGTCATCGAGTTCAGCGCCGCGTTGCGCAAAATGGATATGATGGGAAGGAAGAACTGCGGTCGGACGACGTACATCTTCTCGTAGCGGTACGACACGTCCACGATGCCCTGGTTGTACAGCTCGCTCTCCGGTTCGAGCAGCGTGACCAGCACGGCGTATTCGCAACCCTTCTTCACGCGGTCGGCGTCGAGCTTCTTGAAGAAGTCCTCGTTGCGGTGCCGGTGCGTCGACTCGTCGGACTCGTTCTTCATCTCGAACATGATGGACACGATCTCGTTGCCCTCGCCGTCGCACTCGCGGAACACGAAGTCCCCCTTGGAGCCCTCCGAGGCGTCGTTGTCCTTCTCGAAATAGGCGTGCGGGAACGCCGTCGACCGTATCTTGTTGAACTCGGTCTCGCAGTGCTGCTCGAGCGACTCGCCCACCATCTTGGTGGACAGGCGCGCCTTCATGTCCTTGTAGCGCTCGATCTCGCCGTCCTTGTAGGCGATGATGTCGTCCTTCGCCTTGAGCTCGATGGCCAGCTGCTCCTTGAGGGCGCTCTCGCACTGGCTCTTCTCGGCCTCCTTAAGCGCCACCTGCGCGGCCAGCGCGTCGCGCTCGCGCTCCACGGCCGAGCGCGCCTGCTCCACGGCCAGCTGCTTCTCCGTCTCGAAGGCGCTTCCCTGCGCGGCGATGCGCTGCTCGAGCTCGGCAATGCGCGCGTCCTTGGCCGCGGCGGCGTCGGCCAGGGCGCGCTCGAGCTCGGCCTGCGCCACGCGCGCCTGGCTCTCGCGCTCGCGCCGCTCCGCTTCCAGACGAGCCTCCAGTTCGGCGACCCGGGCGGCTTTCTCGGCTGCGGCGTCCTGCGCCTCGGCCAAAGCCTGGGCGACGGCGAGCTCCACGGCCTGCCGCTTCTCGGTTTCGAGCAGATCCGCATGGCGGCGGATCTCCTTGTCGAACTCGCTGTCGCGCACCTGCTTCACGATGGCGGCGAAACCGGCCTCGTCGATTTGGAACGCCGTTCCGCAATGGGGACACTTGATATCGTTCATGCTCGCTCCTTCTTTCCTTGCATTCGATTCTACCCTATCGGCATGCGCATGCAGGCCCGTGTTCGGGACAGTCGCGCGGGGACGAGCGTCGACGCCGTCGGGTCGCAGGGTTTCCCACCGAACGCCCGTCCGCCTTCGTCCGCATGTTTCCCATCGACCACCTGCGCCTTCCGCAGGTTCGTTTTGTTTCAAAACGTTTAAATAATCATTGCCGCATTGTTTCGCACCCTATAATGGGCCCATGTGCAAATTTCCCGAAGGAGGTCCCACGAAGATGAGTTACGTCGATCGCGTCATCGAACAGGTGAAGGCCAAGGATGCCGACCAGCCCGAGTTCATCCAGGCCGTCACCGAGGTGCTCAAGTCCCTCGAGCCCGTCATCGAGTCCAACCCGGCCTACGAGAAGGCGGGGCTGCTCGAGCGCATCGTCGAGCCCGAGCGCGTGGTCATGTTCCGCGTGCCCTGGGTTGACGACGAGGGCAACGTCCAGGTCAACCGCGGCTACCGCGTACAGTTCAACAGCTGCCTGGGGCCCTACAAAGGCGGCCTGCGCCTGCACCCGTCGGTGAACCTGGGCATCATCAAGTTCCTGGGCTTCGAGCAGATCTTCAAGAACAGCCTGACCACCCTGCCCATGGGCGGCGGCAAGGGCGGCTGCGACTTCGACCCCAAGGGCAAGTCCGACATGGAGGTCATGCGCTTCTGCCAGAGCTTCATGACCGAGCTGCAGCGCCACATCGGCGCCGACACCGACGTGCCGGCCGGCGACATCGGCACGGGCGCGCGCGAGGTGGGCTTCATGTTCGGCCAGTACAAGCGCATCAAGAACGTGTGGGAAGGGGTGCTCACGGGCAAGGGGCTTTCCTACGGCGGGTCGCTCGCGCGCACCGAGGCCACGGGCTACGGCCTCATCTACTTCGTGCAGGAGTACCTGACCTGCCACAACGACTCCTTCGAGGGCAAGACCGTGTCCGTGTCCGGCTCGGGTAACGTGGCCATCTACGCCACGGAGAAGGCCCAGCAGCTGGGCGCGAAGGTGGTCACGCTGTCCGACTCCACCGGCTGGATCCACGACCCCGCGGGCATCGACGTGGCCCTGGTGAAGCAGATCAAGGAAGTGGAGCGCGCCCGCATCTCCGAGTACGCGAAGCGCAGGGACGGCGTGGAGTACCACGAGGGCCGCGGCGTGTGGAGCGTGCCCGTGGACATCGCCCTGCCGTGCGCCACGCAAAACGAGCTGCTGATCGACGACGCGAAGGCGCTCGTCGAGGGCGGCTGCAAGATCGTGGCCGAGGGCGCGAACATGCCCACCACGATGGACGCCACCGACTACCTCATGGACAACGGCGTGGTGTTCTGCCCCGGCAAGGCGGCGAACGCCGGCGGCGTGGCCACCTCCGGCCTGGAGATGTCGCAGAACTCCGAGCGCCTTTCCTGGTCGTTCGAGGAAGTGGACGAGAAGCTGCAGGGCATCATGAAGAACATCTACCATGCGGCCGACGACGCGGCCAAGGAGTTCGGCCACGAGGGCAACTACGTCATGGGCGCGAACATCGCGGGCTTCAAGAAGCTCGCCGACGCCATGATGGCGCAGGGCATCGTGTAGGCCCGAAAGCCTTCGAAGCGCATCGCGAAGAAGCGAGCGGCTCCGTCTTGTGACGGAGCCGCTTTTTCATGCACGCCGGCTTCTCGCTTGCACGGGCGGGTGGGAGAACGCGCGGCCGCCCGCGATCGAGCGCTAGCTCCGGCGACGGCGGCCGAAGCCCTCGGGCCTGTCGCGCTCGAGCAGCGACACCATGCGCTCGACGAGCGCGGCCGGATCGTCGCCGTCCTCCGGATAGCGCACGGCGGCCGAGCGAACCCGGCAGAACACCTTCTTGCCGTCGATGCGCGCCTTCCACAGCAACGCGAGCTCCAGCCCGCGCATGAGGTCGCCAAGCGCGCGCTTCTCCACGCGCTCGCGCAGGGCGATGACGAAGCACCCGGCCCCGCTCACGCGCGCGGCGAAGTAATCGCCCTCGACCACATGAGCTATCTCGTCGCCCACCTCCTGCAGGTAGCTGCGGCGAGCATCCCAGCCCAACGAAAGCGCGGTGCGCTCGAAGTCGTCGACCATGAGGCAGACCAACGTCAAGGGTTGGGGGCCTTTGCGCCGCGAGGCCTCCTTGCCCAACTGCTCCACGAACCCCCCGTAGGTGAGCAATCCCGTCTCGGGATCGAGGCGGCGCTCCTCGTCGAGCTGCCGGCGCATACGGCGCAACCGCAGAACCGCCACGACGATCCCTATCGTCAGCAAAGAGAGCACCGTGAAGGCGGCCGCGAGGGCAACCGTCCAGTTGGAAGGCACCCATCCGTCCGTCGGCATGATGGACAGGGTCCAGAGCGTCGGCATGTTGAAGGACATCTTCGCCGCGTTGGAGAAGTCGCACCCGCCCTCGGACGCGGCGATGACGTCTTTGCTGCCGTCCTGCGGGCTGACCGCCCACAGCTCGTAACGGTAACCCGCCTCCTCCAAGGACGCGAAGTCCAGCTGCTCGATGACGTAGTCGGCCTTCAAGGCCATAACGGCCTCGCCGTAGTATGCGCCGTCGACGTCGATAGGCTGCACGAACAGGAAAACCCTCTCGCCGTTGGAGAGCTCGGTCGGCCCCTCCACGACGAAGTCGTCGGTCACCTTCGCCAGCGTGTAGAGGTAGGAGAACTCGCTGATGTTCCGGCCGACCATGTCGCCGAACGCGTCCTCGGGGTACGCGGCCCGCATCGTCTCGCCCTGCACGTAGGCGACATAGGCCACTTCGTCGCGCGCGAGCAGCTCGCCGGACGCCTCGGCGAGCCACGCCTCGTCGTCCGGGTCGGCTTCCAGCTTCACGGCAAGGCCGCCCGCCTCGCTCAGGTCGCCCCGCAGCTTCAGCGTCATGGTCTGCTGGTAGAACGAGAGCACGTTGGCCGCCTCGGCGCGGCGGAAGTTGTGGATCTCGCCGTGGACGAACATCCCCAAAGAAGCGGCCGCCACGCACACAGCCAGGGAAAACGCCGCGAAGGCAAGGACGGTGCGCGCGCTCGGCCGTCTCACTTCTCCCCACCGTCCTGGTACACGCGGTACCCGTGCTTCCCGCTCTGCTTGACGTCGTACAGCGCCTGGTCGGCCTGCTCCATGAGCTCGTCGGCCCCCACGCGATGGTCCCACACCGAAACGCCCACGCTGCAGCCCACCGAGAACACGGAATCGCCCGACTGGACGTCGACCTGCAGGCCCGCCGTCAGGTCCCCGAGCACGTCGCGCAGCTCTTCCTCGTCGTCGAAGTCGGTCATGAGCAGCACGAACTCGTCGCCGCCGTAGCGGCCAACCAGGCCCTCGTAGCGCCGCTCGTACTCGCGCAGCAGGTATCCGACGCTCTTGAGCGCGATGTCGCCGGTCGCATGGCCGTACGTGTCGTTGATGATTTTGAAGTCGTCGAGGTCCACGAAGCACAGGGCGTACATCTCTTCGTCGTCGGCGTTCTCCAGCACGGTCTCCAGCCTGCTGGAGAACACGGAGCGCGTGACGGTGCCCGTCAGGCCGTCGGACAGGCCCGACGAGGTCAGCTCCAGGATGTCCTCGATGTCGGCGCCGGAGGGGCGCTCGTCGCTGTACACCTTCTTCTGCAGCTCCTCGACCGATTTCTCAAGCGAGCGCGCGGAGTTCATCTGGTACAGGAAGTTTCGGTACATGAGCAGGAAGCCGCCCGCCAGGATGAAGAGCCCGACGACGATCATCGGCAGCAGGTTCCACATGATCTTCGCGTAGGAGTCCCAGAAACCGACGACGCACACCGCGTCCCACTTGGTGTTGGCGATGGGCGCCGCGGCGTAGTAGCGCACGTCGAGCCCGTCGACGGTCCAGAAGCTCACGGGATTCAGCGACAGCAGCTCCGCCTCCACCTTGTCGGCCGACATGTCGAACGCGATGTTCTGGCGGATGGGGTCGAGGAAGAAGTCGTCGTACACGTAACCGCTCGTCGCCGACATGACCTGGCCCTCGCTGCCGATGAGCACCGAATCGACGTACGGGCTCGCCAAGCCGTCGTTCAGCATGCCGACGATCTCGTCGAAGTACACCGCCGCGAACAGCGTGCCCGTCATGGCGCCCTGCTCGTCGCGCAGCGGAACGACCACGGTGTAGTTGAGCGTGGAGCCGTCGGCGCCGGCAGCGAAGCTGTCGGTGACCGTGCGCTCGCCGGTGGAGTAGACCTGCTGCATGTAGTCGCGGCTGGCCAGGCTGGCGGGCCCCGTGGCGTCCCACACGTTGATGTCCCTGTCGACGTAGCAGATAAGGTAATACCCGAAATGCTCGTTGACCTGGTCGAGCATGTTGACCTTGTCCATGATGGGAACGGAGGGGTCGTACAGCGTGGGCTGCTCGGCCAGCGACTCCAGCATGTTGAACGTCTCGGCGATGCGCGACTCGATGCGAGGCTGGGCGGCGGCGAGGGACAGGTCGCCCTCGTGCCGCATGTCGCGCACGGCCATGGCGACCGCCGTCGCGCTGACGACCAGCAGGAACAGCACGGCGAGAACGACGCCGCAGGCGGCCATGCGCCTGAACGAGAACCGAGACTTTTTTCGCGATGCGCCCCTACCGCTCCCCATGACACCCTTTCTTGCTTTCAAGGCAATGATAGCATTATTGTAGCATAGCACCCCCCCCCCGGTCAGGCCCTTTGCCCGAAATTGGCCGGACGACAAAAGAATCGCAGGCGAAAACGCGGTTTCGGAGAACCAGGGAGGAGCGCTTCGTGTTGCGCAACCGCTTAGGCCGCTTGCAGCACTTTCGCGGACACGACGTTGCTGGGGGAAATGAGGATGGCGCCCACCGAGCCCACGGCCGGGGCGTCCACGTAGAACGTGCCGTCGATGGTCTCGCCCATGACGAACAGGTCCTCGTCCTGCGTCGACACGACGATGTCGATGCCCGCAACCCCCTCGGCGTACTCCTTGTCGGGCGTGACGAGCACGATGAAATCGACTTTGTAGCGCTTGAAGTAGGCTATCTGCTTCTCCAGCACGATGCTGGACGTGGGCGCGTCGATGCTGAACACGCCGAAACGGTGCCCGCCCTTCTTGAGGATGACGCCCTCGCTGTACGCGTCGAGGTCGGTGGTGTCGAGCGAGAACACCGTGGCCCCCTTGTCCTCGTACCCTTCCTTGGCCTCGTCCACGCTGAGCGCCTTCTTCTTAGGGGTCAGAGAGCCGTCGGTCGATCCGACGGCGGCGGTCGCGTCCGTCGGGATCGCAGGGTCGCCGACGTCGTCGGAGGGCGGCGTTGCGGAGGCGCCCTCCGCGGCTTTCGCGTCGCTCGGCAGGTCGGCCCCGGGAACGGACGCCCCGGCCGCGCCCTCGTCCGCGTCTTTCTCGGAGCGCGCGCCCTCGGCCGCCTCCGGCGGCGCCGGGGCCTTCTCGTCTTGGGACGCGACGGCGGTGCCGGGGTACACGATGGCCGTGTAGCCGTCCATGCTGCCGAACGTGTCGTCGAGGTTCGAGGCCGCGACGTTCCAGGAGTGGCCGGCCAGCAAGTACCACCCCAAGCCGCACAAGCTCAGGACGATCAGGCCCAGGAACACGACGAGCGCTATTTTCTCGCGAGATTTCACCGACATAGTGCCCACCATTATAGCGTCTTGCGTCGCCGCGGTCGCCGTGACGGGCAACCGACAGAATTTCGACAGCCGAGCTTCTACACGAGCTTCTCGTAGGCGATGCGATCGGGCGTGGCCCCTTCGGCATGGGTGATGTATATGGTGCCGCACGCCGCATAGCCCCGCTTCTCCAAAAGGCGGCGCATGGGCAGGTTGCCGGGATGGGTGTCGATGCGCACGCTCGCGCACCCGCGCTCGCGCGCCAGGCGCTCGGCGCTCTCCAGCAGAAGCGAGGCGGCCCCCCTTCCCTTGCACGCCGCCGACACGGCAACGCGGTGCATGACGCCGTAGCATGGATCGTCCGAACGCGAGTCCGTGAGCCACGAGCCCTGCTCGATGAGATCGTAGTCTTGCTCGCCGGAGAAGCCGACCATGGCCGTGGCCACGACGACGCCGTCCTCGTCGACCGCAACGTAGGAATCGCCTCGGGCCACGTCGGCCTCGATGGCCTCGCGATGGGGATAGCCGCCCTGCCACTGGTCGATGCCGAGCGCGGCGAGCGCCCGGCGGCCGTCGGCGAGGATGTCCATGATGCGGTCGATGTCCGACGCGCGGGTTAGGCGGAATTGCACGTGAGTGTTCGCTTTCTTCTCGAAATGCGGCCGTTCGGGAAAAGACGGCGGCCAAAGGCCGCCGCAGGTGGTTCGTAGAGCGTCATGAGGCCTGACGGCCGGAAGGTCCAACCGCCGTCACCATATGCGCTCGAACACGTCGCGTCGTCTCTCGCGGCCCAGGCGGTCGCGGATGGCGATGGACCCGCATGGCGAGAAGCCGTACTCCACGAGCAGCGCCCGCATAGGTTCGTTGCCCTCGTACACGTCGCAACGGAGGCTTCGCTTGCCCGCCGCCTTCGCGATGCGCTCGGCCTCGCCCAGGATGAACATGCCCACGCCGCGCCGGCGCGCCTCCGAGGCCACCGTCACCCAATGCAGAGCCGCGTATGAGGCCTCGCCGTCCGGCGGATCGGGCGACTCGGTGAGCCAATGGGCGCCCGACGAGCGGGCGTAGGCCGCGTCGCCGCGCGCATCGACGGCGAACACGCCGATGATGCGCTCGCCTTCGGCGGCGGCGTCTTCGGAACCGCTGCGGTCGGGGATCGTGACCACGTAGGCCGTCCCCCAGTCGATGGCGCGCATGACGCGGCGCTCGGAGGGGTACTTCTTCGACCCCTTCTCCTCGATGCCGAGCGCCTCGAGCGCCTCGTGGCCGTCCTCCAGCACCTCTTGGAAGCGCACGAAGTCGTCGTGCACGGCCGGCCTCACGCTGTAATACCCCAGAAGCGAGGCGCGCCCCTCGAAGGGCGGCAGGTCGTCGGGGGACCCGTCCAAGCCACCCTCGCCCTTGGCCGGCGCCTCCTCGCGCTGCGTCACGAGCAGCACCATGACCACGATCATGGCGATGCCCACCACGTCCACGGGCGTGACGGGCGTGCCCAGCCACACGGCCGAGATGACCGTGGCCGACACGGGCTCCACGCAGCCCACGAGGCCGGCGCGCACCGGGCCGGCGTCGGTGATGCCCTGCAGGTAGAACAGGTACGCGGCGAACGTGCCGATGAGCACCATGGCCGCCATGACGCCCACGAGATCGGGCGTGACGTGCACGGGGATGTTCCACGGCTGCACGAACACGGTGGCCACCGTGCCGCCCAGCAGCATGGCCAGGCCCGTGACGATGAAGCTGCCCCATTTCGCCAACGCCTTGCCGGGGATGAGCGTGTAGGCGGCCAGCGCGAAGGCCGACACGACGCCCCACATGAGCCCTTCGGCCGGTATGGCCAACGCGCCGACGTTGCCCTTCGTGGCGATGAGGAACGTGCCTCCGAGCGCGAACACGAGCCCGAACAGCTCGCGAGGTTTGGGCCAGCGCCGCACGCGCACGCACACGATGAACATGATGACCACGAGGCCCAGGCGCTCGAGCACCGTGCCGGTGCCCGCGTTCGTGTACGAGATGGCCGACAGGTAGCTCATCTGGGTGAGCAGCACGCCGAACATCGAGAAGGCGGCGATGCGCAGAAGCGAGCGCTTGTCCCGCAGCACGGCACGCAGGCTGCGCCAGTTCTTGAAGAGGCACGCCACGAGGAAGATGGCCGCGCCCAGCAGCAGGCGCACGCAGGTGATCCAGGTGACCGGCACGCCGAGCTCGCTCGTCATGAGCTGGGCGCACGTGCCCGAGAAACCCCAGCAGATGCCGCCGAGCGCCGCGAACGCGATGCCGCGCGCCACATGGCTCTTCCGCGGCGCCGCCTGCGCTACCGCCGTCTGACCGGCCATGGCTCCCCCTTTCCTCGTCTCGCGGGAACTCGCGTCCCCGTTGCGGTCCATCAGCGCATTGTCGCATGGAAGCGCACCCCGGTAAAGGGCTTTGACGAGTCTTTTACCGTGTTTTTGAGCGAGTGCGCAAAACAGCGCGCGGGCGATGCGCGCGGGCGACGCCTACAGCATGCGCTCGTAGGCGGCACGGGTCTTGCGACGACCGAACACGTCCTTAATGGAGATGGTGCCGCACGGCGTGTAACCGTGCTTCTCGAGAAGCTTTTGGATGGGCTCGTTCCGCTCGTACACGTCGGCGCGGAGGCTCTGCCGGCCGCCTGCGCGCGCTATGCGGTCGGCCGTCTCCAAGATGAACATGCCAACGCCGCGCCGGCGCGCCTCGGGCGCCACCGACACCCAGTGCAGCTCCGCGTAGGGCTGGGGATCGGCGTCGGAATCGGTGAGCCAGGCGGCGCCCGCCCCGCCCGCGTAGTTCTTCTCGGGCGAGAACGACACGGCGAACACGGCTATCATGCGGCCGTGCGCGTCCTCCACCACGTGCGTGGTGCCGTTCTTGATGCTGTGCATGAGGCGGCGCGCCGAGGGGTACTTCTTGCGCCCCTCGTCGATGCCGAGCGCGGCGAACGTCTCGTGGCCCGCATCGAGCAGCGCGGACACCTGGTCGAAGTCCTCGCGGGCGGCCGGGCGGCTCGTGTAGTAGCCCAGCACCGACGCGCGACCGGCGAACAGCGGCGGGTCGTCGTAGGCCGCGGGGGCCGGAGCAGGGGCTCCCCCCTCCGCCGCCTTCGGCCTCTTCTCCCGCTCGGTGACGAGGAAGATCATGACCACGATGAGGCCGCAGCCCGCGATATCCCACATCGACACGGGGGTGTGCAGCCAGAACAGGGCCAGCACCATGGCCGACACCGGCTCGACGCAGCACAAAAGGCTCGCCTTGACCGGGCCGGCGTCGGCCACGCCCTGCAGGTAGAGCATGTAGGCGCCGAGCGTGCCCACCAGCACGATGGCGACGAGGGCCGCGAGCGCCCCGCCCGACAGCTGGACCGGGATCGCCCACGGCTGCACGACCAGCGAGGCCGCCGAGCCGCCGAACAGCATGGCGAGTCCCGTGACCAGCATGGCGCCCCACTTCTTGAGCACGCGCACGGGCATGAGCGTGTAGAACGCCAGCGCCACGGCCGACACGAGCCCCCACCCCAGGCCCTCGGGCGGGATGGCCAGCTGGTCGAGCTCCCCCTGCGTGGCAATGAGGAGCATGCCGCCGAGCGCGCACGCCAGCCCCAGCGCCTCGCGCAGGCGCGGAAGCCGCTTGGCGCGCACGCACACGTAGAGCATGATGATAACGAGCCCGATCTGCTCGATGGTGGTGCCCACGCCGGCGCTCGTGTACTTGATGGCGTTCAGGTAGCTCATCTGGGTGAGCAGCACGCCGAACACGGCGAACAGCGCGATCTGGAGAAGGGAGCGGCGATCACGGAACACCGCAACGAGGTCGCGCCAGTCCTTGACCGCGGTGAGGAACAGGAAGAACACCGCGGCGATGACCATGCGCACGCAGGTGATCCACTCGGCCGGAGCGCCGTAGTCGTGCATGAGCAGCTGCGCGCACGTGCCCGAGAAGCCCCAGCACACCCCGCCCGCCAACGCGCATACGATGCCGCGCGCCAGATGCCGGCCCTCCGTCGTTTCAGCCACGTGCCCCGCCCTTTCGCTTTGGATGATTTCGATGGGCCGGAAAAGGCCGCACGGCATTGTCGCACGAGCGCGCCCGCAGGTAAAGGAGGTATTCGGCAAGATTCCGGTAAAATCCGAAGCGGAGCCCCGCACGCCGCCAGGTTGCCATCCCGGGCAGAGGTTGGAAGGCCCAGCGCGCTTTGCAATCCTGAGCGCAACACGCAGGATGAAGGGGGACCGCCCGCTTGAAGAACGCCGCCGGATCGCGCTTCTCGAGCGGGCGGGTTCCGCCTCCCAGCGGGCCTTAAAAGGTGAACAGTTGGCGCACCTCTATGTCGAGGGCATCGGCGATGCGGCCAAGGTCGTCAAGCCCCACGCTCACGCGCCCCGATTCGATCCGCCAGATATGGGACTTGCTGCTGCCCACCATCAGGGCGAGCTTGTGCTGCGACAGACCCTGCGCCTCGCGGCGGTCGCGGATGGCGGCACCTAAGCGCAATCTTTTGTCTTCTGGAGTCATTTTTTCAGAGTATTCTGTATAATCGGCTTAACGGCTTCATATATGAAGCCGTTAAGCCGATGTAGACAGACGGTCGCCGCGTACTTGCCCGAGACGCCGCATTGCGGCGCGCTCCACCAAGCGAATCGGCGGCGCAACGCACGAAGCGAAGGTGGGACGGTTGAACGAAAAGCGCAAGCGGCTACCGAGGGAACGGCTCGACGAGGGCGCAGCGGTCGCCAACGCGGCGAGCACGCTCTATGCAAATATCGGTTTCATGGGCGTGGACCGCCCGCTTCGCTCCGTTGTCGTCACGAGCACCGTTCCCAACGAGGGAAAGTCCACGATTGCCGTCGAGCTGGCGCGAGCGATGGCATCGTCGGGAAAGCGCACGCTTTTGCTGGAATGCGACCTGCGCCGCCGCTCGCTCGCGCGCTTGCTGGGCGTCAGGCCGACTGCGGGTTGGTGGGCGGTCGTCATGGGCGAAGCCGAGCTAAGCCGGGCGATGACGCACACCGGCGAGGGCAACCTGTTCCTGCTCGATGCCGAACCAGGCCTTCCCAGTCCGACGGACCTGCTGGATTCCAAGCGGTTCCGTGCGCTCTTCGACGCGCTGTCGCGATCGTTCGCCTACGTGGTGGTCGACACGCCGCCGGTGGGCATGTTCGTGGACGCAGCCGTCGTCGCCGCGCAAGCCGACGCCACCGTGATGGTCGTGCGCGAAGGGTTCGCGAAACGCAAGGGAGTCGTGCGTGCACGCGGTCAACTCGAACAGGCCGGAGCGAACGTCGTGGGCATCGTGATGAGCTTCTGTCGCGAGAACCCCTCCTGAGTCGACCGCAACGTCGACGGGTTCCGCTGGCCGCAAACCAGCGGAACCTACAGCATCCTCTTGATGAACTGGCCGGTGTAGCTGCCCTCCACCTGGGCCACTTCCTCGGGGGTGCCCTGCGCCACGATGGTGCCGCCGCGGTCGCCGCCTTCGGGTCCCAGGTCTATGATGCGGTCGGCGCATTTGATGACGTCGAGGTTGTGCTCGATGACGAGCACCGTGTTGCCGGCGTCCACCAAGCGCTCCAGCACCTCCAGCAGCTGGCGCACGTCCTCGAAGTGCAGGCCGGTGGTGGGCTCGTCCAGGATGTAGAACGTCTTGCCCGTCTGGCGGCGCTGCAGCTCGCTCGACAGCTTCACGCGCTGGGCCTCGCCGCCGGAGAGCGTGGTGGCGGGCTGGCCCAGGCGGATGTAGCCCAGGCCCACGTCGTGCAGCGTCTGCAGCTTGCGCTTGATGCCCGGGATGTTCTCGAAGAACGCCAGCGCGTCCTCCACCGTCATGTCCAGCACGTCGGAGATGTTCTTGCCGCGGTACGTGACCTGCAGCGTCTCGCGGTTGTAGCGCTTGCCGCCGCACACTTCGCACGGCACGTAGATGTCGGGCAGGAAGTGCATCTCGATCTTGATCTGGCCGTCGCCCTTGCACGCCTCGCAGCGCCCGCCGTTCACGTTGAAGCTGAAGCGGCCCGGCCCGTAGCCGCGCGCCTTCGACTCCTGCGTGCTGGCGAACAGGGCCCGGATGTCGTCCCACAAGCCGATGTAGGTGGCCGGGTTCGAACGCGGCGTGCGCCCGATGGGGCTCTGGTCGATGTTGATGACCTTGTCGATCTTGTCGAGCCCCGTGATCTTCTTGTACGCGCCCGCGCGGCGGTGCGCGCGGTTCACGCGGTTGGCCAGCGCCGGCGCGAGCGTGTCGGTGACGAGCGAGCTCTTGCCCGAGCCCGACACGCCCGTGACCACGGTGAGCGTGCCGTAGGGCACCTCGAGCGTCACGTTCTTCAGGTTGTTCTCCGCAGCCCCCGTGAGCTTGAGCGAGCCGCGCCGGGGCTTGCGGCGCTTCTCGGGCACCGCGATGGTGCGCCGGCCGCTCAGGTAGTCGGCCGTGAGCGAGCCTTCGAACTTCACGATCTCCTCGGGCTTGCCGGCGGCCACCACCTCGCCGCCGTGCTCGCCCGCGCCCGGGCCCATGTCGATGACGTAGTCGGCGCTGCGGATGGTGTCCTCGTCGTGCTCGACCACGATGACGGTGTTGCCCAAGTCGCGCAGGCGCTCGAGCGTGGCGATGAGCCGCTCGTTGTCGCGCTGGTGCAGGCCGATGGAGGGCTCGTCCAGGATGTAGAGCACGCCCATGAGGCCCGCGCCGATCTGGGTGGCCAGGCGGATGCGCTGCGCCTCGCCGCCCGAGAGCGTAGCCGTGGCCCGCTCGAGCGTGAGGTAGTCCAGACCCACGTCCACCAGGAAGCGCAGGCGCGCCTTGATCTCCTTCACGATGGGCCCGGCGATGTGCTCGTCCTGGCCCTTGAAGGAAAGGCCCTCGAAGTAGTCGAGCGAGTCGGCCGCGCTCATCTCGGTGACGTCGTGGATGGACTTGTCGCCCACCGTCACGGCCAGGATCTCGGGCTTGAGGCGCTTGCCGCCGCAGGTCTGGCACGGCACGATGGCGAAGTACTCCGACAGCTTCTCGCGCTGGTTGTCGGACTGAGCCTCCTGGTAGCGGCGCTGCACGGCGGCGAGCGCGCCCTCCCATTCGATGTACCAGTACGTCTCGCGCCCGTCGACGGTCACGTAGTCCACGCGCACCTTGTTCTTGCCCAGGCCGTAGAGCAGCGCGTCCTGCGTCTTCTTCGGCATGTCCTCCCACGGCGTGTTCTCGTCGACGCCCATGTGCTTGGCCACGGCGCGCAGCACCTGCGGGTAGTAGTTGCCGGTCTTGAACGGAGCGATGACGCCCTCGGCAAGCGTGAGCGAGGGGTCGGGCACCACGAGCGAGGGGTCCACCTCCTCGCGGCTGCCTATCCCTAAGCAGTCCGGGCAGGCGCCGTAGGGCGCGTTGAACGAGAAGTCGCGCGGCTGCAGCTCGTCCATGGAGTGCCCGTGCTCGGGGCACGCGAGCGCGAGCGAGAACAGGTGCTCGCCAGCGCCCAGGCCGCCCGTGGCGCCGCTCGACTGGCCGCCGCCTTCTCCCAGCGGCTCGCCGTCGTCGCCCAGCACCTGCACGAGCACGCGCCCGTCGGCCAGCTTCGTGGCCAGCTCCACCGCCTCGGCGATGCGGCTCGTGGCGCTCGCCTTCAGCTGCACGCGGTCCACCACCACGTCGACGAAGTGCTTGATCTTCTTGTTGAGCGTGCGCGGCTCGCCGTCGAGCTTCACGATCTCGCCGTCGATGCGCACGCGGCTGAAGCCCTCCTTCTGCAGGTCGGCGAACAGCTTCGTGAACTCGCCCTTGCGGCCCGTGACCACGGGCGCCATGATAATGGCCTTCGCGTCGGGCGCGAGCGCCAGGATGTCGTCGGTCACCTGGTCGGTGGTCTGCTTCCTGATGACGCGGCCGCACTCGGGGCAGTGCGGCACGCCCACGCGCGCGAACAGCAGGCGCAGGTAGTCGTATATCTCGGTGGTGGTGCCCACCGTGGAGCGCGGGTTCTTCGACGTGGTCTTCTGGTCGATGGACACCGCCGGAGAAAGGCCGTCGATGCTGTCGAGGTCGGGCTTGCTCATCTGCCCCAGGAACATGCGGGCGTAGCTGGAAAGGCTCTCCACGTAGCGGCGCTGGCCCTCGGCGTACATCGTGTCGAACGCGAGGGAGGACTTGCCGCTGCCCGACAGGCCCGTGATGACCACGAGCTCGTCGCGCGGGATGATGAGGTCGATGTCCTTGAGGTTGTGCTCGCGGGCACCCTTGATGACGATGGCGTTCTGTCCCATGTTGCTTGTCGCTCTTTCTCGTATCGCCCGCCGCCGTGCCGGCGCGCTCCAAGATTCCAGGTCCCGTATATGGATACCGGAATACTATCATTTCCGTGCAATCGTTCATTCTAGCGCAGCGCGGGGATCGAATTTGCGAAAACATCCGTTCGTGTTCAAGCGTTCAAACGATGCGCACAATTCGTTCGCTTTCTGCCGGGCGGGAACCCGGGCGAAGCGGCGCGTCAGGCGGCCGGAACCGCCCGGGACGTCCCGGCAAGCTCGACCATCTCGTCGAACGACAGCGCGGGCGCGTACAGATAGCCCTGGAAGTACGAGCAGCCCAGCGCGGCAAGGCGGTCGCGCTGCTCGGCCGTCTCCACGTACTCCGCCAGCACCGTGAAGCCCAGCTGCTCGGACAGGCGCGTGATGGACGCCACGATCTCGGCGTAGCGCTCGTTCTCCATGACGCCCTTGGCGATGGTGCCGTCCAGCTTCACGACGGTGAACACGCTGGTCTCCAGGTACTGGAACGACGTGCGCCCCATGGAGAAGTCGTCGATGGCCAGCGGGATGCCCGCGTCCGCCAAACGGTGCAGCAGCGCCGAGGCGCCCTCGTCCCAGCGCAGCGCCTCGCGCTCCGTCGCCTCCACCACCACGCGCCCCTCGTCGAGGCCGCGCGCGCGGAACGCGGCGATGATGAAGTCGACGCACGCCTCGTCCTGCAGCATCGCGGCCGTGGCGTTCACGCTGACGCCGAATCCCGGGCGAAGGGCGCCGGCGTGCGCGAGGGCCTCCACCCGCTGCGCGTCGTCGAGGGCCCGGTCGAACACGGCGCGCTCCAGATCGCCGCCGATGCCCGCCTCCTTCGCCAGCTCGATGACGATGGGAGGGTACAGCGCGCCGTAGACGGGGTGCTCGAACCGCAGCAGCGCCTCCGCGCCGACCGCCTTGCCAGACGCGTCGAACTGCGGCTGGTAGCGCAGCTCGAACGTGCGCTCGAGCACGAGCCGGCGCACGTCCTCCGCAAGCGAGCGGGCCACGGCGCCCAGCGAGCCGGGCGCCGTCATGAGCTTCGCGTCGCGGCCCGTGCGCTCGTCCTCCTGGAAGGAGGCCAGCAACGCGACGTACCCCGCCCGGGCGCGATCGTCGGCCACGCGCTCGTAGCGGCGCAGGAACGGCAGGTACAGCGCGGTTCCCAGGGCGATGCACACCAGCTGCAGCACCGCGCCTGCCGGCGAGCCCGTGGCCACGTAGCCGCCCACGATCGGCGGCGTCGTCCACGACACGTCCACGATCACGGGCGGCACGAGGCCGACGGCCATGGCCGCGTAGGACACCACCATGTTCACCAGAGGCACGACGATGAACGGCACGAACAGCGCCGGGTTCCACACGACCGGCAAGCCGAACATCATGATCTCGCTGATGTTGAAGAACATGGGCACGGCCGCGAACGAGGACAGGCGACGGAAGCTGCGGCGCCGGCCGAACAGCAGGATGGCCACGAGCAGCGACAGCAGGGCCCCGGCGCCGCCGATGGAGGCGAACACGTCCAGGAAGGTCTTCGTGACGATCTGCGCGGGCTCGCCCCCCGCTGCGAGCGCCGCCGCGTTGGCGGCCGTGCCGGGCACGAACACGCTCTGGGCGACGCTGTCGAGCATGTTGCCCCCGTGTATGCCGAAGAACCACATGACGTTGTTCATGAGCAGGTACAGAAGCCCGCTCGCCAACGTCGCGGTGGCCAACGGGAACAGCGCGCTGACGCCTTGGAAGAACAGCTCCTCCACGCTGTCCACGTTCGCGATCTGCGCCACGGTGGCGTTCGCCACCCCGAACAGCACGATGACGACCGCGATGGGCATGAGCCCCGCGACGGCGTGGTTGAACACGTTGTCCACGCCGTCGCCGTACAGCCGCTGAGAGCGCTTCATGCGCACGAGCCGGCAGTACAGCATCGACGAGAGCAGCCCGCACACGATGGCGATGAACAGCGAGCGCGTGCTGAGCACCGCCCAGTCGAAGCCCTCGGAGCCGAATCCCACGAACATGAGGTAGGCCGCGAGCGCGGCGAAGGGCGCGCCTTGCACGAAGAAGTCGCCGAATCGGTCGGAGCACGCCTTCGCGTAGCGAAGGGCTATGGCCACGGCCACGTACAGGGAGAAGATGCCCATCGTGGCGCTGTACACGAGCCGCAGCACGCTTTCGAGCCAAGGCAGCGACACGAGCAGGTCCTGGTACGGAGCGAGGGGGAGGTTGAGGAAGATGAGGCAGAAGGACCCCACGAGCAGCACGGGTATGGTGAGGATGAGTCCCTGGCGGATGGCCTGGAACGCCATGACGTCCTCCAACCGAGCGAACCACGCGTTGACCTTGTTGAACATTCCCACCCTTCCGCCGTCGACGACCTCCCGCAAACCATTCCGACCATTGTACCTTGAACGAAACGCCCAGGCGACACGCAAGGAAACGGGAAGGAAACGATTTAGGAAACGGAAGGAAACATCGAGCGCGTCAGCATCCCAGCAGGTGGCGCACGGCGGCGACGGGGTGGCTTGTGAGCATGCGCGGCCCGGCGTAGCGCATGACGGACCGTATCTCCTCGCGCTTCTCGGGAGCGTAGCAGTGGTTCCCGCACTGCTCGCACGACGTCTTGACCTCCATCTTGCGGCAGCGCTCGGTGCGCAGCACGGCGTACGCGTCGACGGCGGCGCACGCGGGGCACACCGGCTCGCCGCAGTGCGCCGACTCGGTGCGGTCGGCGGCCTCGTGGTTGCCGGCGCAGTACAGCGCCACCATCTGCGAGATGGTGCGCTTCTCGCGCGCGCGGCGCTTCGCTGTTTTCGGTGAATCGCCCATGGCAACAGGCTATCAGAAGCGCCGCGCCGCGGCGAGAGGGGTTTCCCCTCGCCGCGGCGGACGGCGCGCCGGGCGGAACGGCCGTCCGGCGCGCGAAAGCTTACCGGGCAATGAGGAACCCGACGAACGCAAGCACGTACACGCCGAACACCGCGTACACACGCCCCCATCTTCGCCAAGCCGGCAAGGCCCCGCTCGAGCACGGCGCGGGCTCCCGCGACCAGCACGACGGCGAGCGCGATCACCGACACGACCAACAACGCGTTCGAAAGCATGCCTCCCCCTATCCCACGAGCTTCTTGCCGAGCGACGCGCGGATGATGCCCTTGCTGGCGTAGTAGGTGACCAGCAGGTACGCCCCGTACACGACGCCGGCGAGCACGGCGGTCATGAGGGCGGGCTCGAACACCGACACGCCCAGCTGCGCGAGCACCGCGTCGCTGATGACGCCCACGGCGCACACCGTGTGGCACACCGCCAACCCGAGCGGCACGAGGAAGTACACGAGCACCTGGGTGCGCAGCGAGCGGAAGATCATGCGGCGGTCGCAGCCGATCTCGGCGAGCACCTTGTAGCGCGGCAGCGAGTCGCTCGTTTCCGACAGCTGCTGGATGGCCAGGACGGCCGCCGTGGCGATGAGGAACACGAAGCCGATGTAGAGCGCCAGATACGAGATCATCATGTTCATGCCGCTCGACTGGACGATGACCTCCTCCGCCGTGAAGGAAACGGTCACCGGCCAGGGCTTCGGGCCGAACGTCCACCCCGACGCCGCCACCTCCGCGCTGGCGGGCGACGCCTCGGCCAGCAGCTGTTCGAGCAGCTTGTCGCCCTCGGCGCGGTCCGTCTTGTACATGACGTTCAGGCGGCTCGTGTCGGGCACCGCGCCCTGGGCGCGCAGGTCCTCTATCACGGCGTCGGGCACGATAAGCTCGGCCCCGCCGGAGAAGAAGGAGGTCGTCTCGAGCGGCTGGTTCAGCACCTTGCCCGTCGAGGTCAGCTCGCGCCCGGCTATCTCGATGGTCTGGCCCTCGCGCACCATGCCCTCCGCCAGGCTCGCCGTCATGTCAAGCATGTTGTTCACCGCGTAGCCGCTCTCCCCCACATCGGCCGTGGGCCGGCCCGTAAGCTCGGCAAGCGCGTTGAACTGCGATGCGCCCATAAGCGCCACGCCCTGCGGGGCCACCGACTCGTCCTGCTTCTCGTTGCCAACCGAGATGCCGAAACGCTCCATGAACATGCCGTAGGTCACCTCGGCGCTCTGGTACACGTCCAGCTGCAGCGCACGGTCAACCAACTGCTCCCAAAGCGCAGGCGACGCGGCCGCGAGCCTCGCCGCGATATCCCAGTCGTAGGCCTCGGCGTCGGCCAGCACCGCGGCCGCCCTCGCGTCGGCCACCGCCTGGTACTCGCGGTCCTCCTCGTCCATGGCCGCCAGCTCGTCGGGATCGTGCGTCCCGCCCTTGTTCAGGTACACGTTCGCCGTGAGCGTGGCGTCGTAGATCGTGCCGTTCTCGATGTCCCCGGTGAACGCGCGCGTCAGGCCCATGCCCGTGGAGAACACGGTGAGCGAGAAGAACAGCATGACGCACACCACCGACAGCGAGACGAACGCGGTGTTCACCTTGCTGGCGATCTGGCGCATGGTGAACATAGCCAGGCCCTTGAAGTAGACCCCGCGCGTGCGCTCGATCACCGCGAGCGCGAAACCCGCGAGCGACCAGAAGAACAGGAACGTGCCTGCCACCATGAGCGCGGTGGCCCGCCAGAACCCCTCGTCGAACTGCAGGAGCCCGTTGTCGATAAGCGTGACGTAGGCCCACGCGATCACGACCACCGCCGCGACGAACCCGACGAGGCTGATCCACGGGTTGCGCACGCGGAAGCGCGCGTTCCTGCTGCGCGCCGAGAGCAGGTCGATGAGCTTGTAACGGCGGATCGACAGCGTGTTGAACAGGGCCGTCACCACGAAGATGAGCGCGAAGCACCCCAGCGTGAGCAGGAACGCGTCGGCTGAGAAGATGAAGCGGTACTGCGTCATCTGGATGTTGAACAGCCCCGCCGTGACGAACGACAGCCCCTGCGACAGCGCGAAGCCGAGCACGAGGCCCACGACCAGCGACACGAGGCCCACCGTCACCGTCTCCAAGAGCACGATGGCCGACACGCCGCGGGGGTTCATGCCCAACATGAGGTACGTGCCGAACTCCTGCTTGCGCCGGCGGATGAGGAACCCGTTCGCGTACAGCACGAGAAATCCCAGCACGCAGGCGATGACCACGCTGAACATGCCCAGCATCTGCCCGGTCATGTCGAACACGCTGGCCGACGCCGTGTCCTCGAGGTCGAACAGGATGGACTGGCCCGTCACCGAGTTGAACGCGTAGAACACCGCCACGCCGAACACGAGCGTGACGAAGTACACGCCGTAGTCCTTGACCGAGCGGCGGATGTTGCGGAAGGCGAGTTTAGCGAGCATCGGCCGCGTCACCGCCCAAGAACGTGACGACTTCCATGATGCGGTTGAAGAAGTCCTTGCGGGAGGTGTCGCCCTTGCGTATCTCGTTGAACACGGCGCCGTCCTTGATGAACAGGATGCGGTTCGCGAACGAAGCGGCGTAGGAGTCGTGCGTCACCATCATGATGGTCGCGCCGAGCGAGGCGTTCATCATCTCCAACGTCTCCAGCATGACGGCGGCGCTGCGCGAGTCGAGCGCGCCCGTGGGCTCGTCGGCCAGCACGAGCTTCGGGTCGGCCACCATGGCGCGCGCGGCGGCGATGCGCTGCTTCTGGCCGCCCGACATCTGGTAGGGGTACTTCTCCAGCACGTCGGCCACGCCGAGCGTGGCCGCGATGCGCTCGACCTTCGGCTTCACCTGGCCGGTGGGCTCGCCTTTCACCGTGAGCGCGAGAGCGATGTTCTCGAAGCCGGTCAGCGTGTCCAGCAGGTTCGAATCCTGGAAGATGAAGCCCAGGTCGTCGCGGCGGAACTTCGCGAGCGCGCGGCTGCGCAGGCCCGTGATGTCGCGGCCGTCCACCAGGATGTGGCCGCTCGTCACCGTGTCGATGGTGGCCACGCAGTTGAGCAGCGTGGTCTTGCCGGAGCCCGACGGCCCCATGATCCCCACGAACTCGCCCGGCATCACGTCGAAGCTGATGTCGCGGACGGCCTTGGTCACGGAATCCTTGGAACCGTACACCTTCTCCATCTGGCGCACCGACAGGATGGGACGGGAGCCGCCGGCGCTCGGAGCGCAGACGGGTGCGGCGGGGGTTGCGTACACTTCGGTCATTGGTGTCTCCTTCTCTTGCGTACGACCCCATGATACGGACCTGCCCGAACGGCAGCCATCGAAGGAACTTACCGCAACCTTACGCTTTCGAAAGGTTGACGGCGACCTACCGCGCGTCCATGCGCCTGCGGTCGTGGGGGAACGTCAGCAGCACGCGGGTGCCCGCGCCCTCCTCGGAGGCCAAGCCCACGCCCAGCCCCATCTTCTCGCAGAGCATGGCCACGAGGTAGAGGCCCATGCCGGTGGCCGAGCCCTGGGCGCGGCCGTTTTCGCCGGTGAAGCCGCGGTCGAAGACGCGCGGCACGTCGGCGGCCGGAATGCCCTGCCCGTCGTCGGCCACCTCCAGCACGGTGCGCGCCGCGCTCGTGCCCGCGTCCTCCTCGCGAGCCGAGAACCGCACGGCGGTCGCCCCGTACTTCGCCGCGTTCACCACGATCTGCCCCAAGATGAAGGCGAGCCACGAGGCGTCGGCGAACACGGTCGCGTCCTCGTCCACCTCGACAAAGGGAGTGGCACCGCGCTCGATGAGGTAGCGCGCGTTCTTCTTGCAGGCCGTGCGCACGGCATCGGCCAGCGGGATCTCGCGGATGGCGTAGTCGTGGGCGAGCGACGCGGAGCGCGCGTAGAAGAGCGCCTGCTCGACATGGGACTCGATGCGGTCGAGCTCGCCTTTGAGCTTGGCCGCCTGCGGGCCGTGCAGGTCGGCCACCATGAGGTGCGCGGCGGCGATGGGCGTTTTGATCTCGTGGATCCACAGCTCGATGTAGTCGCGGTACGACTCGGCCTGCTGCCGGTGGAACGCCACGTCGTCGGCGGCGGCCTTCCCCACCGCCTCGAGGGCCTCGTGGGCGAGGCGGCCCTCCAAGAAGTCGGGCGCGTCCACGAGCTCGGAAGCGAAGTACGTGCGGTCGAGGTCCTCCACGATGCGCGCGAGCTCGGCGTAGAAGCGACGACGACGGACGTAGCCGACGCCGAGCGCCACCGCGCCGCACGCCGCCACGAAGCACGGCACGAGCGCCGTGGCGTCCGGGCCCGTGCCGAGCGCGGCCATCATGCCGGCCACGCCCAGGCAGCACAGCACGCCCGTGACGATGGCCGCGAGGTTGTCGCGCAGGTAGGCGGACAGGCTCATAGCCGCACGCCGCCCATCAGACGAGGTAGCCCTGTCCGCGGCGCGTGACCAGGAAGTCCTCGGGCACGCCGATGGAGGCGAGGCTCTTGCGCAGGCGGTTCACGTTCACCGTGAGCGTGTTGTCGTCGATGAAGGCGTCCGACTGCCACAGCTCCATCATGAGCTCCTGCCGCGTGATGATGCCCCCCTTGCCCTCCATGAGCAGGTGCAGGATGCGGAACTCGTTGCGCGTGAGCTCCGCCCCGCGCCCTTCGTACTCCACGCGGCTCTTCGCCACGTCGAGCGTCACGCCCTTGTGCTCGATGCGCGAGGGAGGCTCGGTGCGGGCCGCTCGGCGCAGCACCGATTGGATGCGCGCCAGCAGCACGGCGGGGTTGTAGGGCTTGGTGACGTAGTCGTCGGCCCCCAGGTTCATGCTCATGACCTCGTCGAACTCGTTGTCGGACGACGTGAGCATGACGATGGGAACGTCGCTCGCGCGACGCAGGTCGCGGCACACGGCATGGCCGCCCTCGCCGGGCAGCTTGAGGTCCAAAAGGACGCAGTCGGGGTCGGCTGCCAGCGCCTCTTCCGCGATGCGGTCGAACTCCGTGCTGGCGAGCGCCACGTGCCCCTGCAGCTCGAGCAGGCGCATGACCTCGCTGCGCAGCGCAGCATCGTCTTCCACGACGAATATCCTGGCCACAGGACCCCCTTCGCACTCGATGTGCGCGTCGGGCACCTGGAGCCCGACGCCTCGGTTCTTCCATCATACTATGGCAAGAGGGCGCGAGCGCCCCCCAGCCGTAACCATTTCTTCATAGAAGAACCGTCGCCGCTAACCGCGTTTCGCGTAGGTGCGCGGCAGCACGGGGCATCCCGGCTCCACGTTCATGAAGTAGCGCAGCAGGAACGTGAGCCCCGCCACCGTGAGCGCGATGCCCAGGCCCGTGTAGAAGAAGGCGATGAACCAGTCGGGCACGAGCCCCGACATGCGAAGCGCGATGCCGCCGCCCATCATGATGGCCATCATGAGGTAGCCCTTCTTGTCGAAGAACTTGAGGACGTTCGTCTTGGCCTCCTCGTAGCCGCCGATGCGCTTGGCGTGCTTTCCCACCATCTTCTGGAAGATGCGCGAGTGGAACAGCACGAAAATGAGCGCCGAACCCGCCAGCAGCGCCCAAAGCACCCAGCCCCACTCGTGCCGGTAAGCCGTGAGCCCGATGTTGGCTATGTTCGCGCCCGCGATGGCCCACACGATGCCGGCCACGAGCATGAGCTTGTTCGTTGCGATCTTAAGCATGGATATCACCTTTTCCCGGCGGCGAGCGCCGCCCTTTCCCTACCGTTTCCGTCCCCGCCGTAGAGGGCCGCGCGCAAAAGCGCGGCGAGCACGTGACAATCGGCCTCGCCGGCGCATAGGCTGGCCACCATGCTCTCCAGCGCGAAGGCGACCAGCTCGACGGGCTCCACGCCCGCGCGGGCGGGGTCGGCCAGCGCGTCGGCCTCCAGCACGGCCAGCATGCCGGCGCGGATGTGGTCGAACGTTTCCGATTCGCGCATCTTGCCCTCGTCGCGGCCCTGGATGGACAGCGCGCTGATCTGGGGCAGCCAGTCGGATCGGAAGGCCGCGAGCGCCGAGCACATGGCGGCGTACACGCGGCTGACAAAGGCGTCGAAGCGCTCCCCCTCGACGATACGGCAAAGGTCGTCGTGGAAGGCGCGCTGCCAAAACGTGCCGATGACCTCCACGAGGAGGTCGTCTTTCGTCGGGAAGTGGTTGTATATCGTGCCCACGGACACCCCGCACGCCTCGGCCACGCCGCGGATGTCGAGGCCCGCCAAGCCGCGCTCCTCGGCCAGCGCGTACGCGGCCTCGGCTATCGCCGCTCGGCTGACGCCCTGTCGCGCCATGGCGCACCTCCCGTTCGTCTGGTTGAACCTCGTTCATTGACGAACCTATTATAGCCGAGCGCCGAAACGAAGCAAGCGGTTTATGAACGATGTTCATAAACCGCTTGCAAACGATGGTAAGGAGGAGGGCCGGGCCTCTCGGCCGAGGGGCCCGCTACGCGGCGTCCTGGGACGCGCTCGGAGCGGCTTCCTCCACGCCGTTCTCCACCACGTCGACGATCTCCACCTTCGAGGGCCGGTAGTCGGTGCCCTCTCCCGTCCCGCTCATGACGATGACGTCGTCGGCTGCGAGCATGGGGTCGTCGATCACGGCGCCGGACTCGTCCACGATGACGACGTCGCCCTTGTTGAACGTGATCTCGTCCTCGTCGGCCTCGAACGTCTTCTTGCCGCTGCCGTCCTGCGCGTCCTTCATCTCGCCCAGCACGACGGTGATCTCGTCGCCGTTGACGGCCATGACCTGGCCGTAATGCACGACGTCGGTCTGGCTGCCGGTGTTCTGCTGCTCGGAGCCGTTCTGCTGCTGCTCGGTCGAGTTCTGCGAGCCGTTGCCGTTCGAGGCGCCGTCGTCGGTGGCGCACCCGTGCAAGAACGGCGTCAAGGCCAGAACGCCGGCCAGAACCATGCCCATCATCCTCATCTTACGCTTGTTCATAATCGTGTCCCTTCGACGCAGGTTTGCCGCGCGGCGTGGCGCGCGCTGTTTCGGGTACCGATTGTGAGGGACGCGGGGCGCGGGCGCGAGGGGTTCGCGCCAACCGTCAGGCAGCGGTTGCGGCGTTGCAACCTTCGCGCAAGGGACGGGGCTTCAGCCGCGCGGATGGGCGCGGTGGTGCACTTGCTTCAAACGGCTCGGGGAGAGGTGCGTGTATATCTGCGTGGTGGACAGGCTCGCGTGCCCGAGCATCTCCTGCACGCTGCGCAGGTCGGCGCCGCCGTCCAAGAGGTCGGTGGCGAACGTGTGGCGCATGTCGTGCGGCGAGAGCGTCTCGTCGAGCCCCGCCGCGCGCAGCGCCTCCTTGAACATCTTGCGGATGGCGTCGGTGGTCATGCCGTTGCCGCGCGTGGACACGAAGAAGAACTCGCTCTCCCGGTCTTTGAGCATCTTGGGCCGGCCGAGCAGCAGATAGGTGCGCATGGACGAAAGGGCCAGGTCGTGCAACGGGATGATGCGCTCCTTCGACCCCTTGCCGAACACCTTCACCTGCCCGCGCTCGAAGTCGACGTTGGAGGTGGCCAGCCCCGAGGCCTCGGACACGCGCGCGCCGCACGCGTAGAGGAACTCGAGCAGGGCCAGGTTGCGCATGTCGACGGGCGTCTGCGTGCGCGGGTTGCCGGCCGCGTCCCGTTTGCCGTACACGCTCAGCAGCTTCACCATGTCGGCCGCGCGGATGACGTGGGGCAGGCTCTTCTGCTGGCGGGGGCCCTGCAGCACGCTCGCCGGGTCGCAGTCGGTCACGTTCGTGACGTTGAGCCAGCGGAAGAAGCTGCGCAGCGCCGAGAGGCGCCGGTTGATGGTGGTGCGCGAGTACTGGGCGCGGTCGAGCTCCCCCAGGTAGCGGCGCAGCTGCTTGTGGGTGGCCGCCAAGGGGTCGATGCCCTCGCGCGCCGTCCAGCGCAGGTAGTCCATGAGGTCGATGCGGTAGGCGCGCAGCGTGTGGACCGAGGCGTTGTGCTCGACCCGCATGGCGTCGCAGAAGCCCTCGACCAGGTTCTGCGCGCGCGGGTCGACGGGCTCTGCGCCGTCTTCCGGCGACGGGGCCGCGTCAGCCATGGGAGGCGCCTTCGACAGGCCCGTCGTCGCGGCGCGCCTGCGACGGCGGCGCTCCGGCGGGCATGAGCCCCCGCTCGGCCAAGCTGGCGCGGTAGCCCTCGATCGCCTCGGCTCCGCGGGCGGCGTAGGCGGCGTACCGGTCGCGCTTGTTGCGCACGCGCGTCGCAAGCGGCTCCATGATGCCGAAGTTCACGTGCATGGGCTGGTAGTCCCTCGTTTCCGGGTTCGAGGCGTAGGCGAGCAGCGCGCCGAAGGCCGTCTCGCGCGGGAGCGGGGGCAGCTCGGCGCCCGTCAGCTCGACCGCAACGCAGACGGCGGCGTGCAGGCCGGAGCGCACCGCCTCGCAGTACCCCTCCGTGCCCGTCAGCTGGCCGGCCGCGAACACGGGCGCGCCCAGCGCGGCGGCTCCGGGAGCCACGAGGCGCAGGCGCTCGTCGAGCAGGCGAGGGGCGTCGAGGAACGTGTTGCGGTGCATGACGCCGAAGCGCGCGAACTCGGCGCGCTCCAAGCCGGGGATCATGCGGAACACGCGGCGCTGCTCGGGGAACGTGAGGTTCGTTTGGAAGCCCACCAGGTTGTAGCACGATCCGTGCGCGTCCTCCGCCCTAAGCTGCAGCGCGGCCCACGGGCGCTTCCCCGTGCGGGGGTCGACGAGGCCCACGGGCTTGAGCGGGCCGAAGCGCGGGGCGTCGTGGCCCTTGCGCGCGATCTCCTCGATGGGTTGGCAGGCCTGGAACAGGTCGCGGGACTCGAAGTCGCGCAGGACCGCGCGCTCGGCGGCCACGAGCTCGCCGATGAAGGCGTCGTACTCCTCGCGCGAGAACGGGGCGTTCAGGTAGTCGCCTTGCCCTTCCGAGCCGTCTTCATAGCGACTTTGGCGGAACAGGAGGCCCTCGTCGAGCGAGTCGGCCATGACGATGGGAGCGGCCGCGTCGTAGAACGCGAGGCGCGCGCCGCCCGCGACGGCGGCGAGGTCGGCGGCGAGCGCGTCGCTCGTCAGCGGCCCCGTGGCAACCACGAGCGCGTCGGCGCCGCGCGCGGCGTCCGCCAGGCTCGTCGCTTCCTCGCGCACGAGGTCTATGAGCGGATGGGACTCTATGCGCTCCGTGACGTCGCGGGCGAACGCGGCGCGGTCGACGGCGAGGGCTCCGCCGGCGGGCACGGCGTGGCGGCGGGCGGCGGCCATCAGGCGCGAGCCCAGAGCCTCGAGCTCGACCTTGAGCATGCCGGCGGCGCTCTCCGGCTTCGTGCTCTTGAGCGAGTTCGAGCACACGAGCTCGGCGCATGCGTCGGTGGCGTGCACGGGCGTGGGCGTGCCGGGGCGCATCTCCACGAGGCGCACGCGGAAGCCGCGGTCGGCGAGCTGGAGCGCCGCCTCGCTCCCCGCGAGCCCGGCGCCGAGTATGGTCACGTTTTCAGGCATGCCTGCAAGGATACCAAACCCGAGGGCCGCAGGCGGCGGCGAAGGGGAAAAATCGAGGGATCGCCCGAGGGGGCACCGTGAAGCGAAATCGGAGAGCGGGCGGTGGAGGGGTAAAGGCATCTCCGATGCGGCTTGACCGGAGCAGGGGCACGGGCGCGGCACCCCCCTCCTCGCAGAAGCGCAAAGCCGCTCGCTAGACGGGTTCGCTCATCTCGAACAGGGCTTCGGGGTACACCTCTTGACCCCCTGGCCAGCCAAGGGCCATCCCGCCGTCGATGATGCGCACTTGCTCGAAATACCGTTCGTCCCTGAGAAGTTCGTAGGAGCCGCCGCGCTCGATGAACGGAGCGGCGTCGAACAGGCGTTTCTGCCCCGTCTCGAACTCGAGAAGAAGGCGGCTTCCGCCCTTCGGCACAACCCGCGTCAAGTCGGGCTGGCTCTTGTTCATCCCGAGGGCAACCCCGTCCATCTCAACGAGCTCCCACATGAGCGTCACCGCCTCCCTAGCGCAACGGATCGATCTTGAAAGCATCGAGCCCCTCCGACAGCAACCGCCAATCTGCTTCCAATTCTTCCCGATGCAGGACGACCCATGCGCGCAGCAGGGTAAGCCTCTTCGGCGGAAGATACCCGTCGAGCACACGGCCGTCGAAGTCGAGCGAGCAGCTGAATTCGGCGTAACGCGCATGGACGTGCGGAGCGTGATGCCTTCCATCCGACTCATTATACATGATGACCACTATGCCGAAAAACATGGAGATCGTAGCCATGTCGCATCCTTTCGCACTCCCCTGCACGGAGGCTGCAGCCCTCCCGCGCCCTCACCCCACGGGCCCCCAGCGGCCGTCGGGGTAGCGGGCGGCGACGCCGGCGCGCTCGGCTTCGGCAAGGCGCTCCATGAGCCAGGCGCGCGGCTCGACGGTGCCGCAGGCGTCGCGGGCGACGGCGTAGAGGTCCTCCATTCCCAGCGGCTCGGCGGCCAGCGCGGCCGCGACGGGGTCGCACGCCGCGGCCCCGCGCGGTTTCGAGCGTCCGGATGCGCCGCGGCGGCGTGCCCGGCCGATACCGGAGGCGCCGTCCGCTCCGCCGGCTCCGTCCCTTTCCGCGCTTGCGCAGGCGGCGTCCAGGGCCGAGGACTCCCTCCCCTCAGGCGGCCATTGCTCCTGCCTCAGGCATCCGAACAGCGAGAACAGCGCGTCCTCGAACGTCTCGTCGTCCACGACGGGCACCGCGCCCTGGTACAGCAGGCGGTTCGCGCCGCGCGAGGAGGCCGAGGCGATCGAGCCCGGTACCACGAGCACGTCGCGGCCCGCCGCGAGCGCCTCGTCGGCCGTGGAGAATGTGCCCGACGGCAGCCCGGCCTCCACGATGAGCACGGCGCGCGCGAGACCCGCGATGAGGCGGTTGCGCAGCCTGAACATGTAGGGCCGCGGCTTCTGGGCCCACGGCTGCTCGGACACGACCGATCCCCCGCCGTCGACGATGCGCTGGAACAGGCCCGCATGGGCGGCCGGATACGGCTCGTCGCATCCCCCTCCCAGAAACGCCACCGTGGGCGCGCCCGCCTCGAGCGCGGCGCGGTGGGCGGCCGCGTCGCACCCGCGCGCCCCTCCCGATATCACCGTCACGCCGCGCTTCGCCGCCGCGCCGGCGAAGCGGCGCGCGCAGCCTATGCCGTAGGGAGTCGCCTTGCGCGCGCCCACCACGGCGAGCCCCGCGCGCAAGGCACCCGGGTCGCCCACCACGTAGAGCCTCTTCGGCGGGTCGGGCACGTCCGCCAACGCCGAGGGATAGAGCCCGTCGCCGGGCGCGAGCTCCGTGCGGGGCCCCGTCAACCGCATGGTCCCACCCCCTCCCGTAAGCGGAAGGCGAGCGCCTCGCACAGATGGCCCCGGTTCACCGACGCCGCCTCCTCCATGTCGGCGACGGTGCGCGCCACCGCGAGCGTGCGCATGATGGCGCGCCCGCTCATGCGGGCCGCCCGGGCGGCGTCCTCGAAGAACCCCTCGTCATCGGCCGCCATCGCGCACGAGCGCACGAGGGCCTCGGCGCTTCCGTCGTCCCCGGCCCGCGCGCGGCGCCACGACGCGTACTCGCGCGCTCCCAGAACCGCGGCGCGCATGTCGTCCGACGACGTTCCGCCGCCCGTGCCCAGCACGTCGCGCGGCAGTATGCGCCTCACGTCGATATGCAGGTCGATGCGGTCGACGAGCGGCCCCCCGATGCGGTTCTGGTAGGTGCTCACCTGCGCGAGCGTGCACGAGCATGCGCGCTCTGCGTCGCCGTAGTAGCCGCAGGGGCACGGGTTCGCCGCCGCCACGAGCATGAACCGGGCGGGGAACGACACGTTGCCGTCGGCGCGCGTCACCGTCACGCGCCCCGATTCCATGGGCTGGCGTATGCCCTGCAGCACGGAGGGCCTGAACTCGGGCAGCTCGTCCAAGAACAGCACGCCGTGATGCGCCAGCGATATCTCCCCCGGCCGAGGAGGCGTCCCGCCGCCCACGAGCCCGGCGGTCGTGGCGGAGTGGTGGGGGCTGCGGAACGGCCGCGCGCCGCCGAGCAGGGAGCCCACGTCCTCGCCCGCCACCGAGTGGATGAGCGCCGCCTCGAGCGCCTCGTCCTCCTCGAGCGGCGGCAGGATGGACGGCAGCCGCGAGGCGAGCATCGTCTTTCCCGAACCGGGCGGCCCCATCATGAGCACGCCGTGCCGGCCTGCGGCGGCGATCTGCAGCGCGCGTTTCGCCATGTCGTGGCCGGCCACGTCGCGGAAATCGAGGGACGCGCGCGTTCGGGAGGGACGCACGGGGGCCAGGGCCGCGAACTCGCCCGTGCGGAAGTCGGCGAGCGTGCGGGCGGCGCGCAGCTCGAGGCCGTCGATGGCCACGAGCCGCTCCGGCGCCGCGGCGCACACGAGCCGCGCCCCCAGGTCCCGGGCGCGCAACGCGTAGGCCAGAAGCCCGTCGACGGGCCGAACGGCTCCCTCGAGCGAGAGCTCGCCCACGAAGAGCGCGCCCTCGGCGACGCGCGGGTCCACCTGGCCCGTCGCCGCGAGCAGGCTCACCGCGATGGGCAGGTCGAAGCCCGACCCGGTCTTGCGCAGCGATCCGGGCGCGAGGTTCACCACCACCCGCTCGTTCGGCATGGAGAACCCCGTCGCCCGCAGGGCGGCGCGCACGCGCTCGCGGGCCTCCTGCACGGCGGCGTCGGGCATGCCCACGATGCAGAACGCCGGGATGCCGCTTCCCACGACCACCTCCACGTCCACCGGCACGGCCTCCACGCCGCGCAGCGTGGCGCCCTGCACGGCGAACCTTCCGTACACGCCGCTCACCCCGCCGAGAACGCGCTTATATGGTGGCGCACGAGCGCGCGGTCGGGAGCCACCGCCACGAGCGAAACCACGTCGAAGCGCACCGGCACGTCGACCACGTCGTAATCTTGCAGGAAAAGCGCCGCTATGCGCTCGTAGCGGTTGCGCTTGGCCGCGTCCACCGCCTCGGACGGCAACCCCTTCTCGGTGTTCGATCGCGTCTTGACCTCCACGAACACGAGCGCGTCGCCGTCCCGCGCGATGATGTCGGCCTCGCCGGCGGCGCACGTCCAGTTGCGCTCGATGATCTCGTAGCCCAGCCGGTCGAGGAAGCGCGCGGCGGCGTCCTCCCCGCGCCGCCCGAGCTCCTGGTTGCGCCGGCCCTGCGAACGCGCGTCCCCGCCGGCCGCTTTCTTCTTCCGATTCCCCCTCGAACCCGACGTCCGTCGCTTGCCGGACCCGGAGGTGCCGCTCGGACCCTCCCCTTCCCTGCCTGCAACGTCTTCTTGCGGCCGTTCCCTCACGGCCGCGGTGCCGATCTCTTCCATGCGATGCCCCTTTCTTCTCTACGGGCATCATAGAGCCGCAACCTTGCCGGGGAACCGTCGCGGAGACCTGCCGGGAGCCGGTCGAAGCCTGCACGTACCTTGCACGTCCGCCGTGCGAAGCTTTCGCGAACCTTGCACGGATCCAACGCGGATCTAGCGCGTTTTCGCCGCCGGGTGCGACCTCTTGCGATCGCCGCAGGTCAAACAGGGGAATGGGGGAAGCTGCGCGGTTGGAAGCCCATGCGGGGAACCTGCGGTCGCGCCGGTGGAAAACACGGCGCGCGACGCGAGCCGGGGCGGATGCGGCCGCAGGACCGGGAAAAAGCGCCTAGAACAGGGTGGGCTGCGTGAAGGCCGCGCAGAACGAGACGCGGTGGATGGGCGTGAGCCCGTGGCGCTTGATGGCCTCGATGTGCGCGGGGCTCGCGTACCCTTTGCAGGCGTCGAAGCCGTACTCGGGGTACTCTTCAGCGTAGCGGCACATGAGCGCGTCGCGCTCGACCTTCGCCACGACGGAGGCGGCGGCTATGGAGGCGCAGCGCGCGTCGCCTTTGACCACGTTGACCTCGCGCTCGTCGAGGCGCAGCGGGTTGCCGTCGAGCAGGACGACGTCGGGCCGCACGCCGGACGCCTCGATGCGCGCCACGGCGCGCCTGAAAGCCGTGACGAGCGAGGCCGTCATGCCCGCCGCGTCGATGTCGGCCGCTTCCACGTACTCGACGCACCACGCCACGGCCACCCGCTTGACCTCGAGCGCGATGCGCTCGCGCACCTCGGGTTTGAGCTGCTTGGAATCGTTGAGGCCGTCCACGGCGGGCTCGAAGGGCAGCACCACGGCGCCAACCGCGAGGGGCCCCGCGAGGGGCCCGCGGCCCACCTCGTCGAGCCCCACGACCACGCTCGCCCCGCGGTCCTTCGCCAGAGCCCGCTCGTAGGCGTAGAGCGCCGCCAACCGCTCGCTTTCGGCGCGCTCGGCCTCGATGCGGCGGCGCGCCACCTCCACGGCGTCGCGCACGCCCTTGCGCGCGTCGGCCACGAGCGACCGCTCGAGCACGGCGAACTCCCGCGCGTCCGCCTCCTGCAGGCGGCGCTTGATCTCGGCGACCGTCAAACCCATGGGCTTCGCACCCTCTCATGTTCGCACGGCCGCCCTCGGCGGCCGCGTCGCACCTTCTCGTCTCGCCCTCCATGATAACAGTTCGCGCGCAGCGCGAGAACAACCGCGGGACGACTCAGCGGGCGAGCGCGGCGGCTGCGCACTCGCGCGAAGCGCGCTAACGGATGCCCGAGCTTGCGCGCGAACAATCTCCCAGGTTGCCCCGGCAGGCGAGCGCAGCGACGCCTGCATGCGGCCGCAGGCCGCATAACGGACGCACGGGTTGGCGTAGTAAGACAGCGAGGCCCGCCCTCGTGCTCGAGATCGTGGGGATGGCGGAAGCGAAGCGTACTTCGGTACGCGAGTTTCCGACATCGCCGCGAGATCGGGCACGAGGGCGGGCCGCAGCGTCGAGAAGTTGCGCGGGCCGTAGGCCCGCGCAACTCATTAGCGGTAAGACTTCTCTTTGATCTTGGCGGCCTTGCCCACCTTGTCGCGCAGGTAGTAGAGCTTGGCGCGACGCACGTCGCCCTGGCGCACGACCTCGATCTTCTCGATCTTCGGGGAATGCACGGGGAACGTGCGCTCCACGCCGATGGAGAAGCTGACCTTGCGCACCGTGAACGTCTCGCGGCTCGAGATGCCGTGGCGGCGGATGACGTCGCCCTGGAACACCTGGACGCGCTCGCGGTTGCCCTCGACGATGCGGTAGTGGACCTTAACGTTGTCGCCCACGTTGAAGTCGGGGAGGTCCTGCTTGATCTGCTGCTGTTCGATGGCGCGAATGATGTCCATGTTCGTTATCCTTCTATGCGTTCAGATTGAATCTCGTATCGTGTTCTGTGGAAAGACACAATTGGACAGTATACTGCCCCATGTCCTCCCGCGCAAGGAAAAAACCGTCACCTTCCTGCAATTTTTCCCCAAACCGCCCCGCGCTCCACGCAAAGCCCAAATTCGCCGCGCACCTTAAACGAGCGTGAGCAGCGCGTAGGCGACCACGCCGGACACCGCGCACCAGAGCAGCGACTTCGTCCTCCATGCCACGAGCGCCACCACGCCGGCGGCGACGAGCGGCGCGGCGGCCGACCAAAGGCCCGCGTCGAACATGCCGGGAGAGAGCAGGTCGTTCGCCACCAACGCCGCGAAGGCGGCCGGCGGGATGAACCCGAGCGCCCGCTCCACGCCCTCGGGCAGCTGCCTTCCCTTGAGCGCGAAAAGCGGCACCGTGCGGCACACGAGCATCGTGGCCGCGCAGCACGCCAGCACCACGAGGAAGTCGCCCCAGCCCATGGCCTCCATCAGACGCGCTCCTTCGCCCAGGTGAACGCCAGCGCCGCCGCGACGCCCGCCAACGCGCCCACAAGGATGGCGGGCCCGCCCAGCCCCGCGGCCTTGCACGCGAACACGCCCGCGGCGGCCACGCCGGCGGCCACGAGGTTCGCCGGCGTGGCCTTCTGCGTGACCAGCAGGCAGATGAATATGGAGGTCATGGCGAACGACGCGATGGCCAACGGCACGCCTATGGCGTTGCCCACGAGCACGCCGACGACGTTCGAGAGCGCCCAGGAGCTCTGCGAGAGCAGGTTCACCAGCGTGGCGCGGCCCACCGACCAATCGCCCGCCTCGAACATCGCCGTGTTCACGCCGTAGCTCTCGTCGGTCACGGTGGCGGAGAACAGGAACGCCAGGCGCTTCTTCACGCCCTTGCACGCGGGCGCGAAGGAGGCGGAGTACAGCATCTGGCGCGTGTTCACCAGCGACACGCTGGCGATGATGGACGCGAGCGGCGAGCCTGTCAGCCACATGTTCGGGATCATGAACTGCCCCGCGCCCGAGTAGAACAGCGCGGACAGCAGGAACACCTGCAGCCCGTTCAGCCCGATGGAGGCGCACAGGATGCCGCAGGGCACGCCGATGGCCACGTAGCCCAGCATGATGGGCAGCGCGGCGGAAAACGATTGCTTGATGTGGTCCCCGGAAAGCATAGCCCAACGATTATACAAGTTTCCCGCGAGCGCGCAACGGCGGATGGGTCGCGCCGCCCCGCGCTTCGCGCGAAGCGCGAAAACCGCCGCCCAGGTTGGCGCTAGTAAGCCAGCGAGGCCCGTCCTCGTGCCCGAGATCGTGGGGATGGCGGGGGCGTGGCGTACTTCGGTACGCGAGCCCCCGGCATCGCCGCGAGATCGGGTGCGAGGGCGGGCCGCAGCGTCGAGGGGGTTCCGGCGGCCGGCAGGCCGCCGGAACCTAGTAATGCAGCGAATGCGGGATGAACAGCTGCTGGAAGAGGTTCTTGGCATAGCGGTCGGTCATGCCGGCCACGTAGTCGCTCACGGCGCGCAGGTCGTCGCCCTCGGCGATGGCGCGGTACTCCTCGGGCACCTCGCCGATATGCGCGACGTAGTAGTCGAACAGGCTGCCGACAAGGCGCGTGGCCTTGTCCACCTCCGCCATGACGACGGGCGCCGTGTACACGCGCGCGAACAGGAAGGCGCGCAGCTCCATCATGGCGTTCCACACCGGGTCGCTCATGCGGATGTCGTCGCACGCGGCCGACGTCTCCACCATGTCCATGACGAGCGTCTGGATGCGCGAGGAGTGGTCGGGGCCCAGCACGGCGTGCGTCGTGTCGGGCAGATCGGCCTCGGACAGGATGCCCGCGCGGATGGCGTCGTCGATGTCGTGGTTCACGTAGGCGATGCGATCGGCGGTGCCCACGATGCGGCCCTCGAGCGTCTCGGCGCGCAGGTTGCCCGTGTGGCACAAAATGCCGTCGCGCACCTCGGGCGTGAGGTTCAGGCCCTTGCCGCCGTTCTCGATGAGCTCGACCACGCGCAGGCTCTGCTCGTTGTGCCGGTAGAGCGCCGCCGCCTCGCGCGAGTTCGGGTCGATGCCCTTGTGGCGCGCCAGGCTCTGGGCGAGCGCCTCCTCGCCCGTATGGCCGAACGGCGTGTGCCCCAGGTCGTGGCCGAGCGAGATGGCCTCGGTGAGGTCCTCGTTCAGGCCGAGGGCTCGGGCGATGGTGCGCGCGATCTGCGCGACCTCGAGCGTATGGGTGAGCCGGGTGCGGAAATGGTCGCCCTCGGCGGCCAGGAACACCTGCGTCTTGTGCGACAGGCGGCGGAACGACTTCGTGTGCAGGATCTTGTCGCGATCGCGCTGGTAGTCGTTGCGCAGGATGTCGGGCTCGGTCGAGCGCGCGCGGCCCTCGCTCTCGTCGGAGAACGCGGCGTCGTCCGCCAGCGTCCCGTGCTCGCGCTGCTCCTGGTCTTCGCGGTAGATGATGCGCATGAGGCTTCCTCTCGTCGCGCGCGGCTCGCGGCCGCGCTCTTGAGCCTTCCCGTTCAGTGTAGCATCACGCGCGAACGCTCGAAAGGGCTTGTCCGAGCTCGCCCGGCGCGAAGGCGCCCCGCTCGGTGACGACGCGGTCGACGAGCGCGGCGGGCGTCACGTCGAAGGCGGGGTTCCACACGTCCACGCCGGCGATGGGACGGGGCAGCACCTCGCGCGGGTCGCGCTCCTCGATGGGTATCTGCCCGCCGCTCTGCAGCGAGAGGTCGATGGTCGAGGTGGGCGCGGCCACGTAGAACGGGATGCCGTGGTGCCGCGCGAGCACGGCCACGCCGTAGGTGCCTATCTTGTTGGCGACGTCGCCGTTGGCCGCGATGCGGTCGGCGCCCACCAGCACGGCGTCCACCCCGCCCGCCGCCATGAGGCTGGCGGCCATGTCGTCGCAGATGAGCGTGCAGGGCACGCCCGCGCGCGAAAGCTCCCACGCCGTGAGGCGCGCGCCCTGCCCCACCGGGCGCGTCTCGTCGGCGAACACGCGCTCGACCTTGCCCTGTGCGGCTGCCGCGTACACGATGCCGAGCGCCGTGCCGTAGAAGGCGGTGCCCAAACTGCCCGCGTTGCAGTGCGTGAGGATGCGGCTGCCCGGCGCGAGCAGCTCCGCGCCGCAGGCGCCGATGGCGCGGTTCACGGCCTCGTCCTCGGCCTCCATGCGCTTGACCTCGTCAAAGAGCGCGTCGGCCGCCTCGCCGGGCGCGGCGCCGGAGGCCACGAGGCCGCGGGCGAGCCCTGCGGCCCGCCGCACGCCCCAAGCGAGGTTCACGGCGGTGGGACGTGCGGCGGCCACTTCGGCGGCCACGGGCTCAAGCTCCTCCAGGAAGAACTCCCCCGCTCCGGCGCACCCGCGCGCGACGGCGCGGGAGGCGCCTTCGTTGCCCGCCCACAGCGCCACGGCGGCCGCGCCGGCGATGCCGAGGGCGGGCGCCCCGCGCACGGCGAGCGACTTGACGGCGTCCACCACGGCGCACCAGTCGCCCGTGCGCTCGTACACGAGCTCGTCGGGAAGCCGACGCTGGTCGATGTAGGCGAGGCGCGCGCGGCCGTCGCCGTCGCGCTCGAGCTCGATGGTGCGCGGCAGGTTCTCTAGGTGGAGCGTGCGGTCCATGGAGGTTCCTTTCGGGTCGATGGAGCCATTCTAACCCAAGAAGCCGACCGAAGCGCGCGGGCCGAACGGCACCCAAACAGGCAAACCGCCGCGCACGGCACGAAAATCACCGATTCTCTGCATCCGAAAGCCCCCTTGGGCAGACCCTTCCATCTTCGGATCAACGCGACCTGCGAAAACGTATCCGACGGGTGGACGGCGCATGGCGAGGGGACTCCTCGCCAGCCCTCAGAGGCAGAGAATCGGTGATTTTCGTGCCAAGAAGGCCGCCCTCGGTGCCGCGGCGACGAGCCTCGTAATGGCTTTGCTACCGGGCCTTCACGGTTTGGAGGACGGCGGCCGGGGCGGGGTATCGTGAGCCGCAGCGGGCGCATCGCGACGCATGCGCTCGCTATCGCCGTCCCGTCTCGAAAGGAAGCGCCCCATGAGCCCTCGCACCGATCCGCCGTCCGCAGCCGCGCCGCGCCGCGAGGCGCCCGCTTGGCACGCAAAGCCCGCCGACGTCGTGCTCGCGGCCCTCGACTCCACGCCGGACGGCATCTCGGCCGAGGAGGCGCGTCGACGCCTTGCCGAGGACGGCCCCAACGAGCTTGCGTCGAAGCCTCCCAAAACGTTCGGCGCCATGGTGCGCGAGCAGCTGGGCGACCCCATGGTGCTCATCCTGGTGGTGGCGGCCGCGCTCTCCGCGCTTCTGCAGGAATGGGCGGAGGCCGGCATCATCTTCGCCATCGTGGTGGTGAACGCCGCCATCGGCATCGTGCAGGAGAGCCGCGCCCAGTCGTCGCTCGAGGCGCTGCGCTCGCTCTCGGCGCCCTCGGCGCGCGTCGTGCGCGACGGCGTGGAAGAGGTCGTTCCCGCGCGCGATTTGGCGGTCGGCGACGTGGTGCTGCTGGACGACGGCAGCATGGTGCCCGCCGACCTGAGGCTGCTGGACACGGCCAGCCTGCGCATGCAGGAGGCGTCCCTCACCGGAGAGTCCGTCCCCTCGGAGAAGGACGCCGCCGCGCACGTGGCTCCCGGTGCGCCGCTGGGCGACCGCGCCACCATGGCCTTCGCCACGTCCATCGTCACGGGCGGGCGCGCCCGGGGCGCGGTGGTGGCGACGGGCATGGGAACCGAGGTCGGGCAGATCGCGGGGCTCCTGGAAGGCGACGAGGAGCTGGACACCCCGCTCAAGCGCAAGCTCGCCTCGTTCGGCAAGCTGCTCACCATCGCGGGCGTGGCGGCGGCGCTGGCCGTGGTGGCCATCGGCCTGGCCTACGGCCGGCCGTTCGTGCCCTTGCTGCTGCTGGCCGTGTCGCTGGCCATCTCGGTCATACCCGAGAGCCTGCCCGCCACCGCCACCATCGTCATGGCTTTGGGCGTGCAGCGCATGGCCAAGCACCAGGCGCTCGTGAGGCGCCTGCCGGCCGTGGAGACGCTGGGCGGGGCGACCGTCGTCTGCACGGACAAGACCGGAACCCTCACCGAGAACCGCATGAGCGTCGTGCGCGTGGCGCTAGGCCCCGACCTGGACCGGGGCGCGCCGCTCGACCCCGTCGCGGCGCTCGAGGCGCACCCGGCGCTTTTCGGCGACCTGGCGTTCGTGGCGGCGCTCTGCAACGATGCGAGCTTCGCCGCCGGACAGGACGAAAAAGGGCCGCGCGTGGACGAATGCGGCTACCCGCTCGACGCGGGCGGAGGGGCGGACGGAGGCGCCCGCGACGATGCGGAAGGCGGCGGGGCGGGCTCCGCCGATCCGGACGCCGTGATCGGCGACCCCACCGAGGGCGCCCTGCTCGTGCTGGCGCGCGACATCGGCGTTGAGCCCGCGGCCCTGCGCGCGGCGTACCCGCGCCTGGCCGAGCGGCCCTTCGACTCCGACCGCAAGCGCATGTCCACCGTGCACGAGCGCGACGGCCAGGTCGTGGCGCTCGTGAAGGGCGCGCTCGACGGGCTGCTGCCCCGCTGCGCCTTCGTCATGGACGACGGCGGGCCGCGCCCGATGACCGACGAGGACCGCGCCCGGGCGCTCGATGCGGCGCAGAAGCTCTCCGACGAGGCCCTGCGCGTGCTGGCGTTCGCCACGCGCGCGCTGCCCGCCGTGCCGGGCGACGGGGAGGACATCGAGCGCGAGCTCGTGCTGGTGGGGCTCGTGGGCATGATGGACCCGCCGCGCCCGGACGTGCGCGCGGCCGTGGACACGTGCCGCACGGCCGGCGTGCGCACGGTCATGATCACGGGCGACCATGCCGCGACGGCTCGCGCCATCGGAGCGGAACTGGACATCTACCGCCCCGGCGACCTCGTTGTCACGGGCGAGGAGCTGGAGGACATGGACGACGCGGCGTTGGACGAGGCCGCGCGCCGCGCGAGCGTGTTCGCGCGCGTCTCGCCCTACCACAAGCTGCGCATCGTGCGCGCCCTCAAGCGCGACGGCGAGGTCACGGCCATGACGGGCGACGGCGTGAACGACGCGCCCGCGCTCAAGGCAGCCGACATCGGCGTGGCCATGGGAATCACGGGCACCGACGTTGCGAAGGACGCCGCCGACATGGTGCTTCTGGACGACCGCTTCACCACCATCGTGTACGCCGTGAAGGAGGGGCGGCGCGTGCACCGCAACATCCAGAAGGTCGTGCAGTTCCTCGTGGCCGACAACCTGGCCGAGATCGTGGTGCTGCTGGCGGCCGTGGCGCTGAACTGGAACGCGCCGCTTTCGGCCGTCATGATACTGTGGGTGAACCTGGCCACGGCCACGCTGCCGGCGCTCGCGCTGGGCGTGGAGCCCGCGAGCCGCCACATCATGGAGCATCCTCCCCTGCGCGCGGGCACGCTGCTGGATGGGCCCCTCGCGCGCCGCGTGGTGTTCCAAGGGCTGTTCGTGGCGGGCTTCGCCCTGTTCGCGTTCGTCGTGGGGCGCGATGCAGGCGGTGACGCGCTCGGACGCACCATGGCGTTCGGCGTGCTGGCCTTCTCGCAGGTTCTGCGCGCCGTGAACCAGCGCTCGACCACCGACCCCGTATGGGACCGCGAGGGCGGCCGGAACCCGTGGCTCGGATGGGCCGTGGCCGCCAGCACGGCGCTCGTGCTCGTCGTGCTGCTCGTCCCGCCCGTGCGCGACGCGTTCGGCGGGGCGGCCATGGACGCGTGGCAATGGGCGGCCGTGCTGGGCCTGGCGGCGCTCTCGCTCGTGCAGACCGAGGCGGCGAAGGCCGTCGGCCGCTGGCGGGCACGGCGCTAGGCGGGCCGACGCCGCTTTCGTAGGTGCCAAGGCGAATCGGCTCGGCGCGCCTGGGGTCGACCGCTTCGATCGAAACGCGGGGCGCCGCGTCCCGCGGGGGCGGCGGCGTGGAGAGTTTGCGCGGCCGCACCTCGCGTCGACGCGCGCCGTCCGGCGAAGAGCTATTATCGTTTCACCGATGAATTAATTGACGAGGAGCACCGTGCACGCCGCAGAAGCCGCATTCGACGAAGGGGACCTCAAGCTCGACTCGACGTTCTTCGTCGCGTTCGACCTCACCCACCGCGCGCTCAAGAGCGGTCTGGCGGCCGCGAGCCCCCTCAACGTGACGCAGTACCGCACGCTGGTGAAGCTGCTGGCCGCCGGCGAGCGCGGCGTGGCGCAGTCGGACCTCGGGGCGATGCTCGACCTCAAGCCCAACGTTGTCACGCAGGCCGTGAACGCGCTCGCGTCCGCCGGGTTCGCCCAGCGCAGGCGCGCCGAGGGAAGCGACGGGCGCGTGCGCACCGCGTGCGTCACCGAGGCGGGGGCGAGTCACGTGGCCCGGGTGAACGCCTCCATCGTCGAGCGGCTGTACGCCCTGTTCCCCACCGAAGACGCCGCATATCGCAGCATCTTGGAGGCATCCATCGCCGCCGGAGCCGGCATCGAACCGGAGCCGTCCGAGGGAGCATCCGGCCGCTACGCCGCCTCGCGCGCCCTCGTGTCGCTGGAGCTGGTGAAGCATGCGATGGAAGAGGCGCTGCGCGCCACGTGCGGCGCCTCGCTCAACGAGTGCCGCGTGCTGCAGCGCCTCGACGAGGTGGGCGAGCCGCTGCGCATCGGCGACATCGCGAGCCAGCTGCAGATGACGTCCGTGGCCGTGGCGCGCGCGGTGGACCGGCTCGCCGAACGCGGATGGGTCGTGCGCCTGGCCAGCCCGAGCGACCGCAAGGCCGTGTTCGCAGCCGCCACTGCGCAGGGCGAGCGCAAGCAGAGGGCCGTCGCCCGCACCGTCGACACCCTCGCGCGCACGCAGCTGTGGAGCCGGCTCGACGACGGGCAGCGCCGCGCCCTGGCCCGCGCCTGGCGCGTCGTCATCGCCGACGTCCAAGCGCGCAAGGAGGCCGAGCGCAAAGCGGCGCTCGGCCAGCTGCATCCCCTCGCGTAAAGGCCGCGTTCGAGCGCGCCGCGCGGACCAAGGCAATCCTCTCGGGTCCCCCGGAGGGGGACATCGGTGATTTTCGTGCATCGAGCGCCTCCCGCGCTCGCAGCGGGGAGGGCCTTCGCCCTCCCCGCTGCGAGCGTCAGCTACCGAGCTTGTTTTTCGCCAATACGTTCGCACCGCCTTCCCTTTTACCGCCATTGGCGGTAAAATAATGGCGGTAAAGCGCTTGAAAGGAGCACCATGCCTTACAAACCGCCCTTTGAACCCACTGACCAGATAGTGGAAACGGCGCTGGAAATCGCCGAGATGGTAGGGCGGCTCACCCCTGATTCCGAGCTGTCCGCCTCGCCAACCCTTCACCGCAAGCTGCGCATCCGGACTATCCACTCGTCTCTTGCCATCGAGCAGAACACGCTCACGATGGACCAAGTGACCGGCATCTTGAACGGCGATCGCGTTCTGGGCCCTCCCGATGAGATCAGGGAGGTTCAGAACGCCAAGCGCGCCTACGACCTACTGCGCGAGCTGAACCCTTTCGATAGAGGCGACCTTCTTCGAGCCCACGGAGTCATGATGGACGGGCTGCGCAAAGACGCCGGAATGTTCCGCACGAAAAACGCGGGCGTCTACGACGGAGATCGCCTGATCCACGCCGGCACCCCTGCCGGCTACGTTCCCGAGGTTACTGCCGAACTGTTCGAATGGATGCGCACCACAAACATGCACCCGCTTGTCGCGTCGTGCGTGTTCCATTATGAGTTCGAGTTCATCCACCCCTTCTCGGACGGCAACGGCCGTGTGGGAAGGCTTTGGCACACGCTTTTGCTGTCGCGATGGCGCGAGATGCTGGCATGGTTGCCAGTGGAGAGCATGATCCGCGAACGCCAAGGCGGCTACTACGCCGCTTTGAACGAATCGAACTCCGCGGGTTCGTCGACCGCCTTCGTCGCGTTCATGCTTGCGGCCATTCGCGATGCGATGCGACCGTTTTGCACGCGAAAAAGCGAAAAAGACCTGTTCGAGGATCGCGTCCTGAATTTCATGGCAGCAAACCCCTTTTGCACGGTCGCCGAAGTCGCCGAAGCCGTCGGATCAGCGATGCGCACGACGGAGCGAACCATCGCCGCGCTCAAGAAAGACAAGCGCGTCCGGCGCGTTGGAAGCCCGCGCGCCGGACGTTGGGAGATACTCTAGGAAAAGCGGTTCCCCTACGCGCGAGCCCTCTTCGCCAGCGCGTTCGCGCCGAACATGATGGCCAGGTTCACAACCACGTCGGCGGCGAACCATGCGCCCACGACGCCCACGTCGACGGTTGCGGCGTTGAGGGCCGCGAACGTTCCCGCGGTGAGCACCATGACCACGAGCCCGCACGCGAAAGCCGCGATCACCAGGTTCCATCCGGCGCGCTTGTCGTCGCGCGCCCGCGCGAAGCACGCGCACACGGTCATCGAAGCCGCGCCCAGAAGCGTTCCGAGGAACGCCGCGAACCCGACGAGGGCCAACGCCAAAACCGGCGCGGACGGCATCTTCGAGCTCATAGAGCCCACCTGCACGGCCGACAGTATGCCGCTTGCCACCACGAGCAGGCACAGAAGCGCCGCGAGCGCCGTCGCCCACCCCCACAGAAACGCCGTCGCAGGGCGCCCCGGCCCCGCCGAGCCGCGCGCGCACAAAAGCCCGTAGAGCGCCGGCCCCGCCGTGGACACCGCGAGCGCGAGCCCCGCCGCGAACATGAACGCAACGAACGCCGACCCCGTGAGAATCGAGCACACCACGTCCAGGATGGGCACGTCGGCCGCCGAGATGTAGTCGTAGGACAGGGTGCCGGTCAGGTCCATCACCGCCAGGCCGACGCGTCCGACCACCGCCACCGCGGCTGCGATGCAGAACAGCATCGCGAACGGGCGGGCCATGCTCTTCATCTGCTCTTTCATGAGTCCTCCTCCCGCCTACTCGTCCGCTTCTTGCAGTTCGTTCCGCACCGCGAACGTGCCGCACAGGTACCCGCCGCAGAACGCCAGGCTCACGTCGCCCAAGAGCGAGCCCAAGATGGGGTCGCCGATGTAGCTGTTCTCGCCGCACGCGCCGCCGGCCGTGTGCCAGCCCGCGTACAGGCCGGGGATGGGGGTGCCCTTCGTCGACACCACCTGCATCCGGTCGTTGATGAGCAGCCCGGCCTTCGTGCCGTACAGGTTGCCGCCGATGCGGCAGCCGTAGAACGGCGGGTCCTTGATGGCGTGCAGCCACGCGGGGGGCATGGGGTACATGAAGTCGTCCTCGCCCTTCTCGCAGCACGCGTTCCACTTCTCCACGGCCTCCACGAGCACGCCCTCCTCGAACCCCAGGTCGCGTTCCAGCTCCTCCAGCGTGTCGCGCCTCTTCAGCACGTCGGCCCCGATGGCGTCCTCGACGCCGTGGTGCCAGTCGCGGTAATGCTCGGGCACCTTGTCGATCTGCTCGAGGTCGGGCGTGATGAGCTTGCGGCAGTGCTCTTGAGCGAAGCCCGCCAGATGGTCCTCGTAGTGCGCGTCGAAGACGATGTAGGAGCGGTGCCCCGGCGGGGTCATCTGGATGGTGGCCAGATCGCCCAGCGCGTAGATGGCGTTCGCGCCGTCCTCGCCCACGCGGCTGTCCATGTAGCGCAGGCGGTTGCCGCAGCGGTCGACGGTGAACCACGGCTGGCGCGACAGCTGCGTCATGCCGTCGTAGAGGAAGCGCGCCCACTGGCCGCCCTCGGCCTCCCAGTCCACGCCGCCGTCGAAGCTCGCCGAGCTGTTGAAGCCCGACACGTCGGCGTTCACGCCCAGGCCCATGCGGAAGCACTCGCCCGTCTCGCCCGCCGTGAGGTAGCTCGAGGCGCAGCCCATGGCCGCCGTGGGGATGTAGCGCTGCAGCAGCGCCTTGTTGTTGCAGAACCCGCCCGCCGTGAGGATGACGCCGCGCGAGGCGTGGATGTACCTCTCGTCCCCGTACCCCTCGCGCACCACCACGCCCACCACGCGGCCGTCGCCGTCCTGCACGAGCGCCTGGGCCGGGCTCTGGAAGCGGTAGTCCACCCCGTGCCTCTGGCCGAAGCTGAACATGGCGTCCGTGGCGTCCTTCATCTTCAATACGTGGTGGTCGAGCGTCGAGTTCTTCGGCGCCACGTACACCGGCACCTCGCCGAGGCGCCATTGCACCCCGCAGTCGGCCATCCAGTCGATGCAGTGGCCGCCCTCCTCGGCGATGAGGTTGATGAGGCGAGGGTCGCATGCGTAGTGGTACTCGTCGATGGCCCAGTCGGCCAGCTTCTTGGCGTCGAAGGGATAGCTGGGGAAGGCGAAGCGCTTCGATTCCTGCAGCTTCGAGCCGCCCAGGATCGCGCACATGCCGGCCTCCTGCGCGTTGCCGCCGTGCAGGCCCATGGCCTCCACGCAGATGACGTCGGCGCCCAGCTCGGCCGCCCGCGCCGCCGCGTTCAGCCCGCCGCCGCCCGCGCCCACCACGCAGATCTCGCACTCGTAGTCCCACGACGCCGGCACCGCGCGGGGCGGGATGGGCGACGCGTCGTCGGCCGGGAAGGCCGCGCCGTTGTGCTCGCGGTAGGTGCCGTCCGCGCTCGACGCGTTCGCGTCCGCGCTCGCGGGCACCGCCGCCTCCGCGGATCCGTCGGCGGCCCAATCGCCTATCGCGCCCTCCTGCACGGCCCATGCCGCTCCCGGCACCGCCGCCGCGGCGGCGGTGCCGCCCACGACGACGGCGGCGCGCGTCAGAAAGTCGCGGCGCGAAAGGCCGCGTGCGGCCCGGTCCTTGTTCTCGCTCATCTCGCTTCCCCTCCCTCGCCCGTCGCGGAGGCCGCCGCGGCGGCCTCCGCCTGCGCGAGCGCGTCGTCTACCGCCTGCTTGACGCCTGCGGTGGTGATGGTCGCGCCGCTCACGGCGTCGATGTCAGATCCCTGCGCGGCCTCGATCATGGCCGCGAACGTGCCGTCGCGCACGGCCTCGTAGCCGCCCCTGCTCTGGCTCTCGCCCTCCTGCGTCGTCTCCAGGCACGAGATGCGGTTGTCCTGCACGAGCAGCGTGACGGTGACGGAACCCTCCATCCCCTTTCCCGTGCCCGTGTACACGCCGTCGCGCAGCTCGCCTTCCGCCTTCTTCTGCGCGTCGACCGTAATCTCTTGGTCCCACGGGTCGTCCAGGCGCATCGCGAGCTGCTCGGCGCTCGCCGCGTCCTTCGACCCCGTTCCCTCGAACCCGGCGCTGCATCCCGTCAGGCCCAGGGTGAGCGCCGCCGCGCCGCACGCGACGGCCGCTTGCTTCTTCATCGTCGTCCTCCTTCTCGCGCGTGATGGCGATTGCCCGACATGCCGGCCCCTTTACCGGGGGCTCTCCCAACCGTCGGGGACCTGGTAGTCGTGGCAGGCGTTGCAGTACATATACGACGCCCCGTGCGCGCCATGGCAGTTGCTGCAGTCGATGGCCGTGCCCTGGTGGGACGCATGCGGGTTCACGCCCTCCTCTCCGCCCCAGTCCTCCGTCGAAGCCGCCACCTCGTCGAAGTCGTGGCAGCCCGCCCGCGCGCACATCTTCGCGTCGGCCCTCGCGCCCACCGTGGCCAGGTTGCCCTCCGCATCGACGGAGAAGTCGCCGCTCACCCACGACAGCCCTTCCGCCACCTGCTCCGACAGCTTCGCCTCGTGGCACTCCAGGCAGGTCGTGCCCGCCCGCTCGTGCGCGTTCGCCATGAGCGCGCCGTCGTGGTAGTAGCCCTCCACGTAGTTGTCCATGGGCTCGTGGCAGATCGCGTTGCAGAAGCTCGGCTGCTCGTGCCACGCCCAGAACCCCGCTCCCGCGCAGACGACGACGAGAGCCGCCACGCCCACCACGATCGGCCACCGCTTCGTGCGCCTCTTTCCTTCCATGCCCTCCTCCTTTATTCACCAGTGTTTTGTTTTTGTTTCACTTGTGAATCTTATAGGCCGGAATACTAGCACGTAATCTTCATAAAATCATTGACGAAAATCCAAAAGTGTACATTGACACCCTGTCAATCGGGGGCGTATTCTGCGCTCATCGGCAAGGCGGCCGGGCGGCCCGCCCGGCGCAACCCGACGGTTGCAGGACGGATCGCCCGAAAGCCGAGGCTGCCGGACGGCGGCCGGCGGAACGGAAGGAGGCGGCGATGAGCGACCAGCGCCGCGAGGACTTCATCGAGGCCGCTCGCCAGCTGTACGAGGAGCAGGGCCTCTCGCGCACGTCGGTGCAGAGCATCACCGACCGGCTGGGCGTGACGCGCACGCTGTTCTACCACTACTTCCCCGACAAGGAAGCCGTCACCTCGGCCGTGCTGGACGCCTACGTGGCCGACTACATCGAGGCGCTCGAGTACTGGAACGAACAGCGCCGCCCCGGCAACATCGAGCATGCGCTGGAGAGCGTCGTCAAGATCCTGCGCCTGGGCGTGTTCGAGAACGACGCGTTCCGCCGCTCGCTCGCGTCCGAGGAGAACGCGGCGCTCTACCTCGAGTTCGTCAACCGCGTTGCCGATCGCGTGGCCTCGTACATGCTCGACACCACGGTGCGCGACTACGGCCGTTTGCACACCATCAAGGTGGACCACGTCTACGAGACGTTCTACATGCTGGTCTTGGGGATCGTCGGCTACGTCCGGCACCACCCCGAGGCCGACGACGAGGTGCTGAAGGACCTGATAGCCCAAACGCTGCACATTGTCCGCGGCACCGAGGTCCCGCCCGAACGCCCGCACGGGGAGGACGCGGGCAGCATCTAGGCGCATTCGAACAGCAAGACGACGAGGGACGCGAGCGCGCCCTTGGGAACGTGCGTCCTGCCGTCGGAGAAGGCAAACGCGGCCACAGCGTGGGAAGTGGCGAGGCAAGCTCTAGAAAGAAGGGGTAACCGACATGTTGTTCCAAGTCTACGGCGAGAACGCCCTGTACCAATGGCTCGGGTGGGCCATGGTGTTCATCGGCCTCATCCTCATCAATGAGGTGGCCCGGCGCTCGAAGGTCGGCGGCACCGTCTGCTTCATCGGCGTGCCGATAGCGCTGACGGCGTACTTCGTCGCCATCTACGCCGGCGCCGCCATGGGCGCCGACTGGGCGCTCAACAATCCCACCTACGTGCACATGAACAGCTGGTTCCACTACGCCAAGCTCTACGCCGCCACCATCGGCTGCGTCGGCTTCATGGCGCTCAAGTACAAGTGGGGCAAGATCGGCAAGTCGCACTGGTTCAAGTGCTTCCCGTTCGTCATCGTGGCCATCAACATCCTCATCGCCGTGGTGAGCGACTTCGAGAGCGCGTTCCGCGCGTTCGGCACCACCTGGGTGTCCTCCGAGGGCGTCACGCTCTACGGCGGCTGGCACAACGTGTTCAACGGCGTGGCGGGCATCATCAACATCGCCTGCATGACCGGCTGGTTCGGCATCTACGTGTCCAAGAAGAAGCAGGACATGCTCTGGCCCGACATGACGTGGGTGTTCATCATCGCCTACGACCTGTGGAACTTCTGCTACACCTACAACTGCCTGCCCACGCACTCGTTCTACTGCGGCCTGGCGCTGCTTTTGGCCCCCACCGTGGCGGCTATGCTGTGGAACAAGGGCGGCTGGATCCAGAACCGCGCGTTCACGCTGGCCATCTGGTGCATGTTCGCCCAGGTGTTCCCCGCCTTCCAGGACTACAGCGTGTTCAGCGTGCAGTCGGTGAACAACCCGAACGTGAACCTGGCAGTCTCGGTGATCGCGCTCCTGGCCAACGTGGCCGCCTTCGCCTACATCATGTACCGCGCCAGGAAGCTGAAGGTGAACCCGTACCTGAACGAGGTGTTCGTGGGAACGCGCGACTACGACCAGGCCATGGCCCGTCGCGAGGACGCCCCGGCGCTGCCGCATGACCCCAAGCCCCAGGCGGGCGACGAGGTCCCGCAGGGCGCGTAGCGATCGCCCGTCGACGGCGACCCGATGCGAGAAGGGCCGGAGTCCGCGAGGGACTCCGGCCCTTCCGCGTCCCCCGGCGGAAGGGCGCGCCGCCGCCGCACGCGCACGGCGCACGAGGCGGAAAGCGACCCGCACCTGCCGCAAAGGCATCGAACCTGCTAGAATAAGGGGTTGCGCGAACACGCACTTTAACGTCGACTTCACCTCGAAGGAACCGCATGCAGAACCTTCCCCCGCTCATCACCGACCTCGCGCTCATCCTGGCCGTGGCCGCGGTCGTCACCATCGCGTGCCGGCGCCTCAAGCTGCCGCTCGTGGTGGGCTACGTGCTGGCGGGGTTCCTGGTGGGGCCGGCCATCGCATGGGTTCCCACCGTGGTGGACACGGCCAGCATCACCACGTGGTCGGACATCGGCGTCATCTTCCTCATGTTCGGCCTGGGGCTGGAGTTCAGCGTGCTGAAGCTCACCACCGTGGGGCGGCCCGCCGTGGTGACCGCCGCCACGGAGATGTCGCTCATGATAGCCCTCGGGCTGCTGGTGGGCACGCTTCTGGGCTGGCCGTTCGTCATGAGCCTGTTCTTGGGCGGGATGCTGGCCATCTCCTCGTCGTCCATCATCGTGAAGACGTTCACCGATTTGGGGATCAAGGGCCAGGGCTTCACCGAGCTCGTGTTCGGCGTGCTCGTCATCGAGGACATCGCGGCGGTGTTCCTGCTGGCGGTGCTCTCCACGGCCGGTGCCGGCGCGGGCGCCGAGGCGGCGGACGTGGTGCTCAAGATCGGCCGCATGGCCCTCTACCTCATCGTGTGGTTCGCGCTCAGCGTCATCGTGGTGCCGAGCGCCCTCAAGCGCATCCGCGACGCCGTGAACGACGAGATCCTGCTCGTCGCCTCCATCGCGCTGTGCTTCGGCATGGCCGCGCTGGCCGTGGGCATCGGGTTCTCCTCGGCGCTCGGCGCGTTCCTCGCGGGTTCGATCTTGGCGGGCACCGTGCAGGCCCCTCGCATCGCCGCCCTGTTCAAGCCCCTGAAAGACCTCTTCGGAGCCGTGTTCTTCGTGTCGGTGGGCATGCTGGTGGCCCCCCAGGCCGTCATCGACAACCTGGGCACGGTGGCGCTCTTGGCCGTGGTGACGGTTGTCGGGCGTTCGTTCTTCTGCTGCTTGGGCGCGCTTTTGTCAGGCCAGTCGCTCAGGACCGCGGTGAAGGCGGGGTTGAGCCTGGCGCAGATCGGCGAGTTCTCGTTCATCATCGCGGCGCTCGGCACCTCGCTCGGCGTGACGGCGGGCTTCCTCTACCCGGTGATCGTGACGGTGTCGGTGGTCACCTCGCTCGCCTCGCCTCTGCTGGTGCGCAACTCCGAGCGGGCCTACCTGCTGCTCGTGCGCCTGCTTCCCGCAAGCGCGCTCGCCTTCCTCGAGCGCCGCGAGGAGGCCGCCGAGGACGAGGGCGACGACGAGGGCGAGAACCTGTGGCGCGACTACCTGAAGCGCTGGTTCTTCAAGGCGGGGCTGGTGGTGCTGTGCGCCGCCGCCTCGGTGGAGGTGCTGGTGAAGATGGTCCCGCGCCTTCTGCGCGGCGCCGTGCCCGAGCCCTTCCTCACCGGCGCCATGGCGGCGCTCGGCATCCTGGCCACGGGACTGTTCATGGCGAACCTGTTCTACACGGGGCGCAAGAACGAGTTCGGGGCGCTGTGGATGCGCCGCCGGCGCAACCGCCCCGCGCTCGCAGCCCTCTCGGCGGCCGGCGTGGCGCTCTCGTTCTTCTCCGTGCTGGCCATCGCCTATGCGGCCGGCGCCGACAGCATCGCCTGGATGGTGCTTCTGGGCGCGGCCTGCACCGTGGCGCTCGGGCGCTCGCGCACGCTGCACTCGCTGTTCCTCAAGCTGGAGACCAGCTTCACCGGCAACCTCAAGGAGAGCGTGCTTGCCGAGCGGCGTGCGAGCCTCTCCGACGAGGACCACGCGAACTGGGTGGAGAAGCACCTGTACGTGGTGGAGGTGGAGGCCAGCCGCACGCTCAAGCTGCTGGGCGCGGAGCGCTCCACCGACGTGGTGTTCGGCATCGCGCACAACCTGGACCTCATGGCCATCGTGCGCGACGGGCGGCGCGTGGACGCCGACCGCGTCGCGCGCCTGTCGAAGGAGGAGCTGGCCCGGAGCATCAACGACCCGAACGACACGCTCGGCGTGCGCGAGGGCGACGTGCTGGCGTTTCTGGGCACCGAGGCCGAGGTGGACGCGTACCTGCAGAGCATGCTCAAAGACGGCTCTCTCGAGGAGGACGAGGCGGAAAGCTCCATGCTGGACGACTACCTGTCGCACGGCCCGGCGCGCTTCGACGTCACCTGCTTCGCGCTGGGCGTGGAGGCGGGCTCGCCCTTCGCGGGCAAGACCATCGCCTCGATCGACTTCAAAGGAACCTACGCGAGCCTGGTGGTGGCGCACGAGCACGAGGCCCTCGTGCGCATGAAGCCCTCGCGCAACACGCGCCTGTTCCCCGGCGACCGCGTGTGGCTGGTCGGCGACCCTGCCCGCGCCGCAGGCCTCATCGAGCAGGCTTGAGAACGAAGCCGGGGGTTCGGCGGCTGGCTTTCCCGCGACCGTCAGGCATCCTTCCCGTCGGCTTCGCCGTCCGCGCAGCAGGCGGCTATCGTCTCGTCGAGGCGCTTTCGGTACACCGTCTTGGCCGCGTACAGGCCGGCGCAGGCGTTGTGCGCCGTGACGTGGTCTTTCGTGACGAGCGTGGTGGTGGGCGCCTTCGTGTACTTGCAGAACAGAACGTCGTGGCCCACGCACAGCCCCATGACGACGTTGAGGTCGGTGCCGGCCTCGGCCAGAAGGCGCGCCTGCATGACGGGGTTGCAGAGCACGGGCCCCTCTTCCCCGTCGTCCAGCACGAGGTCCAGATCGCCGCGATGGTTGCTCTCCACCTTGCAGGCCACGCCGAACACCGCGAAGCCCGCCCGCTCCAGCAGGCCGCCCAGGATGCGGCTCTCGTTCAGCAGCATGGTGCACGTGGCGATGCCGATTTTCTTGGCGCCGACGAGGCGGGCGAACTCGATGGTCTCCTGCACGCGCGTGAGGTTCCCGCATTTCGAGCTCGACACCATGGCCGCCTTCATGATGCGGCGGTTCTCGGGCTCGGCGTAGCAGGCCCGCACCTCGTCGTGCAGCGCGGCCGCCGCGCCGCCGACGCACTGCGGCGGGTTCTCGCCCGTTTCGAACTCGCATGCGCGCCCCGTGCAGTCCAAGCAGGAGAAACCCTCGTTTACGTCCATCCCCGTACCGCCTTTCCTTCGTTCGACCACGGCTCGATGCGCCCGTCGCGAAACGCTTTCCGATCTTCCTGCGAAATATACCACGCTTCCGAGCGCGCAGGAACATCGCAGAAGCGACCCGAAGGCCGCCCCCTCCCTGTCATCCTGAGCGGAGCGACCGAAGGGAGCGCAGTCGAAGGATCTTCGGTTGCGCGAGGTTTTCTTTGCCGAAGATCCTTCGACTCGCTTCGCTCGCTCAGGATGACAGGGAGGGGGTATCTCGCCGCCGGAACGAGGAGGGCCCGCGAACGCGGGCCCTCCTCATCGTGCGCCTGAAAAGCTGGAACCTACTTGTCGCGGTGGTCGCCCATCTTCTCGGCCAGCGCCGCCTGGCCGGCGGCCAGGCGCGCCAACGGCACGCGGTAGGGCGAGCAGCTCACGTAGGTGAGGCCGATCTTGTGGAACGTCTTCACGGAGTCCGGGTCGCCGCCGTGCTCGCCGCACACGCCCAGCTGGATGTCCGGGTTCGTGGCGCGGCCCTTCGTGCAGCCCATCTCCACGAGCGCGGCCACGCCGGGGTCGACCGTCTCGAACGGGTTGAACGGCAGGATGCGGCGCTCGAGGTAGCGCGGGATGAACTTGGCCTCCACGTCGTCGCGGCTGAAGCCGAACGTCGTCTGCGTGAGGTCGTTCGTGCCGAAGCTGAAGAAGTCGGCCTTCGTGGCGATCTCGTCGGCGGTGACGGCGGCGCGCGGCAGCTCGATCATCGTGCCGATGGGGATGTCCAGCTCCACGCCCTCGGTCTCGCACACCTCGGCGATGACGGCCTCGCACTCGCCGCGCAGCGTCTCGAGCTCGGGCAGCACGCTCACGAGCGGGATCATGATCTCGGGCTCGGGGTTCAGGCCCTCCTTCTTCAGGCGGGCGGCAGCCGTGGCGATGGCGCGCGTCTGCATGGCGGGCAGCTCGGGGTAGAGGATGGCCAGGCGGCAGCCGCGCAGGCCCAGCATCGGGTTCGCCTCGGCCATGGCGTCCACCAGGCTCAGCAGCTGGCGCTTCTCGGCGAGCTCGGCGGCGGGGGTGCCGGCGGCCTCCAGGCGCGCGATCTCCACGTCCAGGTCGCGCGGGCTCTCCAAGAACTCGTGCAGCGGCGGATCGAGCAGGCGCACGATGACCGGCAGGCCGTCCATGGCCTTGAACATGCCGTAGAAGTCGCCCGTCTGGGCGGCCAGAAGGTCGGCCAGCGCCTTTTCGCGGATGGCCGGCTCGTCGTTCAGGATGAAGGACTGGATGATCTGCTTGCGGTCGCCCAGGAACATGTGCTCGGTGCGGCAGAGACCGATGCCCTCGGCGCCGAAGTTGCGGGACAGCTCCGCGTCCTCGGGGTTGTCGGCGTTGGCGCGCACGCCCATGGTGCGGAACTCGTCGGCCCACTCCAGGATGGTGTCCAGGTCTCCCGTGAGCTCGGGCAGCACCAGCTCCACGGCGCCCAGCACCACGGAACCCGTCGTGCCGTCGATGGATATCATGTCGCCCTCGCGGATGACGATGTCCGTGCCGGACACGGCGGCTTCCTTCTTCTCCGCGTCGATCTTCAGCGCCTCCACGCCGCAGACGCAGGGAGCGCCCATGCCGCGGGCGATGACGGCCGCGTGCGACGTCTTGCCGCCGTGCGACGTGAGGATGCCCTCGGCGGCGATCATGCCGGCGAGGTCGTCGGGGTTCGTCTCCCAGCGCACGAGCACGCACTTGCGGCCGGCCTCGGTGACGGCCACGGCGTCGGCGGCCGAGAACACGGCCTCGCCCACCGCGGCGCCGGGGCTGGCGTTCAGGCCCTTCGCCACCACGTCGTAGTCGGCGTTCTTGTCGAACTGCGGGTGCAGCAGCTGGTCGAGCTGCTCGGGGTCCACGCGCATGACGGCCTCTTCCTTGGTGATGAGGCCCTCCTTCTCCATCTCGATGGCGATGTGCAGCGCGGCGGCGGCGGTGCGCTTGCCCACGCGGGTCTGCAGCATCCAGAGCTTGCCCTGCTCGATGGTGAACTCGATGTCGCACATGTCGCGGAAGTGGTTCTCCAGCGTCACGAACACCTCTTCGAGCTCGCGACCGGCCTCTTCCAAGCCCTCGACGTGCTTGAGGTCGGCGATGGGGCTGGTGTTGCGGATGCCGGCCACCACGTCCTCGCCCTGGGCGTTCACCAGGTAGTCGCCGTAGAACTCCTTCTCGCCGTTAGCGGGGTTGCGCGTGAACGCCACGCCCGTGGCCGAGGTGTTGCCCTTGTTGCCGAACACCATGGACTGCACGTTCACGGCGGTGCCCAGGTCGTCGGCGATCTTGTTCTGCTTGCGGTACAGCGTGGCGCGGGGGTTGTTCCAGCTGCCGAACACGGCCTCGATGGCCAGCTGCAGCTGCGTGCTGGGATCCTGCGGGAACTGCACGGAGCCGTCGACCACGAGGCTCGGGTACGCGGCAGCGTCCACGTTCTCGGCGAAGATCTGCTTGAACTCGGCCACGAGCTCCTTGAGGTCGTCGGCCGAGAGGTCGGTGTCGGAGGCGGCGCCGCGCAGGTTCTTCATGGCCGTGATGGCGTTCTCGAACAGATCGCCGTCCAGGCCCATGACCACGTTGGAGAACATCTGGATGAAGCGGCGGTAGGAGTCCCAGGCGAAGCGCGGGTTCTCGGTCTGGGCGATGAGGCCGTTGATGGACTCGTCGTTCAGGCCCAGGTTCAACACCGTGTCCATCATGCCCGGCATGGACATGGGGGCGCCGGAGCGCACGGACACGAGCAGCGGGTCGGCGGCGTCGCCGATCTTCTTGCCCATGCGGGCCTCGAGGTCCTCGCGGTAGGCCTGGATGGTGTCGAGCGCGCCCTCGGGCCACGTGTTGCCCGCGTTGGCGTACTCCATGCAGGTCTGGCACGTGATGGTGAAGCCGGGAGGCACGGGGAGCCCGATGTTGGCCATTTCGGCGAGGTTGGCGCCCTTGCCGCCCAACTGCGCCTTCATGTTGGTGTTGCCCTCGGTTACGTTGTTGCCCTGTGCGTCTTTGCCGAATGCATAGACTCGTTTGACTTCTTCGGTCACCTTTTTCTCCTTAAACGCGACGTTTCAAATCGTACAGAGTACCGAACCTCGCAGGTTCGCAGGCCTAGCCCATCATATCAGCGGATGGAGGGTGGGCGCGCTCATAGTAGCGCAAAATCTCCTGAGCCGTTTCCTCAACGGCTCGATTTTCGGTGTGAACGACAATACAGCCGAGTTTGCGCATGAGCGCCCGAGCCTGCTCCAAGTCCTGGTACACGTACTCGGGGTCGGCGTAGCGCGACGCCACCACGCTGGCGTTGCCCAGGCGGCGCTGGCGGATGCCGATGAGCACCTCGGGAGTGGTCATGAGCCCGAACAGCCGCGTGCGCTCCACGTCGGCGAGCTCCTTCGGCGGATCGGTGGTGGGATCGAGCGGGATGTTCGCCACCTTGTAGCCCTGCTGCGAAAGGTAGATGGACGTGGGCGTCTTGGACGAGCGCGACACGCCCAGAAGCACGATGTCGGCCTGGGAGAGCTCCTGCGGGTTGCGGCCGTCGTCGTGGGCGATGGTGAACTCGATGGCCTCGATGCGCTTGAAGTAGTACTGGTCGGCCACGTGCAGGCCGCCGGGCTTCGTGGAGGGCCTGCGCCCCGTCATGCGCGCGATGGCCGCGATGGCGTCGGTCATGAGGTCCACCGCCACGATGTCGTCGCGAGCGGCCGCATGGGCGGCCAGCTGCCGCGCGAGCGCGCCGTCCACCAGCGTGTAGAACACGAGCATGCGGCCGTCCCCCGAGTTCTGGCGGTGGAACGCGCTGTGCTCGTCGAGGAAGTCCTCGATCTCCCCGAACGAGCGCACCTTCGGCAGCACCTCGATGGCGGGGTTCGTGACCCCAAACTGGGCGGCGGCCGCCCGGGCCACCGCCTGGGCCGTGAGGCCCACCGAGTCGCTGATCACGTGGATGGTGGGGAGGCTCCCCGGGTCGGCGTTCGGCGGGCCGTACGAGACGAGGTCGTCCATCGCCCTACTTCCCGCCCTTCGCCATCTTGCCGAAGTCGGCCACGTCGGTGAACACGCCCACGAAGCGGTTCAGCAGGCGCAGGCGGTTCGCGCGCACGGCCTCGTCCTCGTCCATGACGAGGACGTCGGCGAAGAACGCGTCGATGGGCCCGCGCAGGGCCGCCAGGGCCGCCAGGGCCGAGGCGTAGTCGTCGGAGGCGAGAGCGGCGGACGTGCTGGCCTCGACGTCGCGGACGGCGGACAGGAGCGCGCGCTCGGCCTCGCCCGCCAACGCCTCGTCCACCTCGTCGCCCAGCCGCGCGTCGCGCAGGTTGTTGGCGCGCGCGTAGGCCGTGGCCAGGTCGTCGAACGTCTCGCGCTCGTCTTTGCGGGCGGCCTCGAGGGCGCGCACCCGGGCGATGACCTCGGCCGGCTCCTCCACGCCCACCGCCAGCACCGCGTCGATGGCGTCGGGAGACGCGCCGGAATCGCGCAGCATGACCTTCGTGCGCGTGACGAAGAAGTCGGCCACCTGGGCGCGCACGTCGTCGCGGTCGAAGTCGATGCCGCCGCCCTCGTACGTGGAGAGCGACGCGTCCACGGCCTTCATGAGCGAGACGGGCAGGCCCGCCTCCAGCATGGCCACGATGCCTATGGCGCTGCGGCGCAGCGCGAAGGGGTCGGACGAGCCCGTGGGGCCCTGCCCCATGGCGAACAGGCCGCAGATGGTGTCGAGCTTGTCGGCCGTGGCCACGACCTTGCCCACGTCGGACGCGGGCGGCTCGTCGCCGGAGAAGCGCGGGCGGTAGTGGTCGGCGATGGCCCGGGCAACCTGCTCGCTCTCGCCAGCCGCCTCGGCGTAGTACGAGCCCATGACGCCCTGCACGCTGGTGAACTCCACCACGGCGTTCGTCACGAGATCGGCCTTGGCCAGATACGCCGCGCGCACGGCGTCGGCGGCGTCCGCCGCGCCCAGCCCCGCGTCGGCGGCCAGGTGCTCGGCCAGCGCCACGATGCGGTCGGTCTTGGCCTTCATGGTGCCGAGCGCCTCTTGGAACACCACCTCGTCCAAGCGGTCGACGTAGGTCTCCAGCGGGTGCTTCAGGTCCTCCTCGTAGAAGAACTTCGCGTCGGACAGGCGGGCGCGCACGACGCGCTCGTTGCCGCCCGTGATGGTGTCGGCATGCGCCGGGTCGCCGTTCGTCACGACGATGAACTTGTTCGTGAGCTTGCCCTCGCCGTCGTACAGCGGGAAATAGCGCTGGTGCATGAGCATGGCGTCCACGATGATCTCCTCGGGCACGCGGAGGAACTCCTCGTCGAACGTGCCCACGAGCACCGTGGGGTACTCGGCCAGGTTCACGACCTCCAGAAGCGTCTTCTCGGGCAGCTCGGCGCGGTAGCCCGTCTGGGCCTCCGCCTGCGCGACGCCCTCGCGGATACGCTGCTCGCGCGCCTGCTCGCTCGTCACGACGCACGCGCTCTCCACCACGCCCAGCAGGTCGGCCGCGCGGGCCACCTCGTGCGGGCCGGGGGCCAGGAAACGATGGCCGCACGTGAGCTTGCCCGCGGTGAGCCCTGCGAACTCCACGGGGATCACGCGCTCGTCGAGCAGGGCCACGAGCCAGCGGACCGGCCGCGAGAAGTACTCGCTGCGCGTGCCCCAACGGCACGACTTCGGCCACGATATGCCCGTGATCACGCCCTCCAGCACGCCGGGCAGGAGCTCGGCCACATCGCGGGCAGGCACGCTGCGCGTTGCGAACACGTACTCCGCGCCGTTCTCCTCGCGGCGCTCGAGCGCGTCCACGTCGAGCCCCTTGCCGCGCGCGAAGCCGATGGCGGCCTTCGTGGGGTTGCCGTCGGCGTCGAAGGCGATCTTGGCCGACGGGCCGCGGAACACCTCCTCCAGCGCTTCGGTGGCGTCGGCCACGTTCTCCACCAGCGCGATCAGGCGGCGCGGCGTGGTGTAGATGGAAACGTCGCCGTGCGGGACGCGCACGGCGTCCAGCGCCTCGGGCACGAGCTTCTCGAGCTGCTGCGTCGCCTTGTGAAGGTCGAACGCGGGGATCTCCTCGGTGCCTATCTCGAAGGCGAGCGTGTGCAGGCTGCTCATCGCGCGTCCCCCTTCCCCGCATCGCTTGCGGGCGCGGCGTCCGCGCCCTCCTCGGCGGGCTCGATGCCCACCACGTGCTCCATGTAGCTCGCGCACACCGCCTTGGCCAGCGTGCGCACGCGCAGGATGTAGGCCATGCGCTCCGTGGCCGATATCACGCCGCGGGCGTCCAAGAGGTTGAACGTATGGCAGCATTTGAGCACGCTGTCGTAGGCCGGCAACGGCAGGTTCGCCTCGAGCGTGCGCTTGCACTCGGCCTCGCGGTCGTTGAACTCTTGGAACAGGAAATCGGTGTCGGCCACTTCGAAGTTGAACTTGGAGTACTGGCGCTCGTTCTCCAAGTACACGTCGCCGTAGGTGAACGTCACGCCGTCGTCGCCGCGCGCCCATACGATGTCGAACATGGAGTCCACGCCCTGGACGAACATCGTCAGGCGCTCCAGGCCGTAGGCGATCTCCACGGGCACGGGGTTGCACTCGAAGCCGCCCACCTGCTGGAAGTAGGTGAACTGCGTGACCTCCATGCCGTCGATCCACACCTCCCAGCCGAGCCCCCAGGCGCCGAGCGTCGGGCTTTCCCAGTCGTCCTCGACGAAGCGCACGTCGTGCGCGTCGACGTCGATGCCGATGGCGCGCAAGGATCCCAGGTACAGGTCCTGGATGTTGTCGGGCGAGGGCTTCATGAGCACCTGGAACTGGAAGTAGTGCTGCGTGCGGTTGGGGTTCTCGCCGTAGCGGCCGTCGGTGGGACGGCGGCTGCCCTGGACGTAGCAGGTGCGCCACGTGTCGGGGCCGAGCGAGCGCAGCGTGGTGGCCGGTGCGTTCGTGCCGGCGCCCACCTCGTTGTCGTAGGGTTGCAGCACGACGCAGCCCGCGGACGCCCAGTAGCGCTGCAGGTTCATGATGACGTCTTGGAACGTCGGAGGCAGCGACCCTGCGGCCGCCTGCTCGTCCGCACGTGCGGCGGACTCGGTTTCGGTTGGCATGGCTCTCCTTGTCTTGTCCTCAACAGCCGCGCGCGGCGGCTCCGATCGTGGTGCGATCCCCTTTACTCCAACAGGCCGAAGTTGCTGAACGGCCAGTACACAAGCGCGGCGCGACCGGTGAGCGAGTTCTCGTCGATGGCGCCGAAGTAGCGCGAGTCGTTGGAGTTCGTGCGGTTGTCGCCCATGACCCACAGGTGCCCCTCGGGCACCGTGAACGGGTAGGACACCTCGACGCCGAGCGCCGTCTTGAGGGGCTCGGAGGGCAGGCCGCGCGTGTAGGGCTCGTCGAGCGCCACCCCGTCCACCACCACGCGGCCGTCCACGAGGTCGACGGTCTGGCCGCCCACGGCGATGCAGCGCTTGATGAGCACGCGGCCCGGGATCTCCGGGTCCTGGAACGTCACGATGTCGCCGGGCGCGGGGTCGCGCAGGTAGTAGCTGACCTTCTCGGAGAACACCATGTCGCCGGTCATGATGGTGGTTTCCATGGAGCCCGACGGGATCTCGTAGGGCTGGAACACGAAGGTGCGCAGCGCCCAGGACAGCCCGAAGATGAAGGCCACCATGACGAGCAGGCTGAGAATGGTTCTAAGCGCGCTCGATGGGCGCGGCTCGGCGTGTTGCCCAGAGTCCATGAAGGTCGTCTTGTCCTTTCCGCACGAGCGCGGAGGGGCGCCCGGATGAAGTCACGAGCGTATATGATAGCGCTTCGAGCCTAATCGCCCGGCGCGTTCGATAAACTCTTCAGAAATTCCCGATCACCGGGCGAAAGGTTCGGCTTCCGGGCCGCGGCGGGCAAACCCGCTCACTCCAGCAGGCCGAAGTCCTGAAGCGGCCAGAAGACGAGCACGCCCCGCGCCGTCACCGACGGCGCCTCGATGGCGCCGAAGTAGCGCGAGTCGTTGGAGTTCGTGCGGTTGTCGCCCATGACCCACAGGTGCCCCTCGGGCACCGTGAACGGGTAGGACACCTCGACGCCGAGCGCCGTCTTGAGGGGCTCGGAGGGCAGGCCGCGCGTGTAGGGCTCGTCGAGCGCCACCCCGTCCACCACCACGCGGCCGTCCACGAGGTCGACGGTCTGGCCGCCCACGGCGATGCAGCGCTTGATGAGCACGCGGCCCGGGATCTCCGGGTCCTGGAACGTCACGATGTCGCCGGGCGCGGGGTCGCGCAGGTAGTAGCTGACCTTCTCGGAGAACACCATGTCGCCGGTCATGATGGTGGTTTCCATGGAGCCCGACGGTATCGCGAACGCCTGGTGCACGAACGTGATCTGGAACCAGGCCAGCGCCACGACGAAAACCGCCCACCAGAGCAGGCCGACGATCCTGCGCGACGCGCTCGGGGCCCCTTCGCGTGCATGTTGGCCGTGGTCCAAGGTTTCCGCCTTTCCGCTCTTGAGGACGGGGACGCCTATTGCGACAAGTTTAGCAGAAACTCCCGGTCGGCACGCGAGAGGTCGGCGTCGTCCAAGAGGTCGGGCCTCAGGCGCGCCGTGCGCTCCAGGCTGCGCTCGCGCCGCCAGCGGGCCACGGCGCCGTGGTCGCCGGACAGCAGCACGGCGGGCACGTCCATCCCCCGGTACGTTGCCGGGCGCGTGTATTGGGGGTATTCCAACAGGCCGTCGGCGAAGCTCTCGCCCAGCGCCCCGGTGGGCGCGCCCAGCACGCCGGGCAGCTTGCGCACCACGGCGTCGATCACCACCATGGAGGCCAGCTCGCCGCTCGTGAGCACGTAGTCGCCCAGCGAGATCGTGCGGTCGGCCAGCGCGTAGGCGCGCTCGTCGATGCCCTCGTAGTGGCCGCACACGAACAGCAGCCGCTCCTCGCGCGCCAGCTCGCACGCAAGGGCGTCGTCGAAGGGCTCGCCATGGGGAGCTAGGAAGATCGTATGCGGGCGCTTGACGGGACCGGGGACGGAGGGGCTCTCCGCTCGGGCAGTCCTGGGCTCGCTCGAACAGCCCACAGGGCTGTTCGGCTCGTGCGGAATCTCGCGGAGAGCCCCTCCGTCCCCGGTCCCTCTAACCTCGTTGAAATCTTCATGACGGGGCGGCGAGACCTGTTCGGGGGCGTCTTGCCGGGAGTCGGCGCGCGAGGAGCGGCAGCTGTTCTCTTTTGTGAGAGGTTCAACCTGGGGGGTGGGGCCGGTTGTCATCCCGAGCGGAGCGGCCGCAGGGCGCGTAGTCGAAGGATCCCCCGCGGCGTCAGCGGGTAGGTTTCCGGCGATGTCCTCGTAGGCTTCGAAGATGGGCTCGCACTTCATGACGAGGCCGTCGCCTCCGCCGTAGGGGTCGTCGTCGGTGGTGCGGTGGCGGTCGTGGGTCCAGTCGCGCAGGTCGTGGGCCTTGAACGTGAGGATTCCCTTCTCCTGGGCGATGCGCATCATGGACGCGCCCATGACGGAGTCGTACATGGAGGGGAACGTGGAAAGCGTCTCGATGATCACGGTGGTAAGTCCTTTCCCAAAGGCCCGTAGGGACGATCTGCCGGCCGCCCCGGCGCTGCGCCTTTCCCGCCGAACCGCAGCGCGGCGTGCGGCGTGCGGGCCCGCGGCCCCGATTCCCGACCCGGCTTACAGCTCCAGCAGCCCGTCCGGCACGTCGACCACGATGCGGCGCGCGTCCTCGTCCACCTCGACCACGAACGCGTCGACGAGCGGTACGAGAATCGTGCGGCCCTCCTTGGCCGAACATACTTCGAGCAGATCCTGCCCCGGCATCTCCTGGATGCCCGACACCGAGCCGACCAGCCCGGAGGCCGCGTCGTGCACCTCCCAGCCGTCCCAGGCGCCTTCGGGCGCGTCGAGCGCGCCGTCCGGCAGGTCGGCGCGGCGCGCGAGGCAATGGCACCCCACGAGCGCCTCGGCGGCGTCGATGCCCTCCACGACGTCGAACGTCACGACGGCGGTTCGCTCGTCCGCCGGCGCGACCGACGTCACGCGCGCCCGGCGCGGGGCGTCGAGCACGGGCGGGACGAAGGCCACCTCGAGGCCCTCGAACAGCAAAAAAGGAAGGCCCGCCGCGCCCTGCGCGACGAACCCTCCCTGCAGATTCTTCGTTTTCGCCAATACGGCGACGTCTGTCCAAGCGCGCATCTAGTCGATGAGCTCCACTTCGACATGGGTGTTCGTGCGCGACGCGGCGGCACGGGCGAGCGTGCGGATAGCCTTGATGACCCGCCCTTGGCGGCCGATGACCTTGCCGGCATCCTCTTCGTTCACGCGAACCTCCACGAGGATGGAGCCGTCTTCGGCGTCGCTCGCTTCGATCTGCAGCTCATCGGGGAACTCGATGAGCGGTCGCACGACGGACTCGACGAGGCCTACGATGTCTTCCGTCTGCTCGGCCATGGCGCTTACGCGTTCTCGCGGGCGTTCTTGAGCAGGCGCGCCACCGTGTCGGTGGGCTGGGCGCCGTTCTTGATCCACTGGTCGACCTTCTCGAGGTCGAACTTCACCATCGCGGGGGTGGCGCAGGGATTGTAGCGGCCGACTTCCTCGATGAACTTGCCGTCGCGCGGGCTGCGCGCGTCGGCGACGACGATACGGTAGTACGGGCGCTTCTTGGCGCCGTGGCGAGCAAGGCGAATTTTAACTGCCATGAAGGTGAACTCCTTTTTGCTTCTTACATCAGGTCCGGGCGGGTTGACATCGTGACGTTTCGGCACGTGAGCCGAAGCCCGCAAAACAGCAATTGCTTATTCTACGGCGTGAACGGCCGTTTGACAAGCGGTGTTATCGCAGTATTGTACGCGATTGCCCCGATCGCGCGGCATCGCCGCCCCGCACGTCCTCGAAAAGCCCATGTTTCAGGCATCGGATGGGCGCTCCGCCCTGGCTTGGCGGGCGGCGGCCACGGCGAGGCGGACGCGGTTCTCGCGGTTCAGGGCCGACGCCTCGGGGTCGTAGTCCACGACGGTGACGGGCATGCCCGGATGGCGCCGCGCCGCCTCGTGCAGGGCGCCGCGAGCCTGGACGTGGCCCTTCAGGCAGCCGAAGCTCTGCAGGTACACCACGTGGTCGACGCCCGCGGCCTCGAAGGCGTCGAGCTGGGCGTCGTAGCGCACGTCGTCGACGAACAGGTTGGCGGGATCGGGCAGCACGGCTCGGCAGCCCAGGCGCTCGACGGACGCCGCCAGGCCGTCGTTCAGGTACGCGTCGAAGCACAGAAGGGCGTTGCCCAAGATGCCGATGTGCGGGCGGTCGTCGTCGGCCGGATCCGCCTTCGTCGCGGGAGCGCCGAGCCCCGCGGGCCAGGCGTCCTCCCACTCGATCCCCACCGCGCGCCCGCAGGCGCGCTCCACCAGGCGCGGCAGGGCGTCCAGCAGGCAGCGCTCGCACACGCGCGGCACCGAGACGCGCCCGAGGGACGGGTCGGCCTCCGCCAGGCGTGCGGCGCGCCCGGCGAGGGCGGCCACGGTATGGCACACGTCGGGGTTGACGCCGCCGCGCGCCCGTTCGAGGTCGGCGCGCTCGATGCGGCCGAGCAGCGGGACGGCGACGGACGCGCTCCCCTTCGGTTTGCCCGGAGCGTCCGCGCGCCCCGCCGCCTCGCTCGGAACGAAGGCAATGTCACGTCGCAGGTCGCGGGCCTCCACGGCCTCGGCGAGCGTGCGCAGGCGGATGCGGATGTGCGCCGTGTCGACGATGTCGTCGATCTTGAGGACGGTGAACGACCGGTGCGCGGCCTCCAGCACGTCGCGCGCCTCGTCGGCGGCGACGGCGTCGTAGCCGCACCCGAACGACCGCAGGCACACGAGCTCGAGCGCCGGATCGGCCGCTGCGAAGCGCGCCAAGCCTGCCAAGTGCTTCGCCGGCCTCCAAGGCGGCGAAACGAGGGCCCTGCCCGGCGACGCGGCCTCCTTCGCGTCGGAGATTCCTTCGCGCGCCCCGCGCAGACGACCTGCCAGGCCCAGCGGCGGGACGACGGCGAATCCCAAACGCTCGACCACGCCGTCCACCTCGTGCGACAGTTCGGCGTCGACGTGGTAGGGCCGCCCCGCGAGCACGACGCCGTGTCGGCCGGAGGCGGCGTGCACCCAGGAGAGCGCTTGCTCCGTCGCCCGAGCGACCACGGCCTCGAACGCGCGCTGTGCGGTCAGGGCGGCCTCCAGCGCGCGCTCGAGCTCGCCCTCCCCCAGCGGCGCCTCTTCGGGCGCGAGCCGGCCGAGGGACGCCAGGAGCGCCGCGCGGTCGGCGTCGCTGCGGACGATCCGCTCCGGCCTCACGGCGCCGAGCGTCGGCGCGGCGAGGACCAAGGCGCCCGTGCGCACGAGCGGCACGCTGTCGGCCACGGCGTCTGCGTAGCAGCTCGACACCGGGCAGCGGCTTCCGCGCTCGAAGCGCGGCATGAGGACGGCTCCCGCCCCGCGCCGCGCGAGGTCGTAGAGGCGCGCGTGCGCGACCTTCGCCGGCTGGCACACGCTCTCGGAGGGAATGGTCTCCAGGCCTTCTTCGGCGGCCGATCCCTCCTTCCGTTGCGGCACCAGCACCGAGAACCCCAGTTCGCGAAGCAGCGCATGCCAAAACGGCAGGTTCTCGTACGCGTTGAGCGCGTCCATGAGCCCCACGCGCACCTCGGCCCGCGGCCCGGCGCCCTCCGCATCGCCGCAGCGCGCCAGCAGCTTGCGCTCGAGCGCCACGACGTTCGGAGCGCGGCGCGGAGCCTCCGATCGCCGGCCCTTCTGGGGCCCCGCGCCGGCAAGCGCCCCGTCGAGGAAGGCGTGCGCCCGCTCGCATCGGTTGCCGGAGACGAAGCGCCGGGAGCCCTCGAACTCCACCACGGTGAGCGCGCAGGCGCACCCGCATCCGCCGCAGCGCACCGCCGCGCGCCTGGGCGCGAGAGCCGACAGGCGCGCGGCGTCGACGAGCGAGCTGCGCCGCGCTTCCCCGCCGCCCGCCAGCGCGCGGTCGCGGGCCGTGAGCGCCGCGCCGATGGCGCCCATGAGGTGCGCCGTGTCGGGGCGCACGGCCCGCACCCCGGCCACGAGCTCGAAGGCGCGCAGCACGGCGTCGGACTTGAAGGCTCCCCCCTGCACGACCACCGTACCGCCCATGCCCGCCACCTTGTCGCGGCCGATGATGCGGTACAGCGCGTTCTGAACCACGGAATAGGCTATGCCGGCCGCTATGTCGGCCGCAGGCGCGCCGATCTTCTGCGCGTGGCGCACGCGCGACGTCATGAACACCGTGCACTTCGTCCCCAGGTCGACAGGGTTTCTCGCCCCCAAGGCGGCTTCGGAGAACCGCACGGGGGACATATGCAGCGTATGGGCCGTGCCCTCGACGAACGAGCCGCAGCCGCTCGAGCACGCCTCGTTGAGCACGGCGTCGGACACGAGTCCGTCGCGCACCCAGATGGCCTTCATGTCCTGCCCGCCTATGTCGAGCACGAACGACGCCCCCGGGCGGAACGCGCGCGCGGCGCGCACGTGCGCCGTGGTCTCCACCACGCCCGAGTCGATGCCGAGCGCGGCGCGCAGCAGGTCCTCCCCGTAGCCCGTGACCGTGGCATGGGCGATGTGGACCAGGGCCTCGGCCTTGCCGTAGGACCGCGGCAGCACGCGGTACATATCGCCCAGCATGACGGTGGCGGTTTTGAGCACGTCTCCCTCGACCGGCCGGTAGTCGGAATGGACGAGCCGCCCGGCACCGTCCACCAGGGCGCACTTCACCGTGGTGGAGCCGGCGTCCAACCCCAGGTAGAGCGGGCCCTCGCAGTCGAACAGCCTCGTGCGGGGCATGCGCTCGGCCGCGTGCCGCTCCTCGAACTCCGCGCGTTCGGCCGCATCGGCGAACAACGGGGGCAGATGGTCGAGGTCGTCGGAGGGATCGTCGGCGTTGCGCACCTGCCGTTCCAGCTCCGTGAGCGAGGCCGTGCGCGGCGGCGTGCCGTCGTCGGCCGCCTCGCGCGCCGTAAGCGCGGCGCCGCGGGCCGTGAACAGATGGGCGTTCGGCGGCTTGACGCCCGTCTCGCGCGTGAGGCCGAGCGCGCGGCGGAAGCGGTGCACCAGGTTGGGGATGTACTCGAGCGGCCCGCCCAGAAACACGATCGTGCCCTTGAGGGGCCGGCCGCAGGCGAGGCCCCCGAGCGTCTGGCGCACGACGGCCTCGAGCGCGCTCGCCGCGATGTCGGCCGTGCGCGCGCCCGCGTTCAACAGGGGCCGCACGTCGGTTTGAGCGAACACGGCGCATCGCGACGCTATGGGGTAGATGCGGTTCGCCCCCAGCGCCAGCCCGCTCATGTCCGACATGCGCGCGCCGATCATGAACGCGATGGTGTCGATGAACCCGCCCGTGCCGCCCGCGCACGTGGCGTTCATGCGCTGTTCCAGGCCGCCGGTGAGGTAGACCACCTTCGCGTCCTCGCCTCCCAGCTCGATGAACGCGTCGGCCTCGGGGTAGGACTCGCGCACGGCGCGCGTGGTGGCCACCACCTCCTGCACGAACGGCAGCCCCAGCAGCTCGGCCAACGCGATGCCCGCCGAACCGGTCACGGCCACGTGCCCGCGCAGGTTGCCGAAGCGCCACGCCATATCGTGCAGCACGCCGGCCAGCGTCGTGCGGATATCGGAGCGATGCCGCCGATAGACGGAATGCACGACGGCGTCGTCCTCGTCAACGACGACGACCTTGATGGTCTTCGACCCGGCGTCTATGCCGATGCGGTAGTCCATGGCGGTTCCCCGGCGGCCTTTCCCTGCGCTCTTTCCATTGCAAGGATAACGCTTGTCCGCATGCTGCGAAACAGGGAATTTCGACCGCGACCGCGCGGCGTGCGCATGCGCCGATCCGGCCGACCGGGGCCGGGCGGCCTACCCTCAGCGGCCGCCCGCCAGCGCGTCCATGCAGTCGCGATAGTAGATGTGGATGTCCTCGTAGCCGCCCATGAACGTCATGAAGCCGCCGGGGACGGTGCCCACGCGCGCGAAGCCCAGATCCTCGTACAGGTGGATGGCGGCCGCGTTGCTGGCGACCACGGCGTTGAACTGCAGGCCGCGGAAGCCCTTGCGGGCGGCTCGGGCGAGCGAGTCCTCCACGAGCGCCCGGCCCAGCCCCACGCCGCGCGAGCCGGACACCACGGCGTAGCTCGCGTTGGCGATGTGCCCGCAGCGCCCGACGTTGTTCGGGTGCAGGACGTACAGGCCGAACACCTTCCCGTCGAGGTCGGCCACCACGGAAAGCGTCTGCTCGGCGAAGAACTCCGCAGCCGTCTCCAGCGTAAGGGGTTCGATCTGGGGAAACGCCTCGCCGCCCTCGACGACCTCGTTCCACACCTTCATCATGCCCGCAAGGTCCTCCTCGCGGTACGGGCGAATCTCAAGACCCATGGCGCTTCCTTTCCTCGCAAAAGATTGCGCCAGTATAGCATCAGCCGCTGCGGGGCGCCATGCGAACCCGTGCGAGCGCTCCGCAGGCCGACGCAGACGCTCCTAGTCCGCCACCAGCTCGCGCACGTCCACGCGCTTCACCTTGCGGGACGACGCGTAGGCCGCCGCCAGGAACACCGCCGCGAGGCCGAGCGTGAGGCCGCTTACCGCGAAAAGGTTCGCGTCGAGGGCGAAACTGGTGAGCCCGAACAGGCCGAACAGCTGGCTGACCAGCCATCCTCCCCCGAGCATCGCGGCCGTGGCGCCGAGCGCGCAGCCCACGAGCGCGACGCAGAAGAAGCGCAGCGCGAACTGCACGCGCAGCGCGCGGCAGGTGAACCCCAGCGCGCGGTACACCCCCAGATCGTGCCGCTCCGCCGAGAACAGGCGGCCGATTATCAGCGACACGGCCAAGAACACGAGGGCGACCGCGACGAGGGCCATGACGTAGGCCATGGTGACGAACAGGCTCTGGATGAGCCCCACCATGTCGCCCGTGTCGGAGAACAGCCCGCGTGGCCGCGCGTCGACGTCCCCGCCGAAACGCTGCTCGAGCGCGGCGCGGGCCTCGTCGGCCTTGCCGGAGTCGGCGAGGGCGTACTGGCGCGGCGCGCTCGACGCGTCGGGGTCTATGCCCGCCAGCTCGCACACGCCGTCGAACGTGACCACGCAACCGTACCCCGCGTTGAGCATGCTGGACAGCTTTCCGCACACGATGAAGGGGCGCTCGACGCCGTCGTTGCCGGGCACCATGAACTCGTCTCCCAGCTCCAGGCCTACGAGCGAGGCGAGGTTCGACCCCACGAGCACCTCGTTGTCGTGAAGCGGCGCCCGCCCCTCCGACATGCCCGTCACCAGCGAGGTGTCGGTGAGGCCCACGAACGACCGGCTCTCGCCGCCCAGGTTCACCATCGTGAACGACTCCTGCCACGACCGCTCGATGGGGCTCACGTCCGCGATGGTGCGCTCCACCTCGTCGAAATCGAGGTCGGGGGACACCGCCGCCGCGGTCACGTCGCTCTTCCACATGCCGAACGTGCTGTAAGCGGCATTCGGCTTGTTCAGCGTTCCGCAGATGCCGTACACGAGCACGACGAACGCGCAGAGCAAGAAAGCGCACAGGGCAAGGCTCACGTAGCGCCGTTTCGCCGAGACGACCGCGCGCAGGGCCAGCTGCAGGTTGAGCCGGGAGCCGGTGACGGGACGCGTCGCACGGCTCGCGAAGCTGTGGTCCGCCGCGCCGCCGCGCAGCGCCACGAGCGGGGAGATGGCCGCGAGCTTGCGCGCGCGGTGCGCCACCACCGCCGCCACGAGCGCCAACAGCGCGCCCAAGACGCACAGCGCCGCCACGGGCACGGAGTCGTTGTCGGCGAGAACCCCGGTGAGCTGGGCGAAGAACGGAAGCGCAGCCGGCACCGCCGCCATGGCGAGCGCGAAGCCCGCCGCGAAGCCCGCCAGGCTCGCACCGCCGTACTCGACGACGAGCACGGCGGCCAGGGTGCGGCGGCCCACGCCCACGGCTTTGAGCGTGCCGTAGTCGGCGTAGTGCTCCTCGATGGACGACGAGATGGCGTGCGTGCAGATGACGAGCGCCACCACGAACAGCAGGCAGGCGAACACGCCCATGACCGCCGCCCCTATGATCACCACCATCATGGCGTAGCCGGCAAGCGTCGTCGAGCTGAACATGCCGGAGGTGGAGGCGCCCCATGCCGTGCCCTCGGCGATGGCGCGGGTCAGGTCCGACGGCTGCGCCCCACGGGCCCGCGCGGCGTCCGAAAGGAACGCGTTCATCTCCGTGATGCGGTACGCGAACGAGCCCGTGGCGTAGATGTCGATGGGCTCCCCCTGCGCGACGGCGGCCTCGTCCACGTCGCGTGCGAGCTCCTCGTACGTTTCAGGGGCCACCTGGTAGCGCTTGAGCTCCATGAACGCGGTACCCATCTGGGGGTCCTCGATGAACCCGGACACGGTGAGCGTGCGCGTCCTGTCGCCGACGGCAAGCTCCACGGTGTCGCCGACGTCCACTCCGGGCGACACCTTCAGCGTGAGCGGAACGTACACCTCGCCGGGCGCCGGGGGTTCGGGGTCGTCCGCGAAGCCGGTGCCGTCGGGCGTGAACAGCTGGCAGGATATCCCCGTGCCCCACGCCTGGTACTGCACGGCGGAAGACGGGTTCTTGTCGATGTCCCGCCCGTCTTCGCCGTGGAACGTGGTGGGGACGACGAGCACGCCGCTCGTGCGCACCTCCCCCACCTCGTCGAGCGCCTCGACGTCCGCCACCGCCTCGTCGGTGAGGCTCGACGCGAGGTCGTAGGCGTACACGTCGCCCGCGCCCGCCTCGGCGAGAGCGTCGGCCTCGCGGGCGTTCAAGTCGACGTACATGCAGATGGTGAACGTGAGCGCGGCCGCCGTGAGCGCCATGAGGAAGAAGATGCCCAAAAAGGAGCCTTTGGAGCGCTTGATGCCCGCGACTGCGAGCGTGCGCATGAGTGCCACGGTGCGCCTCCCTACCAAGACAGCGAGGACAGCCAGGCGTTCACCTGGGCCTCGCGGGCCTTGAGATAGGAAACGTCGCCCTCGCGGTACGCGGGCAGGTCGAGCTCGCCCTTGATGACGCCGTCCTCCAGGTACAGGACGCGGTTCGCGCGCACGGCGCACTGCACGTCGTGCGTGACCATGCAGATGGACTGACCCGCGGCGTTCAGCTCGCACAACAGCGCGAGCACCTCGAGCGAGTTCGCGCGGTTGAGCGCGCCGGTGGGCTCGTCGGCGAACACGACGTCCGGGTCGTTCACCACGCTGCGCGCCACGGCGCAGCGCTGCTGCTGGCCGCCCGAGGTTTGGCTGGGAAGATGGTGCGCGTCGGCGGTGAGCCCCATGCGGTCGATGAGCGCTTGCGCGACGGCACGCGTATCGGCTGCGTTGCGGTCCCTTTTCAGGTAGCCGGGCACGGCGATGTTCTCGAACAGGGTGAGGTTGCTCACAAGATGCGCCTGCTGGAACACGAAGCCGAAACGCTGCGCGCGCAGTTCGGCCATGTCCTGCTCGCCCAGGCTCGTGATGCTCGCACCGCGGTAGAGCACGTCGCCCGCCGTGACCGTGTCCATGCCCGACAGGCAGTAGAGCAGCGTGGACTTGCCGGAGCCCGACGGCCCCATGACGGCGGTGAAGTCGCCTTCGTAGAGCGCGAGGTCGACGTTGCTCAGCACGTGCGTCTGCACGCCTTCGGCCGCGTAGCTCTTGGAAAGCCTTTCGGCTTGGATGATGATGGGTTTCATGACAGCCTTTCGAATCGGTTCGTCGCTGAAAGGCATCGTAGCCGCGTCGACATTAAGGAGTCTTTAAGGCCCGCAGGGAAATTCCAACGCCGCGCGCAAACCGGGGTCGGCGTTCTCGAGACGCGCCGTGCCGCCCATCTGCCCGACCAGGTAACGCACGATGAACAGGCCGAGACCCGCACCGGGCGCGCCTGCCGCGTTGCCCCCGCGATAGAAGCGCTCGAAGGCGAACGGCAGGTCCTCGGGCGGCATGCCGGGACCGAAGTCGCGCACCTCGACGCGATAGCCGCCCTCGACGCGCATGCCGGAAACCTCCACGGGCGAACCGGGCGCGTACTTGCGCGCGTTCGCGATGAGGTTCTCGAGCACCTGGGCCAGGCGTTTCGGGTCGTGGCGCACGACGGCGTGGTCGAGACGTCCTATCGCCACGTCGCCCGTCGCGTCGAAATCGGACACGGCCGCGCGCACGGTCTCGTGCAGGGGAGCCTCCTCGCAGGTCACGACGATACGGTCGAGGTCGGCGAGCGCATGGAGGAACAGGTCGTCAGTGAGACGGGTCACCTCGTCGCACTTGCGCGCGATGGTGCGCGCATAGCCCGCGCGCTCCTCCTCGTCGCGGGCCAGACCCAGTTCGAGCGCCTCGGAGTAGGCGCGAATGGAGGCTATGGGCGTTTTGACGTCGTGCGAGAGCGCGGCCACGGTGGTCCTGCTCTGCTCGATCGCGGCAGCCTCGGCGTCCCGGGCGCGCTTGATCTCCTTGCGCATGTTGTCGAACGCCCAGGCGAACTTGCCGAAGGGGTTGCCGCGCTCGTAGGCGAGCGGCGCGTCGAGGTTGCCGCCCGCCACGTCGTCGGCGAACGCCTCGAGGCGCAGGAAGGGGCGCGCCACGCTCGCGTACAGGTAGCCGACCATCGCCCACACCGCTACGGCCCCGGCGGCGAACAGCACCCAGACACCTGCGACGCCCGATGCGCCGCGAGCGTCGGCGGCGGCTCGGAGCGCATCCTGGGCGTCGGCGAGCGCCGCGTCGGCCTGCGCGGCTCCGTCGCCGGAAAGCCCCGACCGGACTCCGTTCAGCTCCACGACCTGCGCGCGCAGCTCGGCGGCCGCGTCGTCGCCGCCGAGCGCGACGGTGGCCGCCGCGGCCAGGGCCGCAAGCGCGACCGTCACGGCGAGGGCGAACCCCGCCAGCCTGCGGGCGACGCGCCGCGCCTCGCCCGACCTTGCCGCCGTCACGCCGCGCCCCCGCCGCCCGCGTCGAACAGATAGCCTTTGCCCCGCACGGTTTTGAAGTAGGCGGGATGGGCCGGATCGTCCTCCAGCTTCGCGCGCAGCCAGCTCATATGCACCGAGACCGTCTGCGGCTCCACCTCGGAGAACGCGCCCCACACCTCGGCCAGCAGCCGCTCCTTCGACACGGCCGCGCCCTCGTGCCTCATGAGGTAGGCCGCCAAGGCCAGCTCCTTCGGAGACAAGGGCACGGGCTCGCCCTCCTTCGCAAGGATGCCCGCCCCTTCGTCGAGCGCGAACGGGCCGGCCGCCATCCCAGCCGGTGCCATGCCGCCCGCATGCCCTTGCGCGCGCCGCAGCAGCGCGTTCACGTGGGCGAGCAGCTCGCGCAGGGAGTAGGGTTTCGGCAGATAGTCGTCGCCTCCCGTGTCGAGGCCCTCGATGCGGTCCGTCTCGCTCGTGCGCGCCGAGGCGAAGATGACGGGAACGTCGCTTGCCCGGCGCAACGCCGCGCAAGCCGCGAACCCGTCGTCGCCCGGCAGGTTGATGTCGAGCAGCACAAGGTCGAACGCCCGCGCGCCCAGCACGTCGTAGGCCTCCTCGGCGCTCGCCGCGCGCTCGACCGCGAACCCCTCGCTTTCGAGATAGCGCGCCACGATGGCGGAGAGGTCCGCGTCGTCGTCCACGATGAGTATGCTCGGCATGCGGCCGGCCCCTTCCCCTTGGTTCGCGAAGCCGCGCGAATGGACGTCCGGTCGATCCGCGCCCGCTCATTGTAACAGCACGGTGAAAACGTGAAGCCGTCGAGACCCCTATCAGTCCGCATCGCCCTCTGCGACGGCCTCCACCTGGACGACCTCGACCAGAAGCCGCCCGAAGTCGGGAGCGGTCTTCGGCGTGACGACCGCGTGCCCGATCTTCTTCTCGGCCGCCGCCCGTGCGACGCCCGCCACCTCGCCGCCCGATTCGGCGACGATGCGGTGCTCGTCGAACGTGTCCGGATCGACGGCGCGCTCGATCTCGGCCGTCGTAGCCTCGGCAAGCGTGCTCAAAGCCAGCTCCATGTCGCTCATGTTGTCGCGCAGGCTCTCCTTCGTCAGTCCTTTGAACCCCTTGTACTCGCCTGCCGTCATGTCCGACCAGGCGCGGTAGATGTCGTTGGTGAGGATGGCGTATTCCGCGTTCGTCTTGACCCCGCGCTCGCGCCACTCGAACGTGAGGCTCCTGCGAGTTCGGATGGAGAAGAGCCGCTGGCTTATCCATTCCTCGGAGTACCCCTTGCGGCGGTAATAGGAAACGGCGCGCTCGATGGCGAGTTCGGGGTCGAACACCTCGTCGATGCGCTCTCTGCCGACTTCGGCGAGCCAGAGCTTGAACGGCTCGGCCTTGGGCGAGGGAATGGACTGGACGAGGCGCAACACCTGCTCGGTGTTGGCGGCGTCGGTAACCCTCATCTTGCCGTCCGCGGCCCTCATCTTCAAACCGTTACAATTTGTAACGGTTTGATTCCCCTCGTCAACGAGCCTTTTCTTGAGCACGCGCCAATACGTTTGCGGGTTTTTACTTTCCGACAACACCCCCACCACGTCGACCACCGAGAAGTACCAATCCTCCTCTTCCTCAACCCACACCGACCGGATCTCCCTGCCCTCGAACATCTGCAGTTTGTCGAGCCTTCCCTTGCCTTCGTCTTCGGCCATAGCTCCGCCATCCTTTCATCCCAAGGTTTTCTAAATCATTGGATTGGGGAAGCAGGCGGCTCGAGAAAGACGTTTGCCGAGAAAACGGAAGAGACAAGGAGATGCCGCCTGCTGATGTGCATGCCTGCGGCATATCTCGTGTGCGGGTCACACTATATCATACATATGTTCGTATTGGAAGGGTGCATGTACGTCACGCCCCATTCCTCACGAGCCAAAGTTGCGTCGGCGATTCGAGCCTGGCCGCGCGCAAGCGTCACGCAAGGTTCACTTTGCGGTCGAGCAGGTACACGCACAGCACGTAGCATGTCGCCGCGACGCAGAGCGACCCCACCCAGCTCAGGCCCGTCGTCGCCATCGTGGCCGCCGTCGAGGCGTACGGCCCCGCTCCCCCGAACGCGAGCCCGCTCGCAACCGACACGTTGACGACGGTGCCCACCAGGCCGATCGCCCAGGAGATGGCCAGGTACAGCCCGATGCCCGCGGCCACCTTGTGCCGCGAGGCCAGAACCGCCCCCAAGGTGAACGCGGCGTACGCCACGAGCAGTGTCATCGTGCCCTGCGTCGCGGCGCCCACCGCGCCCGACAAGGCTGAGGCCCATGCGGACGAGCCGCCGAACAGCCCGCCGCCGGCCGCGCTCAGCATCCAGTACGGCAGCGTGTCGCTGATGCTCGCGTTCACGAACCCGGTCGCCGCCAGGGACACGGCCAGCGCGCTCCCGAGCACGACGAGGGCGTCGACGAGCAGCCACAGCAAGCCGGCCAAAACCTTCGACAGCACGATCTGGTTCGCGGTCACCGGCAGCGTGAGGGTGAGGTAGCCCTCGTCGGTGAACAGGTTCTTGTAGAACCGGTGTATGATCACGACGATCGTGGCGATGGTGGCCGAGAAGACGCCGAGCACGCTGAACGCGAGGGCGACGAGCATGGACACGGTGACAGCCTCCGAAAAGCCCGCCGCCGCCCCCGTCGACGCCCCGCCCGCGCTGAAGCCGACGAACCCGCATACGCACGCCACCAACGCGAGCGCCGCCGCCGCGATGTGCAGCGGCACGAGCACGCGGGAGAGCGCCTTCATGTCGTATTTGAACAGCTTCCCTAGCATCTGAACGCCCCCCTGAAGTAGTCGTCGAGGCTCATGCCGAACTGCGCCCGCATCTGCTCGGTGGGCGCATGCATCACCATCGTCCCGTATTGCAGGAAGATGAATTCGTCCAGCACGCGCTCGACGTCGGCTACGAGGTGCGTGGAGAGCAGGATGGTGGAGTCGCGATGGTAGTTCGCGATGATGGTGTCCAGGATGTAGTCGCGCGTGGCGGGATCGACGCCGCCGATGGGCTCGTCGAGCAGGTAGAGCGCCGCATGGCGCGCCATGACCAGAACGAGCTGCACCTTCTCCTTCGTGCCTTTCGACAGCGAGGCCATCTGCGCGTTGACCGGAACGGAAAGCCGCGCGAGCATGTCCTCGGCGAGCCTTCGGTCGAAGTCGGCGTAGAAGTCTTCGAAGAAGCGCAGCGTCTCGCTCACCTTCATGCTGGCCGCGAAATAGGGGCGCTCGGGAAGGTAGGACACGATCGCCTTCGTCGAGCGTCCCGGCGCGGCGCCGCGGACGAGGACGACGCCGTCGGTGGGCTGCAAGAGCCCCGCCGCCAGCTTGATGAGGGTGGTCTTGCCGCTGCCGTTCGGCCCGAGCAGCCCCACGACGCGCCCGCGCGGAACCGTCAGGGTCACCGCCCCCAGGGCCGTCGTCGCCCCGAAGCGCTTCGAGAGAGCCCGGCATTCGAGCACGGGCTCGAACGGCTGCTCGACGATCGGGGGAAGCGGGCGCACGTTCGCAGGCGGCGGATACGGAACCGGCGCGCCCGGTGCCGGCTGGAACGTGCCCGGCACGGGGCCGCCCGGCATCGGCGGGGCGCCCCACGGCGCCTGCTGGCCGTAAGGGTAGGTCGGATAGTCCATGCGCATCTCCCTCCAAGCCGATTCGCGCGAAGCGCGAAAATCGCCTTACCGGTCCGGTTGCCAAACCGCCCAGGTTGGCGTAGTAAGTCAGCGAGGGCGGCCGTGGTGCGCCAGATTCACGGGATCGCGGAGGCGTAGCGTACTTTGGTACGCGAGCCTCCGGGATCACGCGAAGATGGCGTGCCACGGCCGGCCGCAGCGTCGAGAAGTTCCGCGGGCCGTAGGTCTGCGGAACCCGTCTACTCCCCCATCATGTCCTGGAGCTTCTTGAGGTCGGCCATGCTCATGCCGCCCGGCATGCCGGGCAGGCTGCGGCGTCGACGGCCCTTCTTCCCCTTCTTGCCCTTCTTGCCGCCCATCTCCTCGGCGGCGGGCATCATCTTCTTCATCATCTTCTTCGTCTCGTTGAACTTCTTGATGAGCTGGTTCACGTCGGACACGGTCACGCCGGCGCCGGCCGCGATGCGGGCGCGGCGGCTGCCGTTCAGCAGGTCGGGCTTCTCGCGCTCCGCCTTCGTCATGGAGTTGATGATGACCTCCATGTGGTCGAGCGCGCCCTCGTCCACCTCGCCTTTGGCCATGGCTTTGTCGCCGCCGGGCAGGGCGCTCACCAGCTTCGAGATGCCGCCCATCTTGCGGATCTGGCGGTTCATGTCGACGAAGTCGTTCAGGTTCAGGTTCGCGCGCATCATGCGCTCGGTCTGCTCCTGCTCGATCTCCTCCTGCTGCACCTTCACGGCACTCTCGATGAGGCTGACCACGTCGCCCATCCCCAGGATGCGCTTGGCCATGCGGTCGGGGTGGAACTCCTCGAGCGAATCGGGCTTCTCGCCCGAGCTGATGAACTTGATGGGCTTGCCCGTGACCTGCTTGATGGAAAGCGCGCCGCCGCCGCGGGCGTCGCCGTCCATCTTCGACATGATCACGCCGTCGAAGTCCACGCGTTCGGCGAAGGCGGCCGCCACGTTCACCACGTCCTGGCCGGTCATGGCGTCCACCACCATGAGGATCTGGTCGGGCTTCGTGGCGCGCTTGATGGCCTCGGCCTCGTCCATCATCTCGTCGTCCACGTGCAGTCGGCCCGCCGTGTCGATGATGACCACGTCGCGCAGGTTGTCGACGGCGTCCTGGATGCCCTCGGTGGCGATCTTCACCGGGTCCTTGCCGTCGCCCCGGTACACCCGCACGCCGATCTCGCCGCCCAGGGTCTGCAACTGGTCGGCGGCGGCGGGGCGGTACACGTCGCAGGCCACGAGCAGGGGCGAGTGGTTCTCCTGCTGCAGACGGTAGGCCAGCTTCGCGGCCGCCGTCGTCTTGCCGGAGCCCTGCAGGCCCACGAGCATGATGACGTTGGGGATGCGGCTGGTGAGCACGAGCTTGGAGTCCGTGCGCCCCAGAAGCTCGGTGAGCTCGTCCATGACGATCTTCACCACGTTCTGGGCGGGCGTGAGCGAGTCGAGCACCTCGGCGTCCAGGCAGCGCTCCTTCGTGCGCGCGACGAAGGACTTCACCACCTTGAAGTTCACGTCGGCTTCCAGAAGCGCCATGCGGATCTCGCGCATGGCGTCGTTGATGTCGTCCTCGGTCAGGCGGCCCTTGCCGCGCAGGCCGGAAAATATGCCCTGCAGGCGTTCGGAGAGGTTCTCGAGCATGGTTGGTCGGCTCCTTGCTGGCTTCGTTGCTTGCTGGTCTTGCATTATACGACAGCGGCGGAGCGTGGGATGCGAAGCGTCGCCTAAAGCCCCGATACTCCAAAAGGCGCGTCACGGAGAGCGGTTCGCCCGTCGCTCGCCACCCGTCGGGAGAAAGGTCGCGCTCTACGGAAGAAGGTCGACTTCAGGAGCGAGATCGTCGCCGAGCCGCGCTTCCGCAACCGTGTGGAGCTTACCGGCCAAAGCGTCCGCACCCGTCGACAGCATGGCCGATATTACGGCGCGTACCGCCACACGCCCTTGTCGTCCAGCTCGCGGCGCACGAGGGCGCGGTCGGCCAGATGGTCGAGGATGACGATGCCCTCGGTGACGATGCACCAGCGCTGCACGAACGAGATGTCCTCCCACGTGTCGTGCGGCACGTTCCAACGGATGCGGCGGACGACCTGCTCGCCGGTGAGGCCCGGTTCGGCGGCCACGATGGCGGCGGTTTCGCGCAGGCGCGCCGCATGGTGCTCGGCCAGCCAGTCCACGCGCTCGGCGAAGTCGTCGCGCGGCTCGCCGTGCGACACGAGCAGGCGCTTGCAGCCGAGAGCGCGCACCTTGTCCAAACTGTCGAGGTAGGCCTGCAGGCCGTCGGCCCCGTCGGGAAACAGCGCGATGCTGGGCGAGATGACGAACAGCACGTGGTCGCCGCCGAACAGGATGCCCGAGGCGGGCTCGAACAACGACAGATGGCCGGGCGTGTGGCCGGGCGTCTCAACGACGCGCAGAACGTAGCGGCCGACGCGCAGCTCGTCACCCTCGCCCACGAAGGTCAGGTCGACCCGCTCGGGATCGAACAGCTGCGGCTCGATGGCGTAGCGGGCGAAGCCCGACGCGTCCGCGAACGACAGGCCCTCGCGTGCGAACAGGCGGCGCGTCTCCTCGAAGTACGCGGCGGCACGCGTGGCCCGCACGGCCGCGAAGTCCACCTCGCTCGCGCAGACGCGCGCACCCGCGGGCACGACGGCGTCCACGAGCCCGGCGTGGTCGAGGTGCAGGTGCGTGAGGAAGTAGGTCGCGCGCCGCCGGTCGACGCCCAGCTCGTCCAAGGCGGCTCCCAGCACGGCCGCCCCCTCGTCGGTGGGCGCCCCCGTGTCCACCACGAGCGCCTCGCCGCCGTCGACCACGACGAAGCAGTTCGTAGCGCTCGTGCTCACGTTCTCGAACGGGACTTTGACCTCGAACACGTCGGGAGCCGCGTGCACTTGGATACTACGCATATTGACATTCTCCTTGCTGGCGCCGCGCGGGATCCTTCGACTCCGGCGGCTTCGCCGCCTCCGCTCAGGATGACAACCGGTGGACGATCGCGCTATCCGCGCTCGTCGAAGTCGCCCACGAGGGCGCGGGCGAAGTCGTGGGCATCGAAGTCCTTGAGGTCGTCCAGGCCCTCGCCCACGCCGATCTTGAGCACGGGAAGCTCCAGCTCGTGGCTCACGGCCAGCGCGATGCCGCCCTTGGCCGTGCCGTCGAGCTTCGTGACGATGACGCCGTCCAGGTCGAGCGCGCGGTCGAACTCGCGCGCCTGGGCCAAGCCGTTCTGGCCGGTGGTGGCGTCGGTCACGAGCACCGTGTACACGGGCATGTTCGCGCGCTTGCGCACCACGCTCACCACCTTCTCCAGCTCGCGCATGAGGTCGGCCGACGTGTGCAGGCGCCCGGCCGTGTCAACGAGCACGAGGTCGGCGCCCTCCTGTTCGGCGCGCTCGATGGTGTCGTAGCACACGCTCGCCGGGTCGCTGCCGCGCTCGCGCGTGCAGATGGGCACGTCCGCCCGCCGCGCCCACACCTCCAGCTGCTCGATGGCGGCGGCACGGAACGTGTCGGCGCTGCCCAACAGCACCTTGCGCCCGGCGTCGACAGCCTCCTTGGCCAGCTTGCCCACCGTGGTGGTCTTGCCCGTGCCGTTGATGCCCACGAACAGCACGATGGCCTCGCCCCCGCCGAACACCTTTTCCCCGCCCGGTGTGAACGTGGAGGCTATCTGGTCGTTCAGCAGGTCGAGCACGGCGTAGGCGTCGGGCAGCGCCTTGCGGGTGGCCTGGTCGCGCAGGCCCTCCACGATGTCGCTCGCCGCAGCGCCTCCCACGTCGGCTAAGATGAGCGTCTCCTCGAGACCGGCCCAGAAGTCCTCGTCGAGGTCGGGGCCGCGGTCGAGCAGGACGTTCATCTGCTCTTTGAACTTGTCTCGCGAGCGGGAGAGCCCCTCGCTGATCCTATCGAAAAATCCCATGGCGGGCTCCTTTCTTGTTCGCCTGAACAGTGTATCCCAAATGCGGCCGCTCGTCAGCGCCGGGGATTCTCCTCCTGCTCGGCGTGGATGGCGCGCAATGTGCGCGTATAGCCCACGAAGGGAAAGAACGAGAGCACGAACCCGGCGGCGAACGCCACGCACGCCGCGAGGCTCGCCCACGCCCCCAGTTCGTTGCCCTGGGCGGTGAGCCGGGCTTGCAGGGCGAAGAGCAGCACGGCCGCGAGCGCGCAGACGAGCGCGGCCCAGCCCAAGCCCGCCCGGCTCGCGGCGATCGTCGCCTCCTGGGCGTCGTCGTCGGTGTACAGCGGGACGGTGCCGGCCTCGGCGCGCACGATCTGCCAAGCGGAGCCCTGCGCCACGCACTCCCAGCCGGCGATGCGGTAGAGCTCGCGCGCCTCCGCCGAGAAGTCGCGCTGGAAGTCCACCGCGTAGTCGTACGCTTGCGGCTCTCCCGCCTCGAAGCGGTACAGGATCCCGCACGAGAACCCGCTCAGGTGCCAACCCCGCGCGCTCATATCGGCGAGCATCGCCATGTCATGCTCCGGCATGATGGCCAACCCTCCGCACAACCGGTACTTAGCCATGGTCCTCCTCGCCCCTCCCGTTCAGCCGATCCTCCGCGAAGGCGACCAGCCGCTTGCGCCGCGCGAAATCGCGCTCGAGCACCGCGCGGCCCTCGTCGGTGGCCGCGTAGAGGATGCGTTTGTCGTCCTCGGCGGTCTCGGCGATCCAGCCCGCCTCCTTGAGCTTCTTGAGCGTCGTGTACATGGTGGCGGGCCCCACCTTCACCGCGCCGTCCGTGGACTCCTCGATGCTCTGCATGATCCGATACCCGTACACCGGCTCGAGCGTGGCCAGCAGGATCAGGAAGATGCTGTCGGAAAGCTCCCCCGTCTCGTACGGGCTCCTCTTCGCCATTTCGCTCCTTCTAGTATATCAATGATGGATAGTATGCTACAATCAGGATGCTTGCAAGCGAACCGTATCTTCGATCCCCACTATACTCTATCTTGGAAATGGAGCGTCCCATCATGGCTGAAGAGCGTTTGGAAACGACGGCTGCAAGCGAGCACGTAACCGGAATTGACCCGCAGGGGAACAGCTCCCCTTGGAGCAAGGGACGCGGCAACAGGACGTTCCGCATCATCACGCTGGTCGCCCTGCCCCTTCTGTGGATCGGCTTCTTCCACTCCCTTTTCACGGGCAACGAGGGCAACATGTCCAGCTATTCGCTCGTGATACTCATGTTCTCGCTACTAAACGCGGACGTGCTGGTCAAAGGCGAGAAGCTGCCGAACAAGGCGCTCAACGTGCTGGCGAAGGCCAACTGCGTGCTGCTGTTCCTGTGGGCGGTCGCAACCATCGTCCACGTGCTGGTGAAGTAGCGCGAAAGCGGTCTTGCCCTTCTCCGGCCGTCGTCCCAGCACGCGAAGCGAGCGCGAAGCAGGAGCGAAGGATGCTCGACAAAAAGAACGCCTTTCAATTCGCATTGATGAAGGGGCGGCGCCCTTTCCCACTCGGGACAACAAAATGTCCTAAATGGGGACAGTCCCCATTTAGGACATTCGGGACGCCCCTTCTCAACAAAGCTCCCACAGGAAGACGGTTCCCGCCAAGGCGCCAGAAGCTCGATCATGCGCCCCGCAGGTGGAACCAGTCCTCAACCAGATGGGCCCGGCGGAGGGCGCGTCGCGCGCAGATTCCGCACGAGCCGAACAGCCCAGCGGGCTGTTCGAGCGAGCTCAGGACTGCCCGAGCACGACGCGCCCTCCGCCGAGCCCCTCCCGCAGGTCGAACAACCTATTCCGCATGCATCAAAGCATGCTCGAGCTTCTGGCTGACCACTTTCGTCACGCCATCGGCCTGCATGGACACGCCGAACAGCACGTCGGCCATCTCCATGGTGCGCCGCTGGTGGGTGATCATGATGAGCTGCGTGCGGTCGCGCAGCGTTCCCAGGTAGGCCGTGAGGCGACGCAGGTTCGAATCGTCGAGCGCAGCCTCCACCTCGTCCAGGATGTAGAACGGCGTGGCGCGGATGCGGTACACCGCGAACAGGAGCGCGAGCGCCGTGAGCGACTTCTCGCCGCCGGACATGAGCATCATCTTCGTGATGCGCTTGCCGCGCGGCTGGGCCGTCACCTCCACGCCCGTGTTCTCCAGGTCCTCGGGGTCCACGAGCGAGAGCTCTGCGGAGCCGCCGGGGAACAGCACGGCGAATATCTCGCTGAAGTTCTTGTTGACGGCGTCGAACGTGCGGATGAAGTCGTCCTTCATGCGGGCGTCGATGACGCGCACGATCTTGCCGAGGGCGCGCCGGGCTCCGTCGAGGTCGGCGAGCTGCGCGGCCAGGTAGTCGTAGCGGGTCTTCAGGCGCTCGTACTCGTCGGCGGCGTCGGGGTTGATGGTGCCCATGTTGGCTATGCGGCGGCGCAGCTTGAACGCCTGGTCCTCGCACGCCCCACGGTCCTCCAGCTCGGGCAGGGCGAGCGCGTGGTCGAGCGGCGTCTTGCAGTCGTGGACGATGGCGTTCACGGCGGCCTCCACCTGCACCTCCAAGCGCCCCTTGTCGACGCGCGCCTGGCCCATGCGGGCGTTGGCCTCGTCGAACGCGTCGTGGGCCGCGCGGGCCGCGGCGCGGGCCTCGTTGGCGGCGTGGTGCATGCCGCCGGCGGCGTCCTGCGCGGCGTTCGCGGCGTCCTCGAGCGCGCGCGTGCGGCGCCGGGCGCTGTCGGAGAGCTCCTCCATGAGCGCGAGCAAGGGCTCGATGCGCTCCTGCGCCACCACCTTGCGCGCCAGCCCCTCGCGGGCCTCGGCGTCGGCGGCGTCGGCCTGCTCGATCTCCCGCTGGCGGGCGTCCACCACGCGGGCCGTGTACGTCTCGCGCTCGGCGAGCGTGGCGGCCTTGAGCTTGGCTTCGGCCAGGGCGTCGCGCACCTGCGCGGCCTGTTTGCGCAGCGGAACGACGGAGTCCTGCGCCTCCGCCAGGCGCGCGGCGCTTTCCTCCAGCTCTTGGGCGAGGCCGGCCAGGCGCTGCTCCAGGGCCTCCACCGACGGGCGCGCCTCGGCCACGGTGCGCTCGGCCTCGGCGCGCTGGCGCTCGATGTCCTCGAACTCGCGGCGCACGGCGGCCAGCTTCTCCTCCGCGCGACGGGCGTCGGCGCGGGCCGCGTCCGTCTTGCCGCGCAGCTCGGCCAGCTCCTGCGACAAACGCAGGCTCTCACCCTGGGCCCGCCGCAGGGCCTCCTCGGCGGCGGCGGACGCCTCTTGCGCGCGATCGCGGGCCGCTTCGGAGGCGCCCAGGCGCGCGCGCAGGTCGTCGAGGCGGCGGGCGCGCGCGAGCACGCCCTCGGCGTCGTCCGCCGCGGCGGCGCCGAGCGTCACCTTGCCGTTCGGCCACACCACGCAGCCGTCTTCCGTGACGAAGCGCGCACCGAGCGCGTCGCGGGCGTGCGCCGCGAGCGCGGCGTCCAGGCCGTCGCACACCACCACGTCGCCCAGCAGCGCCTCCACGGCGTGGGCCGCCTCGGGCGGGTAGGACAGGCCGTCCAGCAACGCGCGTCCGCCCCCCTGCGCGGCGGCGGCGCGGGCACAGGGCTCAGCGGCGGCGCGCCCGCCTTCGCGGGCGACGAGCACGACCTCGCCCTGCTCGTCGCAGGACGCGAGCGCAGCCGCCACGGCCGAGGCCTTGGCAGGCTCGTCCACCAGCAGCGCCGCCACGTCGCCGCCCAGCAGGCGCTCCACGAGCGCCTCGGAGCCCGCGTCCGCCCGCAGCACGTGAGAGAGCGGCGCGAGCGCGCCGGACAGGTCGTCGGCGTGGTCGAGCAGCCACGCGCGCGCGGGGCCGGCGGCGGCGCTCGCGCGCTCCACCTCCTCGAGCCCCTTGATCTCGGAGGCCAGAAGCGACGCCTCGTCGCGAGCCTCGTCGAGCGCGGCGCGCGCGGCCTCGCGGGCCGTGAAGGCCTCGCTCACGGCCCCTCGCGCGGCGGCCTCGCGCTCCACGAGCGCGGCCAGCGCCGTCTCGCCGCTCGAGGCGGCTTCGGACAGCGCCACGGCCTCGGCCTGGGAGCGCTCGAGCTGCAGCTCGAGCTCCTTGCCGTGGCCTTCGATGAGCTTCACGTGGGCGAGCCCGCTCGCCAGCGACTCCTGCGTGGCGGCCAGCTCGCGGCGCGCCTGCTCCTGCGCGCGCTCGGCGACGCGCCGGGCCTCGGTGAGCGAGGCGGCCTCGCGGTCGAGCTCGCGGTGGCGCTCGGTGAACTCGGCGTGCTGGGCGGCGAGCCGCGCCACGTCGGCGTCGGCCCGCTCGCGGTCGGCGCGCACCTCGCCAACCTGGGCTGCCGCCTGCGCGCGCTCGGCCTCGGCCGCCGCGCGTCTCGCCTTGCCCGCCTCCAGCTCCACGCGCAGCTCGGCCTCGCGGCCTTGCGCGGCGCGGCGCTTCTCGTGCAGAAGCAGCGTGGCCCCGTCGAAGCGCTCCACGGCCGACGACGCGCGTCGGTGGCTCCGGGCCAGCTCGCCCGCGTCGGCGCTGTCGCGGCGTATCCTCTCCTGCAGTTCCTCGGCGCGCGCCTCGGCTTCGGCGATGGCCGCCTTCTTCTGCGCCAGTTCCTCGTCTATCGCCTGCTCGCGCGCCACCGCCTCATCCCACGCGCGCTGCAGCGCCCGCAGGTCGTCCACGGCCAGCGCCAGCGTGAGCTCGGACAGCTCGGCGGACAGGCCCTGGTAGGCCCGCGAGCGCTTCGCCTTGCGCTCGAGCGGCCCCAGCTGCCGCTCCACCTCGGCCGCCACGTCCTTCACGCGCGTGAGGTGCTGGTCCATGTGCTCCAGCTTGCGCTCGCTCTTCGCCTTGCGCTGCTTGTGCTTCAGGACGCCCGCCGCCTCCTCGATGAGCGCGCGGCGGTCCTCCGGCTTCGACTGCAGGATGGAGTCCAGGCTGCCCTGGCTGATGATGGAGTGCGTGCCCGTGCCCAGCCCCGTGTCGTGCAGGATGTCCAGCACGTCCATGCGGCGCGCCACCACTCCGTTGATCAGGTACTCGCTCTCGCCGGAGCGGTACATGCGGCGCGTGATGGCCACCTCGGAGAAATCCACCGGCAGCGTGCCGTCCGAGTTGTCCAGCACCAGGTCGACCTCCGCGATGCCGACCGGCTTGCGCGCCGACGACCCCGCGAAGATGACGTCCTCCATGGCCTGGCCGCGCAGGTTCTTCGCGTTGCGCTCTCCCAGCACCCACAGCACGGCGTCGGATATGTTGGATTTCCCCGACCCGTTCGGGCCCACCACGGCCGTGATGCCCGGTTCGAGCGCGAGCGCGCTGCGGTCGGCGAACGATTTGAAGCCCTTGAGGACGAGCGATTTCAGGTACACGGCCTACCCCTGCTTGCGCTGTTTGGCCTGGGCGCGCTCGTTCTTCTTGCGCGCCTTCTCCTCGGCCCTGGCGGCCGCCTTCTCGGCCTTGGCGAGCTTCGCCGCCTCCGCCTTCTCGGCGCGCGTCTCCTCGTCCACGCCCAGCCCGAAGAACTCGCCGAGGCGCGCGAGCGTGCTCTTGGCAGCCTGGCTCTCGGCCTCCTTCTTCGTGCGGCCCGTGCCGCGGGCCAGCCCCTGCGTGCCGGCGAACACCTGCGCCACGAACGTGCGGTCGTGCGGGGGGCCCTGGGTCTCCACGAGCTTGTACGTGGGGGTGATGCCGTCCTCCTGCAGCTTCTCCTGAAGCGCGCTCTTGGGGTTCTCGGGCTCGCGCGCCATGTCCATGGACATGCGCGGGATGAGCGTGCGCTCCACGAACTCCTGCGCGGCCTCGATGCCGCCGTCCAGGAACAGCGCGGCCACCACGGCCTCGTACACGTTCTCGAGCGCGGAGTGGAGCCCGCGCTTGCCCGTGCCCGTCTCCGACGAGCCGAACACGATGATGTCGGCGAACCCGAGCCGCTCCGCCACCTCCGACAGGCTCGCGCCCGACACGAGCGCCACCTTGATGCGCGTGAGGCCGCCCTCGTCCAAGTCGTGGAAGCGGTCGAACGCGATGGTGGCCACGATGGCGCCCAGGATGCTGTCGCCCAGGAACTCGAGCCGTTCGTAGGAGTACTTGACGGACTTGCCCTCGGTAGCCGAGGGGTGGGTGATGGCAGAGAGCAGGAGGTGCTCGCCGGTGAACCGGTAATCGAGTATCTCCTGCGCTCTTTCCATCTTGCGCTGCTGCTCTTCGGTCAAATTCATGAAGGTTCGGCCCTCGATAGGTTGTTTCTTTTTGCGTTTGCGTGTCCGATGCGGCGACGGCGCCCTCCGCCCCTCGAAGCGGGAGCCGGACGCGCGGAAAGCCCCGACGCGCCCGCGCCGGGGCCAACAAGGCCGCTTACTCCATTGTAGCCGAGGACGCGCCCGCAGCCACGGTCTGCGCGATTATTTCAGAAACGCCCGCGCGCACGACCCCGGCGGTGGTGAGCACGCCGTTCTTCACGGCGTAAGCGCTCGACGAGCCGTGCCCCACGATGCACGCGCCCTTCACGCCCAAAAGGGGCGCGCCGCCGTACGTGTCGGGGCTCACCTGCGCCATGAGCTCCTTCAGGCCGCCCTTGATGGCCAGCGCCCCCAGCTTCGTGAGCGGCGTCTTCATCATGATGCCCTTGAGCGTTTTGAACAGCGTCTTGGACGTGCCCTCGATGGTCTTCAGGCACACGTTGCCCGTGAAGCCGTCCGTGACGATGACGTCGAACGTGGCGGCCAGGATGTCGCCTCCCTCGGCGTTGCCCGCGAAGTTCGGCAGCTGCTCGCGCAGAAGTGCATGGGCCTCCTGGGCGAACTGGGAGCCCTTCGCCTCCTCCTCGCCGATGTTCAGCAGCGCCGCGCGCGGATGCTCGATCCCCACGATCTTCTCGGCGTAGATCGTGGCCATTTGGGCGAACTGCACCAGGTAGGCGGGCTTGCAGTCGGCGTTGGCGCCCACGTCGCACATCACCACGGGGCGCACGGGCGACGGGATGACCGTGGCCAGCGCCGGACGCGCCACGCCCTTGATGCGGCCCATGACCAACGTGCCGGCCGCCAGGCACGCGCCGGTGGATCCGGCCGAGAAGAAGCCCTGGGCCTCCCCTTCCTTCACCAGGCGGCAGCCCACGACGATGGACGAGTCCTTCTTCTTGCGCACGGCCTCGGCCGGGTGCTCGCCCATGCCGATGACCTCGGTGGTCGCGCGCGCCTCGCAGCGCTCGTGAGCCGCCGCGAACGGCTCCACCACGTCGGCCGGCCCGCACAGCACGACGTTCAGGCCGCCGTCGGCCGCGAGCGCCTGGGCCACGCCGTCCAGCACGACGCCCGGAGCGTCGTCGCCCCCCATGGCGTCTACCGCAATGGTGACTTTATCGGCCATGTTCTTCATCCTTCCCCGTAAACCGGAAAAAGCCTCCCGACACGTCAGCGATCGCGCTGACGTGTCGGGAGGCTCGTTTGCTGCGACAGGTGCACCCAGCGCAGGTGGAAAAGCTAGTCCGTCTCGATGACTTCGCGGTTCTTGTAGAAACCGCAGTTCGGGCACACGCGATGCGGAAGCTTGACCTCGCCGCACTGCGGGCACACGGAACGGGCGGGCGCGGCGATTTTGTCGTTGCTGCTGCGACGGTTATGGGTGCGGATGCGGCCCATCTTGCGCTTAGGTACTGCCATGATCTATGCTCCTTCTGTAAGCCGAGCGAATCCATGTCGCCCGTCCTCGCTTAGTAAACATGCGAAACGGTATAGTACCAAAGATCGACGTCCTTCGCAAGCCCCTATCTGCGCTTTTCGGACGCTTTTCGCAGAACGCCGCGCACGCTTCGCACCGCGGCGCCCACCCCGCATCGAACGCCCGCGCTACGACGCGGAAGGGTTCCCGCACAGCCCCACGAACAGCACCGCCCCTTGCGGAGAGCGTATCTCGTACAAAAACGGCCGGTCGAGGACGAACTCGAACTCCCCCACGACCGAGGGATCGGGCAGCGCCGACATCTCCATGATGTCCACCTTCGTGTACGCGGCCGCCTCCACGCCGTACTCGTCCAGGCCGATGTGGCTCTCCTGCAGCACGCTCGACACGTAGGCGTCCGCGTCGGAGAGGCTCGAGAAGTCGGCGCGATCGTCGAACGCCGCGGACATGCCCATGCGCTGCAACGCCTCGATCAGGCCGTACGAGCGGTCGAACGAGAACTTGGGCACACGGTAGGTGATATAGGCTTCGTCCGTGTCCTCGGCAGTGAACGCCTCCTCGAGCGCCTCCGCGTCGGCGAGCAGGGCGCGCGCGTCCACGCCCTCGGCCGGCAGCACGAACGTCATCTCGCTGCCGTCGGCGAACCCGAGGCTCGCGCGCGTGTAGGCGTCCGTGGAGCGGTACTCCCTCGGCTTGTCGAGGCGCTGCTCCATGAAGGAGGCGTCCACGTCGCCGTCCGCGGCGTGGAACGCGCCCGTCTCGGTGGCGCCGGTTTCGAAGGGCGAGGCCCATTCGCTTTTGAAGTAGAGGGCGCTCAAGATGGAGAGCAGCATGTCCTCCTGGGTTTCGACCTGCGGCGCGATGGTGCCTTCGGTGGCTTCGGCGATCCAGTTGCCCATGGCCTCGTTCGCGCCGGCCGAACCGAACCGCGCCGTGTAGAGCGAGGCGCTGAAGTTCCCGGCGACCGCGTCGATGAAGCCCTGCCGGTACTCCGTGCCCTCGCGCAGCCACACCGAGTTCGCAAGCCTGACGTCCGCGTTGTTGCCCGCCATGAGCAGGTTTTGGAGATGCCCGCACTGCTCGGCCGTCGTCGTCGCGTCGTCCCCGCCGAGCACGGCGCCGATCTCGTCGGCCGTGTCGCCCGCCGCGCCGAGGCGCGTCATGGCGAGCGCGTAGTACAAGCTGATGGGCGAGTAGTTCTCGTTGGCCTCGCCGCGGCCCGCCGAGCCGCCGTCGCCAGCCAGCACCGCCGCGGCGCTGCGGTAGGAGAACCCGGCGAGCCCGTCGAGGAAGGCGTCGTTCACCGGGTTGTCCTCGCGCAGCTTCTCCTGCGCCTCGAAGTCGTCCGGGTCGGGCTTCGCGGGATAGCCCGTCTGCGTCACGCGGGTCGCGCCGTCGAGCTCGTCCCCCGGCACGGAGCACCCCGCGAGCCCGAGCACGCAGGCGAGCGTTCCCAAAGCGACGAGGATGCAGACTTTGCGTAGCGGATGCCCCATGGCGTCCCTCCGTTCGATAGCGCGCGGCGCGCGTGTTTGGCGTCGCGCACCAGTATCGCACAGATCGAACCCGGATTCCCACGCGTTCGACGGTCAGCGCGATAACGGCGCGCCGCCCGTGCGGCCGCACGGGCGAGCGGCACCGAGAATGGAATCGCGGCCTTCCGAAGCGTCGCTTGAGCGGGGACGCCCCCTTGCTGATTTTCGAACACGTCGAGTCTTCCTCCACGGCTGCTCGAAACGCACGGTTTTCACCGCAATGTTGCATCCAGTCTCGCACCCGTTATTTCCACCTGTGCACGACCTGGAGAAACACGCGCACACCGCCGCATCGAGCGCTACCAAACCCGAAAGGAGCCGCCAGAACGCAACATTGCGGCAGAAACAGTGCGTTTGACCCGTCCCCGGGCTTGCGTCCCGCAGGTTGGTGCAAGGCAAGCCGAGCCTAGAGGCGCAGGACGTGTTCGGAAGAAGGCCGCAAGCGCGCCTCGGACGGCGGAATCGCTAAACCGAACCGATGCCGCAGGCGCAGCGGGCGACCCGTCACCCCTCGGCCGGGCCGAACTGCATCTCGTAGTAGCGCGCGTACGTGCCGCCCAGCTCCAGCAGCTCGTCGTGGGTGCCCTGCTCAACCACGGCCCCGTCCTCCACCACCGCGATGAGGTCGGCGCTGCGGATGGTGGACAGGCGGTGCGCGATGACGAGCGTGGTGCGGCCTTCGGAGAGCCGCTCCAGCGACGCCTGGATGGCCCGCTCGCTCTCGTTGTCCAGCGCGCTCGTGGCCTCGTCCAGAATAAGGATGCGCGGGTTGCGCAAGAACACGCGCGCGATGGCGATGCGCTGCTTCTGCCCGCCCGACAGCCGCGCGCCGCGCTCGCCCACGAACGTGTCGTAGCCGTCCGGCAGGCTCAGGGCGAACTCGTGGATGTTCGCGGCGCGCGCCGCCTCCACGATCTCGGCGTCCGTGGCGTCGGGCTTGCCGTAGGCGATGTTCTCGCGCACGGTGCCGCCGAACAGGTACACGTCCTGCTGCACGATGCCGATGGCCTCGCGCAGCGTTTCCACCGTCACGTCGCGCACGTCGATGCCGTCGACCTCCACCGCGCCGGCGCTCGGGTCGTAGAAGCGCGGCAGCAGCGAGCAGGTGGTGGTCTTGCCGCCGCCCGACGGCCCCACGAGCGCCACGGTCGCTCCCGCCGGGATGGCCAGGTCCAGCCCGCGCAGCACCTCGTGCTCCCCGTCGTAGCTGAAGCGCACGTCGCGGTAGCGCACCTCCCCGCGCACGCGGCCGCCCGCCTGCCCGCGCTCGACCTCGGCCGCGGCCAGCGGCAGGGCGCCGGGCCGGTTGCGCACGTCGGGGCGCACGGCCAGCACCTCCATGAAGCGGCGGAAGCCGGCGTAGCCCTTCTGGAACTGCTCGGTGAAGTTGATGAGCTGCTCGATGGGCGACAGGAAGATGCCGATGTACAGGGCGTAGATGGCCAGCTCGGTGACGGCCAGGCCGCCCGTGGCCACGAAGTAGCCGCCGCCCACGATGGTGACCGTGTACAGCACCCCCGTGAACACCGAGTTCACCGCATGGAACGCGCCCATGAACCGATACGAGCTCTCCTTCGTGTCCACGAAGCGCTCGTTCGTGCGGCCGAACTTCCCTATCTCCACGCCCTCGTTGCCGAACGACTTCACCACGCGGATGCCGCCGAGCGAATCCTGCAGGCGCGCGTTGATGTCGGCCATCTTCTTGCGGTTCTCCGTGAAGATGACGCGCTTCTTGTAGTTGCGCCAGAACGCGTAGGCCGCCATGACCGCCGTGGCCGCCAGCATGATGGCCGTGAGCGGCACGTTGATCATGAACAGCAGCACGAAGGAGCCCACGATCTTGAGGATGCAGATGAACAGGTTCTCCGGCCCGTGGTGCGCCAGCTCCGAGATGTCGAACAGGTCGGTTAAGAGCTTGCTCATCATCTCGCCGGTGTTGTTGCGGTCGTAATAGGAGAAGCTCAGGCGCTGGTACTGCTTGAACAGGTCCATGCGCATGTCGGCCTCCATGCGCGCGCCCATGATGTGCCCCCACGCCGTGATGAAGTACTGGCAGGCCGTGCGCAGGGCGTACAGCGCCGCGAACCCGAGCGTTATCCACCCGAGCGTCGACAGGATGACCTCGGGCGCCTCCAGGAAGAACTCCTTGGTGAAGAAGCTCAGGAACTGCGGGAAGGCCAGGTCGACCGCCGCGAGCACCGAGGCGCACACGAGGTCGAAGAAGAACAGGAACTTGTAGGGCTTGTAATAGGTGACGAAACGCGCGAACACGTCGCGCGCCGAGACTTGGGGCTCGTCCGCCGAGGGGGCCGATGCGGCCCGGGTTTGGGTTGATGAGGTTCGTTTCGTTTCCATGCCCACCATTGTAGCGCCTACCTTCCCTTTCCGCGCGCCTCATCCTTGGCGGACGCGCCATGCTCGGCGCGCAGGCGCGCAAGCTCGCTCGCCGCGCCCCGGCCGAAGACGCCCACGTCGCGGCTGCCCGCGAAGGCGACGGTCACCGCAAGCGCCAGGTACGGCGCGGCCGCCAAGCCGAATATCTCCGCGCCCATGAAGAGCGCCGCGAGCGGGCAGCGGCTCGCCGCCGCGAAGAACGCGGCCAGCCCGAGCGCGGCCGAGAACGGCGCCGAGGCGCCCGTGAGCCCGCCGAGCGCGCAGCCCAGAAGCGCGCCCACCGTGAACATGGGCATGATCTCGCCGCCCTTGAGCCCGAATCCGAGCGCGAGCACGGTGAGGCCCGCCTTCACGGCGAAGTCCGCGCCGCCCGCATGTCCCGCGAGCGCCCCGCGCAGAAGCGGCATGCCCGTGCCCTCGAAGCCCTGCCAGCCGAACGCGAGCACGACGCCCGCGAACAGGAGCCCGCCCGCGGCCGCGGCCAGCAGGGGCCGCCCCACCCGCCGGCGCACGATGCGGCGCGCGCCCCGCAACGCAGCCCCAAACACGGTGCCCGCCGCCCCGCATGCCAGCCCCACGAGCACGCACTGCGCTGCGAGCGGCCAGGAGAAGCCGGGCACGTGGACGCGCGGTATCACGTCGCCGATACCCGTGAGGCGCGCGATGCAAAACGCCGTGAGCGCCGCGAGCAGCAGCGTGGGCACATGGCGCGCCACGGCGCGGTCGAAGCGCGCGAGCTCGAGTACGAACGCCGTCGCGCCGAGGGGCGCGAAGAAGAGCGCGCCGAAACACGCCGCCATGCCGGCGGCCGCCGCGTAGCCACGCGGAACGGCCGGCTGGCCCTCGCGGACGGGGGCCAGCTTGAACGGGCGCCCCACGAGCGCGCCGAGCGACGCGCCCATCTGCAGGGCCGCCGCCTCCTTGCCCACCGAGCCGCCGCCGAGCACCGTGAGGAACGTGCCCACGAGGATGCTCGGCGCGAGCGCGGGCGGCACGCGGTCGTTTCGACGCAGGTGGTCGACCATCGTGTCGGTGGCCAGGTGGGCGGGCAGCTTGAGCGCCCGGTACAGCAGCACGGAGGCCGCGCCGAGGACGGGCAGCAGCAGAAGGAGCCACGGGAAGCGCGCCTGAAGCCGTGCGGCCACATCCACGGAGAGCGAGAGCGCGATGGAGGCCGCGGCGCCCACGACACCGACCGCGAGCGCGAACAGGGCGTGGCGCGCGACCTGCGGCAGGTTGACGCCGCCCGCTGATCCGCGCTCCACCATGCCCGCCTCGCCTTCGTCCGCCCTGGTCCATCCGCTCCATGATAGGGACCCGGGCGGAGGCGCGCCGCGAGGCGAGGCGGACGTAACCGCGCCGCCACCGCTTCCTTGAACGCCTGACACCGCGTGGCGTCCAAGCGGCGGGCCCTCCTCTCGACGTGCGACGGGAGGGTCGACGAGGCATCACGCCGTCAGGCAAGCGGGCGGGTCGCCCCGGTGGAGGACGGTGAGTTTGTGCAGCGCGCGGGTGACGGCCACGTAGAGCAGGTTGCGGTCGAAGTCGCTTGCGTACAGGCGCCGGTCGGCGTCGAGCACCACCACCTCGTCGAACTCGAGCCCCTTCGCCATGGTCACCGAGGCGATGGACGCGCCGCCGAGGTACCCGCCGCTCTCGGGCGCGAGCAGCTGCACGTCCCATCGATCGCGCAGAAGCTCGTGGTAGCGGCGCGCCAGGTCGTCGGTCTTGCACACGATGCCGAGCGTCTTGCGGCCGCCCGCCTCGAACGCCGCCAGCGCCTCCTCTATGCGCGCGAGCACCTCGGCCGTGTTCGCGCACCCCACGATGCGCGGCTCCTCGCCGTGGCGCTCCACCGCCTCCAAGCCGGAGACGGGCTTCACCCGCCGTGCCAGCGCCATGATCTCGCAGGTCGACCGGTAGCTGCGCACGAGCTTCGCCACGCGGGCTCCTCCGTAGACGGCCGCCACGTCCGCAAGCTCCGCGCGGTTTCCGTCGTCGACCGACTGGTGGAAGTCGCCCAGCACGGTCTTCTCGCAGGGGAACATCCGGGCCACGGCGCGGTGCTGCACGGGGGTCAAATCCTGCATCTCGTCCACCACGAGGTGCCTGACGTCCGCGAAGGCCCCCAAGCCCCGGAAGGCGGCGCGGCACAGCACGAGGGGGCAGGCGTCCTCCCATTCCACCCTCCGTCCGGCCGACGGCTTGAGCAGGTCCGCCTCGCCGCGCTCGCGCAGGAACAGGCGGTAGAGCGCGAGCTCGTCCTTCGCTCGGAGCATGCCCGCCAGCTTGCGGCGCACATCGCCTTTCGTGGGCAGGGCGAGCCGGTCGCGCCCCACCGCGCGGGCGTCGAGGTCCCGTGCCACGTCGCCGGCCACGAGGGCGATCCGCTCGAATACGGGCAGGCCGCCGTAGCGGCGGTAACGCTCTTCCAGCCAAACACCCTCCACGACCCGGCGGCCGAAGGCGATGTCGGCCCCTTCGAACAGGTCGTCGGCCGCACGGGAGAGGAAGGCCTCGAGCTCCCGGGCGAACGCGACCTCGCCCTTGCGCCGCGCGCGGCGGCGGTGGTCCTCGTCGCCGTCGTCCACGGCCGGCCGGGACGCCTCCACGGCCACCGCGCCTCCCAGCTCCTTTTCAACCGCCTCGCGCAGGCTCAGGTTGACGATGGGCTCCTCCCCTAGCTCCGGCAGCACGCGTGACACGTAGTCGGAGAATACCCGGTTCGGCGAGAGGATGGCCACCGACTTCGACGTCAGGCGCCCGCGCTGGCGGTAGAGCAGGTAGGCCACCCGATGCAGCGCGATGGATGTTTTGCCCGATCCCGCCACCCCTTGGATGACCAGGGTGCCGGGGTCCTCGTCACGGATGAGCGCGTTCTGCTCCTTTTGGATGGAGGCGACGATGGATCGCATCTCGCCGTTCGACGTACGGGAAAGCTCGTACTGCAGCACGTCGTCGCGCACGCTGGAGCCGCTGTCCACCGCGTGGACGAGCCGGCCTTCCTCCACCGTTATCTGCCGCTTGAGCGCGAGCGTGCCCTCGATGCGCCCCGACGGCGCGTCGAAATGCGCGGGTCCGGGCTCGAAGTCGTAGAACAGGCCCGCCACGGGCGACCGCCAGTCCGACACGACCGCCCGCCCGCCGAAGCTGAACGAGAACCTCCCCACGTAGTTCGCCATGGGGGCGGCCCCTTCGCCGGCCGCGAAATCGACGCGCGCGAAGTAGGGCGAGTCGAGCAGCTTGCGCAGGCGCGCGGCGGCGTCGTGCGACCGCGCCGCGCGGCGATCCTCCTCGTTCAGCGCAAGCTCGTTTTGGAAGCTCTCGCTCGGGTCGATCTCGCCCCGGTACTCGGCCAGATAGCGCTTGGCCTCGCGGTATCCTCCCTCGATCCGCTCGTGCAGCCCCTCGGCGCCCTCGAGGGCGGCGCGAAGCAGCTCCAGCGTCTCGGCGAGGCGCGCCCGCTCCTCGTCTGCAATGCTCCCGTTCTCGAATCCTCCGCTCACCGAACGTCGCCCCCTTCGCGTTCTTCTTCCCGACGCGCGGCGGCGCGAAGCACGAACCGCTGGACGGGGTAGCCGAACTCCTCCGCCATATCGGCCGCCTCGAAGCCGATCTCCTCGAGACGGCGGCGATGGCCCGTGTCGGCGCGGTCGCCCGCCCGGTACGTCGCTATGGTCAGATCGCGCCCCGGCACTTCGTCCCGGACGGCTTCGACAAGCGTGCACGCCACGCCCGAAGCGCGGCGATGCTGCGGATGCACCGCCAGAAAGTCGATGCTGCCGCGTTCCCTCGTGAAGGCCGCCGCTCCCGCGAGGGACGCCGAACCCGGTTCGCGCGCGACGAGCGCGCAGCCGCGATCTATGGCGCGACGCAGCCACGCTTCGTGCTCGTCCTCGTCCAAGCACGGGAAATTGTCCACGGCGAACCGCAGGAGCTCCATCCACGCCGCGACGTCGGAGAGCGCCGCGCGCTCGACCGTCCAGACGTCCGCGCCCTTCCCCGCCCGCAGCGCCGAGGAGCGCAAGCTGAACGGGAGTTGGAGCGGGTAAAACGAGCCGCGCGCTCGGTACCGCGCGGGAGGAACCTTGTAGAGCGCCGTGAACGCCGCGGAGAACGTCTGCTGGTTGTCGTAGCCGGCCTCGCGGGCGATGTCCACGATCGGGCGCTCCGATCGCGCGAGCGCGAAGGCGGCCTCCGTCAGGCGCCTACGCGAAACGTAGGCGTGGACGGTCATGCCCGTCACCTCGCCGAACAGGCGATGCAGGTGGAATTTCGAGTATCCGGCGGCGCGCGCGACCTCGTCCAGATCGAGCTTCCCGCCCAGATGCGCTTCGATGTGTGCTATGGCCCGCTCCACCGCGCGCAGGTTCGTCGACTCCATGCTCCTCCTTCCGTTTCGACCCGGATGCTCCATTGAACCAGAACGGCGGGCGGCGCGTCTCTACTTTTCTTGCTCTGTTGCCGAAACCGGACGGGATGCGAAAGCGCCCGCCGGAAACGGCGGGCGCGGAGGCGTCGATGCGCGGGACGGGGCTTTCCCCGCCCTCAGCGCACCTCGTAGCGGCGGGAAGCCGCCCAGGCCGCGAGCAGGCCGAGCGCGGCCACCGCGGCGAACAACATAAAGGGGTTCGCTAGACTCGTCCCCGGGGCCAGGGCGAACAACCAGGTCCATCCGTCGGCGATCGCCCAGGGGCCAAGCTGGCCCACCGCGAAAAGGAGCGCGACAGTCACGATCACGACGCGTCGCGTGCCGAAGCGCATCTGCAGGGCCGCGAACGCGAGGCCCAACGCCGCAGTCGCGGCGCAGCCCAGGAACGTGAACAGGAAGTCGAGCAGCGGGCCGTTCTGGGGCCCGTACGTCATCAGGAACAGGGACTGCCCGAGCGGCCAGAACGGCACGAACGCGGCGCACACCGCCTCGACCGCGGCCAAGAACAGGCAGACCGCCCCCAGCGACACAACCGAGCTCACGATCGTCTGGGAGCGCGTGAGCCCCATCCGCATCAGGAACCGCACGCCGTCCGAGAACGTGGCCAGCGCGAGCAGCGGCATGAGGACGTAGGGCAGAAAGCCCAAGCTCGGCAACGTCATCTGCGCGACTCGTGAAAAGCTGAGCAGATTGAAGACTACGATGATGGCACCGACGATCAGGCAGAACGCCGCCGCGCCCTGCACGAGCTCGACCGCTTGGTAGCGGATGGCCGCTTTGAGCTTCATGAGATCACTCCCCTTTCCCGGTCAGTTCCACGAACAGCTTCTGCAGGCTCATGGGCGCCACGTCCAGCCGATCGGTCAAGCGCTCGCGCACGGGCTCGCCCTGCACGTACGCCATCGCCAGGCTGCCCAGCTCGTCGATGCCGAGCACCTCGAGCCCCTCGCAGTACGCCCGCACGTCCTCCGCGCGCCCCGACACGCTGTAGCCGCTCGCGCGCAGCTCGTCGGCCGAGGCGGCCATGAGCAGCCGACCCTCGTCGATGATGGCCACGCGCTCCACGATGGCGGCCACCTCCTCGATGAGGTGCGTGGCCACGACCACCGTGCGCCCGCGCTCGAGGTAGTCCTCCATCAGAAGCCGGTAGAACAGCTCGCGGTGGGCGGCGTCCAGACCCAGCACCGGCTCGTCGAGCAGCAGGTAGTCCACGTCGAGCGCGAGCGCCAACACCAGCTGGCAGATGGAGCGGTAGCCGGTGGAGAGCGCGCCCGTCTTCGCCTTGACGTCCAACTCGAACGCTTTGGCGAGCCGCAGCGCGCGCTTCGCGTCGAACCCCTCGTGGAAGCGGCCCATGTGCCCGATGAGGTCGTCCACGTACATGGACAGGGGGATCATCCGCACGTCGCCGGTACAGAACACCTTCGCCAGCGCGCGGGGATTGTCCGTGACGGGCTCGCCGTCCACCAGAACCTGCCCGCTCGTGGGGATCAGGCGGTTCGACGCGATGCCCAGAAGCGTGGTCTTGCCCGCGCCGTTGCGGCCGAGCAGCGCGTGGATCTTGCCGTGCTCGAAGGACAGCGTCACGTCGTCGAGCGCCGTCGTTTTGCCGAAGCGCTTCGTCAGATGCTCGGCTCGCAGCTCACGCATGGTCGTATCCTTTCTCTATAAGGTCGATGACCTGCTGCTTCGTCAGGCCGAGCTTCTTCGCTTCGGCCACGAGCGCCACCACGAAGCGCTCGTCGAAGGCGCTTTGCCGCTTCGCGCGCACTTTCTCGGCGGCCCCCGTCTGAACGTACATGCCCATCCCCCTTCTCTTGTAGATGATGCCCTCGTCCACGAGGATGTTCATGCCCTTCAGCACGGTGTGCGGGTTGATGCCGAGCAGCGCGGACAGCTCGTTGGTCGAAGGGATGCGGTCCCCCTCGGCGTAGACGCCCGTGAAGATATCCTCTTCTATCTGCTCGGCTATCTGGATGAACAGGGGCACGTCTTTGGTCGGATCGATGTTCATGCGGCCACGCCCCTCCTCTCGTCTCGCTTTGTTACTTACTTTGTTAGTTGAGTAACTAACTAGCATTGTAAGCAATCAAAAAAGCGAAGTCAACGGAAAGCAGCGGTTTCGTCGCGCGATTAATCAAAGAAAGCGGCGCGCTTCGCTAAAGAGAGCGGAACGATTCGGAAAGCGCCTCGCCGATTCTTGGAAAAGCGGTTTGCGGCTTGAAAAGCGGCTCGCTTCGAGTGGATGCCAGAAAGTACCTAAAAGTACATAAAGACGCTAAAGGGAACTAAAGGGACTGAGAACGGCGTCGGAAAACGCCGGCCTTGGTAAAGCAGAGTGTTTCACGTGAAACATTTGTTCGTAATATGAACAGGCGGTGACGAGGGAAACGATGTGGAATACTTCACAGCGGAAAAGAGACGGTTCGCGATGACGAAGACCCGGACGATTCGTTTTTTCATTCCGAAAAAACGAATCGTCCGGATTTCGCGCGTACGGACGGATGCTTAGATATTCGATTTCGAGCCGCTTTGCATTTCCGAGTCGCTTCGAGTTTTGGAGCTTTTCGAAACACGGCGGCGGAACGCAAAAGCCCGCCGTGAAGGGCGGGCTCGGGATCGATGCTCTGCGCGAAAACGCTCGACTTCGTCGCTCAGTTCTGGTCGAACGGGAAGTCCTTCAGCACGGCAAAGGGGCTTGGAGGGACGTCGTCGTCGGGTTCGACGGCGGGCTCGCAACCGCAGGGACCCTCGTTGAGGTTCGCGCCGCAGGTGGGGCACAGGCCCAGGCAGTCGTCGTCGCACAGCGGCACGAGCGGGAACTCCAGCAGCAGCGCCGCGCGGATGAGCGGTTCCAAGTCGATGACGTCGTCCTCGGGCAGCACGTCGAACTCGTCGTCGTCCATGTCGTCGGGCGCTTCCTTCTCGGAGTCGATCAGGAAGTAGCCTTCGATCTCGCCCGTCACGGAAAACGAGAACTCGTCGACGCAGCGCGCGCAGGACGTCTTCGCCTCCCCCTCCACGGTGCCGGTCACCAGCAGGGCGTCTCCCGTGTTCGTGACGTCCACCTGCCAGTCCAGCGGACCCTCGAAGTCGTACAGGTCGGGGCCGGCCTTCATGACGGGCACGGCGAGCGTTCCCTCAAAATGAGAGCTCTCCGCAGGCGCGAAGAGCTCGGAAGGTATATGGATGCGCGTCGCTTCCATTAGCGACCTGCGGCGAGGGAGTTTGCGTTGAGGCGGTCACGGCAGCGGCGCACGTTGTTCAGCAGCGTGTCGAGGCTCGTCTCCACGTGGCCGAACACCTCGTCGGCGTAGTCCTCCGCCCCGGCGCGCGTCTGGCGCTCCAGCTCGCGGGCGTCGGCGAGGATCTGGTCGGCCTGCTGCTGGGAGATGCGGACGATCTCCTGCTCGCTGGCGATGGTCATGGCCTGGCTGCGCGCGTCTTCGATCATGCGGTTGGCCTCGGCCTCGGCATCGTCGAGAAGGCTCTGGCGCTCGCGCACGATCTGGCGCGCCTGCGCGAACTCGCTCGGGAACGTGTCGCGGATCTCGTCCATGATCTCGAACGCCGCGGCTATGTCGACTTGGCGCAAATTGCTCTTGCCGAAGACCGGCTTCGAGTCCTCGAGAAGTATCGAGAGCTCCTCAAGCAGCCCCAAGACTCCTGTTTCGTCCATGATTGTCCTTCCACCCAAGCGTGCTGCGTTTCAAGTGCGTTGGCGCTTCGCGATCGTCTTCCTGCGCGCATGCGTCAAAGTATTCTAACAGGTTTGATCGGATTACCCAACGTCAATGCACAAAGCGTGCACATTTTACCCGGTCGGAAGCCCTCCGATGCCTTTTCGTTGCCGCTTCGAAACCTAAAACGGGGAAACCGGCGGCCTTATCGGGCGAATTTCGCCTCAAGCGCGTTCTTGACGCAATCAGGCACGAAGCCGTTCACGTCGCCGCGCAGGCTCGCTATCTCGCGCACGATGGACGACGACAGGTACATGTACTGCGGGGGCGACATGATGAACAGCGTCTCGAGCTCCTGGTTCAACTGATAATTGAGAGCCGTCATCTGGAACTCGTACTCGAAGTCGGTGATGGCGCGCAGGCCCTTTATCACGACGGTGGCGTCCATGCGGGCGGCGAAGTCCACGAGCAGCTCGTCGAAGGGCTCCACGCGCACGTTGGGAAGATGGCTCGTGGCCTGGCGCACGAGCTGTGCGCGCTCCTCGAGCGTGAACAGCGGGTTCTTCTTGGGCGAGGCGGCCACGGCCACCACAACCTCGTCCACCAGCTGCGCGGCGCGCGTGATGACGTCGAGGTGCCCGCTGGTGATGGGGTCGAACGTTCCGGGCGTGAGTGCACGTTTCATAACGGGTCAAAGCTCCTTCGGTCTGAGTAGGTCAACCACAGTATCGCCGTACTTCTTGCGCGAGGCAAGCGCGAGCCCGCAGGCGGCGGCCGCTTCGTCCGCAGCCGCGCACGCGGCGGAACCGTGCTCGTACACCGCGAGCGCGTCCTGCGCCAGCGCGCCGGCGTCGGCGAGCCGCGCGACCATGCCCAGCACCTCGGCGGCCGCAAGCGCGTAGGGCGGGTCCAAAAACACGAGGTCGAAAGGCGGCCTCGCATGGACGGGCGGGTCTTTGAGCACGTCGGCGCGCTGGACGCGGGCGCGCCGCCCGTCCAGTCCGAGCGCCTTCGCGTTGCCGTCCGCCACGCGCGCCGCCGCGCCGTCACGCTCGTAGAAGCATGCGCTCGCGGCCCCGCGAGAAAGCGCCTCCAACCCGAGCGCGCCCGATCCGGCGAACGCGTCGAGCACCACGGCGCCGTCGAAGCCGCCGCGCGCGCTGTTCACGGCGCTCATGAGCGACTCCCGCACACGGTCGGTCGTGGGGCGCGTGCCCTCCCCTTTCGGCGCCTTGACGGTGCGCCCTTTGAACTCCCCTGCGATGATGCGCATGTCAGCCTCCCTGCACCTCTCCGGCCCGCTTGAACGCGAGCCGCGCCTCCCGTGCGAGCGCGCGGTGCGCGGGCGCCTCGAGCCGCGGGTCCTCCTCGAGAAGCGCTCGCGCGTCGGCGTGAGCCGCCTCGATGACCTTGCCGTCGCGCGCCACGTTCACCAGCTTGAGCGCCGAGGCGCCGTGCTGGCGGTTGCCCAGGATGTCGCCTTCGCGGCGCAGCGACAGGTCGTAGGCCGCCAGCTCGTAGCCGTCGTCGGTGGTCTCCATGGCGGCCAGGCGGCGCAGCGCGGCGTCGGTCTTCGACGCGCTCACCAGATACACCTCGCCCGGCTTCTCGCCGCGTCCCACGCGGCCGCGCAGCTGGTGGAGCTGCGAGAGGCCGAAGCGGTCGGCGTCCTCCACGATCATGACCGTGGCGTTCGGCACGTCCACGCCCACCTCGATGACCGTGGTGGCCACGAGCACCTGCGTCTCGCCTGTGCGGAAGCGCTGCATGACCTCCTGCTTCTCGGCGGAGGGCAAACGGCCGTGCAGCAGTTCGACCTGATAGTCCACGAACGTCTTCTGCTGCAGGAAGGCGGCCTCGCGCTCGGCGGCGGCCACGTTGTCGCCGTCCAGGTCGGCGTCGTCCTCGATGCTGATGGCGGCGTAGGCGTACTCGTCCTCGTCGCCCTCGCGGGCCGCGCGCTTGCCCGCCTTCGCGTCGCGGTCCTCCGCGCTCGCACCCACGAGAGGGCACACCACGTACACCTGCTCGCCGCGTGCGAGCGCCGTGAGGGCGGCGTCGTAGGCGCGGCCGCGATCCTGCTTCGGCAGCACCTTGGTGGCGCGCGCCGAGGTGTCGTGCGGGCGGTGCTTGATGTAGGAGAGCGTCAGATTGCCGAACAGCGCCAGCGCGAGCGAGCGCGGAATGGGCGTGGCCGTGAGGTAGAGCGCGTCGGGGGCGTCGCCCTTCGCCAGCAGCTTCGCCCGCTGGTCCACGCCGAAGCGCTGCTGCTCGTCGATGACCGCGAGCGTGCAGCGGGCCGGACGCACGTCGTCCTCGAGCAGCGCGTGCGTGCCGATGAGCACGTCCACCGTGCCGCCCGCCACGCGCGCGAGCACCGCCTCGCGCTCGGACGCGGGCGTGGAGCCCGTGAGCACCTCCCACGTGACGCCCGCCGCGTCGAACAAGGAGCCCAGGTTCTGGCCGTGCTGGCGCGCGAGCACCTCGGTGGGGGCCATGAGCAGCGCCTGCCCGCCCGAGTCGGCGGCGGCGGCCAGCGCGTGCGCGGCGACGACGGTCTTGCCCGTTCCCACGTCGCCCAAAAGCAGGTGGTTCGCCGTGGAGGGGGCGGCCATCGCCGCCAGGATGTCGTCGCGGGCCGCCCGCTGCTCGCCCGTGAGCTCGTAGGGCAGCGCGGCGGCGAACGCGGCCAGGTGGGGGCCGTCCGTCACGTGGCGCACGGGCTCGCGGCCCTCCGCGCGCGCCCGCCCCTCTTCCATGAGCATGAGCTCAAGGAACAGCAGCTCCTCGTACACCAAACGGCGGCGGGCCTCGGCCGCCTCGTCCATGCTGCGAGGGAAGTGTATGGCGGAAAGCGCCGTCCCGCGGCTCATGAGGCGGTACTTCGCGCGCAGCTCGAGCGGCAGCGGGTCGTACAGGCCCGCCACGTGCGAAAGCCCGTTGCCCACGAGGCGGCGCACCCACGCCGTCGAGAGCTTCTCGGTGGCGGGATGCACGGGTATGACCATGCCGGCCGCATGGCCGGCCTCCCCGTCGACCGCCTCGATGAACGGGTTCGTCATGCGCTTGAACCCGTAGTTGAACTCCAGCTTGCCCGCCACGGCCACGCGCATGCCGGCCTTCAGCTGGTCCATGAGCCACGGCTGGCGGAACGCCGTCACCATGAGCGTGCCGGTGCCGTCCACAAGCGTGATCTCCACGAGCGGCAGCTTCGGCTTGGGGCGCTTGAGCTTGATCTCGTGCACGGTGCCCTCCACGGTGCACTGCTCGCCGATGACCGCCGAGGCCACCGTCTCGCGCCTCGATAGATCGATGTAGCGCCGCGGGAAATGGGTCACCAGGTCGCGCACCGTGCGCACGCCCAGCGCCTCGAGCGCGCGGGCCCGCGCCGGGCTCACCAAACGGACGCGCCCGACGGATTCGTCGAGCGCGAGCGTGGCTGCCAGTCTATCGGGTGCGTCGCTACTCAACCGACATGACCACCGGGTACAGAGGCTGGTCGCCGCGGTGGGCGTCGATCTCCAGTTCGTCGAACGCCTCCTCGATGCGCGCCACGAGGGCGTCGAGGGCCGCGTCGTCCAGGTCCTCGCCGGCCAACAGCGTGAGCGTGTCGGCGTCCTCGGCGTCCATGCGCTCGAGCAGGTCCATAACCACGTCTTCCACGTCAGAGCCCACGGACTCGATGGACCCGTCGGCGATGCCGATGACGTCGCCCTCGCGAATGGGGTTGTCGTGCGCGTCCTTCGCGTCCTTGATGGCGCGCGTCACCTCGCCGGTGCGCACGTCGGCGTACGCCTCGGTCATGGCCTCCGCGTTCTCGTCGAGGCTCGCGTCCTCGTCGAACCCGAACAAGGCCGAGAACGCCTGCGGCACGCTCGTGGTGGGCACGACGGCGCACGGCTTCTCGGACAGCCCGCACGCGCTCTGCGCCGCCATGATGATGTTCTTGTTGTTGGGCAGGATGATGACGGCGTCCGCGTTCACCTCGTTCGCGGCGTCCAGCAGATCCTTCGTGGACGGGTTCATGGTCTGGCCGCCCGACACCACCACGTCCACGCCCAGGCTCTTGAGGATCTTCGCGTTGCCCTCGCCCGCCGCCACGGCCACGAAGCCCAGCGGCTTGCGCTCCTGCGCCTCCTCGGCCGCCAGCGCGTCGGTGCGCGCCGCGCTCTGCAGCTGCATGTTGTGGATGTGCACCTCGGCTATCTGGCCGCGCTCCAGCATGTAGGCCAGCACCTTGTCGGGCGTGTTCGTGTGCACGTGCACCTTGAAGTTGGGGTTCTGCCCCACGAGCAGCTCGCAGTCGCCCATGGTGCCGAGGAAATCCAGGCCCTCCTCGGCGTCGAGCGTGTCGGAGTTCACCAAGAACTCGGTGCAGTAACGGAAGGCCGAGCCCTCCCAGTCGTTGATCTGCTCGATCTCCACCCTCGGCGCCGCACCGCGCGCGAACGCCAGCTCGTCGCCCAGAGGGCCCTCTTTGCCGGTGAGCGCCGCGGCGAACGCGTCGAAGAAGATGGCCAGGCCGTAACCGCCCGCGTCCACCACGCCGTTGTCCTTGAGCACGGGCAGCAGGTCGGGCGTGCGCTGCACCGACGCGTAGGCCTCGGACACCACGGCCTCGAGCGCCTCGTCGGTGGAGAACTTCTTCTTGCGGGCGCGCTTCGCGGCGGCGGCGCTGTCCTTGAGCACGGTGAGGATGGTGCCCTCCACCGGCTTGCGCACCGCTTGGAACGCCACGTCCACGGCGTGCGAGAACGCCGCGTCGATGCTCTCCGCGTCCACGGCCTCGTGGCCGACGCTGCCCTCGCAGAGCCCGCGCAGGATCTGCGACGTGATGACGCCCGAGTTGCCGCGCGCGCCCATGAGGGCGCCGGTGGTGATGGCACGGCGGATGTCGGCGCCGTCGGCGCCGATGGGCAGCTGCGCCAGGTTCTCGACGACGGTTTCCAGCGTGAGCGACATGTTCGTGCCCGTGTCGCCGTCGGGCACGGGGAACACGTTCAGGCGGTTGATCTCGTCCTTGCGCTCGCTCAGCGTCTTGCTCGCCGCGGCAATGGCGTTGAGCAGGTCGTTCGCGGTATAGGATTCTGGCATGGTGGGTCTGTCTCTCTCTCGGCGGTAAGCCCCGCGCCGCGCGGCCGCTCGATCGGGCCGCCCGCGGAGCGCGGGGCTCGTCTCTTTACGCTTCTCTTCGCGCGCCTACTTGCGCACCTTGACGCCCTGCACGTGCACCTCGACGCCGTCGATGGGCACGCGGGCGTATTCCTTCAAGGCGAACGTCACCTGGTCGACCAGGTTCTGGGACACGGTGTTGATGTTCGTGCCGTACTCGATAACCACGTACAGCTGCACGTGCACGCCCGCATCGGTCGTGGTGACCACGACGCCGCGTCGCAAGCGCGAGGCTGGCAGTATCTTCGCGATGCCGTCCGCTGCGGACGGGGCGGCCATGCCGACGACGCCGTAGCATTCGAGCGCCGCGTTGCCGACCAGATCGGCCAGAACGTCGTTGGCAACGTGCAGGTTGCCGGGAATCGTAGTGCTCATGGCTTTTTCCTTTCGAAGCGCGGGCACGGGTCCACGCGGATATGCGCTTGACTATGGACGCAGTATACCGCATGGGCGAAACGCTGTGCGTCGCACCTGCTCGCAACGCCGTCCATACTACACGAAAAATTCTTGTAAGGCATTCGTTTTATGTGCTATAGTATGAGGGCTTTTTTGTCATCAACGGTTTTTCAGCCGTGCGGAAACAAACGAACCTGGAGTGATAACGATGTCTAAAGTTTGCGAAGTTTGCGGTAAGCACCCGGTCGCAGGGCGCAACGTCAGCCACTCGCACCGCGTGACGAACCGCGTGTTTCGTCCCAACGTGCAGAAGATCACCATCAAGGACAAGGAAGGCCACGTCCGCAAGGCCAACGTGTGCACGAAGTGCATGAAGGCCGGCAAGGTCGAGCGCGCCTAACAGGTTCGTTTCCCTCCCTGCAAGCGAAAGCCCGCGGATGCGGGCTTTTTTGCGTTGGAGAGACGGCGCGACGGCCGTCTTTGCACGCGAGCAAACGAAGCGCTCGGCACCCCCTTGGGCCGCCGAGCTTCCGAGCATGCGAGGCGGGCGCAGGGACCTCCCGCGAAGCCGAATCGAAGGATCTTCGGCAAACGGAAGGCGCTCGTCGTCGAAGACCCTTCGACTCCACGCCTTCGGCGCTCCGCTCAGGATGACGAAAAGGGGCCCTACGGGCGGTACGTCACCTTCGCTATGGGGCTCTCCCACACGGCCACTTCCTTCAACGAGATGTGCGCCGGGAACGTTTTCTCCAACTCGTAGAACACCACGCGGGCCAGATGCTCGGCCGTGGGGTTTATCTCGTCGAAGGGCGGCACGTCGTTCAGGCAGCGGTGATCGAAGTTCTCGAGCACGCCGTGCAGGGCGCGCTTGATGTCCTTGAAGTCGTAGAGCATGCCCACCTCGTCGAGGTGCTGGCCCGCGATGGTGATCTCCACGTCCCACGTGTGCCCGTGGAGGTACTGGCACGGGCCGTCGTAGCCCGGCAGCGCGTGGGCCGCATCGAAGTGGTCCTTCACCGTGAGCTCGTAATGGCCGCCGCCCACATGCAGGTGCATGCTGCCCGAAAGTTTGCCGGGGCCCTCGTAGGGCGCGTTCTTGCGCACCGCGCACTCGTCGGCCTCGTCCCCGCTTTCCATGATGCCGCCTTCCAACATCGGTCCTTTCATTTACATTACCACCAGCAACCGCTTGCAGTGCGGACACGTCGCCAGCGGCGCATTCGCCTTCAATTCGATGAGGCGGCCGCCGTCTATGACGTTTCGGCACACGCCGCAGCGGCCTTCGGTCAGAAGGCCCACGGCCACGCCGCCCGTGCGCGCGGCCGTGCGGTCGTAGGCGTCGCGCAGCTCGTCCGACAGCTTGGCGGACAGGGCGTCGCGGTTCGCGGTCATGCGGCCGATGTCGGCCTGCAGCGCGCCGCCCTCCTGCTGGAACGACGCGATGGCCGTCGCCTCCTGCTTCTCGATCTCGGCCAGCGCGCGCGACACCTGGTCCTGCACGCCCTGGATCTTCGCCATCTCCTCGCCCAGCTTTGTGAGCTCCTCCTCCAGCGTGTTGCGCCGCTTGGCGAAGCCGTTGAGCTCCTTGGTGTGGGCCTCCACGTTGCGGTAGTCGCCGCGGGAGCCGTCGATGGCCTCCTGCACGCGACGCTGCTTCTCGGCCAGGTCGGCGTCCTCGTTCTCGAGCTTGGCCGCCTTGGCCTCGGCCTGGGCGCGCAGCTCGCCGACCTGATCGCGCTTCTGCTCGATGGAGCGCTTCTTCTGACGGGCCGCGAGGATGGTCGCGCGCTGGGGCAGCTCCTCGAGCTTCTTCTTGGCTTTGAGGAGCTCGAGGTCGGTCTGCTGCATTCTCAGCAGGTTGGTCAGGTCATCGGTGGTTGCTCGCATGTGCTTCCTTCTCTTAGTCTCTCGCGCGCTCTCGCGCCTTCCCCTCGACGCGCGCCTAGACGCGCGTCGTTTCCGGATACGACCAGTTGTCTCCCTGGTCGAGCATGGTGACGATCTCGCCGGGCACCCCCGCGCCCTCGACGGCCGCGGCCAGCACGGCCGCCAGCGGCAGCTCGCTCGTGTCGTGGCCGAGCTCCACGATGGCGAGCCCTGCTTGGGACAGCGCCAGCGCTTCGTGGTACTTTATCTCTCCGCACACCAGGCAGTCCGCCTGATCGCGCAGGGCCGCCTGGGCCACGTCGCCCGCCGAGCCCGTGGTGGTGACCACGCGGTCGAGCTCGCGGGAGAAGTCGCCCCACACGCGCGGCTGCCGCGCGAACACCGACGTGCAGCGCGCGGCCAGCTGCCCCAGCGTGAGCGGCCCGTCGCCGGCCTTCACGGCGCAAAGCTGTCCGTAGCCTTTGCGCTTCGAGGAAGCCAGCGGAACCACCACGCTTTTGAACTGCAGGTTGAGCATGCCCGGCAGCACCCGTTGAGCACTCGCGCTCACGTCGAGCGCCGTGTGGTAGGACAGCAGCGCCACGCCGCGTGCCACGGCCGCCCACACGAGCGCGCCGGGGTTCGCCGCCACCGACGAGGCCGGCGAGAACGCCTCCGGCGGCTCCAGGAAGGCGGGGTGGTGCGTGACGAGCACGTTCGCGCCCATCGACGCGGCCTCCTCCACGGCCTCCACCGTGGGGTCGAGCGCCACGGCGACACCCTCCACGAGGCGCGCCGGGTCGCCCACGGTCATGCCGGTGCGGTCCCAGGCCTCGGCGTCCGCCGCCGGGAACTCCTTGAGCAGCGCGCGCTCCAACGCCCCCACGGTGACGGTGGATATCTGCTTGGAGAGCGGCCCCGACGCGCGCTGCGCCAGGCCCCCCTTCACTTTCTCTTTCTTCGTTCCAGCCATGTCGATCAACCTCTTTCCTGCGAACGGGTGGGCTTTTCGCCTATGGTTCGATGGTAATCTCTCGACGGTCGCCGTCGGCCGTCGGAACCGTTACCGTTCGATAACCGCATTCGTACATGAGCCGGTACGCCGCCTCCACGTCGCGGACGACGTGGGCGGGCGTGTGGGCGTCGGTGCCCACGGTGCACGGCACGCCCGCGCGGCAGAACTCCCGCAACAGCGCCGGCGCAGGGAACATCTCCCGGCATGCGTAGTACGACCCCGAGGTGTTCACCTCCACCATGCGCCCCGAGGCCGCGCACGCCTCGGCGGCCCGTTCGTAGAGCGGCTGCACGTCGAAGGTCGGGTAGTAAGCGAACTTCTTCGCCAAATCGGGGTGCGACATCACGTGGAAGGGCGCGTCCGAGGAAACGGCGTCGCACCACAGCTCGAAATAGCGCCTCCAAATGACGTCGGGCGCGTCCGGCTCGTCCCAGCGATCGCGCTGCCCGGGATCGTCGAAGGGCCACGCGTCCACGAAGTGCACCGAGCCGAGCACGAGCTGAAAGGGCGCCAGGTCGACGTCGGCGATGGAGCGGTCCTCGTCGGCGCCGAGCCAGTCCAGCTCGCATCCCGTGATTATCTCGATGCCGGGATGCCTCTCGCGCGCCTCGTCGAGGACGGCCAGGTACTCCCTCACGCGCTCGGCCGGCATGGCCAGGTAGTCCACCGGGTCGAACGCCTTCGACAGCGGGTAGTGCTCGGTCACGGCGATGGTCGTGACGCCGGCCTCTTCGGCGGCGGTCACGAGCTCTTCCACCGTGCCCTCGCCGTGCCCGCAGAACGAGGTGTGCGTGTGCGTGGTAACCAATTCCATACCGCTAGCTCCAATCCAGCACGCCGGCGACGGCCTCGAGGAAGGCGTCGACGTCGCGCTCGGTCGTGTAACGCCCCATGGATATGCGCAGAGCGCCATGGGCGCGGTCGTCGTCGATGCCCAGCGCGTGCAGCACATGGCTGGGTTCGAGCGAATGCGACGAGCAGGCCGAACCTCCCGACACGCCGAAGCCCCGCATGTCGAAGCGCAGGATGAGCGTCTCGCTCTCCAGGCCGCTCACCAAAACGTGCGCGATGTTCGGCAGGAAGTCCTCGCTTCCGGCCTCCACGTCAACCGTGGCCTCCACGGCGTCGAACGCAGCCAGCCCCGCGTAGAGCCTGTCGCGCAGCGCGCGCTGGCGCGCCGCCTCGGCTTCCCGCATTTCGCACGCCGCGCGGCACGCGGCCGCGAAACCTGCGGCTCCGGCCACGTTCTGCGTGCCGCTGCGCCGCCCGGACTCCTGGCCCCCGCCCAACAGGTAGGGCTCGTAGGGGGTGCGCGCCTTCAGGTACAGCGCGCCCACGCCCTTGGGGCCGCCCACCTTGTGGGCCGAGAACGACGCGGCGTCCACGCCCCACTCCCCCACGTTCACCGGCGCCTTTCCGAGCGCCTGCACGGCGTCGGTGTGAAAGAGCGCGCCCGCCGCATGCGCGACGCGCGCGAGCTCGGCGACGGGCTGAACGCTGCCCACCTCGCTGTTCGCGGCCTGCACCGACACGAGCACAGTGTCCGGGCCCACGGCCTCCTCGAGCGCTCGCACCTCGACGAAGCCCTGACGGTTCGGCACCAGGCGGGTCACGCGGAAGCCCTGCGCCTCCAAGCGCTTGGCCGGGGCGAGCACGGCGTCGTGCTCCACGGCCGTGGTCACGACATGCGGAACGAAGTCGCCCGCGCCGTGCTGCCGGCGCAGCGCCGCAGCCGCGTGCGCGATGCCGAAGAGGGCCTCGTTGTCGGCCTCGGTGGCGCCCGACGTGAACACGATCTCGTCGGGACGCGACGCGCCCAGATCGCGCGCGACGGAGCGGCGCGCCTCCTCGAGCGCGGCGAACGCGGCCCTGCCGGGCGCGTGCAGCGAGTTCGCGTTGCCGCCTGCGCGCAGGTTGGCGCGGCCGGGAACCTGGTAGGGCTCCATGGCCCGAGCCGCCTCGTCGCACAACGGCGCCGTTGCGGCCCAGTCCAGGTAGACGTAGTCTTCGCTGACGGAGGCGGGCATGGCCTACGCCTCCTTGCCGGCCGTGGCGAGCGCGGACAGGCGGGCCTCGTCCGCGGCCGCGGCGACGTCGGCGACGGCGCGGGCGGGATCCTCGGCGGCGAACACGGCGTTGCCGCACACGAGCACGTCGGCGCCGGCGGCGGCCACGAGCGGAGCCGTGGCCACGCCGATGCCGCCGTCCACCTGAACGAGCGGAGACGCGCCCACGGAACGGGCCAGGGCGACCACGCGGGCCACCTTGTCCTCGCTGCCCTCGATGTAGCCCTGCCCCGAGAAGCCGGGTTCCACGCTCATGACCAGCACCATGTCCACGTCGGCGATGACGGGGGCGAGCACCCCGGCCGCCGTGCGCGGCTTGAGGCTCACGGCGGCCTTGGCGCCGGCCGCGCGGATGGACGCCACGGCGCGGGCGAGCCCGTCGGCGTCGAGCGCCTCGGCATGCACGGTGACGGAATCCGCCCCGGCGTCCAAGAACCACGGCAGCTGTTCCAACGGGTTGGAGATCATGAGGTGCACGTCGAGCGGCAGCGACGTGGCCTTCTTCAGCTGCTTCACCACAGGCACGCCCATGGTGAGGTTCGGCACGAAATGCCCGTCCATGACGTCGACATGCACGTAGCCGGCGCCCGCCGACTCGATGAGGGCGATGTCGCGTCCGAGGTTCATGAAATCGGCCGACAGGATGGACGGCGCTATCTTCACCGGTTCGAACATGGGGGCACTCCTTATCCGGGCACTGCTGGTCGTACGGGTAGGCTTCCATTCTAGCGCAACGCCCCGCGCCCTCGTCAGCCCGGCGGCGGGACGCGAAGAAAACCACACGCGGGCGGTCGGCGGCAGACGCGCGGCTGCCCGAGCGAAGCGCGTCGCCCGCCGTCCCGAACAAACCGCGTCGGCTGCGATGCCGAGCACGCCGCGCGAAAGGGGCGTTCGGCACAATAATGACCGATTCTTTGCGCTGGATCGCTTCCGAGAGAGGTCCGAACCCGTTCGTTTCTTTTGCGAACAGGGAAAACGCCGAAGGCCGCCCGATGCTCGTTCGTTTTTCGAAGCTTATTTCTCCACACTTGCAGAGAATCGGTGATTTTCGTGCCGCGGCAACCCCTTGAGCGCTATGCGGCGAGCAGGAGGCAGAACCCCGTTGCGACCGCGACGAAGGCGGCGTCCAGCGCGCGGCGCGGCACGCCGCCGAGGAACGACTCGAGGCCCGGATAGACGATCCAGGTCATCAGCGTGGACACGAGGCCGAACGCAAGCGCGGTCTGCAGGCAGACCTGCCCTTGGAAGTTGAAAGGCAGATCGCGGTAGTCCCACAGAGGCAGCGAGCCGTCGGCGAGCGGCTGGTTGAACAGAAGCCCGTTGGCAAGCTCGATGCCCACGCACACGAGCATGTTGGCCGCGAAGCTGATAGCCAGAGGCGCGACGTTGCCGCGAAAGCGCTTCTGCAGGCGGACCTTGAGGGGAAAGAGCAGCAGCGCGCAAGCCACCACGCCGAAACCGTACACGCAGAAGGGGTCCAGCCAAAAACCCCAGACCTGCGACGCGGGGTCGTAGGAGCCGGGAAGGACGCCGAAGCGGACGAGCGTGCAGTAACCCATCTCCATCCAATGCCCCGCCACGCTGAACACGCAGAAGCACAGGGCGAGGTTGCGCCAGAACGCCCACGTGCCCGCGCGGCCGCAGCGCGCTGCGCGGGCACTCGGAAAGGCGAGGGGGCTTCGCGGGCGGGTGTCTTGGACGCTCGGAAGGGCGGCAGGGCGGCTCTGGCTCGCGGCGGGGCCCGAAGGGAGGGTCTCTTCTCGCATAGAGATCACTCCCCCGCCGAAAGGACGGCCGCGGCCTCCCGGTTGAGGGCGGCCCATGTGGGCGCGAGCGTGGCGGCCAGCACCAGCGCGAAGCCCGCGAGCGAGACGACGAGGCCCTCGCCGAACGCCAGGTTGGCGAACAGCGGCACGCCGAACGCGTTGGCGACGACGGCGTTCGAGGCGACCACCGCGGCCGCGCCCACCATAGTCGCCGTGACCGCGTGAATGAGAGCCTCGCACCCGGCCGCGGCCATGAGCGTCGCAGGCTTCGCGCCGCCCGCGACGAGAAGGGCGACGTCGCGCGTGCGCGACCTCGACGACATCGCCACGCTCACCGCCGCTCCGAAGACGCACAAGAGCACCGGGCCGGCGAGCATGACAAAGGATTCGGCCAAGCCGAGGGTGCTGATGTCGGCAACGCCCTGGCGCTCCAAATAGTCGACCGAACACGCCATCGCCGAGAAAAGGCCCGCAACCAATCCGAAACCCACCATGATGGGCGTCTCGATCGACGTGCTGGAGGAAAGGCCGTGGCGGGCGATGCGCCTCGCAAGGTACCAGGCGTTCCATCGACTCTGCGGCACGAGCGGCGTCCATGCGTCCAGCAACGCCGAAAAGATCAGGGGAGCGAGAGGGACCAGCGTCGCCACCACCAGAATGGGCACGAACACCGACCAGCTCATGGCGACGTCCGGCGATTCGGTCAAGGTCAGGGACGCCCAGCAGGTGCAGGCAAGCATCCCCGCGAACAGCAGGGTCCGCAGCCACGTCACCCTCGCGCGCCTCGGCTCCGGCTCGCGCAGCACGATCAAAGGTGGAGTCCTCCCCGCGCTGCGAGCGCCTTTCATCCCTCCGAGCAGAAACACCGCCGCCGCCACGGCCCAAACCGCGGGCAAACGCGTCGCGTCGACGACGGGGGCCACCTGGGCGAGCGCTTCGCGGGAGCCGAGCACCAAAGGAAACAGGGGCTCGAACGTGACCGCCGCAAGCAGCGTGCCGCCCATAGCGCCCAACACCGCCACGACGGCCAGCTGTGCGAGCACCACCGCGCTCACCAGACGCGGCTCCACGTTCGCCAACTGCCACAAAGCATAGGAGCGCCGCTGCGCGGAAACCGTCAGGTTGGCGGCCGACACGAGCACCGCCACCGCCGCGATCAGCGAGAACATGAGCACCGAAGAGGCCGCGTTCTGCAAGAACTTTTGCAGCGCATCCGTTTGGAAACCCGCCGTGGCTTGCAGCGACACCACCCAGCCGCCGATATAGCCGCACACCACCGCGATGGCGAACGCGCCGATCCACGTGGCGGCGTGGTCGCGCAGGTCCGAGAACACCAGGCGGATCATGCCGCCTCCCCCAACGCCTCGAGTAACTGGCCCGCCGTCGAGCACCCCATCTCCCGCACCACCCGACCGTCCTTGAGCACCAGCACGCGGTCGGCCAGCGACGCGGCCTCCAGATCGTGCGTCACCACGACCACCGAGCGCTGCGGATCGTCGGCGATACGGCGCAGCATGCCCAGCACCTCGCGTCCGTTCTTGGAGTCGAGCGCGCCGGTGGGCTCGTCGGCGAACACGATGTCCGGACTGCTCGCGAGCACGCGGGCGACGGCCACGCGCTGCTGCTCGCCACCCGACATATCCGCAGGGCGGCTCTTCTCGCGCCCGCCCAAACCGACGCTCTCCAGCACTTCGCCCACCTGAGCCCTCGTCAACGGGCGGCCCGCCAGGCGCGCGGGCAGCGCCACGTTCTCCCCCGCTGAGAGCGAGGGGATGAGGTTGTACGATTGGAAGATGAAGCCCACGTGGTCGCGGCGCGTCTTGAACAGGGAATCGCGGCTCGCCTTGACCACCTGCCGACCCATCACCTCGATGGAGCCGGAGTCCGCCGCCTCCAACCCGGACAGGCAGTACAAAAGCGTCGACTTGCCCGAGCCGCTCGGCCCTACGATGCTCACCATCTCGCCGGGCTCGACGGCAAGGCTCACGCCCCGCAGCACGTCGACCGCGCGCCGCTTGCTCCCCCTCCCCGTGCCGAACGACTTCTCAACCTCGTGCGCAACTATCGTGGAACCCATGGATCCTCCTAAAATAGGCAACGGAACGCCGTCGTATCGAGTCGATACGTTTTAGCTTTTGCATTGATTTGAATTGCTTTGGATTGAGTCGAAACGCCGAATGTCCCCGTAGGGGCGATCTCCTGACCGCCCGTTTCGTGCGAAGCCGGAAAAACAACGGCCGGCCGCGTTTTCACACGGAGCGCGAGCGGGCGATCAGGAGATCGCCCCTACGGGGACGGCCTTTGCTAACCGCCGCTCCGTGCGGAGCGGAACGCCTTGATCGCAACGCACACGATGCCGCCGACAGGCCACGCCAAAAGGAATAGCCTGTTCGCCGGTGTGAACATCAGCACCAGACCGACCGCCGTGGCTACGCACATGACGGCCACGTACACGCTGCGCTCGCGTTTGGCTTGGCGGGCATGGAGCGCAAGACCTTCGTCGCCCAAGGCTTCGATCTGCGCTTCGTCCATGCCGTGCAGCGATCCTCGGTTGTACCGTTCCACGTTGCACCGCGACGCCAACAGGCATCCGCGGATAACGAGGAACGCGGCGATTGCAAGAAGCGAGAAGAAGAGCGCGCTCGCGATCCACACGTCGCCTTGCAGCACGACGGCCGCGACGAGCGCGGCCATGACGAGGCAGACGCCCGCGACGAGCCCCGTCACCATGGTCGCGCGGGCCCGGTCCCGCTGCTCCGGCGTGTAGAAATCCTCCACGAAAGGATGGGCCTTGCGAAACGCGCGGCGCTCGAACATCGCGGGCAGCACGACGGCCGCCCCCACCGCAACTCCCACGAACACCAGCGCGACCATGCTGTTTCGCAAAGCGGGCTCCTGCACCAGGAAAGGGTCCGACAGCAGCAGCGCCAGCGAAGCCCCCGCCAAAACGGCGAGCACGCCCAGGGGCAGCTTCCACGCGAAGGCACGCATCGCCTGGTCGTAACCGCACACGTCCTGCGGGGCTTTCACGGACGGAACGCTGGAAGCCTCGTCGGACGGACGCCCGGTCAAGTCCCCCGTCACCAATTCGTCGAGCGAGCAGCCGAACATATCGCACAGCCGAAGCAGCTTGTCCATCTCCGGGTACGCGCGTTCGGCCTCCCACTTGGAAACCGATTGGCGGCTCACGCCGAGCAGCATGGCAAGCTGCTCTTGCGTCATGTTGCGGGTGGCTCTCAAATGCTGCAGGTTGTCGCGAAAGCTCATGGATCCATCCTTCATCCGTTAATGGCCGACCTCTCGGACGGCAAACGCACCGGCGCCGTTCGCACCGCACCCTGCCGACGCCCCCATATTGCCGGTGCGCCGGACGCCATGCAACCAACTTGCGGCTTCTTTTTGACGAAGCGCACGACAACTTCCGGTAGCGAATCGCAGGTCAGAGCTATAGTATATACCGCAAGACAAAAAACTTTCCAAGCGCCGCATCATCGGCGGCAACGAAACAAGGGGAACGTGCCCACCGCCGTCGAACCACGATGGCGCGAACTCAATCGACGCCACGTAGCGCCAAGTCCATCGCGCGCCGCGCAGCAACATGCGGCTTCGGCTAGCGGCGACATGCCGGATCTTGGCAGAAAAACCGAGTTCGGGGAATCAGCGGCGGGACTTGAAGCGCTCTCACACGGCGATCGGGAATCGCGACCTGGGGTTTTCTTTCAAGCATCCGGCGAAACCAGCCAACAAGGGCCTCGGTCATTCCCTGAACTCGGTTTTTCTGCCAAGATCCGGCATGTCGGCATCGAACCCGCCGGCACAAACGCACGTCCGACCGCGACGCCCTTCGCCGAGCGGCGACTTTTTCGAAAGAGCCATCTCGCCCTATGGCATTCTTCGCTTCAAACGGCAGGCGAAAGGTGACGCCTTGATGCAGATAAAGGCGAAGCGCGCCCGGGAGCGCGCCCGACGCATTATAATGGCACCGTCCTCGACCGAGAGAAGGTGCGCCATGCCCGGCTCTACACCCACGCACTTCGCCTACCGCACGCCGCTCGGGCGCGTGACCATCGCCTCGGACGGGCAGGCCGTCACCGCGCTGGCTTTCGGGGAACAGGAGCTCCCGGGGGAGGCGCGCGCCACCGAGCTCACGAACCGCGCCGCCAACCAGCTGCAGGAGTACTTCGCCGGCAAGCGCCGCGCCTTCGACCTGCCGCTCGCCCCTGCAGGCACGGATTTCCAAAAACGGGTGTGGGCGGCCGTCGAACGCGTGCCCTACGGGGAGACGCGCTCCTACAGCGACGTGGCGGCCGCCATCGGCAGCCCTCGGTCGTGCCGGGCCGTGGGCGCCGCCAGCAACAGGAACCCCCTCCCCATCCTCATCCCCTGCCACCGCGTCGTCGGGGCCAACGGGTCGCCTGCGGGAAGCGGCAACAGCGCGAAGACCAAGGCGTTCTTGCTCGATATGGAGCGCCGCACGGCAAACGAGGGCTGACCCCCTTCCGCCTCCTATCGGCAAAGAAGCGGGCTGCGCGCATCCGCAGCAGAAATTCTTTGACGGTCGGCCGAAGCGCCGGTTTTCCCCGCGCCATCGCTTATAATCGTCAGCGCGACGCGGCATGGCGCGCCGGCGGTGGAATCGAGGAAAGGTCGGGCTGTGGGAAACATGAGCGGATACGCTTCGAACATCGTGACCGGACTTCTGTTGTTCCCGCTGATCGCAGCCGTCATCACCCTGCCCTACATGGTCTACCAGTACCGCAAGGTCGGCTCCATCCCCTGGCTGCGCACGCTCATCGTGTACTCGTTCGTGTTCTACATGCTGGTGGCCTATTTCATGGTCATCCTGCCGCTGCCGGAGGACCGCACGGCCGTCGTGCCCTACGCGGCGCACCCGCAGCTCGTCCCGTTCAACTTCGTGAAGCTGTTCCTGGACGGCACGACCGCGTCGCTCGGCGACCCGTCCACCTGGCCGGGCCTTCTGCGCGACCCCAACGTCTACGAAGCCGCCTTCAACGTGCTTTTGCTGGTGCCGCTCGGCATGTACCTGCGTTACTACTTCAGGCGCACGTGGTGGCAGACGCTGATCATAGGGTTCTGCGTCACGCTGTTCTACGAGACGTCCCAGATCACGGGCCTATGGGGCGTCTACGAGCACCCGTACCGCCTGTTCGACGTGGACGACCTCATGCTGAACGCGCTGGGCGCCATGGTGGGCTTCTGGATGATGGGGCCCGCCCTGCGCGTGCTGCCCGACATGCGCCTGGTGAACGAGGAGGCTCGCGAGGACGGCGTGCGCGCGAGCGCTACCCGGCGCGGGCTGTCCTTCTTCGTCGACTTGCTCGCGGCGCAGATCGCGGCCGGCACGGTGGTCGGCGTCGCGGAGGCCCTGGGCGCGCGGGCGGCCGTGGAAAGCGCGGGAGCGGGCTGGGGCTTGGCGGTTCAGGCGGTCGAGTTCGCCGCGCTCGCGGCGTTCTTCGCGGTGATCCCCGCGCTCGCGCACGGGCGGACGCTCGGGCAGAGGCTGCTGAAGCTGCGCATCGTGCGACCGGACGCGTCTCCCGCGCGCTGGTACCAGATAGTCGCCCGATACGGGCTGCTGTTCCTGCTGGCATGGGCGCCGTTCGCGCTGCTGCTGGGCGTGGTCGACCTCGACCCCGCGCAAACGGGCGAGATGAACGCGCTCGCGGCCGTCGCCGCGCAGCATCAGGCGGGCATCATCTGGGCATGGCTCGCGTTCATGGCGGCATGGGCCGTCACGCTCGTCGTGCGGGGCGTGAGGTCGGCCGTGAAGAAAAAGCCGTTCGTCATGCTCAACGGCCTGATGTCGAACACCCGCGTGATGACGGAGGCGGGCGTCGAGCTGGTGCGCGAGCGTCGGGCGGTGCTCGACGTGGACGAGGTGGCCGCGCTCGAGCGCAGGATCGCCGAGGACGGCACGCCGCTTGCGGAGCTCATGGAGCGCGCGGGCAGGGCCGTGGCCGACGAGGTGCGCGCCTGGGTGCCCGACCCCGCTCCCGTGGTGGTGCTGAGCGGATCGGGGAACAACGGCGGCGACGGATGGGTGGCCGCGCGGGAGCTGGCCGAGGCGGGCTATCCCGTCACGCTCGTGGCCCCCGACCTGGCCGAGCGGCTGCACGCCGAACCGGCGCGGTCGACGGCGATGGAGGCGTTCTCCGACGCGTCGGCGCGGAACCTGCCGCTTTCCGTGCTCATCGCGCCCGACGCCGACGTGCTCGCCGACGCGGTGGACAGGGCGGAGGCCGTGGTGGACGCGCTTCTGGGCACCGGTTTCGCGGGCGACGAGGTGCGCGAGCCGTACGCAAGCTGGATCCGAGCCGCCAACCGCCGTCGCTTCGAGGGCGGGCGGGGCAAGGGGCGCGGGCGCCATCGCAAGCGCACGCACGAGCGCGGCGACCACGAGCGGGGACGGCGGCGCTCGCTTCCCCTGAAGGTCAAGGACGCCCCCTTCGCCGTGGCCGTGGACGTGCCGAGCGGCCTCGCGGCCCAAGACGGCACTGCGGCCCGGCCGACGTTCGCGGCCGACATGACCGTGACCATGCTGGCGTTCAAACCCGGCCTGACGGTTCCCGTGGCGGCGCGCTGGACGGGTGCCGTGAAGCTGGCGAAGCTCGGCGTGGACGTGCCCGCGCTCAGGGCTCAGATGCTCGACGCTGATCCGTCCGACGACGCCTGATCGGCGTCGTGCAAGCTCCGGGCGCGTCCAAGCTCCCAAAGGGCGTCCTGAAACGGGCGATTCCTTTTGTCTTTTATTTGTCTACCTTGTACACGTACAGGCCGGCAAGCGAGCCGTCCTCGTAGAAGCTCACGTTGAACTGGGCCTTGCCGTTCTCGAAGTCGGCACGCTGGATGACGGTGGCCGCCGAGCGGTCCCCGGACTCGCTTTGGCCGTACTTCACGTCCGCGAAGTCCTTGAAGGCGCCGAACTGGTCGAGAGCGGGAGCCAGGCCCTGCTCGAGCTTCTCGGCGTTCACGTTGGGATCGTCCCATCGGGCTGCCAGCTCGTCGAACGCCCGCTCGTTGACGAGGTCGACGACCTCGCGCGCCTGCGCGGTGATCGCGGCTTCGTCGGCCCAGGCGGGCAGGCCTTCCTGGAAATTCTCGTCCGACGAGCTCGATCCGCAGCCTGCCAGGCACAGCATCGCCAACGCCGCCAGCAGCATGGCCGCCGCAAGCATCCTCTTTCTCATGAACCCGTTCCTTCCCTAACCGGAAATCTAGCTGATACGGAACCCGACGAGCTTGCCGTCCTCGGCGATGCCGACGGAGTAGACCAAGTCGTCGTTCTCGCAATGCGCCAGCTGAACCACGATGGCCGCCACGCCGTCCGCGCCCCTGTCGTAGTGCGCGAAGGAGACGTCGCCGTACGACTCGAATTCACCGATGTCTTGAGCCGCGCGGGCGGTCTTCTCGAAATCGGAAGCGGCCGGCACGGGCTCGCCGAACAACGCCGTCAAGCCATCGTAGTTTCCCGCGACGAACAGGTCGATCGCATCGCGCGCCCGCGCGGTGACGTCGGCCTCGTCCGCCCAAGCGGGCAGACCTTCGACGTCCTTCTGGGATTCATGGTCCACCGTATCCCCCGAGCCGCAACCCGCCAAGCCGAGCGCCAGCACCGCCGCGGCCAGCAAGGCGACGAGCAAAAGCCTTTTCCTCATGAGAATGCCTCTCCCTCCGAGCCCCGCCGAACCTCCCGGCCACGCCCTCGCCATTGATGTTTTCCACCCGACCTCTTTGCACAGGATATCAGAAACGCCTCCCGACGGCGCGGGAAGGTCGGCAGCGCATAAAAAGGCCCCCTTCGGATGGGGGGTCCGAAGGGGGCCATGCAGTGCGCACTGAGGAGAAGGGGAAGGTGCGCATGCTCACGTGCCCGTCGAAAAGTTTGAGAGAGAGGGGGGGGGTTCACACGAGAGACGAGACGACGGGTCACACGAATAGGTTGTGAAGGTTCCGCTTGCCGAATCGAATCCGCGCCGCGCCGCAGGGGCGCAAGAGGCTTCGTCGTTCGGACAAGAGGTACCTTACGTCACGCCGCCGCGCACCGCAATGCGATTCGCGGTTCGGTAAAGCCCCGGTCATCGCGTTGTTGTCGACGCGTCAGAAACCCCGCCGCCGCGCGCACGAGGGAGCACCGACGGCGCGGCCTCGCCCCGACGCCGGGCTTTGCGAGCGAGCCGAACGCGGGTCGCCCGGATACCGCCCGTCGCGCGACGGGCCTGCGCTATACTGGACGGAGCGAACGAGGCGAAGGAGGCCAGAGGCAACATGGAGTGGAATGCGGAGCTCTACGACGAACAGCACGGCTACGTGGGCGCGTACGGAGAGGCGCTGGTGCAGCTGGTGAGGGAAGAGGCCGAGCGGCGCGGCGAAGAGGCGGGCGCGCTGCGCATACTCGACGTGGGCTGCGGCACGGGCGCGAACCTGGACGCGCTCGCCGAGGTGGGAGCCGTCACGGGCGTCGACGCCTCCCCCGCCATGGTGGAGCGGGCGCGGCGCGACCATCCCGGCGTCGAGGTCGTCGAGGCCGACGCGTGCGCCCTGCCGTTCCACGACGCGTTCGACGTGGCGTTCTCGAACGCCGTGTTCCATTGGATCCCCGACCAGGTGGCCCTGCTCAAAAGCGTGGCGGGCGCGTTGGCGACCGGCGGCCTGCTCGTGGCGGAGATGGGGGCCCACGGCAACATCGCCCGCATCGAGGAAGGCTACGCGCAGGCGCTGCGCAAGCACAGCGGAGACTACGCCGGGCGGTTCTGCTTTCCCCAAGAACCCGCGTACCGACGCCTGTTGGGCATCGCCGGGTTCGAGGTGGAGAGCATGGAGGCGTTCGACCGCCCCACGCCGCTCGCGGGAGGCAGGGACGGCCTGCGGTTGTTCGCCGAGCAGTTCTTCGCCAAGAGCCTGGGCCTGTACCGCGACGAGGACCGGGCGGCCGTTCTGGACGACTTCGAGCGCGCCTGCGAGGACGAGCTCTGGGACGCCGGGGCGGGTTGCTGGACGGCCGACTACCGCCGCCTGCGCTTCACGGCCCGCAAGGTGCGCGCCGTGCGCGGAGCCGGCGGCATGGGCCAGCTGAACGTTCTGGGATCGTAGCGGGACGCTAAAGCCCGTAGAACTCGGTGGTGAGGGGCCGGCTCGTGAGCATCTTGGCCACGTCGCGCGGGTCGGCGCCCTCCCAGACGACGCTGCGCACCACGTCGGTGATGGGCAGCTCCACGCCGTAGGCGTCGGCCAACGTCTCGAGCGTCTTGCAGGCAAGCGCCCCCTCCACCACCATGTGCGTACGCTCGACGAACTCGTCGAGCGTGCCGCCCTCGGCGATCATCTTGCCGAAGCTCCGGTTGCGGGAGTGCTCGGAGGTGCAGGTGGCCACCAGGTCCCCCGTGCCGGCCAGCCCCATGCACGTGAGGGCCTGTCCCCCGCAGCGCACCACGAGGCGGCTCATCTCGGCCAGGCCGCGCGTCATGAGCATGGCCGCCGTGTTGTCGCCGAACCCGATGCCGTAGGACACGCCCACCGCGATGGCGATGACGTTCTTGAAGGCCGCGCACAGCTCCACGCCGATCACGTCGTCGCTGGCGTAGGTGCGGAAGAACTCGGTCGCGAACAGCTCTTGGAAGAACGTCGCCGTTCCTTCGTCGCCGCTGGCCACCACGGTGCCCGACGGGATGCCCCGTATCACCTCGGCCGCGAAGTTCGGGCCGGAGAGCACGGCCAGGCGGCTCGCGTTGCCCATCTCGGCCTCGAACACCTCCACGGGCAGAAGGCCGCTGCCCTCCTCGACGCCCTTCGAGCAGACGATCACGGGGAAATCCACAGCCACCGCATCGCCCAGGGCGCGGGCGACGTCGCGCATGATGCTCGACGGGGTCACGATGACGGCGGCCTGCGCATCCCGCAGCGCGTCCTCGCTCGAAGCGGTGGCCGCGATGCGCTCGGACAGCGCCACGTCGCTCAAGTAGCGGGGGTTCTTGTGCTCGGCGTTGATGCGGTCGGCAACCTCCTGCTTGCGCGCCCACAGCCTCACGTCGTGCCCGTTGCCGGCGAGAACCTGCGCGAGCGCGGTGCCCCACGATCCCGCTCCGATGACGGCTATCTTCAAAACGCCACGTCCTCTCGTTATCGACCCGTAGGACTCGGACGGAATCCTTGCTCCGCCTGCTCCGCAGGCCCCTGCATCACCGCCGATGGAACCCGTAGGGGCTATCTCCTGATCGCCCGCTCGCGCGAAGCGCGAGAACGCGGTCCTCGGCTGCTTTTCCGGCTGCGCCGGAACAGGCGATCAGGAGATCGCCCCTACGAAACCCCCTGCCCGCACCATGCCGGCGGGCGGGGCATCAACCAGCGTGCTCTTTCTTCTTCTTGTCGCCGATCTTGCTCTCGGTGCCGGCGCGCAGGCGCGCGATGTTGCCGCGATGGGCCCACACCACGGTGAGACCCGCCAGCGCGCACATGGCGAACGCGATCCAGTCGCCCCAGAAGTAGTACAGCGAGAAGAACGGGCACGCCAAGGCCGCGGCGATCGAACCCACCGACACGCGCTTCGTGGCCACCACGAGCACGATGAATATGAGCAGCTCCAGGCAGGCGCCCACCCAGCCGAACGTCACGAACAGGCAGCCCACCGCCACCGCGATGCCCTTGCCGCCCTTGAACTTGAGCCACGGGCTGAAGATGTGCCCCCACACGCAGCCGAGGAACGCCACCGCCAGCATGGTGTCGTAGCTGACGAGCGCTTCGGGCACCAGGCCGCCGCCCGGCAGGAACTGCGTGCTGAACGCCCAGGCCAGAACGCCCGAAAGCAGGCCCTTGCCGAAGTCGAGCACGAACACGGCGTAGCCGCCCACCTTGCCTATCGTGCGTATGGCGTTCGTGGTGCCGATGTTCCCGCTGCCGTGCTCGCGGATGTCGGTGTGGTAGAACACCTTCGAGATGATGAGGCCCCACGGCACGGAGCCCAGGAGGAACGCCGCGACGAACAGCGCGGCCGCAACCAGCAGATCCTGCATTCGTACCCTCTAGTCTTTCTTCTTGAACTTCAGCTTCACCGGCGTGCCCTCGAGGTCGAACCCCTCGCGCAGGCGGTTCTCCAAAAAGCGCTCGTAGTTGTCCGTCACGACGTCCGGGCGGTTCACGAAGAACGTGAAGTACGGAGGCTTCGTGCCCGTCTGGGTGACGTACTTCATGCGCAGCACGGCCTTGCCGTTGCTCACCGTGTGCCCCGACTCGCGGATGCCCGAAAGCCACGTGTTCAGCTTGTTCGTGGGGATGGTCTGGACGTAGTTCTCGTACGCCTTGTCGATGGCCTCCCAGATGCGGTCGACCTTCTTGCCGGTGAGGGCCGATATGGCGATGACGGGCGCGTATCCCACGAACGTCATGCGGTCGGCGATGCGCTCGCGGATGTCGGCCTTGGCCTCGGGGCCCTCCACGAGGTCCCACTTGTTCAGCACGATGACCATGGCGCAGCCGCGCTCGGCCGCGTAGCCGGCCACGCGCTGGTCCTGGTCGGTGAGCCCCAGCGTGGAGTCGATGACGAGCAGCGCCACGTCGGCGCGGTCGATGGCGCGCATGGCGCGCACGAAGCCGTAGTACTCCACGTCCTGGTCGATCTGGCTCTTGCGGCGCAGGCCCGCCGTGTCCACGATGGTGTAGCGGGTGCCGTCGTGCTCGACGGTGGTGTCGATGGCGTCGCGCGTGGTGCCCGCCACGTCGGACACGATGGAGCGGTCGTTGTTCGTCATCTTGTTCGTGAGGGAGGACTTGCCCGCGTTCGGGCGGCCGATGATGGCCACGTTGATGGAGGGTTCGTCATCCTCGGCGGGGAAATCGATCTTGCGCAGCTCGTTCACGATCTCGTCGAGCAAATCGCCCGTGCCGTGGCCGTGCAGCGACGACACGGGCCACGGATCGCCCAGGCCCAGCTGGTAGAACTCCCACAGCTCGTCGGAGCGGTTCGGGGTGTCCATCTTGTTCACCACCAAAAACACCGGCTTGTTCGTCTTGCGCAGGATGCGCGCGACGGCCTCGTCGTCGGCGTTGATGCCCGTCTTGCCGTCGACCAGGAAGATGACGACGTCGGCCTCGTTCGCGCCGGCGATGGCCTGCGCGCGGATGGATCCTTGGAAGGCGTCGTCGTCGCCCATCTCGATGCCGCCGGTGTCGACGAGCTTGAACTCGACGCCGTTCCAATCGGCTTCATGGTACGAGCGGTCGCGCGTGACGCCGCGCATCTCGTGGACGATGGCCTCGTCGGCCTGGGCTATGCGGTTCACGAAGGTGGACTTGCCGACGTTCGGCCGTCCGACCACCGCGACGAGTGGCAGGGGCATGATGGCACCTCACTGGTTGGTTTGGTCAAAAGCCGGGCCGCTGCGCCCGACCAAGTCGATGATCTCCGGGAGATAATCAGACGCGTTACAGGATACCACGGACATGCGCGCACCCGCCCGCTTTTCCATATCCTCCAAACTCATGTCATCGAGCGTCACCGCGTTGTCATTGAAAACGATGCGCGGGACGAGGAAGAGGTCGCCGCCGTCCGCGGCGACAGAAGGGGCGAGGGATTTCACGGCGTCGGCCATGTCGCATCCGCACAGAAGCCCCGTCACGTCCACGTTGCCGCCGAAGAAGTCGTTCTCCACGAACAGCGGCACCAGCAGCCCCGCCAGCGGGCCGGCTTCGACGAGCGGGCCCAGGAAGTGGCGCGTGGCGCAGCCGGCCACGTAGTACGCCCGCCTGTCGGCGGCGCGCAGGACCTCGGCGCAGCGCTCGACGAGGCCCGCGCGCTCGGCCTCCCGCCAGTCGTCCACGAACGAGCGGATGATGCCCACGCCGTCCTCGAACATGCCGAAGTCGCCGTAGTGCTCCGACGGCGGCAGGTTCTCCAGCAACTCGGGCCCGTAGGCGTTGTGGTAGAACTCGTCGGCCGGGAAGGCCCACATGCTTCCGCGCTCTGCCAACGCCCGCCGCTGGAACGGCACGACGAGGTCCATGACGGCGCTCGACGACACCGGGTCGTTGAAGCTGCGGTCGAACGCGCTCTGGTGCTTCGTGAACCCCAACGGCACGATGCACACGTCCAAAATGCCGGGGCGAGCGTAAGCCCAGGACAGCGTGTCTTCCAGCACGTCGCCGTCGTTCTGGTCGGGCACGAGCACGATCTGCGCGTGGAACTCGATGCCGGCCGCCAGCAGGCGCTCCAACACGTCGATGCCGTGCTGCGCGTGCTTGCCGATCATGCGGCGGCGCACCTCCGGGTCGGCCGCGTGCAGCGACAGGCGCAACGGCGAGATGCGCTGCTCGACGATGCGCCGCTCGTCCTCGGGCCCCAGGTTCGTGAACGTGACGAAGGTGCCGGCGAGGAAGCTCAGGCGGAAGTCGTCGTCGCGCAGCGTGAGCGAGGAGCGCATGTCGTCCGGCAGCTGGCGCATGAAGCAGAACGTGCAGGCGTTGCGGCACTGCCTCACGCCGTCGAACACCACGCCCTCGAACTCGAAGCCCCAGTCTTCGCCTGGCTCGCGCTCGAGCTCCACGACGCCCTCGTCACCGTCGAGGTCGACGTAGCCCAGCTCGATGACGTCGTCGGCCGAGAGCCAGCGCCAGTCGATGACGTCGTGCACCGGATGCCCGTCCACCGTGGTGACGTGGCAGCCGGGCTCGAACCCCGCGTCGTCGGCCGGACTCTCGGGCACGACGGCGCGCACGAGAGCCCGCGGCGCCTCGCCGCGCCCGCATCCGCCTCGCTGCTTCGCCGCCGCCTCGCGGTCTATGTCCTCCGGTGGGTAGATGCCCACGCATTCCTCCCATGCTTGCCGAGCACGGCGCCACGCGCCGTTCAGCTTCGATCAGACAAGCAGTGTATCATGAGCGCGCCTACCGGGGCGATCGACTCGAGGGGAACGCGGAAGGAACGCGGAAGGCCTTCATGCACGATTGCGGTTCCGCGTGTCGCAAGATCATCGCTGTTGCCGGCACGGCGTTTTCGAATGGAAGCCGCAAAGCCGCTCGAACCCTACCGCGCGTTCGGCTCCGGTTCGAACGTCACCACCAGCGAGCCGTCCTCGTAGCGGGCGCCGACCACGTCGCGGCCGCGCAGGCGCTCGGGCAGCGGGAGCCGCCGGGTCTGGTTCGCAAGCGACACCACGAGGTCGTCGCCGTCCTGGCGCAGGTCGAGGTCGCGCTTGTCGAAGAACGGCGCGGCGAGCGAGAGCTCGCAACCGTCCGTCGAAGCGCGCAGGCCCAGGCCGCCCGCAGGCGAGAGCACGGCCTCGGGATCGACGTCGCCGTACAGCTCCGCCGCGGCCTCGCGCAGGGCGGGCGCGCCGTGCAGCTCGCCCTGGCGCAGCATGAGGCGCAGGACGACCGTGTCCGCGAACGCGTCGCCTATCTCGGAAAGCGACGTGCGCTGCAGCTCGGTCCATCGGTCGAAGTACCCCGCGAGCGCCTCTTCCGGGTACAGGCGGTTCACGATCACCGCGTCCACGTGGTAGCCGTAGAGGCCGAGCCACGAGTAGGCCCGCTTCGCCTCCTTCACCACGATGCGCTCCGCCGTGGTGACGACGCGCAGGCTGACGCGGCCGGTGTCCGTGAGCAGGGCGCGCAGGCGCTCGAGGCGGCCGACCAGGCTCGAAAGCTCGTCGAACAGGGCGTCCTGCGGCATGGGTATCTTCATGACGCCCTCGATGACGGGACGGCCCACCTTGAGGGCCTTGCGCTTGAACGGCAGGGCGCGCTCGATGAAGGCGCCGAGGCGCTCGGGGTACTTGAGCAGCGAGAGCGTCTCGCCCGTGGGCGCGCAGTCCACGACCAGCACGTCGTAGGCTCCGCCTTCCTCGATGTCGAGCAGCGCCAGCAGCGCGAACAGCTCCTCAAGACCGGGGAACACCAGCAACTCGTCGGCCTCGATGCCGCTTTCGGCATGGCTCGTCATGAGCGTGCGCAGGTACTCTTGCAGGCCGCCCCAAGCCGCTCGCCCCGCCACGACCGGGTCGATTTCGAGCGCCCACAGGTTGTCGGCGACCTTCTGCGCCTCGCTGCCGACCTCACGGTCGAAAGCGTCGCCCAGGCTGTGCGCGGCGTCGGTGCTCGCAACGAGCACGCGCCTGCCCTGCTCCGCCAAACGGAGCGCCGTGGCGGCGGCGACGCACGTCTTGCCCACGCCGCCTTTGCCCGTATAAAGAACAACCCTCATGGCCTTCCTCTTTCTATTCGATGTCGATGGGGCGCATGCCGGCGCGCTTCGGCGGCCGCGACGCGGCGGGGGCCTTCCCGACCCCTGCCCCGCCCGTTGCCGTCGGCGGTTCCTCAAGCACGTCGAGCGCGGCCGCCGAGCAGGCGCGCACGGCCCCTGCGACGACCTGCCGGGCACCGACCGGCACGAGCAGCGCGAACGCTTGCGCCTCGAGGCGCTTCGCCTGCAACATCGTCTGGATGAATTCAGCGTTCATTCGGAAGCCTCCTTTTCGAAGTCGACGGCGAGCAGCCCGTCTTCGAGCCTCGCCCGACCCACCTCCAGGCCGGCCAGCACGTTCGGCAAGGGGATGCAGCGGGTGAACCCCCCTATGCGCACCACGAGGTCGGCCCCCGTGCGGAACAGCTCCAAGGCCCCCTTCTGCGCGAGCGGCAGGAACAGCTCGAGCCTCCAGCCGTCCTCCGTTTTCGCGTAACGCTCGTGCTCGACGAGGGGCGCGGCGTCGAACGCCCCTTCGTCCGGCAGCGCGTCGGCCAGGCGGCGGACGCCCTCGACGCCGCAGACGTCGGTGCCGTACCAGGGCACGCGCGCCATCGGCACGTCGGCGAACACCTCCTCGAGCTCGCCCACGCATCGCTGCTGCACGTCGGCCCATTCGGCGAAGAACCCGTGCGCCGCCTCGCTCGGAAGGACGCGGTTCACGACGACGCCGTCCACGCGGTAGCCGAACAGGTTCAAGTAGAGGTAGTTGCGCTTCGTCTCCTCCACCACCATCTTCTCCGGCAGCGTGACTATGCGCACCGTGGTGCGCCCGCCGTCCTTCAACAGCTCTTGCAGGTCGATGAGGCGCGCGTACAGGCGCTCGACGTCCGACATCGCGCGCCTGTCGGGCAGCTCGACCTTGAGCACCTTCTTAGACAGCGGCGAGAGCACCCGCATGGCCGCCTTGCCCAGCGGCAGCCATTTCTCCAAGTACCAACCCAGAAGCTCGGGGAACTTGAGCAGCGCGAGCGTCTCGCCTGTGGGCGCGCAGTCCACCACGATGGAGTCGTAGTCGCCGCTTTCGGCGAAGTCGAGCAGTTTGAGCAGCGAGAACAAGCCGTCGAAGCCGGGCATCGAAAGCGACGCGTCGCCTTCGTCCGACGCGTCGTCCCCCGACGACATGCCGTCCATCATGGCCGTCACGCTGCGCACCAGGCCTCCGTACTCCCCCTCCATGATGCGGTCGGCGTCGAGTTCCACGGCGTCGAGCCTCTCCGCCACCCGGACGACGTCCGCGCCGACGCGCCGGTCGAGCACGTCGCCTATGCTGTGCGCGGCGTCGGTGCTCGCGAGGATCGTGCGCTCGCCGCCCTCCGCCAACCTCCAGGCGCAGGCTGCAGCGACGCTCGTCTTGCCGACGCCCCCCTTGCCCGTGAACACCCGTATGCGCGTCATCCCTGCTCCTTTACTTCCTTTTCCGAATTATTCTTTTACCGAACTATTTGTGCGAAGAATGCGGCCCTGCGGCCGCGTTCCGGCAACGCCTTTGCCTTCGGCCTTGCGGCCGCCGTGCTCACTCGACGGCGATGCGCCGCATGCCCGCCTTCCGCCCGACCTCCTGCCGCTCGGGCGCCGCCGCGCTCGCAAGCAGCTTGGGCACCTTGCCCATGATGCCCAGCAACACGCGGCGCTCGTCGGCGTCGAGATCCTCTACCAGACCCTCCACCATGTCGCCGACGTTCTTCACGACGTCCGCAAACTGAGTCCTCCCCTGCTCGGTGATGCGAACCTCCACCACGCGCTTATCCTGCTCGCTGCGCCAGCGCTCCACGAGGCCACGGCGCTCCAGGCGATTCGCGATGCCCGTGGCCGTGTTGAGCGGCACGCCTACGTACTCGGCCAAAGCCGACATCGTGCTCTCGCCCGTGCGATACACGTGCACGAGGGCCAGCAGCTCGTTTTTCGAGCAGTCCATGAGAGCGCCTTGCCACCGCTCCGCCGCGAGCAGATCCTTCGCGGCGTCGAGGAACTCCCAGTACATTTCCTCGAAACCGAAGGCCGGGGCTTCAGGCTTCGCCATCAATTACTTCCTTTCTCGAACTATTTTAATTCTGACACCGAATTAATTATTTGTCAAGGAGTCGGCTGATCTTATCCTGTGGCCCACCTGGAAATAGCCGGTCGGCACCCAAATAATGGCAAATAGCGAAACGGGCGTATCGTTTCACCGACTCGCCGCGCAGTGCCGAGTGCCGCACCCTGCTCCCGCCCCGGGTTGCACCCGCCCGGTAGCGTCGATAAAACGTCGAATCGTGGCCGTTTTTCGAAGATATTCGTCGCCGTTTGGCTCCGTTTCAGCGCGAGCCTTTTTCAGAGGCCTTCCGATCTGGGCAAACGTGAGAGACGCGTTCATGCGACGCACCTCGAGCCGGTCCGAGTTTGTCGCGACGACGAATATCGGGAGAAAACGGCCAAAACTTGGCGCTTCTCCGACGCGGCCTAGTAGCGCGGCGACGGGCGGGCGCGAACCGATCGCCCGCGTCCGGGACGACCATTGACAAGATGCCGGGGAACGGCGAGGATCGTCCGACAGGCGAGGCGATCCTACAGCGCCTCCAGCAGGGACGTCACGGCGTCGATCTGCTCTTCGGGAGTCGAGGCGCCGGCGGTGACGCCCACCGTCTCGCAGCCTTCGAACCAGGCGGGGTCGATCTCGCCGGGGGCCTCCACGTGATGCGTGCGCGGGCAGGCGGCGGCACAGATGTCCGCGAGGCGCGTCGTGTTCGACGAGTTGCGCCCGCCGATGACCACGATGGCGTCCACCTCGTCGGCGAGCGCGGCGGCGGCCTCTTGGCGCTGGCGCGTAGCGAAGCAGACGGTGTTCTTCACCAGCGGCTCCACGCCGCGCTCTTCGAGCGCGGCCACGACGGCGTCCAAGGCCTCGGCCGTCTGCGTCGTCTGGACGACGACGCCCACAGGGCCGTCCAACGCGCCCGGCAGATCGTCCGGGCCGGCCGCCACGCTCACCGGGGCTCCGGCCTCGCGCGCGTACGCCACCAACCCCTCCACCTCGGGGTGGCCGGCCTCCCCCACCACGACCACATGGCGGCCCTGCTCGGCGAGCTGGGCCGCCGCCTTCTGCGCCCGGGCCACGTGCGGGCACGTGGCGTCCACGAGCGGCAGGTTGCGGACCTGCGCCGTGCGCTTGACCTCGGGCGTCACGCCGTGGCTGCGGATGATCACCGTGTCGCCGTCCCGCACGTCGTCGGCGCCGTCGACGGCGCGCACGCCGCGCTCCTCCAGCTGGCATACGACCTGCGGGTTGTGGATGAGCGGCCCCAGCGTGTAGGCGCGGCCGCCGTCCTCGACGGCCTTGAGCGCCAGGTCGAGCGCCCGCTGCACGCCGTAGCAGGCGCCGGCGTAAGCGGCGCGAACCACCTTCACGAGGCTTCCTTCCCAGATGCGTCGTCATCCTGGGCGGAGGCGCGCGACGCCGCCGCTTTCGCGTCGATGCCGGCCACGACCTCCTCGGTCGTATGCTCGGGCACGGGATGCTTCGCGAACACGTCCGTGAAGTCGCGTCCCTCGGGGAACAGCGCGCGCATGTCCACCTGGTCGCGCGGCACGCGCTGGGACAGGGCGAAGCACTCGCGCATGGCGTACCACGTGCAGCCGTCCAGACGGTCGTCCTTCGGCAGGAAGTCGAAGTCGGAGAGCAGGATGGGGTTGCCGTACTCGATGGTGATCTTCGGGAAGCGGAAGCGCTGGCCCTTCTGCTTCACCAGCTCGGCGTTGCGCACGGTCATGGGCAGGATGGGGGCCTTCCCCATCTTCGCCACGAACGCGGCGCCGGAGTGTATCTCGGGCGTCTTCGTGCCCTTGCCGCGCCGCGTGCCCTCGGGAAGGATGCCCACGATCTCGTCGTTCTTCAGCATGCGCGCGGCGCGCTTGATGGACGTGCGGTCGGCCGCGTCGCGCTTGACGGGGAACGCGCCCACGCGCGAGAGGATCTGGCCCACCAGGCCGTGCGCGTTGTCGAACAGGCTCTCGCGGCCCATGAAGCGCAGCCACTGCTTCGGACGCGTGACCAGGTACATGAACGCCACGTCGAGAAACGACGTGTGGTTAGCCACCACCACCACGCCGCTTTTGCGGTAGAACCCGCGGATGCTCTGGCGGTTGTCGACGCGGTAGCGGAAGCAGATCTTGAACACGAACGCGAGGAAGCCCCAGATGAGGTTGCCGGCCCAGTGGGGCACCTGCTTCTCGTCGGACACCCCGCCCAGCGGCATGTCCCACATCTTCTCGTAGGGGAGGAACAGGCTCATCGGGGCTCGACACCTCCGGCTGGCGCCGCAGGGGATCCTTCGACTCCGGCCTGCGGCCTCTGCTCAGGATGACAACCCGCGGCCTGCCCTCTTGCTCGTTGAGCAAGGGAGCATATATCGTCGATGACGTCTTCGATGTAGCGGCCCGTGGAGTCCAGGCGCACGGCGTCGTCGGCGGGCTTGAGGGGCGACGTGGCGCGCGAGGAATCGTAGTCGTCGCGGCGGCGGATGTCGGCGAGCACCTCGTCGTAGTCGATGGAGCCCACGCTGCGGTCCACGTTCTGCCGCACGCGGCGGTGCGCGCGCTCCTCTGCGGACGCCGTGAGGAACACCTTCACCGCGGCCTCGGGGAACACCACCGTGCCGATGTCGCGGCCCTCCACCACGTAGTCGCCCGCGCGCCCGATGCGCTGCTGCTGGGCCACGAGCGCCTCGCGCACGGAGGGCGCGGCCGACACGGGGCTCACCGCGCGGTCGATCTCGGCCGTGCGGATGGCGTCGGTGACGTCCTCGCCGCCTATAGACACGCGCTTGGGGGCCGGGTCGCCCGGCTCGTGGCCGAACGCGATGTCGTGGGTGCGGGCCAGCTGCCCGAGGGCCGCGTCGTCGTCCAGCGCCACGCCGTCTTGCAGCGCGCGCCACGCCACGGCGCGGTACATGGCCCCGGTGTCGAGGCAGGAGAAGCCGAGCTTCTTCGCCACGGCCTTCGCGACCGTGGACTTGCCGGCCCCGGAGGGGCCGTCTATGGCGATGATCATCGAGCCAACCTTTCGATGTCGTTCAGGAAACGGGGATAGCTGATCTTGACGGAGTCGAAGTTCTCCACGGTGACGGGAACGGCGCCGGTGAGCCCCGCGAGCGCCCACGTCATGGCCAGACGGTGGTCGCCCTTCGAGTCGAACGTCACGCCCTCGGGCACGCGCAGGCCGGGCTGCCCCTCCACGTAGAGGTCGTTGCCGTCGATGTAGGCCTCCACCCCCATGAGCTCGAGACCCTCGACGACGGCGGCCAGGCGGTCGGTCTCCTTGACGCGCAGCTCCCCCACCTCGCGGAACACCGTCACGCCGCGGGCGAAGGCCGCCACGAGCGCAAGCACCGGCACCTCGTCGACGATGGTGGCGATCTTCTCGGCCGGAACCTCGCAGCCGTGAAGGTTCGGGGTATGGCACGCCGAGATGATGCCGTAGGGCTCCTTGCCCGCCGCGCCCGCGTGGCGCACCGACACGTCGGCGCCCATGCGCTCGAGCGTGCGGGTGAAGCCGATGCGGGCCGTGTTCAGGCTCACGTTCTCCACCTGGATGGAACTGCCCGCCTTGAGCACCGCGGCGCACACGAGGAACGCCGCCGAGGACGGGTCGCCCGGCACGCGCACCTCGGCCGCCTGGAGCGTGCGGGGGCCGGTGACGCTGGCCGTGCGGTCGGCGGCCGTGGTGGGCACGCCGAACTCGGGCAGCATGAGCTCGGTGTGGTTGCGCGACGGCGAGGGCTCGTTCAAGGTCGTCGTGCCGCGCGCGTAGACGCCCGCCAGCAACACGGCGGTCTTGAGCTGGGCCGACGCCATGGGGGCATCGTAGGTTATGGCGCGCAGGTCGCGCGTTCCCACCTCGGTGACGGGCAGCGTCTCGCGGCCGCCCGGCTCGAAGCGCGCGCCCATCTTCATGAGCGGCGCGGTGATGCGGCGCATGGGGCGGCGCTGCAGCGACTCGTCGCCCGTGATCTCCACGGGCACGTCCCACGGCGCGAGCACGCCCATGAGCAGGCGCGCCGTGGTGCCCGAGTTGCCGCAGTCGATCGGGCCGTCCGGCTTCTTCGGGCCGGCCGCCCCCCAGCCCGTGATGCCGCCGGCCAGGCTGCCGTCGGGCTGCTTCTCCAGAGACACCTGCGCGCCCAGCTTGCCCACGGCCGCGATGGACGAGCGCACGTCCTCGGAATCGAGCACGCCCGACACGCGCGAGGTGCCCTCGGCCATGGCCGAGAACAGCACGGCCCGGTGCGAGATGGACTTGTCGCCCGGCACGGTGGCGGCGCCGTGGAGCGGCGAGGGCAGCGGTTCGATCACCGCGTGGCCGGAGGCGGCAGAAGAGGCGGATGCGGAGGCTGGTTCATGCGACATGGGTGTGCTCCTTGGCCGAAAGCGGACTGAACGATACCGAGAAACCTGCGTTGATGAGCTGGGCGGAAAGCTGGCCGACGTCGCCCTCGTCGGTGAGCACGAGGCTCAAGACCGCGCTGTCGGCCGTGATGTGGTCGATCTCGATGGACTGGATGTTGCAGCCCACGGAGCTGGCGATGGTGGTGACCTCGGCCACGACGCCGGTGCGGTCCTCCATGGGGATGCGCACTTCCAGGAGCTTCTCGGTGGAGGGCACCCACGCCGCCGGCAGCGCCCGGCGGGCCTCGGCGGACTCGGCCAGAAGCGCCGTCATGCGCGCGCGGTCGCCGGCGGCGAGCGCGTCGGCGAACGACCCGATGATGCCCTGCATCTCCGCGAGCCCGGCGGACAGCGCCTCGGCGTTGTCGAACGAGATGCCGCACCACAGCTCCGGCGAGCCGGCGGCGATGCGGGTGGAGTCTTTGAAGCCGCCGGCGGCCAGGCGCATGAGCGCCTGCTGGTCGTCGGCGTGGCGGCACGCCAGCTGCACGAGCGACGAGGCCACGATGTGCGGCACGTGGCTCACCACGGCCACCGCCTCGTCGTGGTCCTCGCGCGGCAGCGCGATGACGCGCGCGCCCAGCGACGTGACCAGCTCGTGCAAGCGCGGGAAGTGCTCGGCCGGCGTCGTCGCGTCGGGGCAGAGTATCCAATGCGCGCCCTGGAACAGGTCGGCGCGCGCGCCGTCGATGCCGTTCTTCTCGGAGCCGGCCATGGGGTGGCCGGGCACGTAGTTCTCGGGATGCGGCAGCACGGCCGCGGCGACGGCCGCGATGCGCGTTTTCGTGGAGGCGGTGTCCGTGACTATGCCGCCGAAGTCCCAGGCGGCCAGGCGCTCGAAGTACCCCTCCACCACGTCCACGGGCGCGGCCAGCACCACAAGGTCGCAGTCCTCGCGCACGAAGCGCTCGAAGTCGGGGTCGTCCGGCGTCCACGCGGCGTCCACCCAACCGCGCTCCCGCGCGACGTCGCGCGTGCGCGCGTCGACGTCCACGCCCGCGACCTCCGCGTCAGGCTGCGCGGCGCGCACGGCCGCGGCGAACGACGCGCCCACCAACCCTAAGCCCACGACGGCGATGCGCGTGAAGGCGGGCTGGCCGGAATGTTCGATATGCGATCCTGTCATGGGACGATGCTGCCCTTTCGTCGTGTCGTGCGGCGAGGGCGCGGCCTGCGCCGCGCCTCTCGGCTGCCTCATTCTAGCATTAATGGTAGACCGTTCGGAAGTGGCCCTTTACCTGTTCACGGCGCGCTCGAGCGCCCGCACCTCGGCCGGCTCCAGCTCGCGCCACGCGCCGCGCGGCAGGCCGTCCAGCCCCACGGGACCGAACGTGTCGCGATGCAGCGCCAGCACCGGGTGCCCGATGGCGGCCAGCATGCGTCTGACCTGGCGCTTCCGTCCTTCGTGCAGACCAACGCGCACGATCGAGCGGTCTGCGGCCCGCGCGGAGCACGCGCGGGCGTACTGCTGCGAGGCCCCCTTCGGCACCTCCGGAGGCACGTCGAGCGCCGCCAGCGCCGCGCGCGCGGCGTCGCCCTCCAGAAGCTCCACCCGGGCCGGCAGCGTGGGGCCGTCGTCCAGCTCGATGCCCTCGCGCAGGTGCGCGAGCTGCCCTGGAGAGGGCCGTCCCTCCACGAGCGCCGTGTACACCTTCTCCACGTGGCCGCGGGGGCGCAAAAGCGCGTGCCCCAATTCGCCGTCCGTGGAGAACAGCAGGAGCCCCGTGGTGTCGCGGTCGAGGCGCCCGATGGGGAACAACCCCGGATGGTCGGCGGCGGGAACGAGCTCGGCCACCGTGGGCCGACCCTGCGGATCGGACATGGTGGTGACGTAGCCAGCCGGCTTGTGCAGCATGAGCGTGACGGGGCCGTCCGCCAGGCGCACGACCTTGCCGTCCACGGCCACCTCGTCCACGAGCGGGTCCACCTTGCTTCCCAGCTCCGTGACCACGGTCCCGTTCACGGTGACGCGCCCGGCCGTCATGAGGTTCTCCGACCCCCGCCGGCTGGCCGCCCCCGCCCGCGCCAAGAACTTCTGCAGGCGCATGGGGACGATGCGCTCAGGCTGCGGCGCTGTTCGGGATGATTCCACTCCCTCCCCCTCCTCTCGGGCATCGACGCTTCCCGCAGAAGCGGCAACCGCGCGGCGGCGGAGAGAGGCGAGGGCGGTGCCCACCAAGCGAGTTCCGCAGCGCAGCGAGGACTGTTTGAGCGACTGGGTGCCGCCCTCGCCTCTCTCCGCCGCTACTCATCGTCCGTCTCGAACGTCAATTCGTCGAAGTCGATCTTCTCCACCAGGCCGAGCCCCGACGCCATGGCCTCGGCGAGCAGGCTCTGCGCGGACGCCGACGCGGCGTCCTCGGCCGCCTCGTCCACGCGGGCGAACAGCGGCCGCTCGGCGCCCGCCGTCTCCGCGCCGCCCAGCTGCTCGCCCAGCGTCACCGTCGCCTCGCCCTCGCCGTCGAAGTCGAACTCCACGCCGTCGAACCCGTCGCCCTCGTCGGCACCAGGCGCGTCCATGCGCGCCTCGTCGGACACGCGCACGGGCTCCCGCGTGGCGCTCAGGCGCTCGCGGATGAACGCGCGCGTGTCGTCGTCGGGAGCGAACTGGTCCAGATCGGGCAGGTCGGCCACGCTGCGCAGGCCGAACTTCTCCAAGAAGGCGCGCGTCGTGGCGTAGAGCACGGGGTTGCCCGGGGCGTCGGCCGTGCCCGCCTCGCGCACCAGCCCCTTCTCCACCAGCGAGTTGATGGAGCTGTCCGAGTTCACGCCGCGCACGCTGGCCACGCCGGCGCGCGTGACGGGTTGCGAGTACGCCACGATGGCGAGCGTCTCCATGGCCGCTTGCGAGAGCTTCCGCGTGTCCCACGACAGCACGTACTTCTCCACGAGCTCGTGGTACACCGGATGCGTGTAGAGCCGCCAGCCGCCCGCCACCTCGCGCAGCTGCACGCCGCGCTCCTCGTCCTCGAACCGCGCGCGCAGCTCCACGAGCGCCCGCTCCACGTCGGCGGGGTCCACCTCCAGCATGTCGGCGAGCGCGATGGTGCCCACCGGCTCGTCGGTCACGAACAGGAGCGCCTCGAGGGCGCCCGGCAACTGGCTTTCCTGCAAACCTTGGAACATGGAACCTTCCTATTCCTCTCCCACCGACGTCAAGGCGTCGTCGCCCGTGAGCATGAGCTCGCCCGACCCCTCGATATAGCGGATGTCGATGTCGCCGAACTGCTCCTGCTGCTCGAGCTTCACCATGGCGCGCTTGTACAGCTCCAGCACCGCCAGAAACGTCACCACCACCACCGGCAGCGGCGTGCGCTCGTCCACGAGCTCCGAGAACCGCAGCCGCTTCTTGTTCTGGATGCGCTGATGGATGGCCCGCACGTGCACTTCCACGGGGATGGGCTTCGCGGCGATGTGCTCTGATTCCAGCAGGAACACCTCGCGGCGCGCGTAGGCGTTCGCGGCCAAGAGCGCCAGGCCGTCGAGCGTCACGTCCTTCAGGTAGTCGGGCATGAGGTTCAGGAAGCTTGCGTCCGGCCCGAACGGGCGCGCGTGCATGCGGCCTTCGGACACGAAGCGCGCGAGCAGCGTGGAGGCCGCGTTCTTGAACTGCTTGTACGTGAGCAGGCGCTCCACCAGCATGTCTCGCGCCTCGCTGGGAGCGAGCTCGGCTATGTCGTCGTCCACGGCGTCGCGCTCGCGCGGGATGAGGCTTTCCGCCTTGATCTCCAAAAGCGTCGAGGCCACGAGCAGAAAGTCGCTCGCCACGTCCAAATCGAGGTCGTCCATGCGCGACACCTCGGCCAGGTACTGGTCGGCGATCTGGGTGATGGAGATGGCGCCGATGTCCACCTTCTGGCGGCTGACCAGGTACAGCAGCAGGTCGAACGGCCCCTCGAAGCTGTCTATGCGAACCTTGTACGACACCCGCGCCCCGCTATCCGCCGAACGAGAACAGCACGTCGAACACCGTGCCGGCCGTGACGTCCAGGTAGATGCCGATGGGGTTGAAGTGCAGCACGTAGGGCACCAGGATGACGGCGACCATGAAGATGGGGAACGCGTAGCGCTGCACCTTGTAGTAGGCGGGCAGGTACTTCTTCGGCAGGAAGAACGCGAAGATGGACGAGCCGTCCAGCGGCGGGATGGGCAGCAGGTTGAAGAACATGAGGTACAGGTTGATGAGCGAGAACATGGGCAGGAACATGGCGTAGAAGTAGTAGAAGAAATCGTTTTGCGCCAACGTGTTCACCGGCAGCGCGAGCGAGACCACGGTGAACACCACCGCGCCCAAGACGGCCAGAACGAGGTTGGCCGCCGGCCCGGCGAGCCCCACGAGAAGGTCGCCCTTGCGCGGGTCCTTGAAGTAGGCCGGGTTGTAGGGCACCGGCTTCGCGTAGCCGAACACGGGCATGTTCATGGCCATGAGCAGAAGCGGCATGATGACGGTGCCGAACGGGTCGATGTGCTTGAGCGGGTTGAACGACAGCCGCCCCGCGCGCTTGGCCGTGGGGTCGCCCAGCTTGTAGGCGGCGAAGCCGTGGCACGCCTCGTGGCACACGATGGCGGGAACGAAGCTGAGTATGGAACAGATAAGGTAGGGTATCGAAATCATAATGCCAATCAGTCTAGCGCAACGGGCCGCACCCTCCGTACCAACCGGGGAAACTTCACAAACTCCCGCAGAGGCGCCCCGCGCGCGGCAGGGCGCCTCCTTCCCGCGTCCGGGAACGGCTTGGGAAGCGCAGAGCTTCTCGCCGGGGCCCCTTCCCTTGCCCGGCACGCCGGGGCGGGCGCGCCTGCGGGCATCGAGGCCTTCGGCCCCCTCTCGCCGCCGGTGCCCGTTCTCCCACCGCTCGCATCGGGGGCTTTTCCGCAGCCGGCGCCCAGAGCGCCTTCCGCCGCCGAAGACGATCGGCGGGTTCGGCCCCATGATACGCTTCGCGTGCGGTTCCGAAACCGCGGAAAGCCCGGAGGCCCGTTTTCCCGAACCTCCGCCCGAGCAGGCCAGCAACGCAAGAAGAAAAGGAGTTGTCGCCATGTCAGACGCACGATCCAACCCCATCCTCGCAGGCCAAACCGCCGTCATCACCGGAGGAGCCTCCGGTATCGGCAAGAGCATCGTCCAGCGCTTCTTGGAAGCCGGCGCGAGCTGCCTGGCCGCCGACCTCAACGGCGAGGCCCTCGACGCGCTCAAGCAGGAGTTCGCTGCGTACGGCGACAAGCTGGACACCGTCAAGGTGGACGTGTCGAACCGCAGCGACGTGGAGGGCATGGTCGACCGCGCCGTCGAGACGTTCGGCCAGATGGACATCATCGTGAACAACGCCGGCATCATGGACAACCTGCTGCCCATCGCCGAGATGGACGACGACGTATGGGAGCGCCTCATGAAGGTGAACCTGGACAGCGTCATGTACGGCACCCGCAAGGCCGTGCGCTACTTCATGGAGCGCGGCGAGGGCGGCGTCATCATCAACACCGCGTCGCTTTCGGGCCTGTGCGCCGGACGCGGCGGCTGCGCTTACACGGCTTCGAAGTTCGCCGTCGTGGGCCTGACGAAGAACGTGGCCTTCATGTACGCCGACACCGGCATCCGCTGCAACGCCATCTGCCCCGGCAACACGCAGACGAACATCGGCGTGGGCATGCGCCAGCCGAGCGAGCGCGGCATGGCGAAGGCCATCACCGGCTACGCCGGCGCCACCCGCTCCGGCACGCCGGAAGAAATCTCCGCCGCGGCGTTGTTCCTGGCTTCCGACCAGGCCGGCTTCATCAACGGCGAGACGCTCACCATCGACGGCGGCTGGAGCGCGTACTAGGACGCAGGCCCGGCGCCCCCGCCTCGATCCCAGCGAAACGGCCGCCTCCCCAACGGGCGGCCGTTTCGCGTTCGCAGTCCCTCGTGCGGCGCTGGCTACCCCAGCCCCGGCCAGCCCTGCTGGCGCAGGGCCTCGTAGGCGGCCACGGCCACGGCGTTGGAGAGGTTCAGGCTGCGCAGGCCCTCGCGCATGGGGATGCGCACGCACCGCTCGGCGAAGCGGTCGATGACGGCGGCGTCCAGCCCGCGGCTCTCGCGGCCGAACACGAGGAAGGCACCCCCGCCGAAAGCCGCGTCGGCGAAGGAGCGCTCGGCACGCCCCGTGAACAGATGCAGCTCGTCGGCCCCATGGGCCTCGAAGAACGCGTCGGCGCACGGCCAGCGCACGAGGTCCACCTCGTCCCAATAGTCGCAGCCCGCGCGGGCGAGCTGCCTCTGCGTCAGGCGGAACCCCAGGGGCTCCACCACGTGCAGCCGCGCCCCCGTGCAGGCGCACGTCCGCGCGATATTGCCGGTGTTCTGCGGGATCTCCGGCTCCACGAGCACGATGTTCAACCTCATGTCATCCTGAGCGCAGGCGCATGGCGCCGGAGTCGAAGGATCCCGCTTGGCGTCAGCAGCAAGGTTTACGGTTGGCACCGCGCGGGATCCTTCGACTCCGCGCCTTGCGGCGCTCCGCTCAGGATGACAGTCGTTGTCGCTCACGCCTGTTCCGCCTGCTTCGCCATCTCTTCTTCCAGCTCCTCGGTGAGCAGGAACCACTCCTCCTCGGCGGCGGCCAGGCGCGCCTTCAGCTTGCCGTGCTCGGCCACGGCGTCGGACGAGGCGTCCTCGTTGATGTAGAAGTCCGGGTCGGCCATGAGCTCCAAGAGCTCCGCCAGGCGCTCGTTGTCGCGCTCCATCTGGCGGTCCAGCTCGGCGATGCGCTTGCGGTGGTTCTTGAGCGCGGCGTAGGCGCGGTTGCGCGCCTCGGCCTCGCGGCGCTTCTGCTCCTTCGTCTTCGGGGAGCTCTCGCGCGGGGCCGTGAGCTGCGCGGACGCGGCCCCCTTGCCAGGCTCGCCTTCGCCGCGCGGCCGGCGGTTCACGTTCACCACGGTCTTGGAGCCGGCCTGCGCCTTGGCTCCCTTGCCGGAGGCCGCCTTGCCGGATCCGCCCTCCCCCATGACCTCGTCAACGAGCGACGGCTCCTCGGGCGCGGGGCCGTCCAGCTGGCCGCTCTTGAACAGGTAGTAGTCGTAGTCGCCGTCGTAGTTCGTCACGCGGCCCGGCTCCACCTCCACGATGCGGTTCGCCACGCCGCGGATGAGGTGCCGGTCGTGCGTGATGAAGAGTATCGTGCCGTCGAACGTCTTGAGCGCCTGCTCTAAGATGTCGGCGCTCGCAATGTCCAGGTGGTTCGTGGGCTCGTCCAGGCACAGCAGCGGGCGCGGGGCCACGAGCATCTTCGCCAGCGCGAGGCGGCTCTTCTCGCCGCCGGAGAGCACGCTCACCTTCTTGTCAACCGCATCGCCCGTGAACAGGAACGCCCCCAGCAGCGTGCGCACCTGCGAGATGGTCCAGCCGGGCGCCACGCGGTCCAGCTCCTCGAACACGGTGTTGCCGGGGTGCAGCTCCTCCAGCTGGTGCTGGGCGTAGTAGGTTTTCGTCACGTGCACGCCGTAGTCGATGGTGCCCGCGTCGGGGGCCATCGCGCCGGCTATCATCTTCAGCAACGTCGACTTGCCCGCGCCGTTCGGCCCCACGAGCGCCACCTTGTCGCCGCGGTACAGGGTGAAGTCGAAGCCGTCGTACACCGTCTTCTCACCGAAACGCTTCACCAGGCCCCGCGCCCGCACCACCTCGTCGCCGGTGCGCGGCGGCTGCTTGAAGTTGAAGCGGACCGTCTTCTTCTCCTCGGGAAGCTCGATGCGCTTGATCTTCTCCAGCTTCTTCACGCGGTCCTGCACCTGCTTGGCCTTCGTGGGCTTGTAGCGGAACTTCTCGATGAACGCCTCCATGTGGGCGATCTCCTCGGCCTGCTTCGCCGCCTCCGCGCGCAGGCGCTCGAGGCGCTCCTCGCGGGTGCGCAGATAGTCCGTGTAGTTGCCCTTGTACAGGTTCACCTGGCCGTTGTCCACCTCGGCCACGCGGTCCACCATGTTGTCCATGAACGCGCGGTCGTGGCTGACCACGATGACGGTGCCGCCGTAGCCGCGCAGGAAGCCCTCGAGCCACTTCACGCTCTCCAGATCGAGGTGGTTCGTGGGCTCGTCGAGCAGCAGCACCTCGGGGTTGCGGATGAGCAGCTTGGCCAGCGCGATGCGCATCTGCCAGCCGCCCGAGAACTCGGTGGTGGAGCGGCGCAGGTCGTCCTCTTTGAACCCGAGTCCGAACATGACGCTGCGCACCTTCGCCTCGATGGTGTAGCCGCCCAGCACCTCGTAGGCGTCGCGGGCGCGGCCCGCCGCCGCCAGCTGCTGCTCGGTGGGGTTCTCGCCCAGCTCGTGCTCCAGCTTGTACAGGCGGCGCTCGGCCTCCAGCACCTCCACCTGCGACGACATGACCTCCTCGAAGATGGGCTGGTCGGCCATCTCGATGGCCTCCTGCTCCAGGTAGCCCACGCGGGCGCCCTTCGCGAACAGCACGCGCCCTTCGTCGGCGTCCTCCTGGCCCGAGATGATGTTGAGCATGGTGGTCTTGCCGGCGCCGTTCGGGCCCACGAGCGCCAGGCGCTCGTACTCTTCCAGGCGGAACGTCACGTCGTGGAAGAGCTGGCGTCCTCCGAACGACTTCGATATGTGTTCGAGCTGCATGATCATGGTGCGTGCGCGCTTTCCGTGCGAGGGTTTTCCGGGGGCGCCCCGGCATCGGAGGTGCCGCCGCACGTCGTCCGACGGCATGCGGCGTCCGGCCGGGCGCAACTTGTCTATGATAGCGGAAGAAGCCGCGCGAGGCGAAGCGTCTTCGCCGATCCCAGAAAGCAACTACAATGATGCGGGCGCAACGGGTTGCCCGCCTTCGCGCGGTTCAATCGAACCCGCCGACGTGTCCCCTTGACTTGGAGTGCGCTCCATGTGCTTCAATGAACGCATGTGGAAAGGAGCCTTCGATGAAGATAGCCGAAGTGAGCAAGCAGTACGGGATGAGCGCCGACACGCTGCGCTACTACGAGCGCATCGGCCTTTTGCCGGGCGTCACGCGCAACGCGAGCGGCGTGCGCGACTACAGCGAGCAGGACTGCGCGCGCGTGCAGTTCGTAAAGTGCATGCGGGGCGCGGGCGTGTCGATCGAGGCGCTCATCGAGTACATGCAGCTGTTCGAGCAGGGCGAGCAGACGGCGGCCGCGCGCAAAACCCTTCTGGAGGAGCAGCGCGAGCTGGTGGAGAAGCGCATCGCCGACATGCAGGCCGGCCTCGACCGGTTGAACGACAAGATAGCCAACTACGAGGGCATCCTGGCCACGGAACGCGAGATACGCGGAGACGCGTGAGGCGGCCCGTGCACGCAACGGCGGTTTCGACGGAAATCCGCCCATCCTGGATATCGTAACTCATCGGCAACGAAAGCGGAATATGCTCGAAGCGTCGAACAGCCGGCTAGGACAGCCGGTGGGCACAGCGTCGTGCAGCAGGTGAAGCCAGCCAAGGGAAGGAACCGTCATGGCGCTGTACGAGAGCACGATCTGGACCGACTACCACGAAGGCAAGCGGGCCCGCGACGACGAGGCCTACTGGGATCGCCGCGCGGCCGGCTTCGCGCGGCACGCGGGCGCGTCGAACTACGCGCGCGAGTTCGTGGAGCTCTGCCGCATCAACCCGAACTGGACGGTGCTCGACGTGGGCTGCGGCTCGGGCTCGCTCACCGTCGACATCGCCCGCAAGGCGCGCGGCGTCACGGGCATCGACATCTCTGGCGCCATGCTGCGCCTTCTGCAAGACCGCGCGCACGCCGAGGGCGTGGACAACATCTCCACCATCAAGGCCGCTTGGGAGGACGACTGGGACGCCGCGGGCGTTCCGCGGGCCGACCTCGTGGTGGAGAGCCGCGCGCTGCTCACGGCCGATCTGCCCTCTGCGCTCGCCAAGCTGGACGGCCGGGCGCGCCGACGCGTGTGCCTGACAACCGTATGCGGCGACTTGGCCTACAACGACCGCAGAGTCGTGGAGGCCGTCGGGCGCACCCTCCCCCATCCGCCCGACTACATCCACGTGGTGAACTGCCTCTACGACCGCGGCGTCAAGGCCGACGTGCGCTTCATATCCAGCGCGAAGCTCGACCGCTACCCCACCCGCGACGCGGCGAAGTCGTCCCTCGAGAACATGCTCGGCAACGACCTCGCGCCCGACGAGCGAGAGCGCCTGGAGGCGTTCCTCGACCGCCATCTCGTGCGCGAGGCGAGCGGCCAATGGGTCAAGGACTACGAACGGCGCACCGATTGGGCGTTCATCAGCTGGGACAAGTAGGGTAGCGGAGAACGGGAAGGCGCCGGGCGCGAGCGCCGACCGGGCGCGTCAGGCACGCAGGGCGTCGGCGGTGACGACGGCCTGCGCGATCTCCTTCAGAGGCGTGCGGCTGCTCATGGCCGAGCGTTGCAGGCGCAGATACGCCTCGGCCTCGTCTAGGCCGTCGCGCATGAGGATGCCCTTGGCGCGCTCCACCAGCTTGCGCGTCTCGAGGCGCTCCTGCAAATCGCTCACCTCGGCGGCAAGGGCGCGCGTCTGCTCGAAGCGCGAGCAGGCCACGTGCAGGGCCGGCATGATGTCGGTCTCGGAGAACGGCTTGGTCACGTAGGCCATCACGCCCGCCTCGGCCGCCTCCTTCACGAACGACTCCTGCGAGAACGCCGTGAGCACGACCACGGCGGCCAGCCCCTCCTCGCAGACGGCGCGCGCGGCGTCCAACCCGTCGCGGCCGTTCATCTGGATGTCCATGAACACGCAGTCGGGGCGCATCCTCCGCACTGCCTCGAGCGCCTCGGCGCCCGAGCGGGCCTCCCCCACCACCTCGCAGCCGTGCTCTTGCAGCATCTCGCGCAAATCCATGCGGATAATGGCCTCGTCTTCAGCGATCACGATCCTCATGCGCGCCTCCTTCGCCTCTCTCGTCCTCGTCGCAGCGCCCCTTCTCGAGCGGAACGGTCACGATGAAACGCGTCCCCCGCCCGTCGGCGCCCGGCCCGCACGTGATGGTGCCGCCCAGATCGTCCTCCACGAGCATGCGCATGAGCACGAGCCCCATGCTCCTGCCGCCCTCGAGGGAGAAGCCGCTCGGAAGGCCCCAGCCGTCGTCCTCGATGAAGGTGGTCAGACCGCATCCTCCGCGCAGGAAGGTGAGCGCGACCGTGCCCTCGTCGCGCTCGGCCAAACCGTGCTCGATGGCGTTGTGCACGATCTCAGCCACGGCCAGCGCGAAGCTCGTGGCGCCTTGGGCGCCTATCGTCCCTGCCCGCCCGCGCCCCACGACGCGGACGCAGGGACTCGCGCCCACCAAGCCCATCTTCACCTGATTGGCCACGGCGAGCGCGAGCGACTTCGCGTCCACGCGCTCGGCGTGGGCGAAGGAGAGCATCTCGTGAGCGACGGACATGGCGCCAATGCGGGCGACGGCCTCAGTGAACGCCTCGACCACCTGGGGGCTGTCCGTTCGCCGCATCTGCATGCGCAGAAGCGACTCGATGGTCTGCAGGTTGTTCTTCACCCGATGGTGAACCTCGCGGATGGTGGCTTCCTTCACGCGCAGCTCGCGCTCGTAGTTCGAACGCGCCGTGAACGCGGGGCACCACTCGGTGCCGCACGCGGCGGGCGCGCGGTCGGCGCCGACCGCACGCCGGTTCTCGAGAGCTTCCATGGCGGACCGTTCCTTTCTTCCGAGAACCAGCCTACCCCGCCCCTGTTTCCGACGCATTGCACCTGCGTAACGCCTGGGGAAACAAGGCTCAGATGCGCAGGTCCTCCACAGGAGCGCCGCCCTCTATGTGCTCCTCCACGATGCGGCGGGCGGCATCGTCGTCCAGGCCGCCGTACCACACGCCCTCGGGGTACACCACGGCCACCGGCCCCTTGTCGCAGATGCCGAAGCAGCCGGTGTTCGTGAGCATGACCCCGCCGGACAGCTCGCGGTCGTCTATCTCATCCATGAACGCCCCCAGAAGGCCGCGCGCACCCTGGGCGGCGCAGAAGCCCTTCTGCGTGCCGTCGGGACGGCAGCTCGTGCAGACGAAGATGTGGTGCTTCGGGGTGATCATAGCGATGCAGCCTCCTTGAACTCGATGGTTGTCATGCCGGCGGACAGCTCGGCGGCCGCGGCCAGCACGGCGGGCCGCACGGCGTCGCAGGTGCAGACGGGCGCGATGCCGCAGGCCCGCAGCCTATCGGCGGGCGCCTGCCCGATGCGCAGGGCGAGCACGGCCGCGCAGTCGCGCACGGCGGCGAGCGAGCGTTCGAGCCGGTCGGCCTTGGCGCGCGGATCGCACGCCTCCTGCCCGGTGCAGTAGCGCTCCGTCTCGCGCGTCTCGACGTAGCGCACCACCGTGCCGTCGGTCTCGTAGACCATGAACGACGCGGCCTGGCCGAAGTGGGCGTCCACCACCGAGCCCGAGCGGCTTGCCACGGCGATGCGCAGCGGGGCATGGCGCGTGCGCGCCCCGTCCGCGCGCGGGACGACCAGCGTGGCAACGACGGGATCGGCCAGAACCGGCTCCGCAGCCCGGCGCCCCTCCGCCTCCTCGACGGCGCGCACCAAATCCTCCGACAGCTTGCCCACCGCATCGGCGCGGCACTGCCGACAGTGGTACATCTGGGGCAGGTGCGCCTCGCAGCGCTTGCGCACCTCGTCGAGGCGCGTGCGGCTCACCTGCGGCAAGTCGCCGAACACGCTGCCCGCCACGGGAATGTGCTGCATGACGTTGTGGTAGGCCGCGCCCAGCTTGGCGCAAAGCGCGCCCACGTCCTCCACGCAGCCGTCGTTCACGCCGGCGACGAGCACCGTGTTCACCTTCACGGCCACGCCCAGCTCCACCAGCCGCTTGATGCCCGCGATCTGGTTTGCCAGAAGCACCGCGCCGGCGGCCTCGCCCGTGTAGGTCACGCCGTCCAGGCGCGCGAAGCGGTAGATGCGCCCGGCCACGGCGGGGTCGACGGCGTTCATCGTCACCGTCACGTGCGTCACACCCAGACGCGCGATGTCGTCCGCGAAGCGCGGCAGTAGAAGGCCGTTCGTGGACAGGCAGAACGTCATGTCGGGATCGTCCTGGGCGACGAGCTCGAGCGTCGCGCGCGTGCGCTCCCAGTCGGCCAGCGCGTCGCCGGGGCCGGCGACGCCCACCGTGGTGAGGTTGGGGACGCGCTCCTTCGCCAGGCGGTAGCGCTCGAAGGCCTCATTTGGCGAGAGCACCGCCGACGCCACGCCGGGCCGGCTCTCGTTCGCGCAGTCGAACTTGCGCACACAGTAGTTGCACGAGATGTTGCAGGCGGGCGCCACGGCCAGGTGGATGCGGGCGTTCTCGCTCGCGCAACCGCCGTTGAAGCAGGGGTGCTGGGCGGTCTTGCGCGCGAGGGCGAGGGCGGGATCCTTCGACTCCGCGCTGCGCGCTCCGCTCAGGATGACCGGTAGAGAGGATTGCGCGGCGCCGGGGGCGGCGGGCCGGGCGGCTTGCGCGGCGCCGGGGGCGGTTGCGCGATCCTCCGCCAACGCGGCGTTCGCCTCGGCCAAAAGCTCGTGGCTGGCGCTTTCGCGGTGGCGATGCGCTTGCGAGAGCAGCGTGTTATCGTAGAACTCGTCGCGGATGGCCGCGCGGAAGCCCTCCTCCTTGCGCTGCAAGAGCGCGTTCGTGATGCGGTCGAGCAGCGTGAGCGAGCCCTCGTAGCCCAAGGTGCGCACGCGCTGGCCCCCCACGTGGTCGTGGATGGGAAACGCGCAGCGCACGAGCGGGATGCCGCGCGCGTCCTCGATGCGCCGCCCGTCCGACGAGCCTATCATCACGTTGGCGCGCAGCTCAACGGCCAAACGCTCGATGTCGCCGAAGTCCGCGTCCTCGAGCACCTCCCAGCGATCCACCAGAAACCGGTCCGCCGCCTCGCGCACCTCCCGCCGCAGCTCCTCCTCGAAACCGGGGCAGCGCGACCCGGCGGCCGTCACCACGGGAACGACGCCGTTCTCCACGCACAGGCGCACGGCCGCGTAGCAGAAGTCGGGTTCGCCGAACACCACCGCGCGCCCTTCGGCGTTGTACTTGTGCGAGTCGATCATGGCGTCCAGGTAGCGGCCGCGCTCCTCGGCGAGGGCGGCGGGCATGCGCACGCCCGCGAACGCCGTCAGCTCGTCCACGAGCGCGTCGATGTCGCGCAGCCCCACCGGCAGGTTGAGGCGCGTGCAGGGAACGCCGAAACGATCATGCAGGTAGGCGCCGGGCGAGCAGCCGTCGGGCACGAACGTGGCCAGCTCGATGGTCAGCGCCGACCCCGCCATGGTGGCGATGCGGGCAAGCGGCGTGCCGCCCGCGGGCGTGCGGTCGTACACGGGCAGGCGGGCGCGGTCGAGGTTCTCCGACAGGTCGGGCACGACCACCGCCTCGATGCCGAACGAGGCCACGAGCCGCTTCAAAAAGCGCATGTCGGCCGGACTCATGGGACCGCACACCAGGTTGAGCTGGCGCGGCGGGGCGTCTTGGGGGCGCATCTCCACGCTTTCCATCAGCGCGCGCAGGAAGCGGAAGTGCCCGTCGAACTGCGAGCCGCCGTAGCCGGGCGACGCCACCGGGACGAACGTCACCTTCGAATCGGGGTGCTTCTCGCGCCAACGCCCCAGCATGCCCGCCACGTCCTCGCCGATGGTCTCGGCCAGGCACGTGGTGGACACGCAGATAGCGGCCGGATCGTACAGGCGGATGAGGTTGTCGATGCCCTTGTGCAGGTTTCCCTCGCCCCCGTACACCGTGCCCTGCTCGGTGAGCGCCGAGGACGCGATGTCCACCGGCTCGTTGTAGTGCGTCGCCATGTGGCGGCGGATGTAGGTGGCGCACCCCTGCGAGCCGTGCAGGATGGTCACGCAGCCCTGCACGCCGAAGGCGGCCGTGCTCGAGCCCATGGGCATGCACATCTTGCAGGGATTCACGTTCAAGTCAACGAGGGCGCCGCGCTCCTTCACTTGGGGAGGCTCGTTTCGTCGTGCCATCGTATCACCTCGTCTCTTCTCGTCTCTTCTCGTCGATTCGCCGCCTTGGGTGCCAAGGAGATCCCTCGGCCCCGCGCTCCGCTCAGGATGGCGAAGGGCGGCGGTTATACGTAGGTCCACACGGGCGAGTTCATGGACGAGTTGATCTCCTCCGCGAAGTTCCGCACGCCCACGAAGCCGGCCAGCGGGTGCTTGCGCTCGTGGTTGTGGTCGCAGAACGCCACGCCCAACTTGTAGGCCAGCGGGCGCTCCTTCACGCCCCCCACCAGAATGTCCGCGCCGCGCTCCAGCATGAACTTCTCCAGCTCGGAGGGGTTCGCGTCGTCGAGCACCACGCACCCCGGGCTCACGAGCGAGCGGATGACCTCGTAGTCCTCCGGCCGCCCCGTCTGGGTTCCCACCATGACCGCGTCCATGCCGAACTCGCGGAACTGCCTGATCAGCGATATGGCCTTGAATCCGCCGCCCACGTAGATGGCGGCGCGCCTGCCCTCGAGGCGGGGGCGGTAGCGCGCGACCACCGGATCGAGCAGGCGGGTCTGCTCCTCGCAAAACACCCGCGTGCGCTCCACCGTCTCGGGCTCGCCCAACGCCTCGGCGATGCGCATGAGCGACGAGACGGTGTCTTCGATGCCGTAGAAGCTCACCTTGATGTAGGGGATGCCCAAGTCGCGCTCCATGCGCTTGGCCAGCGCCGTCATCGACCCCGCACACTGCACCACGTTGAGCTTCGCCTGCGGCGCGCACGCCAGCTCGTCGCAGCAGGAGTCGCCCGTGATGCCGGTGATAACGTCGATGCCGAGGCCCGCCAGGTAGTTCTTCACGATCCACATCTCGCCGGCCAGATTGAAGTCGCCCAGGATGTTGATGCCGCGCGCCTTGTCCCGCGGAAACGGCGTGGTGCCGATCAGCTTCATGATGGCGTCGCCCGCCAGACGGTAGCCCTGCGCCTTGTGCCCCGAGAACCCGGGCGCCTGCACGGGGATCACGCGGATGCCGTGGCGTTCCTCGGCCGCCTTGCACACCGCGCCCACGTCGTCGCCGATGACGCCGGCGATGCAGGTGGCGTACACGAACACCACGTTGGGCGCGTGCGCCTCCACCGTCTGGTCGATGGCGCGCGCGAGCTTCTTCTCGCCGCCGAAGATCACGTCGGTCTCGGACAGGTCGGTGGAGAAGCTGTGCCGATAGAGGTCCTGGCCGCTGGTCAGACTGCCGCGGATGTCCCAGGTGTAGCTGGAGCAGCCGATGGGCCCGTGGATGATGTGGAAGGCGTCGGTGATGGGGTTGAGCACCACGCGCGCACCGCAGAAGACGCACGCGCGCTGGCTCACCGCCCCCGCCGCGCTCGCCTGCTCGCAGGCGATGCCCGGCCCGGCGCATCCGTCCGCCTCCAGGATGGAGGCCTTGCGCTCGTCGAGCACCACCGCCTCGCGCGATGACCGCACTTTCGTCGTTCCGGGCACGAAAACCAACTCCTTCCTACATCACGAATTCCAGATCGCAGTCCTCGCAGTCGCGATCCTGCCGGTCCATGAGCGCGTCGGCCATGCGCTGCAACAGCTGAAGCGCGCCCTTGTACCCCACCAGCGGGATGTAAGGGTGCACGTAGCGGTCGATGACCGGGAACCCGCAACGCACGAGCGGGACGTCCTCGGCCTTGGCGATCTGCTTCCACAGGCTCGGGCCCAGAAGCAGGTCCACCGGCTCCTGTATGATGCGTTGGTGCATTTCGAAGTAGTCCGTCTCGGCCTTGTACCAGCAGGCCGCGCGGTCGAAGCCGGCCTCGTCGAGCACGGCCTCGACGGCGCCCGCGAAGTCGCCGCCCGGCGTGCCCGTGCCCACGAAGGCGGGAACCATGCCGCACTCCAGCACGAAGCGCACAAGGCCGATCACCGTGTCGGGGTCTCCGCAGATGGCCACGCGCTTGCCGTCGAGGTACTGGTGCGCGTCGATCATGCAGTCCACCAGCTGCCCGCGCTCCACCTCCAGCGCCTCCGGCACGCGGTGGTCGGCGTGGCGCGCGAGCGCCATGACGAAGTCGTCGGTGGCCCCCACGCCGATGGGCAGGCCCAGCTCCGCGAAATCCACGCCGTGCTTGCGCTTGAGCGCGTTCGCGCACCCGGCCGACGCCCACGTTCCCAACGCGAACGAGTAGGCGGCGTCGCCGAGCGCCTCCACCTCGGCAAGCGGCGTGCCGCCCTTCGGGTACAGCTCGAACGTGCCGGTCATGGGGGCGTCCATGACGCCGGTGGTGTCGGGCATCATGGTGTAGTCGATGCCGAACGCCTCCAGGTACTTCTTCGTCTCGCGCATGTCGGCGGGGTTCACGAAACCCGGCACCACCATGACCTTGCCGGTGGGCTCGCCCGTCTTCTCGGCCATATGCTCCACGAAGCCGGCCGCCATGGCCGAGAAGCCCGTGACGTGCGACCCCACGCAACTGGGCGTGGAGCAGTAGATCACGCGCTTGCCCTCGGGCACCTCGATGGCCGACACGAACGCGTGCAAATCGTCGCCGATGGTCTCGGACAGGCACGTGGTGTGCACGGCGATGACGTCGGGATCGTAGATGTCGAAGATGTTCTTGACGGCGGTCTTGAGATTCGCGCCGCCGCCGAACACGCTCGCGCCCTCGGTGAAGGCCGACGTGGACGCCATGGCGGGTTCCTTGAAGTGGCGCGTCAGGAACATGCGGTGGAAGGCTATGCAGCCCTGGGAGCCGTGGCTGTGGGGCATGACGCCGTGCACGCCGAGCGCCGCGTAGACGGCGCCCACCGGCTGGCAGGTTTTGGCGGGGTTCGCCACAAGCGCGTGTCGCTCCATGACGGAGTCGCGCGGGGTAGCTTCGAGCATTACTCCTCACCTCCGATCGTGCCGGCGAGGGCGGGTTCGGTGCGCCAAGGCGGCACCACCTTGCTCCATACCGGCGTGTACAGGCCCATGACCAGGTCGTGGCCGAAATTCACGGCGCCCCGGAACCCGGCGTAGGGCCCCTGGTAGTCGTAGCTGTGCAGCTGACGGGACAGGATGCCGCCCTTCTGCAACACGAACTTGTCCTTGATGCCCGAGAAGAACACGTCGGGCTTGAGCATCTTCACGAACTCCTCCGTCTCGAAGTGGTTCAGGTCGTCCACCATGAGCGTGCCGTTGCCCATCTCCTTGATCATGCCGCCGTAATACTCGAAGACGTCGATGTCGCGTTTGAGCTCCTCGAGCTTCTCGGGGCTGAAGCGCACGTGGTACTTGCCGTCCACGGGCGCGACCGTGATGTTCTCGATGTTCTTGTTGTCGGCGTCGATCTTGATGGAGTCCTTCACCTCGCGGCCCTCGTAGTCGTCCCGGTGGGCGAACTCGTAGCCGGCCAGAACCGTGGACACGCCGAAGTCGCGCAGCAGCTGCTGGTAGTGGTGCGAGCGCGAGCCGCCCACGTAGAGCGCGGCCGTCTTGCCCTTGAGCTTTCCGCGATAGTACTGCAGATCCTCGTCGATAATTTCCATCTCGTCGATGATGACGGCCTCCACGCGGTCGACGAGCGCGGCGTCTCCGAAGTACTGGGCGATGGCGCGCAGGCTCTTGCACGTGGCGTTGACGCCGACGAAGTTCACCTTGATCCAGTCGATGCCGTACTGGGTGTTCATCATCTCGGCGATGTAGTTGATGGAGCGGTGGCACTGCACCAGGTTGAGGCCAGCCGTGTGGGCGCGCCTCATGTCGGCCACCGATCCGTCGCCCGTCATGACGGACACCACCTCTATGCCGCAGCGGCGCAGCAAGCGCTCGGTTTCCCAGCCGTCGCCGCCGATGTTGTACTCGCCCAGAACGTTCACGGAGTATTTGCCGGTGGGCGGCGTGTCGTCCTCGCCGATGACGCGGCGGATGAACTGGTTCGAAGCGATGTGGTGGCCGGCCGACTGCGAGACGCCCTTGTAGCCCTCGCACGAGAACGCGATGCACTTCACGCCGAACTTCTCCTCGGCGCGCGCGGCGACGGCGTGGATGTCGTCGCCGATGAGGCCCACCGGGCACGTCGAGCAGATCATGACGGCGTTCGGGTGGAACAGCTCGATGCCCTCCTCGATGGCCGCCATGAGCTTTTTCTCGCCGCCGAACACGATGTCGGTTTCGCGCATGTCAGTGGAGAACGTGTAGGGCACGAGGTTCAGGCCGTCCTCGCCCGCACGGGCCTTGTGGCGGCGCGTGCCCCACGTGTAGAACGAGCAGCCGATGGGCCCGTGCACGATGGCGAGCGCGTCCTTGAGCGGGCCCACGACCACGCCCTTGCAGCCGGCGAAGCAGCAGCCGCGGTGCGTGAGCATACCGGGCACCGTGCGCACGTTGGCCGCGATCTCCTGCGGCGTTTCCAGCGTGTGGTCCACCGTCACCATGTGCTTCTTGCGGTTCTTGTACACCTTGGCCTCGTACTGGTCGAGCACCTTGTCCATCGCGTGTGCGGGCACGTCGGGCGCCTCCAGCTCGCAGGCCGCATCCAATAGTTGTTCGGTCATTGTTTCACCTGCCTTAGTACGCGTCGGCGGCTTGTTCGCCGTTGCGGACGCGATAGCTTTCCGTGATGGGAAGGACGAATATCTTGCCGTCGCCAGGCGAGCGCGTGGTGTTCGCATCGGTGATAAGCTTTACCACCGGCGCCACGTCAGCCTCCTCGACTATGAGCGTGAACAGGCGTTTCGATATGAGGCGCAGCGGTTCGGACAGGGCCTCGCCCACGTGGTCGGCGGGAACCTCGCCCTCCTCCAGGATGGCGCTGGCCAACGTGCGGTCCATGAGCTTCTTGCCGCGGCCGAGCACCACCTGACAGGTGAACGACGGGAAGCCCGCCTCCGCCAACGCGGTTTTCGTGGCGCCCACCTTGCTGGGGCGCACGATAGCCATGATTTCCTTCATGATGGTCTCCTTCGGTATCGGGGCCGGGGACGAGGGGTCGGCGCCCTACAGCCCCGCCTTGCCGTTCGAGACGGTGTAGGCTTCCTCCACCGGCGATACGAAGATGCGGCCGTCGCCGAAGTTGCCGTTTTCTCCGGTGCGGGCCGCGCCCAAGATGACGCGGATGGCGTCGTCGGCGTCGTCGTCGGCCACCACCAGCATGAGCATCTCCTTGGGGATCTCGTCGTACACCAAGTCGCCCACCTTCACGCCCATCTGGCGCCCGCGGCCGAACACGCTCATTTTCGTGATGGCCGGGAAATCGGCGTCCAGCAGTTCCTTCATCACGTCCGTCGCCTTCTCGGGACGCACGATCGCGCGTATGAGTTGCATAAGGGTTTTCCTCTCTCGTCGATGCCTCGCCTGCGTCCGGGCGATGTTCCCGGGCGAGCCTGCGCTCAAACCGAACCGCCCGTCGGCCCGCTAGATGCCCAAAAAGCCGTGCTCCATCATGAGGTCCTCCAGCTGATCTTGCGAAAGCGGTTTGGGAATGACGAACATGTCGTTGGAGTCCACCGCCTCGGCCAGCCCGCGGTACTCGTTGGCCTGGTTGCAGTCGGGCTCGAACTCGATGACCACCTTCTTGTTGATCTCGGCGTGCTGCACGATATTGTCGCGCGGCACGAAGTAGATGAGCTGGCTGCCCAGCTCCTTGGCGAACGCCTCCAGGAGCTCGCGCTCTCCGTCCACCTTGCGGGAGTTGCAGATGACGCCCCCTAGGCGCACGCCGCCGGAGTTCGCGTACTTCTGCACGCCCTTGCAGATGTTGTTCGCGGCGTACATGGCCATGAGCTCGCCGGACGCCACGACGTAGATCTCCTGGGCCTTGCCCTCGCGGATGGGCATGGCGAAGCCGCCGCACACGACGTCGCCCAGCACGTCGTAGAACACGTAGTCCAAGTCGTCGGTGTAGGCGCCCATCTGCTCCAGCATGTTGATGGAGGTGATGATGCCGCGCCCGGCGCAGCCCACCCCCGGCTCGGGGCCGCCGGATTCCACGCAGTGGATGCCGCCGAAGCCGTCCTTCATGATGTTCTCCAGCTCGATCTCGTCGCCTTCCTCGCGCAGCGTGTCGAGCACGGTTTTCTGGGCCAGGCCGCCCAGGAGCATGCGCGTGGAGTCCGCCTTCGGGTCGCACCCGATGAGCATGATCTTCTTGTTGAGATGCGTCGCCAATGCCGCTGTGAGGTTCTGCGTGGTCGTGGATTTTCCGATGCCGCCTTTGCCGTAGATCGCCACCTGTCGCATGTTCTTCTCCTTCTCGATCGCCATCCGCTTCGGGCATGAAAAAAGCCCGCACGCCAAGGAGGGTTGGCGTGCGGGCTTCGATGCCCCTTTGGTCTGTGGACGTTCACAGGATCGTCGAGCTTCGTTGCTGCGACTGCTCTCACTATAGCGGACGAAACGCGACGACGCCGTTTCCGCTAGATTAATTGCATGTTACAAGAGCGACGAGTTCCGCATCGGTCAGGGCGCGCTTGCGGCGCTGGGCCTCGGCGCGAACGGCGGGCAGCAGCTCGCGCGCTTCCCGCTCGTCCACCGGCCGGCCGAGCGCCGCGAGCTGCGCCCGCACGGCATGCGCGCCCGAGTGCTTGCCCACCACGATCTCGCGACGGGCGCCCACGAGCGCGGGGTCGTACAGCTCGTAGGTGGCGGGGTCCTTCAGCAAGCCGTCCACGTGGATGCCGCTCTCGTGGCAGAACGTACGCGAGCCGATGACGGGCGCGACCTCGGGCAGGGGGCGGCCTGCGGCGGTTAGCACGAGGGATGCCAGGCTGCGCAGCTGCGTCGCGTCGATGTGCGGCTCCACGCGCTCCAAACGCCACAGCGCCATGACCACCTGCTCGAGCGCCGCGTTGCCGGCACGTTCACCCAAACCCGCCACCGTCGTGTTCGCCCAGGTCGCGCCTGCATGGTACGCGGCCAGCGTGTTGGCCGTGGCCAGTCCGAAGTCGTCGTGCATGTGCACTTCGATGGGTAGCGACGTGGCCGCCTTGAGCGCGCGGACGGCGTCGAAGGCCCCTGCGGGCTCCAGCACGCCGAGCGTGTCGCAGAAGCGGAAGCGATCGGCCCCCTCGGCTTCGGCGGCGCGGGCCAGCTCGGCTAGGAAGGAGGGGTCGGCGCGGCTCGCGTCCTCGGCGTCGGCCGATACGTAGAGCCCGGCTTCCTTTGCTTGCGCCACGCATCTCCGCAGCGCATCGAGCGCCCAGGCGCGGCCGCGTCCCAGCTTGCCGCGCAGGTGCACGTCGCTGGCCGGCACCGATATGCCCACCGCGTCCACCCCGCACCCTGCGGCGGCCGCCACGTCGCCGGGCAGGGCGCGGCACCAAGCCAGCACGCTCGCGCGCAGGCCGTCGGAGGCCAACCGCGCCAAGAAGCGCTGCTCGTCGGCGCCCATGGCGGGGATGCCGGCCTCCAGCTGGTCGATGCCCGCGGCATCCAGCCGACGCGCGATGGCCAGCTTCTCGTCGTAGGAGAACGCCACGCCCGCCGCCTGCTCGCCGTCGCGCAGCGTGGTGTCGTCGTAGCGCAACGGAGCGTTGTCCGTTGCCGGTGTTCTGTCGTCGGTCTTTCCCATGTGCCCATTATGCGCGGAAAAAGCTGCGGCGCCAGATCGGTGTTGCAGCTCGAAACCTAGATTTCACGGAAGGACGCACCAGGGCCGATCGTGCACGCCGACCTCACGGTCGCGCATCTTCCGCCATCCACCGAACAGCTGCTCGTCCGAAATGGGCGGCGCGCCCTCCGTGCAGCGGTAGTAGGCGGCCCGCCCCGAGTTCGCGATGACGGCCATGTCGTGGGCGCTGATGAGCTGGGAGCCGTCCTCGACGCTCACGACGTACGACAAGAGCCCTATGTGGGCGGAGGCGAGCAAGGCGACGTAGTACGGGCGCAGGCGGTCCTTGGGAGCGCGGTCGTCATCCATCATGGCGTTCAGCTCCCGACGCACCTGCGCCTGAAGGCGCTCTTTGAAGTACACGTCGCCGTTCTCGCCCATGAGGGGCCCGAGAACCGGCCGCAAGCTCATCCCGGTCTCGAACCAGTTCTCCATGCTCTCGAAGGGCTTGCCGGCGCGGTCGTCTTTCGAGGACGCCTTCCGTGCGCGATAGAGGCTCAAGCGGTCGAGCAGGCGTCGTTCGATCTGCTCGAGCAGGTCGTAAGTGTCCTCGAAGTAGCGGTAGAACGTCGTGCGGGCCACGTTGCACCGGCCGGTCAGCTCCTTGACCGTCACCTTCCCGTAGGGCTTCACGCCCATAAGTTCGAGAAAGGCGTCCGCCATGGCCCTCTCGGTGTCGTTGAACGTTTGCAGGGCGTCCATGGCCGGCCTCCTCACACGCGAAAAACCCTCCTGCCGTTATAACAGACAGGAGGGCACGCTGCACTAGAAAATCGGATGCGTCGGATGTTCGTCCCCGTCGACGACGAACACGGTGCGCTCGTTGTACTTCGGCGGTATCACCGGAATCTGCACATACGAATCGTAACGGCCGCCCGTGTGGACGATGTGGTCGCCCTTGTTGTCGGTCTCCCAAACCAAGGGCTCTATCCAATGCGGGTCGCGCAGATAACGCCCCGCCACCTGCACGCGCAGCGTCTCGCCCGCATGCCAGATACGGCTCGTCGGGTTGATCTCGATGTCGACCGGCACGATCTCGCCCGGCGCGAGCTTCCGCTCGCGACGATGGGCCTGAACGGGCTGGAAGTCGCTCGAAAGCTCGGGGTCGAGCTCGCGGTGCGACACGCGCATCTTGCCCCAGGCGCCGGGATGCGGGGCCGTGTCGCCGAACACGGTGACGGGCTGCTCGACGCCCGCCGTCGACAGCTTTTTGAGGGTGACGAACAAGTCCATATCGTCGTGCCCATCGGCCTCGACCCACAGTCGCAACATCGGATAGCCGGTCAGCTCGGTTTCCTCGGCGAACACGTAGTCGAACTCGATCTGCCCCGTTTGCCCGTCGTAGCGCACCTGAGCCTCCGCGCCCAGCGGATCGGCCGCCATGCCCATCGTCGCGGCATCGAGGTGGAGCCGCTCGTAGCGCGTCCGCGCGAGCGGGAACTCCTTCTCCGGGCGGGCCGTGCACCAGTCCTCGTCGAACCGGTCCTGCACGGCGATGCGCACGCGCGGCGTGGACTCCCAGCCGTTTCGGATGCCCTTGCAATAGCGGTCGAAGAACGCCTTCAGCTCGGCGACGCCCTCGCGCGAGTAGAAGTCGGGCCATTCGAACTCGCGGTGGGTGCGCAGCCACTTCTGCTTCGACGCCATCTTGCGCCAGCCGATGACCGACCCCCGCAGATGGAAGTGGTTCCATCCGGCGCACACGTAGGCGGGCACCTCGATCTTCGAGAAGTCGGGGATCTTGTCCTCCCAGTACGCGTTCATGAGCGGGTATTTCTCGGCCATGGCGCCCTGGTCGTCGATGCCGCCCCGCCCGCAGGCCCCCGCCGTGGCGAAGTTGGTGAACTGTATGCAGGGGATGCCGCCTTCGTACAGCGATTCGCGGTACAGGTCGCTCATGCCCTCCCACGGCGCGATGCAGGCCAGGTGCGGCGGCTGCTCGGCGGCGATGTGCCACTGGCTGATGGCGAGCGCCGACGACCCGGCCATGGCCACCTTGCCGTTGCACCACGGCTGCCGAGCCGTCCACTCGACGAAGTCGAAGCCGTCTTCGGCGTCCTGCTTGCCGAACTGCTCGTGGTAGCCACCCGAGTAGCCTATGCCCCGGATGTCCACGTTGACGACGGCGTAACCCTCGCGGCACCAGTATTCCGGATCGACCGCCTCGAACTTCGCCAACGCGGACACGGATCCCTGAGGCACGCCGGGGGTGTAGGCGACGTCGTCGCCCTCGCGGTACTCGTTGCAGCGCTTGCCGTAGTTGCTCCAGGCGAGGATGGCGGGCACCCGATCGTCGGCGTTGCTCGGACGGAATACGTCGGCGTACAGCACCGTCCCGTCGCGCATCTCCACGCCCACGTCCTGCTCGCATAGGATGCCCGGAGCCGCCTCGTACGTGCGCTGGTCGAACGGGTACGGCTTGCAGAGGCGCCGCTCGTCCTCCGAAAGCCCTCGATACTCGTCCATGGGCACCGGCCTGAGCTCTTTCGCGTACACTTTTCCGATCGTCTCGCCGCCCATCTCGGTCGGCACGACGAACCGCTCCCTCTCCATCGGCATGGCGCTCTCCTCTCTCCTAGTTTCCCTCGCCCTACTGCGGGCCGTTGCCGCCACCTGCGGGCGGCGTATCCTGGGGAGCCTTCCCCTTGAACACGAGTTTGCCTATCAGCGCGTCGCACAGCCACGACAGCGCGAACGTCACCGCGGCGCCCCAGGCGAACACGACGAGCAGATCAAGGCCGTTCAACGTCCCCGGTGCCACCAGCTGGCCGGCGAGGGGAAACGAGGTCGTCATGCAGCCAAGTGTTTCAGCGAAACCGAGGAACACGCACGCGACCGCGTTGAACGGCGTGCCGCCGAGTAGACCTTTGTGAACGAGCACGATGAGTCCGCAGATCACGAGGTCGATGACGATGTCGAGCGGGACGACGCCGAGCGGCGCGAGGACCACGATGGCCGCCAAGGCGACCAACCCCCACAGCAGGCCGGCGACGAACGAGACGAGCATGTTGCCCAGGTACTTGCGCTCCTGCGGCTCCCGCATGAAGAACAGGATGAGCGGCATGAACGACAGCCAGAACATGCCCTGGTACTTGTTCACGGGCACGAGATCCCACAAAAGGCCGTCGACCAAGCACACGATGCCGGTTCCCAAGCCGGCGACGGCTCCTATTTTGACGATGGTTGATTTAGAAGGCATGGCGAATCCCCTCCTCGAAAGGCTTCCTTATGGCATTCCCAGTGCACTTGGAAATCTGGGGGAAAGATCGAGCCTTTCCCTCTTTGCGCCAGTATCGCAAGGATCGCCGCCGAGCGCGACGACACCGACACGTGAAATGTCGCGTTTTGCATGACCGTGGAAAAGGGGGGTTATAGGCCAAAACTTGTACCCAAATTGAGGTCATAAAGCCTGACCAGCGTTCGATAATTTGTCTCTACAGTTGAATCGCATCAACTGCGCACTCGGTCAAAACGTGTACCCTAAATGCTCTTG
>NZ_PPTR01000008.1 GCF_003339845.1 Gordonibacter sp. 28C
CCGATTCCCGACGATCTCGCGAGCAGGGAAAACGCGGATCAAGGCGTCGCCGAGCGTCCTCGCGAGGCCGCGCGGCGACGAACAACCGTCAAAAACGGCCGCGAAAGCCGGAATCCGCTGTCAAACCGGAATCGACACATGCCTGCTCGCCTCTGCGGAGCGCCAGGTCGCCATCAGGCGCCATGCAGGGGCGTGTCGATGGTGGTTTAACAGCGGAGAGCGGGCTTGGTACACGGAAATCACCGATCTCCCCCTGCGAGTGCCGTCGATCTCCGCCTTCCAGCAGCGAGCGCGGTGCTCGACCTGGGGAAACGTCGGCTTAGATTCTGGCCCGCGGGCCTTTCGGGCCGCTCTCGGGTTCTGGGAGGGGGACAACGGTGATTTTCGTGCAGGGTCGGGCACGGGTTTTGGGTTCGCCTGACTGTGCGTGGGCCTGCGCGTCTTCTCTGACATCCGTCTCTGAGATAAAGGCGAGGCAAAGTGACGGGGCCGATGTCTCATTCGCCCTCCCGGTTTTCGCGGCATCCTATGTGTTTCGCAGGGTCCCGCTAACGAAAGGTTTCTTTCGTTAGCGGGGCATTATTGCATGCTAATGAAAGAAATGGGAGGTTTTCTTTCGTTAGCATGCTACATCGAAAGAAAATAGACGATTTCTTTCGTTAGCTGATTCGCTTGCGGCGGCGCGCTCCTACAGCCACTTCTTGCGTTTGAAGATGACCAGTTCCACCGCCACGATGACCACGCAAAGCACGATCATGGCAGGGTAGCCCCATTCCCAATCCAGTCCGGGCATGTTCGCGAAGTTCATGCCGAACCAGCTGGTGATGAGCGTGAGCGGCGCGAAGAGCGTGGTGATGACTGTGAACCATTGCATGGTTTCGTTCTGCTGGATGTCGATCTGCGTCTGGTAGAGCTCGCGCAGCTGCAAACTGTACTCTTTGAGCGTTTGCGAGCGCTTGAGCAGGCGTTCCACGGTTTTCTCCAACGACTGAAACAGACGGCCCTCTTCGTGGCTGAGCAGCTTGTTCTCGTTGTCGCCCAGTGTTCCCGCCATGTCGACGAGCTGCTGGTAGAACGTGTCGATGCGCAGAAGCCTGCGACGGAAGCCCAGCATTTTGCGGTTCGCCACGTTGCCGCAGCGGTCGAGGATCTGCTCTTCCACGTCTTCCATGCGGTCTTCGACGTCGGCGAGAAACACCAGATCGTCCTTCACGAGGAGCCTCATGAACTCGAACAGGCAGTGTGCCACGGTGGGCCGCTTCACCACCTGCTGTTTCGCTATGACGTCGAGCAGCTTGACGCACGTGTCGCGTTCGTCGATGAAGATGAGGTGCCGCTTGTCCAGATAAAAGGCGAAGCAGAGCGGATCGCTGAGCACGTGGTGCTTGTCGGGCACGGCGAAGGATCCGATAAGGCTTTCGGGATACACGTCGAGGTACGTGTTCTCCACGGTGGAAAGGGTGCGTAGGGCGTCTTGCAGCTCGGCATCGCCCAGCCCGAGCGAGGCGAATTCTTGCGAGGAGATCACCTCGACCACCTGTTCGCCCGCCTCGACGGGCTCGTCCAGCGGGACAGCCGTCAAATGCGGGCGAAACAGGTACTTTTCCGCCATGCTCGCTCCCGTCCTTTGCGCTTCGCCTGTCCTTCGATTATAGACGTGCTCCGCAAGCAGGTGTTTTTCCTGCCCTTAACCGCTTGGAAACACGTTCGAAACATGGTGCGGGACGGCGTGTTGCTATAATGGCGGCCATACTTCCAGGAAGCGGCACCGTGCATCGTCCGGTGCTGCTTTCATCTCTCAGACGAGAAGGGCAGGAACGCCGTGTATCCCATAGAACGAGTGGAACCCCTCAATGCGGAAGTGACCCGCATGGTGGTGAGCGCGCCGGAGATCGCGCGCAAGATCAGGCCGGGCCAGTTCATCATGCTGCGCATCGACGAGGTGGGGGAGCGCATCCCGCTGACCATGAACGACTGCGATCCGGAGGCGGGCACCGTCACCATCGTGTTCCAGGCGGTGGGCGCCACCACCATGCGCTTGGCGCAGATGAAGCCGGGCGAGGCGTTGCTGGACTTCGCCGGCCCGCTGGGCAACCCCACCGAGCTGGAAGGGGCCAAGCGCGCATGCGTCATCGGCGGCGGCCTGGGCACGGCCATCGCGTACCCGCAGGCCAAATGGCTGTACGAGCACGGTGTCGAAGTCGACGTCATCACCGGCTTCCGCAACGTGGACCTGGTGCTGCTGGAAGACGAGATCGACGCGTGCTCCACGCGCCAGATCATCATGACCGACGACGGCTCGAACGGCAACAAGGGCCTGGTCACGCAAGCGCTGCAGCAGCGCATCGACGAGGGCGCGGACTACGACCTGGTGCTGGCCGTGGGCCCCGTCATCATGATGAAGTTCGTGGCGGCCACCACGAAGCCCTACGGCATCAAGACGCTCGTGAGCATGAACCCGCTCATGATAGACGGCACCGGCATGTGCGGCGGCTGCCGCGTGAAGGTGGGCGACGAGTACCTGCACGCGTGCGTGGACGGCCCCGACTTCGATGGCCATCTGGTGGACTACGACGACGCCATGCGGCGCGGCGTCATGTACCGCAGCTTCGAGAGCGCGGCGCGCGACGCGGCCGAAGGGCGCGACTGCAACGGCGGGGCGGACGGAACCGCGCCGGCCGACGGCGAGCGGAAGGGGGCGTAGCATGGCGACCAGCTACGAGGTGAACCGGCAAAAGGAAAAGACGCCCATGCCCGAGCTCGACCCGGTCGAGCGCGCGCGGACGTTCGAGGAGGTGGCTCTGGGATATGCGGCCGAGGACGCCGTCAACGAGGCGCGTCGCTGCATCCAGTGCCCGAAGGCACCCTGCGTGCATGGCTGCCCCGTGGGCGTGCCCATCCCCCAGTTCGTCGCGCAAGTGGCCGAGGGCGACTTCGGTGCGGCGTACGCGCTGGTGAAGGAGGCGAACGCGCTGCCCGCCATCTGCGGCCGCGTGTGCCCGCAGGAGTCGCAGTGCGAGGGCGTGTGCACGCGCGGCAAGAACGGCGAGCCGGTTGGCATCGGGCGCCTGGAGCGTTTCGTGGCCGACTGGGCGTTCGCGCATCCTGAAGAGGCCGCAGGGGCCGCGGCGGCGCTCGCGGGCCGTCGCGCCGACGAGGCGTCGGCTGCGGGCGAGACGCCGGCCGAAGCCGTCGCCGCCGACGAGCCCGACGAGATCGTGGTTCCCGACGTCGATTTGTCCGGCAAACGCGTGGCCGTGGTGGGGTCGGGCCCGGCGTCGCTCACGTGCGCGGGCGAGCTGGCGAAGCGCGGCTGCGACGTGACGGTGTTCGAGGCGCTTCACAAAGTGGGCGGCGTGCTGACCTACGGCATCCCCGAGTTCCGCCTGCCGAAGGACCTCGTGGCCCGCGAAGTGGCCGCGCTCGGCGAGAGCGGCGTTTCGTTCGAGGTGAACGCCCTGGTGGGCAAGCTGTACGACATCGACGAGCTTCTGGGCGAGCGCGGCTTCGACGCCGTGTTCGTGGGCACGGGCGCGGGCCTGCCCGGCTACCTGGGCATCGAAGGCGAGGGCCTGAACGGCGTCATGGTGGCCAGCGAGCTTCTGACCCGCGTGAACCTGATGAAAGCCTACCGGTTCCCCGAATACGATACGCCGGTGTACGCGGGCAAGCACTGCGTGGTGGTGGGCGGCGGCAACGTGGCCATGGACGCGGCGCGCACCGCCAAGCGCCTGGGCGCCGACGTGACCGTGGTGTACCGCCGCAGCCGCGACGAGATGCCCGCGCGCGCCGAGGAGATCCACCATGCCGAGCAGGAGGGCGTCAGGTTCCAGATGCTCACGAACCCGGTGCGCATCCTGGGCGACGACAACGGATGGGTGAGCGGCGTCGAGTGCGTGCGCATGGAGCTGGGCGAGCCCGACGCCAGCGGACGCCGGCGCCCCGTCGTCGTGGACGGCAGCGAGTTCGTCATCGACATCGACATGATGGTGATCGCCGTGGGCTCGAAGACGAACCCGCTCATCGCGCAGACCACGCCGGGGCTGGAAACGACGTCGCGCAACCTCATCGTGGCCGACGAGCGCACGTGCGCCACGTCGAAGCCGGGCGTGTTCGCCGGCGGCGACGCCGTCATCGGCGCGGCCACGGTCATTCTGGCGATGGGCGCCGGCAAACGTGCGGCATCGGGTATCGCGGAATACCTGTCGGTGGAATAAGGTCTGCCTGCGAGGCGCGCCGGGCGTTCGCGGGGTTCGGGAATTCGGCGCTCGGGCAGTCCTGGGGTCGCGCAAAAAACAGCCCGCTGGGCTGTTTGGCTCCTGCGGAATCTCGCGGCGAACCCCCGAACCCCGCGAACGCCCGGCGCTAGCCGTACTTGAATTCTCTACCGGCTTCCGATCGGGGGTAGGGCGGCACGTTTCACTTCTTGGAAGAGAGAAGGTGGGCTGTATGGCATTCGATCCTATCGCGTACATCAACGAGCCCCGGTGGCAGGAGTCTCGGCTGGGGCTCGACCGTATCCGCGAGTTGCTCGAGCGGATGGGACGGCCGCAGGATCGATTGAAATTCGTGCATGTGGCGGGCACGAACGGCAAGGGGTCGACGTGCGCGTTCCTCGCGTCCATCCTGCAGGCGGCCGGCTACCGCACGGGGCTTTTCACCAGCCCTTTCATCGAAGCGTTCGAGGAGCGCATCCGCGTGGACGGGTGCAACATCTCGACCGACGAGCTTATGGCCGCGACGCTGGCCGTGCGGGAGCATGCCGAGGCCATGGCGGCGCAAACCGGCGACCATCCCACCGAGTTCGAACTCATGACCGCCGTGGCGTTGGAGCATTTCGCGCGCTGCGCCTGCGACGTCGTCGTGCTGGAGGTGGGGCTGGGCGGGCGCCTGGATTCCACGAACGTCATCGATGCGCCCGAGGCGGCCGTCATCGCGCGCATCGGGCTGGACCACACGGCTTTGCTGGGCAACACGCTCGCCGCCATCGCGGGGGAGAAGGCCGGCATCGTGAAGGACGGCGCGCCCGTGGTGTCTTGGCCGCAGGACCCTCAGGCCATGGCCGTGGTCGAGGAGGCCGTGCAAGCCCACGGCGCGACGCTCGTCGTGCCGGACTTCTCCCAGTTGGAAGTGGACTCGGTGGAGACGGTCGACCGCGCCGGCGAATCCGCCACGCTCGTGCGCCCGTTCTCCTATCGGGGCCGCGCGTATCGCACGCGGCTGCTGGGCAGCTACCAGCCGGCGAACGCGGCGCTCGCCCTCGAGACGGCGGGCGTGCTGCGCGAGCGCGGATGGCGCATTTCCGAAGAGGCCGCGCGGGTCGGGATCGAACGGGCGCAGTGGCCCGGGAGGTTCGAGATCGTCGATGCCGGGGAGGGCCGTCCCACCGTCGTGGTGGACGGCGGGCATAACCCGCAGGGGGCCCGCGCGCTCGCGGACTCGCTCGACGACGTGTTCCCCGGCGTGAAGCCGGTGTTCATCGTGGGCGTGCTGGAGGACAAGGACTATCCGGCCATGCTCGAGGCCATCCTGCCGCACGGCAGCGGCTTCGTCGCCGTGGAGCCGGACAATCCGCGCGCGCTGTCGGCCGACAGGCTGGCGCGGGCGGTTCGCTGGACGGGGCAGGACATGATGGGCTGCTCGGCGCACATGCGCCCCCGCATCGCCCGCGACATGGCCGACGCCGTGGCGACCGCCCGGGAACTCGCCGGACCCGACGGGCTCGTGTGCGCCTTCGGCAGCCTGTACTCGGTGGCCGCGCTCAAGGCCGCGCTGTAGGAGGCTCGTGATAAAAGCCGCCGAGCCCGTGCCCTTGGCGACCGCCTCGTAGAGCAAGGGCGGATCCCTTGCCCTACGCAATCAATGAAGCGGCGCTTTTGGCGCAGCGCCTTTTCGCCGCCGTTGCCGGCGTGCTACGATGGCGGGGCTACAGGGAGTCGATGTAGGAGACGAGGTCGCCCACGGTGTTCAGGCCCTCGGGCTCGCCGAAGTCCACTTCGCAGGCCTCTTCGAGGTCGCAGATGAGCTCCACCATGTCGAGCGAGTCGATGCCGAGGGATTCGAACGTGGCCGCCTCGGTGACGGTGGCGGGATCGATGTCGAGATTCTCCTGCAGGATGTTCGTGATGGTGTCGATGGTGGCCATGGGCCTTCCTTTCTTCGGAAAACGTCGGCATCCATGGTAGCAGACGCGGGGGCGGGGCGCAGCCCCCGCAAAAGAAACGCGAGGCGCTCGGCGCGGGCGACGAGGAGGCGGTATGTGCGGACGGTTCACGATGATTCCGCGCGAGGTGGTGGAGCGCATCGTGCGCGAGGTGGAGGCCGGTCTGCCCATCGGCGAGGTGGCGGTGCCGGCGCAGCCCGAAAAGCCCGCTTCGCTGTTCCAGGCGAGCCTGTTCGACGCGCGGGAATGCGGATCGTCTCTCGCGCCCGCTCCGCACCCCGCTGCGGGCGTCGACGCGTTCCCCGGATCCCGCGTGTCCGTGGTGGTGCCCGGCGGCGAGCCGGGGCATCTTGCCGTTGTCGATTTGAACTGGGGGTACCCGGTTGCCTGGTCGAAGCGCCCGGTATTCAACACGCGCGTCGACACCGCCACCGGCCCGCGCGGCGACATGTGGCGCGAGTCGCTTGCGCATCGTCGCTGCGCAGTTCCGACGCTGGGCTTCTACGAGCCCCACAGGACCGTCCGCGCCGTAAGCCCCAAAACGGGCCGCGAGATAAAGGTCCAGTGCGCGTTCACCCTGCCGGAGGGCCCGGTCACGTTCCTCGGCGGCATCTACGAGGACGACCACTTCTCGATCATGACCTGCGATCCGAACCGCTGGGTGGTCGACGTGCACGACCGCATGCCCCTCGTGCTGCGTCCCGCGGAACTGGGTGCTTGGCTGGGGCCTTGCTACGCGGAGATGTTCGACCGTCGCGACGTGGAGCTCGCCTGTCGCCTGACGTGAAGCGTGAAGCGCGAAACAGGGAAGCGGCCCCGAGAGGCCGCTTCCTGGAACGTGCGGGTTTTTGCGGGGCGCTTACTCTTCGCGCTGCTTGAGCAGGCCGTAGCCGCCGTCGTCGCGGCGGTACAGCACGTTCACCATGCTGGTGTCGCGATCGGTGTAGGCGAAGAAGTCGTGGCCCAGGAGGTCGATCTTCACCAGGGCCTCTTCCTCGGTCAGGGGCTCGAACTCGATCTCCTTCACGCGCACGACCTCGTCGTCGGCCGTGAGCTCCTCCATGAGCTGGTCCAGGTCCTTGGCCGGCACGGGCTCCGTGCGAATGGTCTCGTCCACGGCGCGCAGCTTGCGGTCGATGACCTTCGTCTTGTACTTGCGCAGCTGGCGCACCACCTTGGCGGCGGCCACGTCGATGGCGGCGTACATGTCCTCTTCGCATTCCTCCACGCGGATGATGTGGCCCTTCGTGCGCAACGTTACCTCGCAGCAGGCGGGGCGGGGGTTCGCGGGGTTCTTCTCAACGTACAGAACGACCTCGGCAACCAGCGGGTCGATGTCCATGACCTTCATGGAGTTGCCGATCTTCTCCTCGGCGTATTGACGCAGTGCATCGGTTACGGGCATTTTGCGTCCGGCTACGGTAATGCTCATAGCACTCACCTCTTACCTCGTGGCGAATAAAAAACAGCCTGGCTTTAGAATCCCGTACCTGGTCATGCGGGCGGAAACCGATATGCCGCTCATGCAAGACCCAAGCCGACTCCTAACGCCTAAGCTGATGGGTACAGCATAGCGCAAAACGCCCCGTTTCGGCAGGGTATTTTCAAGGCGTTGGGAAAACGCCGCCCAGAGGAAGGGCTGGACGGGACCCCGACGAGAGGGGGATGCGACATGTTGTGAAATCGGGTTGTAGACAGGTAACGATTGGTCGGACGACGAGGGGGTATAGGGGATAATACGACTCTCAAGCATCTAAGACAGATAGGGCGACCATGTCATCCACACCGGCCAAAGAGCAAAAGCTGTTCATCAACGAGGTGCAGGGCCACCAGGCCCGGTACCGCAAGCTCATCCAGTTCACGCACTCCTCGACGAAGGCCGCAGGCGCCATGCTCGTGGCGGCCGTCGTGGCGCTCATCGTGGCGAACACGGGGGCGTACGAGGCGTTTTTGGAGTTCTGGCACACGGAGGTGGGCGTGTTCTTCGGCGACGGGTTCGCCGGCATGTCGCTCGGGCACGTCATCAACGACATCTTCATGGCCATCTTCTTCCTGCTGGTGGGCCTGGAAGTGAAGTACGAGCTCACGGTGGGCGAGCTCACGAACATCCGCCAAGCGCTGCTGCCCATCGTGGCGGCTGTGGGCGGCGTGCTGGCGCCCATCGGCATCTACCTGGTGTTCAACGCCGCGAACCCGGAGACGGCGCACGGTTGGGGCGTGCCCACGGCCACCGACATCGCGTTCGCCCTGGGTATCTTGGCGCTGCTGGGCAACCGCGTGCCCAACGGCGTGCGCGTGTTCCTGAGCACGCTCGCCGTGGCCGACGACATCATCGCCATCCTGGTCATCGCCATCTTCTACGGGCACAGCCCGTCGGTGCCGTGGCTGGCCGCCGCGGCCGTGGTGTTGCTCGTTCTCGTGCTCATGAACCGCAACCACATCTACTCGCTCATCCCGTATCTGCTGGTGGGAGCCGTGCTGTGGTACTGCGTGTACATGTCGGGCGTGCACGCCACCATTGCCGGCGTGCTGCTGGCGTTCACCATCCCATCGGGATCGCGCGTGAACATCAAGAGCTTCCTCACCTGGTCGGGCGACAAGGTGCGCGAGGCGCGCGCCGCATTCGAGCCGGAAATGCCCGTCATCGCGCAGGGCAACTACATCGAGACGGTGCAGGACCTGAGCCGCGTGGCGCGCCAGGTGGTGCCGCCGGCCACGCGCCTGGAGCACCGCCTGTACCCGTGGGTGTACTTCGGCATTCTGCCGCTGTTCGCGCTCACGAACGCCGACGTGAGCTTCTTGGGCGCTGACGTGGGCGCCATGCTTTCCAGCCCGGTGCTCTACGGCGTGCTGCTGGGCCTTTTGGTGGGCAAGCCGCTGGGCATCGTGCTGTTCAGCTTCGCCGTGGTGAAGACGAAGCTGGCATCGCTGCCCGAGAACGTGAACTGGGGCCATATGCTGGGCGCGAGCATCCTGGGCGGCGTGGGCTTCACCATGGCCATCTTCGTGGCGAACCTGGCGTTCCCCGACGAGGGCCTGGTCGCAACGGCGAAGCTGGGCATTCTGGCGGCGTCGCTCCTGGCCGGCGTGCTGGGCTTCCTGCTGCTGTTCTTGCAGGCGAAGGCCGCGCACAAGCGCGGTGTGGCGTACCTGTCGGCCAGCGGCGACGACATCGCGCGCCAGACGGCGGGCGACGAGGCGGCGCGGGAGTCCGAGGAGCTGTTGCGCGGCATAGAAGACCCGGTCGTCAAGGAGGAGCTCGAAGCTGCGAAGAAGCGCGGCGGCGTGTTCGAGATCGCCGTGGACCTGGGTCCCACCGGCCTTCTGGGCGGCGGATCGATAGGGGACGTGCGCGAGGCCGTGCGCAACGAGGTGGTGCGCGTCCTGCGCGAAGAGGGCAACGAAGAGCTTCTTGAAAAGGTGCAGGAGGACTTCGCCGGGGACTCCGACCGCACGCCGCTTGCGAGCGTGGAGGAAACGCTGCTGCGCGAGCGCGGGGAGGACGCGCTTAAAGACGCGCTCGCGCGCGAGGACGAGGACGTCACGGGTATGAGCGGCGAGGATAAGAAGTAGCTGCGTGCACGGCGGATGACGGCCTCGGGCAGGCGAGTTTCCGCACTGTCCGAGGCTGTTGGCGAAGAGCTTGATTCGCCGACCGCGCTTCACGCGGCCCCGCGTCGCGTCCGCATGGCTTCTGCGTGAGATTCGACCGCGGTTCGCAAGGCGTGCGCTATACTTCATGATCGGAAATCGTCGAGCGATCGAAGGGGAACCATGGAAGCTGCCGCCATCGTCCTTGCCGCGGGTGCCGGAACCCGCATGAAGTCGAAGAAGCCCAAAGTGGTGCACGAGGTGCTGGGCAAGCCGCTCGTACGCTGGGTGGTGGACGCGGCGCATGCCGCCGGCATCGAGCGCATCGCGACCGTCGTGGGGCACGAGCGCGAACAGGTGGAGCCGCTCGTGGAGGCCGACACCGACGTGGTGGTGCAGCCCGAGCGGCGCGGCACGGCCGACGCCGTGGCCGTGTGCGCGGACACGCTGGCCGACTTCGACGGCTCGCTCGTGGTGCTGTCGGGCGACTGCCCGCTCATCACGCCCGACACCGTCCGCCGCTTGGTGGACATGCGCGAGCAGGCCGACGCGGCCGTGGTCGTGCTCACCATGGAGTTGGAGAACCCTTACGGTTACGGGCGCATCGTGCGCGACCGGGTGGGTGCTGTGGAGCGCATCGTCGAGCAGAAGGACGCCAACAGCGCCGAGGCATCCATCTGCGAGTGCAACTCCGGCTTCTACTGCTTCGACGCCCGCGCGCTGTTCGACGCGCTGGGGCAGGTGGACGACGACAACGCCCAAGGCGAGTTCTACCTCACCGACGTGCTGGCCATCTGTCGCGCGGCCGGTCGCCCCGTGCTGGCGCTGCCCACCGACGACCCCACGGAGTGCCTGGGCGTGAACTCGCGCATGCAGCTGGCCGAGGCCACGAAGTTCGCGCAGCGCCGCATCAACCGGGCGCACATGGCCGCCGGCGTGACCATGACCGATCCCGACCAGGTGTGGATCGGCCCCGACGTGGTGCTCGAGCAGGATGTGGAGCTGCTGCCGCAGACGTTCCTCATGGGCTCGACGCGCGTGGGCGAGGACAGCGTGGTGGGCCCGAACTCGCGTTTGACCGACACCGTGGTGGGGCGCGGCTGCACGGTGGACGAGACCGTGGCCGTGGAGGCGCAAATAGACGACGGGGCCACGGCCGGCCCGCGCGCCTACCTGCGTCCCGCCGCGCACCTGTGCGAGGGTGCGAAGGCCGGCACGCATGTGGAGATCAAGAAGTCCACGGTGGGCAAGGGCTCGAAGGTGCCGCACCTCTCCTACATCGGCGACGCGACCATCGGCGAGGACGTGAACATAGGCGCCGGCTCCATCACCTGCAACTACGACGGCAAGAAGAAGCATCCCACCACCATCGGCGACGGCGCGTTCGTGGGCAGCGACACCATGATGGTGGCTCCGGTGAACATAGGCGCGGGCGCTATCATCGGCGCGGGATCGTGCATCGCGAAGGACGTGGCGCCCGACGCGCTGGCCCTCACGCGCCCCGAGCAGTGCGAGATTCCCGGCTGGGCCGCCAAGAAGCGCGAACAGCAGGGACGGTTGTCCTAATTGGGGACAGTCCCCAATTAGGACATTTCGAGGATGGCGAGGGGGCAGGCGGGAAAAAGACAGGTCGGGTGCGGCCGGGGCCGCGCCCTGCGAGAAGGGGCAAGGGCCATGAAGCGAGACTATCCGCATCTGTGCGAACCGCTGACGGTGGGAAGGGTGACGCTGCGCAACCGCATGTGCTCGGCGCCCCTGGGGGCCACCGACATCACGGCCGAGGGCAGCCCCGGCCCGCGCACGCAGGGCTTCTACGAGCTGCGCGCGAAGGGCGGCGCGGCGGTGGTCACCGTGAGCGAGCTGGTGGTGCATCCCGAGACGGACGGGTCGCAGATGCTGCGCCTGAGCCTGAAGACCCCGGGCCAGCTGGCGGCGTTCTCCTTCCTGGCCGACGCCATCAAACGCCACGGATCGGTGCCCAGCATCGAACTGTCCCACTCGGGCCAGTACGCGGGCACGTACATGGTGGACAAGAAGGGCAAGCAAGGGCTCTGCCAATACGGCCCGAGCGACGCGGTGCGCCCCGACGGCCTGCCCGTCAAGGCCCTCTCGCAGGAGCAGATAGCCGATATCGTGGCGGCCTACGCGCAGGCGGCGGCGCTTGCGAAGCGGGCCGGCTTCGAGATGGTCATGGTGCACGCCGGCCACGGTTGGCTCGTCAACCAGTTCCTCTCGCCCTACTTCAACAAGCGCGACGACGAGTACGGCGGCCCGCTCGAGAACCGCGTGCGGTTCGCGCGCGAGGTGCTGACGGCCGTGCGCGAGGCCGTGGGCCCGGGTTTCCCCATCGAGCTGCGCATGAGCGGCGCCGAGCTGTTCGACGGCGGTTACGACGTGGACGAGGGCGGCCGCATCGCACACGCGCTCGAGGACCTGGTGGACATAATCCACGTTTCGGCGGGCTCGTACCAGTTCGGGTTCTCCGTCACGCACCCTTCCATGTTCCGCGAGCACGGCTGCAACGTCTACCTGGCCGAGCAGATCAAGAAGCACGTGGGCGTGCCGGTGGCGACGATCGGCGGCCTTTCCGACCCGCGGCAGATGGAGGACATCCTGGCTTCGGGCAAGGCCGACCTGGTGGTGATGGGCCGCGCGCTGCTGGCCGACCCCGACATCCCCAACAAGGTGATGGCGAACCGCGGCCAGGACGTGGTCAAGTGCCTGCGCTGCTTCGTGTGCATGGCGGAGCGCGCGGTCACGCAGACGCGCCGATGCGCCATAAACCCCCGCATCGGCCGCGAGATCGAGGGCATGGACGTCGTCCCCGCGGCGAAGCCCAAAAACGTGCTCGTGGTGGGCGGCGGCATCGCGGGCATGACGGCCGCGGCGACGGCCGCCGAGCGCGGGCACAACGTGGTGCTGTGCGAGAAGGAGGCCGAGTTGGGCGGCATCCTGCGCACCGAGCAGGCGCTGCCGTTCAAGCGCGATATGTACGAGCTGGGGCGGAGCTACGCCCGGCGTTGCGAGCAACTGGGCGTCGAGGTGCGCTTGAACACGCCCGTCGACGCGGCGCTGGCCGACGAGATCGGCGCCGACGCGGCCATCGTGGCCGTAGGGTCGGAGCCCCTCGCCCTGCCCATGCCCTGCGAGGACGGCGCGCGCGTGCTTTCCATCGACGACCTCTACCTGGACGGTGCGGAGGCGGGCGACGAGGTCGTCGTCATCGGCGGCGGCCTGACGGGCAGCGAATGCGCGCTGCTCATGAGCCAGCGGGGGAAGAAGGTGCACGTCGTGGAGATGCGCGACGGTTTGGCCGTGGACGCGAACGTGCGGCACCGTCCCATCCTGCTCGCCGAGGTGGAAGGCGCTGGCATCGACGTCGTGCTGAACGCCCGCGGCAAGGAGGTGCGCCGCGACGGCGTGATGGTGACCTTGGCGGACGGGTCGGAGCAGCTGGTTCCCGGCGACACGGTGGTGTGCGCCATCGGCCAGCGCTCGCGCAGCGCCGCGGTCGACGCGCTGCGCGACTGCGCGCCGTCCGTGCGCGTCGTGGGCGACGCGCGGCGCCCCGCGAACATCTGCACCGCCGTGTACGAGGCGTACCACGCGGCTTTGGACGTGTAGCAACGAGCGGCCGCGCCGAAGCCGTTCCCAATGCGAAGGCGCTTCCGCCGCCGTTTCTTTGCGCGGTCGCATGCGGTCAATATGCGAAGAAGGCTCGGATTTACCCGTGCGGCCCGTCGGCCTACGGATACAATAGGAACGACCGCGCACGCGGTGTGGGGTGCGTAGATGGAAGCGACGTTGAAGGAGCGCGCATGACGATGACGGAAGTGCAGAAGAGCATGGCCTTGTTCTCGGGGTCGGTCAACCCCGAGCTTGCCGACGAGATCGCGAGGGATCTGAACGCGTCGCTCGGCAACGTCAAGCTCGAGAAGTTCGCCAACGGCGAGATATACGCGCGCTACCAGGAGAGCGTTCGCGGCGCCGACGTGTTCCTCATCCAGTCGGTGTGCGCGGGCGAGGGTTACGACGTGAACGACGCGCTCATGGAGCTGCTCATCATGGTGGATGCCGCCAAACGCGCCTCGGCCCGGTCCGTGTCGGCGGTGGTCGCCCATTACGGCTATGCGCGCCAGGACCGCAAGGCCGCCCCGCGCGAGCCCATCACCGCCAAGCTCGTGGCCGACCTCTTGGCGGCGGCGGGTGTGGACAACGTCATCACCATCGACCTGCACCAGGACGCCATCCAGGGTTTCTTCGACCTGCCGGTGAACCACATGACGGCCATGCCCATCTTCGTGGACTACTTCAAGAGCAAGGGCTTCGACAACGAGAAGCTGTGCGTCGTGTCGCCCGACGTGGGCCGCGCCAAGGCGGCGAAGAAGTTCTCCACCATGCTGGACTGCGACATCGCCATCATGCACAAGGATCGCCCGAAGCACAACCAGGCCGAGATCACGGCGCTTATCGGCGAGGTCACGGGCAAGGTGTGCATCCTGAACGACGACATGATCGACACGGCCGGCTCGCTGGTGGCGGCCGCGTCCACGCTCAAGGCCAAGGGCGCCGCGGAAGTGTACGCTTGTGCCACGCACGGCCTGTTCAGCGGCCCGGCGTACGAGCGCATCGCGAACTCGTGCATCGAGGAGGTCGTGGTCACGAACACCGTGCCCGTGCCGCTGGAGCGCCAGACCGGCAAGGTGAAGGTGCTGTCCGTGGGCCCGCTGTTCGCCAAGACCATCACCAACGTGTACGACAACGGTTCCGTGGCCAGTCTGTTCGAGTAGGCAAGCTCTGCCGGCGCTTTCCTGGTCGCCGCTTTTGCCCCGCGGGTTGGCTTCGCGTTGCGGGTTGACGCCGTGCTGCAGGTTGACGTAGGGGCGCTCTCCAGAGCGCCCGTTCCGGCGAAGCCGGAAAACCAACCGGAACCCGCGTTCTCGCGCTGCGCGCGAGCGGGCGCTCTGAGAGCGCCCCTGCGGACAACCGGTTCCGGCCGACTTCGCCGGGTAGGTTCTCAGCCTTTGACCTGCGGGCTGGCGTGACGGTGCTCTTGGCGCGGTCTCCGCACGGGTGCTGTCATCGATTTTCGTTCGAAGGAAGCAACGTATGTTTTTGATCGTGGGCCTGGGGAATCCGGGCGAGGAGTACGAGCACACCCGGCACAACGCCGGGTTCGACGCGGTGGACGCCATCGCCGGCGAGGTGGGCGCGCGCTACTGGAAGACGGAGTGCGGCTCGCTCACGGCTAAGGGGGCGTACCGCGACTTCGACCTGGTGCTGGCGAAGCCCCAAAGCTACATGAACACTTCGGGCGGCCCGGTGAAGCAGCTCATGAACGCCTACGGCGTGGACCCGGAGCACCTCATCGTCATCCACGACGAGCTGGACATCGACCCCGGCACCGTACGCGTGAAGTTCGGCGGCGGGCACGCGGGCCACAACGGCCTGCGTTCCATCTGCGACAAGCTGGGCACGCGCGACTGGAACCGCGTGCGCGTGGGCATCGGCCGCCCGCCGGGACGCATGCCGGTGGTGGACTGGGTTCTTTCCCTGCCGAAGAAAGAAGCAGCCGACGACTTCGCCTACGCCGTCGACCGCGGCGCGCAGGCCGCGCTGTCGCTGGTGACGGCGGGCCTGGAAAAGACGCAGCAAGCGTTCAATTGAGAGGCGCGCCCGTGGCGGCGTTGGCTGGCTCGGGGCCCCTTCGGCACAGTAATCGCCGATTCCCTGCGCTTGAAGCCGCTTTCGGGGCCCTTCGGCGCGTAATCGCTTGTTTGCCAAATGCGTTTGCGCAGGTCGTGGAAATCCAAGGAGAACAAAGTTTCGACAACAAGGTTTGGCGCTGCAGAGTATCGGTGATTATTGTGCCAATGAAGCGCCGATGGGAAAAATCCAGCGACCGTGGCAGCAAGGCTCGCTGCCCTTGAGGCTATGCCTCGAGAGAGGGGCGCGTTAGCTTTCGTCCTTCCGCACGATCCTGATGCGGGGATTTCGCTCGAGCAGCTCTTCGTAGAGTAGCTCCTTGTTTGCCACGGCAACAACCTCGTCGAACAGTCTGCCGTGGATGCGCACGGGGTCGGGGGCGGTGGGCTTCCATACGTAGCCGGCGGACGCCGGGATCTTCTCCGACACGCTCAAGATGCCGATGCAGTCGATGCTTGCCCGATGGACTCCCAAAACTATGGACAGGCGGTGATCGTCGAGTTGGACGTAGTGGCTGAAGAACATAGGCACGGCAAGAATGTTGGCGATCCCCAAAGCCAGCATGCAGAAAGCCATGAGCGCCACCACGCCCACCTGTTCGGAGCCAAGGCCGTTCGCGAGGGAGGGATCGAGCAAAGCGCTTGCAGCCATGGCGACGATCAGCGCGTCTGCGAAGACCACCAACACGGCAAGCGACCAGTGCACCCTGATGGGAATCCTCAGAACCGGGTTGCCCGCGGAATCTGCGGGTGCTGTTTTTCCTGATGGATTTGGTTGCTTTTCGGTCATGCTGCCCCAGCTTCCCCGCGAGATGATACCGCCCTCACCGCATCAGCCCCCACTCTACGAGGACGAAGATCGACAGGAACAGCAGCAGGATGCCGACGGCGCGCGCTTGGCGCTTGTCGTCTCCCATACGGAGTTCCAACTCGCTCGGATCAGGCCGAAAGTTGAGCAAACTCTTCCCCGTGACGATCATGTAGGCGGAAAAGCCCCACATGGCAAGCAAGGCAAGGCCGCACGTAACGTCGGCGATCAGCCGTCCGATGTTGTCGGGAGCGGAGAACCCCGCCAGCCCGAACGCACCGGCGACGTACGCGCCCTGCGCCACGGCCATGATCGCGAGCACGACGGCAACCTTATTTAGTAATACTAAGTATATCATCGAAAAGCCGCTTGCAACAGGGGTTATCGTGCAAACGCCGAACTTCGGCTTGTCGTTGCTTCGCCTTCCGGCGGCCAATAAACGCCGGTTGTCATTCGGATGGTGCCCACGCGCGGCGATTTTCCCTTTATACTGAGGATTTGCGTGACAAGGGCGCGCGCGGACGAAGGGGGCATGGTGCGAGAGTTGATCAAGGGCGAGCGGGCGCGCGTGTACGCGCTGTTCGTCATCGTGATGCTGGCTTCCGCCTTCGGCAACCTCTCGCAAACGGCCGTCAACGCCATGATGCCCGAGATCATGGGGGAGTTCGACCTCGACGTGAGCCTGGGGCAGTGGCTCACCACCAGCTACATGCTGGTGTTGGGCATAGCGGTTCCAGCCGCCACGTACCTCTCGAAGCGGTTCTCCGTGCGCCAACATGTTTTCATCGCCTTGGCGTTTTTCCTGGTGGGCGCTTTGGCCGACTGTCTGGCCTCGAACTTCGCCGTGCTGCTGACCGGCCGCATCTGCCAAGCCGTCTCCACGGGGCTTTTGCTGCCGCTCATGCAGACCATCGCCATGACGCGCTTCCCCGAAGGGCGCCGGGCCACCGCCATGGGCGTGGCCGGCATCGCCATGGGCTTTGCGCCGAACATCGGGCCCACCATCGGCGGCGCCATGAGCTTCTCGCTCGGTTGGCGCAGCTTCTTCGTTCTGTTGCTGGTTGCGGTGGCGTTGCTGGCCGCAGCCACGGCGCTGCTTGTGCGGGGCGGCGCGGGAGACCGCTCCGAGCGGTTCGACACGCTGTCGTTCACGATGTCGGCGCTGGGATTCGGCGGCTTGCTGCTGGGGTTCTCGGAGGCGAGCAGCTTCTCGATAACCAGCCCGTTCGTATGGGGCCCGCTCGTCGCCGGTGCGGCGTTCCTCGTGTTGTTCGTGCGGCGGCAGAAGCGTGTCGACGACCCGCTTATAGACATGGGTATCTTCGCCTCGAAGCAGTACACCGTCGGATTCGTGGTGCTGTGCCTGCTGCACGCCTCGTTCATGGGCGTGACGCTTATCATCCCGCTGTACGTCGAGGGGCTGTGCGGGGGCACGGCGCTCGACGCGGGCATCGTGCTTCTGCCCGGCACCATCGCCGCGCTGTTCCTGAACCCGCTGGCCGGCGTGCTCACCGACCGGTTCGGCATCCGTCCGGTCACGCTCGCGTCGGGCTTGCTGCTCGCCGTAGGCTCGGTGCTCATGGTGTTCATCGACGAGGGGACCCCGCTCGCCGTGACCACGCTCTGCCAAGCCGTGCGGGCGTTCGGCGTGTCGGGCCTCATGGGGCCGCTCATCTCGTGGAGCCTGGCGGGCCTTCCGGGGCGCATCGTCGCGGACGGCAGCTCGTTCTCCATCGCAGGGCGCCAGGCGTGCGCGTCGCTCGGCACGTCGTCGATGGTGCTGCTCATGGCCGTTGCGGGAACCTCGTCGGCGATCGCGTCCTCTCCGGCACTGCCGTACCAGATGGCCTTCGCCTTCTCGGCCGCGTTCGCCGTGGCCACCTTCGCCTTCATCGTGGCGAAGGTGCGCTAGCGACGTTCCTCGAATCCGCGTTTCGACACGCTCGACGTTTATCTTTCCAATATATGTTGACAGCATAGATGTTCTAGGAGTATATATGTTGTTATCATATAGGTGCGAACGACATGCTCGCCGTCCGGTTCGCATCGGACGATTGCGGGAGACGAGGAGGCGATGCCTATGCCGCAAGGCGATTGCGGAGGAGCCGGGGCTCGACAGCCGTGCTGCCGTCGGCGCGGCGGGGGCGGCGGCGCGCTGGTGGAGCCGGCTGCGCTGGCGGCGTTGCTGTACGCCGGGGGCTACGGCTACGACATGCGCCGCACCATCTTGGACATGACCGACGGCGAGGTCGACGTCGACGTGGGCGGCCTGTACCGGTCGCTTCGACGTTTGGAAGACGAAGGCGCCGTGGTGTCGCGCTGGTGCGAGGACGCCGCCGGCCCGCGCCGCAGGGAGTACGAGCTCACCGAGCAGGGTATGGAGTTGGCCGAGCAGTGGCTCGACGCGCTGCGGGCGCGCCGTCGGCTTGACGAGCTGCTGGTGAACCTGCTGGAAGGCGGGCTGGGCTCCGCCGGGCGCGGGAACGCGCGCGCGGAAGCCGACCGATAAGGGATAGGTTCGAGGCCGACGAGGCCTCGAAAGACGAGCGGGGCCGCTGAGCCCCGGCAGGAAAGGATCATCATGGGAGAAACGTTGAAACTCGCGGTGCCGACGATGGGCACCGCCGACCTGGCTTCGGAGCGCTCGGGCCACTTCGGCCACTGCGACTGCTTCACCGTCGTCGACATCGTGGACGGCGAGATCGCGGGAACGTCGGCCATCGCCAACCCGCCGCACGAAGAGGGCGGCTGCCTGCGCCCCGTGGGGCTGCTGGCCGACGCCGGCGTGGACGCCATCGTGGCCGCCGGCATGGGCATGCGTCCGCTCATGGGCTTCAACGATGCGGGCATCACGGTGTACTTCGAGAACCAGACGCCGAACGTGGGCGACGCGGCCCGGCTCGTGGCTGCCGGAAACGTGCCGATCATGGGTGCCGAGAACGCCTGCAACCATCATCACTGAGTATTCTTCGAACAGGGTCGCCTTCGAAGGGGCCTTCTGCGGAGCAGCATCCCGAAGCGCGGCGTCGTGCGCGTTTCGGGATGCTTTTTCATGCGTGGGGTCATTCGGCGTTTTCCTCGCAAGGCCGACGCGTCATGCTATGCTGCTCGTTAGCGTTCCGACAGCCTCTCGGTTTCGGGACCGGTCCCTGCCGGGAAGCGCCCTGACGCTTTCCCGACAGGAATCCTTTGCGGTTCGATCGGAAGGAAAGGCGCGTGAGGCAGGCGGAGAAACAGGGCGGAACGTACACGATCGCGGCGGGGTCGTCGCTTTGGGGGGCCTCGCGCCGCGTGCTGCCCGACGCCGTGGTGCCGATTGCCCCTGTTCCTGCAGGCTCGCCTGCCCCGACTTACGGCTGGGTGACCGGAGCCTGCGCTTCGCCGAGCAAAGGGGACCGCTACATCGTCGAATTCTCAGGCAAGCGGGACTTCCGCATTCTCGCCTACGTCGATCGCTTCGGCCGCGTGTTTTCCGTCGATCACCCCATCGTCTCGCCTCCCGCCCGCAAACCCGACCTTGATTTCGCGCGGTTCGCCGAACAAGAGGCGACGGGCGAGGAGCGCGGTTGCGTCGAGGTGCGATCGGGCGAAGGGGAAGGGCGCCAGGTGGCGCAATACACGCGACGGCGCGACCGTTACACGTTCTCGGACACGTGGTTCGATTTTGGGCCGTACGGGGCCGACTTGTCCTACGACGACGCCTTGGCGCGCGCCTACCTCGCTTTCGTGCATCGTCCCGCGTTGGGAGGGGCCGAGGTTCCGACGCGCGGCATCGGGTTCGTCCACGAGCATCTGAGGGGCGCGAAGCTGCTGCCCGGCCTGCGCGCCATCGTCGACGACGTGCGACGCGCCGAGGCCGACCCCGTGGTGAGGCCGCCCGCGCTCGCGTGGAATCTCGTCCGCTGGCTGGAGGATGCCGGCCTTGACGACCTGACCGCGCCGGCCGTGTCCGACGACGCGCTGCGCCTGGTGAAAACCGTGCGCTATGCCAACTTGTACTACGTTGCCCTGGAAGACGAGGAAGCCCCCGTGAGCCGGCACACCGTATGGGCGTTGGAGGCTGCGCTCAACCGCTTCTCGCTGGTGGAGGAGGCTTTCGGCGATCGGGCGCCCTTCGCGACGGATGCGGATTGCGCGCGCTGGGACGCCTATCTGATAGAAACGGCGGGAGCCCGGCCGCTCGCCGCCGAACGCGTCGCCGGCGCCCCCGTGGGCGCGGACGGGGGCGAATGGGAAGTGCGTTGCCGCATAAGCTCCGTGTTGGAGCGGTTGAGGCTGCCGGTGCGCGTCGAGTCGCGGTTGCAGGCGAATGTGGCGGAGGGCCTTGCCGCGTTCATGCTGACGGTGCCGGACGCCGCGCTCATGCCGTTGCGGCACTGGGTCGACGCGCCGTCGGGGTCGGGTTGGGTCGATGCGACCGAGGCGGAGCGCGACGCGCAGGCGCGCCGTTACGCCATGCACTTCGGCCTCGCGCTCGCCGCGGCGGCGTTCGAAGCGTCGCCCTCCGTCCAGCGCGTCGACGTGGCCGCCCGCCCCCTCGACGATTCGACGGTGGGAGAGGAGGCGGACGGTGCCGGCCAGGGCGGCGAATTCCCTTCCGACCACGAGGGGACGGCGTTCTACCAAGTGGCGTTTTCCCGTCAAGCCTACGAGGGGCAAGGGCGGTTCCTCAGCGCTTTGGAGGGCGACCCCTCCGCGTTGTTCGCGCTGTGCGGGGCGGTGTGGGATCTGCCGGCCGCCGATCCTTTCGCGCTCGTGGCGGCCCTGCCCTCGACCGTGCGCCGTCGAGAGCTGCCCGAAATGGCGGACGAGGCGCTCCCGGAGGCGGTGCGGCCCGTTCTGGGAGCCGACGACGCGCGCGAGCTGCGCATCGTGACCGAAGCGCGTCGCCGCCGCATCGGGGAGGGTCTGGCCGATCGCGTCGCCTGCTCTTCGAGCGCCACCGAGGCCATCCGCGCCGTGCGCGAGGAACAGGATGCGGCCGAAGCGCGAGGCGACGGCTTGACGGTCTCGGCGTGCACGCGGCTCATGGCGGCGCTGGCCGAGGGAGAGCTGGACACCGAGGACCAGAACGCCGTGGTGGTGCGCTTCCTGGGCGAGGACCGTTGCCTGGCCGCGCTCGGCCGCGCCCGCGCGCTCGCGCAGCGCGACCCCGAGGAGGCCGTTGCCGTGCTCATGGACGCCGTTGCCGAGACGGCCGCGCTCGACGGGTACGTGGACGGCGTCGCGACGGTGTACCGTTCGTTCGACTCGTATGCGGCGCGCGTGCTGTACGGCCGCGCCCTGCGCGACGCTCGGCTCGGTCGGGCCGACGCGGTGCCAACCGACGCGGACGCGCCCGTTTTGCCGGCCGTGCCCACCCTCGCGGCGCGGGCGGCCGCCGACGCGGAGAAGCGGGTCGAGCTCGCGCCCGACTCGTTCTACCTCTGCCACCTGGAGATAGTCACGTTGCTGGAGCGTTCGTTCGAACGCGTGGACGACGCGTTGCGCTACGGCCAACGCGCCATAGAGCTGGCGCCCTCCACGGCCGGCGGCTACCGGCAGCTCGGGCGCGCCTACATGCTGGTGGGCGATATGGACAACGCCGCCGCCGTGCTCGACGCCTGCCTGCGCGTGGCCGTCCAGCCGGCCGACGTGGCCGTGGCCTACTACCAGCTGGCCTACGCGCTGTGGAAGGCGGGCAGGCCCCGCGCGGGCGCGGCATGCTACCTCAAGTCCGTCATGACCTCGCCCGTGGTGGCGCTGCAGGCCATGGCCGAGCTGAAGGAGCTCGCCGACGAGCACGGCATCGGGCCCATCGAACGCGAAGCCGTGGACGACGAGCTGCGTGGGGCCGGCATCGTGGTGGCGCCCGTCGACGAGGTTTTCGAAGCGTTGGACGCGGGCGCGGCCGCCGCCGTCGACGCCGGGCTGTTCCCGGTCGCGCGCAACCTGCTGTCGCTGCGCCTGCACTACCGCCCCGACGACGCCCTGGTCAACGTATTGAAGTCGCTGGAAGACTAGGGGCTCCGGCGGCCTGCTGTTCCGCGGGAGTCACTTGACCCTGCAGCCTGCCACCGCCTCCGTCAGGAAGCGGTGGGCGTCGGGAATATCTCTTGCAGTTTCCTTCCGTCGCGCAGGAGGCCGACGAAGGACTGCTCGTCTTCGGTGAGGTGCCCCTTGGTGTGCGTGAGGATGCTGAGCGGGCGCGTGAACGAGCAGTCCTTCACGCGCAAGGTGACCAGTTGGTTGAGCAGGCACTCCTCCTGCACGGTCAAGGCGGAGATGATGGCTATGCCCATGCCGCACTTGACCGCCTGCTTGATGGCCTGCGTGCTGCCCAGTTCCAGCCGGATGCTCAGGTCCAGGTAGTTGAAGCTGTTCCGCGCGAAGGCCAGCTCCATGACCTTGCGCGTCCCCGATCCCTGCTCGCGGGTGATCAGCCTCTCGGTGGTGAGCTCTTCGAAGCTGATGGTGCCGCGCTCGCTCCAGGGATGGTCGACGGGAACCACCACGACCAGCTCGTCGTGCCAAAACGTCTCGACGGTGAAGTTGGGATCGTTGGGCACGGGGCCTTCGATGAGGGCCACGTTCAACCGGCGGTCCATGACCTCTTGGGCCAGCACCTCGGTGTCGGCGATCCGGGCATCTATGTCGGAGTCGGTCTCGCTTCTGCAGTACTCCCGCACCAGGTAGGGCAAAAGGTACTCGCCGATGGTGAACGTGGCCCCTATATGGATGCCGCCGTGATGGCAGGTCGAGGCGTAGGAGACGGCCTCGCGAGCCTCCATCATCAGTTGAATGATCTCCTCCACGTAGCGGTAGAGGATCTTCCCGTTCTCGGTGAGCGTCACGCCGCGGTTCGTTCGGTCCAAGAGCTGAACCCCGTAGTCTCGCTCGAGGTTCTGGATCTGGATGCTCACGCTGGGCTGACTCATGTGCAGACGCTGAGAAGTCCTGGTGATGTTGCCCGTCGAGGCAACGTCTTTGAATACCAGAAATTCCTCTAGTGAACTCATGCCGACCCCCTCTGACATCCAGGCCGATACAGGTCTCCCCTTGACGATGTGCTTCAATTCCCCAAGTAAATTATAAGTACTGAGGTAGGAATGCCACCATAAGAATACATGAGGGCGATATAGGATATCTTGATCCCAGTTTGCACCGCGTTCTGCGCTGGTCGCCCACCCCTGACGTCGGCAGTGCAAAGCAGGATCGTCCGCTCGAGGATTTGCAGGTAAAACAGCGAAAACGCAAGATGGGGGTACCCGGACCCGAAACCCCCTGCAACCATGATACACCAAGACATAGCCTCTTTTTATGCCGCGATTGCAAATCAGAATTTTACACCCCGATGACGGTGCTTTAGTTTTAAAGAAGCGCCGGAGCGGTAACGCTGAGGGGGTGTTGTTCCGGAGCAAGGACGTAAGGAGGCTTTTCCGTGTCTGCTGAAACGCTCGTGTCCGTGTTCATCATCATCGCCATGTTCGGTTTCTTCGCGTTGTCTTTGAGGAAAGCTTGGAAATTCGCGCACATGCAGATCCACGCGCGCCTCGACCTCTATCCCGTGCCCAAGGAAGGGGCGGGAAGGGCCGCCTACGGCGGCTCGTACATGGAGGAGCCCGAGTGGTGGACCAAGCCGCGCAAGATCGACAGGGTCAGCGAGACCGTCGACATCATGAAGGAAATGCTCTTCATCAAGAAGCTGTTCGTGCACCAGCGCACGCTTTGGTGGGCGTCGTACTCCATGCACCTGGGCATCTACGTCATGCTGGGCTGGTCGGTGCTGCTGCTGATCAGCGTTGCCTGGCACCCGGCCTGGTACGTTGCGGCGGTTTTCGCCATCGGCGTCGTCGGGTTCGTGCTGGCCACGGTCGGCTGCCTGCTGCTGCTCGTGCGCCGCGTGTCCGACCGCGTGCTGGCGAAGTACACGACGCCGCTCGAGTACTTCAACATCGTGCTGCTGCTCGTCGTGCTGCTCACCGGAGCGTACTCGTGGCTGTTCGTCGCGTCGCCCTTCACCGTGGCCGCGCAGGTGTTCACGCTCAGCGCCGCGAACCTGCCCGTTATCGTGCTCGTGCACTTCGTGCTGCTGGGCATCATGTTCCTGTACATCCCGCTTTCCAAGATGAGCCACTACGTGGGCAAGTTCTTCTGCTTTCACAAGGTGCTGTGGGACAACGATCCCAACCTGAAGGGCAGTGCGGTGGAGCGCCGGTTCGAGGATGCGGCGGAACAGCCGGTGACGTCGCCCTGGTCGGCCACGAAGCCGCAGAGCCCATCGTCTGAAACGTCGAAAGGATAGGCCTCATGGCTATCGAAAACAAGATGGTGAGGACCACCGACATCTCGCGGAAAAAGGACCTCCTGAGCACGTTGGACGACCTGGCGCCCCTGCCCGCGCCTTACGACAAGAACGGGCTCGAGCCCGCGTTCAAGGAGCCGAAGCCCGAGTGGGCCGAGACGAACTGCTGCTCGCTCGACGGCTTCTGCGCCATCGACACCATGAAGCGCCCCGCCACCAAGGAAGAGGAAGACGAGCTGAAGGCCAAGTTCCTCAAAGGCCTTGAGAAGCTGTTCCTCGACGCCAACAACAAGTACCTCCAGCCCCTGAGCCTGACGATGGAGTACTGCGCGAAGTGCAACACGTGCTCGGAGGCGTGCCACGTGTTCCAGGCGACGGACGGCGACGAGATATACCGCCCCATCTTCCGCGTGGACATCCTGCGCAAGCTGTACAAGAAGTACTTCACGCCGTCCGGCAAGCTGCTGGGCTCCTTCACCGGTGCGGACATCGACCTGGACTGGGAGACCATCGCGCGCCTAGGCGAGCTCTCCTACCGCTGCAACCTGTGCCGCCGCTGCGCGCAGGTGTGCCCCATGGGGCTCGACAACGGCATGATGGCTCGCGAGATCCGCAAGATATTCAGCATGGAGATGGGCTTGGCGCCCACGCCCGTGCACACGAAGGGCACGCAGCTGCAGCTCAAGGTGGGCTCGACCACGGGCCTGACGAAGCCCGCCTTCATCGACGCGCTTGAGTTCATCGAAGAGGACATCGAGGAGCGCACCGGGCGCAAGATCAAGTTCCCTCTGGACAAGAAGGGCGCCGACGTGCTGCTCGTGCACAACGCGGGCGAGTTCTTGGCCTGGCCCGAGAACCCCGCGGCCTTCGCCATCCTGCTGGACGAGGCCGGCGTCGACTGGACGCTCAGCACCGACATGATGGGCTTCGACAGCGTGAACTACGGCATCTGGTACGACGACGTGCAGGCCAAGAACGTGGCCATGGCGCAGTTCGAGGTGGCCAAGAAGCTGGGCGCGAAGCGCATCGTCATCGGCGAGTGCGGGCATGCCCACAAGGCGGCCGTCGTGGGCGCCGACCGCATGGCCGACAGCGACCAGCGCGGCGTGCCCGTGGAGAGCTTCCTGCCCATGATGGCCGAGTTCGTGAAAACCGGGCGGCTGAAGTTCGACCCGTCGAAGAACGACTTCCCCGTGACGCTGCACGACCCGTGCAACATGGTGCGGCAGATGGGCATCGTGAAGCCCCAGCGCGACATCCTGCACAAGATAGCGCCGCAGTTCCGCGAGATGACGCCCCACGGGGTGGACAACTACTGCTGCGGCGGCGGCAGCGGGTTCGCCATCATGAACTCGTACAACTTCGGCGACTTCCGCAACAAGGTGAGCGCGCGCATAAAGTTCGCGCAGATCCTGAACGCGTTCGAAGACGAGATAGAGAACCCCGACATTGTGAAGTACGTCTGCGCGCCGTGCTCCAACTGCAAGGGCACGATACGCGACCTCCTTCAGACGTACAAGGCCACTGCGCGCTACAACGTGCAGTACGGCGGCATCGTCGAGCTCATGGTCAACGGCTTGGCGAGCATGGACCGGCCCTACTTCGAGTTCCTGGAAGCGGAGTAGGCGCTTGCCCGGGGCCGTGCGATGCATGCGGCCCCGGGGTTGACCGGGTTTTGCGCGCGCCTGTTGTGGGGACGGGCCGCAGGGGGGGGATGAGACGGGAGCGGGATTATGCATACCATCGTCGTGGGGCTGAGCATCAAACGGGCTCCCATCGAGATTCTGGAACAGCTGAGCGTGCACCATTCGCAGAACGCCCTGTGCGTGCAGGACGTGAAGGCCGCTGCGGGCCTCTCCGGCGCCGTGGTGCTGAGCACCTGCAACCGCCTGGAGTTCTACGGCGTGTGCGAGAACGCCGACGAGGGCGTCGCGCGGGTGCGCGACTTCATCCTGGGCCAGGACAAGGTGTCCGACGCGGCCCAGGCCCGGCGGTTCGGGGATTTGCTGTACGCCCATACGGACGGCCGTGCCGTGCGGCACCTGTTCGAGGTCGTGTGCGGCCTGGACTCGCTCATCGTGGGCGAGACGGAGGTGGCGGGGCAGGTTTCCCGCGCCTACCGGGCATCCTGCAAGGCGGGGGCCAACGACAAGATGATCAACGTGTGGTTCCAGCGCGCGCTGTCGCTGGGCAAGAAGGTGCGCTCCGAAACGCGCATCAGCCGCTACTCCACCTCCATCGGGCGCATCGCCGTCGAACTGGCCGTGCGCGAGCTGGGCGGCATCGCCGACAAGCGGGTGCTCATCCTGGGCGCGGGCGAGATGAGCGAGCTGACCATGAAGTACCTCGTGGCGCAGGACGTGTCGGTGGCCATGGTGTCGAACCGCTCGCTCGAAAAGGCGCAGCGGCTGGCCGGCCAGTACGGCTTCGGCGCCTGCTCGCTCGACGAGATGGACGCTTGCTTGGAGCAGGCCGACGTGGTGTTCTCGGCGACGGCCGCGAAGGGCTGCCTGGTCGACCGGGCGCGCCTGGCCGCCGTCATGGCGCGGCGCCCCGCCCGCCCGCTCTTGTGCATCGACATGGGGCTGCCGCGCGACATCGACCCGGAAGTGCGCAGCATCCCGAACGTGAGCTGCTACGACATCAACGAGCTGCGCGACGTGGCCAACCGCCATCAGAACGAGCGTTTGCGCGCGGCCAAGAACGCCGCGCAGCTCATCGACGAGGCGGCGGCGGACTTCGAGCGCTGGCAGCGATCGCTGGAGTACATCCCCACGATCGACGCGCTGTACCGCCAGGCCGAGCAGATCAAGGCCGAGAAGCTGGAGCGGGCCATGAGCAAGCTCTCGGGCCTCACGCCCAGCCAGAAGAACGTCGTGCAGTGCCTGGCCACGTCCATCACCCACCAGCTCATGCACGAGCCCGTGGCGTCGCTGAACGCCATGGCGGGTTCGGAGAAGAGCCGTGCGTACGCCGCCATGCTGGAGGAGCTGTTCCACCTGCAGCCCGAGGGGGAGCCCGCTCGCGCGGAAGCGGGAGCCGAAGGGAAGCGGACGGGAGGCGCGGAATGAAACGCCTGGTCATAGGTACGAGAAAAAGCGAACTGGCGCTGTGGCAGTCCGAGTGGGTGCGCGCGCGCCTTATCGAGGCCCATCCCGGCTTGGAGGTGGAGCTGGCCGAGACGGACACGGCGGGCGACCGCGACCTCGCGACTCCGCTGCCGCTCGTGGACGGCAAGGGCGTGTTCACGGCCGAGATCGAGAACGGGCTGCGCGACGGGAGCATCGATTTGGCGGTGCACAGCCTGAAGGACCTGCCCACCGTGCTGCCGGACGGTTTCGAGATAGGGGCGTACTGCATGCGGCACGACCCGCGCGACGCGTTTCTGGGAAAGGACGGCCTCACGTTGGCCGACCTGCCCGAGGGCGCGCGCATCGGCACGTCGAGCCTGCGCCGGGCCGCCCAGGTGCACCGCGTGCGCCCCGACGTGGAATGCGCGAACATTCGCGGCAACCTGGCCACCCGCTGGCGCAAGCTGCAGGAGGACGAGGGCATGGCCGGCATCATCCTGGCCGTGGCCGGGGTGGCGCGTCTGGGCTGGCGCGACCGGATCACCGAGTACCTGGCGCCCGACACGGTCATGCCGGCCGCAGGCCAGGGCGTCATCGCGGTGGAGGTGGCCTCGGGCCGCGACGACGTCGCCGCGCTCGTGCAGGCTGTCAACCACGCGGAGTCCGAGCGCGCGGCGCGCGCCGAGCGCAGCTTCCTGGCCGCGCTCGAAGGCGGCTGCCAGACGCCCATCGGGGCGCTGGCCGTGTGCACCGGCGACGTGGTCAGGCTCGCGGGCATGGTGTGCAGCCTGGACGGCAGCCGCATGGTGCGCGTGGAGCGGACGGGCGCGGATCCCGAGAGCGTGGGCCGCGACGCCGCCGAAGACGCCTTCGCGCAGGGCGCGGCGGACATCCTGCCCGCAAACGCCGACCGAGCGGGGGTGTGACATGCCGCATTCGAACGGAGAGCTGCAGGTCTACCTCGTGGGCGCCGGACCCGGCGACCCCGGGCTGCTCACGCTCAAGGGCCGCACGGCCATCGAACGCGCCGACGTGCTGGTGTACGACCGTTTGGTGTCGCCGCGCCTGCTCGACTACGCTCGGCCGGAGTGCGAGCTCGTGTACGTGGGCAAGACCCCCGACCACCACACGCTGCCCCAGCACGAGATCAACGCGCTGCTGGTGGAGAAGGCCCTTGCGGGCAACGCGGTCGTGCGCTTGAAGGGCGGCGACCCGTTCGTGTTCGGCCGCGGTGGCGAAGAGGCCGAGGCGCTGCGCGAGCACGGCATCTCCTACGACGTCGTGCCCGGCGTGACGTCGGCCGTGGCCGCTCCCGCCTACGCGGGCATACCGGTGACGCACCGCGACGCGGCCTCGTCCTTCACGGTCATCACGGGCCACGAGCACGCCGACAAGGGCGAGTCGTTCATCCCTTGGGAACACGTGGCCCGTCTGAAGGGCACGCTCGTGTTCCTCATGGGCATGGACAACCTGCCGCGCATCGCCGCCAACCTCGTTGAACACGGCATGGACCCCGCCACCCCCGCGGCCGTCGTGCGCTACGGCACCTGGCCGATGCAGCGCACGGTGTGCGCCACGCTGGAGAGCATCGAGGAGCGCGTGCGCGCCGAGGGCATCGAGAACCCGGCCGTCATCGTGGTGGGGCAGGTCGCCGCCCTGCGCGAGCGCCTGGCGTGGGTCGAGCGCAAGCCGCTGTTCGGCAAGACCGTCGTGGTCACGCGCGCCCGCCACCAGGCGTCGGCCCTCTCGGCCGCGCTCGAGGAGCGAGGAGCGCAGGTGCTGGAGTTCCCGGCCATCGAAACGGTTCCCCCGACCGATCCGCGCCCGTTGGGCGAGGCGGTGGCCGGCATCGAGGCGTACCAGTGGGTCGTGTTCACGAGCGCGAACGGCGTGGACGCCTTCTTCGCCGAGGCCGCATCCCTTCGTCTCGACGCGCGCTGCCTGGCGCGCGCCGAGGTGGCGGCCATCGGCTCGGGAACCCAGGCCGCGCTCGCCCGCCACGGCATCGCGCAGGTGCACGTGGCGCGGGAGTTCTGCGCCGAAGGCCTTGTGGAGCTTCTGGCCGACAAGGTGGGTTCGCGCGACCGCGTGCTCATCGCGCGCGCCGAGGACGCCCGCGACGTGCTGCCCCGCGAGCTCGCGAAGCTCGGCGCGACGGTGAACGACGTGGCGGCTTACCGCACGCGCGCGGTGGCCCAGGGCGCGGATGCGCTCGTGGACGCCCTGCGCGCGGGCGACGTGGACGCCGTCACGTTCACCAGCTCGTCCACAGTGACGAACCTGCTGTCCTGCCTGGGCGATCCCGCGCTGCTCGAAGGGGTGGACCTGTACTCCATCGGCCCTGTGACCACGGGCACGCTGCGCGCGGCCGGGTTGGAGCCCCGGGCCCAGGCGTCCGAATACACCATCGCGGGCCTCGTGGCCGCTCTGGTCGACACGCAAGGAGGAGAACCTCGATGAAGATGCGCAAGCGCCCCCGCCGCCTGCGGGAAACCGCCGGTTTGCGGGCCATGGTCCGCGAGAACCACGTGCGCGTGGACGATTTGATCTACCCGCTGTTCGTGTGCAGCGGCACGGAGAAGCAGGAGCCCGTGCCCTCCATGCCGGGCGTGTTCCATTATTCCCTCGACCGTTTAGGGACGGTGCTCGACGAGGTGGCGGGCAAGGGCATTCCCGCCATCCTCCTGTTCGGGCTGCCCGCTGGCAAGGACGCCCGCGGCATGCAGGCCTATGCCGACGACGGCATCGTGCAGCAGGCCGCGGCCCTTGCCAAGAAGCGGCACCCCGAGCTCACGGTTATCACCGACGTGTGCCTGTGCGAGTACACCGACCACGGCCATTGCGGCGTGGTGGAGGGCGAGCGCGTGCTCAACGACGAGACGGTGGAGCTGCTGGCCGCCACGGCGGTGTCCCACGCCCGGGCCGGAGCCGACATCGTGGCCCCGTCCGACATGATGGACGGCCGCGTGGGCGCTATCCGCGACGCGCTCGACGAGAACGGCTTCACACACGTGGCCGTCATGTCCTACGCGGCGAAGTTCGCCTCGGCCTTCTACGGGCCATTCCGCGAGGCGGCCGACTCGGCGCCGCAGTTCGGCGACCGCAAGACCTACCAGATGGACCCGGCGAACGGCGACGAGGCCCTGCGCGAGGTCATGCTCGACGTGGAGGAGGGCGCCGACCTCGTCATCGTGAAGCCCGCGATGGCCTACGGCGACGTGCTGTACCGCACGAAGCGGGCCTGCGGCCTGCCCGTGGCCGCGTACTGCGTGAGCGGCGAGTACGCCATGGTCAAGGCCGCCGCCGCGCAGGGGTGGATCGACGAGCGCCGCGTGGTCATGGAGGCGCTGCTGGGCTGCAAACGCGCCGGCGCCGACCTGCTCATCACGTACCACGCCCTCGCCGTTGCCGACTGGCTGCGCGACTAGAACCGACCGACCGCCGGCGCGACCCGCCGGCTTGGGGAAACAGGAGGTGTACCGAGCATGCTCGATACGACGAGAAGCGAGGAAGCGTACCGGCTCGCCTGTCAGGTGATTCCGGGCGGGGTGGACTCGCCCGTGCGCGCGGCGCGCGCGGTGGGCCGCAACCCGGTGTTCCTGGCGCGCGGCGAGGGCTCGCACGTCTGGGACGTCGACGGGAACGACTACGTCGACTACGTGGGATCGTGGGGCCCGCTCATCTGCGGGCACGCGCACCCCGATGTGGTGGAGGCCCTGTGCCGCGCCGCCCGGCTGGGCTCGACGTTCGGCGCCCCCACCGAGGCTGAGACGTCCCTGGCCGAGAAGATCCGTCGGGCCTACGACGCCGTGGAGATGGTGCGGTTCGTGAACTCGGGCACCGAAGCCACCATGAGCGCGCTGCGCCTGGCGCGCGGCGCCACCGGACGCGACTACATCGTGAAGTTCGAGGGCTGCTACCACGGCCATTCCGACGGTTTGCTGGTGAAGGCCGGCAGCGGCGCGCTCACCAACGGGCGGCCCAGCTCGAGCGGCGTGCCCGCGTCCGTGGCGGAGAAGACGCTCGTGGCGCAGTACAACGACAGCGCCAGCGTGGCCGCGCTGTTCGAGGAGCACCGCGAGCGCATCGCCGCCGTCATCGTGGAGCCGGTCGCGGGCAACATGGGCGTGGTCCCGCCGGACCCCGGCTTCCTTCTGGACTTGCGCGCCCTCACGCTCGAGCAGGGGAGCGTGCTCATCTTCGACGAGGTCATGACGGGCTTCCGCGTCGACTACAGCGGCGCCTCGCGCTATTACGGCGTGCTGCCGGACCTCGTGTGCCTGGGGAAGGTCATCGGCGGCGGTTTGCCGCTCGCGGCCTTCGGCGGACGTGCCGACCTCATGGAGGGGCTGGCCCCGCAGGGGCCGGTGTACCAGGCGGGGACCCTTTCGGGCAACCCGCTGGCGGTGGCCGGCGGCCTGGCGACGCTCAAGCTGCTGCAGGAGCCCGGCACCTACGAGCGCCTGTTCGAAACCACCGCCGCTCTGACGGAGGGGTTGCAGGACATCGCGCGCCGTGTCGGCGTGCCCCTCTGCGTCAACCGGGTGGGGGCCATGTTCTCGGCCTTCTTCACGGACGAGCCGGTGACGGACTACCGAAGCGCCTGCAACGCGGACGCCGAGAAGTTCGCCCGATACTACCGGGCCATGCTCGAGGCCGGGGTGTACCTGGCTCCGAGCCAGTTCGAGGCGACGTTCGTCTCGACGGCCCACAGCGAGCAGGATATCGCGTTCACGCTGGAGCAAGCCGAGCGCGCCATGCGCGCCCTGTAGGCACGTGCGTGCGGTTCCATAGCGAGTTCAAGACGGGAAGGGGGTGATTGGTATGTATATGGTTTCTCTTGACGAGGAGGCGTGCACGGGGTGCAACTCATGCGCCGACGGCTGTCCCGCGGGTATTTTGAGTTTCGACGGGGAGAAAGCCTCCATAAAAGGCGACCCGTGCGACTGCATGGGCTGCGAGGCCTGCGTGACGGTGTGCCCGTCTGGTGCTATCACCGTGATGGAACTGTAGCGCCAACCAACCCCCCGGAAAACAGGAGGATATTATGGCAGAAAAGAGAGAAACCCCCCAGCTCGACGAGCTGGAGAAGGGTCCTTGGCCAAGCTTCGTGACCCAGATCAAGCGCGCGGGCGAGAAAAACGCCATGGCCGACGACCTGCTGGGGCTGCTCGAGAAGTCCTACGAGGACAAGGTGGGCCACTGGAAGCACGGCGGCATCGTGGGCGTGAAGGGCTACGGCGGCGGCGTCATCGGACGCTACACCGACATGCCCGAGGAGTTCCCGAACATCGGAGAGTTCCACACGGTGCGCGTGGCCCAGCCGAGCGGCTGGTTCTACACCACCGACATGCTGCGCGAGATCTGCGACGTGTGGGAAGAGCGCGGCAGCGGCCTCACGAACATGCACGGCTCCACCGGCGACATCATCTTGCTGGGCACGCACACCGATCAGCTGCAGCCCATTTTCGACGACATCAGCGACAGGGGCTTCGATTTGGGCGGCTCCGGCTCCGACCTGCGCTCGCCCAGCTGCTGCGTGGGCCCCGGCCGCTGCGAGCACGCCTGCTACGACACGCTGGACATGTGCTACGACCTGACGAACGAGTACCAGGACGAGATCCATCGCCCCATGTGGCCGTACAAGTTCAAGTTCAAGATGTCGGGCTGCGCGAACGACTGCGTGGCGGCCCAGGCACGCGCCGACTGCTCCATCATCGGCACGTGGCGCGACTCCATCATCATCGACCAAGACGAGGTGAAGAAGTACGCCGAGGCCGGCCTGGACATCCAAATGGACGTGTGCCACCGTTGCCCGACGCACTGCCTGACCTACGACAAGGACACCCAGGAGCTCACGGTGAACGCCGAGGAGTGCTCGCGTTGCATGCACTGCGTCAACGTCATGGGCAAGGCCATCAAGCAGGGCAAGGAGAAGGGCGCCACCATCATGATCGGCGCGAAGTCGACCATCGTGAAGTCGGCGTTCATGTCGTGGGTCATCGTTCCCTTCATGAAGATGGAGCCGCCCTACACCGAGTTCAAGGAGATGATGGACCGCATCTGGGATTGGTGGGACGAGAACGGCAAGACGCGCGAGCGCATCGGCGAGCTCATCTACCGCCTGGGCATGGGCGAGTTCCTGCGTGCGACGGGCATCCCCGCCGTTCCCCAGATGGTGTACCGTCCGCGCGCCAACCCCTACGTGTTCTGGCAGAAGGACGAGATAGAGGAATAGCGCGCCGCACCATCGCGCTCGGCCGCGCATCGGCCCGCAGCGTCTCGGGCCCCGTGCCCGCCCCGCGCCCGCCGCGATGCGCGTGAACCATATTGTTCCCGTTGAAAGATGAGGTGAGTTTACATGCCCAAGATCGACAATGGACCTCCGGACTACCGCAAGAACCTGCCGCCCATAATCGAGCAGAACTACGGCAAGTGGGACTACCACGAGTCGCCCCGACCCGGCGTTCTGAAGCACGTGGGGCCGGCCGGCGCGTTGTACAGCGTCCGCTGCGCCTCTCCCCGCCTGGTGTGCGTCGACTTCATTCGCGACGTGTGCGCGTTGGCCGACAAGTACTGCGACGGCTACCTGCGCTTCACCAGCCGCAACAACATCGAGTTCCTCGTGTCCGACGAGCAGAACGTCGACCCGCTCATCGAGGAGTGCGAGGCTCAGGGCATGCCCGTGGGCGGCACCGGCGCGTCCATCAGCAACGTCGTGCACACGCAGGGCTGGGTGCACTGCCACACGCCCGCGACCGACGCGTCCGGCATCACCAAGGCGGTCATGGACGACCTGTTCGAGTACTTCAAGCGCGACGACCTGCCCAACAAGCTGCGCATCGCCATGGCCTGCTGCCTGAACATGTGCGGCGCCGCCCACGTGAGCGACATCGCGCTCGTCGGCATCCACCGCACCGTGCCGCGCATGGACCACGACGCCATCCGCAAGGGCACCGAGATCCCCAGCCTCGTGGCAAGCTGCCCCACGGCGGCCATCCGCCCCGACCCCAAGAACAAGAGCGTGACCATCGTGGAGGAGCGCTGCATGTACTGCGGCAACTGCTACACCATGTCGCCCGGCATGCACATCATGGACGCCAAGAACGACGGCGTGGCCATTCTCGTGGGCGGCAAGGTCTCCAACGCCCGCACGGCCCCCAGCTTCTCGCGCATGGTCATCCCGTTCTTGCCGAACAACCCGCCGCGTTGGCCCGAGGTGACCGACGCCGTGCGCCACATCGTCGACCTCTGGATCGAGAACGCCCGCAGGGGAGAGCGTTTGGGCGAGTGGATCGAGCGCATCGGCTGGGAGCGCTTCTTCAGCATGTCGGGAATCCCGTTCACCGACAAGCACATCGACGACTACATCTTCTCGCGCGAGACGTTCAGAACGTCGGCTGCCTTCAAGTACTAGCGTTTAGGCTCTCAATCCGCGTCGGCAGGATTGGTGGAACCTGTCGGCGTGGATTGATCAGCGATAACTGATGACGTCACTTATCGCTGGTCGAGTATCTGAGGGACGGGCAGCGATGCCGCTGCCCGAACAGAGAAAAGGGGAAAACATATGTCAACTAACAACACCAAGACCAACGGAGGCGGACTCAAAAGCCTCTACCTGAAGGAAGACTGGTGGGCCGTATGGATCGGCCTCGGCATCGTTGTCGTCGCCCTGGTCCTGTGGGCTGCCGGGCAGTCCGACATTTTGGGCGTGCTCAACGTGAAGTTCGCGGGCTACAGCGACTTCTCGGGCCTGCTGCCGTGCGTGACCGGAATCTTCCCGAACGCGATCATCCTGTACGTCGTGCTGGCCATCATCTTTTCGATCGTCATGGGCATCATGGGCAAGAACGTCCCCAAGTTCCTCGGGGGCTTCACGCTTCTGTACGTGATGGCCATCTTGGTTCAGATCCTCTCCGCCTGGAGCCTTGCCAAGACGCTCAGCCTCGAAGCTCCGGTCATGGCCCTGATCGTGGGCATCATCATCGGCAACTTCGTCAAGATCCCGGATTGGTTCGAAGCCGGCATGCGCACCGAGTTCTACGTGAAGACCGGCATCGTCCTCATGGGCGCCACGCTTCCCTTCACGCTGATTCTCCAGTCCGGCCCGGTTGCCCTCATGCAGGCCACGGTTATCGCCGTGTCCACCTTCCTGGTGATCTACTTCTGCGCCACGCGCCTGTTCAAGCTTGAGAAGCCGTTCGCGGCGACCCTGGCCACCGGCGGTTCCATCTGCGGCGTTTCCGCCTCCATCGCCATCGGCAGCGCCGTCAACGCCAAGAAGGAGCATGTGTCCGTTTCGATCTCCATGGTCGTCATCTGGGCTACGGTTATGGTGTTCCTGCTTCCCGTCATCTGCCGTGCCCTGGGCCTGTCCGACGGCGCCTCCGGCGCTTGGATCGGCACGTCCGAGTTCGCGGATGCCGCCGGCATGGCCGCAGCCGCCCAGTTCGGCGATGGCGCCATCACCACGTTCACCCTCATGAAGGTCGTCGGCCGCGATATCTTCGTCGGCGTGTGGGCCTTCATTCTGGCCATCATCTCCGTCACCATGTGGGAAAAGGGCGAAAGCGCCGACGGAACCCGTCAGAAGCCGTCCGCCGGCGTTATCTGGGAGCGTTTCCCGAAGTTCGTCGTGGGCTTCTTCATCGCTTCCATCCTCATCACCGTCGTGACGCTGTCGGTGGCTCCCGATATCGCGGCCACCATGGACAAGCAGGTTCTCAGCCCGATCAAGGGCCTGCGCGGCTGGGCGTTCATCCTGTGCTTCCTCTGCATCGGCCTGACCACGCGCTTCAAGGCCCTTGCCGCCACCGGCTGGAAGCCCTTCGCGGCCTTCACCTGCGGCGTGGTTGTTAACGTGGCGCTCGGGTTCCTGTTCTCCACGATGATCCTGAACAACTACTGGACGACCGTCGGACTTGGGTAAACCATGGAAGAACCAACCGTAGTCAAGCATACCTGCATCCAAAGCGCCTGTTTCTTCCTTCCGTTTTTCGAAGCGGGCGAATGGCGTCGGAGGGCGAAATCGCCTTGGAAGACCGTCAAGAAGATCGAGACGACCCCGGATGCGATTCGCGAGCTCGCGGTGTACACGCACCGATGCATGTCGCATAGCGCGGCCGTCATGGAGTTCCTTCTGAGCATTCATGACGATTGGGAGATCACCGTCAAGAAAGACGGTGTGTGGATGGAAACGGAAACGATGATTTACGAGGACATCCTTCCCAAGCTCGAAGAAGCGGGCATCAGCGAGAACGACTACGCGCTCTACAGCGAGTACACGCGCAAATGGGGAATGATCTAAACCCCACAGGTTCATGTTGGGAAACGCAGGCGGTCTCATGCAAACGAGGCTGCCTGCGGTTTTTCAAGGCGGAGGGAGGGCCGCCAAGAGCAGCATCGTCAAAGCGGCCCTGCGCGCCTTCGCCGAAGCGGGGACGCGCAGGGCCGCGGTGTCACGAGGTTTGTTGGGAGAGGAAGCAAGATGAGAGCTTACGAGCGTATTGGGGAGATCTTGGGCGACGTGGCCGACGAGGAGTCGCGCGCGTGGGTGCGCCGGAACTATACGATCAGGGTGCGCGTGGCCGGAGTCGCCGCCTTCGCGTTCTTCATTATGATCATGGGGATGTCGGGCACCCCGTGGTTCGCTATCAGCACCCTTGTCCTTTTGCCGCTCACGATCGTCGCGGTGTTTTTCGGGGTGTTCATGCGCGGCTCGGTGAACAGGAGCCTCACGCGTCTGATCGACCAGGACTGCGATCCGCTTCTGTGCGGTCGTCGGACGCTCGCTCTTCTCGAGAAGGACAAGAAGAACGCGGATCCGCGCAGCGGGCTGTTCAGCTACGCCTACGCCCTGCGGTGGCAGGGGAAGTGGAGCGAGGCGGCCAAGCTCGTGCGCGACTTGGAGGACGATCCCGACCCTCAAAGCGCGTTCATCTACCACAACCTGATGGCGTACTGCGCGTTCGACAAGCGCGATCTCAAGGGCCTTACGGCCGAGGTCAAGGCTTTGAAGGAGCTTTCCGGCGAGGGATTGCCGAAGGACGCGCCCGCGCACATAGCCGAGCACGTTGCCCTGCGCGACATGCTGGCCAAGGAGATCAACGGAAAGGCGTCCAAGGCGGCGGCCGACTATATCGAGGTTGCCGACGGCGCCAAAGCCCTTCCCGCGCATCGCGTGCTGTTCTCGCTGAAGGCGGCGGACTGCCTGGCCGATCCCGCCGAGCGGCGTGCGCGCCTCGTCTACGCGGCGGAGAACGGCAATTCCACCTGGTGCGCCGCGGAAGCGAAGAAGCGGCTCGAAAAGGAAGACCGGAAGAAGCTCGCGGGCGCATCGACGGGTGCGACCCTCCCCTTGCCATCCTGAGCATGCAACAGTCCGCTGGACTGTCGAATGCTCAGGATGGCATCGGAACGTGCATGCGGCTGCACAAAGCCTTTTCCACAGGAGGGAGGAGCTGATTTGGAAGAGATCACGAAAAGCGGCGTCCGGGCGCTCGTCGAGGCGGGCGACGAACGGGCCCTCTTGGCGCTGTTCGACAAGGACCCGAGCAGAGTGAGGCGCTTTTTGACGCGGCTCACCCGTGCTGCCGACGACCCCTGCCATGCCCGCGCCATCGGAAGCTTCCAAACGCTCTCGCAAGAGCGGTCGGAGCGCATGCCCGAGTTCTTCTTAGAGATCGTGCGCCGCTGCCTGTGGGAGATGAACGAGGAGGGAGGCAACGTGGCCTGGTCGGCGCCGGAGGTCGCCGGCGCGGTGATCGCGGGCTCGCCGGCACGATACGGGCGCTTCTTCTCGTACCTGTTCTACGCGGCCGTCGACGAGCCCACGTTCCAGCCCTCTTTGCTCGCGGCGTTCGAGCGGGTGTCTGCCGCGGACCCCTCGTTGACGCGGGGCTTCGAGGAGCAGGTGCGGGTCCTGCGCGAGGCGCTTTAGGAGCGTGCCGCGCTTCGGCTCAGCTCGTCCAAGATGCCGTCGAGCAGCTCGTCCGCGGCGTGCAGCTTGCCGACGTCGATGAGGCGCTGCACGCAGCCGTCCGTGGCGCGCTGCCAGAACCGGTAGCGGTCGGCCTCGTCGGGCAGCGCCGCTATGACGCGCGGCCGCCAGGCGCACAGCAGGTCGAGGTAGGCTTCGAAGCTGGCGGGAATGCGCTCCTCCAGGTCGTTGCGCAGCCGACGCGCGGTCAGAGGGCTCGCTCCCTCCGTCGACACGGCTATGGACAGCCTGCCGCGGCGCAGCACCGAGGGAAGGAAGAACGTGCAGAGCTCCGGTCGGTCGGCCACGTTGATCATCAGGTGCCGGCCCGATGCGTCGCGATACGCCTGCGCGTTCACGGACTCGTCGTCGGTGGCCACGAACACGATGTCGGCGCCGTGGAGGTCGGCCGCGTCGTAGGCCTTGGGGCGCCAGGTGCAGCGTCCGCCGTCCACCAGCTCGCGCAGGGCGGCCGTGAGCGCGGGCGCGACGATGGTGACGGCCACGTCGTAGGGCAGCAGCCCTTCGACCTTCCTGGTGGCTACGGCGCCGCCGCCCACCACGAGCACCGACTGGCCTTCGAGAACGAGTGAAACGGGATACGTTCGAGGCATCGCAACCCCCTGCTCTGCGTTGTTGGACGGGAAGCTACCGTGTGCGCCCATTGTACCATCGGGCGGGTCCCGCGGGCGCGCGGATGCGATGCCGCATGTGTCAAAAAGCACATCCCATCAGGCATTATTCTCCGTCATCGGCTTTCGTAATGCTTTGATGAAAACCTTTTATTTTACAGGTTGAAACAAGGGTGATTTACTGGTAGTCACGTGCAATGGGCAACCGGTCCATCCGGAGGAGGCCCTTACGTTCACGCACCATCGAGGAAGAGGCAATTATGCAAAAAGGTGCCGCAGATCCTGCCATCAAGCAAAAAGTTCTCGATTACCTTGACACGGTTGAGAAGGCGAAGAGCAAGGAGATAGCCAAGGCCATCTCCGAGGACAAGTCCGCCGTCGACCTGGCCGTCAAGGAGCTCTCCTTCGAAGACAAGGTGGAGTACCTCTACATCACCACCACGTTCATCGCCCTCAAAGGCAAGGTCGCACCGCCCGAATAAACCGCTCGCCATGCGGGGAGCATGCTATCGGACGCAAGCGAAGCAGGGGGAGATGAATGCCGATGAACGCGATCTATGGGGAAATAGAGGCCAGACGAGGCTCGATCCTCAAAGCATGGAGGGCGGGCCTTGACGGCGCGTCCGGGGAGGCGCGCCCTTCGTCCACGACGAAAGCCAACCCCTTCACCGCCTCGGTGACCTATCTGGTGAACGAGGGCACGAGCGACGTCGTCACGTGGCTCGTCGATCAGAGGGGCTCCGAGGAGATTCCCGAAAGCCTGATGGACCTTTGCCGCTTGAAAGCCGTGCAAGAGGCGAGCCCGTCGCTTGCGTTCGGCTTCATCTTCGACTTGAAGCGGGCCATCCGCTCGGCCCTGACCGCTTCCGTCAAGGAGCGGGAGGGCGCCGAACTCGGGCAGGTGGACGACCGCATCGACGAGCTGGCACTGCTCGCCTTCGATCGCTATTCGGAGTTCAGAGAGAAGATATACCTGATCAGGGTGGCCGAGATGCAGCGAGGCGAAGGCCTTGCGCAGCGGAGGCAAACGGGAAACCGCGTCGCGCGCGAAAGAGAAGCCGTATGAAGATAGCGATTCCCCTGGCGCTCACGGCGCTGCTCGCCGCGCTGGCGTGGGCGGGCACGGAGTATTTGGGCCTGCAGGTCCTCTTCGGCATCGTCGTTCCCTACGTTGCCGTCGCCTGTTTCGTCATCGGCTTCGTCTTCCGCTTGGTCAATTGGGGAAGGTCGGCCGTGCCGTTCCGCATCCCCACCACCTGCGGGCAGCAGAAGTCGCTGCCGTGGATCAAGCAGAACAAGATCGAGAACCCGTCGTCGTTCGCGGGCGTCGTGGGGCGGATGCTCCTCGAGGTGCTGGTGTTCCGTTCGCTGTTCCGCAACACGAAAACCGAGAAGCGCGGCGACAAGCTGGGCGTGGGCTCGGCCAAGTGGCTCTGGCTGGGCGCCCTGGTGTTCCATTGGTCGTTTTTGCTCATCATCGTGCGGCACCTGCGCTTCTTTCTGGATCCCGTGCCCGCGTTCCTCGCGGGTATCGACGGCGCGGACGCCTTTTTGCAGGTGGGCCTGCCCCTGCTCTACATCACCGACCTCACCATCGTGGCGGCGCTCACGTTCCTGTTCATCCGCCGCGTGGTGGTTCCGCGCGTGCGCTATCTCTCCCTGCCCAACGACTTCTTCCCCCTGTTCCTGATTATCGGCGTGGTGCTGGCCGGCGTGGCCATGCGCTACGTGTTCAGGATCGACCTGGTGGGCGTGAAGGAGATGACCATGGGGCTGGTGACGCTGCACCCGGCCATCGTCGACGGCGTCGGGGCGATCTTCTACGTCCACCTGTTCTTGGCCAGTGCGCTCATCGCGTACTTCCCGTTCAGCAAGCTCATGCACGCCGGCGGGATCGTGCTGTCGCCCACGCGCAACGCGGCCAACGATTCCCGTATGGTGCGCCACGTCAACCCGTGGAATCCCGACGTGAAGGTGCACACGTACGCCGAGTACGAGGACGAGTACAAAGACAAGATGGCGAAGGCCGGCTTGCCGCTGGATGCGGAGTGAGGGACATGGCTAACCAAGTGATACCAGAAAACGAGCTGCTCGACTTCACCTACGACCTTCCCAAGACCGACTGGATGCACACGCCGGTCGAGTTCAAGCCGGGCATGTACTGCCACGGGGCGAAGGAGAAGACCGTCGAGGCGGTGGGCATGCCGAACGGGCACGCGTGGTCGCCCGCCGACGAGGACTGGCACCTGCCCGAGGGCTGGAAGGAAACCGTCCTCAACGGCATGCAGAGCCTCATGGGGAAGTACCGCTCGTTCAAGCTGTTCATGGACGTGTGCGTGCGCTGCGGCGCCTGCGCCGACAAGTGCCACTTCTACATGGCGTCGGGCGATCCCAAGAACATGCCGGTGGTGAGGGCCGAGCTTTTGCGCTCGGTGTACCGCCGCTATTTCACGCTGTCGGGCAAGATGTTCGGCGAGCTGGTGGGCGCCCGCGACCTCACCGAGGACGTCATCAAGGAATGGTACTACTACTTCTTCCAGTGCACCGAATGCCGGCGCTGCTCGGTGTTCTGCCCCTACGGCATCGACCAGGCCGAGATCACCATGATGGGCCGCGAATTGCTGAACCTGCTGGGCCTGAACACCGAATGGATAGCCGGGCCGGTGGCCAACTGCTACAACAAGGGCAACCACGTGGGCCTCGAGCCGCAGACCATCATGAGCAACGTCGAGTTCATGATGGAGGATCTGGAGGAGATAACCGGCAAGACCTACCGGCCCTCGTTCAACCGCAAGGGCGCGGAGATCCTGTTCGTGGTGCCCTCGGGCGATCTGTACGCCGAGCCGGGCACCCACACGTTCATGGGCTACATCATGCTGCTCGAGGAGCTGGGGCTGGACTACACGCTGAGCACCTACGCGTCCGAGGGCGGCAACTTCGGCTTCTTCACGGCCAACGACATGGCCAAGCGCCTGAACGCCAAGATGTACGCCGAGGCCAAGCGCTTGGGCGTGAAGTGGATGCTGGGCGGCGAGTGCGGGCACATGTGGCGCTTGGTGAACCAGTACATGGACACTTGGAACGGGCCGGCCGACTTTTTGGAGGTTCCCGTCTCGCCCGTCACGGGCACGCGGTTCGAAAACGCCTCGGCCACGAAGATGGTGCATATCACCGAGTTCACGGCCGATCTGCTGTACCACGACAAGATCAAGGTCGACCCGAGCCGCAACGACCATTTGGTGGTGACGTACCACGATTCCTGCAACACCGCCCGCGCCATGGGCCTTCTGGAGGAGCCGCGCTACATCATCAACAAGGTGTGCAACAACTTCCACGAGATGGCCGAGGAGACCATCCGCGAGAAAACGCTGTGCTGCGGCAGCGGGGCCGGTTTGAACGCCGGCGAGAACATGGAGCTGCGCATGCGGGGAGGTTTCCCCCGCGCGCAAGCGGTGCGCCAGGTGCGCGACGCGTACGGGGTGAACACGCTGGCGAACATCTGCGCCATCGACCGCGCCGCCTTCCCGGCCCTCATGGACTACTGGGTTCCCGGCACGCGGGTCACCGGGGTGCACGAGCTGGTGGGCAACGCGCTCGTGCTCGAGGGGGAGGGCGAGCGAACGCTCGACCTGCGCCTGCAGGAGCTGCCGCGCAAGCCCAAGCCCGCAAGCGCGGACGCTGCGAGCGGGGAAGGGGCCGACCATGTACAAGGGTAAGCGCATCGTCGCCTTCGCCGTGGTGTTCTGCGCGGTGGTGCTCATGCCGTTCTGGGCGAACGCCTTCGGCGCGTCGGCTTCGTCGGGCCCCGAGGTGAGCACCGACACGCCCGCCATCAACCAGATGGACGAAAAGCAGTGCGTGGCGGAGACGGAGTACATGAAGGGCTCCCACATGCAGCTGCTCGACCAGTGGCGCACCGACGTGGTGCGCAACGGCTCGCGCGAGTACACGAGCGATTCTGGCCAGGTGTACGAGAAGAGCCTCGACGGCACCTGCCTCGGCTGCCATTCGAACAAAGAAGAGTTCTGCGACGCCTGCCACGACTACGCGGGGGTCGACCTGTACTGCTGGGATTGCCACGACGGCTCCGCGTCGTGAACGGGAGACACGGCGCATGCGTTCGGCGAGGCGATGAGAGGAGCCGGGTTTTGGCCATGAAAAGGCGAGATTTTCTGATGATGGGAGCGGCGCTCGGCGCCGCCGGCCTGGGCGCTCTGAGCGGGTGCAGCCCGACCGAAGGCGCATCCGGTCGGGCCGGGGGCGGCGTCGAGGGGCGGCACTGGGGGTTCGTGGTGGACGTGGAGAAGTTCAACCGCGTCGCCGACATGGACAAGATACGCTCCGTGTGCGCGAAGGCCTACAACATTCCCTCGATCGACGACCCCAAAGAAGAGATCAAGTGGATCTGGGAGGAGCCCTTCGAGGACAGCTTCGCCGAGATGGACGAAGCCTACCTCGCCGACGCTGTCAAGGACTCCGACGTGCCGGTGCTCTGCAACCACTGCGAGGAGCCGCCGTGCGTGCGCGTGTGCCCGACGCAGGCCACGTTCAAGCGCAAGGACGGCATCGTGGAGATGGACTACCACCGCTGCATCGGCTGCCGGTTCTGCATGGCGGCCTGCCCTTACGGAGCGCGCAGCCTGAACTTCAGCGACCCCGTGAAGCACCTGGACCACGTCAACCCCGATTTCCCCACCCGCACCAGGGGCGTGGTGGAGAAGTGCACCCTGTGCTCCGACAGGATCGACCGGGGGGAGATGCCGCTGTGCGCGGAGGCTTCCAACGGCTCCATCCTGTTCGGCGACCTGAACGACCCGGACTCGGACGTGCGGCGCGCGCTGGCGCAATCGTTCTCCATCAGGAGGCGGGCGTCGCTCGGCACCGGCCCGAGCGTCTACTACGTGCTCAAGGGGGTTGAGGAGCATGCTTGAGAAAGCCCTGCACGGCTCCAAAGGCTACTACGCCTGGATCGCCGTTCTGCTGCTGGCCATCGCGGTGGGCGTGGGAGCCTACGCCAACCAGCTCATGAACGGCCTCACGCTCACCGGCATGAGCCGCGACGTGTCGTGGGGCCTCTACATCGCCCAGTTCGTGTTCCTGGTGGGCGTGGCGGCTTCGGGCGTCATGGTGGCCATACCGCACTACCTGCACCACTACAAGGAGTACGGCAAGATCGTCATCATAGGCGAGTTCATGGCGGTGGCGGCGGTGCTCACGGCGGTGCTGTTCGTCGTGGTCGATCTGGGCCAGCCCATGCGCGTGCTGAACGTGATACTGTTCCCCACGCCGAACTCCATGCTGTTCTGGGACATGTGCGTGCTCTCGTCGTACCTGATCGTGAACCTGGTTATCGGGTGGACGGTGCTGGGCGCGGAGAAGAAGGGCTTTCCGCCGCCCCGATGGACGCACGTGCTCAGCATCGTCGCCATCCCGCTCGCCGTGGGCATCCACACGGTCACGGCGTTTCTGTTCTCGGGTTTGGCGGGCCACGACTACTGGCTCACGGCCATCATGGCGGCGCGCTTCCTGGCCTCGGCGTTCGCCGCGGGACCGGCGTTGCTCATCGTGCTGTGCCTCATCCTGAAGAAGACCGCCGGGTTCGACGTGCCGCGCAAGGCCCTGGACTCGCTGGCGAAGACGGTGTGCTATGCCATGATCGCGAACGTGTTCTTCTTCCTGCTGGAGGTGTTCACGGCGTTCTACAGCAACGTTCCCGGCCACAAGGCGCCGCTGGAGTACCTGTTCGTCGGGTTGGACGGACACGGGCAGCTCGTCCCCTTCATGTGGGTGGCCACGGCGCTGGCGGCCATCGGCATCTTCCTGTTGCTGGTGCCCAAGTTCCGGCGCAACTACAAGACGCTCGTGCCGGCGCTCATGGCGGTGTTCTTCGCCTGCATGATCGACAAGGGGATGGGCCTGGTGCTGGGCGGCTTCGTGCCCAACACGTTCGAGCAGGTGGTGGAGTACACGCCCAACATCAACGAGGTGCTGGTCATTCTGGGCGTGTACGGCATCGGCTTCCTCGTGCTGACCGTGCTGTGCAAGGTGGCCGTGGGCGTTCGGGCCAAGGAGATCGCGCCGGCCCACGAACAGGGGGCCGAGGGTGACGCGGCGGCCGCCGCTTGCGAGGAGCCGGCCGCGTCGTGAACGATGCATCGTCGCCGGCAATCCGGCGGCTGGGCATAAAGAACGAAGACGTAAAGATCGACAAGGAGGATCGAAATGGCTGATTTGGTGGTTGGAGACCGCACGCTCGCCCTCGACGAGGACGGTTTTCTCGAAGATGCGAGCCTGTGGGACGAGGAGGTCGCGGAGGCGCTTGCCAAGACCGAGGAAGTGGAGTTGACGCCCGAGCATTGGGAGATTATCAACTACCTGCGCAATTACTATGCCGAGTTCGGCGTGGCGCCCATGGTGCGCAAGATGCTGAGGGACACCGGCAAGTCGAACGCCGAGATCTACGAGCTGTTCCCCAGCGGCCCGGGCAAGGGAGCCTGCAAGATCGCCGGCCTGCTCAAGCCGACCGGCTGCGTGTAGGCATCGTGGGCGGCGCGTGCGATAGGGGCGCGCTCCACGGCGGAAGCGCCATGCATGAAAGGGAGGGGGCGCCGCTTGCGGCGATCCCCCGAGTGATGATCGCAGCGCCCCACGGCAGAAGCGGCAAGACCGTTCTGACGCTGGGGCTGCTGCGCGCTTTGCGCCAACAAGGCGTGGACGTGCGGCCCTTCAAGAAAGGGTGCGACTTCATCGACCCCGGCTGGCACGCGCTTGCGGCCGGAGCGACGAGCCGCAACCTTGACCGCTACTTCATGGAGCCCGACCAGGTTCGCGACGTGATGGTCGAGAGCTCCGTCGGCGCCGATATGTGCGTGGTCGAGGCGGCCATGGGGCTCTACGACGGGCTCGACGTGGAGGGAAGCTGCTCGTCGGCCGAGATCGCGAAGCTGACGGCGACCCCGGTGATCCTGGTGGTCGACGTGACCCGCATGACCAGGACCGCCGCCGCCCTGGTCATGGGGTGCTGCGCGTTCGACCCGGACGTGCGGATCGCCGGCGTCATTCTGAACAAGGTGCGCGGGCAGCGGCAGCGGGAGCTGGTGACCCAGGCCATAGAGCGGTACTGCGACGTTCCCGTGGTGGGGTCGGTGCCGCAGGACGTGGGGATGGACGTGCCCGATCGGCACCTGGGGCTGGTGACGGGCGCCGAAACGCGCGGGCGGGAAGAGCTGCTCGACGGCATCGCCGAGGTCGTCGCGCGCCATGTGGACCTGGACGCCGTTCGGTTCATAGCCCGCTGTGCCGGGCCGATGCCGGGTGCCGCGGAATCGGCGCGCGCGGCGGCGGGGCCGACGTCCGAGACGGACCGTCCGGGCGGCCAAGCCGTCATCGCCGTCATGCGGGACGAGGCGTTCTCGTTCTACTACCCCGAGAACCTGATCGCGCTCGAGCGCGCGGGAGCGCGCTTGGCGTTCGTGAGCGGCCTTGCGGACGCGGCCCTGCCGCCCGACGTGGACGGCCTGTACCTGGGGGGAGGGTTTCCCGAGGAGCATGCCGCGCGCCTTCAGGACAACGCGAGCATGCGGGCGAGCGTGCGCGAGCATGCCGAGCGAGGGCTGCCGATCTTCGCGGAGTGCGGCGGTTTGATGTATCTTGGGCGTTGCCTGAGCTTTCGCGGAGCGACCTACGACATGGTGGGCGCGTTGGGGTTCGACACGGTCATGCGCGAGAAGCAGCAAGCCCACGGCTACGCGCTCGCCGCCGTGCGGGAGTCAGGCTCATGGCTTCCGGTCGGAACGGTGCTCAAAGGTCACGAGCACCATCATTCGCAGGTGGTCGACCTCGACCCAACGCTGCCGCTCGCCTGCGAGATGCAGCGCGGCCGCGGCGTGACCGACGGGCGCGACGGCCTGTGCCGCAAGGGCATCGTCGCCGGGTACCTGCACGTCAACGCCATCGCGTCGCCCGCTTGGGCACCGAGTTTCGTGCAGGCGGCCGCACGGTACCGCGCGCTGCGCGAGGGGTCTCGCGCCGAACGCTAGCCTGGCGACTCGCCGCCGCTGTCGGCTGGCAAGCCGTCCTTCCCGCAGGATCGGTTTTCGGAGCTTCGGCGCACGCCGGGGCTCCTTTTCGCCCGTCTGCGCCGAATGCGCTGGGGATACGCTACAATAGCGGGCAATCGAAACGCACGAGACGAAAAGGAACCATCATGGCGCTGCAAGCTCCCGAGGGAACGAAAGACCTGCTGCCGGAAGAGGCGAAGTTCTGGACGCATTTCAAGGCCGTGGCCACCGACGTGTTCGGCCGTTACGGCTACGAGCCCATCGAGACGCCCGTGTTCGAGCAGACGGACCTGTTCGTGCGCGGCATAGGCGAGGCCACCGACGTGGTGTCCAAGGAGATGTTCACCGCCATTTCAGGCGAGAATCTGAAGAAGCTGCGCGAGGGCGGAACCGTGAAGGCGAAGAGCCGCCTGTCGCTGCGCCCCGAGGGCACGGCCGGCGTCGTGCGCGCCGTGGTGCAGCACGATATGGTGCCTCAGGGCGCCGCTCCCGTGAAGCTGGTGTACGCGGGCCCGATGTTCCGCGCCGAACGTCCGCAGAAGGGCCGTCAGCGCCAGTTCAACCAGGTGGGCATCGAATGCCTGGGCGCCGAGGAGCCCAGCGTGGACGCCGAGGGCATCATCATGCTCATGCGCTTCTTCGCAACCATCGGCATTCCCGTGGAATCCACTGCGCTGCTGGTGAACTCCATGGGCTGCGACGCGTGCCGCCCGGCCTACCGCGACGCCGTGAAGGCCTACATGGACGCGCATGCCGACGAGCTGTGCGACGAGTGCAAACGCCGCGCCGAGATCAACCCGCTGCGCGCGTTCGACTGCAAGAATCCCGGATGCGCCGCCGTCATGGAGCACGCGCCGAAGATCACCGACCACCTGTGCGACGATTGCCGCGACCACTACGACGCCGTGAAGACGTACCTGGGCGGCGCGGGGCTCGCATACGCGGAGGATCCGAAGCTCGTGCGCGGGCTCGACTACTACACGCGCACCGTGTTCGAGGTGCAGGTGACCGAGGGCATGGGCAGTCAGAACGCCATCGGCGGCGGCGGGCGCTACGATAAGCTGGCCGAGGAGGTTGGCGGCCGCCCCACGCCCGGGTTCGGTTTCGCGCTGGGATACGAACGCTGCGTGCTGGCGTTGGAGGCCGCGGGCTGCGACTTCCCCGCGCCGCAGGGTTGCGACTTCTTCGTGGCGTGCGTGGACGATTCGGTGCGCAGCGAGGCGTTCTCCATCATGCAGGCGTTTCGCGACGCCGGCCTCACCGGCGACATGGACCACCAGGGCCGCAGCTTGAAGAGCCAGTTCAAGCTCGCCGGCAAGATGGGCGCCGCCCTAGTCGCCGTGCTGGGGCCCGACGAGCTTGCCAACGGCACGGTCACCATACGCAACATGCGGGCGCACCGCGAGCGCGAGGTGGAGATCGCGGCTCTCAAGGGCTTCCTCTCCTGTTTCGGCGGCGAACCTTACGGCGCGCCGATTCCGAACATCGACGACGTGTTCGGTCGGCTGGAAGTGGAATAGCGGGAGCCGGTCGCGAGAGTAAAGAAACGATGTGAAACCGTCGCGCTCCGATTGCGCACGGAGGCGCAGGGCGGTACACTGCAAAGCGACAGCAGCGCCCGCGATGCCGGGTGGTGCGGGTCACTTACTCACCCGGGGGGGTTTGGTCGCGTCCCCGGGTCTTTCTTCGTCCTCTCTCACCATTCGCCTCATCCGGTCGAGCGCTTTGATCACGACCAATAAGAGCCAAGTCGCAACCTGAATAATCGTAGCCAATGCCGCGCATTCAAATACGTCCATAAAGGCACCTTCCTTCCGTCGGGCACCACCCGGCAGGCAAACGCCGCCGCCATGAGCGATGGTATCAACGATCGTCCTGGTCGGCTTGCGGCAGCAAGCGAAAACATGTACAATGCATGCAACGAACATGCTCGCAAAGGAGGCTGCCATGCCGGCATTGCAAGTGAGGGAATTCCCCGACGATCTGTACGAGCAGCTGAAAGCGTACGCCGCCAGCCAGCATCGAAGCATCGCCCAGCAAACCATCGTGGCCGTGGAGCAGATGCTCGAAGCAGCCAACGCAAGCCATTACTGGGACGGGCGGGAGCTGCATCGCGTGACGAGCGGCCCCCGCTGCCTTGACTTCGACACCGAGGCGAAGCGCGCGGCGCGCATCGAGAAGCGCAAGGAGCTGTTCGCGCGGATGGACGAGATCGTGTGGAAGGGCGCGAAGCCCACGGGCGACGAGATCGTAGCCATGGTGCAGGAAGGCCGCGAGGAGCGTGATCGCATGTTCGGCGAGTTGATGCCGCTTGCTGCGGGAGGCGATGGACGATGATCGTCCTCGATTGCAACGCCGCCCTCGCCATGTCCGCAAGAAGCGAAGAGGGTAAGGCCTTTTCGATATTGACGCTTGAGGGCGAGCGCATCATCGCGCCCGATATCATCTACGCTGAATTGACTCACGCGCTGGTGAAACAAGTCAGAGGCGGGTATGTGGACTCGAACGACGCCGTGGCTCTCGGCACTGCGGCGCTTGACCTCGTGGACGAAGTTGTTTCCGGCCGTGATTTGTGGATAGAGGCGATGACGGAGTCTATGCGACTGGGCCACTCTTCGTATGACATGCTCTACTTCGTGTTGGCGCGTCGGGAGGGTTCCACGTTGTTCACCCTCGATCGCAAGCTGCAGAAGCTCTGTTTGGACAACGGGGTGAACTGCGTGTTCACCGACACCGGGTTCTAGCAGCCTGCAAAGATGCGCGCTTCCGGCGGCCGGCAGGCGGCGCATTTTGCATGGAGTGGCGGCCGCGTTTCGACCGACGCGCCCTTCTTGCAGTACAATGACCAAGTTTGAGCAATTCCGCCGCAAAGGCGCGGCGGGTACCGATAGCAGCGTCAAGGAGCAAGGAACCACCATTATGACGGACTTCATGAACGAATACTGCATGCACACCGCCACGTGCGGCGAGCTGCGCAAAGGCGACGTGGGCCGCGAGGTCGTGCTGACGGGCTGGGCGTGGCACAACCGCGACCACGGCGGTCTCATCTTCATCGACCTGCGCGACCGCGCGGGCTACACGCAGGTGGTCGTCGACCCCGACTGCGTGAGCGCCGACGACTTCGCGAAGGCCGAGCACCTGGGCCGCGAGTACGTGCTGAAGATCGCGGGCACGGTGCGCGAGCGCGGCGCGGATGCCGTGAACCCCAATATGGCCACGGGCGAGATCGAGGTGCTGGCGAAGTCCGTCGAGGTCCTGAACACGAGCGTCACCCCGCCGTTCTCCATCGAGGACGGCATCGAGACGGACGAGATCACGCGCATGAAGTGGCGCTACCTGGATATCCGCCGCCCCGAGATGTTCGAGGCCCTGCACCTGCGCCACAAGGTGGCCCAGGCCATGCGCGGCGCGCTGAACGAGCGCGGCTTCCTGGAAGTGGAGACGCCGATCCTGGCGAACTCCACGCCCGAGGGCGCGCGCGACTACATCGTACCCAGCCGTCCTAACCCCGGCAAGTTCTATGCGCTGCCGCAAAGCCCCCAGCAGTTCAAGCAGATGCTGATGGTGGGCGGCGTCGAGCGCTACTACCAGATCGCGCGCTGCTTCCGCGACGAGGACCTGCGCGCCGACCGCCAGCCCGAGTTCACGCAGGTGGACATCGAGATGGGCTTCGTGCAGGGCGAGGACGTGATGAACCTCATGGAGGACGTCATGGCCGAGACGCTCGCGGCCGTGGGCGTGGAGCACGCCTTCCCGCTTGAGCGCATGCAGTACCGCGAGTCCATGGACCGCTTCGGCAACGACCGTCCCGACACGCGCTTCGGCATGGAGCTGGTGGACATCACCGACATCGTGAAGAACACGGGCTTCAAAGTGTTCTCGAGCGTGGCGCAGTCCGGCGGCGTGGTGAAGGCCATCAACGCGAAGGGCGCGGGCGACTGGAGCCGCGGCGACGTGGAGAAGCTTGCCGACATCGCGGCCGAGAACGGTGCGAAGGGCATGGCCTGGATCGCGTTCACGACCGACGGCAAGGAGAAGAGCCCCATCATCAAGTTCTTCAGCGACGAGGAGTTCGCCGCGCTGAAGGAGGCCATGGACGTGGAGCCGGGCGACCTGCTGCTGTTCGCCGCCGACACCTACGAGGTGGCGAGCGCCGTGCTGAGCGCGCTGCGCCTGCACATGGCCGACGCGCTGAACGTGCCGCGCGAGGGCCATCAGCTGCTGTGGGTGGTGAACTTCCCCATGTTCAAGTACGACGAGGACGAGAAGAAGTACGCCGCCGAGCACCATCCGTTCACCCATGTTCTGGACGAGGACGTCGACAAGATCGAAAGCGACCCGCTGGCGTGCGGCAGCTACAGCTACGACCTGGTCATGGACGGCTTCGAAGTGGGCGGCGGCACCATCCGTATCCACAACGCCGACGAACAGCGCGCCGTGCTGCGCACGTGCGGCTTGACGGACGAGGAGATCGACGTGAAGTTCGGCCACCTCATCCACGCGTTGGAGCTGGGCGCTCCGCCCCACGGCGGCATCGCGCTGGGCCTCGACCGCCTGGTCATGCTGCTGGGCGGCAAGGCTTCCATCCGCGACGTCATCGCCTTCCCGAAGACGAGTTCCGCGAGCGACCCCATGACGGGCGCCCCGAGCGCCGTGACGGGCCGCCAGCTCAAGGAAGTGAACCTGCGCACGCTGTAAGGTTCCGCTGCGGATCGGTGATTCAGGAGAACGAGCAGATCGGGAGCCCTTCGATATCGGAGGGCTTCTTTTATCGGAGGGTCCGGTGCGGCACGTTCCCGGCCGCGGGCCGATTCTCCTTCGTTGCTTTATAGGGACGGAATAGGTTGAAGAAGGCTTTGTGAAGGGGGTTCTCTTGGTTCGCCTTGTGAGCGAACGCCTTCACGGGCACGTGCGACGAAAACGTGTGCAGCACGACGACCTGACCGGCCTCGATTTCCTTTTGAACGCGGCCGGTGCCTATCATGCCCATGAACCCGTAGTTGAGCACGCCCTCTTTGACCGCTTCGTCGCTGTCGCAGTGCACCATGTTGGGAAACGCGACCCCCTGTTGCAAGAAGCCGTAGTTGATGTAGTTGGCCCGCTTGTCCAACAGGACGGGATACCTCATAAGGCAGCGCTCGAAGTCGGACGAGTCTTTGGCAAGCTTGCGCGACACGCATAGGACGAGGTCTTCATAGCCGACGATGCGTTCGGTCAGATCGCGTACGCCCTGCTTGCCCACGGCGATGCTGAAGTCAAGCTCGTGGCTCTGCACGAGCCGGTACGCATCGTCGTTGCTTACGCCGTGCATCTCGATCGTCACCTCGGGATGCCGGCTCGCGAACGACTTGACCACGGGCAGGATGAACTCGCAACAGTATTGGTCCATGCCGCCGACGCGCAGCAGCGCGCCAACGCTTTTGAGCGACGCCACTTCTTGGTTGAGCTGGAACATCTCGTTAAGCACGGCCTTGCTGCGTCGGTAGAGTATGGCTCCCGCCTCCGAAAGCACCTTCTTGCCGTTTTGCCGTTCGAACAGCGGCGCGCCCAGTTCGTCTTCAAGGGCTTGCAGGTGCTTGGTGGCCGTCGGCTGCGTGTAGTTCAGCTTGCGGGCGGCACGCGTGACGCCCCCTTCTTCGACTACGGTTTGAAACGTTTCCAGGTGTTTGAACTCCATCGATATCCTTTCGTCTCCCCGTTCGGCCGTTGCGCCCCGGTGCGATTCGCGTTCCGTTTCACTATACCCGATATTCCACAATGGAATATTTTTCGCTTTCCAGCTTCGTATGATTGTTTCGTCGAAGGGTGCTGACCACGCGTGGCGCTTCGGCGGTGCGGTGCGGCGCTTGCCATGCAAGACGAGGATAGCGGTACTGCCGGAACCATAGGAACGCTTTGTAAGGAGACGCATGATGGAACACTCAGCAACAGCAACCGCGGGCGTGCGCGAACGGATCGCGCCGGGATCCGCCGATGCGGCCAAGCCGACCGGCACGGCCGACGGCAGCCTGTCGAAGGCAGAGACGAAAGACAAGGCCGTCGCCGCGGCGCCCGAGAAGAAGCTGGGACTGCTCGCCCTGGTTGCTCTGGGCGTGGGCTCCATGATAGGCAGCGGCGTGTTCAACAGCCCCACTGACCTCATCGGCGTGGCGAATCCCCAAGCCATTCTCATAGCGTGGGGCATCGGCGGCGTCGGCGTCATCTGCCTGGCGCTGGTGTTCCGCCTGCTCGCCGACAAGAGGCCCGAACTCACGGGCGGCATCGCCTCGTACGCGAAGGCCGGGTTCGGCGATATGCCGGGCTTCCTGTCGGCGTTCGGGTACTGGGTGAGCGGCCTGTTCGGCAACGTGGCGTTCTTCACGCTTATCATGAAGACCCTCAACAGCCTGCTTCCCGCCAACATGCAGCTGAGTCCCATAGCCACCTTCGCGCTGGCTTCGGTCATTTTGTGGTCGGTGGTCTGGCTTCAGACGAAGGGCGCCGGCAAGGTGGGCTTCGTCAACCTCATCGTGACCATCGCCAAGCTCACGCCGCTGGCCCTGGTCATCATTGCGGGCGTGTTCGTATGGAACCCTGATATCTTCAACGTGACGAATTGGACCACCGTGCTGGCCAGCGCCGCTGCGCCCACCGCGTCCGTCACCCTGATGTCCCAGATCAACGGCGCTATGGGCGTCATCCTCTGGTGCTTCATCGGCGTCGAGGCCTCCACCGTGCTGGCCGAGCGCGCCGAGTCGCAGCGCGTCGTGGGCAAGGCCACCGTCATCGCCATCGTCATCACGCTCATCGTGTACGCCGGCATCTCGTTCGTGTCCATGGGCACCGTTCCCGCCGCCACGCTGGCGAATTCGGCCACCCCGCTCGCCGACGTGCTGGGCGCCACCGTCATCGGCAGCGCGGGCTCCGTCATCGTCAAGGTGGGCATCCTGGTGTCCATTCTGGGCGCCCTCATCAGCTGGGTCATGATCGCCGCGCAGCTGCCGCACGCTGCGGCCAAGGAAGGCCTCATGCCGCGCATCTTCACCAAGACCAACGCCGTGGGCGCACCCGTGGCGTCCTTGATCATCACCAACCTCATCGCCCAGGTGGGGCTGTGCGTGCTGCTGTCCTCTGCGCTGCAGACGGTGTACAACATGGTTTTGCTGCTGGCCACCACCTGCATCATGGTGCCCTACCTGTTCTCCGCCCTGTACGCCATGCGCGTCACGCACCAGAGCAAGCTCGGCGTGAAGAACGCGATCGTCTGCGGCGTGGCCATCGTGTACGTGACCTACTGCTTCATCTCCGTGGGCCTCATCTACCTGGCCGCGTCGTTCATCCTGTACGCCGTGGGCATGTTCGTGTTCTACAAGACGAAGCGCGACAACCACAGCGATATCAGCAAGCGCGAATGGATCGCGATGATCGTCATCTTCCTGATCGGCGTGGTCATGGCAACGCTTCTGGTCACCGGCGTGATAGCCATCTAGGGCACCGTGTGCGCGCCCTGCGCCGGATCGCCCGTTCGCGGCGATCCGGCATCCCAACCCCCCGAAAAGCTAGGAGCATCCTCATGGACCAGAAGAATTTAGAGAGTGCCGTGCGCCTGCGCCACGAGCTGCACGCGCATCCGGAGCTGTCCTATCAAGAAACGTGGACCAAGCGGCATCTCATGGACTTCCTGCGCGAGAACACGGCGAACCTCGACATCGTCGACGGCGGCCGCTACTTCTACGCGGCGTACCGCACCGGTGCCGATCGTCCCACCATCGCCTTTCGCGCCGACTTCGACGCACTGCCCATGGCCGAGACCATCGACTTGCCGTGGGGTTCCCGGTTCGAAGGTGTCGCCCACAAGTGCGGCCACGACGGTCACGCCGCAGCGTTGGCGGGATTCGCCCTGGAAGTGGACCAGCTTGGGGCCGAAAACAACATCGTGTTCCTGTTCCAGCATGCGGAGGAAACCGGCCAGGGTGCCCGGGAGGCGGTGCAGGCGCTGCGCGACGAACGGGTGGACGAGGTGTACGGCTGGCACAACATGTCGGGCATCGACCTGGGCACCGTGTACGTGAAGGGCGGCACGACGCAGTTCGCCTCCAAAGGCATGACCATCCGCCTGACGGGGTCGCCCGCGCATGCCAGCCAGCCCGAAGACGGCGTGAACCCCTCGTTCGCCATCGCGAAGCTGATCGACGCCATTCCCGAGTTGGTATCGCCCGAGCACAACGAGGGATTGGTCTTGTGCACCATCGTCCAGGTGGACGCGGGATCGCAGAACTTCGGCATCGCGGCTTCCGAGGGCGTGCTGCGCCTGACCATCCGCGCGGAAAAAGAGGCCGAGATGGACCGCCTGCAGAAAGCCTTGGAGGACGATGCGCGGAAGATGGCCGCCGAGCAGGGCATGCAGGCGGAGTTCTCCTTCAGCGACGAGTTCCCCGAAACCGTGAACGACGCGACGCGCGCGGACAAGGTCCGTCGGGCGTGCGAGGAGCGCGGCATCCCCGTGAAGCCGCTGCCCGCGCCCTACCGTGCGTCGGAGGACTTCGGCTACTACCTCAAGGAGGTTCCGGGGGCGTACTTCTACATAGGCAACGGGCCCGACCATCCTTCGGTGCACACCTACGAGTACGATTTCCGCGACGAGAACATCGAGGTGGGAGTCGAGGCGTTCAAGGCGCTCGCCATGCCCCTGCGCGTGCGGACGGCAAGCTGCCTGTGAACGCCTCGAAATGAGGTTCCCCGAACCCGCGCGAGGCGGTTGGCACGCGCGGGTGGAACCGGCTGCGCACCGGCGCATCTTCGGGAACCTCGTGGCCATCCGGGCGAGGCGGATGGGAGCTTTGCCCGGATGGATGACGTATCGTTGCGACCTGCCGCCCCGTCACGCCGCCCAGGGGCTCGCGATGCCGGCCCAGGTGGTCGAACTTGCTCTTGTCGGTGTCGGCCATGCCCTGGCCGGGGTCGTGGCGCTTGCCGAACTGCGGATCGGCGGGGTCGGTCCAGATGCGCTCGGCCACGGGCACCCACTCCTCGATGGAGTTCGTGCACTTGGCGCACAGGTCCCGCGCGCTCTCCTTGGCCTGCAGGTCGGTGGAGTGCGCGCCGGCGGCCTCCACCATGTTCGCCAGCGCGTCCTGGTTCTCCAAGATGGGGCAGGGGCGCAGGCTCCTGCTATTTTGCGAGACGACGGTAGATCCAACTTTGAAAACCGTTCGCTTTCGCATGCGCGATGATGGGCTTGTGCTGGTCGTGTGCTGCTTTCCCGTTCGCCGCCTTTGTGGTTATAGCGGAGTTATTGTCGACTTAGCTGCTAAGCATATATCCTCAAAGAAGAAAAGCGGTTGAAAACACGGGGCGACCATCATTGCGAGCGGGTGACTACCATGGCTCATATGCTTCGATTGCACGGAGTGTCTAAAACCTACGCTGGCAACATCCGTGCCGTTGAGGATGTTGTTTTAGAGATAGGCCAAGGGATATTCGGGTTGCTCGGTCCGAACGGTGCGGGTAAGACCACGCTCATCAGGCTTATCGCCACGCTGTTGAAGCCCACGGCGGGCAGCATCGAGTTCGACGGTTGCGACACGCTGCGCGATCGCAGACGCTTTCGCGCACGTCTCGGCTACCTTCCCCAGCGATTCGGCCTCTATCCAAACCTCACGGCGCGCGATCATATTCTCTACTACGCCTCGCTCAAGGGCGTCAAGGGTCGGGAGGCGCGCGAGGAAACGGAGCGGCTGCTTGCGGCGGTGGGTTTGTCGGCGGATGCCGATCGATGCGTCGGCGCCTTTTCGGGCGGCATGAAGCAGCGAGTCGGCATCGCCGGCGCCCTCGTGGGGTCGCCTCGGCTGCTGGTGGTGGACGAGCCTACGGCGGGTCTCGACCCCGAAGAACGCATCCGGTTTCGCAGTATTCTGGAGGAAGCGTCCCGCGATGCGGTGGTCATCTTGTCTACGCACATCCTGCAGGACGTTGAACTGGGCTGCTCGCGGCTGGCCGTGGTTTCGCGGGGGCGTCTAGTTGCGGATGCGACGCCCGATGAGTTCGTCGCTTCGGCGCAAGGGAGCGTGTGGGAGGCAATCGCCTCGCCGCAGATTCTCGACGAGCTAAAGCGCGTTCGCACGGTCACGTCCGTAAAAGAACTCCCCGACGGAACGATGCGCATGAGGTACGTCGGAGAGGCGGCGAAAATCGGTGAGACGCCGGTTGATCCGCAGCTGGAAGACGCCTATGTCAACCTGATGCAAACGAGCAGACAGGGCGCGTGCGTATGAGTTCCGCGGCAGTTGCATTCAAGGCCGAGGTCGGCTTTCTATGGAAATCGCCTGCGCGTGTGGTTTGCCTGCTTTTGGTTGTCGCGGTGGGAATGGTGCTGGGCATGTCCAACTCGTGGCAGGGCTCCGATAAGAAACTTGCTGGTGATTTGTTCCAATTCGCGGCCATGGTGGCAGGGTTGGTGGCTTGCGGCTGGTCGGCGGGTCTTGTACTCGACGATCGGAGCGCCTGTCGTTTCGAGACGGTCGTATCTTCGGGGCGTGGCGCGGCGCGATACTTGGGCGCGAAGCTTTCGGCCGTGATCGCCGTGCTTTTATTGCCTGGGCTTGCCTTGGCGTTCGGGTCGCTCGTCGTGTGCATCGTTTTGCGTGGGTCGGCCGAACTGGCGCCTTTCCTAGCGGGATTCGCCTTCGTTTATCTTCCCATCGTCGTTTTCGCCTCTTGTTTCGGGGCGTGCGCGGGCACGTTGACGCGCAGCCGTATGGTGGGCATCGCGTTGTTCGCGATGCTCTGGGTGGCCGGCGTTCTTTACCTTCCGCCGGAAGCGAAGGTCGTCGACGTGACAGGGGAGGCTTTGAACTCGGCTTTCTTCCAAGAGGGCGTATCGCCGGACGATGCGTGGCTTCAAGATGTGCCGGAGGACGTCGCGCGAGAGGTGGTCGATTTCGATCGAGCGAGCCGGGCCTATTCGCGGTACAACCCTCTGTTTCTCGGGGTAGGTGCCATAGTGTCGATTGCCGCGCTTCTGATGTGGTTGCTCCGACGTTGGCGTGTTGATGCCTCCGCGCTTGTCGCAGGCGTTCGGGCTGAGAGGTTCCTTGCGGTGCCGTTGCCGCCGTGCTTGCTCGTCCTGCGCGCGATGAAGGCCGGCAAGCTCACGGCTTTGGCGTTCGCCGTGCTGTTGGCCGGTGCCGCGTTCATGGCGGCGAACGTTGCCTCGTCGGTCGATGCGCGTGTGGAGTCGGGCGTGCTATGCGTTTCGCTGGCACCTCTTGCGTTCTCGCTCGCCTATGCGGGCGTGTACGCTGCCGATGCGAAGGTGGGAACGTGCGAGGCTCATCGATGCCTTCCGCATCCCGGCAGGCCTTATGCGCACAGGTTAGTATTTGTGTCGGTTGCCGCCTTGGGCACGGTAGCCCTTCAAGCCGTCGGCTTCCAAGGTGTTCTGGGCATGGATTTCGCGTCGATCCTCATGATGGGCTTGGCGCCCACCTTGTTCATGGGCGGTATCGCCTATGTGCTCGGTGTTGCTACGGGCAGCGAGTCGGCCGCGGCGACGATCGCGGCGGCGTTGTGGGCGCTTCTTCATCTCCCGCCGGTTGCTGCCGTGTTCTCGCTGCCCGGCCTTGCATGGCTGTATCCGTTTGCTGTTGCGGACGCCGGGTGGGCGGCTCGCCTGCCCGTGCTCGCAGTGGGGCTCGCATTGTTCGCTTTGGGTCAAGCGCTGCTGGGCAAAACAGAGCGGCCGCTGGTCAAATAACCAGATGGCAGACGTTTCGAATGCCATCTGGTTATTTCAGAGCTTTCATTGCGGGATCGTGATTGGGCCGATGCATGGAGGTGGACGTATCCTGCACAAAATTCTGCGATGTTTGATGATCCGTTGCGCCAGCCATTCCTCTAGGATTTGCCTGGCTTGAGAAAAGCCTGTTCAAGCGATTGGCGCATAAGGGGGCACGGACGGCTGCGCCCCCTTATGCGCCCTTTCGAATCGTTCGAGGTCAAACGTCGCGGGTTTTTGTGCATTTCGCATCCGATTCCGTGCAGGAAGGCGCGTGATGGCGGCTCGTTGCTACGCTCGAGCCGCCATCCGGAGAAGCAGGCTACGCCGCCGGTTCGCCGGCCTGCGCCTCGTCGTCCAGGGGCTTGCGTTGCCGGCCCAGGCGGTCGAACTTGCTCTTGTCGGTGTCGGCCATGCCTTGGCCGGGGTCGTGGCGCTTGTCGAACTGCGGATCGGCGGGGTCGGTCCAGATGCGCTCGGCCACGGGTGCCCACTCCTCGATGGAGTTCGCGCACTTGGCGCACAGGTCCCGCGCGCTTTCCTTGGCCTGCAGGTCGGTGGAGTGCGCGCCGGCGGCTTCAACCATGTTCGCCAGCGCGTCCTGGTTCTCCAAGATGGGGCAGGGGCGCAGCAGGTTGTCGTTGAACGGCTGCTCCCGGTAGTACTCCATGAAGATGGGCGATTTGAGCGCGTCGAGCAGCGACGTCTCGCGGATGTTCGCGTTGGCGTAGTGCGCGAACACGCACGGCTCCACGTCGCCGGCGGCGTTGATGTGCAGGTAGCGCCGACCCCCTGCGATGCAGCCGCCCACGAACTCGCCGTCGTTTTGGAAGTCGAGCGTGAACAGCGGCTTCTTGCTGCGCATCTCGCGGACGAAGCGGTAGAGGTGCTCGCGTTGGTCGGCCCGCACCATCAACTCGGTGGGCGCGTCCACGCCCACGGGCATGTAGGTGAATATCCAAGCGAACAGGACGCCCTGGTCGATCATCCAGTCGAAGAACTCCTCGGACGCGATGGAGTCGGCGTTGGCGGACGTGTAGCAGCACGAGACGCCGAAGGGGAGGCCGTGCTGTTTGAGCAGCTGCATGGCCTTGCCGACTTTGGCGTACGTGCCTTCGCCGCGACGGCCGTCGGTGGCCTCCTCGAATCCCTCCACGCTGATGGCGGGGATGAAGTTCTTCACGCGCAACAGATCTTGGCAGAACTCCTCGTCGATAAGCGTGGAGTTGGTGAACGAGAGGAACGAGCAGTCGGGATGCGCCTCGCACAGTGCGATGAGGTCGCGCTTGCGCACGAGCGGCTCGCCTCCCGTGTAGATGTACACGTAGGTTCCCAGCTCCGTGCCCTGGCGGATGATGGAGTCCAGCTCGTCGTACGAGAGGTTCTCCTTGTGGCCGTACTCGGCGGCCCAGCAGCCGGTGCAGTGCAGGTTGCAGGCGCTCGTGGGGTCCATGAGGATGGCCCAGGGGATGTTGCAATGGTGCTTCTCGCGCATGGCCTCCTGCTTGGGCCATGCCATGAGGTTGCCGTCGATGAGGAACGTCTTGATGAAGTCGTTGCGCATCGCGGGGTTCAGCTCCAGCACGCGCATGATGAGCTGGTACCAGTTGTTCTGCTGGTCGATGGCGCTGCGGAAGGCGGTTCTCTGGCTGGGGAACAGGTCGGCCGGCGCCACCTTGTCCAGCATGTCCATGATCTTGGTGGCGTTGCGCTCGGGGTCTTCCAGAAGATAATCGAGCGTCTTCTCGAAGGCCGCGTGCTTGATTTGTTCGGTTGCCCTCATCGTGCACGTCCTTTCGTACGGCAATTATTCCACATATGTTGAATAATCATCTTATGTAGATTATAGTAACGAGGCGAAGAAGGGCAATCACCAGTTTGGAAACGAATGCGGCATATGCCGCGTTTTGCAGGGAATTGGGGTTCGATCACCTTGGCCGACAAGACGAAAAACTGCGTTTCGCGGATGGGCGACCGCCGCGTCGTCCGCACGAAGAGGGCCATCCGCGAGGCGTTCCTGAACTTGCTGCATGCAGAGGATTACGATCGGGTGACTATAACGGCCGTGGCGCACGAGGCCGACATCGACCGCAAGACGTTTTACTTGCATTACGATTCCGTCGACGACGTGTTGGACGAGATCATACGCGAGAGGGCCGAGCAGATAGTCGCCTCGTTGCGAGAGGAATCCTTGGCGCAGGGCGGGGGCGTGGACGTTGCGGACCTGTTCGCCCGGTTGAGCGTGGCGCTGGTGCAGGATTATTCGATAACCGAGAACATGGTGAGGCGCGTATCGTCGGAAAAGCTGCTCAACAAAGTGGAGGGCCCGCTCACCGAGGCTATCGTCGAGTGCGACGCGTTGGGCTTGGCCTCGGCCATGGGCCCGTACCTGAGCTTCGGCGTGTCGTTTCTCTGCGGAGGGCTGCTCTCGGCGTACCGCCACTGGCTCGCGATCGATTCCGACGTGCCGCTTGAGAACCTAGCCGCCTTGACGAGCGCGGCCATTCTTTCGGGAGTCGAGGGCTTCCTGCAAGGAGTTCCGATCGAGGCGAAGTAAGGGCGTTGCCGAGAGCGGTCGGCGGCCTGTTCGTGCGGAGGGGCGTAAGAAGCCGGGTTTTCACGGAGGACCTGCATAGGCGCTTCTTGTCTGTGGACATTTGGTTGCTTCATGGGCCGTTGCGAGGCGGGAGTTCGGCGCATCCTCTATACTGGAGCGGTTGTTATTTGAGTATCTCGAATGGGCCGGGGCGGCGCCATGTTCCGAACCTGGTCAGGTCCGGGAGGAAGCAGCCATAAGGGACCGCTGACGAGCGCCCCTGCCTATTCGAGATACTTTTTTGTATCAGGCTGTGACCGCGAGGACGACATGGACATCATCAACTTCTTCGTCAATCTGCTCTCCGATCCGCGGGGGGCTATCGCGGGTTGGATCATCGCGCTGGGACCGCTGTGGGTGTACTCGCCGCTGTTCCTCATCGTGTTCGTGGAAACGGGCCTCGTGTTCTTCCCGTTCTTGCCGGGCGACTCGCTGCTGTTCGCGGCGGGCGTGTTCTCGGCCGACGGCGGCGGCCTCAACGTTTGGGCCACGCTCATCGTGTTCTACGTGGCCGCCATACTGGGCAACACGTCGAACTACTGGATCGCACGGGTCTTCGGCGCGCGCATCATCGATTCCGGCAAGGTGAAGGCGCTCACGCCCGAGCGCATGGCCAAGCTCGACCACTTCTTCGCCAAATACGGTGGGCTCACCATCGTCATCACGCGCTTCATGCCGTTCTTTCGCACGTTCGCCCCGTTCATCGCGGGCACCGGCCACATGAACTTCGCGAAGTTCACGTTGTTCAACGTTATCGGCGGCGTGTCGTGGGTGAGCCTGTTCGTGCTGGTGGGATACTTCTTCGGCGGCATTCCGCTCGTGCAGGACCACTTCGAGGTCATCGTGCTGGGCATCGTGGCCGTGTCGGTGGCGCCGGCCATCGTGGGCGCCGTCAAGGCGGCCATGAGCTCGCGCAAAAAGAAGGCGGCCGACGGGCGCACCCAGGCGCAGGCCGAGCTCGACGCGGAACTGGCCGAAGAGTTGGAACTGCGCGGCGCGCATACGGCGACGGCCGGGGAGCCGGCTTCCGGCAAGCACGCGGCTCCGGCGGCAGGCCAGGAGGCGCCGCGCGGCGCGCATGCGAAGGCGGAGTCTGAAACGGAGTAGCAGGGAAGCGAGCATACGCGATGGCAGAGGCACTTTACCGTAAATACCGGCCGCAGATCTTCGAGGACGTCGTCGGCCAGGAGCACATAGAGCGCACCATCAAAAACGCGATCGAGCAGGACAAGGTGAGCCATGCCTACCTGTTCACGGGCCCGCGCGGCACGGGCAAGACCACCACGGCGCGCCTGTTGGCGAAGGCGCTTCTGTGCGAGCACGGCCCCACGCCCGAGCCCGACGGCACGTGCGACGACTGCGTGATGATAGCCAACGGCGAGCACCCCGACGTGTACGAGTTGGACGCCGCGTCGCGCACCGGCGTGGAGAACGTGCGCGAGGAGATCATCGGGCGCGTTCAGTTCGCTCCCACGCGCGGACGCTACAAGATCTACATCATCGACGAGGTCCACATGCTGTCGACGGCGGCGTTCAACGCGTTGCTGAAGACGCTCGAAGAGCCGCCGAGCCACGTGGTGTTCATCCTGGCCACCACCGACCCGCAGAAGGTTCCCGAGACCATCCACTCGCGCTGCCAGCGCTTCGACTTCCGGCGCATCTCGGCCGAGTCCATCGTGTCGCGGCTGGGCGCCATCTGCGTGGCCGAGGACGTGGAGTTCGAGGGCGAGGCGCTCGACCTCATCGCACATCGCTCGGAGGGCGGGCTGCGCAACGCGCTCACGTCGCTCGAGCAGCTCATCGCGTTCGGCGAGGGCAAGGTCACGCTGGAGGTGGCCGAGCGCTTGCTGGGCGGTTTGGACACGAACGATCTGGCCGAGATCATGCGCGCCATCGGCACGCGCGACGTGGCCACCTGCTTCCGTTGGACGGCGGACTACATCGAGACGGGCGCCGACCTCGCGCAGTTCACCCGCGATCTGGCCGAGCACGTGCGCAACATGTACGTGCTGACGCTGGCGGGCGCCGACGTTGCCCTCGAGGTGAGCGACGCCACGCGGCGCGAGCTGGCGCTGGAAATGCAATGGTTCGGCGCCGATCGGCTCGCGCGTCTGCTGGGCGTGCTGGGCGACCTTTCCGCCGAACTCAAAACGTCCACGAACCCCCGCTTGTCGTTCGAGATCGCGCTCACCCGCATGGTGCGCCCCGACTCCGACCTGACGCTCGAGGCGCTCGCCGAGCGCGTCGAGGCGCTGGAGAGCGGCCACTCGGCCGTCGCGCACGTTAGTTCCGCCGTCCTACCGGACGGCGGAACGGCCGACGCTGCGGCGCGCCCCGGCACCCGATCTGCGGCCGCTGGCGAAGGCTTGCGTACCGAAGTACGCGGCGCCTCCGCCATCGACCCCAGCTCGGGCACCGGGACGCCCCTCGCTGACGTTGGTGGACCTGCGGGTGGGCAAGAGCAACCCGCGGCGGGTGCCTTCGCCGGGGGTCAACCAGCGGCGAGTGCGCACGCGCCCCAGACGGATGCGCAATCTAGCTCCGATGTCGCGCAACCTGGCCCTGCGGCCGCGCAACCTGCTGCCGCTCCGGTGCAGCAGGCGAGCGCTCCGGCCGCGTCCCAGCCTGCCGCCGTGCAGGCCGCGTCCGTGGCCGGTGCGGGCTCCGCTCCTTCCGCGGAGCTCGCCGCGAGCCTGCAGAACCCCGCGGCCCTGCAGCGCATCTGGCAGGCCGCGCTCTCCACGCTCAAGAAGAACAAAGCCGCGTACGGCGTGCTGTTTCTGAACACGAAGGCCCTTTACCGAGCGGACAAGGGCCTGCTGGTCATAGAGTTCCCCGCCGAAAACTCGTTCGCGTTCAAGGCCGTGCAGAAGCCCGACGTGCAGGACGCCGTTCTGGCGGCGCTCGTGCAGGCGTGCGGCGCGGCGCTGCCGTTCACGTACGTTCAAGGGTCGGGCGCCGAGGTCGCCGCTCCCGCGGCCGCGACGGCTGCCGAAGCCGCGGTCCCCGCCGCGACGTTCTCGGCTCCCGCCGCGACCGCCGCCGCGCCGGCCCAGGCTTCGCCGGCTCCCGCGCAGCAGACGGCCCCGCAGCCGTCGACGCCTCCCAAACCCGATCCGGCGCCCCTCGACGCGTACGACCTGCCTCCGTACGACGACGAGATCGTTCCGTACGACGATTACGATTCCCCTGCTCCCCCGAGCGGCGGGGCGGGTTCTGCGCCGGCTCCTTCCGGGGCCGGCGGGTCTGCAAGCTCCCTGCGGCAGCCGTCGACCGCGCCCGAGCCCTCGGCCTCCGCGCAGCCCGGCCTGCCGCCCGAGCCCGACGCCCGCACGTCGCCTTCCGTGGATGCGATGGCGCCCGTGCAGTCGCCCGACGAGCTGGAGGCCATCCTGGCGGCCGGCTTCGGCGATGGCGTGATCGTGGAAGAAGTGAGAGAATAGCGCGAGGAAACGACCGCGGCAAGCAAGCGGTATCCGATAGACGAAGATCAGATAGGAGACGACGATGTCGAAGCGAGGCGGGTTCCCCGGAGGCGGCGGCATGGGCAACATGGGCGCCATGATGAAGCAGGCCCAGAAGATGCAGGCCGATTTGGCCAAAGCCCAGGAAGAGATCAAGGACATGGAGTTCGAGGCCACGGCCGGCGGCGGCATGGTGAAGGCGGTGGCCACGGGCGACATGGCCATCAAGAGCATAACCATCGACCCCGAGGCCGTGGACCCGGAGGACGTGGACCTGCTGCAGGACATGGTGCTCGCGGCGGTGAACGAGGCCCTGCGCGGCATGTCCGACGTGAGCGCCCAGCGTCTGAATTCCGTAACCGGCGGTATGAACATTCCCGGCTTGATGTAGGTTCGGGCAGAGACCGTGTACGCAGCGCCGTCCATCCAGAAGCTTCTCGACGAGTTGGAGCGCCTGCCCGGCATCGGCCCGAAGTCGGCGCAGCGCATCGCCTACTGGATCCTCAACACCGATAGGGCCACGGCGCTGCGTTTGTCCGAGGCCATCGCCGAGGTGAAGGACCAGGTGCATTTCTGCAAGCGGTGCTTCAACTACGCCGAGGAGGCCCTGTGCGACATCTGCCGGTCTTCCAAGCGCGACGCGAGCATCATCTGCGTGGTCAGCGAGCCTCGCGACATCCCGCCCATCGAGCGCACGGCCGTGTTCTCGGGCGTGTACCACGTTCTGGGCGGGGCGCTGTCGCCCATGGAGGGCGTCGGCCCCGACGACCTGCGCATCGCCGAGCTTATGAAGCGCCTGGCGTCGGGCGAGGTGCAGGAAGTGGTGCTGGCCACGAACCCCAACGTGGAGGGCGAGACGACGGCCGCCTACCTGGCGCGCCTCATCAAGCCGCTCGGCGTGAGCGTCACGCGTCCCGCCAGCGGCCTTCCGGTGGGCGGCGATCTGGAATTCGCCGACGAGGTGACGCTCGGCCGCGCCATCGAAGCGCGTCGGCCGCTGTAGAGCGGGGCCGGGAGCCGCAAATCAGCGTTTTCGGCGGCCTCCCTTTAGGGCAAGGGCTCAGCCCTTGCCCTAGGAGACCGGCGCAGCAGCGCTCCGTTCCCCTTCGAGAAGGCAAGAGGCCGCCGCGCTTTCGCGCGGCGGCCTCTTCGCACCCAAGAAAAGACAAAGGGTTCTGCCCCCTCCAAAAAACAGAACCCTTATCTTTACCGAAGCAACTAAGCCTCTGTAAATGCAGTGCTTAGTATACCACCCTCCTCCACAAAATCACAACACTTTTTTTCGGCGAAAGAACCCTCGAGCGTCGGGTGCGCCTCTGCTGCTCATACGTGAGGGGCGCAGCCGACGCGCCATGCTATACTTATGCGCCGAAAGGACGAGTGCATGAACATGGTGAACATTCCAAGCCCGGCCCTGGCTATCGTGGGCCGCCACAATTCAGGCAAGACCACGCTCATCGAGCAGCTCATCGCCGAGCTGGTGTCGCGCGGCCACGACGTGGGCAGCGTGAAGCACCACAGCCACGTGGGCTTCGATATCGACTACCCCGGCAAGGACTCGTACCGCCATCGCGCCGCCGGCGCGAGCGAGACGGTCATCGCCGCTCCGGGGCAGATCGCCCGCATCAAGTCGGTGGAGGGCGAGGTGGAGTGCTCCGACATCGTGCGCAGCATGTACGGCCACGACATCGTCATCGTGGAGGGCTACCGCAAGAGCGGCCTGCCCACCATCGAGATCATGCGCTCCGGCAACGAAGCCGATTCCCGCGTGGCCGACGTGTTCGCCGAGGGCGCGCGGCGCGGTTGGCCCCTGGGCACCGATTTCACGCAGTTCACGCGCGGCACCGTCCCGCCGGCCGACGACGAGGAGGCGCGGGCGGTTCTGAGCCAGACGGGAGGGGACGGCGAATCGGCGGCCGAGGGCTCGCACTTCAAAGTGCAGCACCCCGACCATGTTGACATCTCCAACAAACTGCCCACGTCCGACACGGTGGCGGTGGCAACCGACATCGAGGAGGCCATCCACGCCGCAGAGCTGTACAACGTGCCGGCGTTCGACCTGACCGATATTCCGGGCCTCGCCGACTTCGTGGAGCAGCACTACGTGCGGCCGCGCGTCACCGTGGTTATCCAGGCGGGCGGCGAGAGCCGGCGCATGGGCCGCAGCAAGGCAACCGTGCCGTTCGCGGGACGTCCGCTCATATCCCGCCTGGTGGAGCGTTTGGCGCCCGTGTCCGACGATCTCGTCATCACGACGAACGAGCCGGACAACCTGGCGTTCCTCCATGGGGAGTTCCCGCAGTACCGCATCCAGCTCGTGTGCGACGCGTTCGACTTCCGCGGCGCGCTGCCGGGCCTCTACACGGCCATGCAGGCCGCCCGCAACCCCTACGTGGCCGTGGTGGCGTGCGACATGGTGTTCGCGTCGGGGTCGCTCGTGGTGGCGGAAGCCCTTGCCATGAACGAGTCGGGGGCCGACGTGGTGGTGCCCGTGAACAAGCACGGCTTCGAGCCGTTCCACGCCATGTACCGCCGGATGGCCTGCCTGCCCGCCGTGCGCCGCGCGCTCGACCGGGGCGAGAAGCGCGCCCAGGCGTTCTTCGACGACGTGAAGGTGCTGGAGTTCCCGCAGAGCAAAGTGCTGGAGGCAGAGCCCATGGGCGGCTGCTTCATCAACGCGAACACCCCCGACGAGCTGCACGCGCTCGAGGAGTCGTTCCTGGAAGGATAGGCATGCCCAACCTTGTCGATATCGTGGAAGTGGCCGAGGCTCTGGAGAGCAAGGCCGTTTTCCTGGCCCCCGATCGTTGCACGGTGGTGCGCAACCGCCATTCGTCGTGCCGGAAATGCTCCGACGCATGCCCCACGGACGCCGTGGGCGCGGTGGACAACGTGCTCTCGCTGGACAACGAGCTGTGCGTGGCCTGCGGAGCGTGCACGGTCGTGTGCCCCACCGAGGCGCTGATCCCGCTGCGTCCGCTCGACGAGGACCTGGCGGAAGCCGTGGCCAACGCCGTGGTGGCCTCCGAAGGACGCGCCGTGTTCGCGTGCGCGCGCATCGCGTCGAAGCACAAGGGCGACCCGTCGAAGTTCGCAGCGGTCCCGTGCCTCGCGCGCATGGAGGAAAGCGTGCTGCTTGAGCTGGCCTCCCGCGACGTGCGCGACATCTTGCTGGTGGACGGCACGTGCGCCACGTGCAAATTCCGAGCGAACGTGCCCGGCATCGACGCCACCGTGGCCTCGGCGAACCAGCTGCTGGCGGCCCAAGGGTCGGACATCCGCGTAGAGCGCGCCTCGGAATTCCCCGACGACGTGCTTCTGGAGGACCAGCGCAGCCTGCTCGGCGCCTCGCGCCGCGGCTTCTTCTCGCAGGCCAAGGGCACCGCCCTGACCGCAGCCGAGAAGACCGTGGAGGTTGCCTTCATCAAGAAGGGCGGCGCGGCGGGCCCAACGCTCCGCGAGCGGTTGCGCATGTCCGATGCCGGCACGTTGCCGCAGTTCAATCCCGTGCGGCGCATGCACGTGCTCGACGCCATGGACAGCCTGGGGCCGTCGGTGGTGCCCGAGGTGGACACCCGCCTGTTCGGCAGCGTGCAGGTGGACGCGGAGGCCTGTTCGTCGTGCGGCATGTGCGCGGTGTTCTGCCCCACGGGCGCGCTCAAGAAGAGCGACCTGGTTCCCGAGGAAGGGGAGGGCAGCTTCCTGGAGTTCTCGGCGTCCGACTGCGTGCAGTGCAACCTGTGCGCCGACGCCTGCTTGAAGAGCTGCCTGGAAGTGAGCCCCGTCGTGTCCACCGACGAGCTGTTCGACTTCGAGCCGCGCCTCATCCACCTGCCGAACCCGCCCGCGCGCCCCGGCATCCTGTCCAGCCTGAAGCGCTAGGGGCGGTGGGCGCTACGAGGGAGCGTTCTGGAAGCTTGCCGAAAAGAACCGACCCTCGTGCGCGATGTCCTTTCAAGACGCGGCCGGAGACGCGGCCGGCGGCTGCAAGGATTTCCGCCTCCGATGCACAAAAAGTGGCGACGTTCGACGATGAGACGCCCCTAACAAGACCCGTGGAATGACAGCCGGAAAGGCTTCACATCGCTGACCTGGCGGTTCGTTTCGGCGGACTGCGAGCCTGCCGGTTTGCGAATCGGGAAAAGTCGGACGTCGGCACTTTTTGTGCAAAATCGGTCCGTTTCCATGCTGAACGGGGGCCGGCGCGGCCGTGTTTGTGCATTTCCTGAACTGTACCTTTCTTTTATACAGAATATACTGTATAAGTAACAGAAACAGTTGAAGCGAAGGCCCGGCGGTGTCGGGTCGGTGCGAAAGCGGGCGATGGGAATGAACAGCGATTTCATAGTGGCGGTGCATGCCTTGGTGTTCCTGAACCACAAGCAGGGCGTCGTGTCGAGCGAGGCGCTGGCGGAGAACGTGTGCACCAATGCGGCGCGCGTGCGCAAGATCATGGCGCCGCTCAAGCGCGCCGGATTCGTCGAAACGCGGGAGGGCAACGAGGGCGGCTACCGGTTCGCCGGCGACGCGGCCCGAACCGATTTGGCCTCCGTCGCCGAGGCGCTGGACGTGCGCTTCGTGGAGGCTCGATGGCATAGCGGCGATGCCGACAAGGAGTGCCTGGTCGCCTCGGGCATGGCCGGCATCATGGACGACATCTTCGCCGATTTGGACGCCGGGTGCCGCGAGCGTTTGAGCCAGATCACGGTCGGTTCCATCGACAGGCGCATTTTCGGCGACGGGGCGGGCGCGCCGAAGTCTGCGTAGCCCGGCCTCGGGCAATCGAACTCTGGGACGGCTGTCCGGCCGTTCCGTCTGATGGGGCGGCCATGGGCGCGTCCCTGCTTCGCCCTTCTCTTTTCCGCGATCGGCGCGCCAACGCGTCGACGACGACCGCTAGGAGCAACCATGGGTTTCTCGCTTGAAACGAGCGTTCCGGCGCTGACCGTGTTCGTGCAAGGGCTGTTGAGCTTCTTCTCTCCGTGCGTGCTGCCGCTCATCCCGCTGTACGTGGGCTACTTGGCCGGCGGGGCTGCAAAGAGGAGCGACGACGGCACCATCGAGTACCCTCGCAAGAAGGTGCTGGTGAACACGCTGTTCTTCGTGGTAGGCGTGAGCTTCGCGTTCTTTTTGCTGGGCTTCGGCTTCACGGCGCTCGGGCAGTTCTTCACGGGCAACCAGCGCGTGTTCTCGGTGGTGGCCGGCATCGTGATGGCGGCGTTCGGCCTGTACATGCTGGGCGCGTTCGGCAAGACGCGCGTCATCGAAACCGAGCGCAGGCTGCCGTTCAACCTGGGCCGATTCGCCATGAACCCGCTGGTGGCGCTCGTGCTGGGCTTCACGTTCAGCTTCGCGTGGACGCCGTGCGTGGGGCCCGTGCTGGCCAGCGTGCTGCTGTTGGCGTCGTCGAGCGCCTCCGCGGCTATGGGCTACGCGCTCGTGGGCGTGTACACGCTGGGCTTCGTGCTGCCGTTTTTGGCGGTGGGCCTGTTCACGGGAGAGGTGCTGCGCTTCTTCCGCACGCACGGCAACGTGGTGAAGTACACGGTTAAGGTGGGCGGCGCGCTGCTCATCGTCATGGGCCTTATGACCGCGACCGGGTGGATGAACGGGGTGACGAGCTATCTCTCGTCGTTCGGCGCCGCGCCGTCCGCGCAGGAACAGCCGGCGGAGGCGGGCGGTTCGGGCGACAAAGCCGGAGATTCGGCCAGCGCAGGCAGTGGCACGTCCAAGGGCGAGTCGGGCGGCAGCGCGGGCTCGTCCAACGCGAGCGCCCAGGCGGCCCCGCTTTCCGATGTGACGCTGGTCGACCAGAACGGGACGGAGCACAAGCTGTCCGACTACCGCGGCAAGACGGTGTTCCTGAACTTCTGGGCCACCTGGTGCGGCCCGTGCCAACGCGAGATACCCGACATCGAGGCGCTGTACCGCGACCGCGGCGAGAACGAGGGCGATCTGGTGGTGCTGGGCGTGGCGAACCCCAAGACGGCGGACCGCCCGCAGAACAGCGACGTGTCCGTGGACGAGGTCAAGGCGTTCATCGACAAGGAGGGCATGACGTATCCGGTGCTCATGGACACGTCCGGCCAGCTGTTCAGCGCTTACAGCGTGAGATCGTTCCCCACCACGTTCATGATCGACAAGGACGGCAACGTGTTCGGCTACGTGGCGGGAACGCTGACCGCCGACGTTATGAACAGCATCGTGGAGCAAACCATGACGGGCGTGCGCAAGTAGGGCGCCGCGCCGCTGGCGCCCGAGCAAAGCGCGGATATCGGAGAAGCGTGTACGTTGCGAATTCCTATGCTATACTTGCGCAAGCACTTTAGCGCAGTAAAGTAGAAAAGCAGCCGAGGGGCGCGCGACCGGGGGAAGCGGGCGTCGGCTGCGGGGACACGGGAGGATGAACCTATGAAGAAGAATCTCAAGGCGCTCGTCGTCGCGGCGGCGACGCTCGCGCTCACGGCGGTTGTGCTGGCCGGCTGCTCCGGCGGCGGCGACGCGCAGAAGTCCGAGGGAACGGGAGACGGCGCCGCGGACGCCACCACGTTCACCGTCGGCTTCGACAAGGCGTACCCGCCCTACGGCTTCGTGGGCGACGACGGCGAGTTCGCCGGCATCGACCTCGACATGGCCAAGGAAGTGTGCGAGCGCAACGGCTGGGAGCTGAAGCTGGAGGCCATCGACTGGGATGCCAAGGACGCGCTCATCGACAGCGGCGCCATCACGTGCATCTGGAACGGCTTCACCATCGAAGGCCGCGAGGCCGATTACGCCTTCACCGAGCCGTACATGCTCAACGAGCAGGTCATCGTGGTGAAGAAGGACAGCGACGTGAAGTCGATCGACGACCTGGCGGGCAAGACGGTCATGACGCAGGTCGATTCCGCCGCGCTCGACGTGCTGGAGGGCGAGGACTACGCCGACGCCGTGGCCAAGTTCGCCGCGCTCGACACCATCGCCGACTACAACACGGCGTTCATGCAGCTTGAGTCCGGTGCCGTCGACGCCGTGGCCTGCGACCTGTCCATCGCCGACTACAACATGGCGGGCAACGACAAGTACGTGAAGCTGGCCGATCCGCTGTCGTCCGAGCATTACGGCGTGGGCTTCAAGAAGGGCAACACCGAGATGGCCGACAAGGTTACGGCCACGCTCAAGGAAATGTACGAAGACGGCACCATCAAGCAGCTGTGCGAGAAGTACGCCGAGTACGGCGTGTCGTTCGACAACTGGGTGCTGAAGTAGGTCGATGCGGTTTCGCGGCAGCCGCCGCGCAAGCGCCATGCGTACGCCGCGAAGGGCGCGCAGGCAAAGAGGTCCGAAGCGGGCGGGAACGAGGTTCCCGCCCGTTGTCGCGTCGTGAGAGAGGTTTGACCGGTGGAGTTTTCAACGATGGTGGGCATGCTGGCCCAGGGGTTCGGCGTCTCGCTGCAGATATTCTTCCTCACGCTTCTGGGGGCGCTGCCCCTGGGCGTGGTGGTGGCGCTCGCCCGCATGAGCAGGTTCAAGCCGCTTGCCCTGGTCACGCGCTTCTATATCTCGGTCATGCGCGGCACGCCGCTCATGCTGCAGATGTTCGCCATCTTCTTCGGGCCGTACTACCTGTTCGGCATCTCGCTGGGAACCGACTACAAGTTCACCGCCTGCATCATCGCGTTCATCATCAACTACGCGGCCTACTTCGCCGAGATCTACCGCAGCGGCATCCAGTCCATCCCCCAAGGGCAGTACGAGGCCGCGCACGTGCTGGGCTACTCGCGCTTCCAGACGTTCATGCTGATCGTTCTGCCGCAGGTCATCAAGCGCATCCTGCCCGCCATGGGCAACGAGATCATCACGCTGGTGAAGGACACGTCGCTCGCGTTCGTCATCGGCGTGGCCGAGATGTTCAGCGAGGCGAAGGCACTGGTGGCCTCCATGAAGAACCTCTGGGCGTTCGCGGTGGCGGCGCTGTTCTACTGGGTGTTCAACCTGGCTATCGAGGTCGTTTTGAACCGTATCGAGAAGAAGATGGACTACTACCATGAATAGGGAGGCGAACGCGGGCATGGCTCAGGGCGCAAGCGGGTCGGGGGCGGACGTCGTCGTCAGCCTTGAGAGCATAGAGAAGAGCTTCGGCGACACCGTGGTGCTGCACGACATCAGCCTTTCGGTGCGGCGGGGCGAGGTGGTGGCCATCATCGGTCCCAGCGGTTCGGGCAAATCGACGTTTTTGCGCTGCGCAACGCTGTTGGAGACGTTCGAGCGCGGGTCGCTGTCCTACGGCGATCTGGAGGTGGCGAAAAGCGGAGCGGACGGACGGGCCGTGTACGCGGGGAGGGCCGTGCAGCGCGAGGCGAAGTCGCGCTTCGGGCTGGTGTTCCAGAACTTCAACCTGTTCCCGCACTACAGCGTGCTGCGCAACGTGGCCGACGCGCCCATCCGCGTGCAGAAGCGCGACAAGGCCGAGGCCGAGCGGCAGGCGCGCGCCGTGCTGGCCAAGATGGGTCTTGCCGGGAAAGAGGACATGGTGCCCTGCGAGCTGTCGGGCGGCCAGCAGCAGCGGGTGGCCATCGCCCGCGCGCTCGCGCTCAACCCCGACATCCTCTATTTCGACGAGCCCACGAGCGCGCTCGACCCGGAGCTCACGCAGGAGGTGCTCAGGGTCATCCGCGATCTGGCGGCCGAGCACATGACCATGGTCATCGTCACGCACGAGATGAGCTTTGCGCGCGACGTGGCCGACCGCATCGTGTTCATGGCGGACGGCTACGTGGTGGAGGAAGGCGCGCCCGACCAGGTGATCAACAATCCGCAGCACGAGCGCACGAAGGCGTTCCTCGCGAAGTACGAGGGGTAGTCGCCCGTGCTCTCGCAGTCCCCGTAGGGGCGGGCTGCTGGCCGCCCGGCGCGGTATCGTCCGACAAAGCTTATCGTGCGGCGAGCGTAGCAAGCGCTCGCCGCATTGTTTTCCTTTCTGCGGATTCTCCGCTCCGGGCGGCCGGCAGGCCACCTCTACGGGTGATTTGTTGCTGGTGGAATTGCTATACTGAGGCGAAAACGGCTGCGAGATGGAAGGTTCGGCATGGCCATCGACAAAGTGAAGGCGTATCTGCGGGAGCGCGGCATGGACGACCGCGTGCTGGAATTCGAGACGTCGAGCGCGACGGTGGAGCTGGCGGCCGCGGCCGTGGGCTGCGAGCCGGCGCGCATCGCCAAGACGCTGTCGTTCCACGTGGGCGAGCGGGTGGTGCTCGTGGTGGCGGCCGGCGACGCCCGCATCGACAACGCGAAGTTCAAGGCGCGGTTCGGCTGCAAGGCGAAGATGCTTGCCGCCGAGGAGGCCGAACCGCTCATCGGGCACGGCGTGGGCGGCGTGTGCCCGTTCGCCGTGAACGACGGCGTGGACGTGTACCTGGACGAGTCGCTGCGCCGGTTCGGCACGGTGTACCCGGCGGCAGGCAGCGCCGCGAGCGCCGTGCGCCTGGCTCCCGACGAGCTGGAGCGCTGCGCCGAGCCCTGCACGTGGGTCGACGTGTGCAAACTGCCATGACGGGGGAGGTTCGCCCCGACGGGCTCGCCGCGCTCCGCCGGGCACCTTCGCTGCCTGCCGCCGGCTTTCCCGTGGAGGCTGCGCCCGTGACGTTCTACGTGGTGCGCCACGGGCAGACGCTGTTCAACGTCATGGGCAAGGTGCAGGGCTGGTGCGACACGCCGCTCACGGACGAGGGCGTGCGCGGTGCCGAGGCGCTCGGAGGCGGCTTGGCCGACGTGGAGTTCGCCGCGGCGTTCTCCAGCGACAGCGGACGGGCCGTGCAGACACTCGACGCGCTGCTGGGCGCGCGAGCCGCGCGGCGCGGCGAGCGGTACGCGCCGCCCGAGACGTTCCTGCCCACCTGCGTGCCGAACGGCCCCTCGTCGGCCGTCGAGTACGGCGGGCTGCGTCCCGTGCGCTGCGCCGACGCGCCGTTCCCCCTCGCGCACGACCCGCGCCTGCGCGAGTGGTGCTACGGAGACTTGGAGGGCGAGCCAGGCGAATTGCTGCATGCGGCGCTCACCGCCGGGTTCGGCGAGGACCTGCCGTTCGAGGAGCACAACCGCCGGCTTCCCGAGGTGGCCGACGTCATCGCGCGCGCCGACACGTCGGGCCGTGCCGAGCGCTTCGACGCCATCGAGCAAAGGCTGTCGGGCTTCTTCGCCGAAGCGGGGGAGGCCGTGAGGCTGGCCGGCGGCGGCAACGCCCTCGTGGTCACGCATTCGTTCGTGGTGCGCACGCTGGTGTACCTGCTCGACCCCGCGCGCGTGAACGACCCGGTGAAGATTCCCAACGTCAGCGTCACCTGCATCGGCTACGACGGCCACGCGTTCTCGCTGGGGGAGATCGGTTCCACGGACTGGCAAAAGGCTTGAATCGAAGGTGCACCAGACGTGCCGCCAAGCCCCTTTTTTGTAGGGCAGAGCCCTCGCCCCACGGGGCGAGCGCGAAAACTGCGCAGCCCTACGGCCTCCACGCGCTTCTCTACAGCTTGGCTTCGACCATGTCGATCAATTCCTGCTGCGAGTGCACGCCCAGCTTCTTGTAAATATGGTAGGTGTGAGTCTTTATCGTGTGCGGTGAAATGAACAGTTCTTCCGCAATGTAGTGCTGGTTTCGCCCGCGCGCCAGCATCGTGTGGATTCTCGTCTCCTGATTGGTCAGCTCGTGCGCTTCGGCGATCTCTTCGCACGCCGCTCTCCACTTGTCCAGAAACGCGTCCGCCTGCGGCTCGCCGGATTCCTCCTTCCGGCTTTTCACGAGATCCCACACCAGCAGCATCACCAGCGCGATGACGATGATTATCGAGAAGACGGAGAAGCCCGTGTCGAACCCCGTTTTTCCCAGCCTGGCGTACAGCAGCGCCCCCACCGACCACCCGATAAAGATGCCCACGAAGTTGCCGATGGTGGGCGGCGCGTACGACACGTATATCGGCAGCTGGCGGTCGCTTATCTCGTCCGCCAAATCACCCCAGGTTATGGCGTCGAAGCAGGTAAATCCAAAAATGACCAGCGCCAGGAAAAAGATCTTGAGCAGTTCCGGAACATAAGGGAACGGCAGCACCGCAAGGGCGATGAGGGGAAGAAGGAGCATGCGGTACAAATCGGAGTCGGCCTCCACCTTCTTCGACAGCACGTACACCGCAAACGCCAAAGACGATACCGCTATCGAGGCGGCAATCACCGCAACCAACCCGTTCTCCACGGCGAGGTTGAGCAAGGCATAGGACGTCACGCCGAAAACAAGCGCGTACAAAAGGGTGCGCGGCAGCGTGGGGACGAACTCACGGAACCGTTCGAGAACCGTTTTGAGGTAGGTGCGGTAAGACGCGGCGGCTTCGAGGCGCTTCGGTTCTATGCCTTTGTTCGCCAGGTGCGAGCACGCAACGGAAACGAGCGGGAAGGAGGCTATCATGACGATGCCCATTACGGGATTCATGAACAGCGGCAAAACATACAAAAGCGAGGCCAGCAGGAACGCGAGCGCAATGCTGCGCATAAGCTTGGCGCGCCGAAGCCATACGAAGAAAGGGCCGGTCTTCAAATAGACGAACGAGGACGCAAATCCTCCGAGTGCGAACAGCGCGCCCGCTTGCGAGAAGTCGAGTTCGCTTCCCATCTGCCCGAGAAACGCCGGAACCTCCGCCAGAATCGACAGCAAAGCGACGCCGACCGCAAACCACCTGCGGTCGACGAGGCGCTGCAGATACCAGCCAAGCAAGGCGAACACGACCATGCTGAGCGCGGAGGAGCCCGCAACGATAACGCAGAGCAGAAGATAGGCGCTGAAATCCGCCGTGGTGAACGGGTTCAGCACGTTCGCATGGAAAATCGAAAAGATCCAAGCCCAGTAGGCGGCCAGCGCGACGATGCCCAAGATGACGCGTCTCGAGCTATTGCCGATGAGTAAGTCGCGGGCGTTGCCTTCGGTCGGCTTGGCGCTCTCGTTTCCAGGGAATAGTTGCCTCTCTTGGGTAGTCAACGGTCTTCTCCTGTGATCTCGACTAAGCCTCGTCTTTTCTGCGCTGTGCGGTGAAAACCGTCCAAGCCGCCTTTCGTTCCGGGCGAGGCGGGGAAGACGAAGCCGCAGGTTTTGCACGCCTTCGAGCCGCTTTCGTTCATGCTCATGCAGGCGGGGCACAAACCTTGGCGGTAGGGGGGATGGCATTTCCCGCAGTTCCGACACGGAAAACAATGCTCCCTCACAACGATACCTCACCTCGAATCTTCAGGTTGGGCGTCGACCGAAATCGACGCCCAACCGTTTCAAATAGCGTATTCGACCTGTTGCTATTCGAGCGTGCTGCGGTTGCTCTTGTTGTAGATGCGACGGAACGCGAACAGGCAGATCGCGCACGCCGCCAAAGACAGCACTCCCATGGTCGTAGCCGCCGCGCTGTAGCCGGCGCTGTCGAGAATCATGCCGACAATCGCGGGCACCGCCAACGTGCCGCCGTTTTGCCCGAGCACCACGACGGCGGTTGCGGCGCCAACCGTTTTCGGCGAACGCGCAACTTCGGGAGCCATCGCGAAAAAGACGGTCGGGGCGGCACCGAGGAAGCATCCAAGGACAAAGGCGACGACATACGTTCCGACAACGCCGATGTCCAGATTAAACCACAGGAAGAGGCCGATGGCGCACACCAGCATATCGACGAAAAGAAGCATGCCCTTGTCCTTCGTCCGTGCGAGAACAAGGCCCATGGCGGTGCCGCCAACCAGCATACCTGCCGCCGCAATGGTCGCGCACATGTTCGCCGCACCCTCGCTCCAGCCGTTCTCGACGTTCAGGAAAGGAATGGTGAAAGCGTTGAACGCGTCGGTCGAACCGCCGACGAGGAAGAACATGACGGCGCTTAAGAGGGACAACGGCGCAAGGTAGCCCCACAGAACCCCGTGCTTCTCGGAATCTTCTTTGACGCCGGTGGATTCCTCCAGATCCTTGCGTTCGGATTCGGCGGGAGCCTTGACGCAAACGATCACGAGCAAAAAGGCCAACACGGCACCGACGAGGCCGAACACCCACATGCCGGTCCAGTTGCCGCTCTCCATGATGGGGGTGGCGGACAGCGTCACGATCATCATGGCGAAGCCGACGTTCGCGCCCCACACGCCGTTGGCGAGCCCACGCTTCTTCGGCTCGTACCACATGGCGATAATGCCCGGTCCGGCGGTCATGGCCGCGCCGTACCCGCAACCCTCGAGTGCACGGGTTACCAGAATGCCCACGTCGCTTGTCCATAACAAGCCCACGACGTTGCCCACGATGGAAACGAGCAAGGCGATGCTGACCACCTTGCGCGCGCCGAAACGGTCCATGAGCGCGCCGCCGAACAGCGCCATGACGACGGCCGCGATGGAGAACATCGTCATCATGAGACCCTGGGTGGTGTAGGAGATGCCGAGCACCTCCATCATGTTTGGTGCGGCGGGCGGCACCTTGCCGTACTCGAACGCGATGAACACGCTGGCTATGATGATGGCCCACACGGGTATCCATGCCCGACTTTTCTTGCTCATTATTGGTATCCCCTTTCTTGTCTGTCGGCGCCGAACGGTATTTCCCCTCTTGTCGGCGCCGACACGAATACGTTTGGTTCTACGCCGACGCCTCGCAGGAGAACAGGGTTTGCTTTGGCTTGCGGGCGAGCTCCTGCGCCAAGCCTTCAAGATCCCCGTACTTCAAAACCTGCGCTTGGCAATGCTTCACGCAGGTGGGCTCATGGCCCTTCGCGATGCGATCGGCGCACAAATCGCACTGGTCGGTGGGCGCGGGCAGGTAGCTGTACTGCCATTTCTTCGGGGCGTATTCCCACGGACCCACTTCGTGCACTTTGATGCCCCATTGATCGCTCGGGTAGCCGTGCTCAAGCTGGCAGGCCACCTCGCAGGTGTGGCAGCCCGAGCACCACTCGTAATCGACCAGCAATCCTTTCGCGCCCATAGCTACGCTCCTTCCCCTGCCGGATACATTTTGCATATCGTGTTCTTGTAGTTCGCGCCGAAGCCGGATGCGCCGCAGTCGTAGGGCAGGAGGTTTTCGACGGTGAGGTCCCACAGGTCGTAGAGGCCATCGTCGAGCTCGCAAGGCGCTTCCGGGCGCCACCAGGCATGGTCGGTGTTTATGGTGTGCTCGTTCACAATAGGGGTTTCGCGTACCTGGCGTTTGCATCGCCCGTGCTGGTTCTCCAGCCATACCCAGTCCCCGTCTTTCACGCCGTGCTTCGCGGCGGTAACCGGGTTGACGTAAACGAGCGGCTCGGGGTGAAGGGCGCGCATGCGCGGTATCTGGCGATGCTCCGAGTGGAACATACTCCAAACGCGGGCGCCCGTCGTGAGCACGAGCGGGTACTCCTCGAACAGCTCCGGCGTCGATCGAGGACTGGGAACAGGCTCTTCGTACGAGGGAAGCGGGTCGAGACCCAAGGAGTTGTACATGGTGCACCACAGCTCGATGCGCCCGGTTGCGGTTTGGAAGCCGGCGCCGCCGTCGGCGCGCAGAAGGCCTTTCTCGTGCATGCGATAGTCGAACGGCGGATAGCCGGGTGCCAGCTCTTGCATTTCCTCGAAGGAATGGCCCGTCTCTTCGAGGATGTCGGAGTACATGTCCTCCACGGTTTCCCAAGGCCAAGCCTCCGGCGAGATGCGTTTGCCGATTTCGAGGGCTATCTGCATGTCGGACTTCGACTCGCCCAAGGGCTCTATCGCCTTGTTGATGGTTTCGGCGCGCTGCGCGCCGTCGCCGATGCGCAGTCCGTTGCGCTCCGCGTACGTGCACGCGGGCAGGAAGTAATCTGCCAGCGCCATCGCCGTCGGCGTCATGAACAGGTCCACGCACACGATGGTGTCGATGTTCATGTGCGCGGCGAGGGTGCGCTTCGCGTCGACGCCCGTGCAGGCCAAAGGGTTGGTGGTCTGCATCCACGCGACCTTGATGGGGTAGGGTTTGCCCGTCTCGAGGCACCTGATGTAGTCGTCGGTCACGCACTCTTGGAAGCCCATCTTGATAAGCGGGTGCTCCTCCTGGCCGATGCGTTTCGCCTCCTGCTCCGGCGTGAGGAATTCGGAGCCCCAGCCGGCTGCGTAGTTGAGGATGCTTGCGGGCTGCTGCATCGTGCCGGGTTTGCCGATGTTGCCGGTTATCTCGAACAGGGCGAGCACGGCCTGCGCGGTCGGGATGGTCTCCTTGATCTGGTCGATGGCGACGCCCCATTGGAGGATGGCTCGCTCGGCCGTGCCGATGCGGCGAGCGGCGGCAGCGATCTCTTCCGCCGGGATCTCCGTGATCTCGGCAACCTCGTCAAGCGGGTAGTCTTGGGCGCGTTTCGCCAGCTCGTCGAAGCCGTAGCACCACAGATCGACGAACTCGTGGTCGTAGAGGTCGTTTTCAACGAGGTAGTTAACCATGCCGAGGGCAAGGGCGCCGTCGGTGCCGGGGCGAATCTGCAGGAAGAGCTCGGCCCGCGAGGCGAGCCAGGTGAGGCGGGGATCGACGACGATGGCCGCAGTGCCCATCTTCATGCAGTCGACGACCCAGTGCCCGTACAGGCCGTCGGAATTCGAGACGACGGGGTTGTTGCCCCAGATAACAATGAGTTCGGGCCGCTCCCACTGCGGGTTGTCGTAGCGGTCGGGGAACTGCTGCGCATAGTCGCCGACCCAAAACGAGCCCGAGGTGGAGAAGCAGCCTGCGACGCGGGGCGAATAGCACGACTGGCCCGACATCATGAACACGAAGTTGGGGCTGTTGAATCCCCAGCACAAGCGCGTGATGTACTGCCCGATGTCGCGGCCGGTCCCGGAGTAGAACGCAACGGATTCCGGGCCGTACTCTTCCTTGGCTTCTAGTATCTTCCCGGCGATTTCGTCGAGCACCTCGTCCCAGCCCACCTGTTCCCATCGGTTCTTGCCGCGGTTCTCGGGGTCGCGTTTCATCGGGTGCAGGATACGGTCCGGCGAATAGACGACTTCGGGCAAATCGAGGCAGCGGACGCACAGGCGCCCTTGGTTGAAGGGATTCTCCGGGTCTCCCTCCACTTTGACAAGCTTGCCGTCGTCGTCGGTGTACAGCAGGACGCCGCAGCCGAGATGGCATCCCGGCGCAGACCATCCACACCCCCTGGTTACGTGCAGTCCGTCTTCGTCGTAGCGATACGGTTTTTCGTGTTCGACGGTGGTGTAGTCTCTCTTCTCTACCATCACGCTCCCTCTCCTTCCATGTTCCCCAGAATCTGCGGTCTTGACTCGACGGCCGCACGAGGTGAGGCTCGTTGAGCCAAAGCCTGCTGGTATGGTTCCACAGCGGTGCGCGTTGGGAAATCGCTCGCTGGGCGTATATGAAAGTTTCGAGAGGTGATTTATGTATGTACCCCCTTCTCCTACCGATGGTATGAGAAGGGTGGATGTTGCGAATTCGCAGTTCAGGAGGATAAAAGGTTTTTCTCCAACGACGGCCACGCGTTCTCGCTGGGGGAGATCGGCTCCACGGACTGGCAAAGCTGAGGGCCGGACTCGAATCGAGCCCGGCCGCATGGAGGGGTTGGTCCTATTCGGCGTAGGGACCGTGCCAGGCGAACCGGCCGAGGCCGATGGGCTCGCCGTCGCGCTGCGGGCCTGCATGGCGCTTTTCGCCGTCGGACCGCTCGCCGGACTTTTTCTGCTGCGCGTCGTAACCGGGGTTCTTCTGCTTCGAGAGGTCGCAGCCGAGCGTTGCCGCGCGGTAGCCGCGACCGCCTCCGCAGGGATCGTTCGCCGTCGCGCCTTTCTGCTGGGAGGCGTGCTCGAACGTGGGCGGGAAGGCTTGGGGGGCCTGCTGGCCTGTCTGGCCATGCTGCTCGCGGGCGTTCCGCTCGTTTTCGAAACGGTCGTAGCCGGGCGACACGTTCTGGCGCGGCCAGGCGTTCGCGTGCTGCTCGTGCTGGAATATCGCTTGGACGCCGGCGACTTTCCGCGCTGCCGCCGCCCAGGGGCTCTTGCGGGCCAAGCGCCCGCCCTCGTAGTATCCGCGCTGGTCGTCGCGGCCTAGCGGATGCTGGCGCTCGTAGCCCTTCGACGGGTCGCGCGGCGCGCCGCCGTCGTCGGACGACGGCGGACGGCCGTCTTTCCGGCCCTCGCCGTGCTGGTCGCGTCCGTGTCGGTGCTTGCGCGAGCAGTGCTTCTTCCCGCCTTCGCCGCCTTTGCCCTCTGCGCTTCGATTCTCCTCCGAGGGTTCGTTTCCCTCGTGGTCGAGCGGGTGCTTGCGCGTGCCTATGAGCCACTCGCCCACGCTCAGCTGCATATCCATGGGCATAAGGCGCACCGAGACGGCTCCCACTTTGTTGTACCAGCCGGTCACGGCGCACAGCTCGCCGCGCATGAGCGCGCGGTACACGCGGATGGCCGTCTCGTCGGCGTTCATGGAGAAGTACTTCCAAGCCGGCGCGTTCTGGAGACCGGCGTTCTTCGGGAAGTTCGTGCGCGTGGCACCGGGGCAGGCGGTGGTCACGGTCACGCCCGTGCCCTTGAGTTCGCGGGCGAGCGCGGTGGAGAACGACAGCACGAACACCTTCGCCGCGCCGTAGAGCGCGTTGTAGGGGCAGGGGGTCTTCGCCATCATGGAGCTCATGTTGAGGATGCGGCCGTGTCCGCGCTCGAGCATGGGCTGGAGGAACACGCGCGTGAGCTCCGCCAGGCTCGTCACGCTCACCTGGATCATCGCGCGGATGTCCGCGACGGGCAGGTCGGAGAACTGGCCGGCGGGGCTGTACCCCGCGTCGTTGACGAGGACGTCGATGTGCTTGCCCGCCTCGCACACGCGTTTGAATATGGTGCGCGCGGAGTCGGGGTCGGACAGGTCGCAGGCGACGGGCAGCACGTCGACGCCGAGCACGCGCAGCTCGTCGGCCTGCTTGTTCAGGGATTTCTCGTCGCGGGCGACGGTGACCAGATCGTAGCCGTCGCTGGCGAACAGCAGGCAGAGGGACTCTCCGATGCCGCTCGTCGCGCCGGTTATCAAGGCGGTTTCAGCCATGGGGCGCTCCTTTCGTTGAGGACGCCGGATTTCGCGGCGTCCGGGTCGTGAAGCCTGCATGGTACGCCGCTCGGCGACCTGCTTTCCGCGTGTCCGCCGTGCGTTGCGAAGGCGCAACGCACATGCCATCAACCTGAAAGCGCGGTCGCTAGGAGGCGTCGGGCCCCTGTGCGAGGTCGGCGGCGACCGCAGGCTCGCATTCGTCCAGGAAATCGAGCTTCCGCATGCTCTTGACGACCAACGCCCCCAGCGTGACGAGCATCCAAGCCACCACGAGGACGAGCGCCGCGACGGCCGTGCCCGCGGCGGACACCACCACTGAAGTGGCGAACATGGCAACCGGCGCGGCTGCCAGCAAAAGCGCGTTCTGCGTGCCGAGGGCGCTGCCGCGGCGCTCGGCGGGAATGCGATCGTAGGCGAAGAAGCCGAGCAGGGCCGACGCGGGCCCGGCGGTGATGCCGAGCACGACCGCGCCGGCTATCAAGGCGGGGAAGGAGGTCAGCGTGCCCATGACAGCCACGCCCGCCGCCATGCCGGCGAGCGACGCGACGTACCAGGCTCGCTTGCGGGCGCGCGGTGCCAAGGCGGCGTAGCCGAGCGACCCTGCCAGCATGCCGGCAGAAAGCGCCGAAAGCACGTATCCCAGCTGCTCGGGACGGCCCGTCTCCGTGAAGTGCATGGGCAGCACGAGTCCCTGGAAGCTCCCCATGACCATGACGATGCCGAACGTGAGCAAGGTGGAGGCCCGCAGCACGGCGTCGTCTTTGAAAAGGACGCGCACGCCGTCTGAGAGCGAAGCCCGCGCCGCGGCGACAACGCTGCGCAGGGGCGACGTGTTGTCGCCGACGGCTGCTCCCGCCTCGCCGTTCGCAGCGATTTCGGGGCTTGCGGCCGTGCGCTCACCGGCGGACACGGCGCCCACGTCGCGGGGCAAGGTGGCGGTGACGAGCGCCGCCGAGCAAGAGAGGGCTGCCGTGACCCACAGCGCGTTGATGTCGCCGCCGAACCCGATGAGGAAGGCTGCGAGCGCGGGCCCTATGATGGTGACGAGCGAGTCGAGCGACTGGCTCACGCCCAGGAACTGCTGCAAGTCGACGCCGTCGCGCTTGGTGACGGCCGGCAGCAGGGTGTCGCGTGCCGTCATGCCCGGGATGTCGCCCACGGCGCCTAGCAGCCCCAGCACCACGAACCAGCCGAAGCTCAAGCCCCACACCATGTCCACCACGGGCATGAGCGCGATGCTCGCGGCCGACACGAAGTCGGACACGATGGACACGTTGCGGCGGTTCAGCCGATCGAGCAGGGCCCCTCCCAGCAAGCCGGCCAGCATCTGCGGCACGGCGCAGACGAGGGCGAGCGTGCCCGCCGCCAGCGCGTCGCCGGTGCGGGCGAGCAGCACGAGGGGCAGCACGACGCTCGCAACGGAGTTGCCCAGCAGCGACAGCGCGCTCGAGGCGAGGAATCTGACGGTGTTCGGTCGGTGCGCCATGATCGTTCCTTCCCAATGACAATTGGTTCGGGAACGATCTAAAACTACGACGTTACGTCGGAGTCAAGAAGCAACCTGCCAGTTGTGGAGGACCTTTGAACGGAAGCGCTTCCGGGCACTTTGCGCGCGACGATCATCTCTTCGAGGGCTTGGTAGATGCGGTTGAACACGTCGCTTTGCGCCTCGTTGTATATAACGTTCTGGTAGTCCATCACCATAAGCTCCGAGGGGGTATGGGGCCGGTTCCAGTTCGATTCGTCGAAGGCGTCGAACAGCGGTGCGAGCAGCTCCACGGCCTCGGCCACCAGCGCCGCGCGATCGTTCTCGCTCGCGTCTGGCGGCAATTCTCCCACGCGTCGGTCGAGGTCGAGCGTTTTTTCGGAGAGCCCTCGGTCGCGTATGGCGACTGCGACGTTTTCGAGTTCGACGAGGGCCTCTTCGTCGAAGACGTTCGCGGCCAGCTGCAGCAGGGTGCGTTCGCTTTCCGATGAGCCGTCGGCATCGTCTTTGGCGTCTGAGATCATCTTCATGGCTTGGGCGAACCGCACCGGCAGATCGGGGTCCAAACGCTCGCGTTTAAGCAGCGCGATGGTGCGGCGCTGCTCTTCCAGCCGCTCGATCTGCGCCGCCAGTTCGGCGTCGAGCTCATCGAGCGAGCCGTCGACCGTGGACTCGGGTGCGTCGAGCTCGTCGATGACCGCGCCTGCGCGCTCGAGCGAGAACCCCAGCGTGGTGAGCCGTTTGACGCGCAGCAGGCGCGCCAGATCGTCGAATCCGTACTCGCGGTAGCCGTTCGCGCCGCGCGGCGGCTCGGGCAAGAGCCCGATGGCGTGGTAGTGGCGCAGCGTTCGCACCGAGACGCCGGCCAGGTCGGCTATTTCCTTCGAGCGCACGATGCCTTCCTTCTCGCCGCCGCTACCGGGGGCGACGCACCATGCAGCGTTCGACCAGGTCGAAGCCGGGGGCTGTCTTGCGTTCCACCGTTTCGAAGCCGTAATGCCCGTAGATGCCTTCTAGGCGGTCGGTGTAGCAATCGAGGTAGCACGCGATGCCGCGCTCGTCGGCGCAGGCGAGGAAGGGCCTGAACAGCCGCCCGAACGCGCCGCTGCCGCGGCGGTCGGGGTCGACGCCGGCGGAGATGAAGTACAGGTAATCGTCGTCGGGGCCGGCGCAGGCAAGGGGCCAATTCGTGTCGGAGAGGGGCTCCATGGCCTCGGCGCGCGGGAAGAGCACCTCCTGCTCGCGCGCGGTGAGCGCGCTTTCCAAACGGCGCGCCGACTGTTCCTCCAGCTTGGGCCAGCTTGTATCGCCCAGCTCGCTGCGCACGTACACGTTCGCCGCTCCCGCACGGTCGTCCAGCGTGTAGACGCATCCGTAAGGGGAGGTGATCTCGTAGTCCGCGCGGATGACGGCCTGCGTGATAGCCAGCTTGCGGCTCCGATCCGCTCCGAGGTCGTCGAGGACTTCGAGCCAGGTCGTGTGCCACTTCTCTTCGAGGAAGCACGTGCCCACCATGTTGGCGAGCTCGTCGAGGAGCGCGGCCTGATCGTGCGGTACGGTGACGAGTCCGGGTAGCTGCATGGCGGGAGTCCTTTCGGTCGCGAAGCGTCGAAGCACCGTCGATTCTCCCATGTTCTCGCCGCCTTGTCGAGCGAGCGCGTCCGTGCTCGCTACTGTGCGACGCCATTGCAGAATACCGCTCGTGTGCGACGAGCGCGCTTCCTTTACGGGTGGCTGCATGCGATTTCCGGTATTTCGCACAAAAAGTGCCGACGTTTGACTTTTGGAAATCGGGAGCGTGGCCGAAAAAGGCTCCAGTCCATGCCGATCGCCTTCGAACTGCGGGTTTTCAAAGATGGTCTGCGTCCTCGTTTTCGCGCTTGCTTGCAAGGAATCGAACGTCGGCACTTTTTGTGCGAAAAACCGCTTTCGAGGTGCACCGGCGATTAGTTGTACCCGACGGGAAGGCCGAGTTGCCTGCGCAATTTCAATTTTCTTGCATGGTAGCCGGACACGCGCACCTGCGATCGCTTCCCCAGATGTCTTCGAATCGTATCCGCGATCGTGTCAGTGGCGACCATACTGTCCAATTCGTCGTTCGTGATGCAGAAGACCGTCCACCCCATGGCGGCAAGGGCGTTCGTCCTTCGGGAATCCTCGAGGCGTTTTTCCTCTCCGGAGTGCGATTCCCTGCTTTGATATTCGACGTCGAGTTTTGCCTCCGGCCAGCACAGATCGCACCGGAAGCTCGATTTTCCCGTGAGCGCTCGCGCGGCCGGACTTGCCCTCACCTCGTAGTTCATACGGGGAATGCCCAATCCGTATCCTCCGTACATCAGGGGGAGGCCGAGCACGAGAGCTTGCTTCGTCTCGCGCGGAGAGGCGGAGCCGTTGGTCATGTAGTGTAGCGTTTTCGCGGCTTTGGCAGCGCCTCGAAGCGATGGGTTTCGTGCGATGAAGGCTTCGAGGGCCCGGATGGAAGCCAATGGCTCGACTTGGTAGCCTGATAGCACGCCGGTTCGCCTGGTTTGATACGTGCCGCAAAGCTCGTATCCCAGTTCCAGCAAGGCGATCGCGCTTTTCTCCTGCGCGGCAAGATGGGTGAAAGCGAGGGCGGCCGAGCTGGTGTACACGCCGTCTTGAAGCCGGAGAAGCGAGCACCCCTGCAACTCCGCCGAGCAGGCGTGGGCCGTGAACGCGCTTGAAGATCGGCATTGAGATGTGCGGGACACCAGGATGTGGGCCGGCTGCTCGATAACCATGGTGGGGTGGGAGGCCCTGAGCAGCTCGATCGATCGGCAAAAAGTTTTCGCGTTTGGCGCTTCGCTCGGCAATGTGCGCGGACCGCTGCGCAAAAGGCTGCGTTCGCTCGTGTTCGTCGTGCGCAGTATCTGCAATGCCGTTATGTGTCCGAAGCATAGAGGGATTGGATGCACCGTGCCTCCTCGTGGCCCTGAGGTTTTGAGGATCTTGCGGGCGTGGAAAAGGAAACGAGGGCACGTTTTCCATGATGGGCCGCTTCGCGAGAAGGGCGCCCGTACTGGCTCTTCGATGGCGTCATTCTAGCATGTGAAGTTCGCTCTGAGAAGATTTCATGTTCCGAGGGGTCTTCGGGCTTCAACGAAACGGCTTCGGCTACGAAAGGCGTATTCCTTGCGGCAAGGGGGGCTTCTTGGTTACCCCGGTCTTTCTGCGCGATGGGTCCTTCTCGGGTGTCGTGCCGGTTGAACGCGGCAAACGCTTCGGCTTCAACCGAGGGTCGGTGCCTGCGTCCGCACGGCCTTTCGGCACAATCGGGTGCGTATGAACAGGCGCGCCGCCCATCTTCTGCCTACAGGTAGGGCTGCGCGTGCAACCCGACCGACAGGAGGACGCCATGGCACATTCGACCAAGAAAGACTTCATCGACACCAACGATTTCACGAAAGAAGAGCTGCTCGACATCATCGATCTGTCGCTGGCCATGAAGCATATGATCCAGAAGGGCGCCTACCCGCTCGTGCTGAAGCACCGATCGCTCGGCATGATCTTCCAGCAGGTTTCCACCCGCACGCGCATCTCGTTCGAGACGGCCATGACCGACCTGGGCGGCGCCGGCGAGTTCTTTGCGCCGGGCACCATCCAGTTGGGCGGGCACGAGACCATCGAGGACTCCGCGCGCGTCATGGGCCGTCTGGTGGACATCCTCATGGCCCGCGTCGACCGCCACGAGGATCTGGTGAACCTGGCGAAGTACTCGCCGGCGCCGGTCATCAACGGCATGTCCGACTACAACCATCCCACGCAGGAGATGGGCGACCTGCTGACCATGATGGAGCATCTGCCCGAGGGCAAGAACATCGAGGACTGCAAGATGGTGTTCGTGGGCGACGCCACGCAGGTGTGCGTGTCCGAGATGTTCATCTGTTCGAAGATGGGCATGGACTTCGTGCAGTACGGCCCTCGGGGCCATCAGATTTCCGACGAGCTTCTGGCCGTCGGCAAGAAGAACTGCGAGGTGTCAGGCGGTAGCGTGTCGGTGACCGACGACCGCGAAGCCGCCATGAAGGACGCCGACTTCGTATACACCGACGTGTGGTACGGCCTGTACGACAAGGAGCTGTCGAAGGACGAGCGCATGGCCATCTTCTACCCCACGTACCAGGTGACGCCCGAGCTCATGGACATGGCGGCTCCGGACGCCAAGTTCATGCACTGCCTGCCCGCCTCGCGCGGCGAGGAGGTGACGGACGCCGTGATCGACGGTCCCAAGTCCATCTGCTGGGACGAGGCGGAGAACCGCAAGCATTCCATCCGTGGCCTCCTGGCGTACTTCTGCCCTGAGACCGTGAAGGACGAGGACGCCACGAGCGACGCCCGCGACCGCGTGAACGAGATGCTGGAGAAGATCGGCAAAGTACCGGTGGCGTAGGGCGGAAGGAGCCTGTCTCATGGCAAAGAACAAGAAATTCCGCCTCGTCGACGCGATACTCTCGGTCATCACGGTCGTGTTCGTGGCGGAGGCGGCGGCTCCGGCCGCCGCCATCGGCAACTCGCAGTTCTTCTGGTGGATATTCCTCATCATCGCGTTTCTGCTGCCGTACGGCCTGGTGGTGAGCGAGCTGGGCACCACCTACGACGACGAGGGCGGCCTGTACGATTGGGTGCGCCGCGCGTTCGGCGACAAATGGGGCAGCCGCGTGAGCTGGTACTATTGGATCAACTTCCCGTTATGGATGGCCTCCCTCGCGTTTTTGTTCCCCGAGACCATCCAGATGATCACGGGCATGGAGCTCGACATCCTGCCCACGCTGCTCATCGAGCTGGCGTTCATCTGGATCGTCGTGTTCCTGAGCTTTTCGAAGGTGTCGGACTCGGCGTGGATCCTCAACCTGGCGGCCGTGCTCAAGGTGGCCATAGCCGTGGTGGTGGGCGGCTTGGGCATCTGGTACGCCGTGAACTACGGCTTCGCCAACGACATGGCACCCGAGACGTTCCTGCCCACCCTCGACTCGAACAGCCTCACGTACCTGTCCATCATCCTGTTCAACTTCATGGGCTTCGAGGTCATCACCACCTACGTGGGGTCGATGGAGAACCCCAGCAAGCAGATACCCAAGGCCATCATCGCCGGCGGCATCGCCATCGCGGCGCTGTACCTGTTCAGCTCGTTCGGCATCAGCGCGGCCATCCCGACGTTCGACGTGTCGCTCGACTCGGGCATCATGGACGCGGTGGGCATCATGTCCGGCGTGGGCAGCCTGCTGTTCGTCGTGGTGGGCATCGTGTTCCTTGTCACGCTGTTCGGCAACATGGTCAGCTGGTCGTTCGGCGTGAACTTCGTGGCCGAGCACGCGGCCCGCAAGAAGAACATGCCCAAGCCCTTCGCGCACGAGAGCAAGAAGAACCAGATGCCCACCGGCGCCGCCATCATCAACGGCATCGTGGCGAGCGTGCTGGTGCTGCTGTCGCCGCTCATGGAGATGGCCGGCTTCGACGGGTTCTTCTGGATCTTCTTCTCCATGAACATCGTGTTCCTGCTGATCAGCTACATTCCCATGTTCCCGGCGCTCATGAAGCTGCGTCGGGTTGACCCCGCCGCGAACCGCGTGTTCAAGGTGCCGGGCGGGCGTGGCGTGCTGCTGGTGGTCACGTGGCTGCCGGTCGTGCTGCTGGTGCTGGCCATCATCGCCACCATCGTGCCGCTGAACGGCTCCGAGGAAGAGCTGTCGAAGATCCCCATGCTCATCGGCGTGCTGTGCTTCGTGGTGATAGGCGAGATCGTGCGCGTGCTGTCGGCGCGCGGGCGCAAGGACGACTACGGCGGCATGGGGTCGCACGGCGACCCGCTGGCGTTCGACGTGGCCCACGGCTACGAGGAGATGCCCGAGTCGGAGAAGATCGCCATCGAGGAAGACGAGCTCATCGGCCGCGAACCGCGCGATTTGGTGTAGCTGCCCCTGTCATCCTGAGCGGTGCGCCGTAGGCGCGGAGTCGAGGGATCGCGCGCGGCAGCCGCGAGCCCGCCGGCGGACGCCTCGCGGGCTTCGGTATACTGATACGACGTTTGAAAGGACGAAGCGCATGGAAACCATTTACGAAGAGCAATCCACCCCCAAGCAGGACGGCTACCGCATGCCGGGCGAGTTCGAGCCGCAGGAGCGCGTCTGGATGCTGTGGCCGCATCGGCCCGACAACTGGCGCGACGGCGCGAAGCCGGCGCAGAAGGCCTACGCCGAGGTGGCGCGCGCCATCGCGCGCTTCGAGCCGGTGTGCGTGGGCGTGAAGCCCGAGGACTACGAAGCCGCGCGCTACACGCTGTCCGACGACGACAACATCCTCGTCGTGGAGATGGAATCCGACGACGCGTGGATCCGCGACTGCGGCCCCACGTTCGTCAAGAACGACGAGGGCGACGTGCGTGCCGTGCACTGGCACTTCAACTCGTGGGGCGGGCTCGTGGACGGCCTGTACTTCCCATGGGACCAGGACGCGCTCGTGGGCGTGAAGGTGGCCGATCTGGCCGGCGCCGTGCGCTACCGCCCCGACGACTTCGTGCTGGAAGGCGGCTCCATCCACGTTGACGGCGAGGGCACGGTCCTGACCACCGAGATGTGCCTGCTGTCCGAAGGCCGCAACCCGGAGCTCTCGAAGGAGGACATCGAGGGCTACCTGCGCCAGTACCTGGGCGCGGATAAGGTCATCTGGATCAAGGACGGCATCGACCCCGAGGAGACGAACGGCCACATCGACGACGTGGCGTGCTTCGTGCGCCCCGGCGAGGTGGCCTGCATCTGGACCGACGACGAGGACAACCCGTTTTACGAAGCCGCCCACGCCGCCTACGAGACGCTCTCGAACGCCACCGACGCGAAGGGCCGCCAGCTCAAGGTGCACAAGCTCACCATGCCGAAGGTTCCCACCTACATGTCGCAGGAGGAAGTGGACGCCATCGACGTCGTGGAGGGCACGCTGCCCCGCACCACGGAGGACTACGCCATCGCCTCGTACATGAACTTCCTCATCGTGAACGACGCCGTGATCTTCCCGCAGTACGGCGACGAGTACGACGAGCTGGCCATGCAGCAGGCGCAGGAGATGTTCCCCGACCGCGAGATCGTGGGCGTTCCCACCCGCGAGATAGCCTACGGCGGCGGCAACATCCACTGCATCACCCAGCAAGAGCCTGCCCGCGGGTAGTTTCGCTGTCCGATGGTGGCAGAACCCCGTCCGCGCTTGGTGGGCGGGGTTTCTTTACGTCGAGCGCAGCACCACGGCCTGCGCGCCCAAGGCGTAGTAGCGGGCCGCGAACGTTTCCAGAGGGTAGGCCACCTGCCCGGCCAGCGAATCGCTGGCCAGCACGATGCCGGCGTCCAGGTCGTAGCCGCGCACGACCACGCAGTGGCTGTTTGTGAACAGGCGGTACTTTCGTCCGTTCACCTGCGCCGTGCGGTAGTAGTCGCCCGGCTCCTCCAGGCCTATGGTGCACCAGGCGATGACGGGGTTTCCGGCGGCCACTTCGTCCAGCACGTCTTGGAACGGCGCGCCCGTGAGGTCGACGGCCTCGAGATCGGCTCGCTGGGCGTCGAGGTAGGCCGAGGCTGTGCTCGCGATGGCGGGGGCCATGCAGGAGTTTCCGTCGGGGGAGGCGGGATCGCCTAGGAACGCGTGCACGAAGTCCTGGTCGCTCGTGGGGAGCCAGTTCTCGGCTATCTCGGTTTTTCGCAGATCGAACCCGCAGGCGATGAGCGCGTTCGTAAGCGCCACCGACTCGCATCCTGTGGGAAGCTCGGGATACTGGGAAAGCGCCGGAACGTCGAAAGCCACGCTTCGCACCCTACCGCCGGTTTCGCTTTGCAGCAAGGCCGCCTCGGCCGCCGCCCGCGCCTCGATGTCCACGTCGGCCGCTGCCGAGGAGGAGGCGAGCAGCGGAAGCGCGAGCGCGCCCGCGAGCACGAGGACGCCGGCGCCGAAGCAGGCGAGCGCCGCCCTCCATCGGGCGAGCATGCGGCCCGCGCGAGAGGCGGAACCGCGGCGAAAGAGCGGACGGCCGCCGCGACGCGCGCCTGCCGCGACGGGACGGCGCCGATACGTCGTGATACCATGGATGGTGCTCTGGCGTCTTGTCGGCTTGTCCGCCATGTCTGCCCTTTCGCGCGGTTTCTTGAGAAGGCGAGGGTACCGTCCGAACTTGAAAACAACCTGAAAGCTCGCGCCTCCGCCTGCGCCGATCATCGCGACTCCACGATTTTCGGCTTCTATCAAGAACACGCGCGATGCCGTCGGAACGTTTCGCCCGCTGCGGAATCTCCTTATTTCTCCGCATCGGGCGCGCGGTGCGCAAGGGTGGCGCGCGACTCGCGTGCAGAACGTGCGAGAGCGCCTCGCTCGACGCGCGAGATTTCTCAAAATAGTCCTTGACCCTCCTCGTGCGGGAGGCTGTTGAATGCGATGTGAAAGGAGGTGCGCATGTACTACATCGGAGAGTTCTCGAAGATGGGGAAGACCACCATCAAAACGCTGCATTACTACGACCGCATCGGGCTCTTGCGCCCGGCGGCGGTGGACGGCTCGACCGGCTACCGGCTCTACACCACGGGTCAGCTGTTCGACCTGCACCGTATCCAGTCGCTGCGGCAGGCAGGGCTGTCCGTGGACGAAGTCGTCGCCGTCATGGGCGGCGCGGACCCTCGCCCGATCTTGGAGCGTCGCCAAGCCGAGCTCGTCCGGGAACTCCGCGAGCGCCGAAGCCAGCTCGCACGCATCGCATTCATGCTGCATCACGAAGAGAAGGAGCTTTTCATGGATTACCAGGCAACCGTCAAGGACATTCCCAGCTGCATCGTGTTCACCAAGCAGCTCACCGTGCCCGACTACAACTCGTACTTCGAAGTCATCCCCGCCGTGGGACGCGCGGTGTCGGCCGCGAACCCCGACCTGCAGTGCGCCGTGCCCGAGTACTGCTTCATCAGCTACCTGGACGCCGAGTACAAGGAGCGCGACATCAGCTTCGAGTACAACGAGGCCGTGACCTCGTTCGGCGTTGAGACCGACGGCATCGTGTTCCGCGAGATCCCGGCCGTGACGGTGGCGTCGGTCATGCACCGCGGCTCGTATGCCGACCTGCCGCAGGCCTACGCCTTCGCTCTGGATTGGGTGGAGAAGAACGGCTACCGCGTGGCGGACAGCCCGCGCGAGAGCTACATCGACGGCGTGTGGAACAACACCCCCGAAGCCGAATGGCTCACCGAGATCCAAGTGCCCATCGAGAAGGCGTAAACATTCGGTATAGCGCGAGCGGATCGCGTGGCGATCCGCTCAGTCGCGCATTTTATCGCAGCGAACAGCGCGTCGGCGGCGTTGTGGGCCGATATCTCTCCTCGACTCCGGTTTCGCTCTGGATTTTCAAATCATTTCTCGACGGACGTATAACTTTCGTTTGTCGGGCTGATGTAAGCATGCATTACTGCGTGAGGGCGTACTCGACAAAGTAGAAGTCAGGGCAAATATGCAACAAGAAGCAGACCGCAATCTGGTACGGGTCGATCATGAGACGGCCCCCCGGTTGTGCCGATGCATGTTTCGGTGTCGATTTTGCACAAAAACCCGCGACGTTTGACTCTCGGCGAGAAGCGTTTCGTGCCACCGACCAGTCCCGGCAGGGAAATCCCTGGTCGTAGGGACGGCGCATTTTCCACTGCGCGACGACGGCAGCGGGAAGCCCTCCTCGGCCCCGCAATCATCGAACGTCGCGGGTTTTTGTGCATTCCGGACGTGATTTCTTACGTTGTCGACTTATCTCGCAGGTTGACCCCCCCCATCCATGAACAGTCCGCAACCCCCCCCCTCGCAACGCCGCGCAGGTTGCAAGCCGCCACAGAAAAGCTCGCCGCCCCCGCTCGGGGCCATGCCGTGCGGTACGACGAACTTTCGCGAAGTGTGTGAGGAGTGCCGTACGGCATGGCCCCGAGCGGGGGCGCCCAAAGCCGCTACTTCATCAGCATCTTCAAAAGCTTCATCTTCGTATCGTCGAAGGGCGGGTTGCGGATGGGCATCTCCAACCAGGTGCCCTTCTTCAGCGTGGACTTGTAGTGCGTGAAGCAGTCGAAGCCCACCTTGCCGTGGTAGGCGCCCATACCGGAGTTGCCCACGCCGCCAAAGCCCATGTGGTTGTTCGCCAGGTGGATCACCACGTCGTTGATGGTGGCGCCGCCGAACGGTAGCTCGCGGATGACGCGCTGCTGCACGGCCTTGTCGTCGCTGAACACGTAGGTGGCCAGGGGCTTTTCGAAGGAGCGCACGATGGCGAACGCCTCGTCCAGCGTCTTGTACGTCAGCACCGGCAGCACGGGACCGAATATCTCCTCGCCCATGACGGGGTCGTCCAGCGTCACGCCGCGCAGGCACGTGGGCTCGATGCGCAGCGTGTCCGGGTCGCCGTGGCCGCCGAACGCCACCGACGCGTTCGGGTTGCGGTTCTCGATGAGGCCCATGACGCGCTCGAAGTGGCGCTGCGATATCATGTGCGGCCACTGCTCGCACGCGAGGATGTCCGCGCCGTAATACTGGTGGAAGCACGCGTCTAGCTGCTTCACCAGGTCGTCCGCCACGCTCTCGTGCACGAGGAAGTAGTCGGGCGCCACGCAGGTCTGCCCGCAGTTGATGCCCTTGCCCCAGGCGATGCGCTGCGCCGCGCGCTTCACGTTGGCCGTTTCGTCCACGATGCACGGGCTCTTGCCGCCCAGCTCCAGCGTGACGGGCGTGAGGAACTTCGCCGCCGCCTCCATGATGGTGTGGCCCACGTTCGGGCTGCCGGTGAAGAACAGCTTGTCCCAGCGCACGTCCAGCAGCCAGTCGTTCATGGCGCCCGACCCGGGGAACCCGCACACGAACTCGGGCGGGAACACGTTGGCCAGGATGTCGATCAAAAGCTCGCTCGTGTGCTTCGACGTGCGCGAGGGCTTCAAGCCCACGCAGTTGCCGGCCGCGATGGCGTCCACGAGCGGCACGAGCGCCAGCTGCACGGGGTAGTTCCACGGGCTCAGCACCAGCACCACGCCGAGCGGGCTCGGGTGCACCTTCGACGTGGAATGGAAGTGCACGATAGGCGTGCGCACGCGGCGCGGCTTCGACCAGCTGCCTAGGTGCTTCAGGCAGGCGTTGATCTCGTCGTACACCAAGCCGAGCTCCGTGGCGTAGCCTTCGAAGGGGGCTTTGCCCAAATCGGCGGTCAACGCGGCCAAGATGCGCTCCTCGTTGCCCTTGAGGTAGGCCTTCAGCTTCACGAGCGCCTGGCGGCGGTAGTCCACCTGAAGCGTGGCGCCGGTGGCATAGAAGGCGCGCATCCGCTGAGCCTGCGCTTCGACGTCGGCGACGCTTTCGAATGTGGGTGCGGTGGTCATGGCGGTTCCTTCTCTTGCGGCGGCCGGTTCGCGCCCGCGGTCGTCCAGGGGCGCCTCGGATCGTTCGCCAACCATTATCGCCAGGCGGCCTTGCGGCCGCCCGCGAAGGTTGGCGGCGTTGTTAATACGTTGCCTCCAGTATCTCCAGGGCGTCTTCCAGCGTTATCTCCACTTCGTTGTAGAGGGCCGCGCCGTCGTAGCGGGCCTGTTTGGCCACGGCGGCCAGCTGGCCGTGCTCCACGCCCAGCTCGGACAGCTTGAGCGGCACGCCGTACTCGCGGTGGTAGCGCTCGTTCATCGCGAACAGCTCGTCGCAGAAGGCCAAGTCGCGCTCGGCGGGCATCGCCGCCGGCCCCAGCTCGGTCGCGCGGTCGGGCGCCAGGTGCGCCAGCAGCTCGCCGTAGACGCCCGCATGGACGCCGTGGTAGAGGTTGAAGCGCACGCAGTGGGGGAGCAGCATCATCATGGCCTGGCCGTGAGGGACATGGCAGAGGCCGCCCAGCGAATGGCCGAGCGCGTGCACGACGCCCACCATGGCGTTCGAGAACGCCGCGCCCGCCAAAAGCGAGGCCAGCGCCAGGTTCGCGCGGGCGTCGGCGTCGTCGCCTTGCGCGCAGGCGCGCGGCAGGTTCTGCGCGATGAGCTCGATGGCCTTGCACGCGAACGCGTCGGACACGGGGTTCTTCTGGATGGAGGTGTACGCCTCGATGGCGTGGGTGAGCGCGTCCATGCCGGTGGTGGCCGTGAGCTTCGGCGGCAGCGAGCTGGTGAGCGCCGGGTCGAGGATGGCGGCGTGCGGCACGAGCTTGTACGAGGTGAACGACAGCTTCGCGTGCTTCTTCGTGTCGGCCACCACGGCCACGAGCGTGACCTCGCTGCCGGTTCCGGCCGTGGTGGGCACGGCGACGAACGGCGGCAGGTCGGCGTGGAGGATCTCGGACCCTTGCAGCGTGGCGAAGTCGACGCCCTCGCAGGCGAGCGACGCAGCCGCGCCCTTCGTGGTGTCGATGACCGAGCCGCCGCCGATGGCCACGAACCCGTCGCAGCCGCGCGCCTCGTACAGGTGCGCCACCTCGTTCACCACGTCCATCGAGGAGTCGGGCGGCACCTGGTCGAACACGTCGTAGGCGACGTCGGCCGCGTCCAGCACGTCGGTGAGCTTCGCGGCCACGCCCAGCTTCATTAGGCCCGCGTCCGTCATGACCAGCGGATGCGACACGCCGCGGTCTTTCAGCTCGTCGGGCAGCTTGTCGAGCGCATGCGCTCCCGCTATGATCTTGGTGGGACAGGCGAACTCGAATGCTTTCATGGGCAACTCCTTCTGCGCGATTTCCGTTCCGCGTCCGTATCGAAAATCCTCGTAGGGGCGATCTCCAGATCGCCCGTTCCGGCGAAGCCGGAAAATTCAACTGCGCTCGCGTTTTCGCGCTGTGCGCGAACGGGCGATCAGGAGATCGCCCCTACGGGACGGGCACGGCGGTCGGTTTCTTTCCGCGGTACGCCTTGCGCCAGCCGAAGAACATCTTCAGCAGCGCCGTGAACATATAGGTGAGGGCGACGCCCGTGTCGTTGGGGCCGCGCGTGGAGAACGCGCGCTGGGCGAGCGCGTCCTGGAGCGTCATGCCGCCCGAGAAGCAGAGGAACGCGTAGGCGAGCGAGCGGAAGTCGATGACGTAATCCACGGCGACGGCGCTCTTGTCGGCGGAGTCGAGCCCGCTTCCCGGTTCCACGTCGCGGGCCACGGTGCGCGGGGGCACGCGCTTGAACGAGCCTTTGGCGGTTCGCGTGCACACGCAGGCCAGATCCGTCCCGCGCACGGACAGCATGAACGTGTAGCCCGGCGAAAGATAATCTACTTCGGCGCGGATTCTCGGCGACGTGTGCCGGAACAACGAAATCAGGTGCGGCAGCAGACGCAGCATGACGCGCACGTACAGCGATTGGAAACGCTGCGCGGCGGTGCGTCGCGGAGGCGTTTGGTCGGGCATAGGCGCTCCTTGCACATCCTCGATGACGATGGTGCCCATCATACCACGCTTGATGTGTGGAGAAAGCGAAACCGCCCAGCCGCAGTGTGCGGAGCAGGACGGTTTCGACTAGATGCGCGGGAGTTTTTCTAGTACAGGCAGGCTGCTATCTCGTTGGTGGCAACGCGCTTTTTGGCGTTAGCGAAAACGAGCTCGCCGGATCCCTCTATGCGAATGTCTCCCGTGTTGGCACATTGGTCGATGGTTGTGAGCAGCTTCGGCGCAACGCCCACTATGCCGCCCAGCATTCGTCGCGCTTGCAGCGCTTGCTCGTCGGTTATCTCATCGTCGTCTTTGCTGAGATTGTCGAGCACGGTGTCTATGTTCCCATCGTTCGTGCACGATCTTAAGGTGATGCAAGTGGCTTCGGAGGCAATGTTTCCCACAATGCCTCCCAGATAGCAGAATTCGTTGGCCGTTACGGCTCCGCTATTGTTGCAATGTGACACCTCTATCGCCATGGACTCTTGGCGTCCGGGAGACATGAGCATGCCCACAATGCCGCCGGAGCCGAACGTTCCCTTGTCAAGCGCCACATCGGTTTCGTTCGAGCAGGCGGTGATGGAGATTGCCCCGTTCGCCTTGTCGATGGATGCCAACTCATCTGCAGTGAGCGGATCGGGCAGCGTGCCGTTTTCGAGATAATCGCTCGAAAACGAAGGGGCTTGTCCTGACGTCCAGGTTTGGAGCCAGCCGAGGATGCCGCCCTTGATGGAACCGGTATTTGTGCTGCTGTTGAGCTCCCCTTTGTTCATGCAGCTGTCAATGTTCAGCGAAGCGGAGGTTTGAACGAGGGCAGTGGCGCAAATACCTCCTGTGGTGGAGTTGGTGCCTGAGATATCCCCGGCGTTCTCGCAGGATTCTATGCGGCACCTGCCCGATTTTGTCGCGTGGGCGGAACCGACGATGCCCCCCGAGCTGGAAAGCGCGAAGTCCGGGGTCCCGCTTTCGACTGATCCGGTGTTCTTTGAACGAGAGATCACGATGGTCGGGTTCTCGTTGGCAAGGGCGGCGTTCAGCGGTTCGTCGACCCACGCCTTTCCGGCGATCCCTCCCAACGTGCCCTCGTTCGCCCGTACCGTTCCGGAATTCTCGCACGAGTCGATAGTGATCGACGATTGGCTGGAGTAGGCGCTCCCGCATACACCGCCGGCGAAATTCCCGCTGTTGGCCTGATCGCATGCAACGGTGCCGTTATTCGCGCAGTTCGTCACCATCGTGGGAACTTCCTCGAACGTGCCTTCGGTGTAGTTGGTGTTCCCTCCGTCGGCGATTTCGCCCGCGATGCCTCCCGGGGTTGCGCTACCAGCGGAAGTGACCGAGCCACTGTTCGTACAGGAATCGAGCGACTTTTCCGAAAACCTCCCTACGATGCCGCCGACGGCGCCCTCGTTCGCTGTCGCGCTTCCCTTGTACTGGCAAGAGAGCACGTCCGTTTTAATGGTTTCGCCCACAATGCCCCCCGTTCCACCGAGGGCTCCCGATTGGCATGCGAGCTCGGCTTCCACGATGCAGTTTTCCACCTGCGACCGATAGGCAAAGCCGACCAATCCGCCACATGCTCCCACTTGGTTGAACGTGCGCACGAGCGATTTTTCGATACCGACGTTTTTGATCGATGCCTTGTTCGCTTTGCCGAAAAGCGCCGGGTAAACGTTGTGACCGGTGCTTTCGGTGCAGAGATACAGGCCCGAGACAACGTGCCCGGCACCATCAAACGTTCCCGTGAATTCGTGCACTTGATCGGTTCCGTTGCCGATGGGCTCCCAGCCGAAGCGGGGGGCCGCTTCGGTCCACGTCTCGTAATCTCCTGTGTCATTGAGGGCGATGTCGGAAACGAGAACGTAGTGGGCCGATGCGAACGGCTTGTCGTCGGTGGAATCGGAATTGACCTTGTCGGCCATGAAAGCGAGCTCCTCCGCTGTGCCTATCTGGTAAGGGTCGCTCTCGGTTCCCGATCCGGCCGCAAAGGACGCGGCTGCGGTGTACGGTTCGGCCCGCAGCGCGTCAGGAACCTGCTTAAACGCATCGGCCTGCTCTGTCGCGGTATCAGCCGGGTTCTGCGCGCACGCCGTCAGCGTCGTTGCCGCTATTGCCAACATGGCCAGTGTTTTCGTGAGGCGTTTCAACATAGGGTTCTCCGATCAAAGAAAATGAAAATTCTGCTCTTTTGCATCATGTTGAAGTCTCTTTATATTATTTCGATTGGAAGATACTCCCAGGAGCTCGGATCGTAGTCTACGATCATGTAAATACCGGGGCTCACATTATCTAAATTTATTTTGAAGTATCCGTCCTTGGTTTTTTCGACAAGCGCGTCCTCGTAATTCAGATTATTGGTTTCGAGGGAGTCGTATGCATAATAAGGAAGATTAACTTGGAGAGTCATATCTATCCATTGGCTGCCTTTGTAAAAACCGGCTGAGGCGGAGCTCGGTGTTTGGGAGTGCAAAAATTTAACGTAGCGACCGAATTGAAGCGTTTGACTCTTGGTCACCCAGTTTTTTCTCAGAGACACACCTGTTTGGGCAAGAGCCTTTGCCGTGGCGTCATAATCCCCGTTCACTTCGATTCCGTTTACCTCATCGAAGTCTATTGGTTCGTAACCGAGGCAATAACCGTAATCTACGACGGGATACATACAAAACTCTGAAGAGGTGTAGATAATTCCGTCGCCGTTATTGCGGTCGACGGTAAGCAAGGTTTCGTCGCCGCTGTTGCCAACGTCGAAGCCATATGTGTCTTTGCTCAAGCTTCCGTCCTCGTATACGAGTCCCATGTGTCCATGATCTTCGAATAGCGCGAAGCTCGTGAATCCCTTATAGCACCTACCATTTTTTACGATGTACGTATGGGGGCCGGAATAGCTGGCTTCGTCGAGAGAGATCGAGCCGTCCGTGACCTCGGGAACAAAGTCGCTCTCGTTGTGTCGATTTTCGTCGGCTTGATTCGAAGGGTAGCTCGTTTCTTTGCTTGCGTCACCGTTGCTGCAACCAGACAAAAGCCCCATGCTCACGCTTATGGCGATGGCGAGTACCGTACGAAGCAATTTCATTGGTTTCTCCTTCCGTTCCCTCTCGATACTTAGTTCACTTGAGCTTGATTTTTCCTGTTCCTTTTTATTGTTTCTCACTTATATCGTGCCGTCGTGTACGTACCAGCGAAGGTGCTTCCCATTAAAAAGGGTCGAATGCGCATGCGCGGGTGATTGAGATACTCATGATGATATAAGTCATCTTTTAGAGAATGAGACGATTAAAAAGCGATGAGGGGATAGCCCTCTTCGTCGAGTTCTCTTTGGAGGCTGGATGCTACTATGGGTACGCCCTCAGATGCCGAGCCCGATATTGTTGGGGAATTTCCGTTGAAGGAAATGATGTATTGAACCCTGTTTTCTATCGTGCAGGTTAGGCATTCAGATCCCCCGTTTTCCCATGTGCCCAAGATTCCGTTGAACGTTCCCGTGCCGTCCTCAAATAGCTCAATCGATACGAGCGGTTCTCCGTTTTGCATATCTACGGTTTCCCATTTTCCAATGGCGAATTTGTTTTTCAGGTTTTGGAAGAAATCGGGCAGAGCGGGTGCTTCCGCGGACTTGCTGTTTTCAACGTACTCATACGTTTCGTATGTAAATCGAGGATCGAAGGAGTTCAAATATCCGCTTGATTTGATCTCTGAAGCGAGTCTCCCCAAACTATCGTAGGCGAATGTTTGGATGTCCAGCGACTGATCTGTTTCACCGTCCACCTTTGTTAATGTCATGATTTGCAGAGGCTTACCGTCGGCAGTGTAAGTCCCGGTCATTTTCGTCAAGATGGGACCGTCGTTGGAATACGATTGATATTTGCTTGTGCAATTGCCCGAGCTGTCGTAGCAAAACGTCGTATCTATAGTGCTTTCACTTTGGACGAAGTAGTCGGTAAGTTCTATGAGATTGCCGGAATCATTGTATTGACGGGTGCGTTGAAATGCCAATGATCCGCTGGGGTCGAATACTTCTATGCGTGCAGGGCTATCCCCTGCGTCAAAATCGACGGAGAGTCCATTCCATTCGCGTCCTCCGTCGTAGTACGTTTTTGCGGTTCCCACCAATTGGCCTTCGGCTCCGTAGCCTGTGATGGTGAGTACGTCGGAAGGCTTGTCGTATTCGAACGTCGTGCGATGGGAATACTGCATCATGGCAGGCGTCCACCCAATCCACGCTAGTTCGGCTCCCTCCTGTATTTTCTCGGCAAGGTAGCCGGAGTCATCGTAAAGATAATATTTCGCTTCATCCACAGGTTCGTCTTTTGACTTGGCCGACGACCAAGAGAGAACGCGGCCATCCAGATCATATTCCCATTGCTGAAACGCAGTGCTGGTTTCCTCGGAAACGATTTGATTGTTTTCGTCATAGGCATAAAAGGTTGTCGAAGGGGAATTCGATTGGTCGGAATAGCGGAGCTTCTTCGATACGAGTTGCTCCCTCGGCGAAATCGTTTGCTGGTCTTCTGTCTTCTTACTCACGCCAGGCGTATCCGATCCGGATTCCCTTGCAGTAGGGGCGCTCGAAACGGTGTTCGAACTCGAGCAGCTTGCGAGCGCAGGTGAAAAACCAAGGGCGAGCAGGGAAATGAGAAGGAGTTTGAGGGTCAAAGAGGTCACTTTCATCGTTGCCCAATCTTTCGTGGTCCAAGCCTTGAAAAGGCGTCTTTCTCCATCATCTATTTCGTATATTATCATGAATTGACGCTTATATCGGGTTATTGAATACGAGAAAGTATGTATGTTGCTCTGGTGCGGTCGGTGTCCTCATGTTCTGGGTTTTCTTTTCGCACGGCTTCATCCAGCCGGTGTACGCCCAGTACACCAAACGGTGTAATTCCATGACGCGAAGATGACATTTGCGTCAAAGGATGCCTGATCAACTACTCACGTGCTATGGTAGCGCCATCATCTACTGAGTATGGCGATCATCGACCACCACGATACCCAAGGAGTGTGAACCACATGACCGATATGCACGGAAACACCCCCGCCGGCGGATCCGTTCCGCCGAAGCCGGGCGACGAGCATGCCCAGCATGCCGCCCAGACGGGCCAGCAGCCCTATTACCAGCAGCCCTACCAACAGGCCTATCAGCCGCAGCACACGCCCGGCCAAGTCGCCGTCGAGAAGAAGTCGCACGGCTTGCGCACGTTCTTGCTCGCCTTCGCGGGCGCGGCGCTCGCCTGCGTCATCGGCCTCGGCGGGTTCGGCATCTGGCAGGCCGCGAACGGCTCATCCTCGAACGGCGGTTCCCAGACCGTCATCGGCTCCACGGACGGCGGCTCCGTCAACGCGAACGACGAAGACCTCACGCTGCCCGAGGCCGTGGCGAAGAAGTCGCTGCCTTCCGTCGTAGCCATCGACGTGTACACGAACCAGTCGGCCGGCATGTACGGATACGGCTACGGCTCGTCCAACAGCGGGTCGGGCACGCTCACGCAGTCGTCGCTCGGCAGCGGCGTCGTGTTGACGAAGGACGGCTACATCATCACGAACAACCACGTGGTGGAAGGCGCCGACGCGCTTAAGGTGACCATCGAAGGCGAGCAGTACGACGCCGAGGTCGTGGGCACCGATCCCAGCTCCGACCTGGCCGTGGTGAAGGCCAAGGACGCGAGCGACCTCAAGCCCATCGAGATCGGCGATTCCGACAACCTCATCATCGGCGAGTGGGTCATGACCATCGGCAGCCCGTTCGGCCTCGAGCAGTCCGTCGCCACCGGCATCGTGTCGGCCACGAGCCGCTCCCAGATCATGGACGGCTCCAGCTCGGCCCAGCAAGGCGGCTCGGGCACGACCACCATCTACGCCAACATGATCCAGACCGACGCCGCCATCAACCCCGGCAACTCGGGCGGCGCGCTCGTCGACTCCGACGGCAAGCTCATCGGCATCAACACGCTCATCACGTCGTACTCGGGCAACTACTCCGGCGTCGGCTTCGCCATCCCGGTGAACTACGCGGTGAACATCGCCCAGCAGATCATCGACGGCAAGACGCCCACCCACGCGCAGCTCGGTGTGTCCCTGTCCAACGTGAACGCGCAGAACGCCCAGCGCTACGGCCTGTCCGTCGACAGCGGCGCCTACGTGGCCAACGTGTACAGCGGCTCCGGCGCGGCCGAAGCGGGCATCGAGCAAGGCGACATCATCACCAAGTTCGACGGGAGCAACGTGGAGTCCGCGAGCGACCTTATGCTGGACATCCGCGCGAAGAACCCCGGCGACAAGGTCACGCTGGAAGTGAACCGCAACGGCGAGACGAAGCAGATCGAGGTCACGCTGGGCTCTGACGACAGCTCCCAGGGCGCCACGCAGCAGAACAGCTCGTCGTCCTCCATGCTCGAGCGCCTGCTCGGCGGCGGCAGCGGCTCCAACCAGAACGCGGCATAGCCCTCCGGCCGGCTCTTCACGGCAACCTGCCCTTGCAACCCCCTCGGTTTCGCCGAGGGGGTTGCTTCGCTCTGGGCCTTTTCCCGTTTGCTCATTGCGTGAAATGCCTGAAAAAGGCCCTGCAAATTGCACGGCCCCGTTCTTTTTCGGGTAAGATTGGCCCAACGTATGCACACAGAACGGTCGTCGAAGGGGTTGGATTCATGGCGGATGAAAGGGCCAAGGCGGAAGAGAACGTCGAGGAGCTTGAGAAGTGGGCGCGCGTGCGCGAGCGCGGCTACGCGTACCCACGCGTGCTGCTGAAGCTCTCGGGCGAGGCGCTGGCGGGCGACGTCGGCTACGGCATCGACCCGAAAGTGGTCGACGCGCTGGCCGACGAGATCGCCGACATCGTTGAGGACGAGGTGGAGGTGGCCGTGGTCGTGGGCGGCGGCAACATCTTCCGCGGCCTGGCCGGTTCTGCCGAGGGCATGGACCGCGCGCAGGCCGACTACATCGGCATGCTGGCCACGGTCATGAACGCGCTGGCGCTGCAGGACGCCTTCGAGCGCCACGGCATCTTCTCCCGCGTGCAGAGCGCCATCACCATGCAGGAGGTGTCCGAGCCCTACATCCGCCGCCGTGCCGTGCGCCACTTGGAGAAGGGCCGTGTGGTCATCCTGGCCGCCGGCACGGGCAACCCCTACTTCACCACCGACACCACGGCCGCGTTGCGCGCCTGCGAGCTCGATGTGGACTGCCTCATGAAGGCCACGAAGGTGGACGGCGTCTACGACAGCGACCCCTCCAAGAACCCGGACGCGAAGCGCTTCGACCGCATCAGCTACATGGACGTGCTCTCGCGCGGGTTGAACGTCATGGATTCCACGGCCACGTCGCTGTGCATGGACAACAACATGCCCATGATCGTGTTCGACCTGACGGTCGAAGGCAACATTTCGCGCGCTTTGAAGGGCGAAAGCGTGGGAACCACGGTAGAATAGACACGCATCCGCGCTCCGGCGCGGACGATCGGTGCGCAGCGCCGCACCGCAGGGAGTTGGGTGAAAGGAGCCGCTATGGTTGACGATATTATGCTGCAGGCCGAGGAGCGTATGGAGAAGGCGCTCGCGTCGCTGGGCGACGCGTTCGGCTCGGTGCGCACGGGACGGGCCAACGCCATGCTGCTCGACCGCATCAAGGTCGATTACTACGGCGTGCCCACGCCGGTGAACCAGATGGCCGGCATCAAGACGCCCGATGCGCACATGCTGGTCATCGAGCCGTGGGACAAGGGCGTTCTGGGCGCCATCGAGCATGCCATCATGGAGAGCGACCTGGGCGTCACGCCGTCGAACGACGGCTCGTGCATCCGCCTGCCGTTCCCCTCGCTCACCGAGGAGCGCCGTCGCGAGCTGGTGAAGCAGTGCAAGAACTACGCCGAAGAGGCCCGCGTGGCCGTGCGCAAGGCTCGTCAGGACGCCAACGCCGCCATCGAGCGCTCCGTCAAAGAGGACAACCTCCCCGAGGACGACGAGCGCCGCGCCCAGGCCGAGGTGCAGAAGCTCACCGACAAGTACGTGGCCCAGGTGGACGAGGCCTTCAAGAAGAAGGAAGCGGAAGTGATGGAAATCTAACTGCGGGGGAAACCTCGCAGGTTGACCCCGTAGGGGCGATCTCCAGATCGCCCGTTCCGGCGAAGCCGGAAAAGCAGCTGCGGTTCGTGTTTTCGCGCTGGCGCGCGAACGGGCGATCTGGAGATCGCCCCTACGAATCGCGCTTCTGTCCCCTTTCGTCCGAAACGTGCCGCACATGAACAAACCGCTCGACTACATATTCCCGAACCCGCCGGCGGATCTCGATCCCGCGAGGCTCGACCCTGCCTCGGTGCCGGAGCACGTGGCCGTCATCATGGACGGCAACGGGCGCTGGGCGAAGGAGCGGGGGAAGAACCGCCTGTTCGGTCACAAGGCCGGTATCGAGGCGGTGCGCGAGACCATCCGCTGCGCGTCCGACGTGGGCGTGCGCTACCTCACCATCTACTCGTTCTCGTCGGAGAACTGGAAGCGGCCCCAGGACGAAGTCATCGGCCTCATGAACCTGTTCGCCACCACCATGCTGGCCGAGGTCGACGGGCTGCACGAAGAAGGCGTGCGCGTCATGACCATCGGGCGCACCGACGAGCTGCCGAAGAAGACGCGCGACGCGTTTGCCAAGGCGTGGGAGAAGACGAAGGGCAACGACGGCATGACGCTCGTGGTGGCCGTGAACTACGGCGGCCGCGTGGAGCTGATGGACGCCATGAACTCGTTCATGCGCGACGCCCACGAGGCCGTGCGCGCAGGACGTGCCCCCGAGCCCCTGACGGAGGAGGCGTTCGCCCGGCACCTCTACACGGCGGACATCCCCGATCCCGATCTGCTTATCCGCACGAGCGGCGAGATGCGCGTGTCGAACTTCCTGCTGTGGCAGATCGCGTACTCCGAGTTCGTGTGCACCGACGTGCTGTGGCCCGATTTCGACCGCTACGAGTTTCTGCGCGCCCTGCTGGAGTTTCAGGGACGCGACCGGCGGTTCGGGGCGGTGAAGTAGGTGGCGGGGCGGCCCGACGTCGACCTCGAGGCCAAGATCGCGGCCGACGAGCGCACGCGCAAGGAGAAGCTCAAGAATTTCGCGCAGGAGAAGACGCCCAAGAAGCTGAAGAACCCCACGAACCTGCAGGTGCGGTTCCGCACGGGCTTCATCTACATCGCCGTTTCCGTGATCTGCGTGCTGGCGAGCGAGTGGACCACGCTCGCGTTGCTGGTGGCTACGGCCGGCATCTCGGCCGGCGAGTTCTACTACATGCTGCGATCCGACGCGAAGCTGCCCAACGAGATGCTGGGCATCATCGCGGCCATGCTGTATCCCGTGAGCGTGTTCTTCCTCGGTTTGAACGGGGCGCTGTACGTGAGTCTGGCGCTGCTGCTGGCGCTGATCGTGTGGTACGTGTTCTGGATGCGGGCGCGCGTGCCCGACGTGGGTGTGAGCTTCTTCGGCGCCGCGTACACGGGGCTTTTGCTGTCCGGCATCGTGGTGGTGCGCAGCGCGCTGCCCGAGCCGTGGGGCGGGGTGCTCGTGCTGGGCATCTTCCTGAGCGTGTGGGCGAACGACTCGTTCGCGTATCTGGTGGGGAGCAAGTTCGGGAAGCACAAGCTGGCCCCGCGCACGTCGCCGAAGAAGAGCTGGGAGGGCTTCCTGGCCGGCCTCGTGGCCTCCATGCTGTTCTGGTGGGGCATGTCGTTCATTCCCGGCGTGACGATGAGCGTGTTCCAAGCGCTGGCGTTCGGCCTGATAAGCGGATTGATGGGCGTGCTGGGGGATTTGGCCGAGAGCCGCATCAAGCGCAATTCGGGGTTCAAGGACTCCGGCACCATCATGCCGGGGCACGGCGGGCTGCTCGACCGGTGCGACTCGCTGTTCCTCGTGGCCGTGACCTCGGCCATCTTGCTGGTGGGCTTTAACTGCATACCGTTTCCCATTCCGTTTCTCTAGGAGGCGCGCATGAAGCGCATCGTGGTTCTGGGGTCTACCGGGTCCATCGGCACGCAGACGTTGGACGTGGCGCGGCGGCACGCGGACGAGCTGGAGGTCGTGGGCTTGGCTGCGGGCACGCGGGCGGGGGAGCTGCTGGCCCAGGCGCGGGAGTTCGGCGTGCGCCATCTGGCGGTGGGCGACGAGCGGCTGGCGGGCGAGCCGGTGGCCGACGAGCTGCTCGAGCAGGCGCGCGGCGGCACGGAGAGCGCCGCGCCGTCGTCGCTTTCCCAGGCCATGGCGCAGCGCGGCGAGGGCTCGCTCGGCTTCGGCGCCGATGCCGTGGTGGATCTGGCGCGCCTGCCCGAGGCCGACATCGTGGTGAACGCGCTCGTGGGCGCGGCCGGGCTGCGCGCGAGCTACGAGACGCTGCGCGCGGGCAAGGTGCTGGCGCTCGCCAACAAGGAGTCGCTCGTCGTGGGTGGCGACCTCATCATGCCGCTCGCGGCCGCCGTGGACGCGCGGCGGCGCGCGGACGGCACGGCGCCCGCCACGGGGCCGGCCGGCGCGCTCATGCCCATCGATTCCGAGCACGGCGCCATCTACCAGTGCCTGCTGGGCGAGGACGCGCGCGAGGTGGCGCGGCTGTGGGTGACGGCTTCGGGCGGCCCGTTCCGCGGGCGCACGCGCGACGAGTTGGGCGGCATCACGCCCGCTCAGGCGCTCGCGCACCCCACGTGGAACATGGGCGCGAAGATATCCATCGACTCGTCCACGCTCATGAACAAGGGTCTGGAGGTCATCGAGGCGCACCACCTGTTCGCCATGTCCTACGACCGCATCAGCGTGGTGGTGCAGCCGCAGAGCGCCATCCACTCCATGGTGGAGTTCGCCGACGGCAGCGTGAAGGCGCACCTGGGCACCACCGACATGCGCATCCCCATCCAGTTCGCGCTGTCGTATCCCGCGCGCTGGGACGCGCCGGTGGAGCCGCTCGATTTCACGAAGCTGGGCTCGCTCGAGTTCGCCGCACCCGACACCGACACGTTCCGCTGCCTCGCGCTCGCGCGCGCGGCCGGCGAGCGGGGCGGCACGCTGCCTTGCGCCATGAACGCCGCGAACGAGGTGGCCGTGGCCGCGTTCTTGGCCGAGCAGGGCACGTACTTGGGCATCGCGGAGTGCGTCGAGGCCGTCATGGATGCGCATGACGTGCAGCGCGTGGAGAGCCTCGACCAACTGGAGGCCGTTGACGCCTGGGCCCGCGCCGAAGCGCGCGCGTGGATCGCGAGGCGTTAGGAGCGAGAGCCGGCCGATCGGGGTTCGAAGGCGAGGAGGTTCGAGATGGATGCGACGTATGGGCGGGCGATGCGGCCCGGCTTTGTTCGGGCGGCATTTTGCGCCCTCGTGCTTTCGACGCTCGGCGGGTGCCTCTTGGCAACGGGGTGCTCCTCCGCGCCGCCCTCGACGGAGAACCCGCCGCTCGTTCATGTGGTCGACGGCGCAGTCAACTTCCCCCATAAGGTGACGGTGGGCCGTACCTCCCTGGGCTACCCCGACACCCTGTGGGAGATCGACGAGCTGGAGCCGAGGACGACGGATCTGTTCGGCAAGGAGGTCGTGGTTTCGCAGACGCTGGTGGGCGATGACGATTTCTCGCATGGGTTCTTGCTGGGGGAGATCTCGGGCATAGCCTTCGACGATCTGCTGGGATACGCCGAGAAGGCGCAAGAGCAGGCTCCTGCACGTGCCGCGATGCTGGAGGAAAAGGCCAGGGAATCGGAATCGACGGCCCAGATATTCGGGGGCTTGGCAGAGCACTATCGAAACGTCGTTTACTCCGGGCCCGAGCCCATCGTGTTGAACGGGAGTCGCGCCTTCATTTTCAGCGAGTCCAGCGCGCGCGAGGGCGCCACAGGGATATCCAAGATGTACTTCGTCGAGGCGGGTCGGGATACCGTCGGTTTCGCGGTTTGCGGCTACCATGATTACGAGTACGACGCCGATCCGGCGTTCTGGGACGACATCTTCGCCAGCCTCAAAGTGCGCTAGACCGGCTGCGGCGACGGCCGCCTTGCTTTCGTTGCGCGCCATCTCCCGCTTTTTCCGTCAACTTCTTTCGCGCGCCTCCTTCGATCGTCGGCCTCCGCTCTGCCCCTCCTTTATTCCGTACTCGTGTACGTTTTCCACAGCGCTTGTAGGTTTTTCCCGTACCCTGGCCTGCGGGGCCTTCCGTTTCCTATAATGGGCGCACGCGCAGTGGTTGCGCGTTGCGGGCTTTCGCCTCGTTCCCGAAAGGATTCGAGTTCATGGATATAGTTTTGATGATCGTATACGCCACGATCCTGCTCGGCTTCCTCGTGTTCATCCACGAGGGCGGGCACTATCTGGCGTCGCGTGCGTTCGGCGTGCGGGTGACGGAGTTCATGCTGGGCCTTCCCGGCCCCAGCATCGGCTTCACCAAAGGCGGCACGCGCTTCGGCGTGACGGCCGTGCCGCTCGGCGGGTACGCGAAGGTGTGCGGCATGGAGGCGGGCGAGATGAGCCCGCATCTGGAGCAGGTGCTCGCCGCGCTGTACCGCCGCGGCACTGCCAATATGGAGGACGTCGCGCGCGACTGCGGCATTTCCGACGACGAGGCCTACGATGCCCTCGAGGAGCTGGTGGAGTGGGGCAGCGTCAAGGGCCCCACGAAGAAGGACCAGTACAACACGTACCGCGCCGCCGAGGTTCGCCCCACGAAGAAGCAGGTGCGGGCCGCCGAGGCGGCGTTGCAGCCGACGCCGCCGACCTACGCGCTTGGCGAGGCGCGCCCCGTGGCCGACGCCCATACGCTGTTCGAGAACGAGTATCGGCAGCAGTACCGGGCGCTGCCGTTTTGGAAGCGCTCGGTCATCCTCGTGGCCGGCGTGTTCGTGAACCTGCTGTTCGCGATGCTGCTGTTCGTGGTCATGTTCTCCGTTATCGGCTATGAGGTGCAGAGCCCGAACACGGGTATCTTCTATCATGCGGTCATGTCGCCGCTGCAATCGGTGCAAGCGGGCTTCTCCTATATAGGCCAGGTGGTTCAGCTGGTGGTCAGCCTGTTCAATCCGGCGACGGCCGCCAACACCGTGTCGAACTCCACGTCGATCATCGGCATTGCCGTCATGTCCAAGGACGCGGTCGACATGGGGCTCATGGGCATCTTGAGCTTCACGGCCATGATCTCCGTTTCGCTCGGCATCATGAACCTGCTTCCCATCCCGCCGCTCGACGGCGGCCGCTTCGTGGTGGAGGTGTTCCAGAAGATCTCGCGGCGCATCGTGTCCACGAGGGCGCTCAACTACATCTCGGCGGCCGGCATGCTGCTGTTCCTCGGGTTCTTCCTGATCATGGCGAACCAGGACATCCAGCGTTTCGTGTTCGGAAACTGGTAGGTTCCGCGGGCCTACGGCCCGCGGAACGACTCGACGCTGCGAAGCCCCTTCGGGTTCCGTCGGCCTGACGGCCGCCGGAACTGCTCGACGCTGCGAGGGGGCCTCTCGCTGACTTACTACGCCAACCTGGGCGTCCGTTATGCGGCCTGCGGCCGCATGGCAGGCGTCGCTTCGCTCGCTCGCCGTTCACCTGCGCGGTTGTTTCGCGCTTGCGCGCGAACGGGCGCTCTGGAGAGCGCCCCTACAGCCAACCCGGGCCTTCTCTCTCAAGCAGCCCTCTCATCGCCCTCGTTCTTCGCTCCCTGCACGGTTTTTGCGGAAGACTTCGTGAAAGGGGGTCGGGCGAGGGCCTTTCGGCGGTACAATATCCCGACATGCGATCAAGCGCGTGGGATGGGAGAGGCGTATGTCCTGCACAGCAAAGCCGAACGAGGCGACCCGGCGGGTCATGGTGGGCGACGTGCCGCTCGGCGGCGGCGCGCCCGTCGTCGTGCAGTCCATGCTGAACGCCCCGGCCGACGACGTGGCGGCGAACCTCGCGCAGATCGAGGCGCTGGCCGCCGTCGGCTGCGAGATCGTGCGCATGGCCATTCCGCGGCACGCGTGCCTGGACGCCTTCGAAGCCGTGTGCGCCCAGTCGCCGTTGCCGGTGGTGGCCGACATCCACTTCTCGGCGGACATCGCGGTGGAGGCGGCGCGGCGCGGGGCGGCGAAGCTGCGCATCAATCCCGGCAACATCGGGGGGCTGGCCAAAACGCAAGCCGTGCTCGATGCGGCGGGGGAGGCCGGCATTCCCATCCGCATCGGCGTGAACGCCGGCTCGCTCGACGCCGAGCTGGCCGCGCGCGACGATCTGACGCTGGCGCAGAAGCTGGCGCGCTCGGCGGCCGACTACGTGCGGTACTGCGAGGGGCGCGGCTTTTCCGATTTGGTGGTCAGCGCGAAGGCGCACGACGTCATGGCCACGGTGGCCACGTATCGCCAGCTCACTCGCGAGCTTCCCCACGTGCCGCTGCACATCGGCGTCACGGAGGCCGGCACCACGTTCCAAGGCGTCATCAAGTCGGCCTGCGGCTTGGGCATTTTGCTGGAAGAGGGTATCGGCGACACGCTGCGCATCTCGCTCACCGACGATCCCGTGCAGGAGGTTCGTGCCTGCTGGACGCTGCTCGCAGCGCTCGACCTGCGCAGACGCTCGCCGGAGCTCATCAGCTGTCCCACATGCGGGCGCTGCCAGGTGGACCTCATCGGGCTGGCGCGGCAGGTGGAGGAGCGTATCGCGAACCTGGACAAGCCGCTCAAGGTGGCCGTCATGGGGTGCGTGGTGAACGGACCGGGCGAGGCCGCCGACGCCGACATCGGCGTGGCGTGCGGAGCAGGGTCGGGCGTGGTTTTTTCCCATGGTAACGTCGTCCGCAAGGTGGAGGAGAACGACATTGTGGACGCTTTGATGGAGGAGATAGGAAGATTATGACGAACGCGAATATCATGCGCATGAGCGAGCTGTACGTGCCCACGCTCAAGGAGGATCCCACCGACGCGGAGATCGCCAGCCACAAGCTGCTGCTGCGCGCGGGCATGATCCGCAAGACGGCTTCGGGCGTGTACACGTTCCTGCCTTTGGGCAAGCGCGTGCTGTCCAAGGTGGAGCGCATCGTGCGCGAGGAGATGAACGCCATCGGCGCGCAGGAGATCATGATGCCGGCGCTGCAGCCGGGCGAGCTCTGGCACGAGAGCGGCCGCTGGGACGACTACGGCCCGGAGCTCATGCGCCTGGTCGACCGCCACGACCGCGAGTTCTGCCTCGGGCCCACCCATGAGGAACTCATCACCGCGCTCGTGCGCAACGAGCTGCGCTCGTACAAGGAGCTGCCGCTTTCCCTCTATCAGATTCAGGTGAAGTTCCGCGACGAGATCCGTCCGCGCTTCGGGCTTCTGCGCAGCCGCGAGTTCATCATGAAGGACGCCTACAGCTTCCATGCCAGCCAAGAGTCGCTGCAGAAGACCTACGACGAGATGAGCGAGGCCTACGGGCGCATCTGCGACCGCATGGACATGGACTACCGTCCCGTCGAGGCCGATTCCGGTCAGATCGGCGGCAGCGTGACCTGCGAGTTCATGGCGCTTGCCGATGCAGGCGAGGCCGAGCTCGTGCACTGCACCTGCGGGTACGCGGCCAACGCCGAGGCGGGCGACTGCCTGGCGCGCCCGACCGTCTACGACGTGCCGGCCATGGAGAAGGTGGCCACGCCGGGCGTGCACACCATCGCCGAGCTGGCGGCGTTCCTGGACATTCCCGAGTCGTCCACCGTGAAGGCGCTGTCGGGCAAGAACGATGCGGGCGACCTCGTGGTCATGTTCATCCCCGGCGACCACGAGCTCAACGAGCTCAAGGCGGAACGTGCGGCCGGCGGCTTCACGCTGCTCACCGACGAGGACATGGAGGCGTTCGGCTTGCACAAAGGCTCCATGGGCCCGGTCGGCCTGCCGGAGAGCGCGCACGTCATTGCGGCCCGCAGCCTGCAGGCCGTGCCGAAGTGGGTCGTGGGCGCGAACGAGGACGGCTACCACTACGTGGGCGCGCAGCTGGGCGTCGATTTCAAGGTGGACGAATGGGCCGACCTCTGCATCGTGAAGCCCGGCGACAGCTGTCCGAAATGCGGGCTGCCGCTCGAGGGCGCGCGCGGCATCGAGGTGTCGCAGGTGTTCCAGCTGGGCGACAAGTACTCGAAGGCCATGGGCGCCACGTTCATGGCCGAGGACGGCAGCGAGCAGCCGTTCCTCATGGGCTGCTACGGCGTGGGCATCTCGCGCACCATGGCCGCCATCGTGGAGCAGCACAACGACGAGAACGGCATCGCGTGGCCCTTCTCGGTGGCGCCGGCGCACGTGTGCGTGCTGCCGCTCACCGTGGGCGACGACGAGGTGCAGCCGGCGGCCGAGAAGCTGGCAATCGATTTGGCCAAGCTCGGCTTGGAGGTCGTCATCGACGATCGTAGCGAGCGCGCCGGCGTGAAGTTCGCCGACGCCGACCTGGTGGGTTGGCCGTTGCAGGTCGTGGTGGGCAAGCGTGGGCTTGCCGAAGGCAAAGTGGAGATCAAGCATCGCAAGACGGGCGCACGCCGCGATATCTCGCTCACGGCGCTCACCGAGGCCATTGCGTTCACGCAGCGAAACACGAAGGTTTGGGGCTCCGAGGCCGACCTGTTCGGCGAGCTGTTCGCCTGATGAGCGTCGAGTTCGGCGGTGACGCGGCCGTGGAGGCCGCGTCACCGTTTTCTGCATGCTCGTCTGAGGATTCTCTCGCGGGCACGCGCGGGGTTCTCTTCGATCTGGACGGCACCCTGCTCGACACCGAGCGTTTGATCTTGGTGTCGTTCCGCCATGCGGTGGAGGCGGTGCTGGGGAAGAGCATCCCCGACGAGCTGCTCATGGCGAAGGTGGGCCAGCCGCTTACCGTCCAGATGTGGGATTTTACGGACGACCAGGCGGTGCACGACGAGTTGCTCGGCACGTACCGCACGTACAACGAGCGGGTTCACGACGATCTCATCCGCATTTTCCCCGGCGTCGCCGACGTGCTCGCCGAGCTGCGGGGCAGGGGACTGGATTTGGGCGTGGTGACTTCGAAGCGCCACGAGGCCGCTCTGCGCGGCCTGGCCGTGTTCGGGCTGGATCGCAGTTTCGACTTCCTCGTAGGTTCCGACGACTGGCCTACTCACAAACCGGATCCCGGCCCGGTGGCTCACGGTTGCGACCTGCTCGGGCTGCGACCCGAGGAATGCCTCTACGTGGGCGACAGCCCCTTCGACATCCAAGCCGGGAACGGGGCCGGCTGCACGACCGTGGCGGCGCTATGGGGTATGTTCCCGGAGGCGGTGTTGGAAGCCGAAGGCCCCGATTGCGTTTGCCGGACCATCGACGAGCTGCCGAAGTTGCTTGCAGAGGTATAGGGGCGGCAGGGCATTCGTCTCAAGCCCCCGTCGTTCGCCCTACAATTTCGCATGCCTATCGCTCAGCACCCGCACATTCTCGCCGAACATGCGCGCAAGACCTGCTCACGACGCCCCGCTAGCGCCCAGCCGTTCCCTTCGGGCGCGGTGCACAACATCCTCCCACCCCGCGATTCTGTTGCTTGCCGGTGAATTTCCCGCCCAAACTCCCCCTTGAGCCACCCTTCCTCTATAATCGGTTATTCGATCTTTGACTAACTGCAAATCGAAGGGGGTGTGAGTTCATGCCGAGACTTCAAATCATGGATACCACGATCCGCGACGGCCAGCAGAGCCTGTGGGCCACGCGCATGCAGATCGGGGACATGCTGCCGATCCTGCCGAAAATGGACCGGGTCGGGTACTGGGCCATCGAGGCGTGGGGCGGTGCGACGTTCGACACGTGCCTGCGCTTCCTCGACGAGAACCCGTGGGAGCGTCTGCGATCTATCAAGGCCAACACGCCGAACACGCCGCTCGCCATGCTGTCCCGCGGCCAGAACCTGGTGGGGTACAAGCATTACTCGCGCGAGATCTGCAACCGCTTCATCAAGGCGGCCAAGCGCAACGGCGTGCACGTGTTCCGCGTGTTCGACGCCCTCAACGACATCCGCAACGTGGTGGACAACGCCGAGGCCATCAAGGAATGCGGCGGCCACTTCGAGGGCGCCATCTCCTACACCATGTCGCCGGTGCACACGCTCGACAGCTACCTGGACTACGGCCAGAAGATGAAGGACCTGGGCGCCGATTCTATCGCCATCAAGGACATGGCCGGCATGCTCACCCCGTACCGCACGGAGCGCATGGTCAAGGCGTTCAACGCCGAGATCGGCCTGCCGCTGCACATCCACTGCCATTACGTGGGCGGCATGGCCCCCGCCAACATCATCAAGGCCGCCGAGGCCGGCGCCGCCATCGCCGACACGGCCCACGCGCCGCTCGCGTTCGGCAACTCGCACCCGGCCGTCGAGATGATCGTGGCCGCCCTCCAGGAGAGCCGCTACGACACGGGCCTCGACCTGGACCTGCTGTTCGAGATCGCCGAGTACTGGGAAGAGGTGCGCAAGCGCGGCCACTACAAGCGCGGCGTGTCCTCCCTCACGCACATGAAGGTGTACTCGCACCAGGTGCCCGGCGGCATGATGTCGAACCTGGTGTCCCAGCTGGAGATCCAGAACGCGGGCGACCGCCTGGGCGAGGTCATGCAGGAGATCCCGAAGGTGCGCGCCGAGGTGGGCTACCCGCCGCTCGTCACGCCCATGTCCCAGATCGTGGGCACGCAGGCCGTGTTCAACGTGCTCACCGGCAAGCGCTGGAGCGTCGTGTCCAAGGAGATGAAGGATTACATCTGCGGCTACTACGGCAAGGCGCCGGGTCGCATGGACAAGGACATTGTGGCGAAGGTCGTGGGCAATTCCGAGATGCTGCCGCCCGACGTGGCGCCCGGCTCGCTCGTAACCACCACGTACTCGCAGGTGGAAGACGAGATCGGCGATCTCGCGAAGAGCGAGGAGGACGTGCTCATGTACGCCCTCTTCCCGAACGAGGCCCGCACGTACCTGAGCAAGCACCGCACATCCGAGAAGGTCGACTTCCTCATGGAGCAGGAGTCGAGCCATACCAAGGAGGACGATTACGTGGACATCAATCAGATTCGCGAGCTGGTTCGCGTCGCCGAGGAGAGCGGCGTCGGCGAGATCGTAGTCGAGGAAGAGGGCACGCGCATCGCCGTGCGCATGCCGGGCACGTTGTCCTCCGACGCCATGGCGGCCGCTGCCGCCGCCGCGCCGGTCGCCGCCGTGGCCCCGGCCCCCGTGGCCGACGCGCCGGCCGCCGCCGACGACGGCGTGGAGCGCCCCTCGAACTGGTACGCCGTCACGGCTCCCATGGTGGGCACGTTCTACGAGGCCCCGGCTCCCGGCGAGCCGCCGTTCGTGAAGGTGGGCGACGAGGTTGCCGCCAACCAGACGCTGTGCATCGTCGAGGCCATGAAGCTCATGAACGAGATCACGGCCGAGGAGATGGGTACGGTGCGCGAGGTGTGCCTCGAGGACGCCACGCCCGTCGAGTTCGGCACGCCCCTGTTCTACATCGAGCCCCACGGAACCCCGGCCCCGGCTCCGGAGACGGCGTAATGTTTAGCAAGATACTGGTTGCCAATCGCGGCGAGGTGGCGCTGCGCATCATGCGCGCCTGCCGCGAGCTGGGCGTGAAGACGGTCGCGGTCTACTCGACCGAGGACGCCGACACCTATCCCGTGCAGTACGCCGACGAGGCCGTGTGCATCGGCCCCGCCCAGGCGAACAAGAGCTACCTGGTCATACCCAGCATCATCTCCGCGGCGAAGAACGCCGGGGCCGAGGCCATCCACCCCGGCTACGGCTTCTTGGCCGAGAACGCCGACTTCGCCCGCGCCTGCGTCGAGAACGACCTGGTGTTCATCGGGCCCTCCGCCGACTGCATCGAGCGCATGGGCGACAAGAGCATGGCGCGCGAGACCATGAAGGGCTGCGGCGTTCCCACCGTTCCCGGTTCCGACGGCTGCATCGAGACGGCGGCCGAGGCCAAGGCCTTCGCCGACAGCGTGGGCTATCCCGTGCTCATCAAGGCCACGGCGGGCGGCGGCGGCAAGGGCATGCGCGAGGTGCACGACCCGGCCGACCTCGAGGCCCAGTACCAGGCGGCCCGCAACGAGGCGGGCGCGGCCTTCGGAAACGACGGCGTGTACCTGGAGAAGCTCGTGCTGCGTCCTCGCCACGTGGAGATACAGGTGCTGGCCGACGACTTCGGCAACAATCTGGCGCTCTGCGAGCGCGACTGCTCCGTGCAGCGCCGCCACCAGAAGCTCATCGAGGAGGCGCCCTCGCCGGCGCTCACCGAGGATTTGCGCCGCGCCATGGGCGTGGCCGCCATCAAGGCCGTGCGCGCCGTGAACTACAAGAACGCCGGCACCATCGAGTTCCTGCTCGACGAGCGCGGGAACTTCTACTTCATGGAGATGAACACGCGCGTGCAGGTGGAGCATCCGGTAACGGAGCAGATCACCGGCACCGACATCATCAAAGAGCAGCTGCGCATCGCCTCCGGCGAGCCCATCAGCTGCGCCTCGCGCGCGCCGTTCGCCCCGTTCGGCCACGCCATCGAGTTCCGCATCAACGCGGAGGACCCGGCGCACGCCTTCCGTCCGTGCCCCGGCACCATCACGAGGTTCGATCCTCCGGCGGGCCCCGGCGTGCGCGTGGAGAGCTACGTGCGCACGGGCTCGCGCATCTCGCCGTACTACGACTCGCTCGTGGCGAAGCTCGTGGTGTACGGCCAGGATCGCGAAGAGGCGCTCCAGCGCGGGCGCCGCGCCCTCGACGAGTTCGTCATCGAAGGCATCGAAACCACCATCTCGTTCCATCGCCGCGTGCTGGACAATGCGGTGTTCTGCGCGGGCGAGGCGACGACCGACTTCATCGAAACCCAGATGGGAGACGTGCTATGAATGAACTGAATCTTGACGGCATGGCGTTGGCGCCGGGCGTCGTCGAGACCATCGTGTCCATTGCCACCAACGAGGTCGAGGGCGTGGCTTCGGTCGGCTCGGCGGCTTCGGGCGGCCTGCGCTCCGTGTTCGGCTCCAAGCCGTCCACGCAGGGCATCGACATCGCCGTGGACGAGGACGACAAGCTGGCCATCTCGGTGCGCGTCGACGTGTACTACGGCTACGTGCTGCCCGATCTGGCCGCGAACGTGCGCCAGGCCGTGGCCGACGCGGTCGCCAGCCAGGTGGGCGCGCAGGTGTCCTCGGTCGACGTGTACATCGACGGCATCCAGTTCGCCGGTTAGCCGGAGGTTTGCTGAACTTTTATGGCTGCTAAACGACATGAACGCACGCGTGCGCGCCGATCGGCGCTCGCGCTGCTCTACACGAGCGAGATAACCGACGAGGGCGCCACCAAGATCGCCGAAGAGGGCCGCTACCTGGCCGAGGACGGTCCGCTGCCCGAATACGCCGAAACGCTGGTTCGCGGCGTGGAGGCGCATCGCGCCGCCATCGACAGGCACCTGGTCGCCACGTCGGAGAACTGGGCGCTCACCCGCATGCCCATCGTCGACCGCTCCATCCTGCGCCTGGCCGCCTACGAGATGATGTACGTGGCCGACGTGCCCACGTCCGTCACCATCAACGAGGCCGTGGAGCTGGCGAAGGATTTCGGCGGCGAGGACGAGTCGCCGCGCTTCGTGAACGGGGTGCTGGGCCGCATCGCGAAGATACTGGAAGCCGAGGCGGCCAACGGGGAAGGGATGCCCGGCGTCGCTCCCGCGGGCGGCAAGGCCGCTCCTGCCGAGGCGGTCGGGATCCCCGCGACCCCTGCCGGGGTGCCTGGCGACGCAGCCTCCCCCGAAGGGCCCGAAGAGGCCGCCGGAGCGTTTGAGGCTCCAAGCGCGGCGGCCGAAACCGTCGCAGCGGTGCCCGCTGCAGCGGAACCCGAGGCCGCGCCCGCGCCTGCCGAGGCCCTGGTCTTCGGAACGCCGAAGGGAGCGTGACGTGGCGCGCGAATCGTACGAGACGTTCGACCAGGTGAAAACCCGCCTCGACGAGATCGTCGACGCCGTGGGCTCCGAGGAGATGCCCCTCGACGAGGCGCTTTCCCTGTACGAGGAGGCCGTGGGCCTGGGCCTGCGTGCCAGCGAGCTGCTCGAGGAGAACATCGAGGCCCGCAACGAGTTGGACGACGCGCAGGACGGCGAGGTCGAAACCGAGGCGGATGCCGAAACCGAGGCGGATGCCGCAAACGCCGGCTCGGACGCGGAGGCGCCCGAGCCGGCAACGGCGTAGCGAAACGGGAGCGTGACCATGGACCATCGCATTCTCGATATGATCTCGTCGCCGGCCGATCTCAAGCTGCTGGACGACGACGAGCTTTTCATCCTCGCTCGCGAGATTCGCGAGGAGATCGTGACCGTGACGTCGGAGACGGGCGGCCACGTGGCCTCGTCGCTGGGCGCCGTGGAGATCATCCTCGCGGTGCACAGCATGATCGATTGCCCTGTCGACCGCTTCGTGTTCGACGTGGGCCATCAGTCCTATGCGCACAAGCTCGTGACGGGACGGCTCGACGAGTTCAAAACGCTGCGCACCTACGGCGGCCTCTCCGGCTTCCCGAAGCCCGACGAGAGTCCCTACGACGTGCACCCTTCGGGCCATGCGTCCGATTCGCTGTCGGTGGCGCTGGGCCTGGCGAAGGCGCGCGACCTTTCCGGCGGTGCCAACAAAGTCGTGGCCCTCATCGGCGACGCGGCCCTGTCGGGCGGCATGGCGTTCGAGGCGCTCAACCACATCGGCCAGGCGCAAACGCCCATGGTCATCATCCTCAACGACAACGAGATGTCCATCTCGCGCAACGTGGGCGCGCTCATGAAGCACCTCGGCAACATGCGCGCCTCCTCCCAGTACCGCCAGACGCGCGACTCCGTGCAAGAGAAGCTGGAGAACAGCGGCGCCCTCGGCACGGCGCTCGCGAACTTCGGGCGCAACATGAAGGAGTCGATGAAGCAGTTCGTGCTTCCGCGCACTATGATATTCGAGCAGCTGGGCATCGTGTGCACGGCTCCCATCGACGGCCACGACATCGGCGCGATCAAGGAGACGCTGGGCTTGGTGCTGGCCGCCGACGCTCCCGTGCTCATGCACGTGGTGACGAAGAAGGGCGCCGGCTACGAACCTGCCGTGCGCAACCCCGAGAAGTTCCACGGCGTCGCCCCCTACGACATCGCCACGGGCGAAGTGAAGAAGAAGCCCGCAACCGCCCCGTCTTACACGAGCGTGTTCGGCAAGGCGCTCGCCGAGGAGGCGCGCGCCGACGACCGCATCGTGGCCATCACGGCCGCCATGAAGGACGGCACGGGCCTTTCGGACTTCGCCGAGGAGTTCCCGAGCCGCTTCATCGACGCGGGCATCGCCGAAGAGCACGCCGTGGGCCTGGCCTCGGGGCTGGCCGTGGGCGGCAAGAAGCCCGTCGTGGCCATCTACTCCACGTTCCTGCAGCGCGCCATCGACCAGCTCGTCGTCAACAACGCGCTGCCGAACCTCGACGTGGTGTTCGCCATCGACCGCGCCGGCGTCGTGGGCGAGGACGGCCCCACGCACCACGGCATATTCGACTTGGCGTACACGCGCATGGTGCCGCATATGCGCGTGCTCGCGCCGTCGAACGAGGCCGAGCTCGTGCACGCCCTGCACACGGCGCTCGCGCTGGGCGGCCCGTTCGCCATCCGCTATCCGCGCGGAGCGGCCGAAGGGGTGCCCCTGCCCGAGAACCCCGAAGTGCTGGAAGTGGGGAAGTCGCGCACGGTGCGCGAAGGCGACGACGTGGCCATCCTCGCGTTCGGGCGCATGGTGGGCCGTGCGCTGGGGGCTGCGGAGCTGCTGGCCGAGCGCGGCGTCGAGGCGCGCGTCGTGGACATGCGTTGGGCGAAACCGCTCGACGCCGACGCCGTCGCCCGTGCCGCCCAGACGAAGCTCGTCGTCACCGTGGAGGGTGGCGTGGTCTCCGGGGGTGCGGGGGAGGGCGTGCTCGGCGAGCTTGCCCGCCAAGGTCTCGCGGTGCCTGCGCTCACGCTGGGGGTTCCCGACGTGTTCGTGCCCCAAGGCAAGGCCGACCTGCTGCTGCGCGACCTCGGGCTCGACCCGCAGGGCATCGCGGATTCCGTGGAGGAGCGCTTGGGATAGTAGCCTGTCCGTCGGCTCGGGTGCCCGTTTGTGCCCGGTGGTCTGCTTACCCGGTTGCCCGTAGGGGCGCTCTCCAGAGCGCCCCTACGGGCGGCAACGCGAACCCCACCGTTCAGCGACTTTACCCAAACTTGATCTTTCCCTTGCAATGTCTTGATAAAACTCCCCTATTATCAAATATTCGTATGCTTTGTCGCCGACGCCGTGTAAGGGGATGAGTTGGACGTGCTCGCCGGTTCGCGCTCCCTGTGCGGGAGGGAGTTCGCATGAGCTTTGATTTCGGCGCGTTCGCTGCGGCGTTCGCGAGCGATCCCGTTCTCGCGCTCATCGTCATCTTGACGCTGGGCGCCACGGTGGTGAACGGGGCCACCGACGCCCCCAACGCCATCGCCACCGTCGTGGGCACGAAGGCCATGAAGCCCACGCCCGCCATAGCCATGGCTGCGGTGTGCAACTTCGTCGGCCTTGCGGCCATCACCATGATCTCGTCGGCCGTGGCGGCCACCATCTTCAAAATGGTCGACTTCGGCGGCGACAACCACGCCGCGCTCATCGCGTTGGCGGCGGCCATGGTGGCCATCATCGTGTGGGGCGTGACGGCTTGGTACTTCGGCATTCCCACGTCGCAAAGCCACTCGCTCATCGCAGGCATCACCGGAGCCGCCATCGCCCTGCAGGGCGGGCTGGCCGGCGTCAACGGAGCCGAGTGGATGAAGGTCGTTTACGGCCTGGTCATATCCACGGTGCTCGGTTTCGGCACGGGATGGCTGTTCACGCGCATGATCAAGCGGCTCTGCCGGGGAGCCGACCGCGTCAAGGCCAACTCGTTCTTCAAGTGGGCGCAGATCGTCTCCGGCGCCGGCGTGGCCGTGCTGCACGGCGCGCAGGACGGCCAGAAGTTCCTGTCGCTGTGCATGCTGGGTATCATGCTGGCCATGACGGGGCAGTCCGGCGGCGATGTGACGTTTCCGTTCTGGCTGATCATCCTCGTATCGGCAACCATGGCGCTGGGCACGGCGGTGGGCGGCAGGAAGATCATCAAGTCGGTGGGCATGGACATGGTGAAGATGGAGCAGTACCAGGGCTTCGCCGCGTGCCTGTCGGCCTGCTTCTGCATCGGCCTGGCCACGTTCACGGGCCTGCCGGTGTCCACCACGCATACGAAGACCACGGCCATCATGGGCGTGGGAGCCGAGAAGAGCCTGCGCAACGTGAAGTGGGGCCTGGCCGGCCGCATGGTGGGCACCTGGGTGCTCACGTTTCCCGGCTGCGGCCTGCTCGCGTTCGCCTTCACGCATCTGTTCCTGACGTTCTTCTGATGCCTTGTCGGGTCGCCCCTACGAACAACCTGCAATGTGTTTCATAAAGAAAGCCTCGGGTCATGTCGACCCGAGGCTTTCTTGCGCAGCAGATGGCAGGAGGGATCTACGCCTCTTCCTCCACGACCTCGGCGTCGGGCGCGTTCTTCTTAACGCTCTCGATGCCCTTCTTGCAGGATTCCTTCGACTTGTAGTGCTGGGACGTGGCGATGATCTCGCCGTTGTCGGCCTTCAGCACGAAATGGCATCCCGTGTCGGACGTCTTGATGACGAACTTTCCCATGGGCTTCTCCTTCTCTTCGCGAACGATATTGAAGATGATACACCGCTCGAAGCCGCAGGTCGGAGCAGCCACGCGATTGAACCAAGGTTTGAAGGTCGCCTGCGGACAGGCACGCTGTCCGGCTAGTTCACGCGCTTTTCCATGACGAAGTCGTCCATGATGAAGCCGCGCCCGATGTCCGTCTCCACGGAATCGATGGTTTCGAACCCCTTGCCCCGGTAGGCGCGCACGCCCAGGTCGTTGTGCTTGTTCACCGTCAAATACATTGCGTCGAACCCGCGCTCGCGGCACAGGTCCTCGTAGAAGCGGACGGTCTGGCTGGCGAATCCGTGCCCGCGCTCCTCGGCCAGCAGGTATATCTTCGAGATGAAGAAGCGGTTCGTCTCGGGCTCGGAACGTCCGCCCGTGTAGCCTGCGATGCGCCCGTCGTCGGCGCGCAGGAACCAGTACTCGTAGCCGTGTTCGGCCATGTCGCGCTCGATAGCCTCCAGGCTTTGGAACTGCTCCACCATGTAGTCGGTTTGCGCCTCGCCGATGAGGGCGGGCCAGTACTCGTGCCATATCTCGTCGGCGAGCGCCGCCAGGCGCCGCCGGTCCTCGGGTGTCTCGACCGCAACGAACTCGATCGTCATGCAATGCTCCTTCCTTTGTCACGTGCCTTCCCACTATACCGCAACCGGCACCGCGCGCGTCCACCTCTCGGGACGATTCGCGCGATCGTCTTGCGGGCCATGTTTCCGTTCAGTAACGCCGGTGCTTCCCGTTTGTTAAAAGGCGTTTCCAAGCGCGTTAACAGTGGGCAGTTTTACGTATTACCTGATGAAACGATGCGATCATCGAATGCGTCACCTGACGGGAAGCTTGGATAGAGGAGGTAGATGCATATGTTTGACACAGGTTCGACGGGGTTCATGATCGTTTGCGCGATGCTCGTCCTGCTGATGACGCCGGGCTTGGCGTTCTTCTACGGGGGGTTGAGCCGCCGCAAGAACGTGGTCAACACGATGATCATGGTGTTCGCGGTTCTCGGCATCGTCGGCATCACGTGGACGGTGTGCGGGTGGTCGTTCGCCTACGGCGGAGACGGTTCGATCCCCTTCTTCGGGGGCTTCGATCAGCTTGGACTCTTCGGCACCACGCAAGGCATGCTCGCTGAAGCGGAAGCAGTCCCCGAAGACGCGGTTTATCCCGGAATCGTCGACGTCGTGTTCCAGATGGCGTTTTGCATGATCACCACGGCCATCATCACGGGCGCGGTGGCCGGGCGCTTCAAGTTCGGCGCCATCTGCGTGTTCGTGGCGATCTGGACCATCGTGGTGTACCCGCCGCTCGCCCACATGGTGTGGGGCGGCGAGGGCAGCCTGGTGGGCGACATGATCGGCGCGCTCGACTTCGCCGGCGGCGACGTCGTGCACATCAGCTCCGGCCTGACCGGCCTCATCCTGTGCATCCTGGCGGGCAAGCGGCGCGGGTTCGGCATGATGAACTACCGGCCTCACAACGTGCCGTTCGTGGCTCTGGGCGCGGCCCTTCTGTGGTTCGGTTGGTTCGGCTTCAACGCGGGCTCCGAGTTCGCCGCTGACGGCATCGCCGCGCTTGCGCTGGTCAACACCGTTGTCGCTTCGGGTGCTGCGCTGGTTTCCTGGATGGTCGTCGAGCGCATGAAGGTTGGCAAGCCCACGCTCGTCGGCGCCGCCACGGGTCTGGTGGCCGGTCTCGTGGTCATCACGCCGGGCGCCGGCTTCGTGGAGCCGTGGGCCGCGATCGTCATGGGCCTTGTCGTGTCGCCCGTCTGCTACTTCGCCATTTCCTTCTGCAAGCAGAAGATCGGCTACGACGACGCGCTCGACGCGTTCGGGTGCCATTGCGTGGGCGGCGTCGTGGGCGGCATCCTCACCGGCCTGTTCTGCGTGCCCGAGCTGTCTTGGACCGACTTCGGCGGCCTGCTCTACACGGGCGATCCGTCGCTTCTGGTCAGCCAGATCCTGGGCATCTTGGTCACCATCGTGTTCGTGGGCGTCGCCGACGTGGTCATCGGCCTTGTCGTCAAGCTGTGCTTCAAGGGCAAGCTGCGCGTGAGCGAAGAGGACGAGGCGCGCGGCCTCGACGTGGCGGCTCACGGCGAGAGCGCGTACCCGGCTTACGTCGGCTTGGACTAAACTGAGATAAAGCGAGAGGAGTGAGACCATGAAGAAGATTACCGCGATCGTCCGTCCGGAAAAGCTCGAGCCGCTGAAAGACGCGCTGTTCGCCGTCAAGGTCAACGGCATGACGATCTCTCAGGTGCAAGGCTGCGGCAACCAGCACGGCTGGAAGGAGTACTACCGCGGCACCGAGGTCATGCTGAACATGATTCCCAAGGTGAAGTTCGAGCTGGTCGTCGATGACGAGCAGGTCGATTCCCTCGTCGAGCTGATCCGCTCGACCGCCCGCACGGGCGAGGTGGGGGACGGCAAGATATTCATCTTCCCGGTGGACGAGGTCGTGCGCATCCGCACTGGCGAGCAGGGCGACGCCGCCGTGTAGGCGCGCGCGACGCACGGTGTCGAGCGACGGCCCGTCCGGTAGAACCGGGCGGGCCGTTCCGCGTGAGAAGAGGTGGACGGGGCATGGCGGGAAACGTGCGGAGTGCGGCCGAGGCGGCTCGAAAGGAGCTCGACGCGTGCGCGCCTTCCGCGCAAGCCCGTGGCCCGATGTCCGCCTCCACCCTTCCTCCACGGTTCGGTGTCGTTTCCCAAAGCCCCTTTCTCGGTTCGCGTTAATGATATATAATCCTATTTGACTTAAGATACGGATTAATACCTTATCATCCTCGGCGCGAAAGGGGCCTCCCATGGCCGGTACGGTTTCCGACAAGCAGGGAAGCGCGGCGACGCGCAACACGATTCAGAGGGCGCTGGTGCTGGAAGCGGTGCGATCGCTGCACGACCATCCCACGTCGGCCGACGTGTACGATGCGGTCCGCCGCACGTACCCGAACATATCGCGGGCCACGGTCTACCGCAACTTGGGCGTGCTGGCCAACCGCGGCGACGTGCTGCGCGTGGAGGTGCCCAACGGCGCCGACCGCTACGATTTCTTCAACGAGCCCCACTACCACGCGAAGTGCCGCGTGTGCGGGTCCATCGTGGACGTCGACATGCCCTACGAGTCCGACATCGCCTCGAAGGTCGCCGACGCGCACGGGTTCGCCATCGAGGGGCACGAGATCATCTTCGACGGCGTGTGTCCCGCCTGCCAGAACGCCGGCAACCGCTAACGCCGACGGGGCTGCCGAAGTGCGGCCCCGCTTTTTCGCTTGGTGCAGTTTGCGCGTCCTGTCTTGTTTAGCTGAAAATCTTCGCCGCACCTACGACAAGAATCAAAAGCGCATCGATTTTTGTGCTATACTAATGCGGCTTATCGGGAAACCTCCCATAAGCCACGTAACTGCAGGCCCCCGAGACATGTTTTTGTTGCACAGCTGAGCGAGCAAGCTTTTGCAGAGCGAACATGGTGTAAGCAATCAATCATGACGAAGGGTCCCCGACTTAAGTTTGAAAGGGGTCCGTTTTGACCGACATCAAGAACACGTCCGTCATCGACTTCAGCGACATCTCCGACGAGCAGATGAACGAGATGATCGACGGCACGCTGACCGAATTCGACGAGGGCGATCTCGTCGACGGCACCGTCGTCAAGATCGAACACGACGAAGTGCTCGTGGACATCGGCTTCAAGAGCGAGGGCGTCATCCCCTCTCGCGAGCTGTCCATCCGCAAGGACGCCGATCCGTCCGACATCGTGGAGTTGGGCGAGAAGATCGAAGCCCTGGTGCTCCAGAAGGAGGACAAGGACGGCCGCCTCATCCTCTCCAAGAAGCGCGCCGAGTACGAGCGCGCGTGGATCCGCGTGGAAGAGAAGTTCAAGGCCGGCGAAGTGGTCACCGGCGAGGTCATCGAAGTCGTCAAGGGCGGCCTCATCCTCGACATCGGCCTGCGCGGCTTCCTGCCCGCCTCCTTGGTCGACCTCCGTCGCGTCAAGGACCTCGACATGTACCTCAACACCGAGATCGAGGCCCGCGTCATCGAAATGGACCGCAACCGCAACAACGTCGTGCTGTCCCGCCGCGTGCTGCTGGAGGAAGGCCGCAAGAACGAGCGCGCCGAGATCCTCGCGAAGCTGTCGAAGGGCATGCGCCTCAAGGGCACCGTTTCCTCCATCGTCGACTTCGGCGCGTTCGTCGACCTGGGCGGCATCGACGGCCTGGTGCACATCTCCGAGCTGTCCTGGAACCACGTCAACCATCCGTCCGAAGTCGTCAAGGTGGGCGACGAGGTGGAGGTCGAGGTCTTGGACGTCGACCTGCAGCGCGAGCGCATCTCCCTCGGCCTCAAGCAGACGACGGAGGATCCGTGGATCAAGCTCGTCGAGAGCTATCCGGTGGGCACCATCGTCGACGGCAAGGTGACGAAGATCGTGCCGTTCGGCGCGTTCATCGAGCTGGGCCAGTCCATCGAGGGCCTGGTGCACATCTCCGAGATGTCGCAGCGCCACATCGACACGCCGGCGCAGGTCGTGCATGCCGGTGACGAGGTGAAGGTCAAGGTCATGGAGATCAACCCCGAGCGTCGCCGCATCTCCCTGTCCATGAAGGCCGCCGCCGAGGAGCTGGGCTTCGAGATCGAGGTCGACGAGTCCATCCAGGCCGAGGAGAAGCCGGCCAAGAAGAAGGCCGACAAGCCGAAGGAAGAGGCTCCCGCCGCCGAGGAAGCTCCCGCCGAGGAGCCCGCTGCGGAGTAACCCGCACTTCCGTTTAGAGTGAACTGACGAGGGCCGACGCGCAAGCGCCGGCCCTCGTTGCGTACGGGGAGCGCTCGCGCGGCTCCGCTCTGAAGGCGGCAGGCCGCCCCTAAGAAATCGGACCCACCATGTCGTGGGCGGCGGCTTCAACGCCGGCACGGGTGGCTGCCGTGACTTCCTCCACGGCCAGCTCGGCGGGTGTCTTCACGACCGCCACGTCTTCGTCCTCGTGGTGTTCGGGCAGCTGGTCCGCGACGGCTTGGTAGACCAGATCGACGTAGAGCCGCGCGCCTTCCTCGGTCAGGTGGGTGCCGTCGCCGTCGAAGAGGTCGTCGCGACCGGCGCTCTCGCCGTACCAGTCGACGAGGTGCACGTTGTCGTAGCGCTCGGCGGCGCTTGCCAAGGCGTCGTTCGTGGACTGCACCCAGTCGCGCGGACTGCGGGTGTTCACCAGCCATATCTGCTTGTCGGCGCCCACGTCCCCGATGATCTCGTCCAGCTGCTCGTCGGTGGCCGGGCCGTTCGTGCCCAGCGCCAGCACCACGATGCCTCCCACGAGGTCCTGGTCTTTATACTGGTCGTACACCTCGCGACCCACGTAGAGCTGCCGGTTCACGGCGGCGTCGATGGCCCCGTAGGGGAACGTCTGCTCGAAGTAGGGCACGGCGCGCACCGATACCGAGTCGCCAATCATGAGCACGTCGAACTTCGGCTTCTCCGCGGCCGCTTGGCCGTCGGACGCCCCCTCGGGCGCTTCGGGCAGGTTCGCCGGCCCTTGGCTCTGCTGCTCCTCGGCCTGTTTCAGCAAATCGCCTCCCTCGAGGGCCGACGTCGAGGGCACGAGCACGAGGCCGCCCACGGCCACGATCACGAGCGCCCCGGCACCTGCGACGGGCGCGACGTGCTTGCGCAGCCAATCCGGCAGCGACACCTCGCCCGCCCGCACGTTCTTCGCCAAGCGGCCGATGGCGCCGTGGCGAATGGGGTTCTCCACGAAGCGGTACGAGAACGCGGCGCAGGCGAACACCGCCGCCAGCTGCAGCAGGTAGAGCCACCATGGCGTCGCGCTCACCGTGCCCGCGTCCATGAGCAGCAGAAGCGGATAATGCCACAGGTATATGCCGTAGCTGCGCTTGCCTATCCACACGAGAGGCGCCGCGCCGGCCACGCCGCCCAGACGGCTGGCCGGATGCACCATGACCGCGATGACCACGGCCGTGAGCACCGAGCACAGCACCAGGCCGCCCCGGTACAAAAACGGCGAGAACCCGTTCGAGAACACCACCAGCAGCACCAGGCCCACCAGGGCCGCGGCTCCTACGCCGTCGAACACGGAGCGCTCGCGCTTCGTCAGGCGCACGCCGCTTTTCGCGCCCAGCATGTGCGAGGGCCACACGAACGCGAGCCATGCGCCTATGAGCAGCGAGAACGCGCGCGTGTCGGTGCCGTAGTACACGCGGCTCGGGTCGGCGGTGGGGCTGAACAGCAGCGCCATCTCCACGGCCGAGAGCACGGCCAGCACGAGCGTGGCGTTGCGCAGCGACGTTTTCTTCACGCCCTTCCTCAAGCAGAGGAACAGCGCCACGGGCCATATGAGGTAGAACTGCTCCTCGATGGCCAGCGACCAGAAGTGGGCGAGCGGCGAGGGCGACCCCAAGGCCTCGAAGTACGACACGTCGTGGAATATCTGCCACCAGTTGTTGAAGAAGAACAGCGACGGCACCACGTCGGGGCGCATCTTGGTGAGCAAGGCGTGGTTGAACACGGTGCAGAGCACGGCGGTGCACGCGATGACGAACACGATGGCGGGCACGAGCCGGCGCACGCGCCGCAGCCAGAACTGGGGAAGGTCGATCTTGCCCGTGTTGTCGAACTCGATGAGCAGCAGGCTGGTGATGAGGTAACCCGACAGCACGAAGAACACCGTGACGCCCAGCAGGCCTCCCGGAGCCCATTCCATGCGCATATGGTAGGCGATGACGGCGAGCACGGCGAAGGCCCGCAAGCCGTCGAGCGCCGGTATGTAGCGGGATTTCGAGCCCGACATGGTGCGTTCCCCTGTTCTCTGGTTCGTTTTTGGTGTGCGGAAAGCGCAATGATTCAGTATAGCGCTCCGCAGAACACCAAAAGCGCATCATAACGCTGCCCGGCCGTTCTGCGTAGGCTCTTCACGAATCGTTGAAAGGTTATCATCTATACTTGCCTTGGAAGGCGGAATCGGGCATATGACGGAAAGGAAGGCCGATGGCGGTTGCCGACGACGGTTCGCGGAGCGTGGCGCTGGGCATGAGCGGAGGCGTGGACAGCGCCGTGTCCGCCGCGCTGCTCATGCGCGCGGGGTACGACGTGGTGGGCGTGACGTGCCGTTTCACGGACGACGGCGCGGCCGACCGCGCGGCGGCCGACGCGGCGGCCGTGTGCGCCCGCTTGGGCGTGCGCCACATCGAGCGGGACTGCTCCGGCTTGTTCGAGCGCGAGGTGGTGGAGCCGTTCGCCCGATCCTACGCCTGCGGCCTCACGCCCAGCCCCTGCGTGGGCTGCAACGCCCGTTGCAAGCTGCCCGCGTTGCTGGACGCGGCCGACGAGCTGGGCTGCCGCGCGGTGGCCACCGGGCACTACGCGCGCATCGCGCAGCTTGCGGAAAGCGGCCGGTACGTGGTGAAGGCCGCCCTCGACGCGCGCAAGGACCAAAGCTACATGCTGGCGTTGCTTGCTCAGGACCAGCTGGCGCGCCTCGTGCTGCCGCTGGGCGGCACCACGAAGGCCGAGGTGCGCGTGATGGCATCCGACCTGGGACTTCCCGTGGCCGAGAAGCCCGAGAGCCAGGACGTGTGCTTCGTGGACGGTGACTACCGCGCGTTTCTGCGCGAGCGCGGCGTGCGCGACGAGCCGGGCGCCATCGTCGACCGAAACGGCACCGTGCTCGGGCGGCACGAGGGGCTCGCCAACTTCACGGTGGGGCAGCGCAAGGGCATAGGCGTCGCGGCTCCCCAGCCGTACTACGTGCTGGGAAAACGGCCGGAAGCGGCCGAGCTGGTGGTGGGTTTCGCGGACGAGGCGCTCATCGGGGGCGTGCTCGCAGGTCCGATGAACTGGCAGGCCATCGAGCGCTTGGACGAGCCGCGCGCCGCCAGCGTGAAACTGCGGTACCGCAGCCGGGCCGTTCCGTGTATCATAGAGCCGGAACCCGAAGGGCGCGTGCGCGCGGTGCTGCGCGAGCCCCAGCCGACCACGGCGCCGGGTCAGTTCGCCGTGTTCTCCGTAGGCGACACCGTGCTCGGAGGCGGCATGATCGAGGAGGTAGCATCGGTATGAAGAAGCTGTTCATCATCGGCGGCATGGGCGCCGGCAAGTCGACGGCCCGCAAGGCCCTTGTGGACGCGGGCCTGCCGTACATCGACCTCGACCAGGTGGGCCACGACGTGCTCGCCTGGGACACCGTGAAGGAGGAGCTGGTCGACACGTTCGGGTCCGACATCATGGACGGCGACGCGGTCAACCGCAAGGCGCTCGCGCACAAGGCTTTCGTGAGCCCTGCCGAAACGCGCAAGCTCAACCGCATCACCGTGCCGCGCATCGAGGACGCCTATCGCGACCAAGTGGCCGAGCTGGAGGCTGCGGGCAGCAAGGCCGTGGTGGTGGAGCATTCCGTGTTCAAGAACCGCACCTCGTCGCTCGCCTACGACGCCGACGTGGTTATCGCCGTGCTCGCCCCGCTCGACCTGCGCATCGAACGCGCCGTGGCTTCGGGCTTCGACGAGGCCGACGTGCGCCGGCGCATCGCCCGCCAGATCACCGACGCCGACCGCATCGAGGCCGCCGACGTGGTGTTCAACAACGACGGCACCCCCGAGGAGCTGCGCAACCAGGTTATAGCCTGGTGGGACACCTACAGCAAAGATCTGTAACAACTCAATTACGAACATCTGTTCATAACCGATGCGCTGTGCTACACTAGTTCCCTTACGTACGCGGGAAGGAGCGGCATGGCGCATCTGTCCAACCTCGAAGGTCTTGAAATGGCGGGCAAGCTGCCGGAGGTGCGGCTGGCCAACACGCCGCTTCAAGTGGTGTCGCCCTACGAGCCGGCGGGCGACCAGCCTCAGGCCATCGAGAAACTGACCCAAGGCATCGAGGAGGGCCTGCGCTACCAGACGCTTCTGGGCGTGACGGGCTCGGGCAAGACGTTCACCATGGCCAAGACCATCGAGGCCGTGCAGAAGCCCACGCTGGTCATGGCGCCGAACAAGACGCTCGCCGCGCAGCTGGCCAGCGAGCTCAAAGAATTCTTCCCCAACAACTCGGTGGTGTACTTCGTGAGCTACTACGACTACTACCAGCCCGAGGCCTACGTTCCCTCGTCGGACACGTTCATCGAGAAGGACGCCTCCATCAACGAAGAGGTGGAGAAGCTGCGCCACGCGGCCACGTCGGCGCTGCTCTCGCGGCGCGATTGCATCGTGGTGGCGTCGGTGTCGTGCATCTACGGCATCGGCAGCCCCATGGACTACGCCGGCATGGCCGTGTTCGTGGACAAGCAGAAGGAGATGGATCGCGACCAGGTCATCCACGAGCTCATCGACATCCAGTACGATCGCAACGACTACGACCTGAAGCGCGGCACGTTCCGCGTGCGCGGCGACAACCTGGACGTGTTCCCGCCCTATGCGGACAACCCGTTGCGCATCGAGTTCTGGGGCGACGAGATCGAGCGCATCGCCGAGGTGGACAACGTCACGGGTGAGGAGCTGAACGAGTTCGAGGCGCTGCCCATCTGGCCGGCGTCGCACTACGTGGCCACGCGCCCGAAGATGGACCGCGCGCTGGGCACCATACGCGACGAGCTGAGGGAGCGCCTGCAGCAGTTCAAAGAGGAGGGCAAGCTGTTGGAGGCGCAGCGTTTGGAGATGCGCACGAACTACGACCTGGAGATGATGGAGACGATGGGCTTCTGCTCCGGCATCGAGAACTACTCGCGCCACATCGACGGGCGAGCGCCGGGCGAGCCGCCCTACACGCTTATCGACTACTTCCCGAAGGACTTCCTCTGCATCATCGACGAGAGCCACGTGACGGTGCCGCAGATCCGCGGCATGCACGAAGGCGACCGCTCGCGCAAGATCACGCTGGCCGAGCACGGGTTCCGCCTGCCCAGCTGCCTGGACAACCGGCCTTTGCGCTTCGACGAGTTCGAGGAGCGCATCCCGCAGTTCGTGTACGTGTCGGCCACGCCGGGCGACTACGAGCAGAAGGTGTCTCAGCAGCAGGTGGAGCAGATCATCCGCCCCACGGGGCTGTTGGACCCCGAGATCATCGTGCGCGGATCGGCGTCGCAGATCGACGACATCATCGACGAGTCGAAGGACCGCGCCGCGAAGAACGAGCGCGTGCTCATTACCACACTTACGAAGAAGATGGCCGAGGACCTGACCGACCACTTGCTGGACCAGGGCGTGAAGGCGCGCTACATGCACTCGGACATCGCCACGCTCGAGCGCGTGGAGATACTGCGCGAGCTGCGCCAGGGCAAGTTCGACGTGCTGGTGGGCATCAACCTGCTGCGCGAGGGCCTGGACTTGCCCGAAGTGTCGCTCGTAGCCATCCTCGACGCCGACAAAGAGGGTTTCCTGCGCAACCACCGCTCGCTCATCCAGACCATCGGCCGTGCCGCCCGAAACGTGTCGGGCCAGGTCATCATGTACGCCGACAAAACCACCGACTCCATGGCCCTGGCCATCGAAGAGACGAAGCGCCGCCGCGCCATACAGATGAAGTACAACCAGGACCACGGCATAGAGCCGCAGACCATCCGCAAGGCCATCAACGACATCATGGACTACGTGACCGACGAGGTGGGCAACACCACGGCCGAGCAGGTGAACATGGAGCTGGCCGCGCTCTCGCGCGAGGAGGTGCTGCGCATCATCGCGTCCATGGAAGACGAGATGGCGTCGGCGTCGCTCAGCATGGACTACGAGGAGGCCGCCCGCCTGCGCGACCAAGTGGTGAAGCTGCGCGCGAGCGTGGAGGGCGCGAGCGAGGAGGACGTGCTGAAGGATCTGAAGAAGGGCGCCCGCAAGGGCAGCGCCTTCGGCAACCGCAAGCACGCCGCCTACGGTTCGAGCCGCAGCTCGTAGGCGGCGTGCTCGGCATCGCGTGCGAACGCGATGCCGGCTTTAAGCCTGGTTCTCCAGGTTCGCCGAGTCGGTGTCGAGTTGCGCGGACTCCGGTTTCGCGCGGTCGAGCGCGCGCACGCTCTTCGGCAGGTACACCACCGCGCCCAACGCCAGGCAGATGGCGCCGTCCACCACGAAGAACGGGGCCACGCCTATGCTCTCGGCCAGCATGCCGCCCAGCGCGATGCCGACGGGAGAGGCCAGTCCCATGGCCGCCATGCACAGCCCCAGCGCGCGCCCCGTCTTCTCCTCGGGCACGTTGCGTTGGATGAGCGTGATGAGCGGCCCGTTGAACCAGGCGCAGGCCACGGCCATGACGGCGCACAGCACCACGAACGTCCAGAACATCCCCGGCGTGAGGAACCCGCAGGCCATGGTGGTGGCTCCCACGATAAGGGCCGCCACGCCGATGAGCAGCGCCAGGCGCTTGCCGCCGCCCCAGGCCATGAGCACGACCGATCCGGCCACCATGCCGACGCCGAACGCCGCTTCCACGATGGAGGCCGCGTAGCCGTCGCCGCCGAAGTGGTCGAACGTCATGAGCGGGAAGATGGCGCCCAGCGGCGCGAACGCCACCATGCCCACGGTCACGCCGGCTATGAGGATGACCAGGCCGCGATTCGCCGAAAGCGCGCGCCAGCCGTCGCGCAGGTTCGCCAGCACGTGCTGGTTCTCGGCCGCCTTGTCGATCACGGTGGGGATCTTCGCCAGGGCCAGGCCCGCCACGGCCACGAGCGCGCCGGCGAAGTCGAGGAACATGACGGAGTGGAAGCCGATGGTGGTGTACAGGAAGATGCCGAACGCCGGCGCGCCGATGGACGCCACGCTCATGAGCAGCTGGTCGAGCGTGTTGATGCGCAGCAGGTGCTTCTCGGGCACGAGCAGCGGCATGGCGGCCATCATAGCGGGCCCGTGGAAGGCCTGACCGATGCTGCGCACGATGACCAAGATCATGAGCAGCGCGAACGAAACCTGGCCCAACAGTATGGCGATGCCCAGGCCGAGCGACACCACGCCCACACTCAGGTCGGCCACAATCATGACGGTTTTGCGGTTGTGCTTGTCGGCGATGACGCCTCCGAACGGCGAGAGCAGGCCCTGCGGCAAATACGCGCAGATGGCGGCTGCGGACAGCATGAGGGCGCTGCCGGTGGTCTCGGTGATGTACCAGACCACCGCGTAGCCGGCGGCGTAGCTCGTTATCATGGAAACGGCTTGGCCGATCCAGATGGTGGCGATGACGGCGAGCCAGCGCTTGGGAAGCGGATGGCCCGCGGCGCTCAGGGTCACGGTGGATTCAGTCATGAACGAAGCTCCTTCAAGGTCGATGCGATGGGCGGCCGCGCAACGTGGAGTCGGGCGGTGTGCATTTCAGTGTGGGGTTGCGGACGCGGCCGTGCCAGCCATTTCAGTTGGCAAAAAGAGGTGCAACGGGAAGTTGCGATGGAGATCGGCGCGCGCAAGCGTGCCGACTACAGAAATGCGTGGTGCATCAACACAGAGCTCCTTGATAGGTTTCCGGTCCGCATAGTCTACTGGCGCATGCAGAGCGTGTCAAGCACGGGGGAAGCCTTCTACTTGGTATCGAGCAGCAGGTTCAGGTCCACGTTCGTGTCGATGCCGGCCACGGTGCCGCCGTTCGTGTACTGCCACATGGTGAAATCGAACTGAGCATGGGGCTGCGCGGCATCGTACTCTGCGAACCAGACGGGGCGGTCGCCCAGGTCGGCGCGGTCGTAGCGCGCCATGTCGCCGCTGTTGCCGTAGATCATGGTGGAGTAGCCGCCCTGTTCGATGCGTTCGCAAAACGCCCGGGCGCAGGCGGTGAGCGTATCGCGGTCGAGGTTGTTCGCGCGGCCCGCGGCGTCGCTCACCGGCTCGTGGTCGTACACGACGGGTAGGGCCAGATGGCGGCCCGCCAGAAGGTTCAGCACGAACTCGGCTTCCTCGCGCGCCTCCTCGACGCTCACGGCTTGCGAAAAGAAATACGCGCCCACGTCCAGCCCTGCGTCCGTCGCGCCTTCGATGTTCTCCGCGTACCGGTCGTCGGCGTACAGCACGCCCTCGGTGTAGCCGCGGTTGCCCACGCGCACCATGGCGAACTCGACGCCGTCGGAGGCAACCGCGTTCCAGTCGACGGCGCCCTGGTGGTCGGATACGTCGACGCCCAGGCGGGAGCGCAGCTCGCCGTCCTCGTAATAGGCCAGCCGATCGCCGGAGCGCTCGAGGCCGCTCCAATCGTAGGGGCTCACGTAACCCGTTGGGGAGGCGACGTCGTTCGGGGACGTGCAACGCGCGGACAGCAAGCCGAAGGCGCCTGCCACGAGCGCCAGTACGACGAGGCCCGCGACAACGCGCAGGGACGCAGGGCTCTTGGAGGCCTGCGGGGCGACGCTGCGTGCCGTGCGCCGCGTTGGGCGCGGTGCGCGGGGTGGGAGGGGTCCTTTCGTGTTCATGCGGTTCATCCTAGCAAAGCCTCTCGCGCTCGCGGGCGCTCCGCCGCCGACACCGCTGCGATTACAGAATTCCTGCCGGTGCGTCCGGCGGCCTCTTCGGCCGTCAAGAGGGCTCGAGTGCAGCGGAAGGGCCGATTTTTGAGCAGAATTGACGGTAGGATACGCCCTTCGAAGGCGCAGGAGCGCTTTCGAAGGGCCTTTCGCACCCACGGGGCGATTCCCAAAATGCACGAGCAGGGGAAACGTCGTCGCACCGTTCGAGCGTGGAGCCTCGGCGCGTACCCTACCGTCAATTCTGCTCAAAAGATGGGGGGCTACTTGCAGTGCGTCGGTCGGCGGGCCGTCGCGGCCGCGCCTGCGCCCAGCGACCCGCCGGTCGCACTCACGACCGGCGGGTCGCTCCGGGCGGCGCATCCTAGGCGAATGCGCCGCCTAGGATGCGCGCGACATCGGTTTCCTCGAGGTAGTCGTAGGTCACGAGCTTCTTGAGCACTTGGAGCTGGCGCTGGTGGGCGAGATCGGGGTTTTCCGAAAGCGCGTAGGCGCTCGGGGCGTTCGGAATGCCGGCCAGCAGGGTGCATTCGCTCGCGTCGAGCGCGCGCGGCGGCTTGTCGAAGTAGCCGGCGCTCGCGTTGCCGATGCCCTCGTAACCGTCGCCGAAATAGATGGAGTTCACGTACATCTCCAGTATCTGCCGCTTCGAGAAATGCCGCTCCATGGTCAGCGCCATGAACACCTCGGCCACCTTGCGCTCGAGCGTTTGCTCTTGGGTGAAGTACTCGTTCTTCGCCAGCTGCTGCGTGATGGTGCTGCCGCCCTCCACCACGGCGCCGGCTTTGATGTCGTTCACCAGCGCGCGTCCGGTGGCGATGATGTCGAAGCCCGGATGGGCGTAGAAACGATGGTCCTCCACGGCCACCACGGCCTGCAGGTACAAATCGGGCAGCTCGTCGATGGGCGTGAACCCCGCCTGGCTCTCGATGCGCTGCTCCAGCTCGCTTAGGGGCTGGGCCTCGAGGGCGTCCCGGTACAGGTTGAAGCCGCGTGCCGCGAAGAACGCGCCTGCGAGCACGACGAGGACGGCCGCGAGGGCAAGCAGGTGCCCGACGACCCGGGCGACGCGCTCGGCCGTGGTGGTGCGGTGAGTGCTCGGAGCCATGATGGCCGCCTTTCCCTTGGATGCGTGTCTACGCTATCCGTTATACCAAGCCTTCCTTAAGGAAACCTTACCCACCGCTTGCCCCGGTCTTACATTCCTGAAAGGAAGGACGGTGCGGATATGATACCTTTACGCTATACTTAGTGCGGATGAACGGCAACACCCTCTTGCTACGAGGGGGTTTGCGTTTCGCAAACTGTTATGGCGGCGCGGTGAGGATGGTAGGAACATGATGATTTCGACGAAGGGGCGCTACGCCTTGCGACTCATGATCGATATCGCCAGCCGCGAGGACGACGGCGTTCCCGTGACCATGCGCCAGGCGGCCGAGCGCCAGGACCTTTCCGTCAAGTACCTCGAGCAGTTGGGGGGCGCGTTGGTGAAAGCCGGCGTGCTGAAGAGCATCCGCGGCGTGAGCGGCGGCTACCTGCTGGCGCGGCCGGCCGAGGACATCACCGCCGGCGACGTGCTGCGCGCCACCGAGGGCAGCTGCGCGCCCGTGGCCTGCCTCGAGGAGGGCGCCGAGGCGTGCCCGCGCCGCGACGAGTGCGTGGCCATCAACTTCTGGCGCGGTTTGGACCGTGCCATCGAAGACTACGTGGACGGCGTCTCGTTGGCCGACCTGGTGAAGATGGGCTAGCGGCGGACGCTAGAAATCGAGCCGCCGGCAGATCATGAGGCACGCGGCGCAAGATACGAGGTAGAACGCCAAGGCCGCAACGGCCAGGATACCCGCTGCGACGAGGAAGCTCTCGGGCGACGCTGCAAGCGAGGCGAGCCCGCGGAAAAACGGCGGAGCCGTCTCCGGCCTCACCCAGACGTTGATGGCGGGGTTGATGGCAAGGATCGAAACCATCATGAGCAAAGCCATGGCGTAGCGCGTGGCGTTTGCGAAGCCGAAGTTCAGGAACGTGGGCAGCATGATGCCCCCGGTGACGAGCGCCAACGCGAGCGACACGGCGACGGACCAGGCAAGTCCGACGACGTCCAGGCCGCCCGAGCGCATCGCGATCGCCGCGTAGGCGGGCACGCTCTGCACGGCGAGGGTCACGAGAAGGTAGACGGCCACGCCTATCAGCGTGCCCGCAGCGGCGACGGCCGCGAGGAACGCGTAGCGCCCGAGCACGACGTCGGCGCGGGTGAGGGGCAGGACGAGGCGGAAGTGATTCCAGTCGCGCTGGTCATCGTACGCCGCCAATGCCTGCGCGACCGAGATCGCAGAAAGCTCGCCGAAGTAGGGGATGATTCCCGGATGGCTGCCCATGATGAGCGCGGCGATGCCGCCCATGCCCAAGAGCAGCAACAGGTAGCGCCTCAGCAGCTTCTTCGTGGTGGCGAAGTCCATCAGGAACATCGCTTTCATGGAGCTCCTTCCGTTGCGCGATCCCGAGGACCGGCGGATTCCGGGTATCTCGAGATCGCGCGTTTCGCTTCGTCTTAGAACTCCCGCTTTTCGTACAGCTTCACGGACAGCAGGCAGGAGAGCGCGGAGAGCACGGCCACGAAGGCGAGAACGGCCAGCGCCAAGACGATCGTGCCCTCCGAGGTGAGGGCCCAGGTGACCAGGTCGACGACGAACGCAGGCGGCGGGCCCGCTTTCTGCGCGAGCGCGGTGCCTAAGGGCAAAAGGATGATGAACGCGAGCGGGATGAAGCGCACCGCCTTCGTCATGCCGAAGCGGGCGACCAGAGGCAACGCGATGAGCCAGAGGACGAGCGAGAACGCGATGGAGGCCACGGCCATTGCCAGCAGCACCTGCCAGCCGAGCGGCTCCGAAAGCGCGGAGAGTATCGGCGCGTCCGGCATGGCCTGGGCCAGGCCGTAAACGATGGCGGTGAGCAGCGCGCCCACGGCCAGCCCCACCAGCGTCATGATGACGAACGTGCCGTAGCGGCCGCGGATGATGTCCGCGCGCGAGAGGGGCAGCGTCAAGCGGAAGCGCTCCCAATCGTTGCGCTCATCGTAGGCCACGAGCGTGAATCCAACCGAATAAGCCAGCATGAGCGCCATGATGGGCATGATGGTCATGGGGGTTTGGGTGGACACCGCGATGACAAGGGACACGACCACGCCCAGCACCATCTGGGACATCGCGATCTTCTTGGCCGTGAGCAGGTCGAACATGAGCATGGTTTTCATCGGGCGCCTCCCTTCAGCATGAGCGACATGTACGATTCGATGTCGGCGCGGTCGAGCGCGATGGCGGGGAACCGCGCGGCGAACGCCTGGCGGTCGGGTACGAGGACGGACGTGCCGTAGGTGTTGCGCTCGTAGCGCATGGCGCCCGGCGCGAAGAAGCCGCTGTCCGCCACGGCGTCGAACTCGGCCGCACGGCACTGGGCTACGCCGGCCATCTCGGTGATGACGTCCTTCTCCACGGAGAACACGATGCGGCCCCCGTCGATGCACACGATGTAGTCGGCGATCTTCTCCAGGTCGCTCGTGATGTGGCTGGACATGAGGATGCCGCGACGCTCGTCGTTCATGAACAGGCGCAGCGTGTCGAGCGCCTCTTCGCGGGCCATGGGATCGAGGCCGGCCGTGGCCTCGTCGAGCACGAGCAGGTCGGGGTTGTGCGCCAGCGCGCACGCCAGCGACAGCTTCATGCCCATGCCGCGCGAAAGCTCTTTCACGGTTTTGTCCAGCGGCAGTTGGAAGGCGTGCGCGAACGTGCGGAACGCGCCGGGATTCCAGTTCTTGTAGCACTGGTCCATGAGCTTGCCCACCATGTCCACCGAGAGCTCTTCAGGGAACGAGCACGTGTCGAACACCACGCCGATGCGCTGCTTGAGCTGCGCGAGGCGCTTTTCGGGCGCTCCGGTTACCTCCTCGCCGAACAGCGAGACGGAGCCGCCGTCGGGCCTGATAAGGCCGAGCACGGCCTTGATGGTGGTGGTTTTGCCGGCGCCGTTGGAGCCGATGAAGCCCACGACGCTGCCCGTCGGCACGCTGAGGGAGACGCCTTCGAGGTCGAAGTCGTCGTAGTGCTTCTCCAGGTTTTGTATGCGCAGTAAATCGCTCATCAGTCGTCACTTTCTTCTTGCGGTTGAACGGTCGGCGGATCCGAGCCCGTGCGGGCGAGGCTCCGCGATCAGTCCTCCATGAGGAGGTCGAGCATGTCGTGGAGCTCTCGCGCATCGACGCCGGCGCTTCTCGCCTCGTCCACCGCGCCGCCCAGCAGCTCCTCGATGTGCCGCAGGCGCTCCTCGCGCAGCAGCTCCATGTTGCCGCCGGCGACGAAGCTGCCCTTGCCCTGCACCGTCTCGATGAACCCTTGGGCCTCGAGGTCGGCGTAGGCGCGCTTCGTGGTGATGACGCTGATGCGCAGGTCGTTCGCCAGCGCGCGCATCGAGGGAAGCTGGGCCCCTTCCGCGAGCGTGCCGTTCATGATGAGGTTCTTCATCTGGGCGGTTATCTGCTCGTAGATGGGCTTGTCGCTTGCGTTCGAGATGATGATGTCCACGGTGCTCCTTTATGGTTCCAGCGGGGAAGCGCCCGGCGTCCCGTGCGCTTCCGGCGGTGCGACGGCGACGTCTCGCCATCGCACCTGAACGACGGGAAACACGTTCTTTCCTGTCGCCCGAGGGCCTTCCCTCCGCATGGCTTCTGTTCGGAAGTGTGCAAAGTGTATATACCCTCTATGCACACTATAAACACTATGCGAGGCGAGTGTCAAGCAGAATAGGAGGAGAATTTTGCGACTTGAAAGTAATACTGTATTACGATATATTGGGTGCAAAGAAAGGAGGCCAGCCATGGAAGCTGCAGCCGAAAAGGGAGCCCCCAAGAAGACACCGAGGAAAACGACGGGCAAGGCTCCGGCGAAGCCGAGCCGGACCGATTCCATCGTCACGGCCCGCGTGCCGCAAGAGATTCGGGAACAGGGGAACAAGGTGCTGAAGAAGATCGGCGCGACTCCGACGGAGCTGGTCAACGCCGCCTACGAATACGTTCTCGAGCACGAAGAGCTCCCCAAGGTCACGCCGTCGCTTGAGGAATTGCGAGGAAAGCGGCGCGAACTTACGCCCGAACAGAAGGAGAAGCTGCGGGAGCGTGCGCGTTCCATGACGCTCAAGGCGCCCGATGATTGGGAAGGCAAATCGTTTAAAGAGCTGCTCGACGAGGCTCGGGGGGAACGTTATGCGCGCTTTGCTTGATACGAACGTCATGGTCGATCTGTTCACTGGCCGACCGCCTGAAGGGGAATACGCAATGAAACTTCAGGTCATGCAGGAGCTTGACGATATAGAGCTGTGGGTTTCCGCGAAGTCCTTCACTGACGCCTTTTACGTGATGAGGAAGAACAACAAGAGTGCAGACGTGCAGCGCGCGTTTGTCAAGAGCATGGGGTTTTTGAACGTGTGCGCCGTAGACGCCGACGATATCCGCATGACCGCCGAGCGATGCTGGCCCGATTTCGAGGACTGCCTGATCGACGTATGCGCGGAAAAGGTCAAAGCGGACTATCTTCTCACGTGGGATCGCAAAGGGTTCAAAAACTCGCATACGACGGCGCTGTCCCCGCGGGATTTCTTCGCAAAGCTGGAATCGGAACTCGGACTTGTCTACGAGGCTATCGACCGGTAGGGAGACTTGCCTGATGTTCGATAAGTGATTTGAAAAGGAGCGATTGATGGGCGACGTGCTGTTTGTGGAGTATCCGAAGTGCTCTACCTGCAAGAAGGCGAAGGCGTGGCTCGACGCGCACGGGGTGGCGTACGCCGACCGGCATATCGTGGAGGACAATCCGGCGGCGGACGAGTTGGCGGCGTGGCACGCGAGAAGCGGGCAGCCGCTGCGGCGCTTCTTCAACACGAGCGGCATGCTGTACCGCGAGCGCAACGTGAAGGCGCTGCTGGATGCCGGCATGGGCGACGAGGACGCTTATGCGCTGCTCGCCGAGAACGGCATGATGGTGAAGCGCCCGATCGTGGTGGGGGACGACTTCGTTCTCGTGGGCTTCAAAGAAGCGGAATGGGAGCGCGCGCTGCTGGGCTAGAACCGAGCGTGCAGGCCGACCTGCGACGCGAGGCGGCTTGCACGGGAACGCAATCTGGAGATGCGCTTACAGGTTGTCGGTGTCGAGCACGAGTGTGAAGGGGCCGTCGTTCACCAGGCTCACGTCCATATACGCGCCGAAGCGGCCGGTTTCCACGCGGGGGACGTCGCGTCGGGCGCGGTCGGCGAACCATTCGTAGAGGCGGTTCGCCTCGTCGGGCGCTCCGGCCTCGGTGAACGAGGGCCGGTTGCCCTTCTTGCAGTTGGCGTACAGCGTGAACTGCGACACCACCAGCACGTCGCCCGCCACGTCGGACAGCGACAGGTTCGTCTTGCCGTCGGCATCCTCGAATATGCGCAGACGCGCGATCTTGCTCCACAAGCGCTCCGCCTGCTCCTCGCCGTCGTCGTGACCCACGCCCAACAAGATGAGCAGCCCGTGCCCGATGCTGCCCGCCGTTTCGCCGTCGATGTCGACCCGCGCGCTGCTCACGCGTTGAATGACTGCCCGCATGGATGCCTCCTTCGAGACGCCGCCCGCCGCGCCGTTCGCCTTCGCGTGCGCTGCGGTGCCGCTGGTTTTGCCGTTCGGTTTAGTATAACGGGGTTTACAGCGGTGCCGGGCGGGCGTATAACCGTCGCATCCGATTCTCCGACGGCCTTGCGCCGTCGATCCGAGCACGAGAGGGGCGCCGCCTATGACGTACGCCATCGTATACGATAGCAGGACCGGCAACACCGAGCAGCTTGCCCGCGCCGTTGCCGAGGCGCTGCCGGAAGATGGCCGTCTGGCGTTCGGGCGCGTGGGCGAGGTGGACGCCTCCGTCGCAGCGCGGGCCGACCGCCTGTACGCGGGCTTCTGGACGAACCGGGGCGACTGCACCGACGAGATGGCGGAGGTGCTGGCCGGTTTTAAGGGCAAGGAGGTGTTCCTGTTCGGTACGGCCGGGTTCGGTGCCGACGAGACGTACTTCGCGGGCGTGGCGGCGCGCGTGGCCGTGCACGTGCCCGAGTCGGTGCAGGTGGTGGGCGCGTTCATGTGCCAAGGACGCATGCCGCGCACCGTGCGCGACCGCTACGAGCGCACGGCCGAGCAGAACCCGGCGCAGGCCGCGCGCATGGGGCAGCTCATAGAGAACTTCGACGAGGCGGCCGACCATCCCAACGCCGACGACCTTGCGCGTTTGCGTGCGAAAGTGCAGTCCGTGCCGCTGGATTGACGGGCTCGCGCACGCCCGACGGCTCATCTCGCCCGACCCGAACAGGAACGGAGACGCTATGACAAAACTCACCGACCTTCCCAACATCGGCCCCCACGCCGCCGGGCAGCTCGCCGAGGTGGGCATCGAGACGGCCGAGGATCTGCTCGCCATCGGCGCCGAGCAGGCGTGGCTCAAAATGCAGGTTGTCGACCCCGGTGTGTGCATCATGCAGCTGTACGACCTGGAAGGCGCCGTGCAAGGCATTCCGAAGAAGGAGCTGGGCCCCGCACGCAAGCAGGAGCTCAAGGCGTTTGCGGCCGCGAACAAGCCCGCGTAGTTTTTTGGCGGTCCCCGCTCAGGATGACAAGGGGGCCAGCAGGTCGCTCTTAGGGGGATCACCCATCGTAAAAGTTTTCGTTTCTTGAGCGATTTTGCTCGTTATCCTCGGTGGGGCTGATTGTCGCACGACAAAATGCTATCCTGTGTGGCGAACCCGAAAGCGGCGAGAGGGGAGCGGTGGCGTTCGGCGAGCTTATCGTGTGGTACCTGTTCCTCGGCGGCACCGCCGCCGGGACCTTCGCGGTGCTCTCGGCCATCGATCTCTACACGGCCTTCTCTCCGGCGGTCAACCCGCGTTTCGCCCGAACGCCCCGCGGATACCTGGGAAGCCGGTCGCACTCGTCGACGCAGAGGCGCATCGCGCGGACGGGGTACGCGATAGCCTTCGTCCTGCTCGTGGTGGGCATGTTGTGCCTGCTCGCCGACCTGGGGCGGCCCGAGGCGTTCTATATGCTCTTCCTCTATCCCACGAGCAGCTTCGTTTCCATCGGCACGTTCGCACTCACGCTGTTCGCGTTATGCCTGGCTATCGCGCTTGCGGAGTCGGTGCTCGCGCTCGGACCCGTGTGGGAGAAGATATCGCTCGCCGCGAAGGCGCTCGGCGCGATCCTCGCGCTGGTCGTCATGGTGTACACGGGGCTGCTTCTTGAGAACGTCGTTGCGGTGAGCCTGTGGCGGTCGGCTTGGTTGCCCGTCCTCTTCCTGCTCTCGGCGCTCTCGTGCGGCTGCGGAGTCGTTTTGCTGAGCACCTGCCTATGCGAGAACTACACGGGCGCGCTCGCGTGGATCCGCGGCCTTTCCCTCGCCGATGCGGTCGTCATCGTGCTCGAGGCGGTTGCGGCTGCGGCATGCGCGGCGACGGTGAACGCCGCGAGCACTGCGCGGCCGTTCGACGCGCTGCTGGTTGGCGACCAGTCCGTCGTGTTTTGGCTCGGTTTCGCGGGGTGCGGTATACTTGCGCCGCTGGTCCTCGAAACGTCCGCGCTGGTTGCTCGGCGCAGCCACCGAAGCAGCGTCGTGGCCGTCATGGCGGTGCTCATCCTAATCGGCGGTCTGAGCTTGCGGTTCGTGCTCGTGAACGCCGGCGTCCAAACCGCGGTCTGAGGAAACGGCGAGACAGAATGGTGACGAAGGAAATACCGGCATTTGCTTTCAACGACCAGAGCGATCTGCCGCTTTGGGTGCAGCTGCGCGACCGCATGGCGTTCCTCATCAGCTCGGGATACTACAAGCCCGGTGAGAAGCTGCCCACCGTGCGAAAATACGCCGCCGACCTGCACATAGCTTACAACACGGTCAGCAAGGCGTACATGGGCCTCGAGCGGGACGGCTACGTGACCACGGTGCGCGGCAGCGGCGTATTCGTGAACGATCTGGGCGCATCGCATCGCGAGGACGGCCACGTCGACGTGCTGGTCGAGGAGTTCGTGAGAAGCTGCCTGGAAGAGGGGATGACGTACGACGACATCCCCAAGCTCGTGTCCAAGCACATTCGGAAGGTGAAGAGGGCCCATGAAGAGAAATAGCAGAGAGCGCGCCGTGCGGGACGAGCGGGATTCGTATCGGCGCTCCGAGATGGAGTTCGGCGTGGCGGCCGACGCCTACCGCTCCGATCCCAGCAGGAAGGCCACGCGCAACGGGGCCGTGATGGTGAGCGTCGTGCTGGCGCTGGCGGCTTTCCTCGCGGTTCTCGCGCTGTGGTACGCGGTGTCGGGAGGCTTCAGCTTGGTCGGCATCGCCGTGGCGGTGATCGTGGGGCTTGCGGTGCTCTCGTCCGTGCATGTGTGCCTCGAGTGGGAACGCGCGGTGATCATGCGGCTGGGGCGCTTCAACCGCCTGGCGGGTCCCGGCATCTTCTTCAGCATCCCGCTGATCGAGTTCAGCACGTTGCGCGTCGACCAGCGCACGACCGCCACCCCGTTCGGGGCGGAGGAGGCGCTGACGAGCGACCTCGTGCCGCTCGACGTGGACGCCGTGCTGTTCTGGATGATATGGGACCCCGAGAAGGCCTGCATGGAGGTGGAGGACTGCCGCTTCGCCGTGGCGCTGACCGCGCAGACGGCGCTGCGCGACGCCATCGGACGCGCGTCGGTGTCCAACGTGGTGATGCGGCGGCACCAGCTCGACCAGGAGCTGCAGGAGGCGGTGGAGGCGAAGGTCACCGACTGGGGCATCACGGTGCTCTCGGTGGAGATCCGCGACATCATCATCCCGAAGGAGCTGCAGGGAGTCATGTCCCTCGAGGCGCAGGCCGAATGCCGCAAGAACGCGCGCATAACGCTCATGGAGGCCGAGCGCGACGTGTCCGCCATCCTGCAGGAGGTCGCGGAGACCTACACGCACGACGAGATCGCGCTCTCGCTCCGCAAGATCCACCTGGTGTACGAGGGCATGCAGGACAACGAGGGAACCGTGGTGGTGCCGAGCGCCTACAGCGAGGGTTTCACGATGGACCCGAACAAGGACGCTCCGAAGAAGTAGCCGCAGCGGCCGTTCCATAGAGGGCGGTTTCTTCCGTCGTATATACTTCAAAATAGAATAAATCTAGTAAAAATTGTCGTGCGACACTCTTGATTGTCGCACGACAATTTTTCATAATGAGCACTAGAGGGATTTGGCCGATTTCCTGCAAGACACGCATCCGGCGATCATCGCGCTGGTGCCCTTCTCGAGGGAAGGGCGCGCGCTTCGGACGCTCGGATGGGGCGTGCGCCGACCGGCGCGCGTCGCAAAGCGAACGCCTGCTGAAAGCGGGCGTGAGGGAAGTGGAGGCTTGAGCATGGGGCTTGAATCTTTGTATCTGTTCACTATGCTGGGGGGCTTGGCTGCCGGCGCGTACGCGTTCGAAACCGGCTTGCGCCGCAAGCGCGAGGGCGCGCGGCCTTGGCTCGTTCCCCTGGTGGTCGTCGTGCTGTTCGCCGCGGGGATGATCGCGGCGGCGACGCACGTGCACAGCATTCCGCGCGCCATCGAATCGGTGTTCGGCGGCACGGTCAACTTCGGATCCGGTATGATTCAGGAAGTGGCCGTCGCCGGGTGCTTCTTCGTGCTGGCCGTCATCGACCTTGTCGTTACGCTGGTCAAGAAGGGCAGCCCTTACGCGCTGCGCATCGTGACGGCCGTCGTCGGCGTGGTCTGCATGGTCATGATGGGCTTGGCTTACACCGACATATACGGAAGCCCCGTCTGGTGCAACGCTCCGGCAACCGTCGTCTCGTTCCTCGCCGGCGACCTGGCGATGGGCCTGGCGCTGTTCGCCCTGCTGGGTTCCGCGAGCTATAGCGAGAAGCCGGTGCGCTGGTCGGCCTTTATCGTGAACGCCGCGCTGGCCATCGGCCTGTGCCTGGAGGCCGTCGCGTTCAACGGCGTCGGGCTGAGCCCGATAACCCAGATCGCGGGGCTCGTCATCGCACCGGTTGCATCCGTCGTGCTCGTGGCGCTTTCGTCGAAGTTCAAGAACAAGATGGTGCTCGCTCTTGCCGTCTGCGTCGTATCGATTGTCGGCATCGCCATCGCGCGCTACGCGTTCTACGCGGCATGCATGGTGGCATAAGGAAGCGAAGGGGGATTTAATCGTGAGCATTCAATCCAAGAACATATCGCGTCGCGGCTTTCTCGGAGCCTCTGCGGCGGTGGCGGCGAGCGTCGCGCTGCTTTCGAGCACGGGCTGCTCCGCCGAGTCGAGCCTCGACGTCGCCGACAAGCACCAGCTGCCGACCGACCCGGCCGAAGGCGGCGAGTGGGTTCCGGCCGCGTGCTGGCACAACTGCGGCGGGCGCTGCATGAACAAGGTCATGGTCAAGGACGGCGCCGTCGTCCGCCAGAAGACCGACGACACGCACGAGGACTCGCCCGACTACCCGCAGCAGCGCGGCTGCGTGCGCGGCAAGGCCCAGCAGCAGCAATGCTTCGGCGCCGACCGCCTCAAGTACCCCATGAAGCGCAAGAGCTGGTCGCCCGAGAACCCGAACGGCGAGAAGCGCGGCATCGACGAATGGGAGCGCATCAGCTGGGACGAGGCCATCGGCTACATCGCCGACCAGTTCAAGACCATCAAGGAGAAGTACGGCAACCAGGCCTTCCTCATCGGCAGCTACGGCTCGCGCCTGGCGTTCGCGCCGCTTCTGGCGTACGGCGGCCACACCTCCGTCGCCGACTCCACCTCCCACGGCGCGTACCTGCTGAACACGGCCGACACCATCGGCATCCCGCGGACCGACGCGGGCGTGTGCAACGACCGCACCGACATGTTGAACGCGGAGACCATCGTGCTCTACGCGTCGAACCCGGCCTGGTCGGCCGCCGGCACGCCGAGCTACCACTACATCCGCGCCAAGGAAGCGGGCGTGAAGTTCATCACGGTCGACCCCATCTACACGGCGTCCGCCCAGATGCTCGACGCCTACTGGATCCCCATCCGCACGGGCACGGACACGGCGTTCATGCTGGGCGTTGCCTCCGAGATGATCCGCCTGGACAAGGCGGAGGGCGACGTCGTGGACTGGGAGTTCCTGGACAAGTACACCGTGGGCTTCGACGCCGACCACAAGCCGGCCGACCTGGCCGAGGACGTCAACTTCCTGGACTACCTGAACGGCGCCTACGACGGCGAGCCCAAAACCGCCGAATGGGCGTCCGCCATCTGCGGCGTGCCGGTCGAGCAGATCACCTACTTCGCCCGCGAGATCGGCAAGACGCACGACGTGTGGATGCTCCACAACTTCGCGGCCGCCCGCTGCAACGGGTCCGAGAACGTCCCCCAGCTGTTCATGACGCTCTCCGCCATGGGCGGGCACTACGGCAAGCCGGGCAACTGCTCCGCCAACAACTACCACGCCAACGCCGGCAACGGCGGCCCGGCCCTCGTGAAGGGCGGCGCTTCCGGCCTGCCGAGCCTCAAGAACCCCATCGAGGGCGTCATTCCCGGCCCCCAGGCCTGGGAGGCGTGCTTCACGGGCAAGTACCGCAACGTGGGCGACTGGTACAGCGGGTCCGGCGCGCACGCGGGCGTCGACGAGACGTGCGACATCCACTGCATCGTCCACGACGAGAACGCCTACCTGCAAACCGGTCCCAACATGAAGCGCGGCATCGAGGCCCATCGCAAAATGGACTTCGTCATGGCGAAGGCCCAGTTCCTCACGACGCAGGCCCTTTACTCCGACATCGTGCTGCCCGTGACGACGCAGTGGGAGGTCCCCGGCGGCCTGGCGGCCTCCAACCGCGAGTTCCTCTACTGCTTCTCCAAAGTGACGGAGCCGCTGTACGAGGCGAAGACCGACGTGGAGATCAACACGCTGATCATGGAGGCCCTGGGGCTCGACCCGAGCGCCGTCTACCCCATCAGCGAGACCCAGGCGTTCTTCAACCAGATCGCCGGCGCCACGGTCGTCAAGGAGGACGGCTCCGGCAAGTACGAGCCGCTCGTCACCATCACCGAAGCTGACATCAAGGAATGGGGCGTCACCGGCAAGCCGCAGACCGGCCGCGTGGGGCTCAAGGAGTTCATCGACAACGGCGGTTATCAGGTGGAGCGCAAGCTCGGTGACCAGTACAGCTCGTTCATCGGCTACGCCGACTTCGTCAAAGACCCCGAGGCGAACCCGCTGAAAACCAAGAGCGGCAAGCTGGAGATCACCTGCCAGGCCAAGGCGGACCTGTTCAACAGCATCGGCCTGATCGATTGGGAGTACCAGCCCTATCCCGAGTACCTCGTGCCCACGGTGGGCTACGAGACCACGTTCAAGGACGGGAAGATCGACGGCGAGGCGGGCGAGTACCCGTACCTGATGTTCAACCCGCATTACTTCAGGCGCTCCCACAGCGTGTTCAACAACTGCCCGTGGCTGCGCGAGGCGTGGCCGAACCCGGTGTTCCTCAACGCGAGCGACGCCGAGGCGAAGGGCATCGCGGACGGCGACACCGTGCGCGTGTGGACGAAGTACGGCGAGGTGCTGCGCAAGGCCTGCTGCATGGAGAACATGCGGCCGGGAGAGGTGGGCATTCCCCACGGGGCATGGGTGCGCGTGGACGAGAGCACGGGCGTCGACCACGGCGGCGCCGACAACTACCTCATCGGCAACGACATTTCCGGTGGCGGTTTGACCAGCTACAACAACAATAACTGCAACTTCGAGAAGTACACGGGCGCCGCACTGGAAGACGATTGCGACGTCGACAAGCGCATCATCGAGCTTGGCTAGGGGAGGAGGAATCATGGCTGTTGGATTTTACCTTGACGTGACGCGTTGCATCGGTTGCCGTGCGTGCCAGGTTGCGTGCAAGGACAAGAACCGCCTCGAGGTCGGTACGCTGTACCGCGAGGCCCATAGCTACACGGTGGGGACGTTCCCCGAGGTCGACGGTTACAGCTATTCGTTCGGCTGCAACCATTGCGAGGAGCCCATCTGCTTGAAGAACTGCCCGACGGGCGCCATCTACAAGGCTCCCGACGGGACGGTCGTGCAGGACCAGAGCAAGTGCATCGGGTGCCGCATGTGCGTCATGTCGTGCCCGTACGGCCAGCCGAAGTACTTCCCCGAAGCGGGCGTGTCCGGCAAGTGCGACGGCTGCTACGGCCTGCGCGAGGCCGGCGGCGACCCGGCGTGCGTCGCGGGGTGCCCCAACCGCGCGCTCATGTTCGGCGACATGGACGAGCTGCGCGCCGAGTTCGGCGGCGATTTGGACAACGGCAGCATCGCCGTGCTGCCCTCTCCCAGCGAGACGCATCCGAACATCCTCATCAAGACGAAGGATTGCGCGTTCGACCAGGGATACCGGGAACTGAACTGGTAGCTCCCGTTCCCGCCGCGCCGCAGACCCCCTCCTGCGGCGCGGCGATTTTTCTTCGTGCGGACGACCGGCCCGCCTCGGCGGCCGCGTAAGACAGGAGCCGTTATGCCCAACAACGAGCGCGAAAGCGCGATAGCGATGATGCTCGCCCGCCGGGCGTACCTGTACCGTTTGCTGCACGTCGTGTTCGGCGGCCGGCCGAGCAGCGACGTCGTTTCCTCGATGGTCGGCCAGGAGACCCTGGCCTCGTTCGCATACGTGAAGGAAACGCTCGCCCAAGACGACTTCGCCGACCTTGCGGCGCGCCCCCTGGGCACGACCGGTCGCAGCCTGGCCGCGTGCGTCGACGAGGTGATCGCCCGCATCGAGATAGCCGGACGCGAGGCGGCCGACCCGGCGCTGGCCGACGGGTTCGTCGATGGCCTGCGGACCGACTACGACCAGCTGTTCCAGGTGCCCGGCGACCGCTACGTGCATCTGTGGGAGTCTCCCTACACGGGCCAGGAATCCATGGTGTTCCAGGAGAGCACGCTCGACGTGCGATCGTTCTACCACGACGCCGGGTTCAAGCTGCGGGCCGAGAAGCGTTTCCCCGACGACCATATCGCTGCTATGATGGACTACCTAGGCTGCATGGGCCAGCGCGCGTACGAGGCGTTTGCCGACGGTTGCGACGACGAGGTGCTCCGGACGCTCGCGACGCAGCGCCGGTTCGCCGAGCGGCATGTGCTGAACTGGGTCGACCTGTTCGCCGACAAGGTCGTCGAGCAAGACGTCCACGGGTGTTACGCCGCGTTCGCGGCCGGCATGGCGGCGTTCGTTCGCTTGGACGACGAGATGGTCGGCAGGCTCGAGAAGGAGCTGGCCGGGAAATAGACGGGCGTTTCGACAGGAGGGGCAGCGTGGATCTCAGGGAATACGCGCGGGCGTTCGACGAGGCCGAGCAGGATTTCGAGGCCGCGGTCGAGGAGTACGGCGTTCCGTTCGAGCGCGCGGAAACCTGCCCCCGCGAAGCGCGCAGCCGCACGGCGGAATCGTGCGGGTGCCGTTGCGAGAACGGTGCCGCCTCGCTGTGGCGGAACTGGATATCGCCCGCGTGCCTGGCCTGCCGCACCGGCGAGGAGACGGCGACGTTCTTCGTCGATCTCAGGTGCACGAAGAACTGCTACTTCTGCTTCAATCCGAACCAAGACCACTACGAGTACTTCCTCGGCCATGCGCGCGACATCGTGGCCGAGCTCGAGCAGGCGCACGCCGCGGGGGCCCGGTTCCGCTGCCTTGCCGTAACGGGCGGCGAGCCGCTGCTGTACCCCGACCGGGTGAACGCCTTCCTCGAACGTGCCGCCCAGCTGTACCCGGGCGTCCACACGCGCCTGTACACGAGCGGGGATTTGCTCGACGAGGCGGGTCTGCGGGCTCTTGCCGAAAGCGGGCTCTCCGAGATACGCTTCAGCATCAAGCCCCCCGACTCCGACGACGGGCAGGACCGCGTGTACGAGCTCATGGAACAGGCGGTGGGCGTGGTCCCCGACGTGGTGGTGGAGGTGCCCGTGATACCGGGTTCGCTCGCCGAGATGAAGGACCTGCTGCGGCGGTCGGACGCCATCGGCATCAGCGGGGTCAACCTGCTGGAGTTCTGCTTCCCCCTGCACAACGCCGCTGAGTTCACCAAACGCGGCTTCGAGCTGCGCAAGCGCCCCTTCACGTTCCTGTACAACTACTGGTACGGCGGCGGGATCCCCGTTGCCGGGAGCGAGGCCGAGGCCCTGGAGCTTCTGGAATTCGCCCATCGCGAAGGCCTGAAGCTGGGAATCCACTATTGCAGCTCGGACAACAAGAACACGGGGCAGATATTCCAGCAGAACAAGGCTTATCTTGCCGATCCGGCCCTGCGGCAGGCTTATCCGTGGATGCGCGCGGACGAAGGAGACCGGTTCCTGAAATGCGCGAAGGCCTTCGGCGACGATGCGGAGCTCGTGCGCTCATGGGCCGATGCGGTCGGCTTGGACGGCTACGGGTACGACCCGGACGTGCCGAGCATCGCCTTCCCGAGCGACTGGGTCGACGAGCTGCGGGAGGCCGTCCCCGCGGCGGTTCTGGGCGAGAGCGTGAACGTGGTGGAGGAGCGCGAGCCGCAGGCGGGTCGCGCCGCGGCCTGCCCCGACCTCTACCTGCGGGAAGTGGCCGTGCGAGAGCTTTCCTAGCGAGAAGGACCGGGACCGTCGCGAGGCGGTCCCGGTCCTTCCGGCGCAACGGATGCGTTCTATCCGGGTGCGCCTAGATCTTGACGTGCCCGAACGTGACGACCGAGTAGATAAGGCCGGCGATGCCCAGCACCATCACCACCGCCACGATGACCTTGTCGGAGGTCTTCGCGAACAGCTTCGCCTTCGGGTCGTGCTGGCGCACGCCCACGATGTAGAGCGGCAGGCCGATGGCGTACACGATGCACGCCACCATGAGGTAGTTCAACCCGGCGGCGTAGACGAGCCACAGGCCGTAGAGCGATCCCGCCGCGCCGGTGAACACGGCCATGTTGCGGCTGGCGAAGATGCCCTGGGGGTACTCTTTCTTTATGGCTATCTTGAACAGGAACAGCGTGCAGAACAGATAGCAGGGCAGCGCCATGACGCTGGTGATGCTGATCATGGTGGTCCAGGCGTTGCTGCCGATGAAGAACGAGATGAGCAGCACCGCCTGCACCACGATGGTGGTCCACAGAAGCGACGTGGACGGCGAGCCCTTCTTGTTCTCCTTCGTGAACGCCTTGGGGAAGATGCCGCTCTTCGAGGCGGCCAGGGGCATCTCGCCCAGCATGAGCATCCACACGAGCCAGGAGCTCAAGACCGAGATGATGACGCCGGCGTTCACCATGATCTCGCCCCATTTGCCGAACTTGTCCAGCATGATGGCGGCCATGGACGGGTTGGCCATGGTGCCGATGTCGGCCTGCGAGTACACGCCCAGGGGCAGCAGCGACACGATGATGTAGAGCGCCAGGGTGACCAGGAAGCCGATGGTCGTGGCCTTGCGCACGGCGGCCTGCGACTTCGCCTTGCCCGACACCACCACGGCGCCCTCGATTCCCAAGAACAGCCACAGGGTGACGAGCATCGTCGCCTGCACTTGCGGCATGACGTTGTCCCAGGTGAAGCTGAGGTCGATGGTGCCGTGCATGCCCCAGAAACCCTCCATGAACACGGAGAGCTTGAACACGGTGGCGACGGCCAAGATGAAGATGGCCACCGGCAGCAGCTTGCCGATGGTGCCGATGATGTTCAGGAAGCTGGTCTGCTTCGCACCCTGCAGGGCCAGCAGGTACATGACCCAGGTGATGATGGACCCGCCGATGATGGACGGGATGTTGTTTCCGCCCGTGAAGTCCGGCACGAAGTAGTTGAGCGTGGCCATGACCAGCACGGAGTAAGCCACGAGGGCGAAGCAGTTGCAGATCCAGTAGCCGTAGGCCACGAAGAAGCCGATGAGCTTGCCGAAGCCCTTCTCTGCGTAGGTGTACAGGCCGTTCGTGAGCTCCGGGCGGGCGGCCGAGAGGATGCGGAACGTGTTCGCGATGAACCAGATGCCGATGCCCGTCACCACCCAGGCTATGATGATGGCTCCTGCGGAGGCGTCCTGCGCCATGTTCTGGGGGAGGCTGTAGATGCCTCCGCCGATCATGGCGCTGATGACGATGCCCACGAGGCCTATCAGGCCAACCTTCTTCGTGCTGTCCTGGGCCTTCGCCGACGCGGCGCTGGAGCTGGATGTGGTTTTGTCTGCCATGATTCCAGTCCTTGTCGAATAAGAGCGCGCCCGCGAAGGGCGGACGCGCGTTTTGCCGATGATTGCGCGCTCGGCCGTCCGGCCGATGCGCTCATGCGGGGAGAGCGGTCCCCGTTGCCGTTACTTCGAGAGCCTCGTGAGGGACTTGAAGTCCATCTCCTTCAGCCAGTCGGACAGGTTCATGTTGTTGAGGGAGTCGAAGCCGGTCGTGGGCACGGCGTTTCGGGCGAGCGTGATGTAGGGCCCCACGGTGATGGCGTTGCCGATCTCGCCCGGCTTCATCATGCGGTGCGCGAAGCCCACGTAGGTGCGGTCGAACAGCACGTTGGAGTCGCGGCCGCACTCCACGACGGACCAGACGATCTCCTTGCGGTGCTGCTCCAGGAAGGCCACCATGTCCTTCTCGTTGTCGTTCTTCGTCCAAATGCCGGCGTCCTCGATGAACAGGTCGGCTGCGAAGTCGCGGTCGGCGGACAGCGAGATGGCGATGAACGACCACACGCCGTAGCCTTCGCCGTCCTTCAGCGCGCGGTCCTTCTTCGGACGGTAGGCCGTGACGCCCTTGTTCGCGCAGATGGTGTGCGCGCCGGGAATGGGATGGTAGCGGCGGTTGTCCGCCGTGCCGAACAGCTCGATGCCGGCGTTCAGCAAAGGAGCGGCGTCGAACACCTTGAGCTTGCTGCCGTCGAACTGCTTCTCGGTGAACAGCGGCTTGCTCTTGCCCGAAGCGATATCGTCGTGGCGGGCCAGGTCGTAGCCCCATACCTGGCCGGCCATGCCGCAGAACGACGAGGCCGTGAGCATGTTGATCTGGCCGATGTAGGCGTCGGCCGTCTCGGCCTTGTCGTAGGTGACGATGCGGTCGATGAGGCCGTCGCTGGTCTTCTCCACCGTGCCCGCTGAAACCTTCAGCACCGACACGTAGCCGTTGCCGTAGGCGCCGGGCATGCCGTAGCCGTCGCTGTAGTCGTCGTAAGGGCTGATGGCGGTCTTGTCGATGTGCGGCGCGCGCATGCTGGCGTGGTAGTTGGCCTCCCGGGCGATGGTGCGGTTCCTGCGTTCCTCGATGTTCTTCATTGAGGAGTCTCCTTTCGATGGGAACGGTTTTCAGCGGTGATTGTAGGGCGCTCCGCTCATGATGGGTTTCGCACGGTGGTTTCGACGGCGAGCCGTGTTTTCCCTGAAACCCGGAAGTCATCGGCGTGAAAGGAGGGCGTTGATTTTTCGCGCGCGACGGCCGTTCGCGCGGGGTAATGGTATCAACACCATAACGATTGAGATGAGGGGAGAAAAGCTGTGTCAACGACCGTATGCGGGATAAGGATGGGCGCCGAGACGCGTCGTGCGAGGTGCCGGACGAGGAAGGGGAAGGGGCTTTTGGGGGTCGCGGTGCCCCGAGCGTTATTCGGGGAGGTCGATGAGGGCGTACGTGTCGATGTCTCGGCGCTGGTGGAGGATGCGGTACACCGTAAGCGTCGAATCGTCGAAGCGATAGTAGACGGTGTAGGGGCTCGCCAGCACCGTGCGGTACTCCTTGAAGTGGAACCCCTCCATGGCGAAGCGGCCTCCGGCGTCGGGAAAGGCGCGCACGTGGTCGATGGCGGCATCGATGCGCGCGATCGCGGCAAGGGCTGCCCGGGGGTTCTTGCATTCGAGGCCCAAGTAGATGGCGATCGACTCTCTATCGAGGTGGGCGCGCGGCCTCCATGCGAGATCGAGCATGGTCAGTTCCCGCTCGACGCGTAGTCGAGGCCCCAGAGCGCGAATATCTCGCGCATGTTCGCGTCGGATTCCTCGGCGGTAAGGGCGGTGGGGCGGTACTGCTCCTCGATTTCCGCCTCGCGCAGCGCAAGGTAGATGCGGTTGCGCCGTTCCGCCGCTTCGTACGCGTTGCTGTCCATGAGGACGAACGAGGCCACGCCGTTTTTGGTGAGCACGATGGGCTCCTGCGCTTCGCTCGCTTGCGTGCACACGTCGTTGAGCTGCGTGCGCAGGTCGGTGATGGGCCTGATGATGGGAAGCGGCGCGGCAAGTGCTGGCATGACGGTTCCTTTCGATGTACTTTATTCAAAACATAATACCATGCATAATAAAGTAATGCACAGCATTGAAAAAGCTGTGTTTTTAGCCTTGACCCTCACGTAGCGTGAGGGCGTATGCTGTGCCTGCACGACGAAGCGAGCGCTGAAACCCGGGAGCGGCTCTGTCTGTGCGCAAGGCGAAAGGAACGCAGGATGGCCAGTGGAAGAACCTACACGGTGCACGAGATGGCCGAGCTGTCGGGCTGCACGGTGCGTGCGCTGCACCATTACGACGAGTTGGGGCTGGTGCGGGCGCGACGCGCGGAGAACGGATACCGGCTGTACGGGCCGGAGGAGGTCGACCGCTTGCAGCAGGTGCTGCTGTACCGCGAGGCCGACATGGCTTTGGCCGACATCAAGCGGCTGCTCGACGACCCGTCGTTCGACGCGTGCGACGCGCTGGCCTGCCACCTGCGCGAACTGCGCTCCCGCCGGGAGCGTTTGGAAGGATTGATCGCGAGCGTGGAGAAAACGCTCGCCAGCATGGAAGGAAGCGAACCGATGAAAGACGAAGAGAAGTTCGAGGCGTTCAAGCAGAGCCTCGTGAACGAGAACGAGGCGACGTACGGAGCGGAGGTGCGCGAGCGCTGGGGCGACGAGGCCGTCGACGCCAGCAACGCGAAGATGATGGGCATGAGCGAGAAGGAGTACCGGCGCACCCAGGAGCTGGAGGCGCAGATCAAGGAAGCGTTGCTGACCGGCATGGTCGCTGGCGACCCGGCTGGCGAGGACGCCCAGCGCGCCGCCGACCTGCATCGCCAGTGGCTGTGCGCCTTCTGGAAGGACGGCACGTACTCGAAGCAGGCGCATGCGGGCATGGCCGAGATGTACGTGGCCGACGAGCGCTTCAAAGCCTACTACGAGACCTGGGCGCCCGGAGCCGCCGAGTTCCTCCGCGACGCCGTCAAGGCGTACTGCGCGTAAGGGGTCCGACGCGCTCAGCTGCGTCCCGTCGCTTTTGCGCAGCGGCGGGACGTATTGTCGCTCGAAAGCCGTGGTATCCCAAGAAAAAACAAGGCTTTCGAGCGACAATGCCATCGAGCCGACGTGCGGGCGCTATCCCTCGCTCAGATCCAGTTGGTTGATGCGGTCGGCCAGGTCGGAGCCTCGTTCGTTGAACAGGAGGGCCTCGTTGTGGGCGAAGTAGCGCTCGCAGCCGTGGTCGTTGATGAAGGCCATGCCGTAGCGGTTGGCGGACAGGTCGGTCACCAGCAGCAGCATCTCCTGGCCTTCGCCGAACGCGTCCTCCACGAAGCGGAAGGCGTGGTCGAGCGCCGCCGACGCATCCGCGATGCGCGCGTCAAGGGCGTCGACCGTCTCGTCGAACAGGTTTTTGACCTGCGAGAACGAAATGCTCCCTGCCGCATCGACCCGCTGGGCGCGGTCGAGCAGCGCGAGCGTGCGCTCGTAGGCCAGGTACTTCTCGTCCGAGAGCAGGCCGCTTTTGCGCTCGGCGTCCAAACGGCGCTGGAGGGCGGCCGTTTCCTCGCGCACGAGCGGCAGCGCGTCGGCGGCGTCGACGTCGGACGCGCCCGCGGCCTCCAGGGCGTTTCTCATCGCCGCGAGCCTGCCGTGGGCGAACGCGACGGCCTTCTCCTCCAGCACGGCGTCGCGCACCCGCCCTCCCAGCGCGTCGGTGACGAGCCCCATGAGCGACACCCGCTCGTCGAACGCGGCCGCGCGGGCGCGTTCGACGATGCCCTCGTCGGCCTCGCCCGCCAGGATGCGGTCGATCTGGTAGTCGGCGCGGTACTTCGAGAACAGGTCGTAGTACACGCTGAAGCGCTTCGCGATCTCCGCGTTCTGCACGTACTGGCCCACCAGCAGCTCGTCGACGGGGATGCCCTGCTCCTCGTACAGCTTGCAGATGGCCGAGAGGTCGTCCCAGCCGCGCGCCGTGACGAACGACTTGCCGTCCACCGTGGTCTCCACGCGGTAGAAGTGGTCGCGCTCGATGTCCAGGTACGTGAGCACGGCCGGGTGCACGCCGGACTCCACGGCGAAGGCTCGCCAGGCCGCGAAGTCGGGCTCCACGTCGATGCGCTTGAGACGGTCCCACGTTGCTATGTCGAAGTCGTGCGCCGTGCGGTTGTACTCGGGCGGGTTGCCGGCCGTGACCACGATCCAACCGTCCGGCACGCGATGGCGCCCGAACACCTTGTACTGCAAGAACTGCAGCATGGCCGGCGTGAGCGTTTCCGACACGCAGTTGATCTCGTCGAGGAACAGGATGCCCTCGGGATGCCCCGTGTCCTCCATCGCGTCGTACACGGCGGCGATGATCTCGCTCATGGTGTACTCGGACACGTCGTACTCCACGTCGCCGTAGGTTTTCTTCGCGATGAACGGCAGGCCGAGCGCGCTCTGGCGCGTGTGGTGCGTCATGGAGTACGACACGAACCCCACGTCCAGCTCCTGCGCTATCTGCTCCATGATGGCCGTCTTGCCGATGCCCGGCGCGCCCAGCAGGAACACCGGGCGCTGCCGCTCGGTGGGCAGGCGGTAGTTGCCGAACTCGTCCTTCGCGAAGTACGCGAGCATGGCGTTCTTGATCTGCTGCTTCGCTTGCTGGATGTCCATGGTTCCTCCTGATGTCCTAATTGGGGACAGTCCCCAATTAGGACATTTTCCCTTGCCGGTATTCCTCTAGTGCTATCGTCTCGTCCAGAACCACTTTCATGGCCCAGGTGGGGACGGGCGGGCTCGCGGCGGCGGTGGCGTCGTCCACGAACACGAACGCCGCGTCGTAGTCGGGCTTGCGGGCGGGGTAGGTGCCCTGGCCGTCGGTGAAGTAGATGAGTCCGCCCAGGTTCGTCAGGTCGCCGCGTTCCACGGCGGCGTCCACGTAGGCGAACACGGGGCGGAAGTCGGTGCCCCCCAGCCCCTTGATCTCCAGGTCGTCGAGGTAGGCTTCGAGGTCGGCCGGCGACCCGATGCGGGCGACGTCCGCGATGGCGGCGTCGCACTGCACCACGAGCACGTTCATGTCGGCGAAGAAGCTGGTCTCGGCTTCGAGGATGGCATAGGTCTTCTCGATGAAGCGGCGCACGAGGCCGTCCTTGGTGGAGGCCGAGGTGTCGATGGCGATGACGAAGTCGCGGATGCGCTTCTCCTCCACGTACTCCAGTGGCTCGACGAGCGGCAGGTTGCCGTACGTGTCCAGGCCGTAGCAGTAGTACACGTAGTCGAACTCGTCGTCGTTCACGCGTATCTGCTCTCCCATGCGGGCGAACTTGCGCAGGAACTCCCGGTAGTCCTGCTTCTCGCGCGTCACGGCGCGCAGGTTCATGGCCAAGTTCGCGCCGTTCACGCCCCAGAGCTTCGCGTACGCGTCCAGCTGCACGCCCATCTCCAGCGCGGCGTTCTTCCATTGCTCGCGGGAACGGTCGAGGTTCACGGTGTCGGCGAAGCGCTCGCCTGCGGCGCGCGCGGCGTTCTCGGGAGCCTGCTTCTGCACGATGTCGGCGGGGTCCATGCCGCGCTGCGACGCGTGGCTGCGCTTGGCGGCGGCCGCGTCGGGCGGCAGGTCGGCGTCGGTGCCGTTCTCCGCCGGGCCGGCCGCGGGCGCGACCGCGTCGCCTTCCTGCTCTTCGGCGCGGCCGTCGCCTCCGTCCGCGTTCCCGGCGCTTTCGGCGACGCGGGGGCGGTGCCAGGGCTCGTGGTCGTCGACGAAGAACGGCGCGCGGAGGTCTTCGAGCTCTTCGGCGGAGAGGCTTTCGTCGGCCAGGTAGCGGTAGACGGTCTCGGCCGTCGCCACGGGCAGCGCGGCGTCGACGCGTGCGAGCGTCGCGTGCTGGCGGGCGGCTCGGGCGGTGCGGGTTGCGGGCAGGTCGAGCTCGGCTATGGTCCGCTCCACCGCGATGTCGCAGGCCGCGTCCCAGAGGGCGGCGTCGACGCCGTCGCCGGCGAAGGGGTGCAGGAACACGTTGTGCAGCACGACGTGCAGATAGGCCCGCGAAAGCGACGCGGGCTCGGCGGCGTAGGAGCGCGCGAGGTTTGCGGGATCGTAGCGCAGATGCGCGCCGTCGGTGGCCAGGGTGGAGCCGGGCACGGGCAGGGGGGCGAGGCGCGCGAAGGCGGCGTTCATGAACCGCAGGTTCACGAGCAGCGCGTTCTTCGCAAGGTCGAGCGCTTGCCGGGCAAGCGGTTCGACGGCTTCGGCGGCCATGGTCGCTCCTTCGGGACGTTGACGCTTGCCTTTGCCTCCGTCCGCAGTGTAGCATGGGGGCTGCGCGTGGTAAACAGATACGTTGCCGATATGTTTTGGGAGGTCGCACAATATTATGACCGGGAATTTGCTGGTGTTTTACGATGCGACAACCGATGTAGACATTTTGGTTGATCAGGTGAGCAAAAATCCTCCCAGCTTGGACGCGCGCGACGTCGAGGTTGTCCGTGCGGCGAAGGCCGCCGAGGGGGAGGTGTGGTCGCCTCGGTTGCTGCCGTACCAGGACTGGTCGACGCGGGTCGAGGTGGGCGGCTGCGGGGATGGTTCCGACGGGGGCGGGGTCGACGGCGACCTGCTGGTCGTGGGCGCGTTGGGCATGGGCCTTGCGGACGACGAGCGGGAGCGGCTGCTCGCGCGCGCAACCGAGCGGCAAGGCGACGGCGTGCCAGCCCCCGTGCCCGCGTTCGAGCGTATGGACGACGGTTTGCGCGGGGCGCTGCGCGTGCGGCAGGACGAGGACGGGTACGCGCTCGTGGGCGTCGATCTGCGCCGGCTTGCCCAGGCGGCGGGACGGGACGACGGCCTCGTCGTCCGCCTTCCCGCGTTCGTGGACGGTGTGCCCGTCGTGCGCGTGACGGCCGAGGCGTTCGCGCGGCGGCTCGTGCAAGGCGTGGGGGTGCGCGTGCTCGCGGTGCCCGACACCGTGGAGAGCATCGGCGCCGGCGCGTTCTTGGCGCTGTCGGCCCAGCGCATCCATCTGGGTCGCGGCGTGCGCGTGCTGGGCGAGCAGCCGTGCGACCTGGCGGGCGTGTCGCCCCGGCTGGCGCGGCGCGCGTACTCCGTCGACGCGCGCAACCCCTGCTTCTCGGCGCGCGAGGGCAGCCTGTTCGCCGACGGGGGAGCCGAGCTGCTGTTTCTGGCATCGCCCTATCCTGCCCACGAGGTGCTTCCCGACGGCGTGGAGCGGGTGGGCGCGGCCGCGTTCGCCGCAGGGTGCGAGCCGCCGTCGGTCGTGGACTTTCCGGCTTCGCTCGCCCGCGTGGATTCGAAGGCGTGGGACGACGCCGTATGGCGTTGCCCGCAGCGCACGGCCGCCCACCGCGCGCTGGCCAAGCGCGGCGTGCGCCTGGCCGGCCCGCGCGCCGTGGAACTCGACGGATGCTGGTACGACTTCGACGACGTGGGCGCCGTGCTCGTGGCCGGTCCGCCGGCGCCCACCTCGGTTTCGAAGCGGTTCGCGGTCGAGGCCGCCGCACGGGCGGCGGCCGCGCGCGGGCAGGGCGCGGAGGGCGACGGGTTGCAGGCGGCGGATGCGGACGGGGCGTCATCGGCGGGGGCGGCTTCCCGCCCCGCTGCCGCGCCGAGGGATGCGCTCGTGCTGCCGCGCGAAGTGGAGGGACGGCCGCTCGTGCGCATAGGCGTCCGTGCGTTGCCGTTCGCGCCGGAAACGCTCGTCGTGCCCGACACGGTGCGCGTCGTCGAACGCGACAACGCCTGCCGGGGCACGAAGCGCCTCGCGTTGCCCAAGGGCCTGCGCTCCATCGGCGCGCACTGCTTCTGGTCGCGGGCGCTGGAGGGGCCCGTTCCCATCCCCGCGAGCGTGGGCGCCGTGGGCGAAGGCAGTTTCGAGTACGCCGTGTGCCGCCTGGAGCACACGGGCTCCGTCGTGCACGTGTCGGCCGACCAGCTGCTCAGCTGCTTCGTGGGGGAGTCGTTGGACGGGGCGCCTGCGGTCGGGGAGGGGGTCGCGGCGGGCACCTGCCCGGATGCGCCGCCCGTTCCGTTCGACTTCGAGCGCTACGACGAGCTGCTGCGGTCGGGCAAGAACCTGCCCGACCGGCTGGGCGCCGTGCTGCATCGCCTGGCCGTTCCCTACCGCTTGTCTTCGGAGACGCGGGCGGCGCTCGCAGCCTACTTGCGCGAGCACGAGCGCGAAGCCCAGGAGCGCGTGGCACGCGAGGGCGACCGCGCCATGGTGGAGGCGCTCGTGGACGCCGGCTTCATCGACGAGCGCACGTTCGACCGGCAGATCGAGCTTTTGCGCGCCGCCAACCGCACCGACTGCGTGATCTACCTCATGGAGGAGCACCGCAAACGAACCACGCAGTTCGGGAAGGCTGGTGGCCCTGCGCCCTCCGCTCGCAGCCGCTTCGCGCTATAGCATCCTAGAATGTCCCAAATGGGGACTGTCCCCTTTTGGGACATTTTACTTGACGGCGGGGAGGGGCTTCTCGCGCTCGACTGGAGCAACGTCCTCAGTGGTCTCCGCCGCGTCGAGCGCCTTCACGCTGGGAAGCAGGGCCGCCACGATGCCGATTCCCAAAATGAACACGCCGTCGACCACGAAGAAGCTCGTCACGCCGATGCCCTCCGCCAGGGCCCCGCCCAACGCGGTGCCCAACGGGATGCCCAGCCCCATGAGCGCGGACAGCAATCCCATCACGCGACCGAGCTTGTCCTCGGCCACGTTCTTCTGCAGAAGCGTCATGAGAGGTCCGTTGAACCAGGCGCATGCCACGGCCATGAGGCCCATCGCCACCACGAACGCCGGGAACAGGCCGGACGGCAGCAGGCCGCCCACCGTGGTGGCCGCGCCCACCGCGAGCGCCGCCACCACGATGACGCGCGTCAGCCGGCTGGCGTCGCCGCGCGCCATGAGCGCGAGCGAGCCTGCCAGCATGCCGATGCCGAACACGGCCGTCACCAGCGAGGCCATATAGCCGTCGCCGCCGAAGTGAGACGCAACCATGAGCGGCAGTATGGAGTCGATGGGCCCGTAGGCCATCATGCCCAGCACCACGGCGAGCACGAGCGCGAGCAGCCCCTTGTTGGAAACGAGCGCTCGCCAGCCCTCCACGACGTTCTGCCGTGCGCTCTGCTTGACGGTCTCTTCCGACACGACGGTGGGGATGCGGGCGAACAGCATGGCGGCCACCGAGGCCAACGCGCCGGCGGCGTTCAGGAACAGCACGGCTTGGAACCCGATGGTCGTGTACAGGAAGATGCCCAGCGCCGGAGCGGCTATCATGGAGAAGCTGCCCAGCAGGTTGTCCAGCATGTTGATGCGCAGCAGGTGCTTCTCGGGCACCATGAGCGGCATGGCCGAATTGAACGCGGGGGTGCGGAACGCCTGGCCCACGCCGCATGCGCACACCAAGACCAAGATGAGTTCGAGCGACACGTGCCCGAGCGCGATGCACGTTCCCATGATCAGGGCCACGGCCGCTATGAACAGGTCGCATACGATGATGATGCGTTTGCGGTTGAAGCGGTCGGCCATCACGCCGCCCAAGGGAGACAGCAGTCCCACGGGTAGGAAGGCGCACACGTACACGAAGGCGAGCGCGAGCGGGCTGCCCGTCGATTCCGTGACGTACCAAACGGCGGCGTAGTTCGCGGCCATGCTGGCGAAGCTGGTGAAGGCGAAGCCCACCCAGACGGTCGCCACCACGGCCAGCCACCGGCGCGGCAGCGGGCGTCCGCCCACGGCGGTGGCGGGAGAGGCGTCGTTGTTCTCAGGATTCGTGCTCATGCTGGTTCTCCTTGCGGTTCTCGGTTCTCTTTCGACACTGCCCATCGTGAGGTTGCGGTGCGGTTTCCTCCACCGATTCCAATAGGCAAACGCCGCAATTATTGGTTGCGGGGGCCGAAACAAGGTAAATCCGATGCGGAATTCGCCTCGACGCACCGCGTGTTGGCGGAAAAGCGCCAAACGTCGGAAGACCGCTCGAGGGGCGTTGGGTTTTCGTTGGGTTTGCGCAAGGTTCGCACGGTTGTCCGAATCGCCTTTCACGCGTTCGGCGCCGCTGGTATACTTGATGGCTCCGAAGCTGTTTTGCAGGCAAGAGAGGTGCGCGATGATCGATGAGATCCAGGTTGAGAACCTTGCGCTGATCCGCGAGGCGGCGCTCGAGCCGGCACGGGGCTTGACGGTGCTCACGGGCGAGACCGGTGCGGGCAAAACGGCGTTGCTCTCGGCGTTGAAACTGCTCATGGGCGCGCGTGCCGACAAGGAGGCCGTGCGCGACGGCGCCGAGGCGCTCGCGGTGTCGGGCCGGTTCTACGGCGCGTTCCCCGCTGCGGTCGCAGAGGATTCCGACGCGCCCTGCGCCGAGGCGCCCGCTGCGGCCGCAGAGGCGTCGGGGGACGACCGCGCGGACGACGTCGAGCTCGTGGCCGCGCGCCGCGTCACGGCGGACGGCCGCTCGCGCGTCACGCTCGACGGGCGCATGGCGAGCGTGGGGGAGCTCGCGCGCGCCATCGCACCCACCATCGACCTGTGCGGCCAGCACGAGCACCAGCAGCTCATGAGGCCCGCCGTGCACGTGCGCATGCTCGACGCCTGGGCCGGCGAAGCCGTGGCCGAGGCGCGCGCCGCGTACGAGGGGGCGTTCGCTGCGGCTGCTGCCGCCGCCGCGGAGCTCGCGCGCGTGCGCGAGGCCGGCGAAGCGTCGTCGGCCAAGCTGGACGAGGCGCGGTTCACGCTCTCCCGCATCGACGCGGTCGATCCGCACGAAGGCGAGTACGACGAGCTTGCCGCCGATCTGGCGAAGGTCGAGCACGCCGAAGCGCTGGCGACCGCCGCGAACGCGGCCCACGAGGCGCTCGCGGGGGAGGACGGGGCCATCGACGCCCTCAACGCCGCCGTGTCGGCCCTCGACGGCGGCGCGCGCTTCGACTCGGCGCTCGGCGCCTATGCGGAATCCTTGCGCGAGGTGGGCTACGTGCTGGAGGACGTGGCCCGCGAGGCGCGCGATTACCGCGACGGCGTGGAGTTCGACCCCGAGACGCTCGCGCAGCAACAGGAGCGCATGGCCGCGCTGCAGGGGCTCATGCGCGCGTACGGCCCGCGCATGGACGACGTGCTGGAGCGACGCGCCGAGGCGGCAGACCTCGTTTCGCTCGTGGACGACGCCGCCGAGCGCGAGCGCGCGGCGCAAAAAGACGTCGACGCGGCGGAGGTCGCGCTTGCCGACGCCGCCCGCGCGCTGGACGCCGCCCGCGCCGACGCCGCCCCCCGCTTCGCCGACGAGGTGGGGGCGCAGATGGACCGCTTGGAGATGGGAGGGGCCCGGCTCGTGTGCGACCTTGCGCCTCTCGATCGCGAGCAGTGGACGAAAACGGGCCCCTCGGCCGTAGAGTTCCTGTTCCGCCCCGGCCCCGGCATGCAGGCGCGCCCGCTGGCGCGCATCGCGTCGGGCGGCGAGGTGAGCCGCGTCATGCTGGCCATCAAGGTGGTGCTGGGCTCCACCGACGACGTGGACACGCTCGTGTTCGACGAGGTGGACGCCGGCGTGGGCGGCTCGACCGCCGTGGCGCTGGCCGAGGTGCTGGCCGACCTCGCGCGCACGCACCAGGTTATCGTGGTGACGCACCTGGCGCAGGTGGCCGTGCGCGGCGAGGCCCACTACGTCGTGCGCAAAGTCGAAGGCGCGGGCGGCATGCCCGAGACCGATCTGCGCCGTCTCGCCGCAGACGAGCGCCCCGCCGAGATCGCCCGTATGCTCTCCGGCGATGCCACCGAAACATCCCTCGCCCACGCCCGCGAGATGCTGGAGGGCGCGCTGCGCGGCTAGCTTGGGATCTCCGCCGGCTTCGAGGCCTCAGGTGCTCGAGCGGCCGAGCTTTCTCGGCTCGGCGCCCCCGGCGACGCCCCTTTCCGCTCGATACGGCGGGGGAGCGTTCGCGTCATGGCGGTGCCCACTGCGGCCGCGCCGATGCACAGGGCGAACACGGGTAGCGCGCTATTCACGAACGACGCGCCGGCCGCCGCGCCGCATGCGGCCGATCCCACGGTGCCTCCCATTCCGCGGAAGAACAGCGAGAGCGAGGTCGCCTTCCCCATGTCGCGCGGTTCGACGGCGGTTTGGGCTGCGATGTTCGTCATGGGCATGTTCGCCCCGATGCCGAATCCGAGCACGGCGGACGAGCACGCGAGCTGCACCATGCCGGTGGTGCGGTCCACCAGGCATAGCAGCAGCGCCCCGGCGCCCAGCACGATGAACCCCACGCGGCTGATAGCCCGCATTCTCCCGTTTGCGCCGAAGATCCTTCCCGACAACGTGCTCCCCACCACCAACGCGAGCGTCATGGGGATGGTGGCCAGCGCCGAGGCGGTCGACGACAGGCCGAGCCCCTCCTGCACGAATCTAGGCACGAACATAACGCCCACGAGCAGGACGAACTGGGCGCAGAATCCCAGCGCTATCGCCCCGTTCATCTGCGCGCGACCGAAAAACGACACGGGGACGATGGCGTGCTCGCGGCTGCGCTCGACCAGTGCGAGCACGACCGCCATGGCGGCGGCCAGCGCGAGCAGCCCGAAGAACGGCGCCGACCACCAGGAAAAGACGCTCCCCGTGAGGCTGAACGCGAGCGTCAGCGGAACGACGACGGCCGTCGCGCACACGGCGCCCGAAACATCGAACGAGCGCGACGCGTGCGCCTGCTTTCCCGGAAGGAACCGCACTACCAGCACGAGCGCGATCACGCTCAGGGGCAGGTTGACAAGGAATATCCAATGCCAACCGGCCAGGTCGGCGATGAGCCCGCCTGCGAGAGGCCCGGCGATGCTGGCCAGGCCGTACATGGACGAGAGGATGCCCATGTACTTCCCGCGCACGCGCGGCTCGAACAGCTCGGCCATGGCTATGAACACACCGGCCTCCACCAAGCCGCCGCCCGCGCCCTGCGCGGCGCGCCATGCCGCGAGCGCGTCCAAGCTGCTCGACAGGGCGCAGCAGACCGAGGCGACGGCGAACACGGTGATGCCGCAGGCGAACACCCGCTTGTGCCCGAACCGCGCCGAGCACGCCCCGCACAGCAGGGTCGCCAGCGTGCAGGTGAGCAGGTAGGTGGTGAACGGCCACGTGTAATGATCGAAGCTGTTCAGGCTTTGCGCGATACGCGGCATGGCCGTGCTCACGATGGTGGCGTCGAGCGCCGCCATGAACAGGCTCAAAGCGAGGCCCGCCAGCACCGCCCCTGTAGGGAAGGGTTTGTTCTGCATGTTCATGCTATCTCCTATCTTAAATACTACTATCAGTGATAGTTATTAGTTGAAAAAGAAACCGGGCGAACCGGTTTCCGTCATCGAGCCCTCCCGCTGCCAGACGCTTGAGGCGAGGGTTCGTTTCAAGGCTTGCCGTAGAGATCCTCCTTGAACCGTTCCAGATGCTCCGCCACCAGGCGGTAGGTGGCGGAGCACAGCTCCATGGTCGCCCGCGCTTCGATGCGGTCGTAAGAGGGGATCATCCCGTCGACGCGTTCCGCCGTGCCGAGGTGCGTCTCGACAAGCTCGTCGATCAGGGCGCGCCCCGTATCCTCGCTCACCAGGGTGATGTTCGCCAAGATGGGAAGGAACCCGAAGTCCACCCGCGCGGGCAGCGCCGCCGCCTCGTCCATGAGCTCGGCGAACCGCTCGCGTCCCTTGTCGGTGATGGTGTACACCGTCTTCTCGGGCATCTCGCCCTCTTTGACGACCGTGCCGTCGGCGCAGCCCTCGTCGCACAGGCGAATAAGGTTGCGGTACACCGAGGGCGAGCTGATGCGTATCCAGCGCCGGACGTTGCGCTGTTCCATCGTCTTGTCCATCTCGTACGCGCTCATGGGACGCTCGATGAGCGCGCCCAGAATCATGATCTCGATCGAATGGCTTGCCATCGTTCGCCTCCTCGGTCTCTGTCGTGGCATATACTATCACTGATAGTATGAAAAGCAAGGGGAGAATCCTGTAGGGGCGCTCTCCAGAGCTCCGTTCCGGCGAAGGCGGAAACGGGCCAAACGTTCCGCAAAGCGCTCGAACGGGACGAACGTTTCTTCAGCGGAAAACCGGTCGCCCCGCGACGCACGGCGTACGCGCGCAAAAAAAACGAGGGCGCGATGCCCTCGTTTTCCCATCGATTGCTCTTGGGCGCGCCCCTCGCTAAATCGAAGATGCCACGGCCTCGTCGTCCGGCAGCGCGGCGGCCTCTTCGGCGCGCTCGAGCTTGGCCCGTCCGTCCTCGCCGCGCTCCTCCAGGTACTTCTCCATGGAGAAGTGGGTGATGTCGGATCGGTTGATCACGCCCACCACCTGGCCTTCGTCCAATACCGGCACCTTCTTCAGATGGTTCTCGCCCAGCACGCGGCACACTTCGGGCAAGTCGGCGTGCACGTCCACGCCGATGATGCCCTTCGAGCCGATGCTCGTGGCCGGCATGCCCATGAGCGCCTCGAGCTTGCGGGCGAAGTCCTTGTTGTCGGCGTCGGCGTCCACCGTCTGCATGATCATGACCACCGGGTCCATGAGCATCTGCGAGCGCTTGGACAGGTAGCGCATGATGTCGCCGTCGGACACGAAGCCCACGGCCTGGCCGGCGGCGTTCACGAGGGGCGCCGCGCTGATGTGCTTGTCCACCAGAAGCTGCATGGCCTCGGCCACGGTCGCGTCCGCCGGCAGCGTGTACACGTCGCGCTTCATGATGGATTCCAGCACCGTGCGGCGCGAGTTGTCCTTGTCTTTCTCCGCGGCCTCGCCCGGCTTGTTCTTCACCAGCGCCACCACCATCACGAATCCGATGAGGCACAGCACGCCGGCCAACGCGAACGCCACGTCGATGCCGAAGATGCTGGCTTGGAGCGACCCCATGCTCTCGGTGTTCATGTTCGTGGCGATGGTGGACGCCGACACGATGATGGCCGTGCCCAGCGAGCCCGCCACCTGGCGGAACGTGTTGTTGACCGACGTTCCGTGGTTCACCAGCTCGTTGTCGAGCGCGTTCATGCCCCAGGTGGTGATGGGCATGTTCACCAGCGACAGCGAGAACAGGCGCACGGTGTAGAGCACGGTGAGCGTGAGGATGCCTGTTCCCGTGCCCAAAAACGCGAAGCAGAACGTGGTCACCGTGAGCACGCCCATGCCGATGAGGCTGAGCACGCGCGGCCCGTGCTTGTCGAACAGGCGGCCGGCGATGGGTCCCATGGCGCCCATGATGATGGCGCCGGGTAAAAGCACCAAGCCCGAAACCGTGGCCGAGTAGCCCATGAGCGACTGCAGGTAGATGGGAACCAAGATGCCGGCTGCCAGCAGCGCGCCCTGCACGAGCATGCCGATGATGGTGGCCACCAGGAACTTGCGGTTCTGCAGCACGCGCACCTGCAGCATGGGCTTTTCCATCTTCAACTGGCGGCGGAAGAAGAACACGAGCGCCACCACGCCCACGAGCGTGCCGGCGATGGCGTCGACGCGCAGCCCGAACGAGCCGATGGTGGACAGGCCGTACAGCAGGCCGCCGAAGCCGAACGACGACAGGACGACGGAGGGAACGTCGAGCGTGACGTCCTTCTTCGTCTCGCCGCCCTTTTGCAGCACGAACGCGCCGATGAGCACCACGAGGGCCGACAGCGCCGTGATGATGTAGAACATGTCGTGCCAGGTGTAGCGGTCGATGATGACGCCGGCCACGGTGGGGCCGATGGCCGGGCCGAACGCGATGACGATGCCGAACAGGCCCATGGCCGTGCCGCGCTTGTCCACGGGGAACGTCCACATGAGCACGGTCATCACGAGCGGCATGAGGATGCCGGCGCCGGCGGCCTGCACGAGGCGGCCGCCCAGCAGCACGACGAAGTTCGGCCCCCAGCCCGCCAAGAAGCTTCCCAGCGTGAAGATGACCATGGACACCAAAAACAGCCGTTTGGTGGTGAAGCGGTCGGTGAGGAACGCCGTGATGGGGATCATGATGGCGTTCACCAAGGTGAACCCGGTGGTGAGCCACTGGGCGGTGGAGGCGTCCACGCTCATTTCCGTCATGACCGACGGCAGGGCGGGGGCCACGACGGTTTGGTTGAGCACGGTGACGAACGTGCCGAACACGAGCACGGCCAGCATGATGATTTGTTTGCGCGTAAGACCCATGTAGGTGCTTCCTCCTGATGCTTCGATGCCGCGAACAAAAGCGCCTTCGAGAAGGGCCGCACGCAGCCCGCCTACGAAGACGCTCGGTTCGCATCCGATTGAATCAATTTACACTCAGTATAAATATTCATTCGGTAAATGAAAAGAGATAGAAACAAAAGTTGTGGTACGCTGCACGGAAACCGCACATCATGAACTCGAAAGGTCGCGCGTATCGTGGAATCGAAGCAGGGGCAGGAGCAGACGTTGTCGGAAGGGAACCCGTCGCCGGAGGGCCTGCGGTACCGCAAGAAGCTCAAGGCGCGCCTTGCGGTGGAGCGCGCCGCGCTGGAGCTGGTCATCGAGCGCGGCTACGACGGCGTCACCGTGGAAGACATCTGCGCGCGGGCCGAGATATCCAAGAAGACGTTCTTCAACTACTTCCCGTCGAAGGCCGCGGTCATCATGGGTCGGCTCGACGCGTTCCCCGACGACGAGCGCCTGGTGGAGATACTCGAGGAGCACGACGAGGTGTGCTATCTCGACGTGCTGGTCGGGGTGGTGGGCACAACCATCACGGCGGGCGTGGACGAGAAGATCGAAAGCCTGCGCCGCGAGGCGCTTCGCTCCATGCCGCAGCTGTTCTTCCACGGGCAGCGCGACCTGCTGGCTGTTCAGCGCTCCATCGCCGCCGCCCTCGGCTCGTATCTGGACGAGCATCCCGAACGCCGCATGCTCGCGGGCGCTTCGGTGGAAGAGGAGGCGCTCGTCGCGTCGTCCACCGCCATCGGCCTCGCGCGCACGCGCTCCATGCTGCACGTATGCGGCGAGGCGGCGCCCACGGCCGCCGAGACCCGCCGGCTCATCATGGCGTACCTCTCGGCGGGGGACGATCGACCTTCGTGACGACCTGCGATGACGGCCGCCCTTCGTAGGGGCGGGCTGCTGCCCGCCCGGCGCGATGACTCCCAAAACGAACAATGGGCGAGCGGACGGGCGAAGGGGGCCAATCCGACCGTTGCGACGAGGCGCGGGCGATGGGAACCTAATCAAGCCGTTGCCCCGAGCGCACGCCGATGGCGGTTTTGCGCGGGACTCGTCCAAAAAGGCGGCCTTGGCGCCGTGACCGACGCGCTAGGTTGCAGGGCGCCGCGCCGCAGTTGGCGCGTTGCGTCGAAAAAAGTTCTTGACAGCCTCCCACTCCCGTGTGCTAAAGTACGGGCCACAACTTAATACCTTGAAACCGATGAGGCGAAAGTCAAGCCGTCATGGGCACTCACAGAGAGCGGGCGCAGCTGAGATTCCCGCAGGAAGCCGGATGGTAAATGGATCGCCGAGGGAAAGGGGAAAGGTTGGCGGTCGCGGCGCGGAAGCGCGGCGGGCGGCAACCGAGTATCTGGACCGTGAGCCTGCGTTAAGGGCAGAACATGTGTTGGCATGTTCGTGAGAGGGTTCTGTTCGCAGAGCCAATAAAGGTGGCACCGCAGGTTTAAGACCTGTCCTTTATCTCAAAGGACAGGTCTTTTTTTGTTGCGGTGGCGCGGGCGCCCCGAGCGCCAGCGCACCTTTGAAGGCGACGGGAGCATCCTCATCCGCGAAGTTCGTGCCGGCAAACCAAGGGCCCCGGGAGGGGCGACGACCGGCGGGAAATCCGCCAAGGAAGGATTGAGGATCATGGCAGAGCAGAGCAAGCGCGAGGTGAACGTGAAGGCCGCAGCGGGCGGAAAGGCTCCGCAGGCGACGCAGGGCGGGGCGCGCCAGCGCACGGTGCAGGGCGCGGACGCGCGCAAGAAGGGCTTCGACGTGTCGGCGCTCATCCTGGTGGCGGTGCTCCTGGCCGCCGGCGCCGTGCTCAAGATGACCGTGGGCAGCTTCGTGAACTTCTTCGGCATGAAGCCGAACTTCATCATCGCCATGTACTGCCTGGCCATCCTGCTGGTGCGGCCGAACATGGTGCAGGCGGGCATAATCGGCCTTTTGGCCGGCGCGGTGTGCCAGCTCTTGCCCGGAAGCCCCTACATCAACTTCATCTCCGAGTTCCTGGGCGCGCTGTGCATGGCCGCCCTCATCCGCGTGCCCATGAAGGTGGGCAAGGCGAACCTTCAGACCATCGTGGCCACGTTCCTGTCCACGGTCGTGTCGGGCGGCATGTTCACCGTCTGCCTGTTCGTGTTCCTGGGCGCCAGCGCCTCGAGCCTCGTCGCCTACGTGCCCATCGTGCTGTGCACCGCCCTTATCAACTGCGTGATCGTGCAGGCGCTCTACATCCCGCTGGCGAAGGTGCTCAAGAAGGAGCCCGCGAAGCAAGTTGCCGCCGCGTAGCGGCAATCGCGAAAGGAAGCCTCCCATGACCACCCCCGCACCCATCATCGACGTGTTGGACGTGACGTTCTCCTACGCCGGGGCCGCCCGCCCCGCGCTCGACGGCGTGAGCCTGAGCGTGGCCGAAGGCGACTTCCTCGGCATCATCGGGCCGTCGGGCGCCGGCAAGTCGACGCTCATGTACGCCATGAACGGCGTCATACCGCACTATCACCAAGGCGACTTCTACGGAGAGGTGCGCCTGGCGGGCGCGGACACGCACGAAACGAGCCTCACCGACCTCTCGCACACCGTGGCCACGGTGTTCCAGGACGTGGATGCCCAGATGGTGGCAACGGCGGTGGAAGACGAGGTGCTGTTCGGGCTCGAGAACTTCGGCGTGCCGCACGGCGAGATTCCGGCGCGCGTGGACGAGGCGCTGGCATTGGTGGGCATCGCCGATCTGCGCGAGCGCGCCATCGCGTCGCTCTCGGGCGGCCAGAAGCAGAAGGTGGCGCTGGCGGCCGTTTTGGCCTTGCGTCCGAAGGTGCTCGTGCTGGACGAGCCCACGGGAGCGCTCGACCCGGCCAGCTCGCGGCAGGTGTTCTCGCTGCTGGCCGACCTGAACGAGCGCGGCGGCATCACCGTGGTGGTGGTGGAGCAGAAGATAGGCCTGCTGGCCGAGTACGCGCGGCGCCTAGCCGTGATGGACGAGGGCCGGCTCGCGTACTGCGGCGCGCGTCGCGAGGTGCTCAGCGCAGCCGACGACCTGCTGCGCATCGGCGTGAACGTGCCGCGCGCCACCACGCTGTCGTGCATGCTGCGCGACGAGGGCTTCCCGGTGGAGCGGCTGGCGTGCAACGTGGACGAGGCGCAGGAGCTGATAGAAGGGATCGTGGCATGATGCTGTTCGGCAGGAAGAACCGGAAGTCCGTTGCGGGCGAACCTAACTCGGCGCCGCGCGAGGCCTCTCGCAAGCGCACCGCCGGCAAGCGCGAAGGCGGGCCGGTCGTCGACGTGACGGCCGTGCCCCGCGAGGACGCGCCCGAGCCCGTGCGCGCCGGCACGCCCGCCGTGCTGGAGTGCCGGGGCGCGTCGTTCGCCTACGACGGAGCCGCAAACGGCGCGCAGGTGGTGCGCGACCTCTCGTTCGCCGTGCGCAAAGGAGAGTTCGTCGCCGTCGTCGGCAGCAACGGGGCCGGCAAGACCACCACGTCGAAGCTGCTGAACGGGCTGTTGAAGCCCTTGGCGGGGGAGGTGCTGGTCGACGGCGTGCCCACCGCCCAGCTGCGCACGAGCGAGCTGGCCCGCCGCGTGGGCATGCTGTTCCAGAACCCCGACCGGCAGATATGCCAGAACACCGTGCGCGACGAGCTGGCGTTCAGCCTGCGCGTCACGGGCGTCGCGTCCGACGAGGCGGACCGCCGCGTGGACGCGCTTGTGGACGAGTTCGGCTTCGACGCCGACGCCGCGCCCTACCTACTTTCGCGCGGCGAGCGCCAGATGCTCGCGCTCGCGTCGGTCATCGCGGCCGAGCCGGAGGTGCTCATCCTGGACGAGCCCACGTGCGGCCTGGACTACCGCGAGTGCATGGACGTCATGGCCCGCGTGAAGGATCTGAACAAGCGCGGTACCACCGTGGTCATGATCACGCATGACATGGAGGTGGCCTTCGATTTCGCCCGTCGCGTCATCGCCATGGCCGACGGGCGCGTGGTGGCCGACGGGACGCCGGAGACGGTGTTCCGCAACGCCGAAGCCATGCGGGCGGCCTCGCTCGTTCCGCCGCAGATGATAGAGCTGTCCATAAGGCTTGCGCAAGAGCCGGAGAACGGCCGCGCGTTCGCCCACGTGGCAACGGCTTACGAGATGGTCCAGGTGCTCGGCGCCGCCGGGTTCCGCAAGAGGAAGGTGTCCTAGCATGGCCGGCATGCTCGATTACACGGCGGGAAACACGGTGCTGCACCGTTTGAACCCGCTTACCAAGGTTGCGTTGGCGCTGGGCATCTGCGTGGCGGCGTTTTTGTCGGACAACTTCGGGTTCCTGCTGGCGCTGCTCGTGCTGGACGTGGCGTTGGGCTTCGTCGGCGGCATCCGCAAGAAGACGCTCAAGCTGCTGGCGGGGCTGGTGGGCATCTGCACGTTTCTGTTCGTGCTGCAGGTGCTGTTCATCCGCTCGGGCACCCCGGTGTTCCTGTTCGCCACCGACGAGGGCCTGCGCACGGCCGGCCTCGTGGTGCTGCGCCTGATAGACGCCACCATGCCGCTCGCGCTCATGCTGGCGCTCACGCCTTTGAACGACCTGGCCGGAGCCCTGGTGAAGCGCGCCCACCTGCCTTACAAGTACGCGTTCACCGTGACCACGGCGCTGAGGTTCGTGCCCGTGTTCACCGACGAGATGGGCGCCATCATGGAGGCCCAGACGGCACGCGGCGTGGAGTTCGACACGAAGAACCCGGTGAGGAAGCTGCGCCTCATGCTGCCATTGTGCGCGCCCCTGCTCATCACGTCGGTGGGCAAGACCGAACAGGCCGCCATGGCCGCCGAGGTGCGCGGCTTCTACCTGCGCGACCGCACGTCCGGCGTGCGCGACTACCCCTTCCGCGCTCTCGACGCGGGAGCTGTTGCGCTCATCGTCGTCCTCGTAGCGTTGGCGGTGGTGCTGTAGCGAATTTCTAGATCGCCGGACTCGAATCGCTCGGCGCCGCCTTGGACGCCTACGACAGGGCGGAGGGCTGAGGCGGCTTCCTTGCATGAAGGCTTGACGCCCGCGCATCCGAAAAGGGGCGTGCGGTTCCGCTCCGATGAACCTTTCGTGCGAACACGGCAACGATCCGGTTTGAGCGGCCTGCGCGGCTTCGGCGTTTGCTACCATGGCATCCAGAAAAATGTGACTTGGAAGGATGCATATATGTTCACCATCGGATGCCACTTGTCGAGCGCGAAAGGCTACCTTTACATGGCGAAGGACGCCGTGTCCATCGACGCCAACACGTTCCAGTTCTTCATGCGCAACCCGCGCGGCGGCAAGGCCAAGGAGATCGACCCGAAGGACGTGGCCGCCTACACGGCCTACGCGCGCGAGCACGGCATCGAGCGCATACTCGCGCACGCGCCCTACACGTTGAACCCCGCGTCCGACAAGCAGCAGACGCGCGATTTCGCGCTCATGGTGCTTGCCGAGGACCTGGGCCGCATGGAGGAGACGCCGCACCAGCTGTACAACATGCATCCGGGCAGCGCCGTGGGGCAGCCGCACGAGGTCGCCATAGCCAAGATCGCCGACGCGCTCAATCAGAGCCTGCTTCCGGTGCAAACCACCACGCTGCTGCTGGAGACCATGTCCGGCAAGGGCAGCGAGATCGGCGGCACGTTCGAGGAGCTGGCGGCCGTCATCGCGCAAGTCGACCTCGACGACCACGTGGGCGTGTGCCTGGACACGTGCCACGTGTGGGATGCCGGCTACGACATCGCAGGCGACCTCGACGGCGTCCTCGACGAGTTCGACCGCGTGGTCGGCTTGAATCGCCTGCGCGCCATCCATCTGAACGACAGCATGAACGCGCGCGGCTCGCATAAGGACCGCCACGCCCGCATCGGCGAGGGCGAGATAGGCTTCGCGGCCCTGGCCGCCGTGACGAACCATCCGAAGCTGCGCGATCTGCCGTTCTACTTGGAAACGCCCAACCCCACGCTCGACGGCTACGGCGAGGAGATCGCGGCCCTGCGCGGGGCGCACGCCGCGTAGGCGGCGGCATGGGCCCCATCGGGTTCAATGCGAAGTCCTCTCGCGAAAAACCACGAACTTATGTTCTTGAAATACGAACATAAGTTCGCTATAATGCAACCATAGCGGCTGGACGCCATCCTAACCGCAGGCTCGCCTGCGGGACAGTCGCCTTCCTTAACGGTAGGCAGCTGAGAGAAAGGACGGATAATGGCTGCTTTTTCCTATTCGAGCGTTCTCGGCACTTGCAGTTTACTACATATATGTAGTAAACTAGGCGAGCAAGGCGGGCGATGACGATGCTTGTGGACTATTATTCATTGCCAAGCGGTCGCCAACCTGCGAAAGACTACGTCAAAGCGCTTGACGGAAAGCTGAAAAGCAAAACGATGCGTTCGATCGAGTTATTGCGTATGAAAGGGCATTTGATCGGCGAACCGGAGTCGAAGCATCTTGAAGACGGCATATTCAAGCTGAGAACGACGATGGGGAACAACACGAGCCGGATCCTGTTCTTTTTCTGCATCGGCGACAAAGTCGTTTTAACGCATGGGTTCGTGAAGAAAACCCAGCGTACCCCACGAAGGGAAATCGCCAAAGCCAAAGGGTATCGCGAGGACTATATAGCCCGAGTCTCGAAAGGGTGACGCGCATGGACGATCGGTACGAAGACGATTTCACGAGACACTTGGCCGAAGAACTGAAAGACCCCGAGTTTCGGAAGTACTGGGAGGAGGACGAGGCGGAGTTCCAGCTGAGGCTCGCCATCATCGACGCGCGCAACGAAACGGGCATGACGCAGGAGCAGTTGGCGAGGGCGTCCGGGCTTGATCAACGTGTGATCAGCCGCATACAAACGGGCAACGCGAACCCCACGCTGCGCACCATCGGAAAGCTGGCCAAGGGGTTCGGCAAGAAGCTGGAGATCAGGTTCGTGTAGCACGGGAAGAAGCGAGCCGCGCAACGAGCCTTCCTACCGCGCGTCCGCCTACTCCTCGTGCTGCTCCAACGAGCCGCCGTCCAGCTGGCGGTCGGACTCGCCGCGCGGCACGGGCCGCGAGTAAAGGTATCCCTGCGCTATGATGCCGTCGTCGAGCTGCAGCAGCAAAGAGGCCTGATCGCACGTTTCCACGCCTTCCACCACGATGGTCACGTGCAGCTTCTCGGCGATATCCACCACGCCTTCCAAGATGGCCCGGCTGCGCTCTCCGCTCTCGCTGCTCATAAGGAACGTGCGGTCCAGCTTGAGCACGTCGATGGGCAGGTCCTGCAGCGTTCCGAGCGACGAGTATCCGCTGCCGAAGTCGTCGATGGATATGCGGAAGCCCAGTTCCTTCAACCGGCGGCAGATGCGCTTGGCCCGCTCCAGGTCCTCCATGACGATGTTCTCCGTGAGCTCCAGCTCTATGAGGTCCACCGGCACCGCGTACTCGTCGACGATGGCCCTCACCTTCTCGGGGAACCCGTCGCCTTGCAGGTGCAGGCGCGAGAAGTTGCACGCGATGGGCACCACGGGCAGGCCCTGGGCCAGGCGCTCCTCCAACCGCGTGCAGGCCAGGCGCAGCACGTGCAGGTCGATCTCCGTCACGAAGCCGTTCTTCTCGAACAGCGGGATGAAGTCGTTCGGCTGCACCAGGCCCCGGTCGGGCGACTCCCAGCGCACGAGCGCCTCCAGGCTGACGATGCGGTTCGTGGCAAGCTCGACTTTCGGCTGGTAGTACGCGGCGAACTCCCCCCGCTCCAGGGCGTCGCGCGCCAGCGCGACGAGCGCCCGCTCGGCCACGTCTCGTTCCTTCATGTCGGATGTGTAGAGCGCCGCCTCGCTCGACGACGTCTCGCCCACGCTGTCGCGCGCGTACCGGGCGCAGTCCATGAGCTCGGCCAGGGTCTGCGCGTCCAGCCGCCGGGACCCTTTCGCACGTTCCACGATACAGGCACCGGCGTGCAGGAGCAGCCGGTGCGAATGGGAGCGCAGCACGTCCAAGTCGTTGAAACGGCGATCGAGCTCGGCGAACCGCTCGAGGAACGCGTCCCACCCGTCCCATCGCATGAGCACCACGAACTCGTCGGCGGTGATGTGGGCGTGGTGCTCGCCCTCGCGCGCCAGATCTCCGATGAGGCGGTCAAGGGCGACGAGCAGCTGGTCGCCCGCCGTGTAGCCGAACGCGGCGTTGAAGCTTTTGAAGCGCGCGATGTCCAAGTACACGATGACGTACTCTCCCCGCCTGGGGTCTTCCATGGCGCTCTCGATGCCCGAGCGGAACCGGGCAAGGGTCCATCCTCCCGTGAGGGGGTCGGTGAAGGACAGCTCCTCTATGCGCCGTGCCGTGCGCAGCTTCGTGCGCCCCAGGTAGAAGGCCCCTGCAAGGATCCCAGCGAACAGCACCACTATGCCGGCGATGATCTGCAGCGGGTACTGCCGCAGGAAATCGAGGGGGCTCGTGGGGTGCACGGCCAGGGAGCTTTGCGAAAGCCAGGTGGTGACCTTGTTCTCGGCCGTGTACTGCACGCAGCGGTCCAGAATGCTCAGCAGGCGCGGGTCGGCGTCCGCCGCCACGCCGATGCTCATGTCGTTGGTGTGGTCGGTGACGGTGATCACGGTGAGCGACTCGTACTGGGATTCCGACAGCAAGTAGTTCGCCACATGCGTGTCGGCGTAGGCGGCGTCGGCCGCTCCCGTCAGCACGGCGTCGACGCATTGCTTCGGCGTGTCGAAGTAGACGATCTCGTCGCCCGCGTGCACACGCTCCATTTCGGCGGCCAGCGCGAAGTCCCGCGGCAGCGCGATGCGCGTGCCCGTCGGGTTAGCCCCCACGATGAGCGCCATGGGGTCGCGCAGGTACGGCCCCGTGGTCGACACGGCGCCTCCCGTGGTTTCGTCGGCGTCGCGATCCACGCCGGCCACGAGGTCGGCCTCGCCGTTTTCTACGAGTTCGAAGGCGTCGCCGTGCAAGTCGACGGGCACGAACTCGAACGCGAGGCCGGTGATGCGCGATATGTCGTCGAACAGCTGCGCGGCGACGCCGTCGAACTCGCCGGTTTCGGGGTCGGTGAAGGAAAGCGGCGTGCGAAACGAATCGTAGGCCACCTTCAACACGGGGGCGGATTCCAGATAAGCGTACTCCTCTTCGGTGAACACGGGGTCTTGCTCGGTGTTGATGCCGAAGTAGCGGGTGTACAGCAGCGTGGAGAAGCTGGGGTCGCGCAGCTGGAGCCGGTTCATGGCGGCGTTCAGGTCCTGCTCGAGCTCCACACGGTCGACGGGCAGGGCGAAGTGAATGGGCTCGGGCGCGAACTGCGCTATGGTGCGAAAGCGGGAGTCGCCGCCCAAGTAGGTGATGGCGATGGCGTCCAGCTCGCCTTCGTCGAGCGCGTTTAGGAGATCGTCGGTTTCCAGGTACTCCACCACGTCCACGTTGAAGCCGTTGTCCTGGCTGTACTGTACGAACGCCCGCGCATCCTGGCTGTTCCGGATCACGCCCACGCGCATGCCCGAGAACGCCTCGAAGTCCTCGTAGGCGTAGCGCCGGTCGTCCAGCCGCACGTTGAGCGTGGTGTAGATGCTGCACATGGGCACGGCCGAGAACAGCATGCGATCGGCGCGCTCGTCGGTATAGTACACGGCGGGTAGCAGGTCGATGTCGCCCGCCTCGAGTGCGTCGTAGGCATCGGCCCAGCCCGCGAAGTCGACGTATTCGTATGTCCAACCGGCGTATCGCCGTATCTCTTCCAGGTAGTCGATGTTGTAGCCCACGTGCTCGCCGACGTCGTCGATCGACATGTAGTCGCCGTCCTCGTAGCAGCCCACGCGCACGACGCGCTTGTCGTCCGAATCCGCGTCGTCTGCGAATGCTGGAGGTTCGCAGGCTCCGGCCGCCGCGAGCAGAAGGACGGCGAGCGCGAGGAAGCAGAACCGCCGAAGCGCTCCTCTCGAGTGCCGCGTTCGCGCGTATGCTTCCCGCTGTGCTACGGTTGCTCCGATCCGCTTTCCCTTGGCGCCCCAGCGCCTCGCCGTGCTAAACGATACCACATTTGCGACCGGGATACGCGAAGGCGGCGGTCCTCTTGCGTTGGAAGGAGGGGGCTGCGCTCTTGCAAGCGAGCTTCGGAGCTTTCGGGTTGCGGGCAGGCGGGGCTTCTGAAAAGACGATATGAGTAGAACATTGTGAGCCCCTACTTCATATCGTCTTCTCATTTGACCGTGGATCTTTGGGCTGATAATGGTCGCGTCCATACAACCGGCAATTCTTCCCAGGTTGCCACATA
>NZ_PPTR01000009.1 GCF_003339845.1 Gordonibacter sp. 28C
CCCCGTCCTGAGAGTTGGCCGGCGCGCTCCGTCTCAATAGGCCCTATCGCAGGGCTCGCGTCAGCATGCCCTGCTTCTCTAGGAAAGCGTGAAAAGATGAGTTGACAAAACTATAGAAACACCCCCCCTGTCATCCTGAGCGAAGCGAACGCAGTGAGCGCAGCCGAAGGATCTCTGCCACCGGCAAGCGATGCCGCTCTTCAAGTTTCTGACATTCGCCGAGACATCCTCCTGCCCCGCAGCGTGTTAGGGGCAGGAGGTGAGAACGTGAGACGAAAAGAACGAAGCGCCGACAAGCGCCCAGAGACGCAACCGGGCGCACGCGCTGATGGACGCCCGGGCAAGAGCCTGCTGAGATCGGACGTCTTCATCCGGCAGGCCATGAACGCTTGGGGTGGGTCGGTCTGGCGGCTGTCTCTTGCGCAGACGGGTTCGAAGGAGGACGCCGAGGACGTCTATCAGGACGTGTTCGTGAGGCTCGCCCAAAGCACGGCGGCGTTTTCAAGCGACGAGCATCTGAAGGCCTGGCTGCTGCGGGTGGCCGTCAACCGGTGTCATGACGTGGCCCGCTTGCGCAGCCGCCGCCCGGCGGTGCCTCTCGACAGCATTCCCTTCGAGCCGTCCGATACGGGCCCGCTTGCGCCTGACGAAGTGCGCGCTCTTTGGGAGGCAGTGGAGGCTCTGCCCGAAAACGGGCGCGCCGTTATCCACCTTTATTATTACGAAGGCTATTCAGGAAAAGAGATCGCGGACTTGCTCGACCTTGAGCCGTCCACGGTGCGCACGCGCCTGCAACGGGCGCGCGTCCAGCTGAGAGCATCTTTGGGAGGTGTCGACCATGACCTATGTAAACCAGTACAAAGCGATGATGGACCAAGCGGAGCCGCCCGCTCATGTGCAGGATGATGTGATGGCGCGCCTCGACGCGTTGCGCGACCAGAGCGCGCCCGAGCCGCAGGCGTTTCAGGTTAAAAAGCGCCGCCGCGTGCCGTTGGCGGCGAAGATCGTGGCGGGCTCGCTGGCCGCGGTTTTGGTGGCGGGTGCCGTCATCGCCGTGCCCGCGTTGGTGCCCGGCGTGGGCACGGACCAGGGCGGATCGGAGGCGGATGCTCCAAAACTCTCGTTCGCCGACCAGTTCGGCCTCGCGCTCTACGCGGACGCGGACGAGGGCGGCCAGACGGTGAGCATTGCCACCACGGACGAGGGCATCGTACCGTTCGGCCAAGAGGGTGCGGCACCCCCGAGCGCGCTTTCCTATCAGCTGAATCTCGCGTGCGTGGGCGAGGGAATCGAGTCCGTTACCTATGCCATTGACGGCGAGGATGTGGCGTTCGAGCTTATCTCGATGAAAGACGCGGGTGACGGTTCGTTGATGCCCGACACTTATATGCCAGCGCAGGAGTTCACCCTCGATTACGACGATCAACAGCCGGAAGACCTCTACCGTCTGGTCAAAGTCGACTTGATGGACCCCGCATTGCGCGACCTGTACAATCGCATGGACGACGTTATGCGGAAAATGAGGGCTGCCGACGATCCTACCGAGCAAGAGGCTTTGAACGAAGAGCTCAGAGAACTGGATCGCCAGAAGAACGATCTTGTCGAAGCCGCATATGCGGAGCTCCCTTCGGACTTTGAAGCGCGAGTTGCCATTTTTGATGAATTTTACTTCAACGCCTCCTGCGAGGCCGCCCAGAAGATCGGCCAGGCCACACTCTCGGCCACCGCAACGTTCACCGACGGCACCACGCTTACCCGCCGCTACCGCATAGCGCCCGTCGAGAACTTCGAGCAGGTGTTCGCGGACCGCATGGCCGCCAACCGCGAGCAAGGCCGTCCCGACGACGACCCCCGCCTTACAGCGCCTCTCTTCGAGATAACCGAGGTGTCGTAGCGATGCTCCGTCGCTCGTTTTTTATTCGCGTCTAAAATCTTTCTTGCATCGGGAACGCAAGTCCTGTATCATTTTTCCTTGTCTCCGGCCGAGGTCGGGGATCGAAAAGCAAGTGCGGGTGTGGCGGAATTGGCAGACGCGTACGGTTCAGGTCCGTATGGGGGCAACCCCATGAAGGTTCAAGTCCTTTCACCCGCACCACTTGTTTATCTTTAAAACCCCGAGCCCCGGCTTGGGGTTTTCTGTTGTTTCATCCGGTTCGGGATTTGCGGGCTCCGGCTCGACGATTTTCGAGTCCGGCTCTCGACCCTTCGAAAAGAGGTTTGTTCGGGTGTTTCTAAACGAGTCCGTCTTTTGAAAGGGGACAAAAACAGCTACAATAAGATATGCGCAGGTGGGGATGCGTGTGAACAAGGCTGGAGGCATAGCATATGGGCATGTGCGAATTATACGATGCGATGGGGGTCGAATACGACGACGTGCTCGCGTTGTTGCGGAGGGAAGATCGCATCAAGCTGTATTTCACGCAGATGATGGAAGATCCGTCGTTTCGCGAACTTGATCGGGCGATGGCGGAACAGGAGTATTCCGCAGCCTTCAAGGCGGCCCATACGATCAAGGGCATGTGCGTGAACCTCATGATCGAGCCTCTTGCCAAGGCGTCTATCGCCCTGGTGGAGTGCCTTCGCTCCGAGCCGGTCGACGAGACCGAGGCCGCCTCGCTTTACGCACGGCTTCGCAACGAGCACGACCTGCTTCTATCTCGATGGAACGAGCTGGTATGAGGGGGATTTATCGAGTAGAGGGGTCGACGGCATTGATCGAAGGCGCGCAGTTATGGGCGTAGCCGCGCGACAGACCATCCTCGTCGCAGACGATACGAAGCTCAACCGCACGATGCTCTCCGATATCCTCTCGGACGACTACGATGTCATCGAAGCATGCGACGGCCGCGAGGCGGTGGAGCTGCTGCGCGACCGGGAGGGGACGATCTCGCTGCTCCTGCTCGACATCGTCATGCCGAACATGGACGGGTTCGAGGTTCTCGCCTACCTGCATCGCAGCCGATGGAACAACGACCTTCCGGTTATGATAATCTCCGCCGAAACGTCGCCGGCGTACATCCGCAAAGGGTTCGAACTCGGAGTGAGCGACTACATCAGCCGCCCGTTCGATCCCGAAGTCGTGCTGCAGCGCGTGCGCAACACCATCGCGCTGTACGCAAAGCAGAACAAGCTCAAGGACGTGATAGCCGAGCAGGTGATGGAGCGCGAGAAAACGAGCACGCTCATGGTGGACATCCTGAGCACCATCGTGGAATTCCGCAACGGCGAATCGGGTTTGCACGTCACGCGCATCCGCATCATCGCAGAGCTTCTGCTCGAGGCGATCAAGCGACGCTTTCCCGAATACGGGCTCACGGCTTCGAAGATCGCCCTCATATCGAATGCGGCGGCCCTGCACGACATTGGCAAAATCGCCGTGCCCGACGAGATACTCAACAAGCCGGGACGGCTCACGCCCGAGGAATTCGAGATCATGAAGACCCACGCGGCCGTGGGCGACGAAATGCTCGACGGTCTTCGCTTCGGCAAGGACGAAGAGCTCGTGAAGTACGCGCGCCAGATATGCCGCTGGCACCACGAACGCTGGGACGGCGGCGGATACCCCGACGGCCTCAAAGGAACGGAGATCCCCATCGCGGCGCAGGCGGTCTCGCTCGCCGACGTGTACGACGCCCTCGTGAGCGAGCGCGTGTACAAGGAGGCGTACTCGCACGAAACGGCCGTTTCCATGATCAAGAACGGCGAATGCGGCGCGTTCAACCCCGATCTTATGCAATGCTTCCTCGGCGAAGCCGACAGCCTGAAAGACCTCATCGCCATTCGGAGCGACCCGTCGAAGGTTCTTTTCGATGCGGGCAAGCTTTCTCGCGAGGTCCTCGAACGCAGCGAGCCGGGCCTGTCGGGCAGGACGGTCCTTCTGCTCGAACGTGAACGGGCCAAGTTCACGTTCGCCGCGTCGTTTTCCGACGGCTTGCTGTTCGATTACGACTCCGAAAGCGACACGGTCGCGTTTTCGGGGAAGGATCGGGAGCGCTTCGGCTACCCGAAGATCATCGCGGACAGCGCGGCATCGCTGATGGGCGAGGAGTCCCCCCAGGCGCTCGCCATATTGCAGCAGCGCATAGCGGGCACCTCACCCGGAGACCCTTTGACGAACGCCTGCGTGGAATTGACGTTGGCGGACGGAATACGTCGAACGTGCGAAGTGACGTGCTTGGTCGTTTGGGTCGAGGACGGGGAACAACCGAGAAGGCTCGGAGTTGTCGGCCGCGTGGCGGTGAGAGCGACGGAATCATGACGGATTCCGCAGCATCGACCGACTGATGCCGCTGGTTTCTGCACGTTTTGGTCTGTGCGCTGGCCGAGGGGCGCGCTGGCTGAGGAAGAGGGCTGACCGTCCGAGCGGATCAGAGCTGCAACACCTTCGGATCCTCCGAGAACGAATAGAAAGTCGCGGTGCCGTACCGGAACCGGAACACCGTCATGAGACCGTCGTCTTCCGAGTACACGTCGCCGAGGGCCACGGCGTTGTCGTTCATCATGGCGATCCTCGCCTCGCGCCGAGCGTCTTCTTCGACCTCGCCGCACACGCGCATCCACGTTCCCTTGTGCATTGCGCAGATTTCGACTTTGCCGTTCTTCTTCAGTTGCCGGTACACGTCTTTTTCGTTGCTGGTCACGAAGTAAAGTTTTCCCTCGAACCCGCACACGGCGCCGAACGGACGGACGTGGGGCTGACCGTCCTCGCTCGTCGCAAGGTAGAACATCCCGCAGGACTTCAGATAGAGCAAAACCTCGTCCATAATGAATATCTCCTTTCGCGCGGATCGCTCAACGTGTCAACAGGCGTCGCTCCGTCTCGCGCGGCTCGAAGGTCAAGCGCTGCAATCGGTTCCGACGGGTGCTTCAGTTGAATATAGTACCTGATTGATAGTCGATTCCATTGGCCAAAACATCCTCGGTCCCTGGAAACGTGCTTCATTCTGTTGGCAATGCGACACCTGAGCGTTAACGGGCCGTTACGAACGTCAAATCATTCTTTGATATACCTAGTCTGTACGTTCCCATGCACAGATCGAGGGAGCTGCCTGGAAGGGCTTCCAAGATCAGGAGGTTTTCAAATGCTACAGAAAACAACGCGTCAGCCGCTGGAGGCGCGCCCTGCACGCACGCTTTTGTTTGTTGCCGTGGCGCTTGCGTTCGCCTTTGTCTTGGCGGCAATGCCGAAAACGGCTTTCGCCGCACAGGAAACCCAGGACGGCGTAAAGCTCACCATCGACACCGAGAAAACCGAGTACGCTGCCGGCGATACCATCAAGGGCCGCGCGGTGGTCGAGAACACCAACGGCTTTCCCGTGCAGGACGTGAAGCTGACCGTCGATCTGCCGAACGATCCGTCGTTCACCATCGTTCCCCCCGAGGCTACCGCCGCGTTGCTCGGGCCGGGGGAGACGCTTGCCATCGACTTCGAGGCTGTTTTGCCCTTGGGCAACGGGGGCGGCGACAAGGGAACAGCCGGGCCTTCGACGCCCAAAAACGCCTCAGCGCTGGCGAACACGGGCGACGGGTTGCCCGGAGCCTTGGTCGCCGCAGGGGTGCTGGTCGCCGCAGGCGCCATCGCCGTGGCCGCGCACCGTCGCAAGGTCAAGTTGGGCGACGTGATGGTGCTCATGCTGGTGGCGGCTCTCGCGGCGCCGGTCGCGGTCGCCGGTATGCCGGGGGTGGGCGAGGCGCACGCCGATCCATCGTCGCTGCACGCAACCCACTCCATCAAGGCGATCGACGACCAAAAGGACCTCAAGGCCGCGGCGATCTACACCATTCCCGCGCCAGGTCCCACCACGCAGACGATTTCGTTCCCAAAGACGGATTCAAGCACCGGCCTTCCGCTTGCCGGTGCCGAGTTCGCGCTTTCCGATGGCGGCCTCACCCTTACGGCCGTGTCGAACGGGGAGGGCGTCGTAACCTTCTCCGACGTGCCCTTTGGAAGCTACAGCCTGGTCGAGAGCCAGGCCCCCGCAGGATATTTGGACGATCCGACGATCCATGCCGTGGAGGTCGACTCGAACGGCGCGATAATCGACGGGGCGCCCATGGGACAGTTCTCGGTTGCGAACACGCCGCGGCCTGTGGCGAAAACGCCTCCTCCGTGGATCGACGTGATCTACCAAGGTGACAATGCGGTTTACGGAAAAGGCCAGCCTGGCGCGAGTCTGGTGGTCGTTTGGCCGAATGGGGAGAGATCCCTGGAGACCACAGTGAGTGCGGGCGGCGATTGGATGATGCGTGTTCCTTTGACGGTCCGACTTATGCGATATGACATAGTCAAGGCCCAGCAGACACTTCCCGCCATGCTTCCCAGCGACTTTGCAGAGCAAGAAGTCATTGTGCTAATGTAGACGTGATAGTTTTTCTTGAACAGGGGGGCTCATCGATGAGCCCCCCTTTCGATGCATTCGCATCGAGGACGATCAAAGGGTCTTTTATGGCCCACTGCTCCTGCGCGCCTATGCCTCCATCTGGTCGATCAGAACCAGCAGTTCCTGTTTCTTGTGGATACCCAGCTTGGCGTAGATGCGCTTGTTGTGCGTGCGCATGGTGTTCTCGGATATGAACAGCATCTCGGCGATGGCGGGTCCCGAGTGGCCTCGGGCGATGAGCTCCATGACCTCGGTCTCGCGTCCCGACAGCCCGTACAGCTCGCTCAATTGCTGGCAGCGTTTCGAAAGACGGTCCACAATGGGCGCTTCGGCGCGGTCGCGCAAAAGCGCCTCGCCGGCACCGACCTGCGTTCTCCGGCTCCTCGCATCGCCGAGTCGTCCGGTTCTGCCGCGCGAAGCCGCTCCTTCGCTGTCGGATCCTTTTCTGAATGCAAACGGGAGGTCGCTTTTCGAGCAGAAATGACGGTAGTGTACGGATTCCGCGGCTCTAAGCCCAGCTCGGAGGAACAAGAGCGCTTTCTGAAGGCCCCTCGCATCCGTGGGCCTGATTGCCAAACAGCGTGACCAGGGAAAACGTTGCTGCCTAGTCCAAGTGCCAGAGCTTTGGCGTACCCTACCGTGATTTTTGTTCAGGAAACGGTGTTCGTTTTGCACGGAGCCGATTCTCGAGGCCGCGTTCCGCTTTATGGAGTGCCAAGTGAACCCAGTTGGCCCTTGGAGCAGGGCCTCTCGGGGCCAGGTCGGGGTCGCATCGCCGAACCGGCTTCAGCACGACCGCCGAACGGCTTGGCGCCGAGCATCGCCGATCGGGCGTATGCTTGCAACGACTTGATACCGGGGAGCGGAGGCGTTCGCTGGGCGTTGTGCGCTGAAGGCGGGGGCGAAATGCGCTATCATGATCGTCGCAGGCTCGAAACCCCGCCTGCCGCTTTCTGAAACGAACCTCAACGACTGCAGAGAAGGCGCATGGCACGCAACCGGCTCATATTGGATCGCTACCGACCCATCGGGGAGTCGCGTTCGGGCGGCTTCGGCACGGTGCGGGTGGCATGGGACACGCGCATCCAGCGCAAGGTGGCCATCAAATGCATCGAGCTCGACGAAGGCGACGCGGCGCGCGCGGCGCTGCCCGGAGCCAACGCCGTGCAACGACCTGTTTCGGATACGGGCGATTACGGCTATTCCGAGCAGGCGGACACGGCCGCCATGCCGAGCTTCGACGAAGTGGACTGGGACGACGCGCCGCCATGGGAGGACCCCTCCGGCAACGACGCGCTTCCGTGGAACGAGTCCAACATACCCCCTTGGGAAGATATGCCAGCCACTCCGCCGCCCGACTTCGAAAGCCCCTTTCGCAAAAGGGACCAGGCCGAGGCGCGCCGTGCTGCGGCCGGCAAGCGCGACGACCTCGCCGCCGCCCCGGCCTATCGTGATCCGGCCGACGAGTTTCCGCCGGTGCGCTCGCTTTCGCGCATTCCCGGGCTGGACGAGGCGCGCACAGCCGCCATGCTCACCGACCCGAACATCGTCACGGTGTACGACTTCGAGGTTCAGGGGCGCACGGCCTACCTTATCATGGAGTACATCGAGGGCATAACCCTCACCGAGCTTCTGCGCGACTACGCCAGCTACCTCACGCTCGATATGGTGGCGGCGGTGTTCGGCTCGATCGCCCACGCGCTGGAAGTGGCCCACGAGAACCAAGTGCTTCACCTGGACATCAAGCCCGACAACGTGCTCATCAACCGCCAGGGGCAGGTGAAGGTTACGGACTTCGGTTTGGCCACGTTGGCCGACGCCGGCGGCTTCGGCGCGGCGGGCGGCGGCACCATCGGGTACATGCCGCTCGAGCAGATGCGCGGCGAGAACCTGGATGCGCGCTGCGACGAGTGGGCGCTTGCCTCCGTCGCCTACGAGATGCTGGCGGGGGAGAACCCGTTCATCGCGTCCGATCTCAGCCGTGCGGAATCCGCCATCGAGGACGCGGAGTTGGTGCTGCCGTCGCTGTGTTGGGACGACCTCGACCCGGCGGCCGACGACGTGGTGTTCTACGCGCTCGACCCCGATCGCGAGCAGCGCTACGACAGCGTCACCGATTTCGCCGAGGAAATGGAGCGGTTCCTGGGCGAGCCGAAGCAAGGCCATCGCGAGCTGGCCGTTATCGTGGGTGATGCGCAGGGTGAAGGCGACGGCACGGAAGAGGCCGAGGCCGAACGCGCCCCCCGCGCCCCCCGCGTGCCGTTGCGCGAGCGCCTCACCTCGCGCCAGGCGACCGTCGCCGCCCATGTCGTGGGGGCGGCCGGAAGCGGGGCGGTGACCTTCGTCGCGTTGGCGAACCTGCCGCAGATCGGCGGTTTGAACGGCATCCTGGGCCTGGCCGGTCCGGCCGTGCTGCTGTTCTGGGGACTGCTGGCCCTCATCGCGCTGGCAGGCGCGCTCAAACCGCACCTGGGCGCGCTGCTGGCGTACTTCGCGCTGGCCGCCGCGCTCATCGCGCAGAACGCGCCCGCCATCGGCTGCGTGCTGTTGGCGGCGACGGCGGTGTGGTGGTACTTCGCGGGTCGTGCTGGCAACGCGGCGGCGAACGCGGCCCTTGCCGTGCCTCTCGCCGGGGCCGTGGGCGGCAACCAGCTGGCGCCCGCCGCGGCCGGGCTCTTCCTGCCGCCGCTGCGCGCGCTCGGCACGACGGCGTTCTCTCTGCTCGTGGCGGCGATTCTGGCGTCGTTCGGTGCCGGCAACCTGCTTGGCTGGGACGCGTTCGCCTATTGGGAGTTCGCCGGCACCGACGTGCAGGCGAACCTCGGTGCGCTGCTTTTGCAGCCCGCCACTTGGTGCGTGGCTGCAAGCTGGTTGGTCGCCGCCGGTGCGCTCGCCGTTTGCCGTCGCCGGCCGTCCCGCGTGCTTGAGGTTTTGGGCGTGGCCCTTGCCGGGGCCGCCCTTGCGGCCGGCATGTGCGCCGCCGCTTGGTTCGCTTCGGGACAGCACTCCTGGATGCCCTCGGTGCCCGCCGTCGTGTCCACGGTCGCGGCTGTGGCCTTCCTCGTTGCGGCCAGCTACCTTTCGCCGCCGTCCGATGAAGAGTGGGGCGAATGGCCGGATGAAGAGCTGTACGAAAACTAGCGGTTGCGGAAAGAACCGGCTCATCGTGCCGGACTCGTGCGAAGGAGCGGCGCCATGGAGTGCAGGTTGGCTACGGAAGACGACTTGCCGCAGATCAAAAGCATGTATCGAGCGATAATCGAGCGTATGGACGCCGACGGCATCCGCATATGGGACGACGTGTACCCCTGCGAGTTCTTTCAAGACGACATCGAGAACGCCCGCCTCTACGTTTTGACGGAGGACGGCGAGACAGCCGCCGCTTTCGCCGTCAGCGATTCGCATGCGGGCGAGGGTTCCGTTACGTGGAGCGACGACCAAGCCAAGGCATGCTACCTCGACCGTTTGGGCGTGAGCGTGCGGTTCACGAGAAGGGGCGTCGGCAGCGCCGCGCTGCGGAAAGCGCAGACCATAGCCCGCGAACGCGGTGCCAGCTATCTGCGCCTTTTCGTCGTGGACGCCAACGAGCCCGCGATCAGCCTGTATCGCAAGAACGGCTTCTCCCAAGCGGGCGGTATTCGGGTCGAGCGAATCGACGACACCCTCGCCTTGCGCGAATTCGGCTTCGAGATAGAAGCCTAAGCCTCCGCAAAATGAAGACCCCCGCGTTTCGCGGGTTGGCAAAAACAAGGCGAGTCGCTCGCGCCCTAAAGCAGCTCGCACACCTTGCCCAGCAGTGGCTCGAAGCTCACGCCACGGTCGCGGAATTCAGGCTGTTTGGCGCTTACGATCATGGCGTCGTGAACGAAGTCGCCGGCGAAGCGCACGGCTTCCTCCAGCGAGCGTCCCGCCATGACAGCGGCCAGCAGGCACGACGCGTACAGGTCGCCCGTTCCGTGCAGCATGTAGGGCAGGTACTCGTTGTGCACCTCCACCGTCTCCGCGTCCACGCCGCCCACGAAGTTGCGGATGCACGTCTCCCCCTCGCGCTGGATGCCCTTGAGCACCACGTGCTTCGCGCCTTTCGCCACCAAGGCGTCCACCAGGCGGTGCGCCTCCTCGTCGGAGATGTCGGTGCCGCCCCATTCGTCGCCGATGGGCTCGCCCAAGATGATGGCGGCTTCGGTCAGGTTCGGCGTGAGGATGTCGGCTCCGCAGGCCAGCTCGGCCATGGCGTCGCACAGCTGGGGCGTGTACGTGGGGTACACCTTGCCGTGGTCGGCCATGACCGGGTCCACCACGCGTAACGCGGCGGGGTACATGGCGTACAGGTCGCGGATGCGGTCGACCTGCTCGGGCGCGCCCAAAAAGCCCGAGTACACCGCGTCGATCTCCACGCCGATGTTCTTCCATGCCGCCAAGTAGTCGGCCAGCATGTCGGTGGTGTCATGCATGTACCAGCCGGGAAACGCCGTGTGCGACGAGAACAATCCGGTGGGCACGGGGCACACGTCGCATCCGGCGGCCGAAAGCACGGGGATGGCCACGCCCAGCGAGCACTTGCCGTAACCGCACAGATCGTGCACGGCGGCCACGCGAGGGATGTAGTCGCCTTCGCGATGATACAAGGTTTTTTCGCTCATGGTGCGCTCTTTCTCGAAGGGTTTATATGGTAACGATAGGGGTCGGAATCCGTGGGACGCAAATCGTTACCGAGTTGAAAGCGGGCGCCGTGGGCGCCCGCGGTGCTTCCTCTTTAAATGAGAAACGATAACGGCCTACTTCTCTTCGCTCTCGTCATCGTCGTCGAAGAACGACCAGTCGTCTTCGCCCGCCTCGCGATTTGCGAAGCGCTTGCGCGTGCGGCGTTCCATGATAATGCAGGCGATTATGCTTATGACCAGGCCGATGCCGACCAAGCAGCCGATGCCCGCGAACGTCTCGAACAGGAAATGATACACTTCACCGAAGTCCATGGCAGCCTCTTCGTCCTATCTATGCAAAGCCCGCCCGCAGGCAGCGCTCACCCGATTTCGTCATATGGGTAGAGTATACTATGCCCGTGCAAATACGGGAGACCTCCATGGCGAGAATCCTTTATATACGTGAACGTATCGATACGAATAATGCAAAGGTTGTGGGCGCATGTGCGCTGGAATCCGAGCGAAACGCCATGGGCGATTCGCCGTCTACATCGTTGCCGCCCTTGCCGCGGTGGTCGTCCTGGGAGCTTCGTTCGGGCTCATGGGCTACATCGACCACAAGCTCAAGCAGGGTGCCGAGCAGCAGGTGGTCACGTTCACGCAGCAGACCGCCGGCAACGTGTCGGATCGCATCTACGTTATCCAGAACACCATCGGGGCCTTCGAGGTGCAATCCGCCGATCCCGCCGCTGTCGTTCCGGCTCTCAAGAGCCTGCGCGACAGGTTCAACTTCGTAGAGGTTGCGTTCGCCGGCATGGACGGCAAAGGCTACTTGTCAGACGGCGAGCCCTTCTCCGTCGATGAGGTGGTGCAGCCTGAAACGGCGCTTTCGCAGGGCAAGGAGTCGTATTCTCCCACGTTCACGCTAGAGGACGGCCGTGGCGTGCGCATGGCCCAACGGCCCCTCTACCTCGATGGTCGGCAGGTGGGCGCGCTGTACGTGCAAATCCCCTTGAGCATGTTCTCCATGCCTCAAAAACTGGACATGTTCGACGGGCGCGGTTACTTCATACTGTTTCAGAAATCGACGGGGGAGATACTGGTGCCGCCCTCCGAAGAAACGAAAACGCCGATCCGCGAGGGCATGACCGTGTACTCGTTCCTCGACCAGGCGGCGGATTACGAACCGGTCGCAGGCGAGAGCAGCTTGGCCGACTCGGTTGCCAGGTCGCTCGACAACGACACGGAAAGCCTGTCGGCTCTGGCCGGCACCGTGGCGGCAGGCGAGACCGGCCTCGCCGTCGGGCTCGTTGACGGCAAGGACAGCTACGTGTGCGTCTCGCCGGTGGCGAAGGGCGGCTGGTACGTGTGCAACGTCATTCCCGTGGAGAACGTGCGCGCCGAGGCGTCCATCGTGCTCACGGCGTTCAAAGTGGTGTTCGCTCTGGTCGTGCTGTGCTTCGCCGCGGTCATCGCGCTCATGTTTTCCGCGTACCGCAAGCGCATGCTCGAGCGCAACGTGGCCATGAAGTCGCGCCTGTACAAGGCCCTGTCCGACAGCTTGGACATGGCGGTTAACCTGTACTGCCCCTCCGACGGCGTCGTTACGCCCATCGTGGCGAAGGCCGTGCACATCCTGGGCTTCACCATGCCCGAGATCATGGCGGACCGCCGCATCGCCGACCAGTTGGAGCTTTCGGACGAGGGGAGCAGCCTGCTCGACCGTCTGCGCGACGACGCGGTGGACGGCTTGCAGCAGGGCGAGTTCTCGTTCGTGCACGTGCAAACGGGCAAGGTCCGCTGGATAGCGTATTCCGCCAGCCCCCTCGACTACGAGGACAAGCGGCGCATCATGGTGGTGTTCCGCGACGTCACCGTCGAAAAGGAGCTGCAGCTGTCCATGAAGGACGCCATGACGGCCGCCGAAGCCGCCAACCAGGCGAAGTCCGAGTTCCTGTCCCGCATGAGCCACGAGATACGAACGCCCATGAACGCCATCATAGGCATGTTGCAGATCGCAAAGCTCCACGCCGACGAATCGGAGAGGACGGCCGAAAGCCTGGGCAAGATAGGCGCCGCGTCGGACCACCTGCTCAACCTCATCAACGACGTGCTGGACATCTCGAAGATCGAGAGCGGGAAGATGGTGCTCGCGAGCGAGCCGTTCCGCCTGTCGGTGCTGATGGACCGCGTGGCTGCCGTCATCAGGCCCCAGTGCGAGCAGAGGCGGCAAACGCTCGAGGTGGTGATGCCGGCCGACGACGAGGTGTTCGTGGGCGACGCCGTGCGCCTGCGCCAGATGCTCATCAACCTGCTGACGAACTCCGTGAAGTACACGCCCGAGAAAGGGCACGTGCGCCTGGAGGCCACGGTGGGCTCCGACTCGATCGTGGCGTACCGCTGCGTGGCGTTCGTGGTGGCCGATGACGGCATCGGCATGACGGAGGAGTTCCAGGAGCACCTCTTCGAACCGTTCGCCATGGAGAGCCGTTCGACTTCGCAGGGCACGGGCTTGGGCATGCCCATCGTGAAGAACATCGTCACCATGATGGGCGGCGACATCCATGTGCGCACGGCCGTCGACCAGGGAACCACGTTCACCGTGGCCGTGAGCCTGCGCGTTGCGTTCGAACCCGAGCGCCATGCCTTGGAGGAGGCCGAGCATGCGGGAACCGCTTGGGACGATGAGTTCGACGTTTCGGGACGTCCGCGGGAGCTTCCGTCGTCGAGCGCGCTCGATGTGGCCTACGACGGCCTGTACAACACGAAGTCCCGCGTTCCCGGCCCGGTTTCCCCGGACTCCGATCCCGAAGCGGCTGACGCTGCGGGGCCCGCGACGGCTCCTCTGCCTTCGGCGACCTGCCCGCCGGGCACCCGCGTGCTGCTGGTCGAGGACAACGATCTGAACGCCGAGATTGCCCGCGAGCTTCTGGGCGAGTCCGGCCTGGTGGTGGAGTGGGCCGAAAACGGCGAGGTGGCGTGCCGCATGTTCGACGAGTCCGAAGAGGGTTACTACGACGTGGTCCTCATGGACGTGCAGATGCCGGTGATGAACGGGTACGAGGCCACGCGCTGCATCCGCGCGCTCGATCGGGCCGACGTCGGCAACGTGCCCATCATCGCCATGTCCGCCAACGCGTTCGCGGAAGACGTGCGTGCCTCGCTGGAAAGCGGCATGGACGCCCATCTCTCCAAGCCCATCGACATGCATCGCGTGATGGAGGCTATCGCCCTGCACCTGCGCAAGCGTCGCGGCTAGCATGCGGCCGGGCACCGGCCGGGCGATTCGCCCGAAGCCGCCGCTCCGCCGCGCACTGTCGGCCCGAAAACACGCTTTGGCGCCAAATTCCGTGTTTTCGGGCCGATAGTGCGCGATTGCAGGGCTCGATTATGGGGTGGGATAGAGAACGTGCCGACGACATGGAGGAACCATAAGGCTCCGCGCGCGTGCGCTATACTGGGTGCCAACGTATTTCGAGCAAGAAGGAGCGCGTCCCATGCTAGACATCAAATTCGTCCGCGATAACCAGGAAGCCGTCGCCGAGGCGATGAAGAACCGCCACGCTTCGTGGGACGCCGCGCGTTTCTCCGAACTCGACGAGACGCGTCGCGCCGCCATCGCGAAGGAGGAGGCGCTGCAGGCCGAGCGCAACGCCGCGTCGAAATCCATCGGCGCCATGATGGCCGCCGGCCAGAAGGACGAGGCCGAGGCCGCCAAGGAGCGTGTGCGCGCCATCAACGACGAGATCTCCGCCATCGGCGCCGAGCGCGAAGCGGCCGACGCGGCCCTGCGCGAGCTCTTGCTGGGCACGCCGAACATGCCGGCCGACTCCACGCCCGTGGGCGACGACGAGGACGACAACCCCGAAGTGCGCCGCTGGGGCACGCCCCGCGACTTCGCCGCCGAGGGCATCGAGATGAAGCCTCACTGGGATTTGGGGCCCGAGCTGGGCATCATCGACTTCGAGCGTGCCGTGAAGCTGGCCGCCAGCCGCTTCATCCTGCTGGGCGGCCTGGGCGCTCGCCTGGAGCGCGCGCTCATCAACTTCATGGCCGACACGCACACCGCACGCGGCTACAAGGAGTGGTGGTGCCCCGCCATGGCCAACGCCGAAACGCTCACCGGCACCGGCCAGCTGCCGAAGTTCGAGGAAGACCTGTTCCACACCACGGAGGGCCTGTACCTCATCCCCACGGCGGAAGTGCAGCTCACGAACATCCATGCCGGCGAGGTGCTGGACGCCGACCAGCTGCCGCTGAAGTACTGCGCGTTCACGCCCTGCTTCCGCGAGGAGGCCGGCAGCGCCGGGCGCGACACGCGCGGCCTCATCCGCGTGCACCAGTTCGACAAGGTGGAGATGGTGAAGTACGCCAAGCCGGAGGAAAGCTACGACGATCTTGAGGCCATGGTGGCCGACGCCGAGAACATCCTGCAGCTGCTGGGCCTGCCGTACCGCGTGATCAGCCTGTGCACGGGCGACATCGGCTTCTCCGCCGCCAAGACCTACGACCTGGAGGTGTGGTTGCCGTCCTACGACAACTACAAGGAGATCTCGTCGTGCTCGAACTGCACGGATTTCCAGGCGCGCCGCGCGAACATCAAGTACCGCGACCCCGGCAATTTCAAAGGCTCGCGCTACGTGCACACGCTGAACGGCTCCGGTCTGGCGGTGGGTCGCACGATGGCCGCCGTCATCGAGAACTACCAGCAGGCCGACGGCACCGTGCGCGTACCCGACGTGCTGGTGCCCTACATGGGCGGCGTCGAAGTCATCGCGCCGGAATAAGCGCTTCGGGCAACTCGATCGGGTCTTAAGGGCACGCGTGGCGACAAAACGTAAGTCGGTAAAGAATGCGAAGAAAGTCACCGGTTCCACGGGGCCGGTGACCTCGCGCCCTGCCGCCGAAGCGGGAGGCGCGAAAGCGAAGCCCTCTGTTAATGGGCGGGCTAAGGCGAAGCCCTCTGCTGCCAAGGGGCAGGTCGAGGCGAAGCCGAAATCTTCAGCCTCCGATGATTCGGGTGTCGTGCAGGCGAAGCCGGCAACCGCCTCCGAAAGGTCGGACGGAGCGAAGGAGAAGCCCGCTCCCATTGAAAAGCCGGCCGTCGCGAAGGCGAAACCTTCAGTTGCCTCTGCGCGAAAGGTCGCCATCCCGCCCGCCGTGCCTTCCGCCGCCGCGACGCCGGCTGCCTCCTCGGAGTCGAAGAAGGCTGCGAGGAAGGGCAGGGGCATCGGGAAGCGGGCGACTGCGACCCCCGAACCCTCCGAAGCTCTTGAGGACTCGGACGAGGGTGCGTCGCGCGTCGAAAAACCGCGTAGGCACAAGGTGGCCAAGCGTCGCTGGATTCTGTACGCCGTGCTGGCTGTCGTCGCCGTGGCGCTCGTGGCGGTGGCTGCGTTCTCGTGGGACCGCTGGCTGCGTTACGACGACGCGCGCGAGCTGCAAGGGGAATGGCAGGTCGCCGACACGACGAGGGTGGTCGTGGTTAACGGCGAGTCCATCAAGCTGACCGACGACGTTGCCTACTCGTACACCATCGACCCCACGGCGAAGACCATCGAGTTCACGTTCGGGAACATGGCGGGCAAGGGGCGCTACCGCTTCTCCGCCGATCGGTCCCAGCTGGTCATCACCGAGGGCGAGTCCTACTCGACCGCCTCCACCCTGTTCGAGGACATAGCCTGGATGTGGGACGGTTTCGTGCGCTCCGTGCAGGGCCAGGAGCCCGTGCAGCCTAAGGCGGGCGACGGAACGACCGTGCTCATGCGCGTCTCGCACGATGCCGAAGCCCAGCCGCGCAACGCCCCCGAACTTGCTGCAGGCAGCGCTGCGGAGGATGCCGCCGCGATGGGCGACGATGGCGCGGCCGCCGACGAAAGTGCAAGCGAAGAGGCGCCGAAAACCGAGGAGCCGGAAGGCTCCCAAGGCAGCGCCGGAGGTTCTGGCGCGGCTGACGAGCCCGCCGATTCCGGCGACACGCCCGATGCCGCCGATTCCGAACCCTCCGACGGCGCAGGTTCGGGCACGTCCTCGCCCGGCGAGCTTTTCGACGTCAGCGACCTCGGAGCCTAAATGGACGCCCTGTCCATCGAGCGCATCGTGGTGGGCGACGGCCGCATCGGATGCGACGTGGCGCTGGCGGCCCACGCGCCGCGCACCACGTCCCCGGCCCTCGCCGCGCACGTGCGCGCGGCGTTTCCCGACCTGCCGAACCACGCCTGCGTGAACGGGGTGGGCGACACCTTCGGCGCCGTCATGGACGCGACGTCGCTTCCCCATGTGCTGGAGCATCTCGTCATCGACCTGCAAACGCGGGCCGCGCCGGCCGGTTCCCAACCCGACGTCGCCTACGTGGGCGTCACCAGGTGGACGGACGAATCGGCGGGGCGAGCGCACATAGAAGTGAGCTTCACCGACGATTTGGTAGCTTTGCGGGCTTTTCGCGACGCCGCGCGCTTTCTGAACGATGCGGTGGTAACCTGTTCGCCATGACTTCGGCTCACCTGACATTTGACCTGACGGGCGACAAGATCGCCGAACGCGTCGTGAAGATGCGGTCTTCGGCCGTGCGCGACCTGTTCGCCGCTGCGTCAAATCCCAACATCATCTCGCTGTCAGGCGGCATGCCCGACGTGTCGCTGCTTCCGCAGTCCGCCATCCGCGCGGCCACCCGCGCCGCGTGCGACGACGAGCGCGCCGTGGCGCTGCAGTACGGCTCCACCGACGGGCGCGTGGAAACGAAACAGGTGTTCTGCGAGCTCATGCGCGACATCGGCGTGCGCGCCAAGCCCGAGAACGTCATGATAACCACGGGCGCCCAAGAGGCGCTCGACCTCATAGCCAAAACGTTCATCAACCCCGGCGATATCATCTTGGCCGAGGGTCCCACGTACCTGGGGGCGTTGCAGGCGTTCAGCGCCTACGAGCCCGACATCCGCTGCATCCCGTTCGACGACGAGGGCATGCGCATGGACCTGCTCGAGGAAGAGCTCGAGCGCATCGGCAAGGACAACCCGCGGCTGAAGTTCCTCTACACCATTCCGAACTTCCAGAACCCCGGTGGCGTGACCATGGCGCCCGCCCGCCGCAAGCGCCTGCTGGAACTGGCCGACGAGTACGGATTCATGGTGGTGGAGGACGACCCGTACGGTCGCCTGCGCTACGACGGCGGCCACGTGCTCCCGCTGAAAGCGCTGTCGGACGACGTGGTGTACCTGGGAACGGTGTCGAAGGTGTTCGCCCCGGGCCTGCGTACCGGCTGGATCGTGGCGCCGAAGAGCGTGCTGTCGAAGATAAACCTGGTGAAGCAGGGCACCGATCTGTGCGGCAGCGCGTTCAACCAGGTGGTGGTGGAGCATTACTTCACCGACACGCCGTGGCAGAAGACGCTGCAGAAGTTCGTGAAAACCTACCGCACGCGCCGCGACGCCATGCTGGCCGCGCTGGACGAGTACTTCCCGGCCGAGGCCACGTGGACGCATCCCGAGGGCGGGTTCTTCGTATGGGTTACGCTGCCGCCGTACGTGGACACCGGCTCCATGCTGTCCGTGGCGCTGGAAAACGGCGTGACGTACACGCCGGGCGACGGCTTCTATCCCGGAGGGTCCGACGGCAAGAACAGCATGCGCATCGCGTTCTGCTTCGAGAGCCCCGAGAACCTCACCGAGGCCGTCAAGCGCCTGGCGGCGGTCATCAACGACCGTCTGGAACTGTACCGCGCGTTCATCGAAGCCGGGGCTATCAAGGCAGAATAAGGGCGCTGGTTCGTAAAGGGCGGACGACGGCCGCCATCCTGAGCGAGCGAAGCGAGTCGAAGTGCCGGTTTGAACAGGTGGCAGGAAAGCGGAATTTGTCATCCTGAGCGAGCGGAGCATTCGACAGTCCAGTGGACTGTCGAACTCCCGAGCACGCGGAGCGAGCGCAGGGAGGCCCCGCGAAGCGGGGACGAAGGATCCCGCGCGGCGACAGCATGACGCGCCGCCGGTTGAACAGGTGGAAGGAAACGACATGGGCATGAAAGTTGCAGTGTTGATGGGCGGCGCGTCGTTCGAACGCGAGTTCTCGCTGGCCAGCGGCAAGAACGTATGCGCGGCGCTCGAGGAGGCCGGGCACAAGGTGGTGCCGCTGGACACCACGAGCGACCTCGTTCCCACACTGCGCAGCGAGCGTCCCGACGTGTGCTACAGCGCCCTGCACGGCAAGCACGGCGAGGACGGCACCATCCAGAGCCTGCTCGAGTTCGTGGGCATCCCCTTCATCGGCTCTCCGTCGCACGTGTGCCATCGCACGTGGAACAAGGACTCCATGCACTACGAACTGGCCACGTACCGCGCCATCACCGGCGAGGCGCCTGTGGCTTCGTGGCCGCAGGGCCTCTACATCGCGCGCGACGCGTTCAAGGACATGGGCGCCGCAACGGCGCTCGACTTGGTGGAAGAGCGCGTGATAGGCGGCTACCCCGTGGCGGTGAAGCCCGCGCACGGTGGCTCGGCCCTGGGCGTGCACCGCGTGGACTCCGTCGACGACCTGGGCGAGGCCATCCTCGACGCGCTGTCGTTCGACGAGGCCGTGGTCATCGAGCAATGGGTGGAAGGCGTGGAGATGGCCGTGTCGGTGCTGGGCACCGGCTGGGACGCCTACGCGCTGCCGCCGGTGGAGATCGTGCCGAAGCAGGGCCTGTACGACACCGCCGCCCGCCTCGATCCCAACGCGGTCGACTACATCGCGCCGGTGCGTCCGTCCTCCCTCTCCGATGACGAGGGCGACGCGCAGGCCATCCGCGCCGAGATCGAGCGCGCCGCGCTGGAGGTCTACCGCGCCTACAACGCGCGCGACCTCGCCCGCATCGACCTCATCTGGGACGGCGCCCAAGCCCGTGTGTTCGAGGTGAACGTGTCGCCCGGCATGACGGAGAACTCGCTGTTCCCCGCCGCCTGCGCCGCCGCCGGCCTTTCCCTGTCCGGCGTTCTGAACGAACTGGTGAGCCAGTACGCGAAGTAAGGGCAGCGTGGGGTTATGTCCTTGCGTGCACGCACATACCGCGCACTCTTTCTGTCTGTGCTTGTCGCGCTCGGCTTGTCGCTGTGCGCGCTCGTTCCGTTTGCCGTTGCTGCGGAGCCCGCGTTGCCGGTTGCGCAGGCTGTCGAGAGCGGCTCGACCCGTCCGGGACGGCTTTCGCCGCCGATCAAGCGGAGCCTTCCCCTGCCGAAAGAGGCGATCCGGACGATCCGGTCTACCAATTCGCCTTCAACTTGGGGTATGCGCTAGCCTACGTCCTAGCCGCACTTTTCCTTGCGATCCCTCCTTTGGCAATAGCCGTAGCCGTCTACGCCTTGGTGAGCAAGAGGCGCATGGCGAAACGCGTACCCCCCGTCATGATGCCGCTGGCTGCGGCACCGCCCCAGGTCGGGCCTCCCTTGGCCGGGTCGTATGCGGGGGGCGTTCCCGTCGAGACGCCCCGCAAAGAGGTGCCGCCTCAAGCCCAGCTTGTGAAATTCAGCGACGAATACGTAGAACAGCTCGCGCGCAAATACGAGTCGGCCGACGCGGAACCGGGCGTTCCGCAATAAAGCCGTCGGTCGGGCGACGTGCCGAAAGCGCGTTCGCCTATGCGATCTCCGGTGTTGATTCACACCGCTATGCTACACTTTTGCCGAGAGTCGGGTACGGCGCGGTGCATGCGAAGGCGGTATTTCGCAGGAGGCGCCGACGGAGCGTCAGACAGGAGAGGGATAGACGATGGGCATTCTGGACCGTTTTTCCGACATCGCCAAGGCGAACGTCAACGACCTGCTCGACCAGTGCGAGGATCCCTCGAAGATGATCGACCAGTATCTGAGCGACCTCACGGAAGACCTGATAGAGGTGAAGCAGGGGACCGCCGGCGTCATGGCCGAGGAAACGCGCACGAAGCGCCTGGTGGACGAGAACGACGGCCAGATCGCGCGCTTCGCGGGGCTTGCCCGCAAGGCGCTGGAAGCCGGCAACGAGGACGACGCGCGCGTGTTCCTGACGAAGAAGCAGGAGCTGGAAGCGGAAGGCGCCGACTTGGCCGTCATCTACGGGGCGGCGCACGACAATGCGAGCAAGATGCGCCAGCTGCACGACAAGCTGGTGGACGACATCGAGAAGCTCAACGCGCGCCGCGAGCTGATCAAAGCCAAGGTGTCCGTGGCAAAAACGCAGGACTTGGTGAACGAGTACGCGCCCCGCACCGAGAAGGCGTCGGGCGCGCTGAACGCGTTCGACCGCATGGAGGATGCCGCCGATACGCTGCTCGATCGGGCGAACGCCGCCGCCGAGCTCGACCAAGGCCCGGCAGATGAGGCCGCGGCTCTCGAAGCGAAGTACGCCGGCATGCGCGGCAGCGCGGCGGTCGAGGACGAGTTGACCGCGCTCAAAGCGGAAATGGGCCTGTAGCGCCGACGGCGCGCGGAAAAGGGAGGCGCGATGGGTAGATCGGGAGGGGGAGGCTCGGGCGGCCGTTCCGGAGGAGGGCGTTCCGGCGGCGGCTTCTCGGGAGGCGGCCGTTCGTCGGGCGGGTTCTCCGGAGGGCGCTCGTCCGGAGGCTCGGGCGGAAGGTCGCTCTTCTCCGGCGGCAGCTCGGGAGGTTCGGGGTCTGGCGGCGGATCGCGGAATCGCGGCTCGGGCGGCTTCAACATAGGCCCCATCGTGCCGATCTTCATAAATCGGGGGCGGAAACGCGGCGGCGACGTTCCGCGCGGGGACGCTCCGGGCTACGGCTACCCGCCGAACGGTTATCCCCCCGCGGGTTCCGGGGCGCCTTACGACAACGCCCCGAACAACGCGCCGGGGTACGGCGCGCCTCCCAACGGCGGCGCTCCCGGCACGTACCCCTCTTCTCCCTATCCCGGCAACGCGCCTTCCTACGCTCCGCCCTCTGCCGGTGCGCCGAGCGCCGGAGCGGGCTCGTCGAAGAAGGGCTGCGGCTGCTCCACCGTCCTGCTGGTGCTGGGCGTGCTGATAGTGCTGTCTTCCGTGGTGAGCCTGGCGTTCTCGTGCGCGGGCACGAAGATCGACGGCACGCCCATCGTCGAGCGCGAGCCGCTGGCCGCATCGGCCGTCGTCGAGACCGGTTACTACACCGACGAGGACGGCGATTGGGTGCACAGCCCGGGCAAGCTCGAGAACGGCCTGCTCGATTTCTATCGGCAAACCGGCGTGCAACCCTACGTGTACATACTGCCGAACGGCACGACCACCTCGACGCAGGAGCTGGGCGCGCTCGCCGAGCAGCGTTACGACGAGCTGTTCTCGGACGAGGGCCATTTCCTGCTCGTGTTCTGCGACGATGGCGATGGAGGGTTCAACTGCGGCTACGCGATGGGCTCGCAGGCGCGCTCCGTCATGGACGGCGCGGCCGTCGACGTGCTGGCCGCCAACCTCGACAAGAACTACCGCAATTACTCGCTCGACGAAGAGGAGATATTCTCCAAGGCGTTCGCCGATACGGCGAAAACGATCATGGAGAAGGACGAAACCGTGTACAACGCCGTGGTGTCCCTGGTGGTGGTGCTCGTCATCGTGCTGGCGTACGTGGCGTACCGGGTGATGCGCACGAAGAGGCAAGAGAAGGAGCGAGCGCGCCAGCTCCAAGAGGAGCTGCTCAGAACCCCGCTGGAGAAGTTCGGGGACCAGGATGTGGAGGAGCTCTCGCGCAAGTACGAGCAAGCGCCACCCCAGGCGCCCGCCAACGCCGCGCCTGCCCAGCCGTCGGCGCAAGCGCAGGCACCTTCCGAGACCTCCGCGCCGCCACCCCAGCAGCCCGGCGCCTAACAGGGAACGACCCCGCCGAAGCGCGGGGATACCATACACGATGCAAGACAGGAGAGCGGTAACCATGGGAATACTCGATCGATTCACCGACATCATCAAGGCGAACATCAACGACCTGCTCGACAAGTGCGAGGACCCCGCGAAGATGATCGACCAGTACCTGCGCAACCTCACCGAGGACCTCGCCGAGGTGAAGCAGGAGACCGCCGGCGTCATGGCCGAGGAAAAGCGCACGAAGCGCCTGGTGGACGAGAACGCCGCCGAGGTGGCGAAGTACGACGACCTGGCACGCAAGGCGCTGGCGGCCGGCAACGAGGCCGACGCCCGCACGTTTCTGGCGAAGAAGCAGCAGCTCGACGCCCGCACGGCCAGCCTGCAGGAATCGTACGAGGCCGCCTGCGCGAACGCAGCCAAGATGCGCCAGATGTACGACAAGCTGGTGAGCGACATCGAGGAGCTCAACGGCCGCCGCGACGCGGTGAAGGCCAAAGTGGCCGTGGCCAAGACGCAGGACAAGGTGAACGACATCGCGTCGGGCGTGGACAAGAGCGCCGAGGCCATGGGCGCGTTCGCGCGCATGGAGGCAAAGGCCGACGGCATGCTCGACCGCTCCAACGCCATGAGCGAGCTCAACGCGAAGCCGGTGGACGACGCGGCCGCGCTCGAGGCGAAGTACGCCGCCGCCGGCAACGACGCGGCCGTGGAGGACGAGCTCGCCAAGCTGAAGGCGGAGATGGGGCTGTAAAAACAAAGGCCAGGCTGCGGGTCGTGTTGAGGCGCGGCAACGAAAAGGCAACTGAATCATAGAGCGCTCGTGTATTCCGTACCGCCGGAAGGTGGCTGCCCCTATAATGGGTAAATCGACAAACGTCCAGAACATCCTTTAGGAGGCAGATATGGGCAACAAATTCGGATCCTTTCTCGCCGGCGGTCTGATAGGCGCCGCCGTCGCGCTGCTGTACGCTCCCCGCGCGGGTCATGAGACGCGCGCCATGGTCACGGACAAGGTGAACGCCGCATGGGGCGAGGCCCAAGAGCTGGGCGCCCAGGCGAGCGCGAACGCGCAGCAGGCGTACCAGGGCGCCACGGCCAAGGGCCAGGAAGTCGCGCACGACGTGGCCGCCAAGGGCCAGCAGGCCGTGCAGACCGCGCAGGCCAAGGGCCAGGAGCTTTACGGCGCCGCCAGCGCGCGCGTGCAGGAGGCCGCCGACAACATCAAGCCGGTGTTCTCCGAGAAGAACGACGATCTGCGCGAGAAGATCGAAGCCGCCCGCCAGCGCATCGCTGCCCAGGTGGCCAAGAACGCCGAACAGGCCCATGACGCCGTGAGCGACAAGATTCCCGTGGCGGCCGACGCCGCGCACGAGACGGTGGACAACGTGGCCGACAAAGCGGAGGACGTGGCCGACAAGGCGAAGGACGCTTTCGAGACGGCCGCCGACAAGGTCGCCGGCGACGGCAAGGAGTCGAAGACCGAGCTTCCCGATTACGCCGTGCCGGGTCAGCCGGGCGGCTCCGACATCGCGGAAGGCAAGAAGGAATACTAGCAGCTTGCACAAACGAAGGCGGCGAAGCGTGAAGCCGAGCGGTGCACCAGTCGCTCGGCTTTCGCTCGCCGTTTTCGCGTCATCGGCGTGCTTTCGGCCGCTGCGGCGTGAGAGCGTCGCGACCGCTTCGCGCCGCACGCGTTTGGGGGAAGAGTAGACATGGCCAAGCAACTGATCACGACCGACGAGCTCATGGGCGTGCGCGTCGTCGGCGGGAAGAAGGGCACGAGGCGCATCGGCAAGGTGCGCCGCTTCGTGTTCCACCCGAAGGAGAAGCGCGTCGTCGGCTTCGTCGTGAAACGCCCCGACCTGCTGTGGATGTTCCACCGCAAGGACCTGTTCGTTTCCATCAACGGATTCGACGTGGAGGACGGGCGCATCGTGGTGCGCAACGAGCCGACGGCCACCAACCGGGCCGCCTGCAAAGAACTCGGCGTCGATTGGGACGCCTGCGTGCTGTGGGTGGGGCTGCCCGTCATGACCGAGGACGGAGAAACGCTCGGCGTGGTGGGCTCCGTGACGCTCAATCGCTCGACCGGGGTCATCGAAGGCATCACCACTGACAGCGGCGCCACGGCCAACGCGCTGCTGGGCAAACGAGAGATATCCGCCGATCTTGTCAAAGGCTTCAAACGCGGCATGGGCGCGGCGTTGGCGCGTACCGGCGAGGAAGGGCAGGAGGCCGACGACGTGGTGCTCGGCGCCATCCTCGTGGCCGACGAAGCGCGCGACATCGCGGTGGAGGGCGGCTTGGCCGAGAAGGCCGGCGAGGCCACGGCCGTGGTGGTTGACAAGGCCCACACCGCCGTCGACAAGGCAAAACCGGTGGCAAGCGCCGCCGCGAAGAAAACGGGCGAAGTGGTGAACAAGGGCGCCTACGCCACCGGCAAGCAGATCGCCGCCACCAAGGGCATGTTCTCCGGCTTCAAGGAAGAGTACGACAAGGCGCGCGGTCCGAAGCCCGCCAAGGAGACCGCCATCGAGAAGGCCGACGACGAAGCCGCATCGCCCGCGCCCGTCAAGAAGGCGGCCTCCGCGAAGCAGCCGACGGCCGCGAAGCCGGCGGCGTCGACGGCCAAGAAGAAGCCCGCCCAGAAACAGGCTTCCAAGAAGGGCATGTTCTCCGCGTTCAAAGAAGAGTACGACAAAGCGCGCCACGACGAATAGGCATACCTTGACGCAAAGATCCCCGCATACCTCGGAAACCGGCAAGCTGAAGCAGAAGGCTGTCGAACGCAAGCACGAGCTGCACGAGAAGGCGCAGCAGGAAACGACCGTCCACGGCCATAAGATGGAGAAGGGCGACATCTTCAAGTTCGTCGGCCTGATCGCGTTCTTCGCCATCATGGTTCTGATCTGCGTGCTCATCTGGCCGTACGTCGCCGATATATTCGAGCCGGGCGGGATCGATCGCGTCATCGCCGATGTGCGCGGCGCGGGTCCCGTGGGCTTCCTCATTCTGTTGGGGCTGCAGTTCTTGCAGGTCGTGGTCGCGTTCGTTCCCGGCGAGGTCGTGCAGATCGCTGCCGGCATGCTGTATGGGCCGTGGCTCGGCGCGCTCATCATCCTGTTGGGCTGCGTTATCTCCAGCGCGTTCATCTTCGCGCTCGTGCACAAGCTGGGCGCGCCCTTCGTGCAGAACATGGTGCCCACGAAGTACCTGGAGAAGTTCCGCGCCTTCGAGAAGACGGGCAAGCTGAACATAGTCGTGTTCATCCTGTTCCTGATTCCCGGTTTGCCGAAGGACGTGTTCACCTATCTGGTGCCGCTGACCGACATGCGCATGCGCACGTTCCTCATCCTATCGAACGTCGGCCGCGTCCCCGGTGTCATCGTGTCCACGTATGCGGCCGACGGACTCGTGGACGGGCGCATTCTGGAAAGCGCCATCATCTTCGCCGTGGCCGCGCTTATCGCGGTGCTGGGGATCGTGTTTCAGAAACGCATCATGAAGTTCTTGGAAAGGCACTCGCATCGCGACAAATAGGATCGCGCGATGTGGCCGAGATGCGCCTCTGAACAGCTGCCGGTAAGCGCGTTTTCGAAACATTCGGCAACGCAAACCTTAAAGATAGTATACAGATAGCAATATCAAGGTGACAGGTTATCGACAAAACCGGCGGTGCCGGATACCATGGCGCTAGATACCTCGAAACCTCACGATAGAGAGGCTACATCATGAACCTCAACGAGCAGAATACTCAGAACACCAACGTAAACGACGAGGTCGTCGCCGCAGAGGCCGAGCTTCGCGCCGCCCAGGAAACGCTCGAGGCCGCCCGCGCGCGCCTCGCCGAGCTGAAAGGGGAGCATCCCGCCGTACAGCCGGGCGCCGACTCCGCTTCGAGCGACGTGCTCGTGGACGAGCTGGAGGTCGCGGCCGTAATGGTCGACGAAACGGGCGAGGTCGAAGGCGTTGTGGTGGAGCATGTCGCCGTGCCCGTTGAAGACCTCGCTTCGCGCGTCGAAGCCAATTCCGCCCTCGACGAAGACGACGCCGATGAGCCTGTGGGCGAGGCGGATGCCGACGCGAAGGCCGCTTCTGCGACGGCGGCCGGCCCTGCCGAAGGGGAGGTTTCCGAAGGGTCTCCGACCGATTCCGCAGCCATGCCCTCAACTGGTGCGGCGGCCTCTTCCGCCCAATCCGAGCCGACGCCCGATTGGGTGCCCTACACGACGGCGCCTGTTCCGGGTCCGGCCTCCGGCTCTCAACCGGCGACCCCCTCGGGCGTGCCGTACACGCCGCCAGCGCCCTCTGCGGAGCCAGGCCCCGTGCCGCCCGCGTCCTCGCAGGGTTACTACCAGCAGCCTCAGCAGCCCTACGGCGGCTATGCGGCGCCCGGTTACGGGCAAACGCCGCACGCGGGCCCGGGCGCGGTTCCTCCCCAGCAACCGTACTACGGTTACCAGCAGCCGTACTACCAGCAACCCGTCATAGCGACGAAAGACCACGTGGCCGCAGGTTTGCTGGGTATCTTCCTGGGCGCGCTGGGTATCCACAAGTTCTATCTGGGATACAACACGGCCGGCTTCATCATGCTCGCCGTCACCATCCTGGGCAGCCTGTTCACGTTCGGCCTGGCAGGCGGCGTCATGTGGGTCATCGGCATCATCGAGGGCATTCTCTACCTGACGAAGTCCCAATCCGAGTTCGAGCAGATCTACGTCGTGAACAAGCGCGAATGGTTCTAAGGTTCCGGCGGCCTGGCGGGACACCCTAAGTGGAGCGGCCGGCTCTCTGTTGTCATCCTGAGCGGAGCGACCGCAGGGAGCGCAGTCGAAGGATCCCGTGCGGCGACAGCCGTGGCATTTGCAGCTACCGCCGCCCGGGATCCTTCGACTTCGGCCTGCGGCCTTCGCTCAGGATGACAGGGGCGAGGACCATCCTCGCTGACTTACTACGCCAACCTGCGCGGCCGTTATGCGGCCTCCGGCCGCATGGCAGGCGTCGCTGCGCTTGCCTGCCAGGGCGACCTGCGCGGTTGTTTTCGCGCTGCGCGCGAACGGGCGCTCTGGAGAGCGCCCCTACGGTCGACCTGGGCGTCTCTTCTCGCGCCTTGCGGCTCCCGTGCGGTAACCGCCCGCTCGCCTGATAGTTCCCCGGTTTTTCGGTGAATCGGCGCGGACGGTTCCCCCCATTGGCTAGAATAACGGCATCGATTAAGGCAGCGTTGCCTTTGCGACTGAGATCCTATAAGGAGGAAATCATGCCCCAAATTACTCGTGATCAGGTGAGGGTGCCGGCCGACGTCATGCCGGAGTCCCGTGACGAGTACATCGAGAACTACCTGAAGGCCACGCGCGGCACGGGTCGTCTCATGCTGTTCGCGTGCGACCAGAAGATCGAGCACCTCAACAAGGACTTCTACGGCGAGGGCATCGACATCGCCGACGCCGAGCCTCAGCACCTCTTCGAGATCGGCCGCCAGGGCGTGTGCGGCGTGCTCGCCGGCCAGCGCGGGCTCATCGCTCAGTACGCCGCCGACTATCCCGAGATCAACTACCTTGTGAAGATGAACTCCAAGACGAACCTCGTGGGCACGAAGCAGGACGATCCCTATTCGCCGCAGCTCTACGACTTGGACGCCGTGCTGGCCATGCGCGAGGCCGGCGTGAACGTGGTGGGCATCGGCTACACCATCTACCTGGGCAGCGAGTACGAGTCCACCATGATGGCCGAGGCCGGCGAGCTCATCGCCCAGGCTCACGCCAACGGCCTGCTGGTCGTGCTGTGGATCTACCCGCGCGGCAAGGCCGTCACGGCCGAGAAGGACCCGGCCCTCATCGCGGGTGCTGCGGGCGTGGCCCTGTGCCTTGGTGCCGACTTCGTGAAGGTGAACCCGCCGAAGCCCGAGGACGGCACGGCTTCGGCCGAGGCCCTCAAGGTGGCTACGATGGCGTCCGGCCGCACGGGCCTCGTGTGCGCCGGCGGCTCGACGGTGGACGCCGAGACGTTCCTCACGCAGCTCTACGACCAGATCCACACGGGCGGCGCCGTGGGCAACGCCACCGGCCGCAACATCCACCAGCGCTCGCTGGACGAGGCCGTCCGTCTGACGAAGGCCATCAGCGCCATCACGCTGGCCGACTACTCCGTGGCCGACGCTCTGGCCGTGTTCAAGGGCGAGAAGGACTTCTCGCTGTAAGTCGCACCGGTTCTCGCGTTTCCATCAGCGCCCCCTCCGCACATCGCGCAGGGGGCGCTTTTTCGCGGGGCGACGGTTGCCGCTGGCAAGTCTTCATACGTCCTTTACTGCAATTGTCAAAGCGTTTGAGAATTTTTCGTACATCTCCTAGTTTTCTCAAAACATTTGAGCGTTTCACGTGAAACATGAGATGGAAAATTCATTTTCATTTATGGAACTATGTACTTATTGAGAATGAATCTCAATAACTCTAGTATTTCTTACCCGTTCGCGTGTACGATGAACCCATCGAAAAGCAGAACGCCCAAAGTTCTGCCCAACGTTTTCACCCAACGATGAAAAGGGGACGAAACCATGACTGACCGTACCGATACCACGAAGCTCACCAACGAAGCGGGCAATCCCGTTGCCGACAACAACCATACGCTGACCGCGGGCGAGCGCGGCCCCATGATGCTCCAGGACAACTGGATGATCGAGAAGCTCGCGCACTTCGACCGCGAGGTCATCCCCGAGCGACGCATGCACGCGAAGGGCTCGGGCGCCTACGGCACGTTCAAGGTGACGGGCGACATCAGCAAGTACACGAAGGCCAAGGTGTTCCAGCCGGGCGCCGAGACCGAGGTGTTCGTGCGCTTCTCCACCGTGGCCGGCGAGCGCGGAGCGGCCGACGCCGAGCGCGACATCCGCGGCTTCGCCATGAAGTTCTACACGCCCGACGGCAACTGGGACCTCGTGGGCAACAACACGCCCGTGTTCTTCCTGCGCGACCCCAAGAAGTTCATCGACCTCAACCATGTGGTGAAGCGCGACCCGCGCACCAACATGCACTCCGCGCAGAGCAACTGGGACTTCTGGTCCAGCCTGCCCGAGGCGCTGCACCAGGTGACCATCGTCATGTCCGACCGCGGCATCCCGGCCAGCTACCGCCACATGCACGGCTTCGGCAGCCACACCTACTCGCTCATCGACGAGAACAACAAGCGCACGTGGGTGAAGTTCCACCTGAAGACCCAGCAGGGCATCAAGAACCTCACCGACGAAGAGGCGGCCGAGATCATCGCGGGCGACCGCGAGAGCCACCAGCGCGACCTGTTCAACGCCATCGAGCGCGGCGAGTTCCCCAAGTGGACGTTCTCCATCCAGGTGATGGACGAGGAGACGGCGAGGAACTACAAGGAGAACCCGTTCGACATCACCAAGACGTGGAGCCACAAGGAGTTCCCGCTCATCGAGGTGGGCACCCTCGAGTTGAACCGCAACCCCGAGAACTACTTCGCCGAGGTGGAGCAGGCCGCGTTCGCGCCGACGCACCTGGTGCCGGGCATCGGATTGTCGCCCGACAAGCTGCTGCAGGGCCGCCTGTTCGCGTACGGCGATGCGCAGCGTTACCGTTTGGGCGTGAACCACAACCACATTCCGGTCAACCGTCCGCGCTGCCCCTACGCGGAATTCCATCGCGACGGTCAGATGCGCACCGACGGCAACTTCGGCGGCACGATAGGCTACGAGCCCAACAGCTACGGGCAATGGCAGCAGCAGGCCGACGCGGCCGAGCCGCCGCTGGACCTGTTCGGCCCGATGGACGCCTGGGACCCCGCCGATGACCCCACCGACGACACGTTCTACCAGCCGGGCGACTTGTACCGCCTGATGGAAGAGCCGCAGCGTGCCGCGCTCATCGACAACACGGCGCGGAACATGGACGGCGTCACGGAGAACATCCGCCTGCGCCATGCGGCCCATTGCTACAAGGCCGACCCCGAGTACGGCGACCGCTTGGCCGAGGCGCTGGGCGTGGATGCTAACCGCGTGCACGAGCTCGCCGCGATGACGCACGAGGAGCGCATGGCCGCCACCGGCCAGCAGGTCCCCGCCCGCAAGAAGGGCGGCGAGGTGAAGGTGTAGCTCTCTATCCTCCTCCTTAAAATGTCCTAAATGGGGACTGTCTCCATTTAGGACACCCATTTAGGACATTTGCATCGGCCGCCTCTGCCCATTTCTTTCGGCAGGGGCGACTTGCTTTTCCTGCCGCCGAAATAGTCGCTTAATCCTTCGCCGAAGTATTAAGCGACGAGGCGAATTCCCCTTCATGGACAGCTTCGCTGACGGGCCCGCTCGCGGAAAGGATCGCGACGCGTAGAAGGCGCGCCCCTTATCTGCTGCGGCGGATGCGGACGCGCGAAGCCGTCAGCGCAACGGCGGCGGCGAGCGCCAGCCCTGCAATGACGGCGATGCGCTGGCCGTCGCCCGACTTGGGAAGCTCTTTGACGTTGGACCCGTCGTTGCCGGCGGAGGGCTGGGCGCCGCTCGAGCCGTCGTCGACGATCTCCGCTTTCTGTTCGAACACGGCAAAGGGCGAAAGTTCGTCTACGGTCATGCCCGCGCGGCCGTTCTGCACGACGGCCTTCGTCGTTTCGAGCGAGCCGTCGGTTTTCTGGTGGACCATCCATACGGTCTCGCCCTCGTGGCTGGCATCGACCGAGAACGACACGGAAAGCGCGCCGGTGTACGGGACGTCTTCTCCGGTCGTCGCATCGACGACCGACACGTTCGCGCCGGTAATGAGCTCGCCCAACTGGTCGGATGCCGTTGCGAGCTTTGCGATCTGCCCGTCAGCAAGGGCCGAGAGCGCGATGACGGCCTCGGCGTTCGCGGAGAACGCCCCCGAAACCTCGACGTGCGCGCCGGCAAGGTCGGCGGCCAGCGTGCGCTCCTCGTAGGAAGGCTCGTATTCTTCCGGCAGGTCCACCGTCACGCTCATGGTGTCGCCGGCGGCGTCGCCCACCGTTAGGGAGATGCCGGAGTCGACGCGCCCGGCGGGCGTTTCGCAGCCGTCGTAGAGCAGGAGTGGCAGGACGTCGTCGGCGAAGCCGAATTCCGTGCAGACGGCGGCGTTGTAGAACGGGCGATACTTCATCGGCAGGCCGTCGTGGTACGGCGTCCCTTCCAAGTAGACGGGCATGACGCCCGGTCGGTGGTCGACCGTGTTCACGGTGTTCCTTATGTCGGTGTTTTGGGCGAGCAAATCACGCTCGCTTACGACCCCTTGGTCGATGTGCCAAACGACGATGCCGCCCGTTTCATTGTAGTAATTCGGATTCCCCTTGTGCCCCGCTTGGCGGTAGTAACCCGTCAACCCTTTGTCGAAGCCCTCGTATTGGCGGTTCTCCACCAGGTAGTACTCGCCCTCGGAGCTCGCCGGGATGCGCAGGCACCGATACCCTTCGCTGCTCTGGTGCGCGGACACGTCGTACGTGCCGTCGGAGGTTACGTCCACGGGCTCGATGTACTCGAGCGCCGCCAGGCAGTACGGGTCGAGGCCGACCGGGGTGAACACGGTGACGCCGTTCTCGTCGTATCTGCCCCAGCTTCCGCTTGCCATCAGGCTGGTCGCATAGACGTCGTAGTCGATCCAAGGGTATTCATCGACGGTTCCGCCGCTGTTGGCGGAGTAGCGGACGTCGTACAGGTCGGGAAGCCCCAGGTAATGTCCCAGCTCGTGCGCCACCGTGCTAACAGGCGTTCGCTGTGCGGGATAAACGACCACCTCGTGCCCCTCCGAATCCAAATCCGAGATCTTGAAGGTTTCGCCCATGGTGATGTAGGAGTCGAGCGTGACCTCGCTGCCCGTTTGGGGGTTGGTGATCGTTTCGGGTTCGAAGTTGTCTTTGTCCATGCTGGACAAATCCCACGAGACGGCCCACGTTGCCGGCACGTTGTAGCCCGCCGAGGCCTCGTATCCCGCCACGACGAACAGCAGCCCCGCCTCGGTCTTCTCAAGCTTTCCGTCGTGGTTCGCGTCGTAGGCCGCGAAGTCGATGTACTTCGAAGCCTCGTTGAGGGCATCCACGTACATGGAGCGCTGGTCGGCGGCTTCGGGGCTTTTGAAGTCGGCGGCCTTCCAGTTGCCGTGGTTGCGGTCGAGCGTCACGTGGATGATGCCGTCGCCGGCTTTGTCGTGCACGTTGGTGTTGCCGTCTTTGCCATACTCGCTCGTTTCTTCTGCGGCGGGCGCCCAGGCGAACTTGCCGTTCGACATGGTGGCGTAGTAGTTGGTGATGCTGTTGTCGCTGCCGTAGAGCTGGTCGTGCCAATCGTAGTCGTCGCGGTAGCGCTGCTCGGCGGCGGGCCACTGCGCCTTGTTGCCCTTCGAGTCCGTGTATTCGATGGTGGCTTCGGGACCTTCGGGGCTCTCGAACCCGATGACGATGGTGATGAGCGGCAGCGAGGTCTTGGTTTGCGCTGCCGACAGCAGGTTGTTGGCGTTGGCGTCGGACGATCCCTGCACGGCCTCGATGTCGCTGAGCGTCACCACGTCGCCCGTCTCGTGCGACGCGCCGGTGTAGGTGCCTCCACCCAGCGCAGCGTAGGCTCTCTTGCCTGCGTCGTTCGCCAGCACCGAGGGCGTGAGCGCGTTCTCCGGCGCGGCGCCGTCGGCGCGCGGCCCGAACGCGAAGTCGGAGCCCGCGTCCTTCACGTAATACCACGTTTGGTCGGACGGACTCTTCTGCACGAGGAAGCCGTCGGTGGTGCGGACGTAGTGGAAGTACTCGTCGCCGCGCTGTCCGGCCTGGAAGGTGGTGCCGTCGGGTTGTACGTAGCGCTGCTCGACCTCCAACGCGGGTCCGGCGAAGGCTGTGGCGGGCGCAAGGCAAAGCGCAATCGCCAGAACAAGGAGGGAGAGGAAAACGCGGCCCTCGGGACGAGGTATCTCGCGAGTCTTTTGCTGCATGGCGTTCTCTTTTCGACCGGGCTCTATGCGTGGCAGCAGCCATTTTGCGATACATGAAACGAGAATATCATAGCGCAATCCGATTTGGCGGACGTGCGCAGGGCGGGGCGTTCGTGCCGTCTATCGCGCCGTTCGTGCAGCGCGCGTCGCTTGTTTCAGGAGCGGTTCTCGCGGGGCGCAACGTCGTTTATGTCGTATAAGTTACAGTTCGGGACAAATTCAAAGCCGGCGTTGCGTCAATACCTATTATCTCGCTGGTGGCATATAGGTGCGTGACTACGCGTATGCACATGCGGTGCGAACGAGCTTTCGCACGTAGGGAAGCGAAACGAGGGGAGCATTATGGGATGTTTGCGCAGCGGGTTGCGTGAAAAGGCGGCAAAAGCCGGCTCGGTCGCGCTGGCCGTCGCATTGGCGATGTCGTTGGGCGGCATGACGTTCGCGTTCGCCGACGATGCGAGCGAGGATTCTCCGGCCGACCATCCCGCTGCGACCGGCGATCAAACCGCGACCGCCGATCCGACGGCGACGGACGATCGGGCCGCGACGGACGACACGAGTGCATTGGATGATCCGCTTGCGACCGACGATGTGCCTGCGCCCCTACCCGAAGCCTTCGCCGCCAACGAGCAGGCGAGCACCCCGCTGGAAGCCGACGCGGGCACGCTGGCCCTGACCACGTTGTACGTGTCATCAACCGGCGACGACACCGCGGGCACCGGCGAGGTTGCGGCTCCGTTCGCGTCGCTCGCGAAGGCGGTCGCCGTGGCGACGTCGGGATCCACCGTCGTGGTCATGGACGACGTTGTCGCCACTGGGTGCGCCCGCATAACGGACAAGGACCTCACGATAACGAGCGCAACGTCCGCGCCGGTCACCGTCACGCGCGGAGACAGCTTCGACGCCATACGAGATACCGCCCGAAGGTGGTACAACCCGGCGATGATCGAGCTGACGGGCGACACGAACGTCACGCTTTCCAACATCGTTCTGGACGACGCGGGGAAGTACCAAGGAACGCAGTTCACCGCCCAGGACACCGCGGGCGGCAGCTCGGGTGCCGAGAACACCATGAACACCGAGCGCGTGCAGGACGCGATAGTCGCCCTGTACGCCGTCAACGCGGGTTCGCTGACGCTCGACAACGCGCAGCTCAAGAACTACGGCGGTTTGTCCGCCGTCCGCGCGACCAACCCGAGCGCCTACGTGAACATGACCAACGGAAGCCTGATAACCGTGGACCTGCCTTCCTACGCGAGCGGCAAAAGTAGAAAAGGCGGCGTGTGGCTTCAGGGCAACAGCGTGACCTTCGAGATGCAGAGCGGAACGTCGATAACCAACCTGTACAGCTACGCTATTTTCCCGGAAAAATCGACCGTGAAGATGAACGGAGAGCTTTCCCGCAACCATGCCACGGCCCTCGCGAGCAACGGCGGGAACGTCGTCATCGGGCCCGACGGCGTGGTCTCGAACAACTCCGGAGGCAACACCGGCGGCGGCGTGTACGCCAACACAGGCTCGACGCTGGTTGTCAAAGGCAAGATAGTCAACAACTCCGGCAGCGGTCGCGGTGGCGGCCTGTACGTTCAAGCCAACGGCACCCCCTCCACGGCGACGCTCGAGGAGGGCGGGGAGATATCGGGCAACACGAGCCTTTCCCCCGGAGCCGGCGTGAACATCGATCAGGCGTCGGATTTCATCATGAACGGCGGAACCATCACCGGCAACAGGGCGCTGATCGGCTCCGGCAGCGGCGTTTACCTCAGGCGCGGCGCGCAGTTCGTCATGAACGGCGGAAGCCTTGCCGGCAACGGCTCGGGCGCTGCGACGAAGGGCAAGGACATCGCCCTCCAAACGGGTTCCACCAGCACGGCCCGCATGGGATCCGTCACGCTGAACAGCGACGCCCCGACCACGGTGGGTCCCGACCAAGTGTACTACGAAGACGAGGCGAAGAGCGTCTATTACGCGGGCAGCAACGCGAAGCTGACGGTGGGCGACCCGAGCGCCGCAGGCAGGACGGCGATAAAAGCCGACGTTGCCGCCGCCGGCCTCACGTACCTCGAGTCCATGGTGGTCAGGCCGGAATACGAAACCACCGACCTGGAGATCACGAACCCTCCCGCAGCCAATGCGACGGATCCGTTCTACGCGGCCGTCGTGGAGACGGACGCCTTCGGCGTTCCCGTGGGAACCTACTCCTATCATATGGTGGACGTCGCGCCCTCGGGAAACCTTTCGGTGTCGATTCCCTCATCGACGTCTGCGGCCGGCCATGCGGTCGCCATCGCCCAAGCCCCCGGCCCCGTCATCACCAAGCAGCCCGAAGACGCGAGCGTGCTCTACAACGAGACCGCGGCCTTCGAGGTGGCGGCGGAGGCGTCGACCGGCGCGGTGAGCTACCAATGGCAGAAGTCGACCGACGACGGTGCGACGTGGACCGACGTGATCGGTGCGAATTCGGAGACGTACTCGACGCCGGCTTTGGTGGACGTGGACAACGGGAACCTGTACCGCTGCAAGGTGGCCAGCAGCGCCGTGAACATCACTCTGCACAGCGACCCCGCGTCGCTCACCGTCTCGCTTCCCATAGCCGTTTCGCCTGGCAGCACGTTCGAGCAGGGGAAGGCTCCCGACACCACGGTTACCGTGGGCTCCTCCTTGTCGGTGAAGGCCAGCCTCAACCTGGATCAAGTCGTGCTGGACGGAACCGTGCTGACGGAGGGCGCGGAGTACACGTCGGCCGATGGCTCCATCATCATCAACCTGCCCGCAAGCTACCTGAACACGCTCGCGGTGGGAACGCACTCGTTGGAGGTTACGACCAAGAGCGCCCCGTACGAGGGTCTGTCCGCGCGCACGGATCTCACGGTGACTCCGGCAATAATCGTACCGGGCGATGACATCTCCAAGCCCGGCAACGTCCCAGCCGATCCACCCTCCTCTCCGCCTACGGGGGGTGGAGCTTCTTCCGGGAAACCCGCTCCTTTGCCGATTCCCGCGACGGGGGACGACGCCGGCGCGCTTCCTTTGGCTGTCGCTGCACTGCTCTCCGGCTTGGGCGTCTGCGGAGCCGCTCTTTTGGCCCGGAAGGCGAGGCGGTCCGCCGAGTAAAGAGCGAACCAGCCTGCAATCGGGCAGGTCAAGGCGCAGCTCAACACGGCGGGCCTCACGTTCCTCGACCTCGACTGGGCTAACCGCAACGCCACCGTGCTCGTCTGCCAGCAGTGCGGGCACATCGAGTGGTTCCTCTAGCGGATCAGCGGTTTCCCGCTTGGACGCAAAAAGAGGAGAAACCGTAATTTCTCCTCTTTCAACAGGGCATATAATACCATAAATCCCACTGAAAGTCGAGTCGTGCATACGTGCGCGGTTCGCGGTATAACCCTGTGCGAGGTGATGCGCATGGGTTTCGATCTGTCGATTCCGCCGCAGCTGCAAGGAGCCGCTGTGCGGGAGGATCTGGCCGTCTGCAACGAGGCGACGGCGAAGTACGGGCTGCGGTTGACCGAGCAGCAGGCGCGGGGGCTTGCCGAGCGGCGCAGCGAGGCGCTGCGTGCCACGGGGCGCGTGGAGTTCGGGCGCGGCGTGGTGCGCGAGCTGGTGCTGGGGTTCTGCGACTCCCCCTATCTTTCGCAGGAGAATTACGAGGAAACGATCGCCGACGTGCAGGACGTGTTCTACCGTCGCAAGGAGGATTCCGAAGCGGCCGAGGCGATGGCCGACGACGACCTGGTGGCGGCGCTGCGCTACGCGTTCGACCACGAAGCGGCCGGATCGACCGACATGCTGGCTGATTTGCCTCTTGCAACGCTGCGCGCGCACGTCGCGCGCGTGCATGCCGGCGATTACGACGAGAAGACGCAGAACGAGGAGTTCGAGGAGGAGGCGGCCCGTGAAGGAGCCGAGGAGCACGTGCGCGACGAATTCAGCCGCGTCTTGGACGACGAGCGTTGGGAGCGGCCCGGCAACGACTACGCCGACAATTTCTACAACGCCTACGACGAGGTCTACCGCATCGGCTTCGGCGACAACGGCCGCATCGGCGGCTCGTCCCTTGGCTGACGCGGCGGACCCGTGCGAAACCGCACGGCGCGGCGCCGACAAGGAGCTTGCCTCGTTCTCGGACGGCGAGGCGGACTTCCAAGCGGGCCTCTGGCGGGTGCTGGCCAAGCAGGTGTCGCTCTACACGCTGGGCGAGAGCAGCTCGCTTCCCGAATACGACGCCCATCGGTTGCTTGCATCGGCATGCTTCGTTCTGGGCGTCGACCCCGACGACCCGGATCCCGTCCTCATGCGGGCCATCGTTGCGGAAGGCGCGGAGGAGGCGTTCGAGCGAGAGGTGCGCCTTGTCGAGCGCGAGGCGGAGCGCACGGACGATCTGTGGCGGGAGGTTGCCTTTACCACGCCGCTGCTGGAGAGCGTCGCGTTGAAAGACACGCTGGAGAGCCTGCGCGGCTTCCGGTCGCGTTACGCGCCGCGGTTCTTCGCGCACGAGATACCGGCCGACATCGACTACCCGCTGGCGGCGCCCGTGCCGGAAACGGTGCAGGGCGTGCGCTACGTGAACACGTACCTTGGGCGGCTTCTGTTGGAGAACCGCTTCCTGCAGCGGTTTGAGCTCGAACGCTGCAAGGGCGTGCTGCGCGCCGTGCATCCCGGCTATGGCGAGCTCATCCTGAACCTGTTCGAGCCGGTGGCGACGAACGCCGTTGGCTGCGCGCTTGCCGGGTGCGACGTTCGGGGGCTGCGGGTGGACGATGCGGGTTATGAGCGCATCGCGGCCTCGTTGCGCGGGAAGTCGGCGCGGCAGGTGCGCGTTGCGTTGGAAAACGCCGCGGCGCGTGCGTGCGACGAGGCCGGTTTGCGTCCGTCCGACGACGAGCCGGTGCGCGGTTACGTGGAAAGGCTCGCGTCCGGCTTGACGCCGCAGGTGCGCAACGCCCTCGCGCACGACGCGCTCACCGGCGTGTTCGTGCGCTGACTGCGCGTGTGGCGCGATCGAGCCCGACGGTTAGGATCGAGAGCCGGGCAATCGGCTCGCCACGCCTTGGGTGAGGTGCCGCGCGGTGATCTCGGTGAGGGGTTTGAGGGCCGCGAGCAGCGTGGCGCGCGTGGCGGGGTTCGCGCGCTTGGCGGCCTCCGCCACGCGCGAGATGGCCTTCGCGCCGCCGCTCAACAGGTCGGAGGCGTCTTGCGCGCCCGAGGCTTCCACGGCTTCGAAGAACGCGTCCACCACCACGGCCGCCTCCTCGTCGCTGAACCCGGACAGCCACTCGGTGAGCACGGCGTCGGTGAACTGCGCGCCGTCGGTCAAGGAGTCCAGGTAGACGAAATCGTCGCCGGCCACCTCCCAGGTGAACACGCTGTGCTGGTCGATGCCCTTGGCGGTGCTCTTCACCACGCGCGGCGTCGCGTGCGATTCCATGAGCATGCCGATGAGCGAGTCCTGCGGAACGGTGCGGTGGATGCGGCCCTCGAGCGCCGTCCAATCGCCGGGTTGGAAGGTGCCGGCCTTGAACCCGGGGCCGTCGTGGCTGTACACGCGCTCTATGCGGTCCTGCACGGAGGAGGCGGACTTGAGCGCGGCGTACACGGCCAGGTTCCCGCCCTTCGAATGGCCGCCCACCAATAGGCGCTTCGTCGCTCGCGACGCGACGGCCTGCAGGTAGCGCGCGGCCTGCTCCTGCGCGGGCACGGGGGAGGTGTAGGCCATGTTGAAGTTCTCGCGCCAGCCGGTGAGCGACGTGTCCGTGCCGCGGAAGCCCACGTAGGCGAATTCCTTGCGATAGACGAACGTCATGGCGGCGAACTGGGTCTGCCGCTCGGTGTCGAACAGGCTCAGGTAGTCGCGCACGCGCACATCGCGGAAACGCGGGCTGGCCGCCAGCGCCAGCAGGTTCTTCTTCACCCGCTCGGGCGCAAGGCCGGTGAACATGGCGGGGTACAGCTCGGCGCGCAGCGCGTCGACGAAGCGCACGGCACCCCGTGCGGGCGACAGCAGGTTCTCCACCACGGTGCCCAGGTCGAGGAACGATTTGCGTTCGCGCAACGCCGGCACCACGCCCTCGGCGCGCACCATGCAGAACTGGGAGAGCACGGCCGAATCCACCGGGTTGAACGGCTTCTCGTCGAACGAGGCGAACTCGGTGGCCAGATAGTCGAGCAGGTTCATGCAAGCGTCCTCTCGCACGGATAGCGGTTTCCCTTCCATTGTACCCGTTGCGGCTTGCAGCTTGCGGGTGCAGGCCCGGTTCGCGAATATGCCGCTTTGCTGATACTGTCGGGCGAAAAACACGGTTTCGGCGGCAAAACCGTGTTTTTCGCCCGACAATGCGCGCCGAACGGAGGGGGAGAGGGGCTTGAGCGTGCAGCCCCCACCCTGAGGCGCTCGTGCACATGCGCTCGGCGACGAGGGCGCTTCCGCGCAAGACAGCACAAGGCCCGCCTTCCCCGGAGGGAAAGCGGGCCTTCGCCGCACGCGGACGGGACGCGCGCGGCTCACGCGACGCGCGGGAGTCCCTACTGGTTGTTCGAGGACCCGCTCTGCCCGTCGTCGTTGTCGGAGCCGTTCTTGTCGGCGTACTCGTCGGGGGTCATGACGTCGACCACGTTGACGGTCATCTCGATGACGTTCAGGCCCGTCATGTCCTTGATGTCCTTGCCGATAACGTCTTTGATCTGGTCGAATACGTCCACGGCGGACTTGCCGTATTCCAGGATGATGTCGAGGTCGACCTTGGCGTTCTGCTCGTCAACCACGTCGGCGTCGACGCCCTTCGTCTTGTCGGCGCCGCCCAGGCCCTCCTGCACGCGGGAGAGCAGGTTGCCCTTCATGTCGATGATGCCGTCGATCTTCTGGGCGGACTTGGAGGAGATCTTCTCCACTACGTTCTCGTCGATGACGAGCTTGTACTGGGGCTCGGCGGGAGCGCTGGACTCGCTGGAAACGGAGTCGGTGGTGCCCATCGACGCGTACGGATCGTAAGAACTCGTGCTGGAGGAGGCGGTAACGGGCTTTTCCATAGTTGCTTGGGTCATGATCGTGTCCTTTCTTCGGGGTTTCTCTTGCGGAGGGGTGCGTGACGTGCGGCCTCGCCTCGCTCCCGCTTGCGGGCGCGAGGCTCGGTCGAACGGGGTCGCTAGTTTACGCGGTCGAGGAAGTGCCGCATGCGCTCGCGCGTGGCGCGGTCGCCGTCGCGGTACTTGCCCACTACGACGCCGACGGCGGCGAACACGGCCAGCAGCACCGTGGGCCAGAAGCCCGCGATGAGGATGAGCGCCGCCGCGACGAAGCCGATGATGCCGTACAGCACCGCATGGCTGTGGTTCTCCACATAGGGGGCCATGGCGCGCTTCATACTGGCGTACACGCCGCGGTCGCCCTTCGTCTGGGACGCGGCGTTCGCAATGACGTCGGACGGCGTGTCGGCGGGACGGGGGGCGTCGGCCTTTCGGTCGTGCGATTTCGATGCGTTCGCCGATCGCGAGGCGCCGGATGATCCCATGTTCATCTTCATAGCCGATTGTGTCATGCCTGCACCTCCTTACTTGCCAACGGCGTGGGCCGGCACCGGCTGGGTCTGGTGCTGGCGGCTCGTGTCGTTCGTGTACTTGGTTGCTTGCTGGGTGAACGCGGGCGTGACCACGTCGGCGTCGCCGGCGAACGTGATGCGCACGGAGTCGACCGGATATCCGGTGAACGCCTCGAGCGTCGCGGCGATCTCGTCCTGCAGCTTCGCGCCCAGCTCGCCCAACTCGGCGTTGCGGCCGGGGTCGATCTTCGCGTGGATGGACATGCGCGGGTCGTGCTTGTGCGTGATGTCCACCTTCACGTTGTTGACCGAGAGGCCGTGGTGCGCCTCCACCACGTGCTTCACCGTGGACTGGATGGCGTTCTGCGTGATGGCGATGCTGCCGTTGTCGCGCTCCAGCTCAAGCTGGGAGTTGCGACCCGGTGCGGTGAGAGCTCGGATGAGCACCACCAAAAGGCCCACTGCCGTGATGCCCAGCAATACGGCCTCGACGACGAAGAACCAGGGCATGGACACGAGCCATGCGATGGCGGGGAACAGCGGTTCCCACGCGAACCATAAAGCTGCGAGCACGCCGATGCCCAGCACGGCAGCTATGACGAACACGATCATGCAGAAGCGTTTGAACTTTCCCATGTATGCCGCCTTTCTTTCTCGTGCGCGCTTCGCGTTCTCGCGGCGCGCTGTCGGATGGAGTGCGACTACTCTAGGAGAAAGAGGCGGCGGAGGTAAGCGGTTGTACGGACTTGCGGCCGGGCGATTGCCGGGCCGTAGGGTTTGCGCGCTCTCCAAAGAGGGCGTCTTTTCGACCTGAAAAGGGACAGCCCCCTTTCAGGACGTTTTCGATGCCGACGCGTTCGTTTCGCATGAGACGGTGTTCGTACCGCTTGGGACGAACTTTGCGCAAGGGCGGCGGCGCGCCTTCGTACAATTGGATCTTAGCGAAGATTCGAGGAAGGGGTCTGCCGTGGAACGGACGTTGTTGAAAACGCGCGCTGCCGGGCGCATGCTCTTGGCGCTGCTGCTGGCGGCGTCGCTGGCGTCATGGGCGCCGGGGCGTGCTTGGGCGGCCGAGTCGAACGGGGCGGCCGAGCTCGCCGGGAGCCTGGTCGATAGCAGCGATGGAATCGAGGCCGTCGTGCGGCAGGCCGTCGCCGAAGGGATCGATCCGGTCGATGCCCTGAACGGGTATCTGCGGCAGGCGTACAACCGCGACGAGGGCGGCATCGCTCCGCTGGCGAACGAGGTGCTGCCGTCGCAGTACTACTTGACGAACCTAGGGCAGGTCACCAGCGTGAAGCTCCAGCACCCCTGGGGCACGTGCTGGGCGTTCGGCGCCGTGTCGGCCCTCGAGTCGGCGTGGTTGAAGGCTCAGGGGGCCGGCGGGAGCGACAGCGTGTTCTGGAACGAAGCCGAAGTGCAGCCGCAGCTGTCCAACCTGACGAACGCGATCGATTTGTCCGAGCATACCGTGGCATGGTTCGCCCACCAGCCGCAGACGCAGGAGAGCGGCGGCTCGCAAGCGGGCGAGGGTACCGGCAGGCCCGTCGCGGCCGACGGCACGATGACGAACGGCACGCAGCTCGGAGGCGGTTTCACCGAGCTCGCCGAGGCGCAGTTCACGGCATGGCAGGGAGCGGCTTGGGAGGCCGACGCTCCCTACACGTACCGCACCGAAGACGGCTTCTACCACCCCGATGCGACGAAGGGCGACACGCCGTGGTGGCACTTCGACCGCAACAACAGCGAGGAGCCCGATCCCTCGGATGCGACCGACGCGCGCAACAAAGACTGGTCGCTCGACGACAGCGTGCGCATGGGCGACGTCGTGAAGGTGCAGGGCGTGCGCAGCCTTCCCGTGCCGGCAAAGACGACGCTGGGCGACGCAGGTCCCTCCATCTACGACGGTTACGACGAGAGCGCGACGGAGGCCATCAAGCAGGCGCTCGTGGAGGTGGGGGCGGTCGACATAGCCTACTTTTCTCCAGGATCGCACCCGTCCGACATCAATCCCGACGGCACGTATCCTCCCGTCGGCGAGTACTTCAACTACGAGGAATGGTGCCAGTACGACGACCGCACGGCTGTGAGCTCCAACCACGAAGTGACCGTCGTCGGCTGGAACGACGATTACCCGGCGGCGAACTTCAAGGGCACGAAGCAGACGGCCCTGCCTCCGGGAAACGGAGCCTGGCTCGTTAAGAACAGCTGGGGGTCGAACGACTTCTTCACCGCTGCGGGATACTCCCAGGACGACTTGAAGTGGGGTCTAGAAGACGAGAACGGCAACCACACCGGGTTCTTCTGGCTGTCGTACTACGACCACACCATCACGTCCGCCACCGCCTACGAGGTGGCCAAGGCCGACGAGGACTTCGCCCGCAACTACCAGTACGACTACGTGGCGACGAGACAACAGCTCCCCGCGTTGCTCAAGGCGACGTCGCCCGAAACGGAGGTGGCGAACGTGTTCACCGCGCAGGGCGACGAGCTGCTGCGCGCCGTGTCGGCCCGCACGTTCGCGAAGAACGCCACGGTGAACATCAAGGTGTACGTGCTGGGCGAAGGCGATGTTTGGCCGGGAGGCGGCACGCTGGTGGCGGAACAGGAAGAGGTGTTCCCCTTCGGCGGATATCACACCGTCCACCTTTCCGAGCCGGTGAAGCTCGCCCAGGGGCAGCGGTTCGTCGTGACGGAGAACGAGCCGACGACCTATGCCGATCCGGTAACCGGCGAGTTGAAGGCAGGCGCCTACCTCCCCATCGAGACGACGCTCGACGATTCGCTGCTCGGCTCGGGCCACGGTTCGACGAAGGTGGTGGCCAACGATGGAGAGACGTACATCACCAGCGACGGCAAGCACTGGTTCACGCCGGCCGAGCTCGAGAAGGCAACAACCGAGGCGCTGGGCGGCGAGGCGTTGTACCACTACGGCAACGCCATGATCAAGGCGTTCACCGACGACGATCCGAACCCCGCGCCGAAACCGGTCGACCCCGTCGTCCCCGTGGATCCTTCGCCGGGCGACGGTCCGCAGCAGCCAGGGGGATTCGAGCCTGAGCGCGTGGACTTCGGGAACGCGCAGGCGAAGCCGCTTTCCAGGACGGGCGATGCCGCGGTGCCGGCCGCAGGCGCGGCCGCGGCGCTGGCGCTGGGGGCGCTGGCCTCCGTCGCGCTCGCGGCCTTTGCGATGCGCCGCCGACGGGCGTGAGGGATTTTCGGCGATGCCCGCACGGCAACTTGACGGCTTATGCGAATCGTAACCGGACTGTTTTCTTGCCGATGGTTTCAGCCTTCTACAATGGAAAGGAAGTATCTTTTCCTTTGACAACGGAGGCCGCATGGCTGCAACGAAACCAAAGGGGCCGGCGTTTCTGCGCGCCGCGCTTTCGCTTCTGCTGGTGTGGTCGCTCGCGTCGATTCCGGGCGCGAAGCCCGCTTGGGCGGACGATCGGGACGATGCGGGCTTGAAGTCAGCGGCCCAAGCGGCGGCCGATGCGAACGAGGACGTCGTCGCCGTTCTGAGGACGGCAGCGGCGACGGGAGAAGATCCCAATCTGGCGTTGGCTCGCTATGCGCAGCAGCTCGCCGACGGCAACGCGGTCCATCCCGCCCCGCTCGCGAACGCTCTGGTGCCGACGCGCTATTATCTGACGAACCTCGGGCAGGTCACCAGCGTGAAATTCCAGAACCCCTGGGGCTCGTGCTGGGCTTTCGCCGCCATTTCGGCGCTGGAGTCGTCGGCGTTGAAGACGCAAGCCCCCAGCGCCGACGGCAGCGTGTTCTGGAGCGATCCCGGAAGCGTGGAACCCCGGATAAGCGGCCTGACGGATGCGGTCGACTACTCCGAGCGCGCGCTTGCCTGGTTCGCGCACGAGCGCCAGATCGAGGCGCTTGCCGGCGTCCAGGCGGGCGAGGGCATGATCCGCCAGAAGACGACGCTCGGCACGCAGATGGCGGGCGCCGCACCGTGGAACGCGGAGACGGAGTTCACCTCCGGCTTGTCCGTGGCCGCCGAAAGCGACGTTCCCTACACATATCTCACGGCAAGCGGCGCGCCTTACGTTCCCGACCCGCAAAACGGCGACCTGCCCTGGTGGAACATGGTGGCGAACCCCGACGGCAGCGTGCCCGAAGAGCCTATTGCCGGCTCCGCCGACGCGCGCCTGCAGGACTGGTCGGTCGACGCTTCGCTGCGCGCGCTGGCCGAGGTCAAGGTCAGCGGCTCGATGGCTCTTCCCAGCCCGGCCAAAACGTCCACCACCGTGGTGGACGGCGTCTCGAAGACCGAGTACCTGGGCTACGACGAGAACGCGACCGAGGCCATCAAGCAGGTCCTCATGGACGTGGGCGGCGTGTCCATCACCTACATGGCCGACCAGTCCAAGCCGGGAAGCGGCTCCATCGTGCAAGGCGGCAGCGGAGAGCACTTCTCCTACGACAACTGGTGCCAGTACAACGGCGTCGATCTGAAGTCCGACCACGGGGTGACCATCGTGGGCTGGGACGACGACTATCCGGCTGCGAACTTCACCGGCACGGTGAGCGGCCAGCCCGAAGGCGACGGCGCGTGGCTCGTGAAGAACAGCTGGGGGTCGGACGCGTTCTTCGACGCCAGAGGCTATCCGGGCGACAAGAAGCACTGGGGCCTTGAAGACGCAGACGGCAACCACACCGGGTTCTTCTGGCTGTCGTACTACGACCGCAGCATCTCGTCCCCCTACGCTTACGAGGTCTCACCGATCACCGACTACCAGCATCGCTACCAATACGATTACCTGGGGATAGCCGGCGCACCCACGCAAGATGCGGTGGAAGGCGACGCCGTGCTTTTCGCCAACGTGTTCACCGCGCAGGGCGACGAGGTGCTGCGCGCGGTGTCGGCGCGCACGTTCGCCCGAGGCGAGACGGCGGACGTGTCGGTGTACCTGCTGGACGCCGACGACGAGCATCCCACCGACGGCAAGCTGGCGGCACCTATGCAAAGCGCCGCGTTCGACCATGCCGGCTATCATGAGATAGCGTTGGACCAGCCGGTTCAGCTTGCGGAGGGCCAGCGCTTCGCCGTGGTGGAGAGCGTTCGGACCATTACGGCCGACGGCGCGCCGGGCGGATACTTGAACCTCGAGCGCTGCTTGGACGGCGAGCTTATCGCCCAGATAAGCTCCGAAGCCATGGTGGGCCGGGCCGTGGCGAACGCCGGCGAGACGTACCTCACCACCGACGGCGAGGAATGGTTCACGCCGGCCGAGTACGAGGACGCCGTGACCGAGGCGCAGGGCGGCAGCGCGCTCGTGCACTACGGCAACGCCATGATCAAGGCGTTCACCGACGACGATCCGAACCCGGCGCCGAAGCCGATCGGTCCCGGGCCCGTCGATCCTTCGCCGGGCGATGATCCTCAGCGGCCCGGGGGATTCGAACCCGAGCGCGTGGACTTCGGGAACGCGCAGGCGAAGCCGCTTTCCAGAACGGGCGATGACGCGATGCCGGTCGCAGGCGCGGTTGCGGTGCTGGCGTTGGGGGCGCTGGCCTCCGTCGCGGCTGCGGCTTTTGCGGCGCGCCGCCGACGGGAGGGGTAGCGCAGCTCGGGCGGGCGCGGCGCCCGAGCTGCAAGAGCTGCTATTGTGCGTCGAGGGCGGGCCGATTGCGCATGATGTCGTAGGAAAGCCAGGTGCATGCTCCGATGATCAGCAGTTCCACCAGGTCGCTCGAACCGGTGGAGGCGAAGGTTCCTTGCGCGATGCTCCAACCAACGCTGGCGACGTCGAGCACCAGGCCGATGATGCACAGCACGAAAAACGGCTTGATCTTCTGCGGGTTGGAAGCCCCGCGCAGTCCGAAGATGCCCACGACAAGGTCGACGACCGCGCTGACTACGAGCACGATGGCGAACGAGATCATGAGCACGATACCCGATACGGGCTGACCGTTCAGGTCGACCGTGGTGTCGATGCCGTTGGCCAGGGAGAACACCGACAGCGCCAGCATCGCGGCGCTCGCAAGCAAGGTGGCGACGGCGAACACGATAAGCACGATGACGATGACGCGCAGAGCCTTCTGGCTGCCCGAGCGTTCGCCCTCCGGCTTGGCCTCGCCCACGATGCCCAGGTCGCGCTCCTTTTTCACCTGGTCGGCCAACGTCGTGCAGAAAACCAGGTAGATGATGTCTCCTATGAGCAGGAAGGGATCGCTGAAGACGGTTCCGTGGTTGGCCCAGGTGTAAACGAACATCGCGAGGAGCACGATGGAGATGGTCCAGCTGAGCGCCCGGTAGGGCCCGATCTTGCTCGCGTCTTTGGCCCCGCGCAGCCCGAGCACGGCCACGACGATTTCGACGAGGCCCAGCACAAGGACGATGGATCCCACGACGATGGTGACGAGGCCCGCCGTGGTGTCGGTGCCGCCCACGTTCAGCGATTCGTCGATGCCGAGCGAGCCGGCCGACGCGCCGGCCGCGATGATGAGAGCGGCCGAGATCATCAAGAGAACTCCGAAAACGATCATGACGATGGAGGTGATGCGCAGCGCTTTCTGCGTTCCGGTGCGTGGGAGGTTGGCCATGGCGCGTCCTTTCTCGAAGGGCGCCGCCGAAGTCGCAGCCCGGCGAAACCTGCTGCGCGTACGTGGAGTCCGCGAGACGGGCTTTGCCGGCACGCACTTCGCGTGCGGCGCGATGTGGGTATTCTGCTGCGCAGTATACGACGGTGACGCGCTCGACAGATGCGATGGAGCACCTGATGAGGGACGGGGCGAAACGAACGCCTTCTTTTGCGGTACGAAGGAGGCGCGCCCTCGGGCAACGGGGGCGGACGGCCTGCGGTCGGTGCGGCATGCGGAATGTCCTAAAAGGTGCCGGTCCCCTTTCAGGACATTCCGACCGATCGCGTCGCGGGGCGGGGTGTTAGGCGGACGCTTCGACGAACAGCTTCACGTCGCGGTAGCGCTTCTCGGCCACGGGGCAGGTCGTGCCGTCGTCGAGCGTCAATTGGAACCGCGCGACTTCTCTGGCTCGGCTCATGTTCGCCAGGCAGCTGCGATGCGTGCGCAGAAAGCCGCGATCGGCGAACTTCTGCTCGAGCTCGGCCATGGACGTGCGCATGAGGAAGTCTCCCTGGGAGTGCACGACCCGACAGCGCGGGCCCTCCGCCATCACGCAGCAGATCTCGTCGGGATGGAGGAAGTGCATCTTCCCTTCGATGTCGCGGAAATCAAGCTTGCTTTCGGAGGCGCTCAGCGTCTCGAAGTGGTCGAGCAGGTAGTTGAGGGCGTTCTCGTCCTCGCCCAGCTGCGGGAACGCCTCGTTGGCGTCCGTCGTGTTCGACACGTGCAGGTGAACGATGCGCGGCCCCGCAGGCGTGGGCGCCCACACGTAGGTGGCGTGCTGCGTGAACGGCAGGTTGCGCTTGCCGTCGTGCGATTTGACCAGCACGGTGTAGACCGCGCTCGCGATCCATACGCCGCCGCGGTGCTTGGCGCTCCACTGCTCGTCTGCGAGGGCCAGCCTCGTGTCGTACTCGACGCGGAGGATTTCCTTCATGTCCTCGAGGTTCGACGCCGTTTGGAGGGAGAACGGGCCGAGCCATACGACGTCGTCGGCCATGTGGACCATGGCCGCGTCCATGTCGCGCTCGACGAAGTGCTTGTAGGCCGATTGGCGCGACAGCTCGATGACGATGCGCTCCCGCAGGCGAGCATCGTCGGATTTCGACGGTTGGGTCGTTTCCTTGTGCACGAACGTCCTTTCGCGTACCTTGTTGCCGTGACGGCTTGCTTTTGCGGCACGACTAGGATAACGCCGCAGCGGGCAAAGCGGAATAGAAGTCGTTGTACGGCGTAAAGAGGGCGGAGGGGGACGGCTCTCCGCCGCTCAGTCGACGAGCTCCTCCCCGCGCAGCAGGTCCACGTCCACGAGGGCGCCGGCCTCGAAGCCGCGCTCGCCGATAGGGGAGACGCGCTGGGCGTTGCTGGCCATGCAGGCGGCCATGTCTCCCGCCTTGAAGTTGAGGAAATCCGCCGTGTAGCCGGTGGGGCTGTCCTCGTCGCGCACCAGGTTCACGCGGGCGATGTTCGCCATCTGCGGTGGGCCTCCCACCTCGGCCGCCGCGCGAGCCTTCACCGTGGGAATGGCGCGTACGGGCACGCCCAGGAAGCGCGCGACCACGGCCTGCAGGCACCATTGCGTGCCGTAGTAGGCGGCCAGCGTGGGGCCGGGCAGGTCGACGACGGGCTTGCCGTCGGCCACGGCCAGCATGAGCGGGCGTCCCGGCACGGCGGCGATGTAATGGTGGACCACCTTGCCGCGTCGCTCTATCATGCGCACGTTGAAGTCTTCCTCGCCCACGGCCGATCCGCCGTTGACGACCACCGCGTCCGCCACGGCCAGCGCTTCGGCGAACGCCTGCTCGAGCGCGGCCTCGTCGTCGTGCACGATGGGGAAGACGATGGGCTCGGCACCGACTCCAGCAGCATATGCTTCACCATGAGGCTGTTCGTGTCGACGTTCTGCCCGCGGCGAGGTTTGATGCCGGCGGGAACCAGCTCGCTGCCGGTGGGGATGAACGCCACGCGCGGCTTGCGCCGCACGGGCACCAACGTCGCGCCGCCCATGGCGAGAGCGGCCAGGTCGGTGGGACGGATGGGCAGGCCCGCTTTCATGAGCGGCGTGCCTTCCTTGATGGTGCTGCCGGCGGGGCGCACGTTCGTGCCGGGGGCCACCTGCACGTCGTCGTCGAGCACGACCGAGCCGTCCGGCTGTAGGGCGGCCTTCTCGATCATGACGACGGCGTCGTAGTCGTCGGGGAAGTCGTCGCCGGTGTCCGCGCGCACGTAGTCCTCGCCGAGACGCCAGGTGCCCGTGTCCGGCAGCCCGTTCGCGAACGCCGCCGACTTCACGGCGATGCCGTCGCACGACGAGGCGCGCACCACCGGAAGCGTGTTCTCCGACACGAGATCGCGCGCCGTCACGCGTCCCACTGCCTCGTCCAAGCTCACGAGCTCCGTGGCGGTTGCCGTCGGAGAAGGCTCCCATGCGGCGAAGAAGTCCGCAAGCGCCTCCTCTCGCGACGGAAACCCGTGCATGATCTTCTCTCCCATGTTCCATCTCCCTGGTTGAACGGCTGCGTTGGACATTATTATAGTATGGAAGAAATATTTAAATACCAGGATATTTTGCCGCCACTCCAATAATGGGGGATAAAAAAACGACTTACGGAAACGGGATCGATTCGCGATCGCGCGCACGAAAAAATGCGCCTAAGCGCATCTTTTCGCATATGTTTCACGTGAAATATCCGTTCGTTATTCGATTGGCGAACCCGATTCGGCCGGCGACCCGGTGCGGCCGACGAGCTTGGAATCGCCGGCGGAACGTCCGGCAAGCTCTGGCAGCCGGCGAACCCGATGCGGTCGGCTGATTCGCCGCTTACGCGTAGATCTCCTTCTCCACCACCAGGTCGTTCTTGATCTTGCCCACGAGCTTCTGCAGCGCGTCGATGCAGTTCGGGCGGATGTCCGCGCCGATGAGCACGTACATGATGGAATCGCCCACGCCCAGGACGCCCTCGTTCAGCCACGTGCGCACGTAGTACACGCCGGGCCACGTGAGCGCTTCCTTCTCCGCCGCCGCAACGCCCTCGGCGTCGTAGGAGAACTCGACCTGCGCCACTTCGCCCAGGCCCTCCACGCCTTCGCGCACCTGCTTCTTCGGCGTGATGCGCACGATGCCGTTGTGGGCGAGGAACATGCCGCATTGGGCGGCCTGCGGATCCTGCTTGGCCTCTTTGAGCCACTGGTCGATGGACGGTTCTTGCTGTGCCATGGTGCCCCTCTCTTCGTTTTTCCGATTGACCCATTATACGGCATGAGAATCGATCAAACTATAGCAATCCTATAGGAATAAGGGGATGGGCCGATGCGGTTGAGGCCAGGGCGCGGCTGCGGAGACGGGGGCCAGGTGTTTTCCGGTTGACGCACGAGGCGTGGACGGCCGTTTGCGGCCGCGCGAAAGAGCTACAGCGCGGCCAGACCGCTGTCGGTCATCTTCTCGATGAAGCGGGCGATGTCCTCGGGGCTGTCGGCCATGTCGCTTCGCACCCACGAGCGCACCACCGCGAGGCAGCCGTTCGCCATGAACGTGTAGAGTCGGTCGAGTTCGGCCTCCGATAGCTCGGGTCGCTGCTGGCGCCACAGGGCGACGCTGCTCTCGCGCAGCGTTTCCACCACGCGCAGCGGGAACTCGGGATCGCCGTGCTCGCCGAAGATGGCTTGGCACGACCGCTCGTTGTCCACGATGATACGGCATATCTCGTTGCTGAACGCGCTGAGCGACTTGCCGGGCAGCGTAGTGCTCAGCGAGCGCATGATGGTGTGCGCCAGGTCGCGCTCTATCTCCTCGTGCAGGTCGAAGATGTCTCGGTAGTGGGCGTAGAACGTGGCGCGGTTGACGTCGGCCTTCTCGCACAGCTCCTTCACGGTGATCTTCGACACGGGCTTCTCCAAGAGCAGGTCGAGAAAGCCTTCGCGCAGCAGCAGCTTCGTCAGCCGCACCCGATGGTCTTGCTTCATGGTCGCCCGCCTTTCGCCTGCCTGTCGCGCGCTTTCACTCGCTTTGTGCGCGCAATTTTCGTCAACGTCCGACACCGACGATGAAAATGTCGGTTTGCCGACATATCGGGGAAGATCATCGGTTGAAGATTCAGCATAATGCAATATAACAGTATTAGCGAAAGATAATCAACACGGTGTTGCCGCCTCGCACCATACCGGCCTCGCGCTCTTTTCTCAGGGAGCGCATCGGCCGCCTTCGAAGGACGATTCGAGCGCACCGCGTTGCAACCGCGACAGAAAGGCGTTCCGTGGAACGGTTCAGCGCGTTCGTGACGAAGCATCGCGCGCCCATCGTGGGAGCGGCGCTGGCGCTTGCCCTGCTGTCCGGCGTCGCGGCGTTGTTCGTTCCCATCAACTACGATCTGACCTCCTACCTGCCCGAGTCCACGGAGTCCACGCGGGCGCTCGACGAGATGGGCGCCGAATTCGACGCCTCGGTGCCCAACGCGCGCGTTATGGTGAACGACGTGGACGTGGAGCAGGCGCTGGCGTACAAGCAGCGGCTTGCGAACGCGTCGGGCGTCGAGGGCGTTCTGTGGCTCGACGACATGGTCGACCTGGGAACGCCGCTCGAGATGCTCGATGCCTCCACGGTGGAACAGTACTACCGCGACGGTCACGCGCTGTTCGACGTGACGGTGGCCGAAGGCGAGGAGACCGAGGCGCTCCAAGCCATCTACGACATCGTGGGCGACGGCGGCAGCGCCACCGGTCAGGCCGTGAACACGGCCGAGTCGGAGGCCATGGCCGGCGGCGAGGTGGCCAACGCGTTCGCCATTCTGGTGCCGCTTATCCTGCTCATCCTCATCCTGTCCACCACCTCGTGGATCGAGCCCGTGTTCTTCCTGCTGGCCATCGGCGTGTCGGTGCTGCTGAACATGGGCACGAACATCTTCATGGGCGAGGTGTCCTACATCGCGTTCACCATCGCGCCCATCCTGCAGCTGGCCGTGTCGCTGGACTACGCCATCTTCCTGCTGCACGCGTTCCAGCGGGCGCGCGAGGACGAGCCCGACGCCGTGCGGGCCATGCGCAACGCCATGAAGCAGAGCTTCTCGGCCATCGCCGCCTCGGCCGCCACCACCATGTTCGGCTTCGCGGCGCTCGGGTTCATGCAGTTCCGCATCGGCGCCGATCTGGGCATCACGCTGTGCAAGGGCATCGTGTTCTCGTTCTTGTGCGTGGTGGTGTTCCTTCCGGCGTTCACGCTGGTGGCCTACAAGCTCATCGATAAGACGAAGCACCGCCGTTTCCTGCCTGCGTTCAAAGGCGTGGGCAAGGTTTTGGCGCCGCTGCGCATTCCCGTGTTCGCGCTGGTGCTGCTGCTGATCGTGCCGTGCTTTCTGGCGCAGGCGAACACCTCGTTCACCTACGGCATGGGCTCCACCGAAGGCAGCCAGACGCGCGTGGCGCGCGACACCGAGGCCATCAACGACGCGTTCGGCCAGTCCACGCCGGCCGTGGTGCTGGTGCCGAAGGGCGACATGGGCCGCGAGCTGGAGCTGGCCGAACGGCTGGAGCAGATCCCGCACGTCACGTCCGTGCTGTCGTATCCCACGGCCGTGGGGTCGCAGGTGCCCACCGGCTTTCTGGACCCCGCCGTGGCAGAGCAGTTCTACTCGGAGAACGACGCGCGCATCGTGGTGTACGCCGACACGGAGTCGGAGGGCCAAGCGGCCTTCGCCGTGGTGGAGCAGGTGCGCGACGCGGTGCACGACCTGTACGGCGACGAGGGCCTCACCGCCGGCATGGCGGCCAGCCTCTACGACATGCGCGGCGTGGTGACCGAGGACAACCAGACCACGAACCTCATAGCCATCGCTGCCATCCTGCTGGTGCTGGTGCTGACGTTCAAGTCGGCCACGCTGCCCGTCATCCTCATCGCCACCATCGAGTCGGCCATCTTCATCAACCTGGCCGTGCCGTATTTCACGGGAGACTCGCTGAACTACCTGGGATTCCTGGTTATCAACACCGTGCAGCTGGGCGCCACGGTGGACTACGCCATCCTGTTCACCGACACGTACCGCAAGCATCGCCGCACCATGCCCGCGCGCCCGGCGCTGGCGCGCACGCTGGGCACCTCGTTCCAGAGCATCCTGGTGTCGGCGAGCATCCTCACCTCGGCGGGCATCGTGCTGTGGCTCACGTCCACCAACAACATCGTGTCGCTGCTCGGCGTGTTGCTGGCGCGCGGCACGCTGCTCTCGTTCTTCCTCGTGGTCACGTTCTTGCCGGCCGCGCTGCTCCTGTTCGACAAACTCATCGCGAAGACCACGTGGCGCGCGGGCTTCCTCATGGAGGACCGGCATGTCGATACGGAAAAGGAGGCTTGAAAATGAGGCTTCTGGAAAAGATGAAAACGACGGTGCGCGGAGGGCTTGGCGGCGGGGCCGCCGGTCCGGCGCGAGGTGCGTGCGATTGGGATAACGCCTGCGGGTGCGGATCTTCGCAGGTAGGCGAGGAAGCGCGCACACCGCGCTCGGCGCGCTGCGCGCGGACGGCGCATGCGCGCCTGGGCGCGGCGTTCTCGCTCGTTCTGGCGGGGACGTTGACCCTCTATCTGTGCGGCGGGTCGTTCGCGTCGGTGCCTGCGCTGGCGGCCGAGGGCTCCGGCTCGCAGGGTGCGGGCGGGGCGGCCTCCGGCGCGGCATCGGGGGCGACGGTGAACGCGACGCCGAAGGAAGAGGTGGTGTACGCGCGGCTCTCCGCAGGGGGCGCCGTCGACAACGTGTACGTGGTGAACGTGCTCAAACCGACCGCGGCGGGGTCGGTGACGGACTTCGGCTCGTACAGCGCCGTGCAGAACCTCACGGACGCGAGCGGCATCCAGCAGAACGGCGATGCCGTGACGGTGGACGTGTCCGGCGACTCGCTGAGCTACCAGGGCGACCTGGGCGCGGCGGCGCTTCCGTGGGACGTGTCGATCGTCTACGAGCTGGACGGCAAGCGCGTCGACGCGGCCGACTTGAGCGGCAAGAGCGGCACGTTGGGCATCGCCATCACCACGAAGAAGAACGCGTCGGTCGATCCGGCGTTCTTCGACAACTACCTGCTGCAGATCACCGTGCCGTTCGCGTCCGACCAAGCCAAGGACGTGGCCACCGAGGACGGGCAGATCGCCCTGGCCGGCTCGAACACGCAGGTCACGTTCACCGGCATGCCGGGCAAGGACGGCACGTTCAAGGTTGAGGCGCAGGTGAGCGACTTCTCGTTCGCGGGCGTCAGCTTCGCGGCCGTGCCGTTCTCCATGGGCATCGAGACGCCCGACACGACAGAGCTTGTGTCCGGGTTCCGCCAGCTGGGCGACGGCGTGGGCCAGCTCAAGACGGGTGCCGACGGCGTTGCCAGCGGTGCCGGCAGCCTGGCCTCGGGCGTGGGGCAGGTGGCCAGCGGCGTGAACGGCCTGGCCTCGGGTGCCGGCGAGCTGGCGAGCGGAGCGGGCGGCGTCGCTTCGGGCGCGCAGGGAGTGGCGTCGGGTGCGAGCGGGCTTGCGAACGGATTGACGATATACCAAAACGAACTTTCCGCGCAGGCTGCCGAGATGATCGGGAAGGTTGACCAAGATGCCGCGGATGCGGCGCAAAACGCCTACGCGAGCGCTTCCATGCGGTACACGTTGGCGTTTATCGGGGCCTACACGCCGGTTTACACGGACGAGTATGAAAAGAATATTCAAACGATGGATCGCGAGAGCGCAATACAGGCAGCCATGTCCGTTGCATCGCTTGCCGCGATGGGTGACGCTTCGGTTATAGCGGCTCAGGCGAATCTTGAAACGGCGCTTACGAACCTTGTCGCCATCAATGCGACAAATGCGGGATACGGAGCATCTTCCCAGTCGCTTGCGGGTGCGGCTTCGGGCGTCGGCTCGACCGACAACGCCGAAAGCCTCCTTGGCGGCGCGACCGCCCTCGCTTCCGGTGCTTCCGAACTTGCCGGCGGTGCCGGTTCCCTCGCCTCCGGCACGTCCGCTTTCGCTTCCGGTGCCAACCAGGCGGCCTCGGGCGCGGGCCAGCTCGCCTCGGGCGCGACCGAGCTATCCTCCGGTGCTCAGCAGCTGGCCAGCGGCACGGGCGCGCTCTACCAGGAAGTGCAGGGCATGCCTGACAAGGTGCAGCAGGAGATCGACGCCATGATGGCTAGCTACGACAAGAGCGACTTCAAGCCGGTCAGCTTCGCCAGCTCGAAGAACACCGGCGTGACGCTCGTGCAGTTCGTTATGTCCACCGACCCCATCGAGGCACCGACGCAGGAAGAACCGGTCGTCGAGGAGCCCGAACAGGGTATCTGGGACCGCCTGCTGGCGCTGTTCGGGCTTTCGTAGAGACGTGCGCGGAAGGCCCGCGTCTACGGAGCTTTGGCGAGACTCGGGAATGGAAGAACCTACGGGAACGACGTCCCCCGACAAGCGTGTGGAGGGCGGCTGGAGAGCGTTGAAAGCGGCCTTCCGGGGATGGTATACTGTGTGCCAGCAAAGCCCGTCCTGCTCACGGGCGGCGCGGTTTATGTTGCAGGGTCAGTCGGCTAGGGCTGGCCCTACTTCTTTTTGTCCACGCCATCCTTTCGCTTATAGTCCTTGCATGTTCTCCGCGCTTCGAGTGCGAACTCGGCAACCGTGCAAACGGCTGCGGTGGCATACAGGATTTCAAGGGCCGTTTCAAGGCTCATAGGCATCCGCTCCTTCCGAAGCGCCGCCCGCGTCCGGACCATGCCGACACGACTTCGATTGTACGCTTTGAAAAGAGTTTTGAAAATACCGTATTTTACCTGATCAGATGGCGAAAATTAGTTTGAAATATGCAAGATTTTTGCAAGGTTCGTGCAGGGTTTCGCCGGTTCTTGCGACGGGGTTCCGCGAGGCTGCATCCGTGCTGTTCGCCGTGTAATATTCCTCTTTTTAACCTGCCTGAAAACCGCCCCTTGCGCGGCAATGCTAGACTGGGCAAAACCCAAGGTGGACACGAAAGGATGCCGCATGTCCCTTCCTGCAGCAGACACGAGCAAGCAACCCGACAACCGCACGACCATGGACCTGGGCGCGGTGCTGCCCATGACGGCCGAGGTGAAGGACGACCACCTGTACGTGGGCGGCGTCGATATGGTGGAGTTGGCGCACGAGATGGGCACGGCCCTCTACGTCATGGACGAGGCCGACCTGCGCCATCGCATGGCAACCTACCGTGAGGCGTTCCGCAGCCGCTACCCCAACTCCGACATCGCGTTCGCCAGCAAGGCGTTTCTCAACAAGGAGATGGCGCGCATCGTGAACGAAGAGGGCCTTTGCCTGGACGTGTCGGGCGGCGGCGAGCTGGCCGTGGCGCAGGCGGCGGGCTTTCCCATGGATCGCGTGGTGGTGCACGGCAACAACAAGACGCCGCTGGAATTGCGCGAGGCCATAAGCGCGGGCGTGGGCCGCATCGTCATCGACAGTCGCATCGAGTTGGCGCGCATCTCCGAAATCGCCGGCGAGCTGGGGATTGAACAGGCCATCTACATGCGCATCACGCCGGGCGTGGAGGCCGACACGCACGAGTACATCCGCACCGGCTGCGAGGACAGCAAGTTCGGTTTCAACATGCGCGACGACTGGGCGTTCAACTGCGTGAAGGACGTGCTCGCGGCGCCGAACGTGCGGCTGGCGGGCCTGCATTGCCACATAGGTTCGCAGATATTCGCGCTGCACTCCTACCCCGAGGCCGTGGAGATCATGGTGGAGCTCATGGCCCGTATCAAGGAAGCCTACGGCTGGGAGATCGAGGAGTTCGACGTGGGCGGCGGCGTGGGCATCGCCTATGCGGCCGAAGACGAACCGGCCTCTATCGACCAGTTCGCCGAGATCGTCACCTCATCGGTGCGCGAGGCGTGCGCGAAGCACGGCGTGAAGGAGCCGCGCCTGCTCACCGAGCCCGGTCGCAGCATCGTGGCCACCGCCGGCTTGACGCTCTACACCGTGGGCATTCTGAAAACGCTGCCCGGCATCCGCAAGTACGTGGCCGTGGACGGCGGCATGTCCGACAACATCCGCACGGCGCTCTACCACGCGAACTACGAGCCCGTCGTCGCCAACAAGGCCGGCCAGCCGCGCACGGAGATCGTGACCATCGCCGGCAAGCACTGCGAGAGCGGCGACGCCGTGGTCATCGACATGCCGCTGCAGCATCCCGACCTGGGCGACATCGTGGCCGTGTTCGGCACGGGCGCGTACTGCTACACTATGGCCAGCAACTACAACGGCCAACCGCGCCCCGCCATCGTGTTCGTGAAGGACGGCGAAGCGCGCGTGACCACGCGTCGGGAGACGTACGCGGACCTGATGGCACGAGACGTGTAGTTCCGCCGTTCTGCCGAACGGCGGAACGGCTCGACGCTGCGAAGCGCCGATGCACCCGATCTCGCCCCTTTTTCGCTTGCCCTCACGTGCGAAAGTACGCTCGGCCGCGAAACGGGCGATCTCGGGCACCTCGGCGCTTCTCGCTGACTTTGACTGACCTACGAGATGAGGAGAAACGAACATGGCGGTAAAACTGGGGCTCGTCGGCACGGGGACGGTCGGCGGCGGATGCATCGACATCCTGAAGAACCATCGTGAGGAGTTCAAGCGCCATTACGGCATCGACGTGGAGCTGGTGCGCGTGTGCTCGCGCAACCCCGAGCAAGCCCTCGAGCACGGCGTTGAGGACATCTTCACGCAGGATTACCAGGACATTCTGAACGACCCGGACGTCGACATCGTCATCGAGCTCATAGGCGGCACCACCGTGGCGCGCGACGTGGTGCTGGGTGCCCTGCGCGCCGGCAAGAACGTGGTCACGGCCAACAAGGCGCTCATGGCCACGTACGGCGAAGAGGTCATGGGCGCGGCGGCCGAGGCGGGCAAGGAGATCGCGTTCGAGGCCAGCGTGGGCGGCGGCATCCCCATCATCGACCCGATGAAGCACTCGCTCATCGCGAACCGCATCGATTCGGTCATGGGCATCGTGAACGGCACGACGAACTACATGCTCACCCGCATGGCCGAGGACGACATGCCCTACGCCGACGTGCTGGCCGAGGCGCAGGCGCGCGGGTTCGCCGAGGCCGACCCCACCGCCGACGTGGACGGCTTGGACGCGGCGGCCAAGATCGCCATCCTGGCCTCCATCGCCTTCAACTCGCGTGTGACTTTGGGCGACGTTCATGCCGAGGGCATCCGCAACATCACGCCGCTCGACTTGGAGATTGCGAAGGACATGGGCTACTGCGTGAAGCTGCTGGCCCACGCCCACCGCACCGAAGAGGGCATCGATGTGCGCGTGCATCCCACCATGCTGCCGCTGAACCACCAGCTGGCCACCGTGAACGGCGTGTACAACGCCATCTACGTGGTGGGCGACGCCGTGGGCGAGACCATGTTCTTCGGCGAGGGCGCGGGCTCGGGCCCGGCCGCCAGCGCCGTCATGGGCGACGTACTGGAAGTGGCGCGCCACCTGCAGGCGGGCATAGCGCCGTTCGTGGGCTGCACCTGCACCGACGAGCTGCCGCTCGTGCCCATGGAGGAGCTGAAGACGAAGTACTACATCCGTTTCGCCGTGGCCGACCGTTCCGGCGTGCTGGCGGCCATGGCCGGCGTGTTCGCCGACCACAACGTCAGCGTGCACTCGGTCATCCAGCGCGGCAAGAAGGACGGCAACACGGTCGACATCACGTACGTCACCCACACCGCACGCGAGAAGAGCGTGCGCGCCGTGCTTGCCGACATCGCGAAGCTCGACGACGTGCTGCGCGAGGAGCCCAGCGTCATCCGCGTGGAAGACTAGCACCCTCGGCGCCCTTTCCGCCGCGAGACTCGCTCGCCGAGACGAGCCTCGGCGCGGGAAGGGCGCTGCGTTATACTGGCGCATGGTAAGTTCGCATTGGCAGAGAGGTTTCCATGGTTGAGATCAAAAGCATACCGAAAGCGGCACGCGGCTTGCGCGTCTTGACCGACGAGGTTCTCGACGGCTTCGCCATCGAAGATATCAAGTGTCGTTCATGCAGCGGTTACGGAAATTGCGGCTACAAGAGCATGTACCTGAATCCCGCCGGCGGCGTGGTGTCCATCTGCATGAACCGCCGCGAGCAGCTGCAGAAGAAGCGCGACGGCGTCGCTGCGGAATAACGGCCGTCACCGGGGGGGGGGTCGCGGGTCGCGTTGTGTCGCGGGTTTCCCTTTTCGTGGTCAAAAACGCCGGAATTACGTCGTTCTATCGACCCTTACAACGCTTTTCGATTTCTGATAATCTCGCGACCAGGGAAAACTCTGATCAAGGTGCCGCCGAGTGTCCTTGCGATGCCGTGCGGCGACGAATAACTGTCAAGAACGGCCACAAAAGCCGGATCTCCATGTTAAACCGCCGGGCACATATCCACGGTGGTTTAACATGGAGATCCGGATTCCGCAACACGGTCCGGTGGGAGGCGTCGGCGCATGCGATCGTATCGCGCGCTTCGTGTGCTCGGCGTCGAGAAGCTGTGGCCGTCTTGTGGCGGTAAGGTCTTGATTGGGTGGCGACGTCGGAAAACCATCACGATAGTCTTATTTTATAACTAAATACATTTTTTCGCCTTTCGTCGCCCGAAAACCGGGCGGGGCGGGGAAACGGAAAGGTTCGTCGTGAGAGGTTTTCTTGAGCGTTTGCAGTGGAAGATGGCCGCGTGGATGCAAGGGCGCAACGGCGTCGACGGGTTGTCGAACTTCCTCATGGGCGTGGGCATCATCCTCATCCTCGCTTCCATCATTCCCGGACTCGATTTGCTGTCGTGGCTGGCGCTGGTGTTTTTGCTGGTGGCGGTGATTCGCAGCTTTTCGAAGAACATTTCGGCGCGTTCGAAAGAGAACGAAGCCTTCGAGCATGCCGTCGAGAAGCCCAAGCGCTGGTTCGCGCTGAAACGCAAAGCGTGGACGAACCGCAGCACCACGCGCTACTTCAAGTGCAAGGGCTGCGGCACCGTGCTGTCCGTGCCGCGCGGCAAAGGCACGCTGCGCGTGGTGTGTCCGAAGTGCAAGGCCGAGACCACGAAGAAATCGTAAGGGTGCCTGTGGACATCGACGACTTCAGGCGCGAGTTCTTCGTCGTGACCTGCAACATGCAGAAGCTGATGCACGACACGGTTGCTCCTGTGTGCCAGCAACACGGCGTGACGCTGCAGCAGATGCACGTGCTGCTGGAGCTGGTGGGCATGCCGGGGCAGACGTCGACCCAGCTGAGCGAACGCGCCGGCATCTTGCGCACGAATTTCTCCAGCGTGTTCCGCAAACTTGAGGAACGGGGGCTGGTGGAGCGGCGGCGCAGCCCGCACGACCGCCGCGCCTACGAGCTGCGCGCCACCGACGAGGGCCGCGCCTTGCTCGAACGCATCGACGCGGACGTCAGGCGCCGCTACGGCGATGCGTTCGAGCAGGAGCCGCCGGAAACGTTCGAGACCATCCTTGCCGGAATGCGCGCCCTCAGCGCCTTTTCCTCGAAATTGGGGCGCTAGCATGTTCGGCTACGTGATGCCCCGCATGGAGGATCTGTCGCAGGAGGAGCGCGAGCGCTACCATGCCGCGTACTGCGGGGTGTGCCGTGCGTTGGGCGAGCGCTGCGGGCAGCGCTGCCGGGTGGCGCTCACCTACGACATGACGTTTCTGGCGCTGCTGCTGGGCTCGCTGTACGAGCCGGACGAGCGGCAGGGATGCAAGCGCTGCGCTCCGCATCCGCTGCGTCCCCACGGATACCTTTGCTCGGAGTGCGTCGACTACGCGGCCGACATGACGGTGGCGCTGGTGTACCACAAGTGCCTCGACGATTGGCGCGACGACCGCAGCGGGTGGGCGCGCGCTTACGCCGGGTTGCTGGGGAAGTCGTACCGCGCCGTGCGAGAGCGTCATCCGCACGCTTGCGCGGCAATCGAGGAGGGCTTGGCCGACATCGGTCGGCTCGAGCAGGCGGCCGCTGCGGCGGAAAGCGCGGACGAAGCGCCTCCCCCCGATGCGGCGGCCAACCGGTTCGGCGCGTTGCTGGGCGAGGTGTTCGCCTACCGCGACGACTTCTGGGCCGACGGTTTGCGCAGTTTGGGTGCGAAGCTGGGCAAGCTCGTGTACGTGATGGACGCGGCGCTGGACATGGACGACGACCGCGCGTCGGGCAACTACAACCCGCTCGTCGCCTTGGACGCGCAGCCGCAGGACGTGCGCGAGGATTTGGAGCTGCTGGCGGCCGACGCCGCTGCGGCGTTCGAGAGGTTGCCGCTCGAACGGGATGCGCGCGTGCTGCGCAGCGTGCTGTACGCCGGCGTGTGGCAGAAGTACCGCGCGAAGGAAGAGAAGCTGGCAAAGCAAACGAAGGAAGACAAGGAGGCGCGCCGTGGTTGAGAACCCTTACGACGTGTTGGGCGTGAGCCGCGACGCCTCGCTCGACGAGGTAAAGAAGGCGTACCGCAAGAAGGCGCGCGAGAACCATCCCGATCTGAACCCGAACGATCCGGCTGCGGCCGATCGCATGAACAAGATCAACGAGGCGTACGACCGCATCGTGAATCCGGAGAAGTACGAGGCGCGCGACCGTCGCGCCGCAGCGGCCAACGGCGGCGGGCCCGCTGCGGGTTACGGCGGACCGGGCGGCGCTGCCGGCGGATCCGGTTACGGCGGCGCGGGGCCGAACTACGGCGGCCCCGGCGGAGGCGGTCAGGGCGGCTACGGTTCCGAGGGCCCTTACGGTTGGACGGGCGGCTTCGGCTTCGACTTCGACGACCTGTTCGGCTTCGGCGGGGCGGGACCCGGCACGCGCGAACCCATCCACCCCGAGGCGTCGACGGCCGACGGTCCCATCATTCGCAGCGTGATCGACGCCATCAACGCCGGTTTGTTCCAGCAGGCCATCGACCAGCTGAACACCGTGACGAGCGACGGCCGCAACGCGCGCTGGTACTACCTGAGCGCGCTTGCCAACGACGGCGCGGGCAACGCGCTCATGGCGCTGGAGCAGATACGCCGCGCCGTGCGCCTCGACCCGAACAACCCCGACTACCAACGCGCGCAGCGGCAGTTCCAGCAGGCGGGGCAAACCTACCAGCAGGAAGGCCAGGCGCGCGGCTTCAGCATGGGCATCGACCCCATGACCATCTGCTGCGGCATCTGGTGCTGCGGCCCGGCGATCTGCCGCATGTGCGTCCCCTTTGGGTTTTAACAACGAGCGGAAACACGCATCACGAAAGGACGAACCATGACAGCGACGATAGGCATCGATCTTGGCACCACGAACAGCTGCGCGGCCACGGTGGAGGGCGGCCGGCCCGTCATCATCCCGAACGCGGAGGGCGAGCGCACCACGCCGAGCGTGGTGGCGTTCTCGAAGGACGGCGAGCGCCTGGTAGGCACCGTCGCGTGCCGCCAGGCGGCGGTCAACCCCGACCGCACCATCGCATCGGTCAAGCGCCGCATGGGCAGCGACTGGCGCGTCGACATCGACGGCAAGGCGTTCACGGCGCAGGAGATATCGGCCATGATCCTGCGCAAACTGCGCCGCGACGCCGAGGCGTTCCTCGGGCAGGACGTCACCCAGGCCGTCATCACGGTGCCCGCGTACTTCGACGACGCCCAGCGCCAGGCCACGAAGGACGCCGGCAAGATCGCGGGCCTCGACGTGCTGCGCATCATCAACGAGCCCACGAGCGCCGCGCTGGCCTACGGCCTGGACAACGGCACGCCGCAGAAGGTGATGGTGTACGACCTGGGTGGCGGCACCTTCGACGTGTCCATCATCGAGATAGGCGACGGCGTGATCGAGGTGCTGGCCACGTCGGGCGACAACCACCTGGGCGGCGACGACTTCGACGAGCGCGTGGCGAACTACCTGCTCGATCAGTTCAAGCGCGAGCATGGCGAGGACCTGCGCGGCAACAAGGCGGCCCTGCAGCGCGTGCGCGAGGCGGCGGAGCAGGCGAAGAAGGAGCTCTCCTCGCTCGATTCCGCGCACGTGAACCTGCCGTTCCTCGCTCAGAACGCAGGCGGCCCTTTGCACCTGGACGCCACCATCACGCGCGCCGCGTTCGATGACATGACGCGCGACCTGGTCGAGCGCACGACCGCTCCCGTGCAGACGGCGCTCAACGACGCCGGCATCGCCGCCTCCGAGCTGGGCTGCGTGCTGCTGGTGGGCGGCTCCACGCGCACGCCCGCCGTGCAGGCGCACGTGCGCAAGCTCACCGGGCAGGAGCCGTCGGCCTCCATCAACCCCGACGAATGCGTGGCCACCGGAGCGGCCATCCAGGCCGCCACGCTCTCCGGCGCGTCGACCGGCCTCGTGCGGGCGAACAGCCTGCTTCTGCTGGACGTGACCCCCTTGAGCCTGTCCATCGAGACGGTGGGCGGCGTGGCCACGCGCCTCGTGGAGCGCAACACCACGCTGCCCGTGCACTACTCGCAGGTGTTCTCCACGGCGGCGGCGTTCCAGACGAGCGTGGAGGTGAAGGTGCTGCAGGGCGAGCGCCCCATGGCCGCCGACAACAAGGCCATCGGCACGTTCCGCCTCAAGGGCATCAAGCGCGCCCCGGCCGGCGTGCCGCAGATCGAGGTGACGTTCGACATCGACGCGAACGGCATTCTCACCGTGTCGGCGAAGGACCTGGACACCGGCAAGCAGCAGTCCATCACCATCGACGATTCCGACCGCATGTCCGACGACGAGGTGAACCAGGCGATCCGCGACGCGGAGCTCTACGCGTCTCAGGACGAGGCGCGCCGCGACGCCATGGTGGCCCGCGAGGAGGCGCAGCGGCTGGCGAACGAGGCCGACCAGGCGCTCGCCCAGGTGGGAAAGCAGTTGGAGAAGGACGAGAAGAAGCAGATCAAGGCCGATGTGGCCGCCGTCCGCAAGCTGCTGGGCAAGAAGGTGGACAAGGTGGACGACGCCGACGTCACGGCCCTGCGCACGGCGGCCGAGCAGCTTGAGCGCTCGAGCGCCCGCGCCCGCGACCTGGTGGCGCAGAAGGGCTAACGACGACGGGCGGCTGGAACGGTTAATAAGAAGCGATCCGCTAGCTTTTTTAGCACACCCCACTTGAAAGGTATGCGAAAGCATTGGATAATCTTCTCATCTGGTCGTATAAGTTGATTCGATGAGGCGATCCCGCTCCTTCGATTCCCCTCTCCTTCCTTCGGGGGGGGGGGGTCTTTCAACGAGGTCGCACGCAACGTGCGGGAGCGAGGGAAGCTTTAATGGAAGACGCTGCCAATTCGATACTTTCGGGTTTGTCCGAATTGGTTTACATGTGCGACGTCGAAACGTACGAACTCGTGTTTCTCAACGAGTCAGGCAAAAAGGCCTTCCAGGTAAGCGAGACGAAGGGCGAGCCTTGCTACCGCATCCTGCAAGGCAGGGACGCGCCGTGCCCGTTCTGCACGAACGACAAGCTGGGCTTCGATACGTTCTACGAATGGGACACGACCAACGAGGTGACGGGGCGCCGATACCTTTTGCGCGACAAGCTGTTGAACTTGGAGGGTCGCACGTTGCGTCTTGAGATCGCCTTCGACGTGACCGATCGGCAGAACGAAAAAGACCAGTTCAAATTTCTCGCCGATGCCGGCGAGGCGGCTATAGACTGCATCAAGCTCCTCGAATCCCAGTCCGACCTGCCAAAGGCTCTGGAAGAGACGCTGCGACGGCTGGGAACGTTCCTCGAGGCCGACCGCGCCTACATCTTCGAAGTGGAAGGCGATTCCATGTCGAACACGTACGAATGGTGCGGGCTCGGCGTGGAACCCCAGCTTCCCCTCCTGCAGGGCCTGCCCCTTTCGCTCATCGATCATTGGCAGGCGCGCTTCGAGGTGGGCGAGGCCGTGCTCATCGACGACGTGGCCGAGCTGCCGGAAGATCGGCGCGACGAGCGCGACGTGCTCGCAGCCCAGGGCATAGGCTCGCTCGTTGCCGTGCCTATCGAGATAGACGGGCAGCTGGCAGGATATCTCGGCGTCGACAATCCCCAGCACGGGAATCTCGGGACCATCGAGATGCCGCTCGTCGCGTTGGCGTACTTCACGTCTTCCAGCATGAAGCGCGCGAAGGTGCAGAACCAACTTGAGACGCTCACGTGGAACGACCCGCTGACCGGTACCCGTTCCCGCGCCGCGTTCCACCGCGATTTCGACCAGGGCTCGTTCGACCGCATCGGGTTCGCCTTGGTGGACGCCGACCGGTTGTCGACGATCAACCGGGAGAAGGGGCGTTCCGCGGGCGACGAGATGCTCCACCGCATAGGGTCCTGCCTGCGCGAGGTGTTCGGCGACGCCGTGTACCGCATCGGCGACGACGAGTTCTGCGCCGTGGCCATGCATATCGACTACGCGCGCTTCGCCGACCTCGCGGTTCGCGCCGCGCAGCTGTTCCTCGACGAAGGCATCCCGGCATCGCTCGGTCCGGCATGGCACGAGCGATGCGAGAACACCACGGGTTTGCTCGATTTGGCAGGCGACCGCATGCGCAGCGCGAAGCGCGGCCGCCACCGCGCGGTGGACCTGGGCGTCGATCTGGAATCCGATGCCGCCGTGAGCAGCCTGTTGCGTCCGGGCGGCGCTCGGGAGGCGGCGGAAGCGAACCTGCTGGACATACACCTCATGCCGCAGACTTCGAGCAAAACAGGCGAGATCGTCGGCGCCGAGGCGCTCATACGCTACAACGACAGCACGCGCGGCATGCAGGCGCTTCCCGCATCGTTCATCCCCGCGCTGGAGGACATGGGCGAGATAGCCGCCATCGATTTCTTCGCGCTGTCGAAGGCGTGCGAGACGGTGGCGCGCTGGCAGCGGGAAGGCCGCAGGGTCGTGCCCCTCGCCGTGAACTTCTCGCGGCGCACCATCGGCGACAAGGGTTTCGTGGAGCGCGTGGCCCGCACGGTGGCGGCGCATGGCGTCGATCGGTCGCTCATCGAGATCGAGATCACCGAATCGGCGCGCGAGGAGAACGAATCGCTGCTGTACGCGGTGGCGGAAGGGTTGAGAGGGCTGGGGTTCCGCGTGGTCATCGACGACTTCGGGGTGGACAACGCCAATTTCCAGCTGTTCATCCAGCTGGAGTTCGACGTGCTGAAGATAGACAAGTCGCTGGTGTGGGGGCTGGGCACCGAGGACCGCACCATGCAGGTGATCCGTTCGCTGACGAGCCTGTGCCGGGACTTGGGCATCGAGACGGTGGCCGAAGGGATCGAGAGCGACGAGCAGCAGAGGGCCCTGCGCGAGGCCGGATGCACGCGCGCGCAGGGCTATCTCATCGGCCGCCCCCAACCCATAGGGGAATTCGAGCGGCGGTTCCTGGACGCCTGAGGGGGAGGGCTACCCGTTTTTCAGCGTGTCGCGCAGGGCGCTCATGAACCAATCGACGTCGCTCTCGTCGAACACGAGCGGCGGACGGATCTTCAACACGTTGCCGAAGGGGCCGCACAGCGACGTGAGCACGTGCCGCTCGCGCATGCCCTCGATAAGACGCACGGCGGCAGGATAATCGGGGTCGGTGGTGCCGGGTGCCACCACGTCGGCACCGATGAACAGTCCGGCACCGCGCACGTCTCCGATCTGCGGAAACTCCTGCGCCAGCGCACGCAGCTCGTCTGCGAGGATGCCGCCTACGCGTCGCGCGTTGCCCATGGTGTCCTCCGCGCGCAGCGCGTCGAGCGTGGCTTGGGCGGCCGCCATGGCCACAGGGCTGCCGGCGAACGTGTTGAAGTAGGGCGAGCTCTGCGCGAAGGCTTCGAGCACCTTCTCGCGCGCGGCCACGGCCGAGCAGGCTATGCCGTTGGCCATGGGTTTCCCCATGGTCACGATGTCGGGCACCACGTCGTGGCGCTCGAACCCCCAGAACGTGCCCGTGCGCGTGAACCCGGGCTGCACTTCGTCGGCGATGTACACGCCGCCCAATTCGTGCACCGCCTCCACCACCGGCTTTAAGAATCCCGGTTTGCCGGGAAACACGCCGTCCGACGAGAAGATATCGTCGATGAGCAGGCCGGCGAACGCGATGCCGTGGCGGCGCATGTCCGCTGCCTGCTTGCGCACGTGCTCGGCCATCCAGGTGCCCAGGTCCTCGGTGCGCAGGCGGTAGGTGTCGGGGGTGGGTATCATGCGCATGTCGATGGCCATGGGCTGCTCGTGGCCGATGGAGGGGGACAGCTTGGTGATGAGCTCGGTGTTGCCGTGATAGGCCTCGCTCGTGACGATGATGCCCGTGCCCCCTGTGTACGCCTTCGCAATACGCACGGCCAGATCGTTCGCTTCCGATCCGGACAGCAGGAACATGACGCGGTCCAGCTCGCCCGGCATGGTCGATAGCAGGTCCTCGGCGTAGTCGAGGATGGTTTCATGCAGGTATCGGGTGTGCGTGTTGATGAGGCCCAGCTGGCGCGACACCGCCTCCTGCACCGCAGGGTGGCTGTGCCCGAGCGACGGGATGTTGTTGTACGCGTCGAGGTATTCCGTTCCGTCGGCATCGAACAGCCTGGTCCCCTTGCCGCGCACGAGGTTGAGCGGATGGTGGTAGAACAGCCGGTAGCTGGGGCCGAGGACGGCGCGGCGCTCGGCCAGGCGGCGCGTGCGCTCGTCCAGATCGGCCATATCCTCCGGCTTGAAACTGTTGGAGTCCATGATGGTCGACGATGTGGTCATAAAGAGAGCCTCCTTGGGTTCGTGGCTTGCACGGGTTGCAGGCGAAGTGTGCCATCCCCGTGTTTCGCCTGCGTTAATCCTTTCGTTTCGGCGCATAGGTTAAACCGAGGTTTCGCGAACATTTCTCGCCCGTAAAAAAGCTCGATCGGGTTTGTTTCGCCTTGTCGCGAGGCGGAGCTTCGGCGCGGCGTTTGCTAGGGTGCGGGCATCACGGCAAAGCGATTTCCCAGCAACAGGCGATCGAGGAGGACCTTATGGCAACCATGACGACGAAGGTGCAAGCATGCGAGAAACCCGTGCGGCGGGACGGGGAACTGGCGGGCGGGAACGATTCCTCGAGCGCCGATCGGGCATGCGCCGAGGCGGCGGAGCAAACCGTCGAGGCGGCTGAGCGCACGCTGGCGATGGCGGCCGACGTGCAGGAGGCCGAGGCGCGGCAGGCCGCGAGCGGGCGGACCCCCGGTCTGCGCATGCCGCCGCAACTGCAGGCGAGCGGCGGCGCCACGGGCTTGGCGGCGTTCGCAGCCTACAGCAAAGGGTCGCTTGCCCCGTGGTGGCTGTTCCAAGGTGTGTGCGACGCATGGGGGTTCGACGTGTTCAGCACGGAACTGCGCCTCATCACCGTATCGGAGAACGCCACGTACCTGGTGATGTGCCACGACAAGCCGTTCGGGGTGATCCGCGTGTCGCAGCCGGGTTACGTGGGCGGTCCCGTGGCGGTGGCTTCCGAAATCGCTTGGGTCGAGGCGTTGCACGAGGTGGAGGGGGTGAACGTGGTGGACGACATCCCCACGGCGGCCGGTTTCAAGGTGGCCACCATATCCGACGGGTCGGGAACGGAATGGGCGTGCGTGTGCACCGGCTTCGTGGAGGGCGTGGTTCTGGAGAACCTGCCCGACCCCTCGTCGTACTACCGCACCATCGGCCGCTGGGCGGCTCTGTTCCATGCTCATTCCCGCACGTGGCGCAGGCCGGACGGGTTCGAACGCTTCAACTGGGATCTCGCCGACATGGTGGGCGAGCATCCGCGTTGGGGGCGCTGGGAGGACAAGCGGCTTGCGCCGGGAGAGTTCGACCTGTTCAAACGGGCGGAAACGATGGCTCTGCGCGTTATGGCGAACGTGCCGCGCAATCGTAAGACGTGGGGGCTCATCCATGCGGATCTGCGCCCCTCGAACGTCATCGCGAGCGTCGACGGCTCGCTCACCGTCATCGACTTCGACGACTGTGGCTTCTCGTACTATCTCTACGACTACGCCGCGGCCCTCTCGTTCGTGGAGCACGAGCCGTACGCGCCCGCCATGGCGAAGGAGTGGGTGGCCGGGTATCGGGAGGTCGCGCCGCTGTCCGACGAGGACCTTGCCTGCGCGAGCGCGCTTTCGATGATCCGCCGTTTGCAGATGGTGGGCTGGACCACCAACCACTACGCCGACGCGCTGCCCGACGGTCTGTACGACGCGCAGGTGCCGGGCACCGTCTACTGCGCCGAGCGCTACCTGCAAAGCCCCACCTGGCTGCTGGAGTGACAACCTGCAAGCAACAACGGATTTATCCGAGCACATACAGACGGCGTTGATCATCTACCGAAGGAGGCATCATATGGCTGCTGCACGCGAGGCCGTCACCGTGCCCGCAAGCGCGGGTGCGGTGACGGCGGAAACGAACGACTACTTTGCAAAGCGCGCGTTGAAGAAGGGATCGGCCGGCTGGCTGCTGTTGGCGGGCTTGGGCGTGTCCTACGTGATATCGGGGGACTTCTCCGGCTGGAACCTCGGCATGGCGCATGGCGGGTTCGGCGGCCTGCTCATCGCGTTCGCGGCTATGGGCATCATGTACGCGTGCATGGTGTTCGGCTTGGCCGAGATGTCCTCGGCGCTGCCCACCGCCGGGGCGGGCTACGGCTTCGCGCGCCGCGCGCTCGGCAAGCTGGGCGGCTACGCCACCGGCGTCGCCATCCTCATAGAGTACTCCATCGCTCCCGCCGCCATCTCGGTGTTCATCGGCGGGTACGTGGAGTCGCTCGGCTTGTTCCCGGGCTTGTCGCCCGTCGTCGTCTACGGCGCCTGCTTCGTGCTGTTCATCGCCATCCATCTGATCGGCGTGGGCGAGGCGCTCAAGGTCATGTTCGCCATCACGGCCGTGGCCATCGTGGCGCTCATCGCGTTCGCGGCGGGCATGATCCCGCACTTCGACGCGGCCAACCTGTTCAACATCGCCGCCGACGGCTCGGCGGGCTCCAGTTCGTTCCTGCCGTTCGGCGTGAGCGGCGTGCTGGCGGCGCTGCCGTTCGGCATCTGGTTCTTCCTGGCCGTCGAGGGCGTGCCGCTGGCCGCCGAGGAAGCCAACGACCCGAAGAAGGACATGCCGAAGGGCATCATCGTGGCCGTGTCCGTGCTGGTGGTGACGGGGCTCACCGTATTGCTGCTGTGCCCCGGCGGCGCGGGCGCGGCGCTCATAGGCGAGTCCGGCGCGCCGTTGCCCGACGCGCTGAACGCCGTAGGGGAAACGGGTTTGGCCACGTTCGTGAACTACGCCGGCTTGGCGGGCCTTGTGGCGTCGTTCTTCTCCATCGTGTTCGCCTACTCCCGCCAGCTGTTCGCGCTGTCCCGCGCCGGCTACCTGCCGCGCTTCCTGTCCGTGACGAACGGGCGCAAGACGCCCACGTGGGCGCTGCTCGTGCCCGGCGGCATCGGGTTCGTGCTGGCCTCCGCTCTGCAGAACGGCGACATCCTCATCAACATCGCGGTGTTCGCCGCCGCCATCAGCTACGCGCTCATGAACCTGTCGCACATCGTGCTGCGCGTGAAGGAGCCCGACCTGGAGCGTCCGTACAAAACGCCGGGCGGCGTGGTGACCACCGGCATCGCCTTCGTCCTGTCCTGCGTGGCCGTGGTGGCGACGTTCTTCGTAGACGTGACGGCCGCCCTGTGCGCCGCCGGCGCGATGGCGTGTTTCGTGGCGTACTTCCTGCTGTACAGCCGCAAGCACCTGGTGGCGAACGCTCCGGAAGAAGAGTTCGCCTGCCTGGCCGCCGCGGAAAGCGAACTGAGGTAGGGTCGGCGTCGTCGAAGGTTTGGTAAGCGTTCTGCAAAATCGCATCGAGCGATTCTTCCAACGCTTGATCATCTGATAAGCTGGTGTTCGAAAGAAAACCCGTTGGGGGCCGATACGGCCCCCAACGTGCGCGAAAGGACTTTTGCATGGATGCGTCCCGTATCGGCGTTATATTCGACTGCGACGGCACGCTGCTCGACTCGATGGGCGTTTGGCGCGAAGTGGAGGGCGAGCTCGCGCGGCGCGCCGGCGTGACGCTGACTGCGGCCGACGTCGACGAGCTCACCACGCTCACCATTCCCGAATGCGGCGCGTTCTTCCACGAGCGGTACGGCTTGGGCGAATCGAACGAAGCGGTGGTGCGCGCGATAGACGAGCTGATGCTCGACTTCTACCGCACGCGTGCAGAGGCGCGCCCCGGAGCGTTGGCGTTTGTGCGCGGACTCGCCGAACGAGGTGTGCGCATGAGCGTGGCGTCGTCCAGCCCGCTGCCCTACTTGCAGGCGGGACTGGCACGTTGCGGCTTCGCGCCCTATTTGGATGCCGTCGTCTCGGTGGACGACGTGGGGAAGTCGAAGCGCGAGCCGGCCGTGTTCGATCGGGCGCGCGAGGTCATGGGCACGCCGCTGGCAACCACCTGGGGCGTCGAAGACTCGGTGTACGCCGTGCATACGTTGCGCGATGCCGGCTACCGCACGCTCGGCATCTACGACTGTGACATCTCCGGCACCCCCGAGCAGCTGGAAGCGGCGGCCGACCGGTTCGTCCGCAGCTTCGAAGAGCTGGACGCCGAAGAGTTCATCGGGTGGAACGAGCGACCGCTTTAACGCAAGGCATTAGCACGCACGAACGACACCAGGTCATCGTAGCTTTTGCTACCGTCGGCAATACCGTACACCATGTCGTAAAACTCTTCCGTTCGCGGCTTGAAACGATACCCGTGTGCTCGCAAAAGCACGCCAATGACCGCTGCCCCTGTTCGTTTGTTTCCGTCGGCGAAAGGATGCTGGGAGATTACTTCGTAGCCCAACCTCGCAGCTTTTTCCTCGATTGACGGGTACAGCTCCGTGCCGCCAAAGCCCTGCCAGGGCTGAGCAAGGGCCGCCTCGAGCAATCCTTCGTCGCGCACGCCGTCAAGACCGCCGAAGTGCGCGATTTTGCGTCGATGGATTTCCAGAATGGTTTCTTTGTCAAGAGGTTCAATGGGGCGGATCATCTTGCCAACGCCTCGAACAGGTCATGGTACTCCTGCTCGAACTCTTCATCGGCGGCAAGATAGGCGGCTTGCGCATCGATGGCCTCGTGCTTTTCTATCGGCACGATTTTCACGTAGGGTTTGCTTCCTTTGACCACGGTGACCTCCATGTTGTTTTCATGCACGGCTTTCGCAATAGCGGGGAACTGTGCACGGGCCTCGGACGCTGTGACGGTCATGGGCATGACGGCCTCCTTTTTTCGATTGCTGAAATTATAGCATAAAAATCAGCTGAAAATTATGCAGTTTTGAAAAAAGAAAAAGGAGCCAACGTTCATTGCAAGAAGCCTCACCCGCTTCGCTTGCCCTATGGGACGGCTTCACTTCCAAGGATCGCTTTCGAACAGGGGATCGGGGTCGGCCGGGCGGTCGGAGTAGGGGTCGTAGCCGTCGTCGTCTTCCGCTTCGGGGCGGATGAAGGGGTCGCTGGCCCCTTCATCCGCTTTGAGATCGCTCGGTCGCGCGCTCTTGTCGGCGGTCGGAACGGGCGTGGCCACGGGGCGCACGGTGTAGCGGGGCTTGCTACTCATGAGCCGGATCCTCGGCACGGCGCGCGTCGCCTTCCGCTTCCTCGCCCATGCTGTCGAGATCGTACGGCGTGGTCTGGTACACGTAGTAGTTCAGCCAGTTCGTGTAGAGCAGCTGGGCGTGGGCGCGCCAGGTGGCGCGCGGCTCCTGCGCGGGATCGTCGTTCGGGAAGTAATGGCGCGGCAAGGGCATGTCCAAGCCCTTCGCGATGTCGCGCTCGTATTCCACCATGAGCGTTCCCGCGTCGTACTCGGGGTGCCCGAACACGAAGAAATGGCGGCTGTCAGTGCTCTTGGCCAGGTAGACGCCGGCTTCGTCGGACACGGCTACGAGCTCCAAGTCGGGGTGTGCCTCGATGTCCTCGGCGTGCACTTCGGTGTAGCGCGAGTGGGGTGCCATGAAGAAGTCGTTGAAGCCGCGCACGAGCGGCGACGAGGGCTTCACCACCTCGTGCTCGAACACGCCGAACAGTTTGGCCGGCAGCTCGTACTTGGGTATGCCGTAATGATAGTAGATACCGGCCTGCGCGCCCCAGCAGATGTGCAGCGTGGAATGCACGTTCGAGGCCGACCAGTCCATGATGCGCGCCAGCTCGTCCCAGTAGTCCACGTCCTCGAAATCCAGCAGCTCCACGGGCGCGCCGGTGATGATCATGCCGTCGAAGCGTTCGTCCTTGATCTCGTCGAACGTGGTGTAGAACGTCTCCAAATGCTGTTCCGACACGTTCTTGGCCTCGTGGCTCGCCGTTTGCATGAGGTCTATCTCTATCTGCAACGGCGTGTTCGAGAGTTTGCGCATGATCTGCGTCTCGGTGACGATCTTCGTGGGCATGAGGTTCAGCAGCACGAGCTTCAGCGGGCGGATGTCCTGGTGCATGGCCCGGTACTCGGTCATGACGAAGATGTTCTCGCCTTCCAGGATATCGGTGGCGGGCAGGGAGTCGGGGATTCTGATAGGCATGGCGGCTCCTTCTGTTCTCGTGCGGCGCAAACGTTTGTTCTCGCGCCTCGCGGGTTCCATTGTACGGCAAAAGATGATCGGATGCCGCCCGAAGCGTTTGCCCCATTATAGTAAAAACCGATCACGTGTTATCAGAAAGACGACGCTACCGAATGGAAAGACGCGGCGGCTATAATGGTCCGGACAACCAGATTCCCCCAATCCCCGCGAACAAGGAGCCCCCATGAGCGAGAGCATCGGCACCACCTGCGTCCAGGGCGGTTACCGCCCCGGCGACGGCGAGCCCCGGCAGATTCCCATCTACCAGTCCACCACCTGGAAGTTCGACTCAAGCGAGCACATGGGCCGTCTGTTCGATTTGGAAGAGGCGGGCTATTTCTACACGCGCCTGTCCAATCCCACGAACGACTTCGTGGCCGCGAAGATCGCCGAGCTGGAAGGCGGCAGCGCCGCCATGCTCACGTCGTCGGGCCAGGCGGCCAACTTCTTCGCCGTGTTCAACATCGCGGGTTGCGGCGACCATGTGGTGGCGTCGTCGGCCATCTACGGCGGCACGTACAACCTGTTCGCCGTGACCATGAAGCGCATGGGCGTGGAGTTCACGTTCGTCGCGCCCGACTGCACCGACGAGCAGTTGGAAGCCGCGTTCCGCTCGAACACGAAGGCCGTGTTCGGCGAGACCATCGCCAACCCCGCGCTCACCGTGCTCGATATCGAGCGCTTCGCCGCGGCGGCGCATGCGTACGGCGTGCCGCTCATCGTGGACAACACGTTCCCCACGCCGGTGAATTGCCGCCCCATCGAGTGGGGCGCCGACATCGTCACGCACTCCACCACGAAGTACATGGACGGGCACGGCGCCAGCGTGGGCGGGGCCATCGTGGATTCCGGCCGCTTCGACTGGTTCGCGCATGCCGACAGGTTCCCGGGCCTCACCACGCCCGACGACAGCTACCACGGCGTGGTGTACGCCGAGCGCTTCGGCTTGGAGGGTGCGTTCATCACGAAGGCGACGGCGCAGCTCATGCGCGATTTCGGCTGCACGCAGTCGCCGCAGAGCGCGTTCCTCGTCAACATGGGGCTGGAGAGCCTGCATTTGCGCATGGCCCAGCACAACAAGAACGGCCTGGCGCTCGCGCAGCACCTGGCCGCCCATCCGAAGGTGGCGTGGGTTCGTTATCCGGGTTTGCCGGGCGACGCTCAGTACGAGTTGGCGCAGAAGTACCTGCCAAGCGGCGCGAGCGGCGTGGTGAGCTTCGGCGTGGCCGGCGGGCGCGCTGCGGCCGAGACGTTCATGGCGAGCCTCGAGCTCGCGCAGATCGCCACCCACGTGGCCGACGCGCGCACGTGCGTGCTGCATCCGGCCAACGCCACGCATCGCCAGATGAACGACGAGGAGCTGGCCGCCGCCGGCATCACGCCCGACCTCGTGCGCCTGTCGTGCGGCATCGAGGCCACCGAGGACCTCGTGGCCGACGTGGACCAAGCGCTTGCGGCCGTGTGACCGCGCGATCATCAACGATTTTTTGACCGAAGCTCATTCGGGCATTGACTCTTCCTGTGTGGTTATACTGCTTGTCGTCGGGTAATTGAGAAGGAGGGTCAACGGTGGACATTCAGGCGATCATCGATCAGGTCGTGGAGACGTTGCGCGAGGCTCCGGAAAAGGCGCAGGAGATCATCGCGGATCCGGCGGCTGCCGTCGAGCAGATTACCGGGCACCGACTCGAAGAGGGCGATCTGGCTTCGGTCGCACAGGGCGTGCTCGCGAAGATCGGCGAAGAAGGCGGGGATCTGCAAGAGAAGCTGGCCGGCTTGGGCGGTAGCATCGGCGAGGCCGTTTCCTCGCTCATCGGAAACAACGAGACGTTCGGCAACCTGTTGGACAACATCTTCAAGAAGTAGCCGTTTTTCATTCGGATTCGCACACGCCCCCGGCTCGGTGCCGCGCGGACGAAGGGGATAGAACGTGAAGAAGGGCCCGGTGCGGGCCCTTCTTCACGTTCGCAGATGCAAGAGATGCTATGCCGCCTTGGGCAGCTGTTCCCCGGTGTTTTCGCTCGCGTCCTTCTCGTCCGGCGTGCCTTGGTTCGTGCTGTCGGCTTCGTCGCCTCCCACTTTGATGACGTTTGCGAGCGCCGCCGCAACCGCCTCGGGGTCGGCTTTCGAGAGCACGTCGGTGCCGTTCTCGACGGTGCAGCCGGAGCAGCCGCGCGTGCGCTTCGCGTCGATGGCGTCTTGCACGGTGCCGGAGTAGATGGTGCCGGAATTCTTGATGTACTGGCAGTCGGGGTTGAAGTGGTACACCTCGCCGAAGGGCGTCCAGTAGGCCAACCCGTCGTCGGACAGCACGGCCGCGCCGGCTTCGGCTTGGTCAAGGTCTTCCTGCGTGGCCGGATGGTAGTCGATGCCGCTTGCCACGGCGGCGATCAACGCCACGGCGGCCACGATGGTGCCCACGCGTTTCGTGCCCTTGTCCAGGTCCTTGTTCGTCAGCATGAGCAGGATGACGGGCGCGAACGCGATGGCCGCTACGATGACGCCCAAGTCGGTCTGCACCCAGTACGCCACCTTGTTCTCCTTGGAGGCGGGCGCCACGTGGTTCGCGTGCTTCCACAGCTGGGAGCCGGCCACCACCAGCACCAAGTCGACCACCAGGAAGATGATGAGCCACGTTGAAGCCGCCGGGCCCGGCAGGAACAGCGTGCCGTTCATCACCAGAACCGCCATGACCTCGCACACCAGACCAAGCACCCACAGCACGGCCGCGCCGATGCGGAAGGGCAGCGCCGAGCCGTTGCGCGCCGCGTGCATCTCGTCGCGCACGGCCTTGTTGGCCTCGGCGCCTGAGCCGCCCTGGTGGGGGTGCGCGATGGCCTTGCCGGTCTTGGCGTCGACGAACGTGCGCTCCTTCGGCTCCTTCTTCGCAGGTGCCGGAGCGGCCTCGGGCTCGTTCGCGGCTTCGGCCTTCGGTTCCGCTGCCGGAGCGGCTTCGGGCTCCGCCTCCGCAGCGGGCTGCGGCTCGGCTGCCGCTTTCGCTTTCGGCGCGGCTTTCGGCTCTGCCTCTGCTTTCGCCTTCGCTTTCGGCTCCGTCTTCTCGTCTTTCGTCGAAGGCTCCGCTTCGCTTTTTGCCTTCGGCGCGGCCTTCGCGGCCTTCTTCGCCCCTGCGGCTTCTTCGCCGCTCTTCTTCGTTGCCATGTAACCCCGTCTCCTTGCGGTTCAATATCTAGTTGAGCTGGGTCTTTGCCCATTCTCAACCGCGCTCCCCATTATAATTCCCGGAAGAAGAGGGCAGGTTTCCCCTGCTGGGGTACAAAAAATAATTGAAAGAGGGAGCCATGGACGTGCAGGAGATCGTAGGTCAGTTGATGAAGCAGGCCGCGGAGAACCCCGAGAGCCTCAAGCAGTTCGGCGTCGACCCGGCCGCCGCCATCAAGGGCGCCACGGGTCTCGACCTGAGCGAGGAGGAAGTGACCGACGTGGTGAAGGCCGTCGAGCCGCTGCTGGAGGGCAAGGAGTTGAACCTAGATGCCGTCATGAAGGCGGCGGGCGACTTCTTGGGCAACGACCCTGGCGCGCTCCTCGGCAAGCTGGGCGGTCTTTTCGGCGGCAAGTAGCGCGCTGGAAGGCAACCCGGCAAACCGGGAAGGCTGCAAAGCCCCGCATCCCTGTTTAACGCTTTACCGTCGGCGACCCCCTTGCACCCCTTCGTAATCGCCCCGATATGTTATGGTGGCGAACGCAAGGGGGAGGGGGCGCGTTTTGCTGCACGGAAAGCTCAAGTACAAGTTGGCGATACCCACCGTCATCATCATCGTGCTGCTCATGGCATTGAACCTCACGTGGTCGTACACCTCGCAACGCGAGCAGGCCCAGGTGGCTATGCGCGAGCAGGCCAGCATGCTCACGCGGCAGCTGAACGCCATGTGGGACTTCATGGCCATCAACCAGGACCGCATCAACTACGATGCCGACGGCAAGTACGACTTCAAGGGCCTGCACTGCTCCATCGTGGGCCTGAGCGTGAGCGGACGTTTCTCGCAGGATACCGACTACAAGATCCGCTACGTCAGCGACAGCCCGCGCAATTCCGCGCACGCCACCGACCCGTTCGAAACGCAGGTCATGGAGCGCTTCCGCGAAGATCCGGGGCTCGCCGAGTACGACGAGATGACCGACTTCGACGGGCAGAGCTCGCTGCGCTACCTCACGCCGCTGCGCATAGACGCAAGCTGCATCTCGTGCCACGGCAACCCGGCCGGCGAGAAGGACGTGACCGGCTACACGAAGGAGGGCCTCGAGCGGGGGGACCTGTACGGGGTCATCAGCGTGGTCGTGCCGTCGGAGATATACGACGAGAGCATCGCGCAGAACGTCATGCGGGAGGGGCTGCTGTTCTTCGCGCTCATCGTGGCGTGCGTGGTGTCCGTGTACTTCTTCGTCAACCGGTTCGTCACGGCGCCGCTCGAGCGGTTGAAGAACGCCGTGCGCGTGACCGACGAGGGCCGCTTCGCCGTGGACGTGAAGGACGTGCGTGGCGACGGCGAGGTGCACGACCTCGCCGCGTACTTCGACACGATGGGCTCCGAGCTGAACACGCTGTACGACGACCTCGAAAGTCAGGTGGAGTTGCGCGCCGGGCAGCTGGTGCTGGCGAACGAGGAGCTGATCCGCCAGCGCGAGCAGCTGGAATCCATGAACGAGCGCCTGTTCGAGGAGAGCCGCTACAAGTCCGACTTCCTGGCCATGATGAGCCACGAATTGCGCACGCCGCTCACCTCGGTCATCGCGTTCACGGAGATACTGCAGGCGGAGGAGGCCGATGCGCAGGGCAACCGCGCGCGCATCCTCGGCGAGATTCGGCAGAACGCCGCCATCCTGCTCAGCCGCATCAACAACATACTCGACGTCGCCCGCCTCGAGGCGGGCAAAAGCGAGCTCGACCTGCAACTGCTGGATGTGGCCGACGTGGTGAACAGCGTGGAGGCCGCGCTCGAGCCGCTGGCGAGCGCCAAGCGCATCGCGCTTTCGGTGGAGGTCGCGCGCGACGTGCCGCTCATCACGGCGGATCCCGACAAGGCCCGCCGCATCGTGGAGAACCTGGCGGGCAACGCCGTGAAGTTCACGCCGGAGGGCGGCCGCATCTCCATCAGCGCGCTGTTCGACCGGGAAGCCGACCGGGTGCTCGTGAGGGTGGAGGACGACGGTATCGGCATCGCCCCCGAGGACGTGCCGGTCATCTTCGACAAGTTCACGCAGGGCGACGCCTCGGCGTCGCGGCGCTACAACGGCAGCGGCCTGGGGCTCTCGCTCGCGCGCGAGCTGGCCGAGCTGCACGGCGGCACTATCGAAGTGCAGAGCGTTGCGGGAAAGGGCAGCACGTTCACGGCGGCGTTTCCGGTGCGGGCGAACAAGGCGGAGGCGGCGGACGACGGGAAGGGCGCCGACGAGGGCGCGGGGGGAGAGGAGAGGGCGGATGGCTCGCATACTGCTGGCTGACGACGAGAAGAGCATGAGAAACGTGGTGGAGCACATCGTGGTGCAGGGCGGCCACGAGTTCCTGTACGCGAAGAACGGCGCGGACGCGCTCGCGCTGTTCGCCGATCGCGCGCCCGACCTCGTCATCCTCGACGTCATGATGCCCGACATGAACGGCTTCGACGCGTGCGACGCCATCCGCCGCCGCGACCAGGACGTGCCCGTGATGTTCCTGTCGGCCAAGGGCGACATCGTGGACAAGAGCATGGGCTTCAAGATGGGCTGCGACGACTACCTGGTCAAGCCGTTCAGCCCTGCCGAGCTGGCGCTGCGCATAGAGGCGCTGCTCCGCCGCCGCGACCATGCGCGGCCGGACGCCGCGGCGAAGCGCTCGACCATCGAGGCGGGCGACCTGGTGCTCGATCTGGGCAGCTACGAGGCGGTGAAGGCCGGTCGGCCGCTGGATCTGACGGCCAAGGAGTTCGAGATACTCTCCTTCATGGCCCAGCACCCTGGTCAGGTGTTCACGCGCGACCAGCTCTTCGAGAACGTGTGGGGCGAGGACGCCGTCAGCGACGCGAACACCATCACCGTGTTCATCCGCAAGATACGCGAGAAGGTGGAAGACGATCCCTCGAAGCCCCGCTACGTGCTCACCGTATGGGGCGTGGGTTACAAATTCGCCGCCTTTTCCACCGTTCATCAGGCGCGTTAATACTTCAGTAATACCTTGGTAAGGGAAAAATAAGCTGCCGTCACAAAGCGCGTAACATTTCGCGCGTACCATCGACGGCAAGGACGAGGGGGCGCGGCCGCAGGGGGACTGCTCGACGTGCGCGCTCCCCGTGCGAGGGAACCAATCTACGATGGGGGAGGATGACGTATGCAGAAAACCGGATTGTCACGACGGTCGTTCCTGGCGCTTTCGGGCGCCGTGGGCGCGAGCGCGCTCATGTTCGGCGGCTGCGCGCCCAAAAGCGAGCAAGGGGCGAAGAAGGGCGATTCCGCATCGTCCGCCGACGACGGCACGCAGGTGGTCAACACGTGCTCGACGTTCGACTGCGGCGGCAAGTGCCTGATCAAGGCGCACATGAAGGACGGCGCCATCGCGCGCATCGACACGCGCGGCGTGTACGAAAACGACGAGGCGAACCCCTGCCTGAAGGCGTGCGTGCGCGGCCGCTCGTACCGCAAGTGGCAGTACCATCCCGACCGCCTGCAGCATCCCATGAAGCGCGTGGGCAAGCGCGGCGAGAACAAGTTCGAGCAGATCAGCTGGGACGAGGCCATCGACTACATCGTGAGCGAGAACGAGCGTTTGCTGAAAGAGCACGGCCCGCTCACCCGCTACATCAACATCGGCACGGGCGACACCGGCGGCACCATCGTGCGGGCGAACCTCGCCGCGCGGTTCTGCGACGCCACCGGCGGCCACGTGGGCAACTACAACTCGGTGTCCATGGGCAACACGGGCACGGCCACCCCGTATATGTTCGGCGTCGCGTCGTCCGGCAGCAGCCTGCCCAGCCTGAAGGACACGAAGCTGGTCATTCTGTGGGGGCACAACCCCGCCGAGACGATCTTCGGCCTGTCGAACTACTACTTCCGCCAGATGAAGGAGAACGGCTGCAAGTTCATCGTCATCGACCCGCGCAACTCGAACACCGCGGTCGAGCTGGCCGACGAGTGGATTCCCATCCTCCCCACCACCGACAACGCGCTCATGGACGCCATGGCGTACGTCATCGTGACGGAAGGGCTGCACGACCAGGAGTTCCTGGATACGTTCGTGGTCGGTTTCGACGAGGCGCACCTGCCCGAGGGCGTGGAGGCGAACCAGTCCTACCAGGCGTACCTGACCGGCGCGGCCGACGGCGTTGAGAAGACGCCCGAATGGGCCGAGCCCATATGCAAGGTCCCGGCCGACACCATCCGCCGCATCGCGCGGGAATACGCCACCACGAAGCCTGCGGCGCTCATCGAGGGCTGGGGTCCGCAGCGCCACGTGTGCGGCGAGCGCACGGCGCTGGGCGGCGGCATGCTGGCGTGCCTGACGGGCAACGTGGGCGTCGAAGGCGGTTGGGCCGGCGCGTACAACGGCTTCACGCGCAAGAGCCCCGTGGGCATGGCTCCCTTGCCCGACAGCGTCGATTTCAAGACGGTGAACGTTCCCATGTCGTCAGGCTGGATCGACGCCATCGACGACTACACCACCATGACCAAGGAGACCGGCCTCACGGGCGCCGACAAGCTGGAGTACCCGGTGAAGATGCTCTGGAACATCGCCAGCGACTTCATGATGGCGTCGAACCCCGACATCAACCGCGTGCGCGCCATCTTGGAAGACGAGAGCAAGGTGGAGTGCATCATCACGTCCGACGTGCTCATGACGCCCACGGCGCAGTGGTCCGACATCGTGTTGCCGGCCTGCACGTGCTTCGAGCGCTGGAACGTGGGCGCCACGTGGAACAACGGCGACTACTTCATCCTGTCCCAGAAACTGTGCGAGCCCCTGGGCGAAGCGCGCTCCGAGTACGACTGGCTCGCCGAGTGCGCCGACCGCATGGGCGTGAAAGACGTGTTCACCGGCGGCAAGACCGAAGAGGAGTGGGTGCGCTACATCGTCGAGGAAACGGCGAAGAAGTACCCCGAGGACGACCTGCCCGACTTCGACACCATGGTGAAAGAGGGCGTCGCCTACTTCAAGAAGGAAGAGCCCCGCGTGGCTTTCCAGAAGCAGATCGAAGACCCGAAGAACAATCCGTTCGAAACGGACTCGGGCAAGATCGAGCTGTTCTCGAAGAAGCTTTACGACATGAAGAACCCCGACATCCCCGCCACGCCGCACTACGTTCCCGTGGCCGAGGGGCCGGGCGGCGAGCTCGCGGGCGCCTATCCGCTCCAGCTCATCGGATGGAAGACGAAGGCGCGCGACAACTCCAGCTACTTCACGCATCCGTGGCTCCAGCAGACGCAGGACACCGAGCTGTGGATCAACCCCATCGACGCCGAGGCGCGCGGCATTGCCGACGGCGACGAGGTGAAGGTGTTGAACGACCGCGGTGCCATGAAGATTCCAGCGAAGGTGACCACCCGCATCGTGCCCGGCTGCGTGGCCGCGCCCACCGGCTCCTGGTACAGCCCCGATGCCGAGGGCGTCGACCAGAACGGCTGCGTGAACGTGCTCACCTCGTCGGCGCGCACGTCGATGACGCACGGCAACACGCAGCACACCAACCTTGTCGAAGTCGCGAAGCTCTAGGAGGGGACGAGCCATGACCCAATACGGATTCCACATGCGCCAAGATCTGTGCACGGGCTGCCATGCCTGCCAGATGGCCTGCAAAGACGAGAAGAACCTCGACGACGCCCGGCTGTTCCGCCACGTGTTCGAGACGGAGGGCGGCGCGTTCTCGGCCGCCGGGAGCGGTTACGTGCACGACGCGTTCGCGTTCTACACGTCCATGTCGTGCAACCACTGCGAGCGCCCCGCCTGCCTGGGCGTGTGTCCGGCGGGCGCCATCGCCAAGGACGAGAAAACCGGCATCGTCACGTACGACAGCGAGCTGTGCATCGGCTGCAAGTACTGCGAGCAGGCGTGCCCGTACGGCGCGCCCCAGTACGACGAAACGGCCGGCAAGATGACGAAGTGCGACCTCTGCGCCGATCGCGTGGCGGCGGGCGAATTGCCGGTGTGCGTGGCCGCCTGCCCGTTCAACGCGCTCGAGTTCGGCGAGCTGGACGACCTGCGCGCGAAGTACGGCGACACGGTGACCACCCTCGGCCTTCCCGAGGACACCACCGGCCCCAGCATCGTCATCACCTCGCACGCCACGAACGCGACCTCGGCAGCGTAGCGCCGCCGGCGTTCCCCTTCCAACAACCCTTCCCTCCCATCGGCCCCGCACGCACCACGCGGGGCCGACCCGGTTTGCGACCGCGCACCGTATTCGCAAAACTTCTGCAGATCGCGCGCATCGTGGGGGAAATTCGTTGACTTTGTGAACTTTCCCGGCATACAATGCAAAGGTTCGCTTTCAAAAGCCCCGTGCATGCAGCGAAAACGGAGACGCAGACAAAGGAGTCCAGGCCGGAGTCGCGTGTCAGCGTAGGAACCTGACGTCCGTCTCACCTGCACTTTTGAAAACCGACGCGCCGCTTCCGCACCATGGACGACAACCGGCGAGGCTCGACCTCGAAGGGAATCGCCCGGACGCGTGGAGAGCGGTAATCCCGGCGGGCGCGTTCGCGCGCGCACGGCGGAATGTAAGATTATTGGAGGAAGCAGAAGTGAAGACGTATTACGCGAAGCCCAACGAAGTTGAGCGCGAATGGGTCTTGATCGACGCCACGGACCAGGTTCTGGGCCGCGTCGCCGTGAAGGCCGCGCACATCCTGAAGGGCAAGCACAAGCCGCAGTACACCCCGCATGTCGACACCGGCGATTTCGTTGTCATCATCAACGCGGACAAGATTCGCGTGACGGGCAACAAGGCCGAGGACAAGCGTTACTACCGCCACAGCGGTTTCCCCGGCGGCTTGAAGTCCGAGACCTTCAACGAGGCCATGGCCAAGCACCCCGAGCGCGTGATCGAGCATGCCGTGAAGGGCATGCTGCCGAAGAACACGCTGGGCCGCGCCATGGGCAAGAAGCTCAAGGTCTACGTTGGTGCGGAGCATCCGCACATGGCTCAGCAGCCCCGCGAGATTAAGATGGAGGGTTAAACAATGGCAGGTGAAGCTTTGTACTACGGCACCGGCCGTCGTAAGAACGCCGTCGCTCGCGTGCGTCTCGTTCCCGGCACCGGCAAGGTTACGGTCAACGGCCGCGAGGCTCTGCAGTACTTCGGCCGCCAGGCTCTGGTGGACTACGCCAAGACGCCGTTCAAGGTGACCGACACGATGGACCACTTCGACGTCATCGCCCGCATCGACGGCGGCGGCATCTCGGGCCAGTCCGGCGCCCTGCGCCACGGCATCGCCCGCGCGCTGCTCGCGGCCGGCGACTACCGCGGCGAGCTGAAGAAGGCCGGCTACCTCACGCGTGACGCTCGTATGGTGGAGCGCAAGAAGTACGGCCTGAAGAAGGCCCGCAAGCGCCCGCAGTTCAGCAAGCGCTAAGCCGAACAACGCAATCGCTCGGCTCTTTGGCCCGCTTCCGAAAGGAGGCGGGCTTTTCCTTTTCTCGCCTCTTTGCCGAACATGGTTGGTGCGGGTTTGCTGTGTTCCGCTCCGTAGAATGCACTTGCTGTCGGGCGCTTTGCGCCTGCATGATGGATAAGCCCGTCAAACGGCGCGTCGTGCCGGTCGGGCCGGGTGGCGAGGGGCGCGGATCTGGAAAAGCGAGGGGAAAGAACGCAGGGCGAGCAGCATCGCTCATCGGCCGTCGCGACGAAACGCGACGATGCGCTCGCGCGGGCGATAGCAGTGCTGGTGCTGCTCGTGGTCGTGGAGTCGTTTGCGGTTCTCGTTGGCTCGTGGCGCGGCGATGCCGGCAATCCGGCGTTTGACGGCGCCGTGGGCGAGGTGACCATGCTCTCGATAGAGGGGACGTACCGCATCGACGACGGGGAGTGGCGCTCTGCCGACGGCTCCTCGTTCGATGCCGCGCTCGTGGGCGTGCGGTCGGTGACGGTGCGGGGGCGGCTGTCCTGTGCCGTGCCGGAAGGCGAGCGCGTGAACCTGCGCCTGAGCAGCACGTCGTGCGTCGTCCGGGTGAACGGGACGGAGGCGTTCTCGTTCGACGGCCGCAGCGGCGCGGGCCCGGCCAGCGAGCCCATGCTGGGTTGGGTGGGCTTCGCGTCTTCCGGTATAACCGAAAGCGACCTGGTGGAGGTGGAGCTGCGTAGCGCCTCGCGGTGGAGCTCGCTCGGCGACTACGAGCTCACGTTCCGCACGCTGAACGCCGGCGATGCGGACTCTTTGCGCCGGGCCATGACGCAGCTGTTCTTCCCGATGTTCGCGTGCGGCGCGGCCGTGCTGTGCGCCGGCGTCGTGCTGCTTTTGGTGGCGAGCCTGGGGCATCTCATCGGCGTGCCGAAGGAGCGCGGAGGCATGCTGTTCGCCTGCTACGTGCTGTTGGGCGGCGTATGGATAATCTTCTGCTTCGACTACGTCACGTTGTTCATCCCCCATCCGCAGTTCACGGCCACCGTCAGCCTGCTGGCGCAAGACGCGATGCCGCTCGCTCTCGTCGGATACGTGATACAGCGATCAGTCGGAACGCTGCGGCGGTTCGCTCGGATCGCTCTTGCGGCGATGGCGGTTGTCGAAGCGACGGCGATCGCGTTGAAGACAGCCGGGGTTTGCTCGCTGTTCGACGCGAACATACTCATCGTGGCGCTGTTCGTGGCGGTCGAGATCGCCGTGGTGGGCGCGTTCGCGGTGCATGCCGTCCGGTCGCGCAACCGGGAGATGCTGGAAGCGGTCGTCGTCGTGCTGCCGTGCACCGTAGGCTCGCTTCTCGAGGCGCTTTCGTTTCTTATCTGGGGTGTTTCCACGGGGTTCGCGCTGACGGCGGGCATCGCGGTGTCGGCGGCCTTCCGCTTCGTGGCCCTGTACGCGTACGCGCGCAAGCAGGCCGAGCTCGCCGAACGGGCCCGTCGCGCCGAGCAGGAGCTCGTCCAGTCGCGCGTGGCGATAACGCTTTCGCAGATACAGCCCCATTTCCTGTACAACGCGCTCACCACCATCCAGTACCTCTGCACCGAGGATCCGCCGCTCGCGGCGCGCACGGTGGACGACTTCGCGCGCTACCTGCGCGGCAACATGGACTCGCTCACGAACGACCGGCCCATCCCGTTCGCCCGCGAGCTGGACCACCTTCGCCATTACACAGCCATTGAGCAGCTGCGGTTCCCGCAGATCGCCGTCGAGCTCGACGTGGGGGAAGAACGGTTCTTGTTGCCGGCGCTCACCGTGCAGCCGCTCGTGGAGAACGCCATACGGCACGGGCTGCGCAACCGCGCGAAAGGCGGGACGGTGACGGTGTCGACGCGATCCGGCGAGGGGTGCTGTCTCGTGTGCGTGTGCGATAACGGAAAAGGGTTCGAGCGCGCGTTGGACGTGCCCGACATCGCCGATGCGCCCCCGGATTTCGCGGCGTGCCTGGATCCGACTCGCAGTCATATCGGGCTGTCGAACGTGGCTTTTCGCGTGCGGTCGATGTGCGGCGGATCCGTGTCGCTGCGCAGCCGGCCCGGCGAAGGGTGCCGCGTGACCGTGACGATCCCGCGATAGCCTTATTGCGGGCGCGGCGGCTCGGCGTGCATCCGATCCGTGCGCGTCGAGGTATTTTGGTGTGCATGGAGGCGTATAGTCCGCGTTCAAGGAGTTCTCGAAAAGACGGGAGGGCGAACATGCTGACGGATAACAAGGCGATGCGCTCGCCGAGGCGCGGTTGGCTCGTTGCGGCGTGCGCGGCGCTGCTCGCGTGCGGGCTGTTGGCCGGTCTGGCGGGTTGCAGCTGCGGCAGCGATCAGAACCAAGGCGGCAAGCAGGAGACCGAGAAGAAGGCCGAGGATGCGAAGACGCCTCCCAACGTCGTGGGCATGACGAAGGACGACGCCGCCCGCGTCATCGCCGACGCCGGCTTCAAGGTGGGCACCGTCACCGAAGAGGAGAGCGACAAGGTGGCCATCGGCATGGTGGTGAGCCAGAAGCCAGGCTCGGGCACCGAGGCGAAGCTCAGCTCGACCGTCGACTACGTCGTGTCGAAGGGCGTGAAGAAGACGCCCGCCCAGGTGGCCGTGCCGAACCTCGCGGGCATGACGCAAACGCAGGCGGAAGACGCCCTCGCGAAGGTCAAGCTCGTGTCGAAGGCCGAAGACCCCGTGTACGCCGACGGTGTGGAGCCGGGAAAGATATTCAAGCAGTCCGTCGCCGCCGACACGAAAGTGGAGGAAGGAACGTCGGTGAGCTTCGTGGTGGCGCTGGGCAAAGAGGTCGTAGCCGTGCCGAACGTGGTGAACATGGCGAAGGACGCGGCCATCAAAACGCTGACGGGCGCTTCGTTCAACGTCGACATCGTGGAGATGTACAGCTCGTCGGTGGCCGCCGGCAACGTGATCGGGCAGAACCCCAACCCGAGGATCCAGTGCGTGAAGGGCACCACGGTGACGCTGTCCATCTCGAAGGGCGCCGCGCCCGCTCCGAAGGAGCAGGTGGCCATGCCCGACTTCATGACCCTGTCCGTCGAGCAGGCGGAGGCCGTATGCTCGAACGCCGGGCTGAAGTGCGTGTTCACAGGCGCCGACAGCGGCACGGTGGTGGCCCAAAGCATCGTGGCCGGCACGAAGGTCGACCGCGGCACCACGGTAACGCTCACGATAGAGGAGCTGCCGACCCTGGCGACAGAGGGCTAGGCGCAGACATAGCATGTTTTCGGAAGGGGCCCGCGCTCACGATGCGCGGGTTCTTTTTGCGTGGAACGCGACAGCGCCGTGTTTGGATAAGGCGATGAGAAGGACGACTTTTGGCAGGAGCGTTTCGATCCCCTGGGTTTCTGCTGTCTAGCCTGATAAAAGACCAACACAAATAGTTGTTATAGTCATATAATAGATCATACCAACTATAGAGCGTTCGATGCGGAAGAGGAGCGTCATCATGGATTCGACGGTGTCAAAGATCATCAACAAGGCCCTCGACGGAGGGCTGCTCACGGCTCGCGAGGGAATCGAGCTGCTGTCGTGGGACGACCTGAGCGATGAAGCCGCGGCCGTGCGGTTGGCGGGTCGCCGTTTCAGCGAGCAGCTGCTGCCGCAGGCCGAGATTCACGGACAGATCGGGCTCAACACGGGTTTGTGCCCGCAAGACTGCAAGTTCTGCTCGTTTGCGGCAAGCAACCGGGTGTTCACCGAGCCGAGCGAGGAATCGCTGGAAACGGTGGTCGACTACGTGAGGCTTCTGGAGGAGAAGGGCGCGAACGCCATCTACCTCATGACCACGGCGAACTACGATCAAGAGCAGTTCCTCGCGTACGGAAGGGCCGCCTTCGCGGCCATCGAGAACGGCACGCCGCTCATCGCCAACATAGGCGATTTCGACCTCGACTATGCGCGCGAGCTGAAGAGGGCGGGTTTCACAGGTGTCTACCACGTCATTCGCATGGGAGAGGGCGAGTTCACACGGTGCCCGGTGGAGCGCCGCTGGGACACCATCCGCGCGGCGCAGGAGGCCGGTTTGCAGCTGGGCTCGTGCGTGGAGCCGATGGGCCCCGAGCACGCGCTCGAAGAGATCGTGGAGAAAACGCTCATCACCCGCGACATGAACGCGCGCTTCTCGGGCGCCATGCGCCGCACGCCCCTGCCCTCCTCGGTGCTTGCCAAGCACGGTGCGGTCGGTTACGCCCGTATGGCCACTATCGTGGCTGCCGTGGCGCTCATCACCGGCCAGGGCATCGCAGGCAACTGCACGCACGAACCGAACCAGCTGGCGGTGTTCAACGGCGCCAATTTGCTGTGGGCCGAGGTGGGTTCGAACCCGCGCGACACCAAGGGCAAGACGGAAGAGAATCGCGGCTGGACCGTTCCGCGCTGCAGGGAGCTGCTGGAAGAGTGCGGTTGGGACGTGCTCGAGGGACCCTCCGCTCTGTTCGCGTAGAGGGGCGGCCGGCGATCGCTCGACGAGCTCTGCCAACGTTGCCGACGCGCTGTTCGAGCGGGCGGACAACGGTGGTATTCTGTTGTTCGCCACGCATGACCGAGGGTTGGCGTCTCGCGCCGCGCGCGTCATGCATCTGGAGGGAAAGACGTTCGTCGAGGGGTAGAAAGGCTGGAAGCGGAGGGTTGGCAAAAGGTTTCGATCGGGGAGTGTACCGCGCGGTTCTGCGGGTGAGGGAGGCCTACGCGTTCGACGTGGGCGGGTTCCTCATGCGCATCTACGCTTACATGGCCACCATCGGGTCCATATCCATGCTCACGCTGGCCGGCTACTCGTTCTTCGTGGCGGGCACCATCTCCTCCACCATCGCGCTGGCGACGTTCTTCATCTCTCCGCGTGTTTCGAAGCGCGTCGACGAGAAGGGGCAGCACGCCGTGGTTCCCTGGGCGGCGGCCATCGCGCTTGCGGGCCTGGCGCTCATGCTCACGACGGTGAGCTTCGGCGGGCCGACGGCGCTCTGCTACGTCGCGGCCGTGCTCATGGGCTTCATCCCGAACGCGCAGGCCCTCACGCGCGCGCGGTGGACCTACCTCGTGCGCACGGGCCGGTTGGGGAGCGACGCGCCCACGCTGAAAACGGTGTTCTCCTACGAGGGCGTTATCGACGACGTCGCGTTCATGATCGGCCCCGCCGCTTCCATCGCCCTGGCAGCGGCGTTTTTCCCGGCGGCGGGCATGCTGGGAGGCGGGGTTTGCTTCGTCGTGGGCACGTGCGTGCTCTCGCTTTCGCGCTCGACCGAGCCCCAGGCCGGATGGGTGGCCGAAGCGAGCGAAGGCCCTCGTCGCAAGAGCATCATCGTCACGTCGTCCACCGTGCGCGTCCTGTTCGCGCTCATGTTCTTCCTCGGGGCGTTCTACGGGGTGTTCGACACGGCCACGGTCGCGCTCGCCGAGGACGTGGGCAATCCTTCGGCCGCCAGCTTCATCCTCATCGTGTCGGCGTGCGTGTCCATTGCCTCCGGGCTCGTGTTCGGCATGGTTCGCCTGGCTCTGCCGCAGTACGCGCAGCTGGTGCTGACGGCCGTGCTCATCGGGTGCGCCTACGGGGCCATGGTGTTCATCGGCTCCATCGAATCGCTGTTCGTGGTTTCCACGGTGGCGGCGCTGTTCTACGCGCCCTTCCTCATCACGGCGAACGCGACGTGCGAGCAGATGGTGCCGGGGGAGCGTCTGACGGAGGCCATCACGTGGCTGAACTCGGGCAGCATCTGCGGCCTGGCGTTCGGGCCCACGCTGGGCGGCGTCATCATAGACGAGCTGGGCGCCACGGTCAGCTTCGACTTCGGCGCGGTGCTGGCCGTCATGATCCCCGTCATTGCGTTCGCGTGCCTTCCCATCCTGAAGCGCCGCAGGAAGTGAGGGCGAGGGCGCTCTACCGTTTGCTACAGCTTCATCTTCGGCAGTTCGGCCGCCTTCGGGTCGGCTTTCGCCAGCTGCACGATGCCCACAACGATGGAGACGCCGGCGGCCACCCACAGGCAGAGGGCCGTTTGGTGGCAGTGCATGTCGGCGCTGCCGCACAGGCCGATGCCGACGGGGGTGGTCAGCAGCACGGCCACGACGGCCGTGGCGATGGAGGCTGCGGCGGCGAAGCGGCGCCCTTCCTTCGTGGAGCCGGCCAGCGCAAGCAGCGACGTCACCGCGCCGATGATGCCTGTGAACGTGGTTGCCACGAACGTCCAGTGGCATTTCATGGGCACGGTTCCGCCCGCAGCTGTCTCCACCGGCTTCGAGCAGCCGCCCATGAACGCCGATACGGCCACTATCGCCAGCATGGCCACGAGTCCCACCGCCGCCAAGATCGTCCACGCCCGCTTGCTCATGTCGAAATCCCCTCTCCAAGATTATTCTTATAAATATCTATTATCATACAGCAATAATATGGCTATGCCACGAGAAGAGCCGGCGCCGACGTATGATTTTTCAGGTCGCGTCGAATATCGACCAAGGGGTCTTGCGCCCTGCCAGGGTAAACTTGCGCCGTCTGCCTGTCTGCGCAGGCGTTCTAAAGCGCGTCTCGGGGGTCGATCCGTGGGATTTCGCCGTCGGGCTATCGCCCTTGCCGCAACAAACAGTTCTCTTGGCCGAAAACTCTCCGAAACAATTCGCCGTTAGTTTGATGAGAGGAAGTTGACCATGTGTTTCAAGCGGCGTCATGCTATCGTATCGCATGTTATGAACGAATCACGGGCGAGCGGCAGGCCATGAGGTCGGGGAGCACCGCATGCAGGCGATGAGTGAGGAGCAATGCCCTATGGCGAAAGTATCGGAGATCTACGGTTCGATGGTGTTCAACGAGCACACGATGCAGGAGCGCCTGCCCTCTGCAACGTACAAGAGCCTGCTCAAGACCATTAAAGAAAGCAAGCCGCTCGACATCGAGGTGGCCAACGTCGTGGCGCACGCCATGAAGGAATGGGCCATCGAGAAGGGCGCCACCCACTACACGCACTGGTTCCAGCCGCTCACCGGCATCACGTCGGAGAAGCACGACAGCTTCCTCGACCCCTGCGGCGACGGCCGCGCCATCATGAGCTTCTCCGGCAAGGAGCTCATCCAAGGCGAGCCCGACGCCTCCAGCTTCCCGTCCGGCGGCTTGCGCGCCACGTTCGAGGCCCGCGGCTACACCGCGTGGGACCCCACCTCCTACGCGTTCATCAAAGACGAGGTGCTGTGCATCCCCACCGCCTTCTGCTCCTACACCGGCGAGGCGCTGGACAAGAAGACGCCGCTGCTGCGCTCCATGAGCGCCATCGACGAGCAGGCAAAGCGCGTGCTGGCGCTGTTCGGCGAGAAGCCCCTCCGCGTGACGACCACCGTGGGCGCCGAGCAGGAGTACTTCCTCATCTCCGAGAAGGACTACGCGCAGCGCCAGGACCTCATCATGACGGGCCGCACGCTGTTCGGCTACGCGCCGTGCAAGGGCCAAGAGCTCGAGGAGCACTACTTCGGCGCCATCCGCCCCACGGTGAACGAGTTCATGAAGGAGCTCGACGACGAGCTGTGGAAGCTGGGCGTGTCCGCCAAGACGAAGCACAACGAGGTGGCCCCCGCGCAGCACGAGCTGGCGCCCATCTTCGCCAACAGCAACCGCGGCATCGACGAGAACCTGCTCACCATGGAGAAGATGCGCTTGCTGGCCAGCCATTACGGTTTGGTGTGCCTGCAGCACGAGAAGCCGTTCGAGGGCATCAACGGCTCCGGCAAGCACAACAACTGGTCAATCTCCACCGGCAAGACGAACCTGCTGGAGCCGGGCGAGAGCCCCATGGACAACCTGCGCTTCCTCGTGTTCCTCACGGGTGTGATCCAGGCGGTCGACGACTACCAGGAGCTGCTGCGCATGTCCGTGGCCACTGCTGGCAACGACCACCGCTTGGGCGCCAACGAGGCGCCGCCGGCCATCATATCCATGTTCCTGGGCGACGAGCTGGGCGCCATCGTGGACGCGCTCATCGACGACCACGAGTACACGTCCGCCGAGAAGGTGGCCATGGACCTGGGCGTGTCCGTGCTACCGAACTTCCTGCGCGACAACACCGACCGCAACCGCACCTCGCCGTTCGCGTTCACGGGCAACAAGTTCGAGTTCCGCATGCCGGGCTCGGCCGTGAACCTGTCGGACTGCAACATGATTCTGAACACGGCCATGGCGAAGAGCCTGAAAGAGTTCGCCGACGCCATGGACGGCAAGACGGGCGAGGAGTTCGAGGCGGCCGCCATCGCCTACATCAAGGACATGCTCACCAAGCACCAGCGCATCATCTTCAACGGCAACGGCTATTCCGACGAGTGGCCGGTGGAGGCGGAGCGCCGCGGGCTGGCGAACCACCGCACCACGGCCGACGCGCTGCCGTGCTTCGTCGACCCGAAGAGCATCGCGCTGTTCGAGGAGTTCGGTGTGCTGTCCGAGCCCGAGGTGCGCAGCCGCTACGAGGTTAAGCTGGAGAAGTACAACAAGCTCGTCAACATCGAGGCCCGCACGATGAAGCGCATGGTGCGCCGCGCCTACCTGCCCGCCATCAACGACTACGCCGCCGAAGTGGCCAGCAACATCACCACCGTCAAGGCCGCTTCCGCCGGTGCCGACATGGGCCAGCAGGAAGACTTGCTGAAGAAGCTGCTGGCCGGCATCAAGGAGATCAACGAGCAGCTGATCGCCCTCGACGAGAACCACCACGCCTGCGTCGCCCTCGAAGACGAGCAGGAGCAGGCCGACATGAACGCCCACACCATCCTGCCCATCATGGACAAGCTGCGCGCCGCCGTCGACCAGATGGAGATCGTCACCGACCGCGACCACTGGCCCGTGCCGACGTACAACGACATGTTGTTCTACGTCTAGGTTCCGGCGGCCTACGGCCGCCGGAACGACTCGACGCTGCGAGGGGCTTCCCATGGGCGAGAATCCCGCCGGTTGCCCCGTAGGGGCGCTCTCCAGAGCGCCCGCTCGCGCGTAGCGCGAGAACGCGAGCATCGGTTGCTTTTTCCGGCTGCGCCGGAACGGGCGATCAGGAGATCGCCCCTACGGGGCATCCGGGGCGCCTCTTCTCGCCCGAGCGCTGTTTTCCGCATCGTGCGGTTTCTCCTTCCTCTCGTTCCGCTACAATGCTTCCCGAAGAGATTTCCGGCGGAAAGAGGGGCGGACGCGGCACCGGTGGCACTCGAATCGACAGCACGCAAAGAGGCGGACCGCCCCTCCAAGGCCCTCGTCCGCGACGAGGGCATGCACGCCTTCACGCTCATGAACCGCACCCACGAGGTTTTCCAGTTCTGCTACAACGACGCCACCGGGCTGTTCTACGACCAGAACCGCATCATCGACCCCGGCCGGGCTCCGCTCGGCATGGTGTCTTCGAACGGGAAGAAGGTCTCGACGAAGCTCCTCGCCTTCTGGTGGAACTACCGGGCCATTCCCACCATCCGCGACGGCATCGACGTCAAGCTGGAGCAGCTCGACCTCAGGGCACCTTCCCAGATACCGTTTCGAAGCTGGGGCCTGTCGCTTACGGACCAGTACTGGGTCAAACCCTTCAGGTCCACGGTGCAATGGGAGGACATCAACTTCTTCTTCCATGGATTCCCGTCCTCGGACGCGTCGTCCTGGTTGGACGAGGTTGGGGGACGCTCGCCCGACAACACGACCGACGGGGAGCTTCCCAAGCGCTGGGTGTGCGAACGGGGAAGGGGCGTGCTCCTCAAGGCCGGCGGGCGACTGAACCAGGAGCCCTACAACGAGGCGGTGGCCACGGCCCTGTACCGCCGCCTGCTTCCCAAGGACGAGTACGTGCCCTACACCTTGCGCGGCGCGGGGGAGCAGGCCGTGTGCGCCTGCGAGAACTTCGTGTCGTCGACGGAGGAGTACGTTCCCGCCTATTACGTGCGCCGCCTCGTGCGCCATCCGTCCCCGCGCAGCGACTACCGTCGCTACCTCGATTGCTGCGCGAACCTGGGCGCGACGAACGCGGAGGAGGCCCTGGCCAAGATGATCGTGTGCGACGACATCCTGGGCAACCGCGATAGGCACTGGCGCAACTTCGGCCTCGTGCGCGACGTCGAGACGGGCGCCTTCCGCATCGCCCCGCTGTTCGACGCGGGCAACAGCCTGTGGTCGAAGGTGACTCCGGAGCACCTGGCCACCGACGACTACTCCTTCACGGCGAAGCCCTTCCACACGGACGCCGCACGGCAGCTGCGTTTGGTGCGCGACTGGTCGTGGTTCGACCCTGCGGCCCTCAAGGGGTTCGAGGACGAGGCGGCGGACATCCTCTCCGCCAACCCCGCCCTCGCGGGGCGCGTCGACTTCGTCCGTCGGGCCGTGCGCTGGCATATCGAGCAGGTGGTGAGGGCGTCCCGTGGCTGAGGCGACCTACATCCTCATGCATCGGGACGTCGAGACGGTCCGGTTCGCCTACGACCTCGACGCGCACGAGGTGTCGAAGGTGCTTTCCGTTCCCTGCGCGGCGCACGCCCCCATCGCCATCGTCGACGTGCTGGGCCGGGTGAGCGCGTTCAAGCTGAACCGCTGGTGGCACGAGCGGGGCATCCTGGCGTCCCGCCATCACCTCCGCTCGCTGGCGGGCGATCCGGGCGTCCATAGCACCATGACGCTGTCGGAGAAGTCGTTCTGCCTCTGCCTCTCCGACTGCTACTGGGTCAACGACGAGGCGAACCCGCAGAACTGGCACGAGATCAACTTCTTCGACAACGATTTCAGCGAGGACCTTCAGCTCGTTCCCATGCACGTCGACGCGCGCGGTTCCAGCTGCCTGGCGCGCAGCCTGTCGGCTCACGACGTCGAGCAGCGCAAGAAGTGGGTCATCTCCCATGGCCGGCGGCTGTTCATGAAGGCGGGCGGGCAGCGCTTCAACCAGGTGCCGTACAACGAGGTGGTGGCAACCAGGCTCCATCAGCGCCTTCTGCAGGAAGACGACTACGTGGCCTACTCGCTCTATCGCGACGAGATGGGCACGTACTGCGCGTCGCTTTGCCTGCTCGGCAAAGACGAGGAGCTCATTCCGCTCTACGACCTCATCCGCAGCAAGCGGAAACCGGACGGCATGAACCCCCTCGCCTTCGCCTTCGCGCGCCTGCGCATGCTGGGCGCCATGAGCACCCTGAGCACGCCGAGCCGGGAACTTCACCTGGTGGTGCAGCGCTTGCGCGAGCTGGGCATCAAGGATCCCCAGACGTTCCTGTCGAAGATGTTCACCTGCGACTACCTGCTGGCGAACAACGACCGCCATTTCTGCAACTTCGGCATCATCCGCGATGCGAAGACGCTGGAGTACAAGCGCATGGCGCCCATCTACGACACGGGAACGTGCCTGTGGTGCAGCGCGAAGACCCTCGACAAGCCGGAGGACTTCGCCTATCGCACGAAGCCGTTTCGGCCGAACGGGATGGAGCCGGGCAAGCAGCTCGTCCTCGTCGACCGCTACGAGTGGTTCGACGAACGGGCCTTGGACGGGTTCGCGGAAGAGGCGAAGGCCATACTCGACCAGAACCCCCTCATGCCGCCCGGCCGCACGGAGGCCATCCGCCAGGGCATCGAGCGCAACATCGAGCAGGTCGTCGCCCACGTGGAAAGGGTCCGCCGCCCGTAAGGGGGTTAGTCCGCCAGCGGCAGCGTGACGGCGAACGTGGTGCCGTGCTCGGCGTCGCTCGTCACGGCGATGGCGCCGCCGTGCTCCTCGGCCACCGCCCGCGCGATGGCCAGCCCCAGGCCGTAGCCGCCGTCGTCGCGGGTGCGGGCCTTGTCGGCGCGGTAGAAGCGGTCGAACACGTGGGGCAGGTCGTCGCCCGCGATGGCGGGCCCGGTGTTGTGCACGGTCAACTCCGCGCGCTGGGCCGATTTCCGCAGCGTCACGTCCACGCGGCCTCCGTCGTCGGCGTACTTGTAGGCGTTGTCGATGAGCGTGGTGGCCAGCCGGTGGAGGCGCGACGCGTCGCCCCGCACCTCCACGCCGGGCTCGACGGACGACTCCAGCTCCACGCCGCGCTCGAAAGCCACGGACTCGAACTGCAGCAGGTCGCCTTCCACGAGGTCGGTCAGGTCGATGCGCTCGCGCGCTGGCGAAGGGCCCGCGCTTGCGCCGGCGCCTTCGTCCAGCTTGGCCAGCAGCAGCAAGTCGCCCACCAGCTGCTGCATGCGCTCGGCCTCGGTCTGCGTGCTCTCCACCCACTGGCTTTGGCTGGCCACGGAGCGCTCGGGGTGCTCCAGCACGATGGAACTGTTCGCCAAGATCACGGTGAGCGGCGTTTTCAGCTCGTGCGACGCGTCGGCCACGAAGCGCTTCTGCTGCGTCCAAGCCGCCTCCACCGGGCGCAGCGCCCACCGCGAGAAGAACAGGCTTATCACCAGGAACACCAGCAGCGCCGCCACGCCCACGCCGGCCAGCGTCCAGGCGAGCGTCTGCCAGCCGTCGGCCGAGCTTTTGTCGGCGAAGGCGATGAAGGTGCCGGAGGCGTTCGTGCGCTTCACGTAGTAGAGTCCCGCGTCGTCGAGCAGCCCCGAGCCGTCGTCGCGATCGGCCAGGGCCGCTCCGGCCTGCTCCAGCACGTCGGACGCCAGCGACGCGGTGCCGGCGTCCGACACGGCCTTGAGCGCGCCGTCGTCCGCCACCTGGTACACGGCGACGGGGATGAACCGGCCGTCCTGCTTCTTGCCGCCTATCTCGAACGGCATGTTTCCGTCGCCGTCGGGGGCCGGCTCGGCGGCCGAGCCGTCCGTCGGCGCCCCCTTCCAAGCGGTGCCGTCGGGCGGTGCGATCTCGGCTAGGGGCTCCTTCTTGGCTTGGGAATCGTGCTCGATGGCTGTGTTCAGGGCGGCGTGCACGTCGCCTGTCGACTGCTGGTAGTTGATGACGCAGATGGCCGTGAACACCACGACCAGCACGGCCGCGACCATGGCCATGTTGAGGGCGATGAATTTCAGGCGCAGCTTCTTCAGCATGGGGCGCTCCCGCGCGCGTCTTCGGCGAGCCCCGTCCCCGCTGCGATGTCCGGCACGCCTGCCGTATCGCCTGCCGTATCGCCTGTCGCGGCGTTCCCCCGCGCATTTTCCGATGTGCTCGTCGCGTTCGGCCCGCCGAACGCGACGCCGGCGACGCTGGCGTTCACGGCGAAGCGGTACCCCGCCTTCCGCAGCGTCTCGATGCGGCACGCCGACCCCAGAAACGCCAGCTTCTTGCGCAGGAACGACACGTACGCCTCCACGTTGTTGTCCTCCGCGCTGGACTCGATGCCCCACACCTTCTCGATGAGCAGGTCCTTCGACACCACCTGGCCGGGGTTCGCCATGAGCACGCGTGCGAGCGAGAACTCCTTGAAGCTCAGATGGATGGACTTCGCGCCGCAGGTCAAGTCGAAGCTTTCCAGGTTGAGCGAGAGGTCGCCGGCCGACAGCGCTTCGAACACCACCTCGCCCTGACGGCGCGTGAGCGCGCGCAGGTGCGCCAGCAGCTCGGCGGGGGAGAAGGGCTTGGTCATGTAGTCGTCCGCGCCGCTGTCCAGGCCCGTGATCTTGTCGGGCACGGCGTCGCGCGCCGTGAGCAGCAGCACGGGCGTGCTCACGCCGGCGCGCCGCAGCTCGGCCACCACGGAAAAGCCGTCCATCTTCGGCAGCATGACGTCGAGGACGATCACGTCGTAGAGCCCCGAGGCCGCCCAGTCACGTCCCGTGGCCCCGTCGTGCACCACGTCGACGCCGTAGCCGTTCTCTTCGAGGATATGTCCGAGCGCCTGGGCCAGGCGCACGTCGTCCTCGACCACGAGGATCTGCATGGCTGCTGCCTTTCGTCGCGCGTTCCTATTGCCCATTGTACCGGTTTGCCTGAAATTAGCCTGAAGGAGGCTGGTTCAAAAAGCGCTGAAACACGTGCCCTTCACGGTCATTCCGCTCGCAAATGCCTCCCCGCGCTCGCTTCGCGTGCTCGAGGCCTCGACGGTCTTCGGAGTTGTCGAATGCTCAGGATGACAGTGTGCGGCGCTCTTAGGGCAAATCCTTGTCGGAGGCGATGAGCTGCACGAACTCGGCGTGCGTATGCACGCCGAGCTTCGCGTAGATGTTGCGCACGTGCGTGCGCACGGTGTTGTAGGAAATGAAAAGCCGCTCCCCGATGGTCCTCGCGTCGATGCCCTTCGCCATCAGCATGAAAACCTCCCGCTCGCGCCGGGACAGGTTGTACTGCTCGGCCACCTGGGCGCAGTGGTCGCGAAAGCCCGGCTTCTGGTAGGCGTCGAGGGATTCGCAGGTGTTCTCGGGAAGGGCGAAGTCGGCCTTTTCCACGGGAACGTCGAGCATCTTCTCGAGCTTCTTCTCGTTCATGAGGAAGAACTCGGCGAACAGCACGAGGGCGATCATGCCGATGCCGATGGCGCCGATGGGAAGGATGCCGTAGACTATCTCGCCCCCCGCCCATCCGACGAGCGAGCCGCCGTAAACCGCGCCGCTGCCGTAGCCGACCACTTTTATGGAGGACGCCGACGTCTTGAACGCGATGGCCGAGAGCAGTATCCAGCTCGAGGACGAGATGGCCGCGCTGCAGCAGTCGAACGCGGACAGCACGACGATGGAGTCGTCTCCCGTGAGCCAGAGCGCGAATAGAACGATGCTGATGGCCAGGAACACATGGTAGATGAACCGGGTGAACGAGAACTTCTCGGAAGCCACGAGCGCCAGGGCCACGAACACGATGCCGAGGAACGTGACCCAGAGCGAGACGAGTATCCGCTCGTCGGCGAACAGGTCGGCCGAAAGCCGGCCGATGGAGTGCCCGCGCATGAACGACGCGGCGAACCCCAGCACGAACAGCCCGCCGATGAGCGACTTGAACCCTGGCGGCAGCGTTTGCGACCCGTTGTCGGCCTCGAACCCGCCTTCGCTGGCCGCCGTGAGCGAGAACGCGCTCGCGCAAAGGGGCAGAAGCGAGAGCAGCGCCTTCTCGATAAGCCCGGGCAGCTGCAGGAAGAAGTTGTAGCACAGAAACGCCGTGATGAGCGAGAGCGAGGCGTAGATGACCATGGTGCGGATGCCCAGCTCGGCGAACTTCGAGAAGAGCTTGAGCGCGACGACCGCGGTCCCCATCCCGGTGAGGGCGGCGAAGGCCAGGAACACCGGCAACGGCAACTGCAGGTAGGTGGCCGCGATGCAGCCGACGGTCGCCAGCGAGGCGATGAGGCCGGCAAGAAGGACGAACCGCCCTTTGCGCAGAAGGTCGTAAGCGGCCGAATCGTGCGTCGCCGCGACGACGATGGTCAGGACCAAGGCGGCGGTCGACACCGCGTACTGCTGCATGACCACGGTTTGCAGCGCATGGTAAGACGGGTTCAGGCACTCCCCGGTGTATATCAGCAATATCCACGCCACCCAGAACACCGTGCCCAGAACCCAGGCGAACGGCATGAGGCGCGCGGCGTTGTTCTGGTATTCCTCGAGCTTCCCCATAGCCCCCTCGCTTATCGGAAACGAGCGATTCCCCCGACGCTTCGCCAACTATAGCAGAGCGCTTACGTAGGGTTTTACTGCAATTTGCAGTAATGCGCGCAACGCACCCCTGCAAATCGTACGTAGTTCAACGCTGCGGCTTACCGGTATGTTCCCATACGCAAGCAAACGGCGCGAGGGGAAGGAGCCGGGATGGGGCAAACCGTTACCGCGATGAAAGAAGGGGCCGAATGCGCGGCGCTGCGGCGTTTCGTTGAGGGCAACCCCGCGTATCGGGACATCGCGCTCGCGCTGGTGCGGGCCTGCCGCGAAGAGCGTCCGGTTGCGGAGGCCGCGCGGCTGGCCGCGCAGGCGGCTCCCGCGAAGGCGCAGCGCCTGCAGCGCCCCGAGACGGTCGCGCGCACGCTCGCGGAGCAAGGCGTTTTGGAGAGCCGGGCCTACGTTGACGGCGAGCCGTGCGATCCGGCCGAGCTCGCGCAGCGCGACGACCTTCCCGAGAGCGCGACGGTCGCGTACACGCTGCAAGCCACCCCCGAGGCCCTTCGCATCGCGGCGGCGCTGCAGCCGGAGCATCGGCTCGCCGCGCTGCTGGACGAGCCTGAGCATCAGAGGGGGGCCCTCGTCGCCATCCTCGAGGCGGCCCGTGCGCGCGGCGGGCTCGCCCGCACGGACATCGACGAGCTGTTGGAGGACAGCCCGGCGCTCGAGAGGGACGAGCGCACCGGCATCCCCCGTTTCTACCCCAGCTATTTCACGGGCCTGCTCGAGCACGCGGGCGGGCTTGTGTGGAATGGCGCATGGCGCGCCACGGAACCCGGTCTGGATTTTCTGGACTCGCTTTCGCGGCGGTCGTGCGAATAGAGGAGCAAGAGAGCGTGAAGAGGAGGAGGTACAGGTGAGCACAATGACAATGAGCCGCCGCGGATTCGTGAAAACCGCTGCCGCGGCCGCCGTTCTGTCCGGTGTCGCCGCCGAAGGGGTTTCCCACCTGATCCCGGTTGCCGAAGCGCATGCCGACGAAGGCGGGGGCGAGACGATCGTCCAGTCGATGTGCCGTGCGTGCATCCACAACTGCGGCGTGAAGGTGCACATGCGCAACGGACGCGCGGTGAAGATCGAAGGCGACGAGGCCGACCCGATGTCCCACGGGGCCATATGCCCCAAGGGCCTTGCGGGCATCCAGGCGCTCTACAACCCCATGCGCATGAAGTACCCCATGAGGCGCGTGGGCGAGCGGGGCAAGAACGAATGGGAGAGGATCTCCTGGGAGGAGGCCATCAACGAGATAGCCGACGCCCTGTGGGAGGCGTACCAGAGCGACGGTCCCCAGGCGCTGGTCTGCTCGACGGGCGGCGGCGGCAACCCGCAGTTCTTCTCGCCGCACCGGTTCCTGGGCGTGTGGGGCGGCGGCAACTTCTTCGAGCCGGGGTGTGCGCAGTGCTACCTGCCGCGCAACTGCGTGCAGCCGAAGATGAACGGCACGTCGGACACGTCCATCGCCGACGGCAACTGCAGCGAGCTGTACTTCGACGACACGCCCACGGAATGCCTGGTGTGCTGGGGCGTCTGCCCCAGCTACGACTCACCGGGAACGGGCGGCGTCATGATGGCGCGCCTGCGCGCCCAAGGGGTGCGCACGGTCGTGATCGACCCGCGCCTGACGCCCGACGCGGCGAAGGCCGACGTGTGGCTGCAGATCCGCCCGGGCACGGACGTGGCGCTCATGCTCTCGTGGATGAAGTACATCGTGGACAACGAGGCGTACGACGAAGAGTTCTGCCTCAAGTGGACGAACCTGCCGTTCCTGGTGAACGAGGAGACCATGTGCACGTACCGTGCGAGCGAGCTCGGCCTGGGCTCCGACACGGACGGCGTGGTGTGGGACAAGAAGACGCAATCGGTCAAGGCGCTCCCGTACCCGTGGGACGACGCGATCGAGCCGGCTCTCGACGGCGAGTTCGAGGTCGACGGAAAGAAGAGCCGCACGGCGTTCCGCGCGCTGAAGGACAACTGCGCCGCGTGGACGTTCGAAAAGGCCGCTGAGGTGTGCTGGGTCGACGCGGACGACATAGAAGCGGCCGTGAAGCTGTTCATCGAGGGCTCGCCCCAGGCAGGCATCGCGCTGGGCGTGGCCACCGACCAGTACATCCAGTCGGCGCAGGCGCCCGAGGGCGTCACCATTCTGGACTGCCTCATGGGCAACGTGCAGTGCCCGGGAGCCATGATCCAGCTGCGCGCGTCGAAGATCCCCTGCAACTACATCGTGCTCCCGTTCGACGTGTTCGGCGAGCATCCCCTGCAAACGCCTTACGAGGAGAAGGTCAAGCGCCTGGGGTATATCGAGCACAAGGCGCTGGGCCACTGGCTGGCGTCGCAGATCCCCGCCGTGTTCGACGCCATCGACACCGGCAAGCCGTACCAGCCCAAGATATGGATCGACCGTTCCGGCAACAAGCTCGCCATGCTGGCCGACGCCTCCCACAAGGCGGCCGTCGGCAAGAAGATGGAGCTGATCGTGCACATGTACATGTACCCCACCTCCATGTCGGTGGAGCTTGCCGACATCATCCTGCCCACGGCGGAATGGCTCGAGACGGCGTATGCGCAGGACCGCATGAACATGTACTTCGCGCGCCGACCCGTCACGCAGCTGTACGAGGCGGTGGACGAGTGCATGATCTGGTCGTGGATCGCGAAGGCCCTGGCCGACCGCGGGCACAAGCGCTTCCAGCAGTCGTTCGACGAAGAGGTGGCCACCAAGTTCCTGAGCCCCTACTGGACGAGCTACGACCAGTACAAGGACTACATCGCCTACCGCGTGGGCAGCGATTACTTCGGAGACGAGACGTGGACGTGGGACAAGCTGGACAAGACGCTCCCCGCCGCGTACAAGTCGATGGAGGACTACCAAAACGACGTGTACTACAGCTACCAGGCCCCAGACCCCGAAACGGGCAAGCCGGCCGGGTTCGCCACCACGTCGGGCAAGTGCGAGCCGTACTTCGACGGCATGACCATCATGGGGCGCACGGGCGGCGTGAACGGCGCCGACGCGCAGGGGTTCACCTACCCGCCGGCGTCCGTGGACTACCTGCCGCTTCCGCATTACGTGGAGCCGACGGAGTCTCCCCTCACCGACACGGAGTACCCTCTCGTGCTCACCCAGGGCCGCATCCCCTTCTACCACCACGGCACGTTGCGCAACGTGCCCTACCTGCGCGAGCTGTACCCGGTCGCGGAGATCTGGGTCAACCCCCGCAACGCGAAGGACGCGGGCGTGGAGACCGGCGACTGGGTTTCCGTCGAGTCGCGTCGCGGCGCCATCAGCGCCCGGGTGCTCGTCACCGAGGGCATCGCGCCGGGCGTCACGTACATGGAGCGGTTCTGGAACCCGGAGCTGCTCGACTCCGACGACCCCTCGCGTTCGTGGAAGGTCATGAACGTGAACGTCCTGACGAAGGGGGACGGTCCGTTCAATCCCGAATTCGGCACGTACACGCTGCGCGGCATCACCGTGAAGATCACGAAGGTCGACGGTCCGCCCGAGGGGGTGTGGATCGAGCCTGCCGACTTCGAGCCGTGGATGCCCCAGCCGAGCGATCCCACCGGCGGCGCCGAAGCCGTTTACGACTGTGGGGAGGCGAACTATGCGTAACACCTTGGTTATCGATCTCGACCGGTGCATCGGCTGCTACAGCTGCGCCGTTGCCTGCAAGACGGAAAACGACATACCGTTGGGCACGTACTGGAGCAAGGTCGTCGAAATGGGCCCGACCGTCAACGATCGGGGCAAGAAGGAGACGTACTGGCTGCCCGTGCAGTGCCAGCAGTGCGAGAACGCGCCGTGCGTCCACGTATGCCCCACCGGCGCCTCCTATCGCGACAAGGAAAGCGGCATCGTGCTCATAGACAAGGAGAAGTGCATCGGCTGCAAGTACTGCATGATGGCGTGCCCCTACGGCGTGCGCACCTGGAGCGAGACCGAGCAATGCGTGGAGAAGTGCACGCTGTGCGGCCAGCGCACCGCGGCCGGGGACGAGCCGGCCTGCGTGGCGGCGTGCTGCGCCGAGGCTCGCTTCTACGGCGATCTCGACGACCCCTCGAGCGATGTCGCGCGGGCCGTGGCGGCGACCGATCCCGAGAGCGTGCACGAGCTCATGAACGTGGGGAACAACCCGACGACCGCCTATCTGCTTTCGAAGTCGGTCGCTGTTTGGAAAGGCGGTGATAACTGATGGCTGTTCAATGGTCGCTCGTTATCTTCACGCTGCTCACCGGCGCTGCTGGCTGGTGCTTCGCGGCTCTGGCGTTCGACGCGGTGCGCGGCAAGAACCAGGACAAGGCGTTCGCGGTCACGATCGTCGCGCTCGTGCTGATGGTGGTGGGCGGCGCGGCCTCCGTCACGCACCTGGCGCACCCCGGCAACATGCTCGCCGCGTTGAACAACCCCACGTCGGGCATCTTCGTCGAGGCGATGCTCGTCGGGTTGTCGTCGGTGTGCATGATCGTGTTCGCCATTCTGGTGAAGCGCGACGCGGCGCCCCTGGCGGCCAAGGTCTTCGCGGTTGTCGGCGGCGTCCTGGGCGTTGCCCTTTCGTATCTGGCGGGATCCTCCTACCTCATGGAGGCCATCTCCTCGTGGAACACCGTCGTGCTGCCCTTGGGCTATCTGGCCACGGCGGTTCCGGCCGGCATTGCGCTGTACCTGGCGGTGGTGGGCGGCGATGCGGAAGATCCGAAGGTTCTTCTCGTGGCCATGGTGGCCGGCGCGGCGCTGGGCGCGGTTCTCGGGTTGGTCTACGCGCTCGGTAGCGGATCGCAGGCCGATGTGACGCTGCTGCTGTACGGCGGCGTGGTCGCGTGCGGCGGCCTCGTGCCGGTCGTGTGCGGCTTGCTGGCGTTCAAGCGGCGCGCGCAGATGCGCACGCTCATGGCGGTTGCCTGCGCCTGCGCGCTCGTGGGGGCCCTGTGCTTCCGCGTGATCATGTGGGAGACGTTCGTGTTGGCCGCCGCGCAGGTGGGCGCGCCGTTCATCACGGATTTCATGGTTCTGTAACGGGGCGCTTGCCACCGAGGGTCCGTGCGGCTTCCCTTCGAAGGGGAGCCGCACGGCGGCAGACCGCTCGAAGGCGGCTTGCCGCCGTGCGAGGCGCGGAACGGGAAACGACGGGACGACGGGGGCGGTATGGATCGCAGGGCGTTCGTAATCGGAGGGGTCGCAACGGCGGGGTTCGCCCTGTTGGGAGGGGCGGCTACGGCGTTCGCCGGACCGGGGGATCTGCTCAGGCCGACGGGCGGGCAGGACGAGGCGGCGTTCGTCGCCCGCTGCGTCAAGTGCGACCGGTGCCGGTCGGCGTGCCCGCAGCAGTGCATCCAGACCGCGTCTTTGGAAGACGGGCTGCTCGCGGCGCGCACGCCCAAGATGAACTTCCATCGCGGTGCCTGCGACTTCTGCGGCAAATGCGTGGAGGTGTGCCCCACGCAGGCGCTCGTCCCCTTCGACCCCGAGGTTGACAAGATAGGCGTCGCGGTGGTGGACGAGAACCGCTGCCTCGCCGTGGACGGGTCGTGCCGGGTGTGCTCAGACGTGTGCCCGTACGAGGCGATCTCCTTCGCGGCAGGCGGCATGCCCGCGGTGGACCCGGCCCTGTGCAACGGCTGCGGGCTCTGCGAGTACCGGTGCCCCTCGTCGGTCCTGCGCGCGTACAGCGCCACGGGCAAACGGGGCATCAACATCGAGAAATGCGAGGCGAGGCGATGAGGCGCAAGATTGCGAAGACGCGCGGCGCAGTGGCGTTCGCGCTGGTGATAGGGGTTGCGGTCTTGGCCTGCGCGTTCGACGCGGGAACGGGGACCCTGTCGGCCCTGGGCGTAGGGGGCATTGCGAGCCTTTGCCCCGTCGGGGCGCTCGAGGTCGCGGCGGGCGCGAAGTCGGCAGGCGTCCAGATGCTCTTGTGCGCGGGCGTCGCCGTGGTGCTGGTGCTCGTCCTGGGCAAGGCGTTCTGCGCATGGGCGTGTCCCACGACGTACCTGCAGAAGTTCTTTCGCGGTCGAAAGGCGCGCACGGGGGAAAGCCGGAGCGAGGGCGATAACGCCGACGGGTTCGCGCGCGTGCAGGGCGATGCGGATTCGGCCGGCCTGGCGGGCGGCGAGGCGGCGGTGGCGGGCTCCCGTCGCGCGGGTTGCGCAGCGTGCGGCGCGTGCGCGGCGCTCGAACCGGTGGGCGGCAAGCGCGACGGCGTGCAGGTCGATTCCCGCCACGTCGTGCTGGCGGGCGCGGTGGCCTCGTCGTTTCTGTTCGGGTTTCCCGTGTTCTGCCTCGTCTGCCCCGTGGGGCTCGCCTTCGCCACGCTGATAGGGCTGTGGCACCTGTTCCAGTACAACGAGACCACGTGGGGGCTGCTCGTGTTCCCCGCCGTGCTGTTGGCGGAGGTGCTGGTGCTGCGTCGGTGGTGCTTCAAGATATGCCCGATCTCGGCGCTGCTCGGCCTGGTGTCGGGCTTGAACAGGACGTTCAAGCCGCAGGTGGACGAGGAGCGCTGTCTGCGCCCGCAGGGCGTGGACTGCCGGGCATGCGTGTCGGTGTGCCCGGAGCAGCTCGATCCGCATTCGGGGCGCATTCCCGAGTGCTCGAAATGCGGGCTGTGCGTGGACGAGTGCCCGGCCGGGGCGATCGCCATTCGGGCGCTTCCGAGAAGGAAGGGCTCCGGCGAGGAGGTCCTGCCGGTCGAAGAGCCGGCATCCCTCGGCAAGGCGCGCTGACGCGGCACGCGCAGAGGGATGCGGTTGACGAAACGAAAGGGAAAGGGGAGTGCGATGAGCGAGAACGAGGGAACGGCCCGAAGCGTCGATGCGAGCGAGGCCGCCGAGCTGCGCGACGAGATGCGGGCGCGCGCGAACATGTACGCGTTCTTCTCGAAGGTGTTTCTGCGGGAATTCGACGACGAGGAGCTCGCGCGGCTCGGGTCGAGCGACGCTGTTCCGCCGCTGAACGAGCGCATGGCGGACGGGTCCCGGCGCCTTGCGCGCGCGGTGCAGGTGGGCGGCATCGACTACCGCACACGGCTCGCGGTCGAGTACGCGCGCATCTTCCTGTCCGCCGGCATCTCCGAGGGGACGGCCGCCGTTCCGTTCGAGTCGGTGTACACGAGCGAAGACCATCTGGTCATGCAGGACGCGCGCGACGACGTGGTCGCGCTCTACCGGCGGCACGGGCTCGACGTCGAGCCGCGGCTGCATACGCCGGAGGATCACCTGGGCTTCGAGATGGAGTTCCTGTCGACGCTCGCGGCCCGCAGCGCCGAGGCGCTTTCGGCGGGCGACGACGCCGCCTTCGCCGAGTTGGCGCGCGTGCAGCTCGGCTTCCTGGAAGGCCACGTGCTCAACTGGATCGGCGACTTGGCCGAAGACGTCGAGGAATGCGCGAAAGACGACTTCTATCCCGCCTTGATGCAGATCGTGATCGGGTACGCGGAACTCGATGTCCAGAACCTGCGCTGCCTGCTCGAGTAGGGGGCTTGCGCCCGTTCCGTTCCTCCATTCGCTTTCTGCCTATATCGTGTAAAGACCGGTCGCCCGCGGGGGCGGCCGGTTTCCTTTCAGGGAACTTTCAGGGTGCAGGGCTAGGATGCGAAGCCGTGGGTTGGAAGCGAGGTCGCCCGGCGCGCCCGCTTCCGCCCGAAGATCGTTCGCGGGGCCGTGCCCGTGCGGCGCGAAAGGACGGCCTAGACCTCTCCCACCCCCTTCGACGCCCGCCCGCGCCACACGAGGTGCGGGTCCCGCGAACGGCCGCGAGAGAAAGGAACCGCGCCCATGGCCACCTTCACTGACGTATTCGAACGAAAAGAGATCAAATACCGCCTGTCCGCACGTCAGCACGCCGCGATGCTCGCCTCCCTCGCCGGGATCATGGTCCCCGACGAGTTCGGCTGCACGGACGTCGTCAGCCTGTACTTCGACACGCCCGAGCGCACGCTCATCGACCGCTCGCTGGAAAAGCCGCTGTACAAGGAGAAACTGCGGCTGCGCAGCTACGGCATGCCCCGCGAGAGCGACCGCGTGTTCGTGGAGATCAAGAAGAAGTACGACGGCATCGTGTACAAGCGGCGCGTGGGCATGTCGTACGCGGCGGCGCGCGCCTACCTGGGCGGCATGCCCTACGGCATGGCGTGTGCGCAGCACCCGCTGCCCGATCCGGTCATGGCCGCGGAGTCGCTTTCGGACCGCAGCGTGCAGATCGCCCGCGAGATCGACCGGTTCATGCTGCAGCATCGCCCGCTGCGCGCGTCCATGCTCGTGGCGTGCAAACGCACGGCCTACGTCTCCATCGACGCCCCCGAACTGGGCTGCGAGGCGAACGGGTTGCGCGTCACGTTCGATGCGGACATCGCGTACCGCGACCAGTTCGCGTCGGGCCCGTCGGCCGCGCCCCGGCTGCTGCTGCGCGAGGGCGAGGTCGTCATGGAGGCGAAATCCTCCGGCCCGTTCCCCCGGTGGTTCGCGCAGGCGCTTGCCGCATGCCACGCGTACCCGTCGTCCTTCTCCAAGTACGGCGAGGCGTACCGCGCCTGCGCAGCCGGGGAGCATGATAGCGCTTTGACCAGCGCCGAAGCACGGGTTGACGGAGGGAGGGCCGCGGTCGGCGAAGCTTCGCGGGCTCATCCCCCGGCTCAGCGGCGCCCGGTGCGCCCAACCCCGTCCCCGGCGCACGCGGCGAGCCCGGCGCGCCCGGCCCCCCGCGCGGCCCAAAGCGCGCTCGAAGAGGCGGGCGAGTGCCTGTCTGCGGGCGCCCGCGATACCCGCCATCGGCGGTTTCGCGCTCCCAACCATGCAATGAAGAAGGGAAATCGTTGTGCTTGATGCTGCGTTGACGTCTATTTTCGGATCGGCCGAGTCGCTCGTGGCGGGCGTGTCGACCGTGGACTTCCTGCTGTGCTGCCTCGCCTCCATCGTGCTGGGCGCGGCCGTGGCGGCCATCTACATGTTCCGCCACACCTACTCCAAGAACTTCGTGGTGACGCTGGCGCTGCTGCCGCTCATCGTGCAGATGGTCATCACGCTGGTGAACGGCAACCTGGGCGCGGGCATCGCGGTCATGGGCGTGTTCAACCTCGTGCGCTTCCGCTCCATCCCCGGCAGCGCCAAGGACATCGGCAGCGTGTTCCTGGCCATGGCCATCGGCCTGGCCACGGGTATGGGCTTCATCGCGCTGGCGGCGCTGTTCACCGTCATCGTGGCCGTGGTGAACGTGGGCTACGTGCTGTCGCCCTTCGGCAAGCAGAAGGAGCCGGAGAAGACGCTGAAGATCACCATTCCCGAAGATCTGGAGTACGGCGGCGTGTTCGACGACGTGCTGGGGCGCTACACCGACGAGCACGAGCTGGTGGAGGTGCAGACCACGAACATGGGCAGCCTGTTCCAGCTGGAGTACGCGGTGCGCATGAAGGAGCCGGGACTGGAGAAACGCATGATCGACGAGCTGCGGTGCCGAAACGGGAACCTGAAGATCGTGTGCGGCCGTGCGGCGGCCAGCAAGGACGTGCTGTGAGCGTGCTCGCTGCGGCCGGCGAGCACGTGGTCCCGCGAGTGGACGGACACCGGCTAGCGAGGACGTAGTCCCGTAGGCGGCCCGTTTGGCACAAAAATCACCGATTCTCTGCGGCACGGGGCTTTCTCGGTGAGGTTTTGTCTTCTTCGGAATTTCGCGACCTGCGAAAACATGTTCGACAAACGAGCGCCTGCACGCTGAAGGGCCCTGAAAGCGGTCGCGAGCGCAGAGAATCGGTGATTTTTGTGCCAAACGGGCCGCGCCGACGGCTTGCACCTTCGGATCTGGCGCAACATCGGCCGTGATCATGCATTGAAAGAAAGGGAAAGCTTGCATGGATATGGATACTAGCTCCCGACACGGGGTCGGGAAGTCGAATGACGAAAGCGGCGAAAGTCCGACCGCGTTCATTAAGGGCGTGCTCGTCCTGCTCGCCGTCAGCCTTGCCTGCACGGTGCTTTTGCAGGGTTGCGCGGCCGGCGGTGTTGGAAACGGTGCCGGGGACGCGTCGGGCTCCGTGTCGACGCAGGATTCGGAGGGCGCCACGGCCGACGGTTTCGCGGCCGTGGCGGCGTCGTTCGACGCCTCGGCGCTCGATTTGGAGTACAGCAAGCGCGACCTCGACGCTTCCTACGACGATGCCTCCGCCACGCATATCTCGCTTGAGGGGGCGACGGCGAGCGTCGAAGGGGACGGGGCCTCGGCGAACGGATCCACCGTGACCATCTCCGAGGCGGGCACCTACGTGGTGTCGGGCACGCTCGACGACGGGCAGCTGGCGGTTGAGGCGGCCGACGACGCGAAGGTGCAGGTGGTGCTGGCGGGCGCGACCATTCACAACGAGGACGGGCCGGCCGTGTACGTGAAGCGGGCGGACAAATGCTTCGTCACGCTGGCGGACGGCACGGCGAACACGCTCACCGACGGTGCGGATTACACGCTGGAAGAGGGTAGCGACGAACCCTACGCCACGTTGTTCAGCAAAGACGACCTTACGCTGAACGGCTCGGGCACGCTGAACGTGACGAGCTCCTACCGCCATGCCGTGTGCTCGAAGGACGACCTGGTCATTAGCGGCGGCACGTATGCCATCGACGCGGTGGAGGACGGGTTGCGCGGGCGCGACTGCGTGAAGATCTGCGGCGGCACGTTCGACGTGCGCGCGGGCGGCGACGCCGTCAAGTCGAACAACGACACGGACGCCACGCGCGGGTTCGTGAGCATCGACGGCGGCACGTTCAAGCTGGATGCCGGCGACGACGGCATCCAGGGAACCACCTACGTTCGCGTGATGGGCGGCGATGTCGCCATCACCTCGGCCGACGATGCTGTGCACTCCGATTTGGAGGCGCTCATTGGCGGCGGCAGCCTGACCATCGACGCGGGCGACGACGCCGTGCATGCCGAAACCAAGCTCGTCGTAGACGACGGCACGGTGAACATCACGAGCTGCTACGAGGGCTACGAGGCCGAGAAGGTGTACATCAACGGAGCCGAGACGCATATCGCGGCCAGCGACGACGCGTTGAACGCGTCGGCGGCCGATTTGGGCGACGACTCCGATACGGCATCGGGCGATGCGGTGGGTGCCGGTGTCGCCGACGGTGCTCCGGCCGTGGACGGTGACGCACCCGCGCTGCCCGATGGCGAGAGCGCTCCCGAGTTGCCCGACGGCGCTGCGAACGGCGGCACCCCGCCGACAGATGACGGAACCTCCGCCGACGGCGCGCCGCAGATGGGCACGCCTCCCGGCGGCTCCGAGGACGGGTTCGACCCGTCGTCGGGCGGCGGCGCCCAAGGCGGTCGCGGCGGCTCGGGCGAGGGCTTGAACGAGAACGAGCAGAACGGCGGCATGCCCGACAACGCGTTCGCCGAGGGCATGGGCGGCGGCGGAGGCGGGGGCATGACCATGGGCGACGAGAACTGCCTGATCCAGATCAACGGCGGCTACACGGTCGTCGAAGCCGGCGGCGACGGCGTCGACTCGAACGGCAGCGTGGAGATGACGGGCGGCGTGCTGCTGGTCTGCGGCCCCACCGGCAACAACGATGGCGCGTTCGACTACGACCTCACGGCTGCCATCACGGGCGGCACGGTGCTCATGGTGGGCTCGACGGGTATGGCGCAGAACTTCACGAGCGGCGAGCAACCGTTCTCGTTCACCACGGCAAGCGGCTCGGCCGGCCAGAGCGTCGCCGTGGCGGACGACGCGGGTAACGTGCTTGTCTCGTTCACCCCTGCCAAGCAGTTCGGCATGGTGCTGGCCAGCAGCCCCGCCTTCACCGAGGGAGGCGCGTACTCGCTCGTCATCGGCGGTGCCGTGAACGGCGCGAACGCGGACGGCTACACCGAAAGCGGCACCGTGACCGGCGGCTCCGCCACCGAGATCACGGCCTCCGCCACGGCCTCCGGCGGCTTCGGCGGCCTGGGTTCCGTCGGCGGCCCCCTGGCCGCCGGCCAAGGCGGCGACGTCCAGCGCGGCATGCGCGGAATGTCCTAAAAGGGGACAGTCCCCAATTAGGACATTGAAGCGTCGAAGAGGCGTCCCTTTTGTCATCCTGAGCGGAGCGCCGAAGGCGCAGAGTCGAAGGATCTTCGGAAACGAGGGGCTTTCTACGTCGAAGATCCTTCGACTCCGGCCTACGGCCTACGCTCGGGATGACAACGCGGGATGCGCGCCGCGCGCCAGCGCCCCCTTCCCGCACTCGCAGCCGTTACCCGGAGAACGGGCGGGGATGCACTATAATCGGAACCTGCGGGGCGCACCGTGCCCCGCAGGTTCCGCGGCTCGCCCGGTCGTCCGGCGCCGAACCGCCTCACGCAAAGGAGCGCGACCCATGGCGATTGTCGATGCCCCCTTCCGCACGTTGCCCGGAGGAGACGCATGATCGAGTACTTCCGCACGGACGAGCAGCGGTCGCTCCGGAAGATCGACAAGGAGGAGCCCGGCTGCTGGATAGCCGTGTTCGAGCCGACCCCCGACGAGCTTTCCCAGCTGAGCGCCGAGTTCGGCTTCGAAGAGGACGACGCCCGCGCGGCGCTGGACCCGGAGGAGGTCTCGCGCATCGAGACCGATCGCGGCTACGCCATGTTCATCTTGGACACGCCCGTGCGCGACCGATCCTCCAACGAGCGCAGCTACAAAACCATCCCCATCGCGCTGTTCGAAACGCCGCGCAACGTGGTCACCGTCTGCTCGGTGTACAAGATCCCCCTCATCGATCAACTCAAGGCGTCGAAGGACCTCTCGCCCACCGAGGATGTGCACGAGTTCGCCGCCGACATCCTCATGGCTTCCTCCACGGCCTACTTCATGGCGCTGCGCGCCATCAACCGGCGGCGCACCGACCTCATGGCCACGGTGAAGCGCCCCTCGCGCAAAGAGCTCGAAGACCTCTACAACCTCGACTCCTCGCTGGTCTACTTCAAAACCTCGCTCGTCACCAACGACGCCATCTTCGAGAAGCACCTGCGCCGCTCCGCCTTCCCCACCGAGGAGGACCGCTACCGCTTCGACGACGTGGTGATAGAGAACCGCCAGGCGCTCGAGACCACGCAGATACACTCGGAGATACTCGACTCCACCATCGAGCACTTCAGCCTGCTCATGGAGCACGACCTGAACCGCACGATGCAGGTGGTGGCCACGGTGTCGCTCGTGCTGTGCGTTCCCACGGCGGTGGCGGGGTTCTTCGGCATGAACCTGCTGGGCATACCCCTCGACGCCTTCCCGTGGGGCTTCGGGGTCGTGACCGGCTGCACGGTGCTCGCCTCGCTGGGGCTTTTGTTCGTGCTGAAGAAGTTCCGCTGGTTCTAGCGCAGGCGGCGTCCCTCTCTGTCGCTTTCGTCGAAATTCGCCCCCTTCGCCGGAACACGCGTTTCGCTTTAGCCCATTAGAGTACAATGGGCCGACAAGCGAGAAGAGCACCCGCGCGTCAGGGCTCATGCGGCGGCGCTCGAGACAGAGAAGGGATGCGACATGGCCGATATCACCGAAGTGGACTTCATCTGGAAGAACGGGGAGACGATCCCCTGGGCCGAGGCCACCACGCACATCCTGTCCCACTCCCTGCATTACGGCTCGGGCGTGTTCGAGGGCATCCGCTGCTATCAGAACCCCGAGAACGGCAAGAGCTACGTGTTCCGCCTGCGCGACCACATGGAGCGCCTGCACCGCAGCTGCAAGATCGCCCTCATCGACCTGCCGTACACGGTGGACGAGCTGTGCGACGCCACGGTGGAGCTCATCCGCAAGAACAACCTGCCGTCCTGCTACATCCGCCCCATCGTGTACCGCGGTTACGGCGTGATGGGCGTCGACCCCACCGGCGCGCCCACCGACGTGGCCATCGCGGTGTGGCCGTGGGATTCCTATCTGGGCGCCGACGCGTTGGAGCACGGCGTGGCCGTGGGCGTGTCGTCGTGGCGCCAGCGCTCGAACAACGCCATCCCGCCGGCGGTGAAGAGCACGGCCTCCTACATGAACTCCATCCTGGCGAAGCTGGAGGCCAAGGAGCACGGTTACGCCGAGGCCATCATGCTGAACGAGGCCGGCCTCGTGTGCGAGGGAACGGGCGAGAACCTGTTCATCGTGCGCGACGGCGTGCTGTCCACGCCGCCGCTGTCCGACGGCCTGCTGGAGGGCATCACGCGCGACACCATCCTCTGCCTGGCCGACGATCTGGAGATCCCGGCCATCGAGGAGAGCCTCACGCGCAGCGACCTCTACATCGCCGACGAGGTGTTCATGACCGGCTCCGCCGCCGAGCTCACCCCCATCGGCAGCGTGGACGGCCGCGAGGTGGGCAAGCCGGGCGAGATCACCCGCGCGCTGCAGGACCGCTTCTTCGCCGTGGCCTACGGCCAGATCGACGAGTACGCGGACTGGCTGACCGAGATTTAGCATTGCGGTTTATGGAGGGCGAAGCACCCGATCGGATTGCGCAGGCGGTCGCGATCGGGACTTCGCCTCTTTTTTCGTCGCGTCGGCTTCCTCCGCGCGCATCGTTGTTCTGCCGACCTGAAGCAAAGGAGCATTCGTGGATCGCATACTCACCTACGACAGCACGCTGCGCGACGGGGAGCAGAGCGAGGGCATCACGCTCTCGCTCGAGGACAAGCTGCGCATCGTGGAGCGGCTCGACGCGTTCGGCATCGACTTCATCGAGGGCGGCTTTCCCGCGTCGAACCCCAAGGACATCGCGTTCTTCCAGCAGGTGCGCGAGATGCCGCTATCGCACGCGCGCATCGCGGCGTTCGGCTCCACGTGCAAGAAGGGCGTGGCCGCCGAGGAGGACCAGGGTCTTGCCGACCTCGTGGCCAGCGGCGCGTCCATCGCCACCATCGTGGGGAAGACCTGGGACGCTCAGGTCACCCGCGCGCTGCTCACCACGCTCGAAGAGAACCTGCGCATGGTGGCCGATTCGGTGGCGTTCCTGAAGGCGCAGGGCTTGGAAGTGGTGTTCGACGCCGAGCATTTCTTCGACGGGTACAAGGCCAACCCCGACTACGCGCTCGCCTGCGTGCGCGCCGCGAGCGAGGCGGGCGCCGACTCCATCGACCTGTGCGAGACGAACGGCGGAGCGCTGCCGCACGAGGTGGAGGCCATCGTGCGCGCCGTGGCCGAGGCGCTGCCCGGCCAGCAGTTGGGCATCCACTGCCACAACGACTCGGGCTGCGCCGTGGCGAACACGCTGGCGGCCGTGCGCGCCGGAGCGACCCAGGTGCAGGGCACCGTCAACGGGTTCGGCGAGCGCGTGGGCAACACCGACCTGCTCACCACCATCGCCGACCTGGAGCTGAAGATGGGGTACGTCACCGTGGGCCCCGACAACCTGCGCCAGCTGACCAGCGTGTCGCAGTTCGTGGCCGAGACGTGCAACATGGCCGTGCCCACGCACCACCCCTACACGGGCGCGTCCGCGTTCGCGCACAAGGGCGGCCTGCACGCCAGCGCCCTCGCCCGCTTCCCCGAGGCCTACGAGCACACGCGCCCCGAGTACGTGGGTAACGCCACGCGCATGCTGGTAAGCGAGCTGGCCGGCAAGGCTTCGCTCGTGGCGAAGGCGGCCAGCCTGGGCATCGACTTGGGGAACTACCCCGACCAAACGCAGGCCATCCTCGACGACATCAAGGCGCGCGAGGCGCAGGGCTACTCCTACGAGGTGGCCGACGGCTCGCTGGCGGTGCTGCTGCAGTGGCATCTGGGCACGTACCGGCCGCACTTCACGCTGGAGAGCTTCCGCGTCATCGTGGACGACCACGAGGACACGGGCGCCCGTGCGAAGGACGCCATGAGCGAGGCCACCATCAAGATACACGTGGGCGACGAGCGCTTCGTGGCCACGGGCGAGGGCACCGGCCCCGTGGGCGCGCTCGACAACGCGCTGCGCCTGGCCATCACCCAGTTCTTCCCCGAGGTCGCCGGCATGGAGCTGGTGGACTACAAGGTTCGCATCCTCGACGAGAACGTGGGCACGGGCGCCATCACCCGCGTCGTCATCACCACGCGCGACGCCGAGGGCACCTGGGGCACCATCGGCGTTTCGGAGAACATCATCGAGGCGTCGTGGAACGCGCTGGTGGACTCCGTCGAGTACGGCCTTATCAGAATGGGGAAGTAGCATGAGCGATCTCAGAACGCCGGAAGTGGAAGACCTGCTGCGCGTGTTCGCCGCCCTCGACGACGAGGACACCATCTACACGCTGCTGGAGGACCTGTTCACCATCCGCGAGATCAAGGAAACGTCCCAGCGCCTGGCCGTGGCGCGCCAGCTGGACGCCGGCAAGTCCTACGCCGCCATCGAGGAGGCCACGGGCGCCTCCGCCACCACCATCGCCCGAGTGTCGAAGTGCCTGAGCTACGGTGCCGGCGGCTACAACGCCGCCCTCAACGCCCTCGACGACGCGCGGAAATAGCACCCATCGCGTTTCGCGCGCAACGCTCTCGTGCCTGCAGGGGCGGGCTGCCGCCCGCCCGGCGCGATGCATCCGAACAAGGGGGCCGCGCGGCGAGCGCGCGGGAATCTCGCAAGGCCCCTGCTCCTTCTCACGGCTCCAAGCGGGCGAGGCCGTCACTTGTCGCGTGCATGGTCCGTGCGAAAAACGAAGGGTCGACAAGGAACGCGTCGTTCGGAAAATCCTTGTGATTCCGGGTGATGATCGGACAGCCGGTGTCGCATGAAATCTCGTAAAAGCGGCGATCGTCCTCGTCCGGCATATCGACGCGAAGGAAAGGCGGGCTCACGTACTCCCCGTTGTCGGCAAGTCCTTCGAGGAATCTCTCAAACGCATCGATGTCGATGCGATAGCGGGCGAGCTTGGGATAACGGGCTACGTTGCGGTACTCGGCAATGATCGATTCGTTGTAACAAACGACGATATCGCCCGTAGCCACCAATCCCACAATGAAGGCCGCCGTGCTTCGCGGCGAGATGACCCCTGAGATAACGACATTGGTGTCGATGACGGCGTGCATGGATTGGCCCCTACCGTTTCGCAGCACGCACGGCTTCCACCGCGTCGTCAACGTCTTCGATGATTTGCGCCTCGCTCGTTTCGCCCGCCCGTTCCATCGCATTCGCATGCAGCGTTGCAAGGGCCTTCTGCATGGTTGCCGTCGCTCGCGAGGAGCGAGGCGTCTCGCCGATGGTGAAGGGAACTCGCCGATCTCGCACCGTTTGGGCGGCGAAAGAGGCCATGAGCGTGGAAGCCGGAATGCGCACTTCCGCGCAAAAGTCCTTGAAGTCGGAATACAGCTGCTCGTCCATGCGGACGTTGAGTATCTTGCTGGCCATAAGCCGGTCTCCCTATCCAACAATTGCCTTTAGATAATATACAATGAATATGAATTATATATACTATGTAATGCAAATAGTATCATAATAATCTTGTTGCGTCGATGTCCGTCGTCGTCGCGTATTCGGCCCCGTCTCCGCCCCCCGCATCTTCGCTCGCTCAGATGACGCGCATGACCCTTCGTGACCTGCGTATACGAAAGGCGCATGAAGTTCTCGCGCTTCGTCAAGGGAACGTGCTATAGTCGTTGCCAACGCGTTGATAAGGGATAGTCCTTTACTTAGAATTATCGTGACCTTGCGATATAGAGCAAGAGCGGGGCTGTTCCCGAGTCGCGAGGGAGGTTTTTAACGTATGAACGAATCCACGCGCGGCCTTGACCGCCGCACGTTTCTGACCGGCGCGGCCGCCTTGGGCGCCGCCGCGCTTTTGCGGCCGGCTCTGGCGTTCGCCGAGCCCACGGCCGCCGACAAGTTGGCCGAAGCCGACGCCGTCCACGCGCGCATCGTGGACATGCAGGCGCAGTTGGACGTGGTCACCGAGCAGTACTACCGGGCGCTCGACGAGCACGCGGCCGCCCAGCAGGCCGTCGCCGACGCTCAGGCGCGCATTGACGAGGCGAACGCCAAGATCGCCGGTTTGCAGGAGAAGCTGGGCGGTCGCGCGCGCAGCATGTACCGCACCGGGCAGTCCTCGGTCTTCGACTTCATCATGGGGGCCACGACGTTCGAGGAGTTTGCCCAGAACTGGGACATCCTCGAAAGGTTGAACGACAACGACGCCGACCTCGTGCGGCAGACGAAGGACCTGCGCGCCGAGGTGGAGGACGCCAAGGCCGAACTCGAGCGCCAGGAGCAGATCGCGGCCGAGAAGGCCGACGAGGCCCAGCGCATCAAGGAAGACGCCGAGCGCTCGGTGACGGAGCTGCAGGCCCTGCTGTCCCAGCTCGACGCCGAGGCGCAGGCTCTGCTGGAGAAGGAGCAGGAGGAGGCCCGCCAAGCCGAGATCGCTGCGGCCCGCTCGCGCTCCTACGGCTATTCGGGCGCGACGTCGCCCATCCCCTCGCAGGGCTCGGTGGTGGACTACGCGCTCTCGCGCATCGGCTGCCCGTACGTGTGGGCGGCGGCCGGCCCCGACGCGTTCGACTGCTCGGGCCTCGTGCGGTGGGCGTACCTGCAGGTGGGCATATCGCTGCCGCATCAAACCGAGGCGCTGTACAACGTGGCCAAGGCCCGCCTTCCCGTTTCGCAGGCGCAGCCCGGCGACGTGCTGTGGGTGGGCTACGGCGACGGCTACAACGGCCATGTGGGCATCGCCTGCAACGCGGGCGGCACCCATTACGTGCACGCTCCCACGTTCGGTGCCTACGTGCGCGACACCGACGACCTCGGCTGGGCCGGCTTCACGCACGCGCTGCGGTTCTAGCGCTCGGCCGCATCCGCGCTGCTTGCCACTGCGCCGCCATGACCTGCGCCCGCGCCGCGCATGACCCGCGCCCGTCCCGCGCCCATCGCCCTTGCGCGCTGGCCGGCTCGGGTTATGTCAGCGGTTGTTTGGAGCAGGGAAACTTTTTCCCGCATGGTCGAACGCACCCGCGCCGTCTTGGCGCGGGTGCGCTATCATGGGGCTTGCGCTTTACAAGGCGCCCCGCTATCGAAGGAGTTTTTCATGTCAACGTTGTTCGTGAACGCCTGCATGCGCGGCGAGGATTCGCGCACGCTCGCGCTCTGCCGTGAATACCTGCAGGGCAAAGAAGACGTCGTCGAAGTCGACTTGGCCGCGCTCGACCTCAAGCCGTTCAATGCGCAGATGGTGGCGTACCGCACCGAGAAGCAGAAGGCCCGAGCGTGGGACGACCCCGTGTTCGACTTGGCGCACCAGTTCGCCGAGGCGGACGAGATCGTGGTGGGCGCACCCTACTGGGACCTGTCGTTCCCGGCGGCGCTCAAGGTGTACATGGAGCATGTGAGCGTGTGCGACATCGCGTTCCACTACACCGAGGACGCGCGTTGCGAGGGCATCTGCAAGGCGAACCGTCTCACGTACATCGCCTCGTGCGGCGGCTTCGTGGAGGGCGCGAACTTCGGCTACGACTACTTCTGCGGCATCGCGAAGATGTTCGGCATTCCCGAGACGCGCTTCGTGGCCGCCGAGGGGCTGGACATCGTGGGCATCGACGTCGAAGCCCAGATGGACAAGGCCCGCGCGCAGATCGCCGCGCTCGATTAATCCATGACATCCGCCGTGCAAGACGCAGGAGGGCTCGTGGAGGCTTTGCCTCCGCACTTGGACCACCCGGTGAGGCTGGGCGATTACCTGGGCACGTCCGAGGTGGCCATCATGATACAGCGCGCGCTCAACGGCGTCGACCCGCGCCTCGTGGACCACGGGCTGCGGGTGGGCATGCTGCTGGACGCCATGCTCGAGACGGCGGGATGGCCGCAGGGCAAGCGGCGCCGCGACGCGTACCTGGTGGCCCTCATGCACGACGTCGGCGCCTACCGCACCGAGGAGATAGACCGGCTCGTCGAGTTCGAAACGGGCGATGTGTGGCAGCACTCGTTTTACGGCTACCTGTTCTTCAAGGAGCTTTCCCCGCTGGCCGACTACGCCGAGGTGGTGCTGTACCACCACATGCCTTTCGAGCTGTTCACCGACCAGGAGCCGAGCGTGCGCTTCCTCTCGCAGGCCTTGCAGGTGGCCGACCGCGTGGACGTGCTGTTCTTGAGAAACCCGCAGGTGGACGCCCGCGCCTTAAAGCGTTTGCTCGAGCAGGCTTCGCCGGGTCAGTTCTCGCCCGACGCGGTGACGCTGTTCTTCGAGGCCGATCGGCGGCGGGGGTTGCTGGACGCGCTGCACTGCGGCATCGATTGCGACGACGCCGTTCGCCGCGCCGTCGACGCTGCCGAGCCCGAAGCGGCCGCCGCCTTCCTGGACATGCTCGTGCACGTCATCGACTTCCGCAGCCGCCATACCGTCACGCATACGGTGACCACGGCGTGGGTGGCCTACGAGTTGGCGCGTCGCCTGATGACGGGCGAGGGCGAGGCCGGCCGCGTGTACTGCGGGGCCCTGCTGCACGACTTGGGCAAGATCGGCATCCCTCTCGACATTTTGGAGAAGCCGGGTCGCCTGGACGAAGGGGAGATGGCCGTCATGCGCACGCACGTGAGCCTGACGGAGTCCATCGTGGCCGGTTGCGTGGCCGACGACATCGCCCTGGCGGCCGCGCGGCACCACGAGAAGCTCGACGGCTCCGGGTATCCGCGCGGCCTCGTCGCCGCCAACCTGCGGCAGGCCGATCGCATCATCGCGGTGGCCGACATCGTGAGCGCGCTTGTGGGCACCCGCAGCTACAAAGAGGCGTATCCCAAGGAGAGAGTGCTCGAGCTGTTGGCCGACCAGCGCGACCGCGGGCTCATCGACGAGGCTGTCGTCGAGGTCATGGAGCGCGACTACGACGACATCATGCGCGTGGTGCGGCGGGCGTGCCTGCCCGTGGCGGCGCTGTACCGACGCGTGCAGGACGAGTACGTATGGCTGTTGGGCCAACTGGCGCAGGTTCGCGGAGAAGAGCCTCTGGCGGGGGCTGCGCTGCCGATCGGCTGAGCTCCAACGTGCGTTCGCTTCCTTCGGCACGATAATGGCGGCCAGAGGAAGGGGAGGAAAAAGGGACATGAAACGCTTGCTTTTGGTCGTTGACTTCCAAAACGACTTCGTGGACGGCGCGCTGGGTTTCCCCGGTGCCGAGAAACTGGAAAAGCCCATTGCCGAGAAGATCGCCGCGTACCGTGCGGCCGGCGACGACGTGGCGTTCACCTTCGATACGCATCATCGCGACTACCTGGACACGCAAGAGGGCAGGAACCTGCCGGTCGAGCACTGCATGGAGGGCGCGCCCGGGCACGACTTGTACGGCGAGGTGGCCTTGCTCATGCGCGATTCCGACACGGTGTTCTACAAGCCGACGTTCGGCTCGGCGGCGTTCTTCGAGCGCTGCCGTCAGTCGCAGCGCGCCGCCGACGAGGTGGGCAAGCCGCCGTTCGCGAGCATTGAGATCGTGGGCCTGGTGTCGAACATCTGCATCATCTCGAACGCCGTGTTGGCGAAGACCGCCTGCCCCGAAGTGCCGGTCATCGTCGACGCCGCCTGCACCGCCTCGTTCGACCCCGAGCTCCACGAGAAGGCCCTCGACGTCATGGAGGGCCTGCAGATACAGGTGATCAACCGGTAGCGGTCGGCGCGACGACCGCAGCAAGCGTTTTGAAGCAGGCGTCTCTTCATGGCATCTGATCGGGAGCCTGGGGCTCTCGCGAACCGCGGCTCGCCATGCGGGGCGCTGGCCTCAGATGCCATGAAGATAGTGCAGGCAACCGGTTAAAAGGCTTTGGTTCTAGTGTGCGATTGCCTCCACATCAGCTTCCGTGACGGGGGTTGCCGATTCCAGCTTGCCGCCCGTGGCCGCCTGGATGCCGCAGATGCGGCCCGTCATGATGCAATGGCCGGCGGACATGCCTCCTTGGTACATGGACCAATCGGGGCTGCCGCACAGCTGGCCGGCACTGAAGCCCGTCACCCACAAACCGGGAATGACCGTGTCGTCCGTGCGTAGCGCCTGGTAGTTCTCGTTCACCGTGACGCCCGCGCACAGCGCCGACACGCGCACATGCTTATGGATGCCCCAGAACGGCGCTTTCTCGATTTTCTTCAGATACTTCGCCTGCTTGCCGAAGTCGGCGTCGAAGCCCGCATCCGCCAATTCGTTGTAGCGCTTCACTGACGCCTTGAGCGCGTCGGCGGGAATGCCCAGCTTTTCGGCCAGCTCGTCGAGCGTTTCGCAGCAGTGCGTGTCGATCAGGCTTTCGATGACGTTCGCGCCGCTTTCGGCCGAGCGGTCCATTTCCACGGCGGGCATGTAGGGGCGCATCTTTTCCTGGTCGGTGGGTTTGCCGCCCCATTCCGTGACCTGGGCGACGTAATCGTCGTCGAATATCTGGGAGTACCAACCCGGTTTCGGCTGGTTGCGCAGCACGCAGTTCACCTCCTCGAACACGCAGTCCTCGTTCATGAAGCGCTCGCCGTCCTCGTTCACCATGAGGAACGGCTCGCCGAACATGGGGCCGGAATCGAAGTCGTGCATCATATGCGCATGGCCGACGGGCACGAACCCGGCGCCTACGGCCATGGACATGAGGATGCCGTCGCCCGTCTTGTTCGCCTGCTTGCGGTCGAACTCCTTCACGTCGGGGCAGTAGCGCTCTACGAGGCTCTGGTTGTTCTGGTAGTCGCCCGTGGACAAGATGACGCCCTTCGTGGCGTTGAATTTGATGTTCTTGTTGCCGTTCTTGCCGATGACGCCGGTCACGGCGCCGTTCTCGTCGGTTACCAACTGCACGCCCGGGGTGGAGTAGAAAAATTCCACGCCCTTGCTGGCCGCGAGCTCCGCCAAATGCTCGATCATCGTGCCGTTATTGTAGGGCTTGGGACCGAACATGATGCTGCGGCGGGCGCACTTGCTGCCGTCGTCGTACTCGGTCACCGCCGTGGGACGCACCGTGTAGGGCGGGAAGCCCGCTTCGGCCGTGCGCACCTGCGTCCAGCGGATGGCCTCGCCGGAATACTTGCAGTACGTTTCGGCGAGCTTGCGATCGGCGCGCCAGCGGCAGTCCTCCAGATAGCCCTGCAGGTAGTTCATGACACCCTGCTCGTCGCTTTGGTCGAGAAGCACGCCCGAGCAGGTGCCGCCTTGCGCTATGGGCTTCGACTCCTTTTGCAGCACGGCGACCGTGGCGCCCTCTTCCAGCGCCGAGAGCGCTGCCGGCACGCCGCCCGTGCCGGCGCCGACCACCACCACGTCGAACGTCTTTTCCTCGTCGAACTTGGTGATGGGTTCGATGACAACCGACGACGCGTCGAAATCGGCGGCTATCAGCCCGTCCGGATACGCGGCGGACGAGGCGTCACCTGCGCCGCCCTTGGCGGACGGCGCGCATCCGGCGAGACCCGCTCCTGCGCCCACGACGCCGGCGGCCAAAGCTCCTTTGAGAAAATCACGGCGGTTCATACTCATAATGCTCCCTCTCCTTCCTTTCGTTCGGTCGTTCAAGGCCGTTCGCCGCACGTGCTTCGCTTGGGAGGGAGTAGCGAGCATGCGCCGAACGGCTTCGAACGGTTTCCAACCTACCAAGGGCGCGCAATTTTTTCCTACCACAAACGGTATGAAGTTGCCGGCACACCCGCAGCGCCTCAAGCTTTTCTGCTATAAACGTGGAGGGAGGGTAAATGCTGCGAACGTTCTTGAAATACACGCCGGGGGTCGGTCTTGCCGTAATAGGGATGGCTTGCGCGCTCGTTATGCTGGAGGTGCAGCGTGTTCCGGCTGCGCAGCTCGTGGAATTTTCGATGTTCGCGCCCGTTCCGTACGTATGCGAAGTTCTGATCGTTCTGGCCGTGGCGCTCTGGTATCGGTTGAAGCCGCGGGTGCGCGCCACCGACCATACGGCGTTTCGCGCCGCGATCGGTTGTTTTGCGGCCGTCATGACGTTTCTCGTGCTGTCTGCTTCCCAGAGGGACGCGTCGGCAGCGCTTGCGATTCAGATACTATATCGGGTGAGCACCGCCTTGCTGGTGCTGTTCTTCAGCGAGCGCCTGATCGCGCTGGGTGCCCGCCGAACGGCTTTTACGTTGGCGGGAGCTTGTTTGGCATCGGGCATCATCATGTTGGCGTTTGCCTTCTTCGCACAGGATGTCGTGCGCATGCTGCTAGTCGTCCTGCCGGCGGTTGCATTGATCGCCTTTGTCGCGTACCGTCCTCGAACGGTGCGCGCGTGCGGAGAGCGCGGCGGCGTGGGGGACTTATCTGAAGCCGAGGTTGTCGCGGGCGAAGACGCAAAGCTTGCGTCGCTCGACAAGCCTCTGCCGCGATTCTCGTGCGCCACGTTGGGCGACCGGTTGCTCGCTGTGGGGCTGATCGTGCTGCCCCTGATGTGTCGCGGGCCGGTAGTGTCCCTGCAGTCGTCGTGGATGGGCCTGCAGGGCGAGGGGGCCATGACGGCGTTCATCCAAGCGGGCATCGGCTGCGGCATCATGGTGGCCGGCATGGTTGTGATGTTGGTGATATGCTTCGTGTGGAACCGCAGTTTTATCTTGGTCTACGAGCTGTTCGTCCTGCCCATCACGTTCATCTCGTTCTATACGGCTCAAGCATCGGCTGATCTGTGGTTCTTGCACGTGCTCATCATCGATGCAACGTACAAGGTCACGTTGTTCTTTATTCTGATGACGCCGTTTCTGTTCAGAGAGGGCGAACGCCGTAACCCTATGGTGCCCTTGCTCGTTTCGTTTTCGCTCATGATAGGGTCGCGGGCGCTGTTCGCCGGCCTGTACTCCAGCATGGCGCTGCCGGCGTTCATCGGTTTGGCCACCGTCGTGGTGCTGGCGACGTTCGCGGGTGGCGGAGCGTTGGCGTTTCTCGTTATACAGCAGCAGCTCTCCGCGCGCGAGACGACTCAGCGCCTGGCTAAAGACGAGGTGCGCGCGACGTTGGAGAAGCAGTGCGTGATTATCGGCGCGCGCTACGGCCTGACTCCTCGCGAACGGGAGATCCTCGTGCTCCTTGCTCAAAACTACCACGCGCCGTACATAGCCGAGAAGTTGGTGGTGAGCACGTCGACTGTGAAGACCCATATGCGAAACCTGTACGGCAAGTTCGACGTGCATTCCCAAGCGGAACTGTTGCGTGCGCTGGAGCGCGAATCCGAGAGCATCGCCATGGAGTCGGGGGATCGCTAGCATCCTCTCGTTCTCATTTCATGATGCTGATGGCAAGCCCGCCAACCCCATGACTCTTGAAATACAAACTAATGTTCGATATAGTGATCCCTGAAGGTTGGATCGCCCTAACCGGTTTTCCGGGACAGCCGACTCGTCAAACAGGCTCAAAGCGGACCGGGGCGGTGATGTAAGATGCGTTTGTATTTTTCCAATTTGTTTTATAGTATCAATAGTGGTACTATATTATGAGTAAAGCAGAGCGCCTTATAGAGGACATGCGGAAGAATCCTCAAGGGATCAGGTTTTCCGATGCAGCATATGTTTGCGATGTGCTGTTCGGGGAGCCTCGGCAGAGAAGTTCGTCCCACAGGGTTTATCGCACGCCTTGGAGCGGAGATCCGCGCGTGAACATTCAGAACGATCATGGAATGGCGAAGGCGTATCAAGTGAGGCAGATCGTGAAGGCGGTCGACAGGATGGCGGAGGTCGAATGATATGAACTGCGCCGATCGATATGCGTATCGCGTCGTTTGGTCCGAAGAAGACAGCGAGTTTGTGGGGACGGCGGCCGAGCTGCCGTCGATGTCGTGGCTCGCTCCAACGCCGGGCGAGGCTTTGGAGGGTATGCGTGCGCTTGCCCACGAGGCGGTGGCCGATATGGAGGCTTCGGGGGAGGAGCCGCCGGTTCCCCTCGCGGGCAAGAGCTATTCGGGGAAGTTTCAAGTGCGCATACCGCCCGAGTTGCACCGACGGTTGGCCATCGAAGCCGCCGAGGAACAGGTCTCGCTTAACAGGTTGGTGACATCGCGCCTCGCTTGACGGCGGCGCTTGCCTTCGGGGTTCAACGCGCGTATATTCTGACCATCAGGGGGTTGCGTCTACGAAATGCAACTCGCAAGGGGGAACCATGGAAACCAAGTATTCGACCTGCGCGTTCTGCGACGGACGCTGCGCGGTCAAGGCCGAGTTCGACGGGGAGCGAATGCGCGTGCTGCCTGCGAGCCCCGACGTTCCCGCCATCTGCTCCAAGGCGGGCCTGATCGACGAATACCGGCTGCATCCCGACCGCGTGACCGTTCCGCTGAAGAACGTGGGCGCACGCGGCGAGGCGCAGTGGCGGGAAGTGGGCTGGGACCAGGCGCTCGACGAGATAGCCGAGCGGCTGCAGGCGGTGGTGGCGCACTACGGGCCCGAGGCCGTGGCTTTTGCGGAAATGCCCACCAACATGGGGTTCGGCGGCATCACGCGGCGCTTCATGAACTGCTTGGGCACGCCGAACTACACGGCGGCCACGCAGCTGTGCATGGGCAACACGGCGCAGGTGCACCGGGCCACGTACGGTTGGTTCGCCTCGGCCGACTGGGCGCACGCCGACTGCATCGTCTACTTCGGCCAAGATCGCGACGGCGAGCGCTGGCCCGTGGAGTACCTGGCTCTGGGCGCCGCGCTCGATCGCGGGGCCGTGCTCATCGAGGTCGACCCGCGCGAGACGGACACCGCCAAGCGGGCCGACTACCACCTGCGCATCCGCTACGGCACCGACGCCGCGCTTCTGCTGGGCTGGATCAACGTCGTCATCGAAGAGGGCCTGTACGACCGCGCGTTCGTGGAAGGCTCGTGCATCGGTTTCGAAGAGCTCGCCGCGCGGGTGGCGGAGTATCCGCCCGAGCGCGTGGCCGAGATCTGCGGCATCGACGCCGAGCTCGTCCGCGAAACGGCGCACGTGTACGCGCGGTCGCAGGCGGCCATCATACCGTGGGGCGTGGTCGGCGACATGCAGCGCAACTCCACGTCCATGCTGCGATGCCAATGCATCCTGCGGGCCATCTGCGGCTTTCTGAACAAGAGCGAGACGGTGTTCGGCCCCTCGCTGGGCGGCTTGACCAACGCCCAACTGGCCGCGTTCGACCTGCTTCCGCCTGAGAAGCGCGTCCTGCAGCTGGGTCGCGACATCCATCCGCTGCTCACGTTCGAGGCGTCGGACCTCTACCGCGAGGCGAACGCGCGCGAGGGCGTTCCCTACGAGCCCGACATCCTGGGCGAGTCGTGCGCCTGCGACCCTGCCGCGCTGTTCGCCGCCATGCGCGGCGAAGGCCCCTATCCGGTGAAGGCCGTGTTCTCCGTGGCGAACAACACGGTCATGAGCTACGCCGGGCAGCAGGGCATCGTGGACGGGTTCATGAACCAGGACCTGGTGGTGGCCTTCGAGCATTGGATGACCCCGACGGCCCAGCTGGCCGACTACGTGCTGCCCGGCGACATGTGGGCCGAGCGCGACGTGCTGGGGTCGCAGTTCGACTCGGCTCCGTTCTTCTCGTGCGGGCAGGCGTTCCGCGAGCCGGTGGGAGCGTGCAAGAACTGGTACTACGTGGTGAAGGGGCTGGCCGATCGCCTGGGCTTCGCCGAGCGGTTCCCTTGGCGCGACGAGCACGAGTTGTACGACTACCGGTTGGCGCCGCTCGGCCTCACGTGGGACGAGCTGGTCGAACAGGGAAGGGCGAAGAACGACCCGGTGGCGCTCGGCCGGTTCGTCACGCCGTCGGGCAAGGTGGAGCTGGCGAGCTCCGTGCTGGCCGACTTGGGCTTCGACCCGCTGCCCTCCTACGAGGAACCCGCCGATCCCGGACGCGACGCCTGTCCTGCGGGCACGTACCCCTACGAGGTGTTCGCGGGTTTTCGCGAGCGCAAGTCGTACAACACGAACCTGCACCAGATAGAGGCCCTGCGCTCGCAGGAGCCGGAGCCGCAGTTCTTCATCAACCCGGCCGACGCGGCCGGCGAGGGCGTGGCCGACGGCGCCTGGTGCGTGGTGGAAACGGCGTACGGCCAGGTGGAGCTGCTGTCCAAGCTGGACGAGGCGCAACCGGCGGGCACGCTGCGCGTGCCGCACGGCTGGTGGAAGCCCGAGGCGGCGCAGGGCGTAGCGGCGGGGCTGAGCGCCGCCAACCTGCACAACGACGGCATGCTGTTCCCCGACGCGGACTGGAACCTCGATCCCGCCCAGGGCGTCCCGAACCTGCGCGGCGGCATCCACGCCCGCGTGCGGGCGAGGTAGCGAGGGCGTGCGCGCAGCGTGATGCGCGCACGTACACCTACAGCACCATCATGGCCACGGTGAGTATCGCCACGCTGGCCACGCCGATGACGACGATGGGCACGAGCGCCCACTTCAGCCACGTGGAATACTCCACCTTCGCCATCATGAGGCCGGGCAGGAACGCCGCCGTGGGGCTGAACAGGTTCGCCAAGCCGTTCGCCGCCACGAAGATCATCACCATGACGTCGGGCGAGAAGTTGAGCGACGCCGCCAGCGAGCCCATGATGGGCATGGACAGCGTGGCCAGCGCCGAGGTGGACGTGATGATGAACGACAGCCCCAGGAATATGAGGTAGCACACCGGCGCGAACACGACGGCGCTCGAGCCCGCCAGCAGCTGCGAGGCGTTGTCGAGGATCATGACGTCCAGATGCGTCGAGGCCATGAGGATGGAGATGGCGCGCGCCAGGCCCACCACCAGCGCCACGCCCACCATGTCGGCGGCGCCGTCGATCCACGCGTTCACGATCTGACGCTCGGACATGCGCGCCACCACGCCGATAACGATGGACATGACGAGGAACCATACCGACGCGTCCTTGAAATACCATTCGCCCAGCGGCGCGCCGGTTATCCACGCGCTCCACGGCAGCACGGCCCACGAGCCGTCCTCGCCCGCCACGCCGCCCAGCGTGAAGAAGTCCACGCCGAAGTTCTGCCACGGGATGAACCCGACGATCATGACCAAAAACGACAGGCCGAACAGCGCGAGCGCGATTCCCTGCGTGCGCGTCATGGGCGGCAGGGCCTCGCCGGCCTGCGCCTGTTCGCCCTCGTGAGCCTCGGTGCCGAACGCCTGCTCCATGGCGTGCTGTTCCTGCAGCGAGAGGATGGTGGAGCCCTTGTCGGCCTTGACCTTGCGCGCGTAGCGCATGACGAAGAACACGGCCAACGCGTAGGCCGCCGCGAGCAGCACCAACCCCAGCACGATGGTGGTGCCGGGGTTGGCCTCGATGCCCGCCGTCTTCAGCGTGTCGATGGCCACGCCGTTGGCGAACGGGTTCACGGTGGAGCCCAGGCAGCCCACGCCCGCGCCCAGCAGCACGGTGCCCACGGCCACCATGGTGTCGAAGCCGGCCGCCACCATGGTCAGCGACAGCAGCGCGTAGAAGGGCACGGCTTCCTCGCAGAACCCGTACGAGCTGCCCAGCAGCGCGAAGATGGCCATGATGATGGGGATGAGCAGCAGCTCGTGGCCGTGCATCTTGCGCACGAGGGCGGTGATGCCCGCGTCGAGCGCTCCGATCTTCGTCACCATGCCCAGGCAGCCGCCCAGGATGAGCAGGAAGAACGATATCTCCGCCGCGTCGATGAGGCCCTCCACCGACGAATCGAGGATTTCAGGCAGGGTTGCGGCCGACACGCTCGGCGTGATGAACGAGCACACGACGGTGGCCAGGCCCACCACGATGATGATGATGAACAGGATGCTGTAGGAGGAAAGCGGCTCGCGCTGCTTCTTCTCCTTCTTGGCTGGTGCGTCCGACATGGAAGACCCCTTCCCCTCGGCTGGGCATCGCAGGGCGGGGACGGCGCTCTGCGGTCTTCGAGCAGTATAGAACAGGGAAGGGAAGCGCTCCGGTCGGCGCCTTATCTTGAAAAGGTTATTGAATCACCGTGCGTTCGCAGTTGGTCACGTCGCCCGGACGGCTTGCGGCGGAATGCTCTGCACGCCTCCGGCGTCCTGCCCCCTTAGTGCCGGCGCGCGAACGCCTCCAGCACGAGCTGGGCGCGGGTGCCGATGGGCGTGGCGTTCTCGGCAAGGAAGCGGGGGACGTCATTTATGGGTAGCAGGAACGGCTCGATGAACTCGGACGGCTCGGGTTGTGCATCGGCCGCTTTCTCCACCTGCGCGAACACGACGTGCACCGTCTCGTCGGTGAGGCCGGTGGACGAGAAGCCCGGCTGCGGCAGCGCGTCGAGCGCCGCCGCTTCCAAGTCGGCGCGCAACGCGTAGCCCGTCTCCTCGCGCAACTCGCGGTCGACGCACGTCGCCAAGTCCTCGCCGTCCTCCATGAGCCCCGCCGGAAACGCGATGCACCAGCTGTTCAGCGGGTAGCGGAACTCGCGGATGAGCAGCAGCTCGTCGTCAGGCGTCTGCCCCACGATGCACACGGCGTCGGCCGACGGCTTTCGGCCTGCGGCGTTGCCTTCAAGCTCGCGGCGGTACGCATCGGGCGACTTGCGCGAGGCGCTCTCGTACTCGTAGCTCGACCCGTCGGGCAGCCGGTAGGTCAGCACGTACTTCTTGATCCAACCGTCGGACACCTGGCGCAGGTCGACGAACGTGGGAGTGGGGGTGGCGCTTGGCATGGGCAGAGCTCCTTATGATCGAAATTGCGGGTCGGCGAATGTCTCAAGCATTCGCTCACGGTAGGTAAGCGGTCGCGCTGTCAGAAGTCGAACACCTCGCCGACGTTCGCGGCGAGGCAGAGGTCGGCCTGGCGGTCGCGCGGGGTGGGGGTGCGATTGACGATGGCCAGGTGATCGCCATGGAAGAAGTCGAGGAGCCCCGCCGCCGGATACACCGCAAGCGACGTGCCGGCCACCACCATGAGCGCGGCGCACGCGATGGCGTCGACCGACGCTTGGAGCGTGCCCTCGTCGAGCGCCTCCTCGTACAGCACCACGTCGGGCTTCACGATGCCGCCGCAGGCGGGGCAACGCGGCACGCCGTCTTCGGCCTGTTCGCGCTGGGCCAGCAGCTCGTCCACCGAGAACGCCGCGCCGCAATCCATGCAGTAGTTCCGCAGCACGCTGCCGTGCAGCTCGAGCACGTTGGAGCTGCCGGCTTTCTGGTGCAGGCCGTCGATGTTCTGCGTGACCACGGCGGACAACGTGCCGGCGCGCTCGAGTTCGGCGAGCTTGCGGTGCGCCTGGTTCGGCTGCGCGTCCAACGCGAGCATGCGGTCGCAGTAGAAGTCGAAGAATTCGCGCGGACGCGCGTCGAAGAAGCTGCGGGAGATCATCTGCTCGGGCGGGTGCGGGTACTTCTGAGCGTACAGCCCGTCGGGGCTGCGAAAGTCCGGGATGCCGCTCTCGGTGGAAACGCCCGCGCCGCCGAAGAACACCATGCCGCCGGCCGGCGCGTCGTCCACCCACCGGCGGAACGTCTTGATCCCTCGTCGCGTTTCGTCGTCCATATGCGCTTCCTTCCTCGCCGCTCAGGTTGGCCTTGCGAAGGGCTCGCCATTGCCGAATGCCGCAGCAAACCGGTTTTCACCATCATAGCAGGAAGGCGGCCGATCGGCCGCCTTCCGGGGTGGTTCGCGTTGCGCGCCGCCGAGTTTCGGCGCGAAGCGGGTTCCGTATCGCAAGCGGGGCGTTAGCCCTCGATGGCGATGGTCTTCTTCTCTTCCAGCTTGGGCTGCTCCTGCTTCTTCGGCACGGCGATCTTCAGCACGCCGTCCTCGAACTTCGCCTTGATATCGTCGTCTTCGATGTCCTCGCCGACGTAGAACGTGCGGCTGCACTTGCCGCTGAAGCGCTCCTTGCGCACGAACGTGCCTTCCTCGTCCTTGTCCTCGGACTCGCTCTGGGTTTGGGCGGCGATGGTGAGGTAGCCGTCCTTCAGCTCGGCCTGCACGTCGTCCTTCTTGAAGCCCGGCAGGTCGATGGTCAGCTCGTAGCCCGCGTCCGTCTCCTTGATGTCGGTGCGCATGAGCGTGGGCGACATCTTCTGCATCGCCTGCATGGGCGCCGAGGCGGCGTTGAAGAACGCGTCGAACGGATCGGTCATCAGCTCGCTCAGCAGGTTGCGATTCCTTCTCATCGGTACCATCATTGCCATAACGATCATCTCCTACGTGTCGTGTGCGGGGCCGGTCTCCCGCGTTTCGGAACAAAACCGATTTAGAAAACCTAAGCCTCTATCTATATGATTTTCTGTACGAGTACGTTATAAATCGTTGCATTAGCACTGTCAAGCCTAGAGTGCTAAAAAGTCACGGTTTCGTCAACTTTCGCGGGGCTTTTTGCGCGGCTCGCGAAAGCCTCTTGAAAAACATGCGGCGCGGATGCCTGCGCATCTTCGAGCGCGTTCAAAGCCTCAATCCGTGACCGCATGGTATCTCCGCTTGAGGGCGTTGCGGCGATCAGGCGCCCACGGCTGCCAAAGCGAAAGGCCGCCGGAACGCACCTGTCAAACGACGCGTTTCCCTCATCGGCAGTAAGACGTATCGCACGCTTTCCAACAGCGGAAACGCCGAAATGCCCCCACGGGGGTAATGGTCAGTTCGCGGTGGGGCGTGCATGATGCGAGCCAAGGAGCCATCGAAAGGAAGAAGGAGGAGGACATGGTCGACGAAAAGAACGGCGCGGTCGGCGCGTCGGGTGAGAGCCCGGCGGAGCCCGCGACTCCCGCTGCGGCGGAAGAGGCGTCCGACCGTACGCCGGACACACCGCCAGCGAAGCGCTCGAAGCGCGGCTGGATCGTGGCCGGCGTCATCGTGGCGGTGGTGCTGGTGGCCGGCATCGGGGCGTGGGTGTGGCACGAGCAGCCCAGCTTCTGCAACGCCGTTTGCCACAGCCCTATGGACAGGTACGTGGAAAGCTACGGCGAGGGCGACCCGGGCAAGCTGGTCACGCAGCATGCGGCGGCGGGCGACACGTGCCTGAGCTGCCACGAGGCCGAGTTCACCACGCAGGTTTCCGAGGTTATGGCATGGGCGTCCGACAGCTATCCCGTGGGCGAGGACGGCATGCTGGCCACGGGCAAGGAATTCGCCACCGAGGAGTTCTGCGCGCGCAGCGGTTGCCACGACATGCAGGACGTGGTTGCCAGCACGTGGGGCTTCGAGGGCAACGACGAGAAGTACAACCCGCACTCAAGCCATCAAGACAATGCGTTGGAGTGCAGCGACTGCCATAAGGTCCACGAGACGAGCGAGCTGTACTGCGCCAAGTGCCACGACCTGAACCTGCCCGAAGGATGGGAGGCCACCCATGAGTAACCACGTTTCTCGCCGCAGCTTCCTCAAAGGGGCGGGCATCACGGCGCTGGGCGCGGTTGCCGCCGGTGCGCTTGCCGGATGCGGCAACGGCTATGTGAGCGCCGACGAGGCCAAGAACATCGCAACGCAGCGTCCGGGCACGCCCAGCTGGCTGGGGAGCGCGCCCGAGATCGCCGAGTCCGCCATCACCGAAACCATCGACGTGGACGTCGTGGTGGTGGGGTGCCGCACCGGCGGCTTGCCCGCCGTCATCTCGGCTGCCGAGAACGGCGCGAAGGTGCTCGGAATCGAGCAAATGAGCGCCATCGCCACGCCGCGCGAGGATCTGGGCGCCATCGACTCGAAGTTGCAATTGGAGTCGTTCGCCGAATACCCCCAGTTCCAGATCGACAAGATGGAGGCCATGGAGGACATCGTCCGCTACGCCAACGGTTTCGTGAACTACGATCTCGTCAAGCTGTGGGCGGACGAATCGGGTGCCATGATCGACTGGCTGACCGACATCGTCACCCGCGACGGCCAGTTTGCCATGCGCTTCGAAGGTTCCATCGGCACGCCCGACCAAGGCGCGCGCGACAAGGCGTGGGCCACGGGCCACAGCCCGGAGAAGCTGACCGACGACAAAGAGGTGACGTTCGGAACGACGCTGCGCGACTACGCCATCGAGAAGGGCGCCGAGTTCCGCTACGACACCATGCTGGTGAAATGCGAGCAGGACGAGAACGGTCGCGTAACCGGCGTCGTCTGCCAGGACGGTCGCGACAAGCACTACGTGCGCGTAAACGCCGGCAAGGGCGTCATCTTGGCCACCGGCGGCTACGTGGCGAACACCGAGATGGTAGAGGCGCGCCAGGCATGGAACAACCGCCTGAAGATCAACGTGCCGGTGGGCGGCAGCTGCACGGGCGACGGCATCAAGGCCGCTATGTGGTGCGGCGCCACCATCGACCCCATCGGCGCCGCCGTCACGTTCAACCGCGCATGCTGCAAGCCCGACGAAGTGGCTGGATCTGACCTGATCGGCAAATGGTTCTGGTTCGGTGAGCAACCCTTCCTCAAGGTGAACCTCAACGGCAAGCGCTTCTGCAACGAAAGCGGCCCGTACGATTACATGCTGCATTCCGCGTTCATGCAGCCGTACCATACCTACGTGGATATTTGGGATTCGGACTACGCGGAGCAGGTGCGTCAGATCAACGAGGTGGGTTGTTGCCGCCTGTATCCCTTCGACAACGGCGCGCCGTCTAATATGCCCATCACGAAGATGGCGAGCGACTTCGAGGCGCTTATCGAGGCGGGCTACATCCAGCAGGCCGACACCATGGAGGAGCTGGCCGAGAAGTTGAACCTGCCGGTTGAGGACACGGTTGCCACGTGGGAGCGTTACAACGGATTCGCAGATGCGGGCAAGGACGACGACTACAACAAAGAGGCGTACCGCCTGACGAAGCTGAACCATCCTCCCTACTATGGCGTGCGCACCGGCGCCTGGTTCCTGGCCACCATCGACGGATGCCCGGTGAACACCGACATGCACCCGGTCAACGAGGCCGGCGAGCAGATCGACGGCCTGTATATGGTGGGCAACGACTCCGGCGGCTTCTTCAGCGTGAGCTACCCCAACCTGTTCACCGGTTTGGCCGCAGGTCGTACCATGACGTTCGGCCGCCGAGCAGGAATGCTGGCCGCCACCGGCCAGGCGTAAACCCCCTGAGCAGGTTCCGGGCGGCGCGTTCCCCTTCGCGCCGCCCGAGCCGTGAATCGACTCGCGCGGCGGCTCGGCCCCTTTCCCTCTTTCGTCCGAGCCTGCCGCTCCCTCCTCCGACGGTGCCCCGGTGCTGCAACCGGGGCACCGTTGCGCAATGAGAGAAGGGGGAGAACGGCGGGGAAAGCAACCGGGAGGCTCCCGTAATTTCGCAATTGCGCTCAACAACCTTCCACGCCCAGCAATTCCGCTTACGATTTACTCTCGATATAAGTGGCATTGCATGAATGATTTTGCTACAATACAGGCGGATCGCAGGGAGCTGTGAACTCCCCACGATCCTCGGATCGCTTAGGCGGTTTGGTTTTATTTGGGGAGCTCCTCGTCCTTGCGGATTGGGAGCTTTTCTATAAGAGCCGTGGACAAGTTCACCACGCTGACGATCAGCTCGAGGATTGCTGCCGCAATAAGAACCAAATCGGTCATGGCTGCCACCTCCTCCCGTTTCGCCCTGCAAGAGGGGATAAGGTTGGAGAGGGATGTGGCACCGCGCCGCCTCTGCGTTCCGTTCGATCATTCTACAGCCGCGACCTTGCATGACGACCGTAATCGGGCCGTCACGGAACCGTGCGAAACCTGCGGGATTCTTGGGGTTATAGGCCAAAATTTGTACCTTGAGTCTAATCGTAATCAATACGGTAGGGACCTGTTGTGTGAAGCTCGTGCCATGAGACTGCATTACCCCATCTAAGTATCGCTTCATCTCTTTCTTGGAGC